>NZ_LMDY01000001.1 GCF_001425905.1 Methylibium sp. Root1272
CGAGGCCTGAGCACATTGCTGCTGCTCTATGGTCTGCAAGGTCTGAGCGGGTGCATGCAGGCGCCTGATTTCAGTGCGGTGAAGGCCGAGCGCCAGAAGCCGGTACTGAGGACCGACACCTTCCAGTCGGCGTCGAGCAACGGCMRGGTCCTGGTGGCGGGGACCGCGAGCGGCGCGCTGGTCAGCTCGGCCGAYGCGGGGCGCAGCTGGAGCCGCCAGCGCCTGGCCTCGCCGGCCTCCGTCATTGCCCTGACCGCCTGCGCCGACGGCAGCTTCATCGGCCTGGACTTCTACCGCAAGGTCTGGATCGGCGACGCCACCGGCCAGCAATGGAGCGCCCGACCCCTGCCCGGCAAGACCAACCCCATGGCCATCGCCTGCGCCCCCGACGGGCGCCTGTGGGTCGCCGGCAGCCACACCACGCTCCTCTCCAGCGCCGACCGCGGCCAGACCTGGAGCGCCACCGACTTCGACGAAGACGCGCTCCTCACCACCCTGCAGTTCATCGACGACCAGCACGCCATCGTCACCGGAGAATTCGGCACCGTCCTCACCAGCGCCGACGCCGGCAAGACCTGGGTCAGGCAAGCCCCCATCCCCGGCGACTTCTACCCCTACGCCACCGTCTTCACCGACCGTCTCAACGGCTGGTCCAGCGGCCTGGGCGGCGTCATCCAGCACACCGCCGACGGCGGCAAGACCTGGCGCGCCCAGGACAACCACGCCGCAGCCCCCATGTACACCCTGCTGCGCCAGGGCGACGAGCTCTACGGCCTGGGCGGCGGCGGCCTCATGGTCGTCAAGCGAGGCGACACCTGGGAACGCTTCGACCACGGCCTCGTCCCGCCCGCCTACCTCGCCGCCGGCGCCGTGCTCGACGCCCGCTCCATGCTCGTGGCCGGCTCCGCCGGTGCCCTGCACGTCGTCACCGCGCCCGGCCAGATCGCGCTCGCCGCCCACGACCCCCAGGCCCTCGCCCAGTCCCATCCCCAAGGAGCCGCCCGATGAACGGCCTGCGCCAACGCATCGTCACCGTCCTGCAGCGCGGCGAAGAGTGGCTCTTCGCCAACCCCAAGTACGTGCTCGGCATCATCCTGGCGGTCACCCTGGGCTTCGCCACCCAGCTGCCCGCGCTCAAGATCTACACCGACTTCAGCGACCTGCTCCCGCAGAAGCACGCCTACATCCAGACCTACAACCGCATCAAGGAGAACTTCGGCGGCGCCAACATGATCGTCATGGCCATCGAAGTCGAGCAGGGCACCATCTTCAACGACCGCACCCTCGCGCTCATCGACCAGGCCACCCAGGGCATCGACAACCTCCCCAGCGTCAACCACAACCTCGTCGCCAGCCTCACCCACCGCACCGCGCGCAAGGTCTACCTCACCGCCGACGGCAACTTCGCCTCCGAGTCCTACTACGACCCGGCCCAGCCCGCGCGCAGCGCCGAGCAGCTCGAGCAACTGCGCAAGGACGTCGTCGCCAACCCGCGCATCTACGGCCTGCTCGTCTCGCCCGACCTCAAGGCCGCGCTGGTCAAGGCCCAGCTCAACGAAGGCGACATCGACTACGCCAAGACCTTCGCGGCGCTGCAGGACGTGCGCCACAAGCTCGAGCAGCCCGGCCACAAGGTCTACGTCACCGGCAACCCGGTGCTCACCGGCTACGTCTACACCTACCTCGACCAGATCATCGCGATCATGTTCTCCACGCTGGCCCTGCTGGCGCTGCTGCTGATCGTCTACTTCCGCCGCTTCTACGGCGTCGCGCTGCCGCTGCTGGGCATCGCGCTGTCCTCGATCTGGGGCCTGGGCTTCATGGCACTGCTCGGCTACAACCTCGAGCCGCTGTCCATGCCCATCCCCTTCCTGATCGCCGCGCGCGCCACCTCGCACGGCGTGCAGCTCGTGGCGCGCTACTACGAAGAGCTCGCCGTCACCCACAGCGGCAAGCAGGCCGCGCGCAACGCCCTCGACGCGCTGTTCCGGCCCGGCTCGCTGGCCATCGTCGTCGACGCCCTCGGCCTGGCCGTGCTCGTGCTCGGCGCAGCCCCCTTCAACTGGAAGCTCGGCGTCTCCGCCGGCTTCTGGGGCCTGGCGGTCATCTTCACCGTCCACTTCATGGTCCCGCTCGCGCTCACCGTGCTGCCCCAGCCGAAGAAGACCGAGAACAAGAACCAGGGCATGCGCAGCTTCCTGGCCGCCGTCATGGCCCGCACCGGCGGCACCCGCGGCGGCGCCATCGCCATCCTCGTCGTCTCGGCCGTGCTGATGGCCGGCGGCAGCCTGTACGCCGCACGCGTGCAGATCGGCGAGTCCGAGCCCGGCTCGCCCATCCTCAAGCGCGACCACGACTTCAACCTCTCCACCAAGGCCATCAACGCCCGCTTCCCCGGCTCCGAGGAACTCCACATCGTCGCGCGCACCGCCGAGAAGGGCGGCATCAAGCGCCCCGAAGTCCTGCAGGCCATGGAGGACTTCCAGCAGCACATGCAGGCCGACCCCGCGCTCGGCGGCGTCAAGGCCATCCCGGCCATGGTGCGTGCCGTCAACCGCCTCACCCACAGCGACGACCCGCGCTGGATGCAGCTGCCCGACAACGCCGCCGAAGTCGGCGGCCTCATGTTCGCCTACATGGCCTCCAGCCCCATCCCCGGTGCGCTCAAGGAGTTCGTCAACGCCGACGAGAACGAAGCCAACATGGTCTTCTTCTACAAGGACCAGCGCGCCGAGACCATCAACCGCGCCGTCGAACTCGCCAAGGAAGGCGCCGCCGAGATCGAGCGGCGCGTGCCCGGCCTCACCATCGAACTCGGCGGCGGCCTGATCGGCGTCACCGCGGCGGCCAACGAAGCCCTGCACGCCGACCACATGCTCATCATCCCCCTGGTGATGGGCGTCGCCTTCCTGCTGGTGATGGTCTATTACCAGTCCTTCCACGCCGGCTGGCTGATGGTCCTGCCCATGCTGTTCTCCACCGTCATGACCTACGCCTACATGGGCATCCAGGGCATCGGCATCAGCGTCAACACCGTCCCCGTCATCGCCGTCGGCGTGGGCGTGGGCATCGACTACGCGGTGTACTTCATGGACCGCATCCGCGAAGAGTACGAAGCCACCCACGACATCCGCCAGGCCGCCGTCAACGCCTTCAGCACCACCGGCTACGCGGTCAGCTTCACCGCGCTCACCCTGATCGCCGGCGTCGTGATGTGGATCTTCCTGTCCGACCTGCGCTTCCAGTCCGACGCCGCGGTGCTGCTCTCCTTCATGCTCGTCGTCAACGCCGTCGCCGCCATGCTCATCGTGCCGGCCTGGTGCGTGGTCTTCAAGCCGCGCTTCGTGACCGCCGAGCCTGAGGACCGCGGCAACGCACCGGCGGCCCTGCAACCCGCCTGACCAGTCCAGGAGTGACGACCCGCGGGCAGGAGACGGCCCGCCCGACGAGAAGCTGTGCATTCGATTCCATCCAAGGAACCCACGGAGCGAGGAGACAACGATGAAGAACAGACAGAGCCACCCGCGCCCACAAGGCGCCCACCCCCGCCACGGCCACGGCCATCCGCCCCGCCAGCCTCACCACCGCCTCGCCCGCGCGGCGCTGGCCGGCGGCCTGGCGGTGTGCGGCCTGGCCCAGGCGCAGGACGCCGCCGCGCCGGTCGACCCCTGGAAGGTCGACATCTACTACGAGAACGACACCCGCTTCAGAGGCAAGGACGAGACCGGCGAGCGCGTCGGGCTCTCCAAGTTCCGCAACACCCTGCAGGTCGAGGCCGACAAGAAGCTCGAGGGCGGCTGGAAGTTCCGCAGCATCCTGCGCGGCAGCTTCGACGGCGTGTACCGCATGAACGACGACCAGTACGGCCGCAAGGCCGGTGGCGGCGTGCTGCTCGAGTCGCAGGGCGGACCGCCCCCGGTGCCGCACGGCAGCGGCATCATCAACAAGGCCGCCGTCGACGGCCTCGGGCTGGTCAACAACGTCTTCGGCTTCAACTCCACCAACCCCGGCGCGCCCAACTACAACCCCAACGAGGGCCTGCGCCTGCTGGGCGACCGCTGGCACGACGTGCCCAACGGCGGGGTGGAGTTCGCCACCCCGGTGCGCCCCTGCGACACCGACCGGCGCGGCTGCGCCGACTTCGGCGGCTACGGCGACAAGAAGCGCAGCGAGCTCGAGCTGCCCGAGTTCAACGAGCGCTGGGACGTCATCCGCGAGGCCTTCGTCACCAACACCGTCGGCCTGGCCGACGGCAAGCAGCTCTTCCTCAAGCTGGGCAAGCAGCAGGTGGTGTGGGGCCGCACCGACCTGTTCCGCGTGCTCGACGTGATCAACCCGGTCGACTACTCGCGCAACAACATCTACGACGAGCTGCAGGACATCCGCATCCCGATGTGGATCGCCCAGGCCGAGTACCGCATGGGCCCGAGCGAGACCATGCAGGACCGCAACCTGCAGGTGGTGTGGAACTTCGACAAGTTCCGCCCCAACAACCTCGGCCAGTGCGGCACCGCCAACGTCATCCTCGACGCCGGCTGCTTCTTCCGCGGCATGAAGAACCTGTGGGACAACGGCGGCACGGTGGCCAACTTCGCCAACGTCGGCCCCGGCGTGCTGCTGGCCACCGACTTCGGCCCCGGCCAGATCGGCCTGCGCGACGTGAAGCTGCCCAACTGGAGCCTGAAGAACACCCAGCTCGGRCTGAAGTACGAGGGCGTGAGCCAGGACGGCCTGTCGTTCTCGCTCAACGCGCTGACCTACCGCTCGCAGCTGCCCTCGCTGCACGGCGGCAAGGGCGCGACSAACKCCTTCACCGGCGAGACGCGCACCGATGCGCAGGGYGGCTGGCCCTACCTGATCGCCTTCGACATGCACTTCCCGCGCGTCAACCTGATCGGCGGCTCGATGGACTTCGAGTGGCAGGCGGCCAAGGCGGCGGTGCGGGTCGAGGCGGCCTTCACCAACGGCGAGGAGTTCGCCAACACCCTCAAGCCCCAGCTGTACTCGAAGAACAAGGTGTTCCGCTCGGTGGTCGGCTTCGACCGGCCCACCTTCGTGCCCTTCATCAAYCCCAACCGCACCACGCTGTTCTCCGCGCAGCTGTTCTACCAGCACATCTTCGACCACGAGTACGAGCGCGGCCAGTTCGGCCCGGTGGGCATGCCCGACTGGGAGAACAACGTGATCGCCACGCTGCTGATGAAGGCCTTCCTACCGGCCCACCTTCGTGCCCTTCATCAATCCCAACCGCACCACGCTGTTCTCCGCGCAGCTGTTCTACCAGCACATCTTCGACCACGAGTACGAGCGCGGCCAGTTCGGCCCGGTGGGCATGCCCGACTGGGAGAACAACGTGATCGCCACGCTGCTGATGAAGGCCTTCCTGGTCAACGACCGCGTCAGCCCGCAGCTGATCACGGCCTACGACGTGCAGGCGAGGGCGCTGGTCACGTCGCCGCAGATCGACTGGATCGTCACAGACAAGTTCAAGATCAGCTTCGGGGGCAACTTCAAGCTGCGCAACGGCGACGAGCGCTGGAAGTTCGACGACTGCCGCTCGTGCAACCCGTGGGCGCCGTTCACCGCGCCTTTCGGTGACGCCGACCCCACCACCGCCTACTCGCGCGGCCTCGGCGGCCTCGAGCCCCTCGGGCGCTTCCGCGCCGGCCCCATCGGCGCCGCATGGAAGGAGAACGAGATCTTCCTCACCGCGCGGTATCAGTTCTGAAGCAGGAGACAAGCATCATGACAACGAAGATTCAACAAATCGGGCTGGTCCTGTTCACGGCGGGCTTCGCCCTGACCGCCGGCGCCGCCACCGAGGCCGACGTGGAGGCCTCGTTCAACCCGTACAAGAGCGGCTTCCCGAGCGTTGCCGGCCTGACTCCCGGCACCGTGGTGAACAAGGCCAACGTCGAGCAGTTCAAGGACGCCCTGGACCCGGGCATCTACCAGATCGTCAAGAACGGCTGGGACGAGATCAAGGTCGGACCGACCACGCAGTTCGCGATGGACAAGTTCTACGTCGAGGCCACGAAGAAGAACCTGAACACCGCCAAGCTCGGCGCCCAGAACGGTGAGATCACCGGCTTCGTTGCCGGCCGGCCCTTCCCCGAGGAGCCCAAGGCCGACGACCCGCGTGCCGGCGAGAAGCTGGCGTGGAACTTCAAGTACGGCCTCAACTGGGGCGACAACGCCGCGATCTACCCGTTCTACTGGAAGTACCGCAACATGACGAGCGGCCAGGTCGAGCGGACCATCATGTTCAATTTCCACTTCCTGAACTTCAAGCACCGCGTGCAGCACGCGCCGGTGCCCGAAGTGACGCCGAACCCGTCGGAGCTGTTCCGCGGCATCTACGTGAAGGTGCTCGAGCCGCAGGACCTGAAGAACACGCAACTGCTGATCCAGCGCTACGAGGACGACCTGAAGTTCGACGACGCCTACCTCTACCTCGGCTTCCAGCGCCGCGTGCGCCGGCTCGCCACCGGGCAGACCACCGATGCCTTTCTCGGCGCCGACCTGATGATCGAGGACTTCGAGGGCTACAACGGCCGCGTCTCGGACATGAAGTGGACGTTCAAGGGCACGAAGAACATCCTGATGCCCTACTACAACCACAACGAGCTGCAGCTGACCGACGAGTTCAAGGATCCGAGCGGCTACAAGTTCGTGGACTTCGGCGGGCAGGGCGGCTGCTTCCCGAAGATCACCTGGCAGCTGCGCAAGGTCTACGTGCTGGAGGCGGTGCCGGTGAACCCGGCGCACCCGATCAGCAAGCGCGTCTTCCACATCGACGCGCAGGTCTACAACATCAACCGCACGCTGATCTACGACCGCAAGGGCGAGCTGTGGAAGACCTTCACGATCGGCAAGTCGCACCCCGATNCACATCGACGCGCAGGTCTACAACATCAACCGCACGCTGATCTACGACCGCAAGGGCGAGCTGTGGAAGACCTTCACGATCGGCAAGTCGCACCCCGATCACCACCTGCCGGTCAACAAGGGCACCGGCATCGCGATCGACGACTCGTTCTCGATGGTCGACGTGCAGGCCAAGCACTGCACCACCGGCCAGTTCAAGGGCCAGGTCGATCCCAAGCTCAACCCCCCAAGCCTGTTCCAGGTGCAGAACATGCGCGGTGGGGACTGACGAGCTCGCGGCCGGCGACGCGGGTCGCCGGCCCCTGAATCTGTTCACTCCCGGAGTTTTTCCATGAAGAAGATCAAGTGCGCCCTGATCGGGCCGGGCAACATCGGCACCGACCTGCTGGCCAAGCTCAAGCGCAGCGCGGTGCTCGAGCCGGTGTGGATGGTCGGCATCGATCCCGAGTCCGACGGCTTGAAGCGCGCACGCGAGATGGGCATCAAGACCACCGCCGAAGGCGTGGACGGACTGCTGCCGCACGTGAAGGCCGACGGCGTGCAGATCGCCTTCGACGCCACCAGCGCCTATGTGCATGCCGAGAACTCGCGCAAGCTCAATGCGCTGGGCGTGATGATGATCGACCTGACGCCGGCGGCGATCGGCCCGTTCTGCGTGCCGCCGGTGAACCTGAAGCAGCATCTGGGGCGGCGTGAGATGAACGTCAACATGGTCACCTGCGGCGGCCAGGCCACCATCCCGATGGTGGCGGCGGTGTCGCAGGTGCAGGCGGTGGCCTACGGCGAGATCGTCGCCACCGTCTCCAGCCGCTCGGTCGGCCCCGGCACGCGCAAGAACATCGACGAGTTCACCCGCACCACGGCCGGTGCGGTGGAGAAGGTGGGCGGCGCGAAGAAGGGCAAGGCCATCATCATCATCAACCCGGCCGAGCCGCCGTTGATCATGCGCGACACCGTGCACTGCCTGACGGTGGACGAACCCGACCGCGACAGGATCACCGCATCGATCCACCAGATGATCCGCGAGGTGCAGAAGTACGTGCCGGGCTACAAGCTGGTCAACGGGCCGGTGTTCGACGGCAAGCGCGTGTCGGTCTTCATGGAGGTCGAGGGCCTGGGCGACTACCTGCCCAAGTACGCCGGCAACCTCGACATCATGACCGCCGCCGCCGCACGCACCGCCGAGATGTTCGCCGAGGAACTGATCGCCGGCACGCTGAAGCTCGAAGCCGTGCCGGCCTGACCCGGACGAAGGAGAACGCCATGATGAACCTGCAAGGCAAGAAGATCACCGTCCACGACATGACGCTGCGCGACGGCATGCACCCCAAGCGCCACCTGATGACGCTGGATCAGATGAAGAGCATCGCCAGCGGCCTGGACGCCGCCGGTGTGCCGCTGATCGAGGTGACGCACGGCGACGGCCTGGGCGGCTCGTCGGTCAACTATGGTTTCCCGGCCCACAGCGACGAGGAATACCTCGGTGCGGTGATCCCGCTGATGAAGCAGGCCAAGGTGTCGGCGTTGCTGCTACCGGGCATCGGCACCGTCGACCACCTGCTGATGGCCAAGGACCTCGGCGTGCACACCGTGCGCGTGGCCACCCACTGCACCGAGGCCGACGTGTCCGAGCAGCACATCTCGAAGGCTCGCTCGCTCGAGATGGACACCGTGGGCTTCCTGATGATGGCCCACATGGCCAGCCCCGAGAAGCTGGTGAGCCAGGCGCTGCTGATGGAAGGCTATGGGGCCAACTGCATCTACGTCACCGACTCGGCCGGCTACATGCTGCCCGACGACGTGACGGTGCGGCTGCGCGCGGTGCGCGACGCCCTGAAGCCCGAGACCGAACTGGGTTTCCATGGTCATCACAACCTCGCGATGGGGGTGGCCAACTCGATCGCCGCGGTCGACGCCGGTGCGAACCGCATCGACGCGGCGGCCGCCGGACTGGGCGCGGGCGCGGGCAACACGCCGATGGAGGTGTTCATCGCCGTGTGCGACCGCATGGGCATCGCGACCGGCGTGGACGTGTTCAAGATCCAGGACGTGGCCGAGGACCTGGTGGTGCCGATCATGGACCACATCATCCGTGTCGACCGCGATTCGCTGACGCTGGGCTATGCCGGCGTGTACTCGTCCTTCCTGCTGTTCGCCAAGCGTGCCGAGAAGAAGTACGGCGTGCCGGCGCGTGAGATCCTGGTCGAACTGGGCCGCCGCGGCATGGTGGGCGGCCAGGAGGACATGATCGAGGACACCGCGATGACGCTGGCGCGCGAGCGCGCCTCCGCCACGCACAAGGCCGCCGCCTGAGCGCGACGGCCGCCCACAGAACACAGGAGAAGCTCATGCCGTTTGCACAGATCTACCTCATCGAAGGTCGCACCGAGGAGCAGAAGCGTGCCGTGATCGAGAAGGTCACCCAGGCCATGATGGAGGCCGTGGGGGCGCCGAAGGAGAACGTGCGCGTGTGGATCCACGACGTGCCCAAGGAGAACTGGGGCATCGGCGGCGTCTCCGCGAAGGCGCTCGGCCGCTGAGGACCCGTTGACGGGCGGGCGTTCGTCGAGAATCGCGGCTCTCGATGGAGATGTCCCGTGCCCGACGACCCGCAACCCATCCACGTCCTCATGGTCTGCATGGGGAACATCTGCCGCAGCCCGACCGCCGAAGGCGTACTTCGCGCCAGGCTGGCCGCGGCAGGCCTGGCCGACCGCGTGCGTGTCGACTCGGCCGGCACCCATGCCTATCACGTGGGCGAACCCCCCGACGAGCGCAGCCAGGCGCACGCCGCGCGGAGGGGCTATGACCTGTCCACGCAGCGGGCGCGTGCCGTTCAGGACGACGATTTCGACCGCTTCGACCTGCTGCTGGCGATGGACTGGGACAATCTGGCGCTGCTGCAGGAGCGCTGCCCGCCGGCCGCCCAGCGCAAGCTGAAGCGCCTGATGGAGTTCGGCCGCGGGGCAGGCAGTGAAGTTGTACCCGACCCTTATTACGGTGGGGCTGCCGGATTCGATCACGTGCTCGATCTGGTGGAGACCGCCTGCGACGGGCTGATCGAGCACCTCGCTCGAACTCCGGGACGCGAGTAGGGGAACTTACGGGGGCGTGTCCGACCAAATAAGTCGGCTTCACCTATAATTGAGCTAATCAGTCGGGATTAAGCCCGACGGCTCGCAGTGAAGCGATCCCGGACATCCGGTCCGCCAGCCACGCGCCTCAAGGAGTTCAGTATGCGTCTCACCACCAAAGGCCGTTTTGCCGTCACCGCCATGATCGATCTGGCCCTGCGCGAGCACAGCGGCCCGGTTGCGCTGGCCGCGATCAGCTCGCGCCAGCAGATCTCGCTGTCCTATCTGGAGCAGCTGTTCGGCAAGCTGCGTCGCCATGAACTGGTCGAGTCGACCCGCGGCCCGGGTGGCGGCTACTCGCTGGGCCGCAAGGCCGAGGAGATCACGGTCGCCGACATCATCGTCGCGGTCGACGAACCGATCGACGCCACCGGCTGCGGCGGCAAGGAAAACTGCATGGGCGAGGACTCGGGCCGCTGCATGACGCACGACCTGTGGGCCAGCCTGAACACCAAGATGATCGAGTTCCTGGATTCGATCTCGCTGCGCAAACTGGTCGACGACCAGCTGGCCAAGGGCGTGTCGATCGAGGAGGCGCCGGTCAAGCGGGCCATCTCGTCTCAGCCGGTGGTCAAGCCCATCAAGATCACCGCGCCGAACTCGGTGTTCGCGCTCGGTAGCTCGTTCAGCAAGTAATCAACAGCCATCTGCTCCCGCCAGCCAAGCCCTGACGTCAGGGAGCCGCCCGCCATGGACATGACCCCGCACTTCCCGATCTACATGGATTACGGCGCCACGACGCCGGTGGACCCGCGCGTCGTCGACGCGATGATTCCCTGGCTGCGTGAGCACTTCGGCAACCCGGCCTCGCGCAGCCACGCCTGGGGCTGGGAGGCCGAGGAGGCGGTCGAGAAGGCGCGTGGTGAAGTGGCCGCGCTGATCGGCGCGGACCCGCGCGAGATCGTCTGGACCTCCGGGGCGACCGAGTCGAACAACCTCGCGCTGAAGGGCGCCGCGCAGTTCTACAAGACGCGTGGCAAGCACCTGATCACGGTCAGGACCGAGCACAAGGCGGTTCTGGACACCATGCGCGAGCTCGAGCGCCAGGGCTTCGAGGTCAGCTACCTCGAGGTGCAGGAAGACGGGCTGATCGACCTCGACGTGCTCAAGGTCACCCTTCGGCCCGACACGATCCTCGTCTCGGTGATGTTCGTCAACAACGAGATCGGCGTCATCCAGGACATCCCGGCGATCGGCGCACTGTGTCGCGAGCGTGGCATCGTCTTTCACGTCGATGCGGCCCAGGCGACCGGCAAGGTCGCGATCGACCTGTCCACGCTGCCGGTCGACCTGATGAGTCTGGCCTCGCACAAGACCTACGGCCCCAAGGGGATCGGTGCTCTGTACGTGCGGCGCAAGCCGCGCGTGCGGCTGGAAGCGCAGATGCACGGTGGTGGCCACGAGCGCGGCATGCGCTCAGGCACGCTGCCCACGCACCAGATCGTCGGCATGGGCGAGGCCTTCCGCATCGCCCGCGAGGAAATGGGCACCGAGAGCGAGCGCATCCGCATGCTGCAGAAGCGCCTGATCGACGGCCTGGCCGACATCGAGCAGACCTTCCTGAATGGCCACGCCGAGCGTCGCGTGCCGCACAACGTCAACATGAGCTTCAACTTCGTCGAGGGCGAGTCGCTGATCATGGGCATCAAGGGCCTCGCGGTGTCGTCGGGCTCGGCCTGCACCTCGGCGAGCCTGGAGCCCAGCTACGTGCTGCGTGCGCTGGGCCGCAGCGACGAACTGGCGCACTCCAGCCTGCGCATGACCATCGGCCGGTTCACGACCGAGGAAGAGATCGACTACGCCATCAGCACCATCCGCCACAACGTCGCCAAGCTGCGTGAACTGTCGCCGCTGTGGGAGATGTTCCAGGACGGCGTCGACATCAGCACCATCCAGTGGGCGGCTCACTGAGCCCAACCTGGCACCCCGTTCGACCGAGTTACAGGAGCAGCACCATGGCCTACAGCGAAAAAGTCGTTGAGCATTACGAGAATCCCCGCAATGTCGGTTCCTTCGAGAAGGGCGACGACACGGTCGGCACCGGCATGGTCGGTGCACCGGCTTGCGGCGACGTGATGAAACTGCAGATCAAGGTCAATCCGCAGACCGGCCTGATCGAAGACGCCAAGTTCAAGACCTACGGCTGCGGTTCGGCGATCGCGTCGAGTTCGCTGGTCACCGAGTGGGTCAAGGGCAAGTCGCTCGACGAGGCGCTGACGATCAAGAACACCCACATCGCCGAAGAGCTGGCGCTGCCGCCCGTGAAGATCCATTGCTCCATCCTGGCCGAGGACGCGATCAAGGCTGCCGTGAGCGACTACAAGGCCAAGCACGGCAGCACGCAGACCGCAGCCGCAACTCACTGATCACGATGGCCGTCACTCTGACTCCTGCCGCGGCACGCCACGTGACGCGCTACCTGGGCAAGCGCGGCAAGGGCGTCGGTGTGCGTCTGGGCGTCAAGACCACCGGATGCTCCGGCCTGGCCTACAAGCTCGAGTACGCCGACGAAGCGGCACCCGAGGACGTGATCTTCGAGGACCAGGGCGTGAAGGTGCTGGTCGACCCGAAGAGCCTGCCGTACATCGAAGGCACGCAGCTCGACTTCGTGCGCGAAGGGCTGAACGAGGGCTTCAAGTTCAACAACCCGAACGAACGCGACCGCTGTGGTTGCGGTGAATCGTTCCGGATCTGAAGCCGACGATGCATGAAAGGGCGCGGCACGGCCGCGCCCTTTTTTTGATCCCACGACGATGATGAAGCTCGACAGCGACGACTTCGAACTCTTCGGCCTGCCGAGGCGCTGTGCGCAGGACCGCGCGCAGATCGATGCACGCTGGAAGGCCCTGCAGACCGAGGTGCACCCCGACCGCTTCGCTACCGAGGGCGCCGTGGCGCAACGCGTGGCGATGCAATGGGCCGTGCGCGTGAACGAGGCCTATGCGAGGCTGAAGGATCCGCTGAAGCGTGCGGCCTACCTGTGCGAGCTGCAGGGTGCCAAGGTCGAAGCCGAGAGCAACACGGCGATGCCGGCGAGCTTCCTGATGCACCAGATAGCCTGGCGCGAGGCGCTCGACGACGCGCGCGAAGGCGCGGCCGTGCAAGCACTCAACGAGGAGGTGCTGGCTTTTCGCCGCGAGGCCCTGGCCGAATTGGAGTCCACGCTCGACGAGCGCCGCGACTGGGCTGCCGCGGCGCAGCAGGTCAGAGCCCTCATGTTCGTCGAGCGCTTTGCGCACGACCTCGATCGGCGCCTCGAAGCGCTGGGACAATAAACGCATGGCTCTGCTGCAAATCTCCGAACCCGGCCAGTCGCCGGACCCGCACCAGCGGCGCATCGCGGTCGGCATCGACCTCGGCACCACGCATTCGCTGGTGGCCGCGGTGCGCTCCGGTGTCGCCGAATGCCTGCCCGACGGCGAAGGCCGCGTGATCCTGCCTTCGGCGGTGCGCTACCTCGAAGGTGCTCGCCGCGCGATCGGCTTCGACGCGCTGGCCGCGCAGGCCGAGGACCCCGAGAACACCATCGTTTCCGTCAAGCGCTTCATGGGCCGTGCGCTGGCCGACATCGATGGCCGCGAGAAGCTGCCGTACCGATTCGTCGATCAGCCGGGCATGGTGAGCGTGGCCACGCGCGACGGCGTGAAGACGCCGGTCGAGGTGTCGGCCGAGTTGCTGGCAACACTGCGCTTCCGCGCCGAGGACAGCTTCGACGACGAACTGTTCGGCGCGGTGATCACGGTGCCGGCCTATTTCGACGACGCGCAACGTCAGGCCACCAAGGACGCCGCGCAACTGGCCGGTCTGAACGTGCTGCGCCTGATCAACGAGCCCACCGCGGCGGCGATTGCCTACGGCCTGGAGAACGGCAGCGAGGGCCTGTACGCCGTCTACGACCTGGGCGGCGGCACCTTCGACATCTCGCTGCTGCGCCTGAGCGAAGGCGTGTTCGAGGTCGTCGCGACCGGTGGCGATTCGGCGCTGGGAGGTGATGACTACGACCATGCGCTGGCCGACTGGGCGCTGGCCGGCGCCGGGCTCGAGGCCGAGACGGCGCAGGACAAGCGGGCGGTGCTGGTTGCGGCGCGCGCCGTCAAGGAGGCCTTGTCGTCTGCGACCGAGGCGCGCATGCAGGTCGCGCTTCGTGCCGGCACGCTGGACGTCGCAGTCACGCGCGTGCAGTTCGAAGCGCTCACCAGGCCGCTGACCGACCGCACGCTGGCCGCGGTGCGCAAGGTGCTGCGCGACGCGAAGGTGGGCAAGGACGAGGTCAAGGGCGTCGTGCTGGTCGGCGGCTCGACCCGCATGCCGCAGATCCGCGAGGCCGTCACCTTCTACCTCGGCCGCTCGCCGCTGACCGACCTGAACCCCGACGAGGTGGTGGCGCTGGGGGCGGCGATTCAGGCGCATCAGCTGGCGGGCAATGCCTCGGGCAACGACCTGCTGCTGCTCGACGTGACGCCGCTGTCGCTGGGCCTGGAGACGATGGGCGGGCTGGTCGAGCGCATCATCCCGCGCAACAGCAGCATTCCCACGGCGCGGGCGCAGGACTTCACCACCTTCAAGGACGGCCAGACCGCGATGGCCATCCACGTTCTGCAGGGCGAGCGCGAACAGGTCGAGCACTGTCGCTCGCTCGCGCGCTTCGAGTTGCGAGGCATCCCGCCGATGGTGGCCGGCGCGGCGCGTATCCGCGTGAGCTTCCAGGTCGACGCCGACGGGCTGCTGAGCGTCACCGCGCGCGAGCAGACCTCCGGCGTCGAGGCGGCGGTGACGGTCAAGCCGAGCTACGGCCTGGCCGACGAGCAGATCGCCCGCATGCTGCAGGAGGGCTTCACCACCGCGGAGGGCGACATGCGCGATCGCGCGCTGCGCGAGGCCCGTGTCGAGACCGAGCGCATGGTGCTGGCCACCCGGGCCGCGATGGCGGCCGACGGTGATCTGCTCGCCGAGAGCGAGCGCGCCGGCATCGAGGCGCTGATGAAGGCGGCCGAACAGCAGGCGCAGGGCGATGACGCTGTAGCCATCGACGCGGCCGTCAAGGCGCTGGCCGACGGCACCGAGGCCTTCGCGGCCGAGCGCATGAACCGCGGCATCCGGCAGGCCCTGGCCGGTCGGCGCGTCGAAGAAGTCTGACCCCGTTCGAGATTGCCATGCCCACCATCAAGATCCTGCCGCACCCCGAATACTGTCCCCAGGGCGCGAGCATCGAGGCAGCACCCGGCACTTCGATCTGCGAGGCGCTGCTCGAGCACGACATCGAGGTCGAGCACGCCTGCGAGATGAGCTGCGCCTGCACCACCTGCCACGTCGTCGTCCGCGAGGGTTTTGCCTCGCTGAACGAGATGGACGAGAACGAGGAGGACCTGCTGGACCGTGCCTGGGGCCTGGAGCCGAATTCGCGCCTCAGTTGCCAGGCCATCCTGGCGCAGCAGGACCTGGTGGTGGAGATTCCGCGCTACTCGATCAACCACGCCAAGGAAAATCACTGACCGGCGGCGCGCCGGTCAGTGATTTCGGCGTAGGCTCATATCGCGCAGCGATGTGATGCCGAAGCCAGAATCACTGCACTCACCATGACTCGCCAGATCTTCCTCGACACCGAAACCACCGGCCTGAGTCCGGAGAACGGCGATCGCATCATCGAGATCGGTTGCGTGGAGATGCAGAGCCGCCGCCTGACCGGCAGCAACAAGCATTTCTACCTGAACCCGGAGCGACGCAATCACGAGGATGCCGTGAAGATCCACGGCCTGACCGACGAGTTCCTGGCGGACAAGCCCAAGTTCGCGGCCGTCGCCGACGAATTGATGGAGTACCTGGCGGGCGCCGAGATCATCATCCACAACGCGGCCTTCGACGTCGGCTTCCTCGACGCCGAACTGAAGCGCCTGGCGCGGCCCCGATTCGGCGAGCAGGTGGCGGGCGTGACCGACAGCCTCACGATGGCGCGCGAGATGTTCCCCGGCAAATCGAACTCGCTCGACGCGCTGTGCAAGCGCCTCGAGGTCGACAACGCCAGCCGCACCCTGCACGGCGCGTTGCTCGACGCGGGGCTGCTGGCCGAGGTCTACATCCGCATGACGCGGGGGCAGAACTCGCTGGTCATCGATGCCGGGGCCTCGTCGGGCGGCGCTGTCACCGTCGCGGACATCGACCTGCGTCAGTTCACGCTGCCTGTCATCGAGCCCAGCGACGACGAACGCCGGGCGCACGAGGCCGTGCTCGTGGAACTCGACAAGGTCTCCGGCGGCAAGACGCTGTGGCGCGCCATGGCATAATCCTGGCTTCTCGCGATCCCCGCGAGCCCGATTCATCGGGCGGTTAGCTCAGCGGTAGAGCACTGCCTTCACACGGCAGGGGTCGCAGGTTCGAACCCTGCACCGCCCACCAGACAGAAGCCCGCAAGCGGTCCCGCTCGCGGGCTTTTCTCTTGGCGCCGTGCCGGCCCCCTGTCGGCCACATTTGTCACCGGAGGATTGCCCGATGCTGCACGCGATCGCTGCCCTGTTCATCCTGCAACTGATCGGTGAGGTGCTGGTGCAATGGCTGGGCCTGCCGGTGCCGGGGCCGCTGGTCGGCATGCTGCTGCTGCTGGCGGGGCTGGTTGCCTGGGGCCGGGTGCCGGAGGCCTTGCGCGACACCACCAGCGGACTGCTGCAGCACCTGATGCTGCTGTTTATTCCCGCCGTCACCGGCGTGATGATGCATTTCGGCCGGGTCTCGCAGGAGTGGTTGCCGTTCCTCGCGGCGGGCGTCGGCGGCGCGGCGATCACGCTGGTCGTCACGGCCTTCACCTTGCGCTGGATGCTGCGCATCACGAAGTCGTCCGGGCGATGAAGCACAGCCTGTTCGAGGTGTGGGTCTTCCTGGCCAGTTCGCCGCTGCTGTGGTTGACGGTGACGCTGCTGGCCTACTTCGGCGCGACCTGGCTGTACCGGCGCTGCGGCGCCACGCCCTTCCTGATCCCGGTGATGACGGCGACCATCGTGATCATCGCGGTGCTGCTGGTCACCGACACGCCCTATCCGACCTACTTCGAAGGGGCGAAGTTCGTGCACTTCCTGATCGGCCCGGCGACGGTCGCGCTGGCCGTGCCGCTGTACAGCCAGTGGGAGCGCCTGAAGCGGATGTGGCTGCCGATCTCGGTGGCCCTGGTCGTTGGTTCGGTGACGGCCATCCTCTCGGGCATGGGCATCGCGTGGGCGCTCGGTGGCTCCCATGAGACGGTGCTGTCGCTGGCGCCGAGGTCGGCCACGATGCCGATCGCGATGGCGGTGGCCGAGCGCATCGGCGGCCTGCCGTCGCTTGCTGCGGTGGGGGTGGCGATCACCGGCGTGGGCGGCGCGATCGTCGCGCGCGGCTTGCTGAACCTGTCGCGCATCGACGACCCGGCGGTGCGCGGGTTCGCCGTCGGCATCACTGCGCACGCTGTCGGCACGGCGCGCGCCCTGCAGGTCAACGAGACCGCTGGAGCCTTCTCGGCTCTCGCGATGGGCCTCAATGGCATCGCGACGGCGATGCTGATGCCGCTGATCCTGAAGCTGCTGCAGTGGTTGCAGTCGTAGCAGCAAGCGGACAGACCGGGGCGGGAACGCTTTGCCGTGAAACGATGAACGGTATAAACTGAACATACTGTTTATCCCGTTAAGGAGTTCCATGGTCACGAAATCCAAGCCCGCGGTCGCTGCCAAGCGCAAGGCGGTCGTCGCGAAGCCAGTCCGGCCCGTACCGACGCCGAGCAAGCGCGCCAAGGTGGTTGCCGCCCCGATCCGCGTCGAAACGCCGAAGAAGCGCGAGAAGCTGGTCCGCGACGGCTTCACGATCCCCAAGGGCGAGTACGCTGCACTGGCCGATCTGAAGCAGCGCGCTGCGAAGCTGGGACAAGCCGCGAAGAAAAGCGAACTGCTGCGTGCCGGCATCAAGCTGCTGACCGAGCTGGCCGATACGCGTTTCGTCTCGGCGCTGCTGGCGGTACCGACCATCAAGACCGGGCGCCCGCGCGTGAGCGAGCCGCTCGCCGCCACCGCCGCTGCCGCGCCGAAGCCCGTGTCGAAGACGACGCCAAAGCCCGGACCGACCAAGAAGGTCGCGACGAGGAAGCCCGCGCCACGGAAAGTCGCAGCGCGGAAGAAGGCCTGAGCCTTCCCCCTAGGTGAGCTTGCCGACGACCTGCCCGATTCGAGGCAGTCGGCCGCGGGCGCGCAGCGGCGGGGCCTCGCGGCGGATGGGCGAGGCTTTTCCACAGGCTTGTGCACCGCTGCGGTGGACAACTCGCGACGACGCTGCGCTGACCGGTGGCGCCGCAATGGAATTCAGCGGGAGTCGGGCGGGTTCTGCGCGCCGATCCGGCGTGTGCCTTCCCTAGAATCCTTGCATGACCGCGCCCCCGAGTTTCGTCCACCTTCGCACCCATACCGAGTACTCCGTCGTCGACGGGATGCTGCGGGTGGACGACATGGTGGCCGCGGCGGCGGCCGATGTTCAGCCGGCCTTGGCGATCACCGATCTGTCGAACCTGTTCGGTGCGATCAAGTTCTACGGTGCGGCGCGCGGCAAGGGCGTGCAGCCGTTGATCGGCGCGGACGTGTGGCTGGAGCCGGAAGGCGACGAGAAGCAGCCCAGCCGGCTGTTACTGCTGGTGCAGGACCGCACCGGCTACCTGAACCTCTGCGAGCTGATCTCGCACGCCTGGACCGAGAACCTGCAGCGTCACCAGGCCTGCGTGGCTTGGCAGCAATTGGCGACGCATGGCGAGGGCCTGATCGCGTTGTCCGGCGCCGACCTGGGCGCCGTGGGGCTGGCGCTGCTGGCCGGGGATGCTGCGCGTGCCGAGACGCAGGCGCTGCGGTTGGCCTCGCTGTTCCCCGGGCGGTTCTATCTCGAACTGCAGCGCGCCGGGCAGCCCGGCAACGAGGCTCAGGTGCGGGCGGCGGTGCCGATGGCCGCGAAGTTGGGGCTGCCAGTGGTGGCGACGCATCCGGTGCAGTTCCTGACCACCGATGATTTCGAGGCCCATGAGGCCCGCGTCTGCATCGCCGAAGGCGAGACGCTGATCAATCCACGCCGCGTCAAGCGCTTCACGCGCGAGCAGCACTTCAAGACGGCCGCGCAGATGGCCGAGCTGTTCGCCGATATCCCGTCGGCACTCGCCAACACGCTGGCGATCGCGCGCCGTTGCCATCTGACGCTGACGCTCGGCAAACCGCAGTTGCCCGACTTCCCGACCCCGGTCGTCGACGGCCAGCGCATGGCACCGGACGACTACTTCCGCCACGCCTCGCACGCCGGGCTGAACGAGCGGCTCGTGCACCTCTACCCGAACGCCGATGAGCGTGAGCGTCAGCGCGCGCGCTACGTCGAGCGGCTGGACTTCGAGATCGAGACGATCCTGAAGATGGGCTTCCCGGGTTACTTCCTGATCGTGGCCGACTTCATCAACTGGGCCAAGAACAATGGCTGTCCGGTCGGGCCGGGGCGGGGCTCGGGCGCCGGCTCATTGGTGGCCTATGCGCTGAAGATCACCGACCTCGACCCGCTCGCCTACAACCTGCTGTTCGAGCGTTTCCTGAACCCGGACCGCGTGTCGATGCCCGACTTCGATATCGACTTCTGCCAGGGCAACCGAGATCGCGTGATCGACTACGTGAAGCAGAAGTACGGCCGGGACGCGGTGAGCCAGATCGCCACCTTCGGCACGATGGCCGCCAAGGCCGCGTTGCGCGACGTGGGTCGCGTGCTGGGCATGGGCTATGGCCATGTCGACAGCATCGCCAAGCTGGTGCCGGCGCCGCCTGGCAAGACGGTGACGCTGAAGCGCCCCGGCGACAAGCCCGACCCGGGCCTGATCTACGCGCGCAAGGAGGCGCCGGAGATCGAGCAGCGCGAGCAGAAGGAAGAGGAGGTTGCCGAATTGCTGGCACTGGCTGAACGTGTGGAAGGGACAGTGCGCAACATCGGCATGCATGCGGGCGGCGTGCTGATCGCTCCGGGCAAGATCACCGACTTCTGCCCGCTCTACCAGCAGCCCGGCAGCGACTCGGCGGTGAGCCAATACGACAAGGACGACGTCGAGGCGATCGGCCTGGTGAAGTTCGACTTCCTCGGCCTGGCCACGCTGACGATCCTGGAATTGGCGAAGGACTTCATCCGTGCGCGCCACGCCGATCGCGCGGACTTTGCCTTCGAGAACATCGCGCTCGACGACCGCAAGACCTACCAGCTGCTGAGCGAGGGCAAGACGGTCGCGGTGTTCCAGCTGGAAAGCCGCGGCATGCAGGGCATGCTGCGCGAGGCCCGCCCCAGCGTGTTCGAGGACATCATCGCGCTGGTGGCGCTTTATCGGCCAGGCCCGATGGACCTGATTCCGAGCTTCTGTGCGCGCAAGCACGGCAAGGAGGAGGTCGACTACCCTCATCCGCTGATGCGCGAGGTGCTCGAGGAGACCTACGGGATCATGGTCTACCAGGAGCAGGTGATGCAGGTCGCCCAGCGCCTGGGTGGCTACTCGCTCGGCGGCGCCGACCTGCTGCGCCGCGCGATGGGCAAGAAGAAGGCCGAGGAGATGGCCAAGCACCGGGTCATCTTCGCGGAAGGCGCGGCCAAGAACAGCATCGGCGCGGGTCTCGCGAACGAGATCTTCGACCTGATGGAGAAGTTCGCCGGCTACGGCTTCAACAAGTCGCACGCCGCGGCCTATGCGCTGCTGGCCTATCACACGGCCTGGGCCAAGGTGCACTTCCTGGCCGAGTTCACCGCGGCCAACATGAGCGTCGCGCTCGACGACACCGACAAGCTCAAGATCTTCCACGACGACGCGGTGGCGCTGGGCGTGGTGTTCGAGGCCCCCGACGTCAACGCCGGCGGCTACCGTTTCGAGCCGGTGGCGCCGCAAGGCAAGGAGCGCGGCCGCGTGCGCTATGGGCTCGGTGCCATCAAGGGCACGGGGCAGGGCGCGATCGAGGCGATCGTCGACGCGCGCCGCGAGGGCGGGCCCTATGAGAGCCTGTTCAATTTCGCTGCGCGGGTGGACCGCAGCCGCGTCAACAAGCGGGTGGTCGAGGCACTGATCAAGGGCGGCGCCTTCGATGCCCTCGAGGCCGACCGCGCGGTGCTGATGGCCAGCGTGCCGCTCGCCTTCGAGTACGCCGACACCCAGGCGGCGAACGCCGACCAGGGTGGGCTGTTCGACTTTGGCGACTCGCATGCCGCCTCGACCAACGAGCCCGATCTGGTGGCCACGGATCCCTGGAGCATCAAGGAGCGGCTGACGCAGGAGAAGGCGGCGCTGGGCTTCTACCTCTCGGGCCACCTGTTCGACGAATGCGAGACCGAGGTGCGGCAGTTCGCCCGGCGCCGCATCGCCGACCTGCTGGACAGCCGGGAGCCGCAGCTGCTGGCTGGCATCGTTACCGATCTGCGAGTCGTCAATGGTCAGCGTGGGCGGGTCGCGATCTTCAAGCTCGACGACAAGAGCGAGGCGATCGAGGCCGTGGCCAACGAGGACCTGCTCAACGCGCACCGCGAGCAACTGGTGGAAGACGAGTTCATCGTCGTGCAAGGCAAGGTGCAGCCCGACCGCTTCTCGGGGGGTGTGCGGCTCAACGTGCAGCAGGTGTGGGATCTGGCAGCGGCGCGCTGTCGCTTCGGCCGCTACCTGCGCGTAGCCGTGAACGGTGTCACGCCACCGATCGGTGAACTGCTGCGCGAGTTCCCGCCGCGCACGTTGCGCACCGACCAGGGTGATCTTGTCCAGGGGCTGCCGGTGCGCCTGGTGCTGCATCGCGAGGCGGTGCAGGGAGAGATCGACCTCGGCGACGAAGGCCGCTTCTTTCCGACTGACACGGCGCTGGCGCGCTGGAAGGCCAGCACCCACGGCCAGGCCACGGTGGTGTACGACTGACCGGTGCATTTTCTTACACGGCTGCAACACCGTGCCAACGCATCGGACTGTGCGCCGAAGCACACTGTGCCGTGTCAGCGGATCGCCTTGCGCGGCGTTGAACAGGTAGTCAACAACACGAGGATCGTTGGATGAAACGCATGCTTCTCGCCGCCGCTCTGGCGGTCACGGCCATGGCACCGGCGCTCGCAGCCGATGTCGGTGTCTCGGTCAGCATCGGCCAGCCGGGTTTCTACGGCCGCATCGACATCGGCAACTACCCTCAGCCGCAGGTGATCTATCCCCAACCGGTGATCATCGCGCCGGCACCCTATGCGGTGGTGCAGCGGCCGATCTACCTGCGCGTGCCGCCGGGCCACGCCAAGAACTGGGGCAAGCACTGCAGCCGCTACGCGGCCTGCGGTCAACCGGTCTACTTCGTGCAGGACGGCTGGTACCAGAACGTCTATGCGCCGCACTATCGCGAGGACCACCGCCACGACCGGCGCGACGACCGCGACGACGATCACCGTGGCAAGGGCCGTGGCCACGGCAAGCACGGGCGCGACTGAGGGGCAGGCGAAAACGGCCTACCGTCCAGGAACGTGATAACGGCAGTTTCTCGCCGTCAATTCCGCCCTTAGCGACCCTCCAGCCCGCGGCTATGCTCGCCGCGTGAGCAAGACCACAGGCTTGGTGCTGACCGGGGGTGGGGCGCGCGCCGCCTACCAGGTCGGAGTGCTGTCGGCGCTGAGCCGGCTGAGGCGCGAGGCCGGCGTGCGCGCTCACGACAATCCCTTTCCCGTCATCGCTGGCACTTCGGCCGGCGCAATCAACGCAGCGGCACTGGCCTGCGGGGCCGACGATTTCGACCGTGCCGTGCGGCTGCTGCTGCGGGTGTGGCGCAACTTCGAGGCCGGGCAGGTCTATCGGGCCGATGCCTTCGGCGTGATCCGTACCGGCGCACGCTGGCTCACCTTGTTCACCGCCGGCTGGGCACTGGCGCGCTGGCGTCGGGCACGGCCGCGTTCATTGCTGGACAACGAGCCGCTCGAAGAGCTGCTCGCCCAGTTGCTGCCCCTGGAACGGATACCGCAGCTGATCGAGGCCGGCCACCTGCGCGCCCTCGCGATCAGTGCGTCCAGCTACACCGCGGGCGACCACGTGACCTTCTACGACGCGCCTCAGGATCTGCCGGCCTGGACGCGCTCCCAGCGCGTGGCGGCGCGCGCGGCGCTGGGCGTCACGCACCTGATGGCGTCGTCGGCCATACCGTTCATCTTTCCGGCGGTCTCGCTGGACCGGCAGGGCCGCGCAGAGTACTTCGGGGACGGCTCGATGCGCCAGGCCGCGCCGATCTCGCCGGCGGTGCACCTCGGAGCCGAGCGCATTCTTGTCGTCGGGGCCGGCCGGCTGCACGAGCCGGTGGGCGAGCGTCCACCGGCCAATGGCTACCCGAGTCTTGCGCAGATCGCCGGCCATGCACTGTCGAACATCTTCCTCGACGCGCTGGCGGTCGACATCGAACGGCTGCAGCGCATCAACCACACGCTTTCGCTGCTGGGGCCCGAGGCCTTGGCGCAGACGCCGCTCAGGCCGATCGAACTGCTGGTCATCGCACCGAGCCAACGGCTCGACGACATCGCGGCCCGGCACCTGCACGCGCTGCCGACGCCGGTGCGCGCGATGTTGCGCGCCGTGGGCGTCAGCGACGTGGCGCCCGACAGCGCGCGGGGTGCGGCGCTGGCGAGCTATCTGCTGTTCGAGGCGCCCTATACGCGCGAGCTGATCGCGCTGGGCGAGGCCGACACGCTGGCACGCCGCGAGGACGTGCTGCGCTTCTTTGGCTGGGGCACGTGAGTTCGTGACTCGACGGCGCCCCCGGGCTCACTTGCCGGCGGCTGACGCCTTGGCGGCCGATGCTTTGGGAGCCACCACCTTGGCGGGCTTCGGTTCCGTGCTGTAGCTGGTGCCGTTGACCGTGAGCCCGGCTTCGGAGAAGCGCCGGGCATTGCCCTCACCGACGCCCTTGACGCGACCGATCAGGTCGTCCCAATCCTTGTACGCGCTCTTCTTGCGCTCGTCGAGGAGCCGTGTCGACAGGCCCGGGCCGATGCCCTTGACGCTCTCGAGCGCTGCCTGATCGGCCTTGTTGATATCGACCGCGGCGACGGCCGCCATGAACCAGAACGCGAGTAGCGCGCTCAGCATCTTCTTCAGCATGTTGACTCTCCTCCAGAGTGTGTTGGCGATGGCGAGCCTCGTTGGAGACCCGTCAGCCCACTCTAGAAGCCGGAGCGCGGTCTGCCATCCTTCCCAGGAGGGCGGCCGGAGGGGTGAAACGTTGCCGGGAACAAGCGACGGAGCGCCGTGAACGCTGGGCGCGTCTACTCGAACAGCTCCTCGTAGCTCACGCTCGCTGTGCCGAACTTGCCGACCACGATGCTGCCGGCCCGGTTGGCCAACGGCATCGCCTCGCGCGGACTCAGGCCGCAGGCAATCATCGTGGCCATCGTCGCGATCACGGTGTCGCCGGCACCCGTCACGTCGAACACTTCGCGGGCCTGCGCCGGCACGCTGGTGTCGCCCTGCGCGTCGAACAAGGTCATGCCTTCCTCGCTGCGGGTCAGCAGCAGGGCCTGCAGGCCGAGCTCGACGCGCAATGCCTGGGCGCGTTCGCGCAACTGCGTCTCGCTGCTCCAGGCGCCGACGACCTGCGCGAGCTCGGCGCGATTCGGCGTGATCACGCTGGCGCCCGCGTAGCGGTGATAGTCGCTGCCCTTGGGATCGACGAGCACCGGCTTGCCTGCGCGGCGTGCCAGTTCGATCATGCGCGGGATGTGTTCGAGTCCGCCCTTGCCGTAGTCGGAAAAAAGCACCGCGTCGTGCTGGTCGAGAGCGGCTTCGTAGTCGTTCAGCATCTCGGCCAGCACCTCGTGGTCGGGCTGGTTCTCGAAGTCGATGCGGATCAGTTGCTGCGAGCGGCCGATCACGCGCAGCTTGACGATGGTGTAGAGCTGCGGATCGCTGCCCAGCAGCGTGTCGATGCCGTCGCGCTCGAGCAGGCGCTGGAGTGTGCGCGCCGGCTCGTCGTCGCCGACCACGGTCAGCAAGGTCACCCGCGCGCCGAGGGACTTGACGTTGAGCGCCACGTTGGCCGCCCCGCCGAGGCGTTCCTCCTCGCGATTGACGCGCACCACCGGCACCGGCGCCTCCGGCGAAATCCGCTCGACGGCACCGAACCAATAGCGATCGAGCATCACGTCGCCCACCACCAGCACGCGGGCGCGCGCCAGCGCGGTCTTGCCGGGGGCGGGCTTCTTCACTGGTCCTCCAGCCGTGTCGGCGGATAGCTGTCCCAGCTGTGGCAGCCGGGGCACTGCCAGAAGTAATGCTGGGCCTCGAAGCCGCAGGCGGCGCAGCGGTAGCGCCGGATCGGTCGAGCCGCGGTGGCCGTGATCTGCTGCAACTGATCGGCATCGGCCGCCGTCGGTGCCAGGCCCTGCGCGTGTTGCTCTTTCAGCAGCGCCGACGCAGCCGACAGGGTCGGGTGAGCTTGCAGGTGCCGGCGCAATCGCTCGTGGCGCGCTGCCGGGTCGGATTCGAGCTGTTGCAGCGCCATCACGACGTCGAGGCTCGGGACGCGTGCGTAGACGGCTTCCAGTCTTTCGCGGGCATCGGTTTCATCGCCGCAGGCCAGCGCACTGGCCGCGTACTCGGAGGCGATCAGTGCAAAGGCGCCGGGTTGCGTGGCGAGCAGCTCGTCCCAGGCCGCGAGCGCTTCACGGTGCTGGCCGCTGCGCGCGTGGCGTTGCCCGGCGATGACCCGTGGCCGCGCTGCCTGCGGCGCTGCCTCGCGCGCCTTGCGCAGGGCTTCGTCGGCTTCATCGGGGCGGCGGCGTGCATCGGCTTCCAGCGCGATCTCGCAGCCGTAGTGCGCCATGCGGGTGGCGAAGGACCCGGCGCCCGCCGCCTCGAGCTTGCGAGCCGTCTCTATGGCGGCATGCCAGTCGCGCGAGCGCTCGTGCAGTGTCAGCAGTTCGAGGCGAGCATCGGTGGCGAAGGCCGTGCCCTCGAGCGAGCGGAAGGCCGCCTCGGCACGGTCGAACAGGCCGGCCTTCACATAGTCCTGAGCCAGGGCGTGCTGGGCGCGCTCGCGCTCGGTGGCCGGCAGATCACCGCGGCCGAGCAGATGCTGATGGACCCGCACCGCACGCTCGTATTCGCCTCGGCGGCGGAACAGGTTGCCGAGCGCGAAATGCAGGTCCGAGGTGCCCGGGTCGTGCTGCACCGCCTCGATGAAGGCATCGATCGCCTTGTCCTGCTGTTCGTTGAGCAGCAGGTTCAAGCCCTTGTAGTAGGCCTTCGGTGACTCCTGCTGCTCGCGCTTCCACTGACGGACGTCGAAGCGTGAGGCCAGCCAGCCGAGCGCGAAGGCCACCATCAGGCCGAGCAGGGCCAGTGGCAGCGTGGTCAGCGGGTCAAAGTCCATCGCGGGGAGGGTGCTCGGGGAAGGAGGGCTCGGTGCTGCGCACGGCGTCGGCATCGAGCATCGTCGTCGCAGTGTCAGTGCGCGGCAACTGCTGCTGGGCGACGCGGCGGTGCTTCCACCAACTGGGCAGCATCGCGAAGATGCCCAGCGCGCAGCCGAGGCCGAAGGCGCCGAGCACGATGAACATCATCGGCGCGCGCCATTCATGACCGAAGAACCACTTGAGAGCGGCGTCGTGCTGATTGTTCAGCGCGAACGCGAACAGCGCGAAGAAGATGGCGGCTCGCAGGAGCCAGATGAGAGCACGCATCGTCGACGATTCTAGCGACGGCAATGGCGCCGAAGCGGGCGCGTCGGCGGGCTCAGGTCGCCGGCTCGTCTCGTGCGGTCTGTTGTACCTCGGCCTCGAGCGCGGCCGTGCGCGCATCCACCGCTTCCCGCAGCGCCTTGCCGGGCTTGAAGTGCGGGACCAGCTTCTCCGGGATCACCACCTGCTCGCCCGACCGGGGATTGCGCCCCATGCGTGGCGGACGGCGGTTGATCGAGAAGCTGCCGAAACCGCGGATCTCGATGCGGTGACCGCGAGCGAGCGCATCGCTCATCGCGTCGAGGATGGTCTTGACCGCGAACTCGGTGTCGCGGTGGGTCAGCTGGCTGAAACGCTCACCCAGCAGGGCCACGAGATCGGAGCGGGTCATGGATGGGTAGGGCGTTCGTTGGCCTGGATCCGGGCACTGCGGCCTGCGCGCATGTCCTCGGTTGCAAGGGCATGCGCGCAGGCTGGAAACCCCGCGAGGGGTCTCCAGCCTCGGCGGGACTCAGGAGTTGTTCTGGTCCAGCTTGGCCTTCAGCAGGGCGCCAAGGCTCGTGGTGCCGGCGTTCTCGCGTTCGGACGTCTGGGCGAGGCGTTGCATGGCTTCCTGGTTGTCGACGTTGTCCTTGGCCTTGATCGACAACTGGATCGAGCGCGTCTTGCGGTCGACGTTGATGATCAAGGTGGTGACTTCGTCGCCTTCCTTCAGCACGTTGCGGGCGTCTTCCACGCGGTCGCGAGAGATCTCGCTGGCGCGCAGGTAGCCGGTCACGTCGTCGGTCAGCTGGATCTCGGCGCCGCGCGCGTCGACCGTCTTGACCTTGCCCGTCACCGTCGCGCCACGGTCGTTGAGCGTGGTGAAGGTGGCGAACGGATCACCGTCGAGCTGCTTGATGCCGAGCGAGATGCGCTCGCGCTCGACGTCGATCGCCAGCACGAGGGCCTCGACTTCCTGGCCCTTCTTGTAGTTGCGCACGGCAGCCTCGCCCGGCTCGTGCCAGGACAGGTCGGACAGGTGCACCAGGCCGTCGATGCCGGCGGCCAGGCCGACGAACACGCCGAAGTCGGTGATCGACTTGACCGGGCCCTTGAGCTTGTCGCCGCGCTTGTGGTTCTGCGCGAATTCGTCCCAGGGGTTGGCCTTGCACTGCTTCATGCCCAGGCTGATGCGGCGTTTGTCCTCGTCGATCTCGAGCACCATGACCTCGACCTCTTCGCCCAGCGTGACGAGCTTGGACGGGGCGATGTTCTTGTTGGTCCAGTCCATCTCCGAGACGTGGACCAGGCCTTCGATGCCCGGCTCGATCTCGACGAAGGCGCCGTAGTCGGCGATGTTGGTGATCTTGCCGAACAGGCGGGTGCCGGTCGGGTAGCGGCGCGAGACGCCGACCCACGGATCGTCGCCCATCTGCTTCAGGCCCAGCGAGACGCGGTTCTTCTCGGCGTCGAACTTCAGCACCTTGGCGGTCAGCTCCTGGCCGACCGTGACCACCTCGCTCGGGTGGCGCACGCGGCGCCAGGCCATGTCGGTGATGTGCAGCAGGCCGTCGATGCCGCCGAGGTCGACGAACGCACCGTATTCGGTGATGTTCTTGACCACGCCGTTGACGAAGGCGCCTTCGCGCAGCGTGCCGAGCAGCTTGGCGCGCTCTTCACCCATCGAGGCCTCGACCACGGCACGGCGCGACAACACGACGTTGTTGCGCTTGCGGTCGAGCTTGATGACCTTGAACTCCATGGTCTTGCCTTCGAACGGCGTCATGTCCTTGACCGGACGCGTATCGAGCAGGGAACCGGGGAGGAAGGCGCGAATGCCGTTGACCAGCACGGTCAGGCCGCCCTTGACCTTGCCGTTGACGGTGCCGGTCACGAAGTCGCCGGACTCGAGCGAGGTCTCGAGCGACATCCACGACGCGAGGCGCTTGGCCTTGTCGCGCGACAGGATGGTGTCGCCGTAGCCGTTCTCGATCGCGTCGATCGCGACGGAGACGAAGTCACCGACCTGGACTTCGAGTTCGCCCTGGTCGTTCTTGAATTCTTCGATCGCCACATAGGCTTCGCTCTTGAGGCCGGCATTGACGACCACGAAGCTGTGCTCGATGCGGACCACCTCGGCAGTGATCACCTCGCCGGCGCGCATGTCGGAGCGCTTCAGCGACTCCTCGAACAGGGCGGCGAACGATTCCATGCCTTGCGACGAGGCAGTTGCGGTTTGACTCATTGGGGGTTTCCTGAGGCCGGCGTTGCGGCGATTTGCCACTCGCGTGGCGGGTTAGGTTGAAAGAACCGCCGCTTCGGCGCACCTTGCAGTGCTGAGGGGAAGCCGCGGGCCTGAGTACCCGTCAATCCTCGTGCGTGGCGCGAGAACCGAAAGGCTGCACGGCGTCCCACCAATCCAGTACCTGATCCACCGAGGTTTCGACGGACAGGACCGAGTTGTCGAGCAACCGGGCATCCTGGGCCGGCTTCAAGGGCGCCACGCTGCGATGCTGGTCGCGAGCGTCACGTGCCTCCAAGTCGGCCCGAAGACTTTCGATATTAGCTGAAATTCCCTTTGAAATCAACTGCTTATGCCGCCGGCTCGCGCGCTGTTCGCTGTTGGCGGTGAGGAAGACCTTGAGCGCTGCGTCGGGGAAGATCACCGTGCCCATGTCGCGTCCGTCGGCTACCAGGCCGGGCAGTCGGCGGAAGGCGAGTTGCAGCTCGACCAGCGCCTGGCGCACGGCGGGCAGCGCGGCGATCTGCGAGGCCAGACTGCCGACCGCCTCGTGCCGGAGTTCGTCGCTGACATCCTCGCCGGCCAGCAGCGCCTGCTGGTTCTCGAAGCGCAGCGGCAGTGTGCGCGCGATCGCCGCGACGGCGGCCTCGTCGCTGGCCGGCACGCCCTGGCGCAGCGCGGCCAGCGCCGTGGCCCGGTAGAGGGCGCCTGAATCGAGGTGGTGGTAGCCCAGCCGCTCGGCGAGCGCGCTGCCGAGCGTGCCCTTGCCGGACGCGGTGGGGCCGTCGACGGTCAGCACCGGGACGCGGCCGATCCGCGCGCGGGTCACGCCGAACAAGGCGTCGAAATAGGCCGGGTAGGTCTTGTTGACGCAGCGCGGGTCCAGGATGCGCACCGGCACATCGCCCCCCGCCAGCGGGTTGAAGGCGGCGAGCGAGGCGCACATCGCCATGCGGTGGTCGTCGTAGGTGTGGATCGCCGCCGCCTGCCAGCGGGCGGGCGGCGTGACCTCGATGAAGTCGGCGCCTTCGAGCACCGTAGCTCCGAACTTGCGCAGTTCGATGGCCATCGCGGCGATGCGGTCGGTTTCCTTGACGCGCCAGCTCGCAATGTTGGTCAGCCGCGTGGTGCCGGTGGCGTACAGCGCCATCGCCGCCAGCGTCATCGCGGCGTCGGGGATGTGGTTGCAGTCGAGCGTGATCGCCGTCAGCGGCCACGCACCGCGGCGCACGACCAGCGCGTTCGCTTCCTCGGCGATGTCGGCGCCCATCGCCCGGGCGGCTTCGACAAAGCGGATGTCGCCCTGGATCGACGCCGAGCCGACCCCCTCGATGCGCAAGGGCCCGTCGGCGGCGGCGATGGCCCCGGCCGCGATGAAGTACGAGGCCGACGAGGCATCGCCTTCGACCGCGATCTCGCCGGGCGACACGTAGGCGCTGCCCTGCGGGATGACGAAGCGTTGCCAGCCTTCACGCTGCACCGTGATGCCGAAGCGCGCCAGCAGCGCCAGTGTGATCTCTATGTAGGGCTTGGAAATCAGTTCGCCGTCGACCTCGATCGTGATCGATTGCCGCGTGGCGACCAGCGGCAGCGCCATCAGCAGCGCGGTCAGGAACTGGCTGGAGACGTCGCCGCGCACGCGGATCGGCGCGTCCAGCGTCAGCGTGCCACTTTCCAGGCGCAGTGGCGGATAACCTTCATTGGCCAGGCAGGTGATCGTGCAGCCCAAAGGCCGCAGCGCATCGACCAGGTCGCCGATGGGCCGCTCGTGCATGCGCGGCACGCCGCTGAGCTCGAAGCGTCCTCCCTGATCGGCCGCCAGCAGCGCCAGCGCGGCGGCCAGCGGGCGCATCGCGGTGCCGGCATTGCCGAGAAACAGTCGGGCCTCGCGCACGGCCAGTCGCCCGCCGAGGCCGGTGACCGCGAGCGCGTCGCCGTCGGCCTCGATGCCGCAACCCAGCGTGCGCAGCGCGTCCAGCATCACGCCAGTGTCGTCGGAGTCGAGCAGGTCGAGCACCCGGGTGCGGCCAGCGCACAGCCCGGCCAGCAGCAGCACCCGGTTCGAGATGCTCTTGGAGCCGGGCAGCCGCACGGTGCCGCCCGCGGCCTGCAGCGGGGGGATGTCGAGGAAGGCCCGCGGGGTCGCCACGCTCAGCGGTTGCCGCCCGGCTTCGGGCTGCTCATCTGCCAGCCGGCGCGCATTTCCGAGGCGTTGCGGATCAGGTCTTCGAGCGCCTCGCTGTTGCCGAGCTTCATCACGTGCTCTAACGCGTCGAGCGTGTGGCGAAAGCGCTGCGACTGCTTCAGGATCTCCTCGCGGTTGCTCATCAGCACGTCGCGCCACATCACCGGGTCGCTGGCCGCGATGCGGGTGAAGTCGCGGAAGCCCGGCCCCGCCAGCGAGAGGAAGTCGCGCCCGGCCGGCTGCTTGGCGACCGACGCGAAGTAGGCGAAGGCCAGCAGGTGGGGCAGGTGGCTGACGGCCGCAAACGCGGCATCGTGGTTCTCCGGGCTCATCTTGAGCACCTGGCAGCCGATCGCGGCCCACACGTCGGTGGCCTTCTGCACCAGCACCGCGTCGGTCTGCGCCAGCGGCGTCAGGATCACCTGTCGGTTGGCGTAGAGGTAGGCGTCTGCGTTCTCGATGCCCGAGACTTCCTTGCCGGTGATCGGGTGGGCCGGCACGAAGCAGCCGACCTTGTCTTTCAGCACCCGTCGGGCGGCGTCGACCACGTCGCGCTTGGTGCTGCCCACGTCCATCAGCATCACGCCGGGCTCGACCAGGTGGCGGATGGCCTTCAGCGTGGCCTCCGTAGCGGCCACCGGCACGGCCAGCAGCACCAGATCGGAGCCTGACACGGCCAGCAGCGCCGATTCGGCCGCGGTGTCGATCACGCCGAGGCGCTTGGCCTTCTCTGTGGTCGACGGCGACTTGCTGTAGCCGACAACGCGTTTCACGAGACCTGCGCGCTTGAGCGCCAGCGCGAACGAGCCACCCATCAGGCCGCAACCGATCACGCCGAGTTGATTGAACATGGGGTCGGCCGGGATCAGTGGACGTCGAGCGGGTAGGTGCCCAACAGCTTGAAGAAGGAGCAGGCCGCACGCAGTTCGGCCAGGGCCGCGGCGACGGCCGGCTCGTCGGGGTGGCCCTGCAGGTCGATGTAGAAGTAGTACTCCCACTGATCGGCGCTGCGGGCAGGGCGCGACTCGAAGCGCGTCATCGACACGCCGTTCTGCTTCAGCGGCACCAGCATGTCGTGCACCGCGCCGGGCCGGTTGTTCACCGACACCACGAGGCTGGTGCAGTCGTGGCCGGAGGCCTTGGGCTGCGGATGCCGATCGGGGTGCGTGACGATCACGAAGCGGGTGCGGTTGTGCGGGTCGTCCTGGATGGCCGGCGCGACGACGTGCAGGCCGAACTCGCTGCCGGCGCGCTCACTCGCCACCGCAGCGAGGCTGGGGTCCAGCGACGCCAGCCGGGCGCCTTCGGCATTGCTGGCAACCGGACGGCGTTCGACGTCAGGCAGGTGGTAGCTGAGCCAGCCGTGGCATTGCGCCAGCGCCTGCGGATGGGCGCACACCGCCTGGATGCCGGCCAGCGAGTTGGCCTGGCGCAGCAGGTTGTGGCGCACGAACAGGCTGGTCTCGCCGATCAGGAACAGCGGTGTCGTCAGCAGCAGGTCCAGCGAGCGCGCCACCACGCCCTCGGTCGAGTTCTCGACCGGCACGACGCCGAAGTCTGCCGCGGCGGCGGTGGTGGTGCGGAACACCTCGTCGATGCTGGCGCAGGGCACGCGCACGATCGAGCTGCCGAAGTAGCCCAGCGCTGCGAGCTCACTGAATGTGCCGGCCGGGCCGAGGTAGGCTACGCGCGTCGGTGTCTCGAGGGCTCGGCAGGCCGACATGATCTCGCGCCAGATCGGCGCCACGCTTTCGCCCTGCAGGGGGCCGGGATTCGAGGCCTTCAGGCCGTCGATCACCTGGGCCTCGCGCTCCGGGCGGAAAACCACCGAGCCTTCGCGTTTCTTGATACCGCCCACTTCCTGCGCCAGCGCAGCGCGGCGGTTCAGCAGTGCCAGCAGTTCGCGATCGACGGCATCGATCTGCTGGCGCAAGCCGAGCAGCGCGGGGTCGAGGGGGGAGGCGGCGGAATCAGCCATGGCGTTGCGCAAATTCTCGCATGTAGGTCACCAGCGCCTGCACGCCCGCCAACGGCATGGCGTTGTAGATCGAGGCCCGCAGGCCGCCCACGCTCTTGTGCCCCTTGAGCTGCAGCAGGCGACGCTCTTCGGCACCCACCAGGAACGGGGCGTACAGCCGGTCGTCGGGGAGGAAGAAGGGAGCGTTCATGCGCGAGCGGGCCTCGCGGGCCACGCGGTTGGCATAGAAGCCGGAGCCGTCGATCGCGTCGTACAGCAGCGCCGCCTTCTCGATGTTGCGCTGCTCGATCGCCGCCACGCCGCCCTGGGCCGCCATCCACTCGAACACGAGGCCGGCGATGTAGATCGAATAGGTCGGCGGCGTGTTGTACATCGAGCCGTTGGCGGCGACGACGGCGTAGTCGAAGGCACTGGGACAGATGGGCAGCGCATGGCCGAGCAGGTCCTCGCGCACGAACACCAGCGTCAGCCCGGACGGGCCGATGTTCTTCTGTGCGCCGGCGTAGGCCAGTCCGACGCGCGACCATTCGATGGGTCGCGAGCCGATGTGCGAGGAGCAGTCCACCACCAGCGGCGCCTCGCAGCCGAGCGCACGCAGGTCCGGCAGTTCGTGCATCTCCACGCCGTTGATGGTCTCGTTGCTGCACACGTGCACGTAGCTCGCGTTCGCGCTGAGCCGCCAGGTCGCCGGGGCGGGCAGGGTGGTGTGGTTGGCGGCGCCGGCCGCCTCGTTGCTCGCGACGACGCGCGCCTCGCCATAGCGCAGCGCCTCCTGCCGGGTCTTGATCGACCACAGGCCGGTCACCACGTGGTCGGTCACGCCGCCGCGGGACAGGTTCATCGGCACGATCGCGTTCTCTGCGATCGCACCACCCTGCATGAACAGGATATTGAACTCGGCCGGGACCGCGAGCAGTTCCCGCAGGCGCAGTTCCGTGCGCGCGAAGATTTCGCCGAATTCACGTCCGCGATGGCTCATCTCCATGACGCCCATGCCGCTGCCACGCCAGTCGAGCATCTCAGTCGCCGCCTGGGCGAGCACCGGCTCCGGCAGCGTCGCCGGCCCGGCAGAGAAGTTGTAGGCGCGCGTCACGGCCGCTCAGGGCTTGTCGGTGGTCGGCGCGCCCAGCTTCTTCGGTGCGGAGGGCTTGAGGCCGGTGCCGGCCGGCGCGCTGGCGCTGCCACCCACCGGCGCGGGCGAGACCCCGAGGATCTTGGCCATCGTGGCCTGCAGCGCCTTGGCCTTGGTCTCGACGGTCGGCTGGACGCCGGCGAGCAGCTTCTGGCCGAGGGCCTGCTCGATGGGCGGCTGCGTCTGCTGCAGCTTCTTGAAGACCGGCGATTCGTAGAAGCCGACGACCTGGCGCAACTCGTCCTCGGTGTACTTCTCTTCCACTGCCGCCAGCATCTGGGTCTGGGCCAGTTCCTGGGCGCGCTTGCGCACGACCGGGGTCAGGTCGTCGGCGTACTTGCGCGCCTCGTCCTGCAGTTGCTTCGCCACGGCCTCGCGCTTGTCGGCCGGCACCTTGCTGCGCAGCACCGGATCGGCGGCTCCCAGCAACTGCCGCGCGGGCGCTTCGACGATGCTGCGCGCCGCGGCATCCAGCGAGCCCTGCTGCAGCGCCACCCAGCGCTTCGCGAGATCGCGTTTCGCCGCGCTGCTGACGGGCGCCGCGGAGGCCGCAGCGGCTGGCGCGGAAGCGCCCTGGGCCAGCGCGCCACCGGCGCAAAGCGAAAGCGACAGCGCGAGGGCCGTCGCCAGGGGAAGCAGTTTCATCATGAGGCCGGTGTCTCTTCGGTATCGGCGGCATCGCTGCCGGCATCGTTCTCGACGATGCGCTGCAGGCCACCGAGCTGCGAGCCGTCGTCGAGGGCGATCAGCGTCACGCCCTGGGTCGCGCGGCCGAGTTCGCGGATCTCGCTCACGCGGGTGCGGACCAGCACGCCGCGGTCGGTGATCAGCATGATCTCGTCCTCCGGCCGCACCAGCGTGGCGGCCACGACGCGGCCGTTGCGCTCGGTCTGCTGGATCGCGATCATGCCCTTGGTACCGCGGCCGTGGCGGGTGTACTCGGTGATCGAGGTGCGCTTGCCGTAGCCGTTCTCGGTGGCCGTGAGCACGCTCTGCGACTCGTCCTCGGCCACCAGCATCGCAATGACGTTCTGGCCCGGCTCGAGCGCCATGCCGCGCACGCCGCGCGCGTTGCGGCCCATCGGCCGCACGTCGTCCTCGTCGAAGCGGACGGCCTTGCCGCCATCGGAGAACAGCATCACGTCGTGCTTGCCGTCGGTCAGTGCCGCACCGATGAGGTGGTCGCCTTCATCCAGGTCGACGGCGATGATGCCGGCCTTGCGCGGGTTGCTGAACTCGTCGAGCGCGGTCTTCTTCACCGTGCCGAGCGCGGTGGACATGAAGATGTAGTGGTCGGACGGGAAGGTGCGGAACTCGCCGGTCAGCGGCAGCACCACCGTGATCTTCTCGTTGGGCTGCAGCGGGAACATGTTGACGATGGGCTTGCCGCGCGCCGCGCGCCCGCCCTGTGGCACTTCCCAGACCTTCAGCCAGTAGACGCGGCCCCGGTTGCTGAAGCACAGCATCCAGTCGTGCGTGTTGGCGATGAAGAGCTGCTCGATCCAGTCGTCTTCCTTGGTCTGCGTGGCCTGCTTGCCGCGCCCGCCGCGGCGCTGCGCGCGGTACTCGGTCAGCGGTTGGCTCTTCACGTAGCCGGTGTGGCTCAGCGTGACCACCATGTCGGTCGGCGTGATCAGGTCCTCGGTGCCGAGCTCCTGCACGTTGTGCTCGATCACGCTGCGGCGCGCGCCGAGCTTGGTCTGGCCGAACTCCTGCTTCACCGCCACCAGCTCCTCGCCGATGATGGTGGTCACGCGCTCCGGCTTGGAGAGGATGTCGAGCAGGTCGGCGATGTGCGCCATGACCTCCTTGTACTCGCCGATGATCTTGTCCTGCTCCAGGCCGGTCAGGCGCTGCAGGCGCATCTGCAGGATTTCCTGGGCCTGGTCGTCGGACAGCCGGTACAGCCCGTCGGTCTGCATGCCGTAGAGCGCCGGCAGCCCCTCTGGACGGAAGGCGTCGCGGCCGCCGGGGGTGTCGGCCGCGGCACGCACCAGCATCTCGCGCACCAGCGACGAATCCCAGCTCTTGTCCATCAGCCCCTGCTTGGCCAGCGGCGGCGTCGGCGAGTTCTTGATGATCTCGATGAACTCGTCGATGTTCGCCAGCGCCACCGCCAGGCCTTCGAGCACGTGGCCGCGTTCGCGTGCCTTGCGCAGCTCGAACACGGTGCGCCGCGTGACGACCTCGCGGCGGTGCTCGAGGAAGACCTCTACCAGATCCCGCAGGTTGCACAGCTTGGGCTGGCCGTCGATCAGCGCCACCATGTTGATGCCGAAGCTGTCCTGCAGCTGGGTCTGCTTGTACAGGTTGTTCAGCACCACCTCGGGCACTTCGCCGCGCTTCAACTCGATGACGACGCGCATGCCCGACTTGTCGGACTCGTCCTGGATGTGGCTGATGCCCTCCAGCTTCTTCTCGTGGACGAGTTCGGCCATGCGCTCGAGCAGCGTCTTCTTGTTCACCTGGTAGGGGATCTCGTCGACGATGATCGATTGGCGCGCCCCCTTGTCGATGTCCTCGAAGTGGCACTTCGCGCGCATCACCACCTTGCCGCGGCCGGTGCGATAGCCCTCGCGCACGCCACCCAGGCCGTAGATGATCCCGGCGGTGGGGAAGTCCGGCGCCGGGATGATCTCCATCAGCTCGTCGATCGAGGCCTCGGGGTTCTTCAGCAGGTGCAGGCAGGCGTCGACCACCTCGTTGAGGTTGTGCGGCGGGATGTTCGTCGCCATGCCCACAGCGATGCCGGCCGAGCCGTTGACCAGCAGGTTGGGCAACCGGGACGGCATCACCAGCGGTTCCTTCTCGGAACCGTCGTAGTTAGGACCGAAATCGACCGTGCCCTTGTCCAGGTCAGCCAGCATCTCGTGGGCGATCTTGGACAGGCGGATCTCGGTGTAGCGCATCGCCGCGGCGTTGTCGCCATCGACCGATCCGAAGTTTCCCTGGCCGTCGACCAGCATGTGGCGCAGCGAGAAGTCCTGCGCCATCCGCACGATGGTGTCGTAGACCGCAGTGTCGCCGTGCGGGTGGTACTTACCGATCACGTCGCCGACGATGCGGGCCGATTTCTTGTAGGGCCGGTTCCAGTCGTTGTTCAGCTCGTGCATCGCGAAGAGCACGCGCCGGTGCACCGGCTTCAGGCCGTCGCGGGCGTCCGGCAGGGCTCGACCGACGATCACGCTCATCGCATAGTCGAGGTAGGAGCGCCGCATCTCCTCTTCGAGGCTGATCGGCAGGGTTTCCTTGGCGAACTGGGTCATGCGTGATCGGGAGGTGGTCCGCGGTGAGGGGCCGCGGGGCTTGCATCAGGCACGGGGCCGGCTGCAAGGGGTAGCGGGAAGTCAGCGATTCTAGTTGCCGCTTGCTGTCGCAGCAGCGCAACAGCGGCCACGGGTGCGGCACCGGAGCTGGTCGAAACCTTGTCGCTGCAAAGCCATATGGCACAATGTTTTGTCGGTCCTAAAGTGCTCTTTTCATAGGGCGCTCGATAGTTTCGCTCGATATATCCGCATGGACGTCTGCCGTTTAACGGCCTACCGAGAGAGGAAAATCATGAATAAATTGAACAAGGTGGCAATGCTCTTCGCGACTGCCGCGATCGCCACCTCCGCTTCCACCGCGTTTGCCCAGACGGTCGACAACTGGAAGAACGTGGACGGGAATGTCTGGAAGAACGGCACCAACGAACTGTGCTGGCGCGACAATTTCTGGACCCCGGCCACCGCCGACGAGCGCTGCGATGGCGCGCCGCCGAAGGCCCCGCCGCCGGCGGCTCCCGTCGCCGCCCCGGTCGCTCCGCCGGCCCCGGCGCCCGCTCCGGCCGTCGTGCCGGTTCCGGTGCCCGTCAGCGAGAAGGTGACCTATGCCGCCGACGCGTTCTTCGACTTCGACAAGGCGACGCTGAAGCCCGAAGCCAAGAGCAAGCTCGACGACCTGGCCAGCAAGATCGCCGGCCTGAACCTGGAAGTCGTGATCGCCGTCGGCCACACCGACTCGGTCGGCGCTGACGCCTACAACCAGAAGCTGTCGCTGCGTCGTTCGGAAGCCGTCAAGGCCTATCTCGAGTCCAAGGGCATCGAGAAGAACCGCATCTACACCGAAGGCAAGGGCGAGAAGCAACCGGTGGCAGACAACAAGACCGCCGATGGCCGCGCGAAGAACCGTCGCACGGAAATCGAAGTGGTCGGTACTCGCGCCAAGCAGTAAGCTGGCCTGGCCCGCTTCGAAACCCCGCCTCGGCGGGGTTTTTTGTTTCTTCGCGCCATATCCAGCACCTACCATCCGCTCATGACGACGAACGATGCCCCGGCGATCAACGCCGACCCCCAGGAACTCGCGAAGTTCGGTGACCTGGCTCATCGCTGGTGGGATCCGGAGAGCGAGTTCCGGCCGCTGCACCAGATCAACCCGCTGCGGCTCGAGTGGCTCGCCAGGTTGGCCGGCGGCCTCAAGGGCAAGCGGGTGCTCGACGTCGGTTGCGGCGGCGGGATCCTCTCCGATGCGATGGCGCGCCAAGGCGCCGAGGTGCTGGGGATCGACCTGTCGAGCAAGGCGCTGAAGGTGGCGCAGTTGCACGCCCTGGAGGCGGCCACACCGTCGGTGCAGTACCGCGAGATCGCCGCCGAGGCGCTGGCTGCCGAGCAGCCGGGTCGGTATGACGTGGTCACCTGTATGGAGATGCTCGAGCACGTACCCGATCCGTCTTCGATCGTGCAGGCCTGTGCCGCACTGGTGCGGCCGGGGGGGCATGTGTTTTTCTCGACCTTGAACCGCAATCCCAAGGCCTTCCTGTTCGCGATCGTCGGCGCGGAATACCTGCTCAAGTTGCTGCCGCGCGGCACGCACGAGTACGCGCGTTTCATCCGCCCGAGCGAACTGGCGCGCTGGTGTCGCGAAGCCGATCTCGACGTGAGCGCCACCCGCGGCATGGAATACAACCCGCTCACGCGCCGCTATTGGCTGAGCGCGGATACCAGCGTGAACTATCTGTTCGGCTGCCGCAAAGCATGAGCGCGCGCTTTGGCGTGCGCGCCGTGCTGTTCGACCTGGACGGCACGCTGGCCGACACCGCACCCGATCTCGGCGGCGCCCTGAACCGCCTGCGCGAGCGGCGCGGACTGCCGGCGTTACCGATATCGCAACTGCGCCCGGTCGCTTCGGCCGGCGCACGCGGCATGCTGGGCGCCGGGCTCGGCATGGCGCCCGGCGACGACGACTACGAGTCGGCCCGCGTCGAGTTCCTGTCGGAGTACGAGGCCGCGCTCGACCGCGACACCCGGTTGTTCGACGGGGTGGCCGAGTGCCTGGCCGCGCTTGCGCAGCAGGGTCTGCGTTGGGGTGTCGTCACCAACAAGGCGACGCGCTTCACGGTGCCGGTGGTGGCAGGGCTGGGCCTCGATCGCTCGGCCGCCGTGGTGATCTCGGGCGACACCACTCCGCATGCCAAGCCGCATCCTGCACCGCTGCTCGAGGCCTGTGCCCGGCTCGGCATCGCGCCGCACGAGGCGGTGTACGTCGGCGATGACCTGCGCGACATGGAGGCGGCCCGCGCCGCCGGCATGCCCGCGATCGCCGCGGCGTACGGCTACCTCGGTGCAACGCCGGACCTCGAGGCCTGGCGCGCCGATGCCGTGATCGCGACGCCGCTCGACCTGCTGCCGCTGCTCGTGCCGATCTGAGTGAAAGCCCGGTGAAAGCTCGGCGTTGACCCGCGACGCCCCGCGCGAGCACACTGCCACGGGCCTTTCCGCCCCGTCCTGCCAGCGATGACCTCCAGCGCCCGATTGCCTTTCCTCCTGCGTTCGTGTCAACGCGGCGCCGCGCCGCGCGTCCTGCTGTGGACCGTGGGCGCCGTGGCGGCCCTGGCGCTTGTGTGGACGCTGCTGATCGGCTGGTGGTTGCCGGGCTTCCTGAAGCCGCGCATCGAGGCGGCGGGCAGCGAGGCGCTCGGTGCACCGTTGGTCCTCGACCGCATCGAACTGGCGCCGTGGCGGCTGGAAGCGGTGATCTCCAGCCTCAGGCTCGGGCCAGCCGAGGCGCCCTGGCTGCGCATCGCCGAGCTGAGGGCCGATCTGTCCATCGAGTCGCTGTGGCGGCTCGCGCCGGTGCTCGAGCGCGTGCTGGTGCGCGAGCCTCAGGTCGAGCTGGAGCGGTTGGCACCCGGGCGCTACAACATCACGCCGATGCTCGAGGCGCTGGCGAAACGACCGCCGTCGCCGCCCGACGCCAAGCCGGCGCGCTTCGCGCTGAACAATATCCGCCTCGAAGGCGGACGCATCCACATCGCCGACCGCGTGTCGCGCAGCGAGCACCACGTGGAAGGCCTGCAGATCGGCATCCCGTTCGTCTCGAACCTGCCGTCGCATGTGGAGATCCACGTCGAGCCGCTGCTCGACGCGCAGGTCAACGGCAGCCGCCTGCAGGTGCAGGGCAAGACTCAACCGTTCGCCGAGGGGCGGCGCTCGCACGTCGACGTGAGCTGGCGGCAGCTCGACGTGCCGCGCTGGGTCGAGGCGTTTGCGCCGCTGCTGCCGCAGGCACTGCCGATCGACGTCTCGCGCGGGCAGCTCGACCTGCAGCTCGCGATCGGCTTCGAGCAGCCGCCCGCGCCGGCGGCGCCGCTGCTGCGGATCGAAGGGGGCGCCACGCTGTCCCAGCTCCAGGCGCTCGTGCCGGCGCAGGGCGCGCGGGTCGCGGTGGAACGGCTCGCGGTCGAGGGGCTGGACCTGCGGCCGCTCGAACGCAAGGCCGTCGTCGGCTCGATCCGCCTTCAGGCGCCGCAGCTCGAGGTCGACCTGCCGCGCCTCATGGCCACGGCGCCGGCTCCCGCCGGCAAGGACCGACTGGTGTTGTCCGATGCCGCCCCGGCACGCGCCGCGTCGTCCGCCAGCGCAGCGGCGAGTGCCGCCTCGGCGCCCGCCGCGGCCGGCGATGCCGACGGTTGGCAATGGCGCGTGGACAAGCTCGAGCTGGCCGAAGGCCGCGTGCTGCTGACCGAACCGGCCTGGCCCCAGGGCCAGGCGTTGACTCCCATCACGCTGGCGGTCAGCGGGCTCGACGCCCGCGCCGATGCGCCGCCCGCCACGCTGGCCCTGTCGCTGGCCGACGCGCAGGGCGCCAAGATCCAGGTCGACGGCACACTGTCGGTTGCGACACGCAGCGCCCGGCTGAAGGCCGACGTGGCCGGTTTCAAGCCGACCGCGTGGCTCACGCCCTGGCAGGCCCTGCTTCCGGTGCGCGTGCTGGGGGCCGACGTGGCGCTGCAGGCGCAGGCCGAGGCCGACCCGGCGGGCTGGTCCGTCAGCGAGGGTGCCCTGCAGCTCACGGGACTGGACTTGCAGCCGGTCGGCGCCGTGGCGCCTCCGCCGCAAGTTGCGCGCAAGGCGGCCGGCAAACTTGCCAAGCCGGCCACTGCGACGGACCGGCTGCGCCTGTCGCGGCTCGACGTGAGCGGGCTGCAGGTCGGTGCGCGTGCCGCCGAGCCGATCGTGGCCCGCATCGCTGCCGTGAAGCTGGACGGTCTGGACCTCGAGGCGGCGCGCAACGAGCGGGGCGTGATCGGCTGGCAGCCACCACCTGCCGAGAAGGCGGTGCCGGCATCAACGGCCGCGGCGCCCGGGCCATCGGCCCCGCCGCCGCGCTGGCAGGTCAGCGAGCTGAGCTGCAGCAACTGCGCCGTGACCGTCAGCGACCGCAGCGTCAAGCCGGTCGCGGCCTTCGGCATCGCGCGCACCGATCTCAAGCTGCGCCAGCTCGACAGCGACCTGAGCAAGCCGCTGAGCTTCGAGCTGGCCACCGCCCTGCAGCACGGCGGCCGGCTGCGCGCCAGCGGTACCGCGCAGCCGCAGCCACTGTCGCTGCGCAGCAAGATCGACCTCGAATCGCTCGACCTGCGGGCGCTGCAGCCCTACGTCGAGGCGCGCTTGAACGTCTCCCTCGTGTCGGCCAAGGTGAGCGCGCGGGGTGACTTGCAGGTCGACGGCACGGCGCAGGAAGCCGTCTCGCTGGCGCGCTGGCGCGGACGGCTGGCGCTGAAGGAATTGCGTGTGCTCGACCAGATCAACCAGGCCGAGTTCGTGCGCTTCAAGGGGCTGCAACTCGATGGCGCCGATGTGGGGTGGCGGCCTGCCGCGGTCGAAGCCGATCTGGGCAGCGTCTCGCTCGACGACTTCTATGGCCGGGTGATCGTCAATGCCGACGGTCGCATCAACCTGTCCAGGATCGTCAAGCGCCCGGGCGATGCCGCGCCGCGCTCGCTGACCAGCGAGAACGGGGCCGACGCGGCATTGGCGCCTGCGACGCCCGAGCCGGCATCTTCCGCCACGGCTTCGGCCTCCGCGGCATCCGCACCTGCTGGCACCGCTGCGGCCCCAGCCGCGCCCCCGCCCCAAGTGCGCTGGCGCGAGATCCGTCTGGCCGGCGGTACCGTCGACTTCACCGACAACTTCATCCGCCCCAACTACTCGGCCAAGCTCACCGACATCGCGGGCGAGGTGTCGGCGCTGGCCTGGAACAACCCGCAGCCGGCCAGCGTGAAGATCTCCGGCAAGGTCGACGGCGCGGCGCCATTGGAGATCAGCGGCACCATGCACCCGCTGGGCCCGCGCCTGGCGACCGACATCACGGCCAGCGCGCGCGGCATCGACATCACCCGTCTCACGGCCTACTCCGGCCGCTACGCCGGCTATGGCATCGAGAAGGGCACCCTGTCGGTCAAGGTCCGCTACAAGATCGAGAACGGCAAGCTGGAGGCCGAGAACAATGTCTATCTCGACCAGCTCACCTTCGGCGACAAGATCGACAGCCCCGACGCGCTGAAACTGCCCGTGCTGCTGGCCGTGTCGCTGCTGAAGGACCGCAATGGCGTGATCGACATCGACCTGCCGATCAGCGGCAGCCTCGACGATCCGCAGTTCTCGGTCGGCCGCATCATCGTGCGTGTGATCGTCAACCTGATCACCAAGGCCATCACCGCGCCGTTCTCGCTGCTCGCCAGCGCTTTCGGTGGCGGCGGGCAGGAACTGGGTTTCGTGGAGTTCGCGCCCGGCTCCACCGAACTCAGTGACGCCAGCCGTCAGCGCCTGGACACGCTGGCCAAGGCACTGACCGACCGGCCCGCCCTCAAACTCGAGGCCACCGGCCGCGCCGACGCGGCCGTCGACGAGCCGGCGCTTCGTGTCCAGTACCTCGATAGCCTGGTGCGCGCCGCCAAGGCCCAGTCCACCGGCGAGCTGGCCGAGAGCGTGAAGATCGAGCCCGCCGAGCGAGCCCGTTGGCTCGAGGCTGCCTACAAGGCCGCCGACCTGAAGACCAAACCCCGCAACGTCATCGGCCTGGCCAAGAGCTTGCCGCCGGCCGAGATGGAGGCCCTGCTGCTGGCCAGCGCGCCGTCCGGCGAGCCGGCCCTGAAGACCCTGGCCGACCAGCGCGGCGACCGCGTCAAGGCCTACCTGACGGCGAAGGTGCCGCCGGAGCGAGTGCTGCTGACGGCATCCAAGCTGGGCGCGGAGGGGATCGACGACAAGGGGTCCACCACCCGCGTGGCCTTCGCCCTGAAATGACGCCGGCAGGGTCTGCACGATGCCCTTGAATCAGCTGGCGGACCCACCACCTACAATGCACACACAGGGGCCGACCTGGTTTCGACGTGGGTGCGGAATTGGAGTGGTGCATGCCGAGCATCAGTGAGCTCGTAAATCCAGCTGAAACAAACCAACTGCGAACGACGAACGTTTCGCCCTCGCCGCTTAAACACCGGTGAGCGTCTCAACGGCAGGCCGATGGGCCGGGCCCAAGCCGCAAGGTGGAAGGCTGAGACGTCATGCACATCGGCTGGTTGCTCGTCGGGTCACTCGGCGTTCAACGAGACTCAGTGACTGGCGTTGTCCGTAGCGTGCTTCTGCGCGACGGCAACGTGAGACCCAAATCAGACAGCTAAGCATGTAGATCTACCCGAGGATGGCTTGCGGACGGGGGTTCGATTCCCCCCGGCTCCACCAAATTGAACGGCCCGTGCCAGTGAAAGACCACTGGGACGGGCTTCTTCTTTTGGGCTCAAAACAGCCTTGATTGGCGTCCGATTCGCACGTGAGTCGCACGCAGATTCGCACGTGAGCCTGGCGCTCAGACCTGCCCTTCGATGGCGATTCGCAGCCTTGCGGCCTGTGGTCGCTGGTAGTCCTGGCTGATGAACTTGCCGTAGACCCTGAACACGAGCTGCACGTCCACGTGCCCGAGTTGCTGGGCGACGTACCAAGGGTTTGCGCCGGCCGTGAGGAGGGCGCTGGCGAAGGTGTGGCGCACTTGGTAGGGGTTGCGGTACCGGACGCCTGACCGTGTGCACAGCGGCTCCCAGAGGGTCTTGCGGATCTGGGCGTCGGTTTCCCATGCGGCGCTGGTGCGCGGGTTGTTCCAGACGTGCTCGCCGGCCAGGAAGGTGGCTGACTTCTGGGCGATCAGCGCGGCAATGGCTTCGTCGTTGAGTTCCACGTCCCGGATACCTGCGGCCGTCTTCGGGCCCTTCTCGGTCTTGGCGACCAGGTTGCGGTCGATCCGGGCTTTGCGGCCGACCCAATCTATCTTTGCCCACCGCAAGGCCATGAGTTCGCCAGGTCGAAGGCCAGTGTTGAACCAGAACTGCAGCATGGGCCGCTCGTCGGCGCGGGCGTGTTCCAACAAGGTCGCTCGTTCCTTGGAGGCGAAGGGGTCGACCTCGTAGTCGCTGGCCTTCGTGGTCTGGCGCAGCAGCTTGCCGAGCGCGATGCGGTCGAAGGGGTTGTAGTCGATCAGCTCGTCGTTCAGCGCGTCCTCGAAGACGCTGCGCAGCGGTGTGAGCAGGTTGCGGGCTCGCTTGGGTGTGACGCCCAGGGCGCTGATCCAGTCGCGGAGCTTGCTGGGTGTGACCTGGCCGAGCGGCAGCTCGTCCCAGAACTTCATGCGCTGGCTGTTGATGGCCTTGCGGTAGCCGTCGAGCGTGCTGGGGCTGAGCGCTCAGTTCGCATGCTGGCGCTCGTAGAGGTCGAGTTGCTTGTCGAGCAGGGTGCGCATGGCAACGCGCCGGCCGCCCTCGAGCTGCTTGGCCCGCTCGCTGTGCGGGAAGTAGTCTGGATAGTGAAACGTGCCCTCTGCGATCTTGCGAAGGATTTCGGCACGTAGACCGCCCGCGTAGTGCAGGGCGGTTTGAGTGATCGAACCAGGCGGCAGCAGCTCGCGGCACTCGGTGCGGCGGAAGCTGAACGCGATCTGGATGCGCTCTTCGGTCTTGAACTTTCTGATGCTTACGCCGCGCGGATAGACGAGCTCGCGCGCGGGTCTTGGCCTTCCACCCATTTGTTCACCTCTTCAAGGTTGACCCAGAGATTGCCGTCGGGGCCGAGTCGGCAATGCTGGCCGTCGGTCCACTGGCGCTTGCGGCGGCGTGCGTGTACGGCATCGGCCGTGTCGCCGCTCAGCTCACAGTACTTGGCGAGCCGGATCCAGTGCAGGGGGGAGAGGTAGGCGCTCATGGTTGTTCACACCGCGAATCCGCCGAGGAGGCTGTAGGGGCCTGCGATGTCCCGAAGTGCCTGTGGGTGTGTGAATAGCCGAGTTGCGATAACGCGGGCTCCAACGAGGGACACCCGCCAGGGCGACGGCACGCAAACCCCCGTTCCCCGTTCAACCAGGCCAACACCTTTGACACGCACAAAGCTACTTTCAACTCCGGCAAGAGACTTGAGCCATGTGGGCAGGTTGAACCAGCGTCGAATCGGCTTGGCAAAGTCGTCGTGTCCTCCAGAGCCGTGGAGTCTGCATCCCTTGGGAAGAGACGCCTGACCGTCGAACTTGCTGACGTACTTGCAGAGGTATCCGACGGCGTTGCGCGCCCACTCGATACGGGTGTGTCCATGCGGCCACCAACCTTGCTTGTCTGGTTTGGGAAGGGTGAGACCACGCGGCAGCCAGAGGAGCACGTGGTAGTGGAGGGCTCCGCGCCGTTGCAGCTCGGCCACCCACACGTAGCGCATGCGGTGGCCCTTGCGCTTCATCCATTGGCGGATGTGCTTGAGCAGGGCGGAGATATGGCCTGGCCGGAAACCGTCAACGTCCCGGTAGGTGAGGGTGAGCATCGCGGGCTTGAACTGCCGCGTGCCGAGGCCGAAAGCGAAGAGGCGGGCCGCTGTGGTGACTGAACGTCGAAGACGTTTCAGACGAGCCTGGACCTGATCGATCTCGACTGAGTCGTCGGGGTGCGGCGTGTCACTTGTTTTAAGAGTGACAAGCCCAGGGCCTGCGGCCCGATCCGCTGCGCCTGCCGGCGCAGCAGCCTCGTGCCGAGGCCCACGGCCGAAAACCGAAGATGAGAGGTGATTCATGTTCCCTCAATCGTAGAGGGAACATAATTATCCTGTCAAGGCACTTCAGGTGCCTCTATCTAGATCTGACGCTTGTCGAGCTCCAGCGGGGACTTCTCGTCACCGGAGACGAGCTTCCAGAAGTTCGAGACGGCCTTGATGATCTTGTAGGCGTTGGTGCGTTCAGCATCCGGGCCGAACTCATCGAAGACCTCGGAGAGCTTGATGCCGAGGATCTCTTCGTACTTGCGGATCGTCTTCTTGCTGTGTACCAGGTAGAGCACCTTCCAGCCGAGGTGATGGGCGAGCAAGTACATGCCAAGCGCCGACTCGACCTCATCAATCCCGTACTGACCGGACGGCAACGACCGCACAACGTTATCAATGAATGCATAGCGCTCGTGCGCTTGGGCGGGTGTGGCGAGCGGGGTCTTCCACGCTTTGTGCTTGGTGGCCATCCGGCGAGGATAGCAGGGGAGGGAATTTCATCAACCCTTCGACAACCGAGCGTGGGTTGCCCACCGCGTCGGTCGTGCGTTCGTCGCGAGCGACGCCCGTCCGACGCCGTGGACAACCCGCAAGCACTCCAGTAATCGACAGAGAAATACCATTACATTCGGAGCAACTGTTTTATTTGAGTCGCTTACGCGGGATCACAGCATGAGCACAGAAAAATTCTTCATTGGTGATTTTCCATCGACCCTTTACCCGCTTCAGACCAATTTATTGATGGTGTCAAAGCACGGCAAAGAAATTGCTGAATATATAAATAATAAAATTCTCTCGGATAAGCCTGAACATGCAGGGAATTGCTTTCTGCCGCAGCAGCGTGTATACGCGCCAAAGCCTCGAAATCATCTCCGCCGTACAGTTTGTTTGGATCCTATTGCGTCATATTTCTTGTACGACATAATATACAGAAATAGAGCATCTTTCAGAAAGCCTGTCAGTGATGCACGGAAGTGTTATGGGTATCGATTTGATGCAGGTGAGCCGATTCTTGTTCGGCATGCATATAAGGATTTTTGCGACGACATTGAATCCTACTATATGTTGTATGCGAATTCCCTAAAATTCGATATCGCCTCGTACTTTAATTCAATCTATCACCATGATCTCGTTAATTGGTTTGCGTCCCTTAAAAATTCCTCCTCCACAGATATTGTTAATTTTGGTCGGTTTTTTAGAGAGATTAATGCTGGAAGATCAATCGATTTTTTGCCGCACGGCATTTACCCGGCAAAGATGATCGGCAGTGAGTTTCTGAAGTTCATTGATCTTTCAAAGCAGATTAAATCTAGCCAAGTGTGTCGGTTCATGGATGATTTCTTTTTGTTTGATAATAACGAATCAATAATCCGAACTGATTTTCTTCGGATCCAAGAGCTTCTTGGGGCGAAGGGGCTCAATATAAATCCTAGCAAAACAGATGTTGGGGCTGGAAGTGCTGGGGTTAATGGCGAAATAACTGAAATTCAAGCTGAAATAATAGCTTTGATTGGAGGGGATGAAATTCCGGCCTTGCCTTCAACTGTTGATGTAGATAACGCGCAGAATGGTTTGGGTTTAAGCGATGATCAGGCGGATAAGTTGTTGACTTTGCTGACAAATGATAAGGCTGAGGAAGCGGACGTCGAGAGAATTTTGTCGCTTCTGAAGGATCATGCTGATTCAATAGTTGGAGTATTTGGTCAGCTTGTTAGTAAGTTTCCTGGTGTTGTGAAACATCTTAGTTGGTTCAGTGGCGCAATTAAAAATAAAGAGGATTTGTCCACTGAGGTGTACAAGCTTGCCTCTGGTGCTGCAAACTTAATTGAATATCAGATATTCTGGTTGGCTGTTATATGCGAGGATCATTTAAAGGGTACAAAAGACTATTCAAATGCGGTATTGGCATTGTATGGTCGATCGTGCGATTACCCGATAGCAAGGGCAAAGATTTTGGAAATGCCTGATCAATGGTACGGCTTGAAGGAAATAAGGGATGAGTATTTGAAAACGGGTGCGTCGCATTGGTTGTCGTGGGCATCTGCAATGGGTACTCGAACGCTAAAATTGGCTGAACGTAAATACGTCCTGGATTATTTTTCCAAAGGATCTCCAGTGAATCATTTGGTTGCTAGTTGCGTAACCTCGTTGTAATAGTGAAATTTGACTGCGGAATTGACAAGTCGCGTCCTTCGTGTACTTTTCTGTGGTCGTGCGTTCGCACGTCAGTCGCACGTGCTTGGCTCAGTACACATTGACACGAGAGCGATCGGGGGTTCGATTCCCCCGGCTCCACCAAATTGAACGGCCCGTGCCAGTGAAAGACCACTGGGACGGGCTTCTTCTTTTGGGCTCGAAACGGCCTTGATTGGCGTCGGTTTCCCATGCGAAGCCGGTGCGCGGGTCGTTCCAGGCGTGCTCGCCGGAAAGGAAGGTGGCTGACTTCCGGCCAAGCAGCGCGGCAAGGGCTTCGTCGTTGAGTTCGGCGCTTCGAGAAATCGAGGGCGCAGGCCTTTCGCCTAATCCAAGATCAAGTACACGCCCACCAGGGCCACTGCAACCGAGGCCACCAGGTCGATCATCTTGCGTCGGGCAGAACGATCGCCCGGGCCATGCACCGTATGAGGAGGCGCTGCACGACGGTCGGTGGCAGGAGCGCGACCCCGCGGCTCGGTTTTCATCGCATCTGCCTTGGCTGCAAACTCACGGCGGCGTGGCTGCGACAGACGATCGCACCGATCAACGCGACCACCGTCCCGATATCGTTTCCGGCGCCGTAGCGCCACAACACCCCCACGACGAAGAGAAGTGCTCCGTAGCGAGTCAGCATTCGTGGCGAGCCGGTCGGTTGATGCAGCATGCGGCGACTTTCAGGTGTTCTTCACCCGACAGTGCATCCAGAAAATTAGCGCTGCATTAAGGAGGTTCGGGTTCGTCGCCTTGCCGCGTCATCAGGTTCGAAATGCCATGGACGGCTCGTTTCCGATGCATCCAGATGGGAGGATCGAGATTGCCCTGAGGCCGGACCGATCCAATGCCGCGAAGAACCGAAGACTGCCTGACATGGGTGCAGCGGTACGTGTACGTTCAGCGCCGGGACCGCGTACTGGAGATCGGCTGCGGGCCAGGCAAGCTGGCTTCGATGATCATGCCCAGGCTCAGAGAAGGCTCGTACACCGGCATCGATCCCTCTGCCCAAGCCATAGCGGCCGCCGTTCGCAGCAACCAGGCAGACATCGCGACGGGACGTATGGTGTTTCATGCCGTCGACCTCGCGAACGCGCCGCTGGCGGCTGCCAGCTTCGACAAGGTCATTGCCGTGAACGTCGACCCGCTTTGGATGGGAGCGGGCCCCGAGTTGGGCATCGTTCGGTCCCTGATGGCCCCGGCGGCCGTGCTGTACTTGGTGTTCCAGCTTGCCCCAACGGATGATTCGGCCGGTCTCGTCTCGCGGCTGATGCCTCGCCTTCATGCGAATCGTTTGAGCATCAGCGCCATCTGCTCGCGGCAGACGGTGCCGACGCCAACGCTGTGCGTCGAGATACGCGGCGCGGACGATGAGGTGACGCTATGACGGCCCACGGGACCGGCGTCAATGCAACTGCTGCCTGGTGCGCGCCAGCGTCGTGCGCCACGGTCGGATCCCGCTCCGGCCTGGCGAGATCGGCGCCGCATCGACCCGCTGCCAGACGGCCGATTGGTCGAAGCTGAAGACCGGTTGGAGGTCATCGCGGCGTGACAGCGCCAAGAGCAGCGGGGTGATGCAGTCCATCACCAGCGGATCGACGAGCGGCCACCCGGCAAGCACCACGAGATGCGGCACCGTCGCCGCAAGGAGGTCCAGCCGACGTTGGCGCGCATACAGCAGCCGAACGCCATGCCTGGGGCTGCCGCTCGCCAGGAGCAGGAAGAACTTGGTGATCGCGAAGTCTTCGCAGTCACCCGTGCCGCGGGCCAGGGTTTCGCAGGGAGTCGACCACACGTCGGCGCCGGGCGCCGACTCCGGATCTGCCGCGTACTCGATCCGTTGATTGATCTCGACATTGACGAAGGCGATGCGCCGGTCGAAATCCAGCGCGTGTGCCGCAACCGCCAAGGCGTCGAATTCGTGCCTCGCCTGTCTCAAGTCGCCGTCCAGGGGCTGGGCGATGCTGTGGAAGGTGGATGCGCACAGACATGTTGCCGTGCAATGTCTGACGAACTCGCGCCGATCGCAGCGGCAGGCGCCGGGCTCGCCGGCAGACGGAACAAGCGAGGCATCCACGCGGCCCTCCCAGTCTCCGACGCGTCGAGTTCCGGGCGGGACCGCCAAGACGCGCGCATCGGGAGCCGCCAGTGTCTGCTTCTCGGATCGGCGCGTCTCCTGTCATACCTTGCTAGGTTCAAACCCGCACTCGCCGCCTCAGCTGGCGGCCATGAGATCGTCCTTGCGCTGCTGGAGCTGCGCGCCGATCTCCTTGATGTCGATGCGGCGTCGCGTCTTCGGGAACAGCTCCTTCTCTTCCTCCGTCGCATGGTGGTCGATGTACTCGCCCAGCACCTTCACCTTGGCGTCGAAGAGCTGGGCGTCGGCAGACATCGCCTCGATCTGCGCGATCAGCTCCTTGCAACTGGCGTGCTCGACCGCGGCTTCATCGATCAGATCCTCGTCGTCCAGAGCCTCGCGGGCGGCCGGGTAGAAGATCTCTTCCTCGATCTGCGCGTGAACGGTGAGCATCTGGCAGATCTTCGCCGCGAGCTGTTCGCGTTGCGTCGCGGGAGCGCTGGCCTTGGCCAGCTTGTCGTATTCCTTGAACAGTTTCTTCACTTCCTTGTGGTCTTCGGTGAGCAAGGCGATCGCGTCGGGCGCGGCGTCGGACTTGCGTGCGGCGCGAGTGGCCGTCGAAGTGTGGGTGCTGGCTGAAGTCATGCTGGCGTCCTTGGGTAGTGCACTGTCGTGCGTGGGGGGAGTGGGTGAGACTAGGCGCCACCGGGCTCATTGCAACCGCGCCCAGCGCGAACGCAAGCTCTTCCTACCGATCGACGAGTGGGCGTCCTACGCCCCGTTCCACATCGACGAGCCGACGCCGCGACAGACATGTCAAAAGACATGCATTCAGACGAGCGGCGGGTCGACTTCGCGCTCGAAGGCGCGGTGCGATGCCAGTGCCGCCATGAAGGCCTTGGCATCCACCGCAATGCCCGGGTCGTCGCTGCCGTCGGGCAGCGTGGCCGGTAGCTCGATGGCATCGGCCAGGGCGCTCGGGTCGCCCATCAGGAAGATGGGCTTGCAATGTCGGAACTGGTCCTTCAGGAAATCCTTCGCATGCCCCAGCGTCGCCAGAACGTCGTCGTGGCCCGGCACCACCACGGCATCCCAGAGCACCGACGGCGCGGTCTCGAAGCTCACTTCCACATCCACGCTCGAGCCGGATGCCCCCTCGATCCTGCCGAGCTTGGGTCCCACGTATCGCGGCAGGGCGCCGGCTGCAACGAGCTGCGCATGCAGATCGACCAGCGCCTGCAGGTCGACATCGGCAGCGACCAGCAAGGCCACGCGCCGGGTCTTGACGCCGGCCTCACCCGGTCGCGCAAACATCGAGAGCGCTTTCGACTGCGTCACCTCGGGCGCGGGCGGCTTGTCCAGCGCGCGTGGTTGGGCCGGCGGCACCGCGATGCCCAGCCCGTCGGCCACGCGCGCCGCCAGTTCGGCATCGACGTTCGCCAGCATGGAGATCACGCGTCGCCGAATGCCGTTGACGCGAACCTTCGTCAGCTCGAACCGGTAGGCGCCCACGATGTGATTCTTTTCCACCGCCGACTGGCTGTTCCAGAACAGCGTGGCCTGCGTGTAGTGGTCGGCAAATTTCTCCGGCTTGCCTCTCACCTTGTCCTCGAAGACCGGTGCCGGAAACGGCACGAAGCCACGGAGTCCTGCCTGGAAGGGGCAACCCCCCGCCAGCGAGTTGGGCTCGTAGGCCACCTTGCCGCGCGGAATCGCCTGGCGGTGCATGCCGTCGCGCTGGTTGTTGTGCACCTGGGCGAGCGAGGCGTTGATGGGCAACTCATGGAAGTTAGGCCCGCCGAGCCGGCTCAGTTGCGTGTCGAGGTAGGAGTGATGGCGGCCTTGCAGCAGCGGATCGTTGCTCGTGTCGATGCCCGGAATCATGTTGCCGGTGCCGAAGGCGACCTGCTCGGTTTCGGCGAAAAAGTTGTCCGGATTGCGGTTCAGCACCATGCGGCCGACGGGTCGCACCGGCACCAGCTCTTCCGGCACCAGCTTGGTCGCGTCGAGCACATCGAAGGAGAAGCGCTCGGCCTCTTCTTCGGTGAACACCTGCAGTCCGAGCTCCCATTCCGGATAGGCGCCCCCTTCGATGGCCTCCCACAGGTCTCGGCGGTGGAAGTCCGAGTCGGCGCCGTTGATCTTGACCGCCTCGTCCCACAGCACCGCGTGCGTTCCCGCGATCGGCGTCCAGTGGAACTTCACGAACCGCGACTCGCCTTTATCGTTGACGAGCCGGAAGGTGTGCACGCCGAAGCCTTGCATCATCCGATAGCTGCGAGGGATGGCGCGGTCCGACATCAGCCACATCAGCATGTGCGTCGACTCGGGCATCAGCGAGACGAAGTCCCAGAACGTGTCGTGCGCACTTGCCGCCTGGGGCATGGCGTTGTTCGGCTCCGGCTTCACGGCGTGGACCAGGTCGGGGAACTTCATCGCGTCCTGGATGAAGAACACCGGCATGTTGTTGCCCACGATGTCCCAGTTGCCGTCTTCGGTGTAGAACTTGACGGCGAATCCGCGGACATCGCGGGCGAGATCGCATGAGCCGCGCTCTCCGGCAACGGTCGAGAACCGCACGAACACCGGCGTGCGCTTGCTGGCTTGGGCAAAAGGCGCGGCGCGCGTGATGGCCTCGAGAGACTGATAGGACTCGAAGTAGCCATGCGCGCCCGATCCGCGGGCATGCACGATGCGCTCGGGAATCCGCTCGTGATCGAAATGGGTAAGCTTCTCGCGAAGGATGAAGTCCTCCAGCAGGACCGGCCCCCGCAACCCTGCCTTGAGCGAGTTCTGGTTGTCCGCGATGGGGATCCCCATGTTCGTGGTCAAGGTCTGGCCACCGGAGTCGACGCGTACGCGGTCCAGCGAATCGTTCGCGGGGTTGGTGCCGTGCAGCGGCGTGCCGTCGCCGACCTTGCCCGAGCTCTGCCCCTCGGTCACGGTGCTGGCCGTGTCGATAGGGTCGTGCGGCTCCTGCGTCGCACCGGTGGGGGGTTCCCGCCCCGCACGAAGGCCATGCTCTGCGGCCTTGTCGGCATTGAATGGGACGGCGCTCGTACCGAGCTCGGCGCCCACCGACTGCGTGGCCAGAAGCTGCGAACTCGCGTCGGGCATGGCGGCGGCGGCGGCCTGATCCGGCGCCATCGTGGACGGCCCGGAGAAGGTCGAGTGAATCGATCCCCAGTTGGATGGAGCCGACGGGCTCCGCGGACGTGCAGCTTTCGCCTTCTTTGTGGCCATGGTGGTTCCTGATGCAGAGTGGCGTGGGGGTTCCCGGAGGAACAATCACTATCGGTTTGGGTCGTGTGCAACGCACGGCATCAACCACGCGTCTGCGTGTAGGACAGCGGTCCGTGAGGCCCCGGTCCTCGCTCGGTGCCGGCCGAGGGTAATCACCCCTCGCATGCGCTAGGCCGGCCTCAGACTTCCCGATCGAGTCAGGAACCTGAATGCCGCTGCAGATCAGAGAGTTCACGGAACGCGCGTTGGAGAAGTTGCTCGACGCCATGGCCGCCGAAGGGCGCGAGCCCGATGGCTGGGAGGCGCAGTCGCTGCTGGCAGCGATCGGTGCGCTGGTCTGCGGCCGGTACGTTCTGGCGACCACCTTCATGGACCAGGTCGTCGGGGTCCGGGACCTCCGCGAAACGGGGTGGCCTCGGTTGGAGACGACCCCCTCGGTCTTGCATCTCCGTGGCGCGCTCGGCCATGTCCGGCTCGTGAAATTCTCAGACCAGAGCTAGCGAGCCCTGCGCGAGGGTGGCCTGCCGCACAGACTCGGCGTCGATGCGCCGACACAGTGCCGAGATGCGGGCCGTGCACTCGGTGCGTCGTTCGTCCCGGCCTTGTCGGATCGAACCCCGCCATATCGCCAACCATCCAGTGAGACAGGGCCGACCATGACCAAGAGCCGACACGGCAACAAGGAAGCGAAGAAGCCGAAGAAGGCGCAGGTGCCGGTCGATCCGACACAGCTGGATGTGTTGCCGCTGGCGGTGGCGCCGGCGGCGCGGCCGAAGAAGAAGTAGTCCGCCGTGCAGCCCGACCCGATCTTTCATGAGGCCTCCGGCGCGGTTCGCTTCTGGGTGCAGGCGGAAGACGGCCAGTTCGTCGGCGCCAGCATTGCCAAGGAGACGCTGCATTTCCGCTTTCGCGCCGATGTGAGCGGTGTCGATGCGCTGGCCACCTACGCTGCGCACCGCGACGAGATCGACGCCGCGGTCAGACGGCGGATTGCAGCGGGCTCGATCGAGCCGGTCATGCTGCGCGAGGCCGACGTGGCCGCGCGTCAGCTCTCCTGAAGCGGCACGACGAAGCAGGTGCTCGGCGCGAGATCGCGCCAGTCCAGCCGCTGGCCCGGGCGCAGCAGCTCGGCCTTCCCGGACACGCCGGCCGCGGCAGTGAGTTCGAGCACCGTGAGCGCCTGGGACCTGATCAGGATGAAGCGCATCGTGCGCCCCTCGCGACGCAGCGTCAGCTCCGCCTTCGCCCAGTCGGAAGGCAGGCAGGGCGCAAAGCTCAAGGTGTGTGCTTCCTGCTGCAGGCCGAACATCGACTCGATGGCGGCGCGGTGCATCCACGCTGCAGCCCCCGTGTACCAGCTCCAGCCCCCGCGTCCCACGTAGGGCGGCTGGCTGTAGACGTCGGCCGCCATCACATAGGGTTCGATGCCGTAGGCCGCGCCCCGCGTCGGGTGGATCGCGCGGTGTGCCGGACTGAGATATCGGAAGTAGCGGTAGGCGAGGTCGCCGCGCTCCGGGCCGAGCCGGGCCTGCGCCATCAACGCCCAGATGCCGGCGTGCGAGTACTGCCCGCCGTTCTCGCGCACTCCCGGCGGATAGGCCTGGATGTAGCCGGCACTCGGCCGCGACTGCGCCAGCGGCGGGTCGAGCAGACGGATGAGCCCCGCGTCGGCATCGACCAGATGGGCCTCGGCGGCGGCCATGGCCTGGTGCTGCGTGTCGGGCGTCGCCGCGCCCGAGAGCACCGCCCAGGCCTGCGCGATCAGGTCGATGCGGGCTTCGGTGTTGTCGCTCGATCCGAGCGGCTGCCCGTCGTCGAAGAAGGCGCGCTTGAACCATCGCCCGTCCCACGCCGCCCCGTGGAGGGCCTGCGTCCAGTCCTGCGCCGCGCGCTCCCAGCGCAGCGCCCGCTCGTCGTCGCCGCGCTGCCGCGCCAGCGGCGCAAAGTCGGCGACGATCCGGCACAGGAACCAGCCCAGCCACACCGATTCGCCCCGGCCCTCGTGCCCGACCCGGTTCATGCCGTCGTTCCAGTCGCCGCTGCCCATCAGCGGCAGGCCGTGCACGCCCACGCGCAGGCTGCGGTCGATCGTCAGCGCGGCGTGCTCGTAGACCGACGCCTGGTGTTCGCTGACCTCGGGGGCGTAGTAGGCATCCTCGGCGCCGTCCGGAATGGCCATGCCCTGGAGAAATGGCACGCGCTCGTCGAGCAAGGCCGCGTCGCCGGTGGCGCGCAGGTAGTGGGAGCAGGCATGCGGCAACCACAGCAGGTCGTCCGAGAAATGCGTTCGCACGCCCGCCCCGCCGGGCGCGTGCCACCAGTGCTGAACGTCGCCTTCCACGAACTGCCGTGACGCGCACAGAAGGATCTGCGCCCGCAGCACGCCGGGTGCGGCCCAGCTCAGCGCCATCGCATCCTGCAACTGGTCGCGAAAGCCCGTGGCGCCGCCGGCCTGATAGAAACCTGCCTTCGCCCACAAGCGACAGGACACCGCCTGGTAGAGGAGCCAGCGGTTGACCAGGGCGTCGAACAAGGGATCAGGGGTCTCGACGTGGGTGGAACCCAGCAGGCCGTCCCAGCCGGCGCGCACCTCGTCCAGCCGCTGCGTGGCGGGGAGGGCGGCGGCCAGCGCGGCGAGCTGGCGCGCGGCGGCAGGCGTCTCGGCATAGCCCAGCAGGAACACCCGCTCCAGGGCATCGCCGGCCTCCAGCGTCAGCTGCGTCGACAGGGCGGCGCAGGGGTCGAGCCCGGTGCCGGCGCGCTGGCCGAAATGGTCGGGCAGCACCAGTTGCCCACGGGCGTCGAAGCACTCGCGCCGATCGCAGGTCCAGTCCTCGGGTTCGTCGGCGGCACCGGCCAGGCCCAGGAAGGCCGTGCCGCCACCGAAGCCGACCGACGATTCGGCCTGGGTGCACAGCAGCGCGGTGAGCTTGCTGCCGGCCGGCAGGCGCTGGCGGTACAGCGCCGTGTTCGTCGTGCCGCGGTCCGCGCGCTGGGCGCCCATCATCCACTCGGCGATGCCGATCACGCGCAGCCGCAGGGGCCTGGCGCTGCGGTTGACGAGCCTCAGGCTCACCTGCTTGACCGCCGTGTGCGCGTCGACGCACCAGGTGGCCGTCACATCCACGTCGCCGTGTCGGTGGCTGACGACGCTGTAGCCCTGGCCGTGCGAGACGCGGTAGGTCTGGCGCGGGTCGCCCCAGGCCGAGGGCGTGGCGCTCCAGGTTTCCAGCGTCTTCGCATCCTGCAGCAGGAACCACTCCGACGGTGGGTCCGTGACCGGATCGTTGGACCACGCGGTCAGCTGCATCGACCGGCTGTTGCCGGCCCAGGTGTAGCCGCCGCCCGCTTCCGACAGGTGGGCGCCGAAGGCCGGGTTGGCGAGTACGTTGATCCACGGGCGCAGCGGACGGAGCCGGGCGTTCACGTCGAACCGGAACTCGCCGGACGTCGCGTCGAACCGGCCGGTCGGTGCCGGCGCGACGGCATCCTCCGCCGCCGCCGTGATCACCGGGACCGTCGACAGGGCCTGCCGCTCGTCGCAAGCGGCTTCGTGCAGCGCGGCCCAGGCCTGCACATGGTGCGTCAGCGGGCGGCCGTCGGCATGGAAGCGCACCCGGGCCACGGTCTGCAGTGTGCTGAGCTCGTCACGCGAGAGTTCGTCGGACCGCAGCAGATGAAAGCCGGTGATCCGGCCGCCGGTCGGTGGCGTTTCCGCCTGGCTGTCCGCCGCATGGCGCTCGCGCAGCCCTGCGATCTCGCGGTGCAGCGACATCTGGTAGGAAGCGGGCTCGGCATTCACCACCACCAGGTCACAGGCCATGCCGCCCCACGACCACAGGCGCAGCGCTTGGGCCAGCGAGCGCAGCAGGCCCAGCCCCTGCGGCACGTCGACGGCGACCAGGACCAACGGCCGGTCACCCGAGATGCCGAAGCGCCACAGCAGCCGCCGGTCGCAGGCGGCCAGTGCGGCGTCATCGGGCAGCGTCACCGCGGCGTGCGGGCGCGTGAGGCTCAGTGCCAGGGCGGTGGTCACCATCTGCACGGCCGCGAAGTTCTCCGCACTGATGCCCAGCGTATGGAGGCGGATGCCGGTGAGCGTGGCCGACATGAGTGAAGCGCGCTGCACGTGGCTGTGCTGCTGGTACTTGTCGATCACTGCGTCGAGCGTGCGGCGGTGGTCGGCGATCGCCGTCGCGAAGGTCATCTTCGCCTTCGCGTGAGGGCCGATGCGCAGCCGCACCGCCAGGCCGCACATCGGATCGAGACCGGTGTCGAGCCGCACGGGCCCCTCGGTCGAAGCCGCCGGCGCCGGAGCGAGCCGGGCCAGCGGCCGGCTCACGTCGCGGTTGCGGCCCAGCCAGCGTTGCCGGTCGGTCTGGAAGCTCACCGACAGGTCCTGGGCGTCGATCTCCGTCAGGAAGTGCGCGGCCTGCGGCGCCGGATCGTGCGCGAGCCGCGGGGTGCGCGCGAACACCAGCGCCCGCTGCTCGGCGAGCCACTCGGCGCGCACGAAGAGGTTGCTGAACGCGGGGTGGGCTTCGTCGGCGCGGGCATCGCACAGCGTCACGTCGAAGGCCGACATCAGCTCGATGTCGATCGGCCGGTCGCTCAGGTTGCGCAGCTCGATGCGGCGGAACTCCACGTCGTCTTCCGGGCTGACCCAGACGGTCGCGTGGGCCTGGAGTGCGGGCCAGGCCGCATCGAAGCACACGCGGTCGGCGTGGAAGATGCTCTTGTAGTGGGCCGCCGGGTCGGGTGCGGGATGCTGGGTGATCGACACCGGCTGCGGCTGCCGATCCCAGCGCAGGTAGAAGAAGCTGCCGAAGGCGTCGCGCAGCGCATCGTCGCGCCAGCGCGTGATGCCGGTCTGCTGCCACCGGCTCCAGCCGGCGCCGTTGGCGCGCAGTGCAACGCTGTAGCGGCCGTTCGACAGCAGGTGCGTGGGCTCCAGGGCGGTCGAGCCCGGCAGCACCTCGCGCAGCAGGCCGGGCGCGCGCTTGCGCAGCGCCTGCGGCGGCGCGCCCGACGGCGGCGTGTAGAGCACCGAGACCTCGCGCGGGGCCCGCTCGTGCAGGATCGAGGCCACGGCCTCGATGTGCGCATTGGCCATGCCCCAGCGTTGAGCCGGACCGCCGAGCAGTACGTTGGCGAGCGCCACGATGCTCATGCCCTGGTGGTGAGCCATGAACGTGCTGACCGGGGTGAACACCTCGGCGGTCGCCAGGCGGGCCGGCGAGAAATCCAGCGCTTCGATGAAGCCGTAGCGGGCGCGCGCGCCCAGCGCCTCGAGCGCCGCGAAGTTGAGCGCCGCACGGTGCGGCTCCACCAGCGCGGCCAGCGCCGTCGCGTAGGGTGCGACCACCAACTCGTCGGGCGGCGTGCGGCGCAACGCCAGCCGCGGCACGCCCTGCGGCGCGTACTGGTACGCCAGCGTGTGGTCGCTGCCTGCGTGGGCCGACTCGGAGACGCCCCAGGGCACGTCCTGCTGCTCGGCGAAGGCCATCTGCTCGCGCAGCGCCGCATGGCAGGCGTCGCGCAGGACGCTGCCGGGCGGCTCGTCGAGCACCAGACTGGGCATCAGGTACTCGAACATCGAGCCGGACCAGGAGCGCAGCCCGGCGTGGGCCCCGACCGCATAGAAGGGCCGGCCCAACGAGGCCCAGTGCGCCACGGGCACGTCGCCCTTCGCGATGGCGAGCAGGCTGGTCAGGCGCGACTCCGAGGCCAGCAGATCGTAGAGGCCCGAGTCGAGCTGCTGCTCGGCGACCCGGTAGCCGATGTGGAACAGGTGCCGCTTGCGGTGGTACAGGAAGCCGAAGTCGGCCTGCCAGGCGAGCTCATCGCAGCGCTGCGACAAGGCTTGCAGACGAAGCCGGGCGTCGGCCGTGCCGGCCTCGGCGTCGAGTGCTGCGGAACGCAGCGTCGTGCGGTGATCGACCAGCAGCCATTTCAGCTCGTCGCGCTGCGCCGCCGACAACCCGGACCGCTGCGCCAGCAAGGGCGCGAGCCGTTGCCGGGAGGCCAGCAGCGCGCGGCGCGAAGCGCCCGGGTCGTGCGGGCTGCGCGACAGTTCCCGGCAGGCCTGCGCGACCGCGAGCAGATGGCCGCTGAGGTTGCCGCTGTCCACGGTGGACACGTACATGGGCAGCAGCAGCGCGCACGACTGGGTGTCGTACCAGTTGAGGAAGTGGCCGCGGTGACGCTCCAGCACCTGCAGCGTGGCGAGCGTCGCCTCCATTCGCGACAGCAGTTCCTGGGTGCCGATCCAGCCGAACTGGCGAGCGCAGGCCACGCTCAGCAGGTACAGGCCGATGTTGGAGGGCGAGGTGCGGTGCGCCACCATGTCGTGCGGCGCGGTCTGCAGGTTGTCGGGCGGCAGGTGATGGTCGGCCGGGCCCACGCAGCGCTCGAAGAGGCGCCAGGTGTCGCGGGCGATGCCTTCCAGGTAGGCGCGCTCCGGTGCCGGCAGTTCGGCGCTGCGATCGGCCGGGCGCGGACGGCTGACCCACCAGCTCCACGCCGGCGAGGCGGCCCACAGCAAGCACAGCGTCAACGACAGCAACGCAAAGGGCGTTTCCAACGTCCACAGCGCCGCGAGCAGCAACAGCGCGACGACCGGGGTGCGCCAGTGCTGGCGAGCGACGGCAGCGAATGCGGTCTTGGCCTGCGCCTGCGCCGAGGCCGCGGTGGTCCATTGCAGCAGGTGGCGCCGGCTGATGCCCATGCGCCAGAGCGCGCGCACGATCGCATCCACGGCCATCAGGGTCTGCTGCAGCAACTGGGTCAGGTGCCACAGGCCGCCCCACAGGGCCCGCGCCAGCTCGGTCGAGGCCTGACGGTAGAAATGGCGCACCGCCAGATCGTGTCGCCGTGACGAAAAGCCCGCCGCCACGCCCATCAGCGGCCCGGCTGAGAACGCCGCGAGCACCAGCGTCAACGCCGCCCACGGCGACACGGTGGCGCCCGTCAGCGCGAGCAGCAGCAGGGCCAGCGACGCCGGGGCCACGAGGGATCTGCGCAGGTTGTCGAACATCTTCCAGCGGTTCACCGCGCGCAGCGGATAGCGCCCCGGGCTCAGCACGAACGACAGCAGGAAGGGCAGCAGCTGCCAGTCGCCGCGCGTCCAGCGGTGCACGCGGGAGGCCGCGACATCGGCGTGGAAGGGCGCGTCCTCGATCACGGTGATGTCGGTCACCGCGGCGCAGCGCGCCATCGAGCCTTCGAGCAGGTCGTGGCTCAGCACCTGGTTCTCGGGCAGGCGGCCGGACAGCACCGCATGCATGGCGCCCACGTTCAGCAGCCCCTTGCCGGTGAACGTGCCTTCGCCGAACACGTCCTGGTAGAGCTCGGAGGTGGCGGCGCTGTACGGGTCGATGCCGCATTGGCCGGCGAACAGCCAATGGAACAGTGTGAAGTCGCGACGCGCCGGCAACGGCGTGACGACGCGCGGCTGCAGGATGCCGTAGCCGCTCACCACGCTGCGGCCATCGGCAGCGAGCCTCGGCAGGTTGTGAGGATGGGCTGCCACGCCCACCAGCTCGCGCAGCCGGCCGGGCGGCAGCTCCGTGTCGCTGTCGAGCGTCACGATGTATTGCGTGCCGCCCGCGATGCGCGATTCCTCGCCCAGTGCCAGGAAGCTCGCCGCGGGGTCACCGTGGAGGGCGGCGATCAGCAGTTCCAGCTTGCCGCGCTTGCGCTCCCAGCCCACCCAGCGCTGCTCCGACTCGCTGTAGCGGCGCTCGCGATGCAGCAGGAGAAAGCGCGGCGGTTCGTCGCCTTCTTCGGCGGTGCGCGGGTACAGCGCGTTGAGTTCGCGGATCTGGTCGCGGGCGCCAACCAGCAAGGCCTCGTCGGTCGCCTGACGTGCCGTGTCGGCATCCGCCCAGTCGGTCAGCAGCGCGTACTGTGCGTGACGCTCGGGGTTGGCCAGGTGGTGCAGTTGCAGGCGGTGCACCAGCGCGCGTGTGGCGGCTGCGTCGGTGAGCAAGGATGGAATCACCAGCATCACGCGGTGCTCGGGCGGTATGCCGTCGGCGAGGGCCAGCCGCGGCAGGTGCTCGGGGCGCTTCGACTCGCTGATCAGCCGGTTGATCACCGCGACGACCGCCTCGGACGCCGGCAGCGTCATCAGCGCCATGCCGATCCATGCCAGCCAGACGGGCGCCTCCAGGCGCGCGGCATCCGCCGCACCGAACTGCAGCATCCAGGCCACCAGCGCGACGCTGCCGAGCAGCACGGCGGCCACGTAGGCCGGCAGGGCCATGCGGCGGACCGTGTGACGCCAGGGGAAGGAGGCGGCCGCAGCGGCACGCCCCTGCAGGCCCAGTGCGGCGACCAACGCGGACCGTCCCGGACCGTTCAGCCAGTGACTGGCCACGACGGTGGCGCCCCCCGCGCCTTCGGGAGCCTGCATCGAGCGGAGCAGGGCAGTGGCCACGACGAGCTCGCTGCGTCCGCTACGGCGGGCCAGCGACTCGATGCCGTGCAAGGTCTGGTCGCGGGTGTCGGTGTGCTCGGCCTCGAACACCGGCGAGGCGAGCATCAGCCGCATCAGCGTGCTGCTGCGGGCAATGATGTCGGGCCAGTGCGCATCGCCGATGGCACGCAGCGACTTGAGCGCGTTGCTGACGCTCAGGTTGTCGGCGGCCTGGCTGGCCGCCTGCTGGATCTGCATCGCTGCGGCATCGGGGAGGGCGCGCTCCAGCCATTCGTGCACGCCGACCGAATGGAGGGCGTTCGCGGTGGTCCGGCGATCCTGGAGGCGCTGGGCGATCTGCGCCAGGAAGACCCGGCCGACCCCGCGCCGGTCCAGCAGATCGAGCACCTGTTGCAGCGCGTGCAGCGCAAGGGTCTCGATGCGATCGCAACACAGGTTGGCCACGGCTCGCGCGGCCTTGTTGGTGGCCACGCGCTCGGCCAGGCGGCGCAGGTTCTCGACGAGCACCACGCGCAAGGTGGTGGGCAGCGCCCACATCTCGTTCAGGTTCAGTTCGCGCGTTTCCTGGTAGGCGACAAGAAACTGCTCCAGCAGTTCCTCGTCGAAGGCCCCGTCCGTATGGGCCACGAAGGCCCAGGCCACGCCGTAGACGCGCGGCAGGCCGGCCAGCGGCTCGTCGAGCAGCACGGGCAGCGTGCGGAAGTAGCTGCGCGGCAGGCCCTCGCGAATCTCCTTGAGCTGCGCCTCGATCAGGTGAAAGTTGTCGAGCAGCCATTCGGCGGCCGGGCTGATGTCGTAGCCCGTGGCCGCCTGCTCGCCGATGTAGCGGTGGGCGTCGCGCAGCATCTGGATGTTGCTGTGCAGGCGCGGGACGAAGGTGGCCGCGCGCGAGCCCGACCTCGCCGCGCGGTGCGTCTCGCCCAGGCTGCGGCCGTGCTGCGCAAAGCGCTGCAGACCGAAGATCTCGGCACGGATCGGAGGCTCGACCGGGCCGCCGGCGGCGTCGAGGATGTCACACAGCGCCTGGGGCGCTTCCGGGATCAGTCTCTTGAGAGGCGAGGGGCGCGCCATGCGCCTACAGCAACAGCAGACCGGCGGCGATCAGCAGCGCGAACGCCGCGAGCGTCGTGACGAAGCGAGCCGAGAGGAAGCCATTGATCGTCTCCGCGACGCTTTGTACGAGAAACAAGCGGCCTCGCGAATCCTTGCAGACGTCGAGGTGCTCGGCCAGGACCGACAACTCCATGGGCGAAGTGTCTGCGGCCGTGCCGAACGAAGACGTGCTCCACGAGCGGCCTGCATTGACGGGAATATCCATGAGTTGCTCCGCATGCACGGTCCGAGGACCGCGCACCAAGGTGAAGAAGGGCGAACAAAGGTCGTGGTGCTCGCCGGCCTTCGAGGGCGCAACAACGCGATCGATCCCAGCGTAGGTGGCCGGCCCTGCGTCGTCTGTCGGACGACGCGCCGAGGCGCGTAGGACCACGGTGCACCGAGACGAGACGCGCCATGGCGGGCTGCGCCGTCAGTCGGTGTGCCCTCGTCGCTGCAGCGCTAGGGCAAGAGAGGCCAGCGAGGGAGAACAGCAATCCTAGCGTCCGGGCCCACCGGCGTCTGTGCGCCAGCACACCCTCGCGAACTCGGCACCGGCGTTCAGCGTGCCGGTGTGGCCGGTAGCAGGCGGTCGTACTCGTTCTTCACCACCGCGTAGCACTCGCAGGCACGGTGCTCGAGCCCGGCACGATCCAGCACGGTGATGTGGCCGCGTCGGTAACGGATCAGTCCGGCCTTCTGCAGGTGGCCCGCTGCCTCGGTGACCCCTTCGCGCCGCACCCCCAGCATGCTGGCGATCAGTTCCTGGGTGATCACGAGTTCGTTCGAGCGCAGGCGGTCCAGGCTGAGCAGCAGCCAGCGGCACAGCTGCTGGTCCAGCGAATGATGCCGGTTGCACACCGCCGTCTGCGCCATCTGCGTGATGAGCGCCTGGGTGTAGCGCAGCAGCAGGTGCAGGACCGGGCCAGCGCGGTTGAACTCCTGCATCATCAGATCGGCCTGCAGCCGGAAGCCCTGGCCGGCACTCTGGACGACCGCGCGGCTCGGTGTCGATTCGCCCCCCATGAACAGCGAGATGCCGACGATGCCTTCGCGCCCTACCACTGCGATCTCCGCCGATGCGCCGTTTTCCAGCACATACAGCAGCGAGACGATCGATGTGGTGGGGAAGTACACGTGCTCGAGGGTCCTGCCGGATTCGTACAGGACCTGCCCGAGCGGCATGTCGATCGCTTCCATCTGCGGGAACCACCGCGCCCGCTCGGCCTCGGGCAAGGCCGTCAGCAACTGGTTCTCGGTGGGGACCGCGATCGGTGGCATGCGCATCTCCCATGCAGCCCGTCCTGCGAGGCCACCAGGGCGGTGATCGTCATGAGCGTCAGCGTGTGCGATCCAGTATAGGCGGGGGTCTTCGCGTCGACGTCGCTCTGAGCGCAGGGAACCGCCGCTACCTCTTGATCGAGAGCTTGTGGACCCGCTCCGTGCCGGTCTTGTCGGACTTCGTCGCGTAGTAGTCCTCGCCCGACCGGACGATGTAGCGGCACCACTCCTCCGTCTCGACCACCTTCCACTCGACCAGCACGCAGTAGCGGCCGTCGTCGGAGATGCTCCACTTGCCCGAGGCCGTGGACGCCACCGCGCCGCGGTCCCGGTTGTCCGAGGAGATGATGAAACTTCCCCCGCTGTCGTTCTTCCAGATGTGCGTGTTGCCCTTCGCCGAGATGCGGCTCATGTTGGCGCCGGGGAGCAACTGGACGAGTTCGTCCCGGGTCAGCGTCGTCCGTCCCGTCGCATCCAGATCACGCAGGACCTTGGCCTCCGCGGCTTGCCCGAAGACCGGCGCGCCGCAGACGAGGGGCGACAGGAAGACGACATAGCGAGCGAACTGGTGCATGGGGACTCCCTGGGGGCCGGAGGTGCCGGTGGCCGAACGTGAGGCCACGGGCCCGACGCTAGCCGTGCGGGCCGGCAAACGCAAGCGGCCGGCTGCGGGCGCCTTCCGTGCCCGGCGCGGCCCGGTTGGGCAATACTGCGGCACGCTCAAACAACCGACGCGACGCCATGGCCGCAGCGACCCCCGTGAACCTGCACGACATCCTGCAGGCCTTCGAGGCCTGGGAGGCGGTCGCCGCCGAGTACAAGCACCTGCTCCAGACGACCGCCGCACTCGGCGCCGACATGAACTGGACCATCATGTCCGAGCTGATCGATCGCATGACCGATGCGCGCGAGCACTGGCTCGACATGAGCCAGCGCTATTGCGACGAGATGGCGCAGCGCAGGACGAGCGACGTGAAGTAATCCCCGAAGCACGGCGTGCTCGACCGGCAGAGGGCTGGCCGGGGCCGAGGCGCCGCCCCTACAGTCGTGTTCGCGAGCAAGTTCTGGCGTCGCCAGGATCGGACTCCGCACGCTGCCCCGCGCGCCTGTCGTGGTGGTCCCCGCGGTCTCAACCTCTGCAGCCCATGAAAAATTCTCTTGCCTCCGTGGTGTCGTTGTCGTTCTGCGCCGTGCTGGCGCTGGCTGCCGGCGGTGCCGGTGCTCAGACGAAGAACGATCCGATCCGCATCGGCCTGATCTTCCCGCTCACCGGAGGGTCGTCGGACATGGGCCACAGCGCCCGCGTCGGCGCACAGGTCGCGATCGAAGAGGTGAACGAGGTCGGCGGCTACCTGGGCCGCCCGTTCGAACTGGTGGTGCGCGATGACAAGGCCGACCCCGAGACCGGCGTGAAGGCGGCCGAGGACCTGGTGCTGAAGGAGAAGGTGCTCGCCACGATCGGCTTCTGCAACACCGGCGTGGCGGCCAAGGCGCTCGACGTGTTCCAGAAGAACAGGCACGTGTTGCTCGTGCCGTGCGCGACCGGGACGGTGCTGACCGCCAAGTACTCGGCGAGCGAGAGCTTCATCTTCCGCACCGCGCCGCGCGATGCGCTGCAGACGCAGTTCCTGGCGGCCGAGATCGCCAAGCGCGGCCTCAGCCGACCGGCGCTGCTGGTCGACAAGTCGGGCTACGGCGACGCCGGCCTGGTGGATCTGGAAGCGGCCTTCGCCAAGCTCGGCATCAAGCCGGCCATCGTGGTGCGCTTCGCCGTCGGCGCCAAGTCGCTGATCGACGAGGTGAAACAGGCCAAGGCGGCCGGGGCGGACTCGCTGATCGGCTGGACCGTTGGTCCTGAATCGGGCGTGCTGGCCGCCAGCCGCGTCGAGGCCGGCTGGAACGTGCCGGCCTTCGGGCCATGGGGCCTGTCGCATCGCTCGGCGCTCGAGGCGTCGAAGGGGGCCGTCGAGGGTGCGATGTTCGTGCAGACCGTGCTGCCCAACATCTACCTCGAGCGCAACAATGCCTTCCGGCTGCGCTACCTGAAGCTCTCCCGGGAGACGCCGATCGGCTCGATGATGTCGGCCGCGCAGGCCTACGACGCGATGCACCTGCTGCTGCGCGCCATGTTCGAAACTCGCCAGGATCTCTCGGGCCCGGGCCTGAAGAAGGCGCTGGAGAACCTGCCGCGCCGCTACAGCGGTGTCGTGACGACCTACGACAAGCCCTTCTCCGGCGCCGACCACGACGCCATCTCGGCCAACATGTTGTGGCTGGGCACCTGGCACGGCGGCGAGCGCACCTACTACTACGCCGAGGACGCGAAGCGGGCCTCGGTGATCCGCTACAAGGAATGAGGACTGGCACCAACAGATGCGCGGACTCCTTTCTGCGACTCGCTTAACCACCCCTTGCGGCACATTTGTGTTCTCGCTTGCCGAATGCGTTGCGGCTCGGCTCCTGCTCTGAATTGGTCGATTCGACGGCATGGGGTATAAATCTCGGTAGAACGTTCGAACCCTACAGTTCATGTTCTTCGCTGCAGATTGTCCGAGCACCCCTCGGCTCAAACCCTGCTGAACCCCGCGCGTCGTGATCTGCGACGCAGGCGACGTGACCCACCCGCGGTCTGCGCCCGACGCCCCTGCATGGGGCGCGCCCGGATGTGCCGGCGCCATGGCCTCCGTACATTTGTCTCCTGATCCGACGAACCGCGGTGTCAAGCCGCCTCAACCTTCCGAGACCGATGCAAACCTCGCTGAAAGACCTGCTTGCCCACGGCGCCGACGCTGCCCCCGCGATCTCCGCGCCGGGCCGCAGCGCACTGTCCTACCGTGAACTGCGCGCGCTGGTCGACGCCACGCTGGCGAGCCTGAATGCGCTGGGTGCCGGGCGCAACGACCGCGTCGCGATCGTGCTGAACAACGGCCCCGAGATGGCCACCTGCTACATGGCCTGCGCCTCGGGCACCACCAGCGCGCCGCTGAATCCGGCCTACCGGGCCGACGAATTCGAGTTCTACCTGTCGGACCTGAACGCGAAACTGCTGATCGTCGAGCAGGGCAGCGGCTCGCCGGCGATCGCTGTGGCGCAGAAGCTCGGCGTGCGGGTCGTCGACCTCGTCGTCGAGCCTGGCGCGCCGGCCGGCAGCTTCCGGCTGACCGCGCGAGACGGCGGCAGCGTGACCGCAGCCGCGCAGGGCGGCTACAGCGAGGCGGGCGACGTGGGCATGGTGCTGCACACCTCGGGCACCACCTCGCGGCCGAAGATCGTGCCGCTGTCGGTCGGCAACCTCTGCGCGTCGGCGGCCAACATCAGAAAGACGCTGCAGTTCACGGCCGGAGACATCGGCCTGAACATCATGCCGCTGTTCCACATCCACGGGCTGATCGCCGGCGTGCTGGCGCCGCTGTCGTCGGGCTCTCAGGTGTTCTGCACGCCAGGCTTCAACGCGCTGAAGTTCTTCGCCTGGATGGACGAGGCCAAGCCCACCTGGTACACCGCCGTGCCGACGATGCACCAGGCCATCGTGCAGCGCGCCAAGGGCAACGCCGACGTGATCGCGCGCAACCCGCTGCGCTTCCTGCGCTCGTCGTCGTCATCGATGCCGCCGCAGGTGATCAAGGAGCTCGAGGAGATCTTCAAGGCGCCGCTGATCGAGGCCTATGGCATGACCGAGGCCACGCACCAGATGGCCTCGAACCCGCTGCCGCCGCTGGCGCGCAAGCCCGGTGCGGTGGGCCTGCCGGCCGGCCCGGAGGTCCAGATCATGGGCGAGGACGGCAGTCTGCTCGCCGCCGGACAGATCGGCGAGATCGTGATCCGCGGGCCGAACGTCACCGCCGGCTACGAGAACAACCCCAAGGCCAATGCCGAGGGCTTCCTGAACGGCTGGTTCCGCACCGGCGACCAGGGCAGCAAGGACGCCGACGGCTATATCAGCCTGACCGGCCGCCTGAAGGAGATCATCAACCGCGGCGGCGAGAAGGTCAGCCCGCGCGAGGTCGACGAGATCCTGATGGACCACCCGGCAGTCGGCCAGTGCGTGTGCTTCGGCATGCCGCACCCGAAGCTGGGCGAGGAGGTCGCCGCGGTCGTGGTGCTGAAGGAAGGTGCCAGCGCCACCGAGCGTGAGATCCAGGACTTCTTCGCCAAGCGTGCGGCCGACTACAAGGTGCCGAAGAAGATCCTGTTCATGGACGAGATCCCGAAGGGGGCGACCGGCAAGCTGCAGCGCATCGGGCTGGCGCAGAAGCTGGGTCTGGGCTGAGCGGCCCGCGGGCTGGCGCGGCGCCGATTAAAAGATTACTGAACGGAACAAGAACAAAACCTGAATTCCTCTTGGGGGAGGAGGCACATATCGTGCCGCGAGGCGCCGCGATGGCGGCCACACGTGACGATGCTCGACCGATCGAACAATCCGGCGTCCGCCGACCATGAAGGAGACAAGATGCAGACAGTCAAGAAGCTCTTCCTGCGCACCGCGCTCGCGACGGCCGCGCTGACCGGTCTCGGCCATGCGCCGATGGCGGCCGCCTGGGAGCCCGCCAAGCCGATCGAGTTCGTCGTGCCGGCGGGCACCGGCGGCGGCGCAGACCAGATGGCGCGCTTCATCCAGGGGGTGGCCGCGAAGAACAACCTGACCAAGCAGCCGATCGTCGTCGTCAACCGCTCGGGCGGGGCCGGCGCGGAGGGCTTCCTCGCGGTCAAGGACGCCAAGGGCGATCCGCACAAGATCATCATCACGCTGTCGAACCTGTTCACCACGCCGCTGGCCACCGGCGTGCCGTTCAACTGGCGCGACCTGACACCGGTGCAGATGCTGGCGCTCGACCAGTTCGTGCTGTGGGTCAACGAGGAGTCGCCGTACAAGACGGCCAAGGCCTACTTCGACGCCGTGAAGGCAGCGCCGCCCAGCACTGTGAAGATGGCGGGCACCGGCTCCAAGCAGGAAGACCAGATCATCACCGTGCTGCTGGAAAAGGCTGCGGGCAAGAAGATCGTCTACATCCCCTTCAAGGGCGGCGGTGACGTGGCGGTGCAGCTGGTCGGCAAGCACGTCGACTCCACCGTCAACAACCCGATCGAGGCCGAGTCGCACTGGCGTGCCGGCAAGCTGCGCGCCCTGTGCGTGTTCGACAAGCAGCCGATGCCGTACAAGACCAAGCTCACGGCCACCCAGTCGTGGGCCGACGTGCCGACCTGCCCGGCGGCGGGCCTGCCGGTCGAGTACGTGATGCTGCGCGGCATCTTCATGGCGCCCGGCGTCACGCAGGAGCAGGTGGCCTACTACCTCGACCTGTTCAAGAAGCTGCGCGCGCTGCCCGAGTGGCAGGAGTTCATGGCCAAGGGCGCCTTCAACCAGACGGCACTCACCGGCCCCGAATTCTTCGACTGGCTCGGCAAGACCGAGCAGATGCACCGCGTCCTCATGAAGGAAGCGGGCTTCATCGCGCAATAAGACGATCACCCCCGTTGCGGCTGCGCCGCTCCCCCTCGAGGGGGCGCCGCTGACGGGCCGGCGGAGCCGGTCCGTGGCGGCTGCTGGCTGAATGCGGCGGGGGTGGCCGTTGGCGAACTTTTTCTGGAACGAGCTCATGGACTCTGAAACTTCGAGCGACGCGATCGGGTCGCGCTGGCCCGAGCTGATCGTGGCCGCCGTGCTGATGGCGCTGGCGGTGCTGGTGATCGTCGACAGCGTGCGGGCCGGCATCGGCTGGGCCGACGACGGGCCGCGGTCGGGCTACTTTCCGTTCTACATCGGCCTGCTGCTGCTGGCCTCGAGCGCGACGGTGCTGGTCAAGGCGCTGCTGCGCTGGCGCCGAGCCGACGAGGTGTTCGCCGAGCGCGCGCAGATCGGCATGGTGCTCGCGGTGCTGGTGCCGATGCTGATCTACGTCGGGGGCATCGCCGTGCTCGGCATCTACGCCGCGTCGCTGCTGCTGATCGGCTATTTCATGCGCCGCCACGGCAAGTTCGGCTGGGTCTCGACGTCGGCGGTGGCGGTGGGCGTGCCGCTGTTCTTCTTCCTGGTCTTCGAGCGCTGGTTCCTGGTGCCGCTGCCCAAGGGCCCGATCGAGCACTGGCTCGGCTTCTGAGCTGCGCCGCAACCCATCTCCTGGAAGATCATGGAAGAAATCGGCAACCTGATGCATGGTTTCAGCGTGGCGCTGACGCTGCCGAACCTGATGTACATGCTGATCGGCATCACGCTCGGCGTGCTGATCGGCGTGCTGCCCGGCCTGGGCGGCGCCAACGGCATCGCGATCCTGCTGCCGCTCACCTTCAGCATGAATCCCACCTCGGCGATCATCATGCTGAGCTGCATCTACTGGGGCGCGCTGTTCGGCGGAGCGATCACGTCGATCCTGTTCAACATCCCGGGCGAGCCCTGGTCGGTGGCGACCACCTTCGACGGCTATCCGATGGCGCAGCAGGGGCGCGCGGCGCAGGCGCTCACGGCGGCGTTCACCTCCAGCTTCGTCGGCGCGCTGTTCGCGGTGATCCTGATCACCTTCCTGGCACCGCTGCTGGCGAAGTTCGCGCTGAAGTTCGGCCCCGCGGAGTTCTTTGCGGTACAGCTGCTCACCTTCTGCAGCTTCGTCGGCATGAGCAAGGAGCCGCCGGCCAAGGTGATCGCCGCGATGATGCTGGGCTTTGCGCTGGCCGCCGTCGGCCTGGACGGCGTGACCGGCCAGTTGCGCATGACCTTCGGTGTCACCGAGCTGCTGAAGGGCTTCGACTTCCTGATCGCGGTGATCGGGCTGTTCGGCATCGGCGAGATCCTGCTGACGATGGAGGAGGGCCTGGCCTTCAAGGGCAAGAGCGCGAAGATCAATCCGAAGGTCGTGCTGCAGACCTGGGCCGAGCTGCCGCGCTACTGGATGACCTTCCTGCGCTCGACCGTGGTGGGTTGCTGGATGGGCATCACGCCGGGCGGCGCGACGCCTGCCTCGTTCATGAGCTACGGCATCGCGCGGCGGTCGTCGAAGGACCCGCAGAGCTTCGGCAAGGGCCAGATCGAGGGCGTGGTGGCGCCGGAGACCGCGGCCCACGCGGCGGGCACCTCGGCGCTGCTGCCGATGCTCACGCTCGGCATCCCGGGGTCGCCGACCGCGGCCGTGCTGCTGGGCGGCCTGCTCATCTGGGGCCTGCAGCCGGGACCGATGCTGTTCGTCGAGCAGAAGGATTTCGTCTGGGGCCTGATCGCCAGCATGTACCTCGGCAACATCGTCGGCCTGCTGGTGGTGCTGACGACGGTGCCGTTCTGGGCCTCGATCCTGCGCATCCCGTTCTCGGTGATCGCGCCGGTGATCATCGTCATCTGCGCGATCGGCGCCTACACCGTGCACAGCTCGATGTTCGATGTCTGGCTGATGCTGGTGTTCGGCGTGGTGGGCTACCTGTTCAAGAAGCTCAAGTACCCGCTGGCGCCGATGGTGCTGGCGCTGGTGCTGGGCGACATGGCCGAATCGAGCTTCCGTCAGGCGATGCTGCTGTCGCAGGGCAGCCTGGCGATCTTCTGGTCCAACCCGCTGGTCGGCAGCATCGCCGGTCTGGCGATCGTGATGCTGCTGTGGCCGCTGTGGGGGGTGGCGCAGGGCTACTTCAGGGCGCGTGAGAACAAGGGAATCGCAGCATGAAGATCGCCGTCGTCGGCGCCGGCGCGATCGGCGGCTACCTGGGGGCGAAGCTGGCGATCGCCGGCGAGGACGTCACCTTCATCGCCCGCAACAAGAACCTGGCGGCCATCAACGCCCACGGCTTCCGGCTCGTGCTGGAAGACGGCAGCGAGCAGCACGCCCCGACCGCCAGGGCGGTGCAGCAGATGGCCGAGGCCGGCCCGCAGGACGCGGTGCTGCTGACCGTGAAGGCCCACCAGGTGCGCGACCTGCTGCCGGACCTGCGGCAACTGTTCGGCCCCGAGACCATGGTCGTCACCATGATCAACGGCGTGCCGTGGTGGTACTTCCACAAGCTGGCCGGCCCCTACGAGGGCCGCACGCTGCAGAGCGTCGATCCCGACGGCCTGCTGGCGCAGCACATCGAACCCGAGCGCGTGATCGGCAGCGTGGTCTACCCGGCCGCCGAACTGGTGGCGCCCGGCGTCGTGAAGGTGATCGAGGGCAACCGCTTCACGCTCGGCGAACCCGATGGCTCGCGCAGCCCGCGCATCGAGGCGCTGTCGCAGGCGATGATCCGCGCCGGCTTCAAGAGCCCGGTGGCCAAGGACATCCGCGGCGAGATCTGGGTCAAGCTGTGGGGCAACCTCAGCTTCAACCCGATCAGTGCGCTGACGCACGCGACGCTGCAGGACATCTGCCGCTTCCCGCTGTCACGCGAGCTCGCGGCGCGCATGATGGGCGAGGCGCAGGCGGTCGGCCAGAAGCTCGGCGTCGAGTTCAAGATCTCGCTCGACAAGCGCATCGCCGGCGCCGAGGCGGTGGGCGCGCACAAGACCTCGATGCTGCAGGACGTGGAGAACGGCCGCGCACTCGAGCTCGAGGCGCTGGTCGGCAGCGTGGTGGAACTGGGGCGCATCACCGACACGCCCACACCGACCGTCGACGCCATCTACGCCGCGGCCAGCCTGCTCGGCAAGACCCTGGGCGACGCGCGTGGCAGGCTGCAGGTGCAGCCGCTGGCCTGATCGGCCTCAGCCGTACGGGTTGGCCAGCACGCCGATCCCGTCGATCTCGACCTCCACCACGCAGCCGGGCTTCATCGGCATCACACCGAGCGAGGTGCCGCAGAGGATCACGTCGCCCGGCTCCAGCGTCATGTCGTGCGACAGGCGCGACACCAGTTCCGCCGGCCCGAAGCACATGTCCGACAGCGGGTAGTTCTGCCGCTCGCGGCCGCCCACGCGGGTGCGCAGCGTGGCCTGCGCGTGGTCGAAGTCGGTCTCGATCACCGGGCCGAACACGCCGAAGCCGTCGAAGCTCTTGGCGCGGGCCCATTGCGGGAAGCTCGGGTCGCGCGCGATCAGCTCCATCGCCGTCACGTCGTTGGCGCAGGTGTAGCCGAAGATGTGCAAGGGCGCGTCGGCCGGCGACACGGCACGCGCCGTCCGGCCGATGACGATCGCCAGTTCGCCCTCGTAGGCGATGCGGCCCACGTCGCCGGCCGGCGGCGCGATGGGCTGACCGTGCGCGGCGAAGCTGCTAGGCGCCTTCAGGAAGTACAGCGGCTCGGCGGGGCGGGCCCAGCCGTTCTTCTCGGCCAGCGCGGCGAAGTTGTTCCACAGGCCGATCATCTTGCCGGGCACGCAGGGCGTGAGCCACGTCAGCCCGGCCAGCGGCAGGCGTTCGCCGGTGGGTCGGGGCGTCGTGAACAGGTCGCCGTCATGCACCTGCACGTGATCGCCGTCGAGGCGGCCGAAGCCGTGCTTGTCACCGAGGCGGAATCTCAGCCATTTCATCGTTGTCTCCTGAACGCTTGCTGCGGTAGCTCCACCACGGCAGCACCTTCGTCAATGCCAACACCGCACCGGGCTCGGTGGCGCGGTAGCCGGGCAGGCCGGCCAGCGTGCGGGCCCAGGTCGTGGAGCCCAACAACGCCACCAGGCGCTGCACCGCCGGCTGCTCGAGCGTGGACTTCAGCGTCACGAGGAAGTAGCGCTCGCGCGCCAACGGGACGAAGCCCAGCCCGGCAGCGCGCGCCGCCGCCTCCAGCCCGAAGGCCGCGTCCGCTGCGCCGCTGGCCACGGCCTGCGCGGCGGCGCCGTGCGAAGGTTCGATCAGCGCGAAGGCGTCCGGCATCTTCAGCCCGGCCTGCTCGATCAGTTCCTCCAGCAGCACCCGCGTGCCGGTGCCCTCGGGGCGCCCGACCCAGCGCACACCGGGGCGCGACAGGTCGTGCAGCGAACTCACCTTCAGCGGGTTGCCGGGTGCGGTCATCACACCCTGGATGCGCTGCGCGAAGCCGATCAGCTTGTGGTGGCCGGGCTTCAGCCGCGCGCGGTAGGTGCGTGCACTGACCGAGCCGCGCGCCACGCCGTCCAGCACGTGGAAGCCGGCGAGCAGGCAGCCGCCGGCATCGAGCGTGTGCAGCGCGTCCAGGCTGCCGGCGAATTCGATGTCGAGGTGCAGTTGCTCGGCCAGCGCCAGTTCGCGCAGCAGCGGCAGCGCCTGGTCGTGGCTGGCGCAGACGCTGAGCACGTCGACACGGTCGTCGAAGGCATCGGCGAAGGCGCGTTCCAGCTCCATGCGCAGCGACTCGATCTGCGGCGCGAGCCGCGCCTGCGCCCGGCGCTCGGCCCACAGCAGCTTGTCGCCGAAGGACGTGAGCACCGCGCGCTGGCCCTTGTTCCAGATGATCAGCGAACGTCCCAGTTCGGCTTCCCAGCGCCGCAACTCGCCCCACACGTGGCGGTAGGAAAAACCCAGTGCCGTGGCCGCGGCCGAGATCGATCCGCCGCGGTGCAGCGCGTCGAGCAGGGCGAACAGCGGGTGGTGAACCGGTCCGGCGGCGCCGTCGGTGCCGAGCGAATAGGTGAGCTGCACACGCTGCGGCGACCGGGTGGGCGCAGGCGGGTCGTCGTGCGAGTCGTCGTTGTTGTTGCTATGCATGCTCGTTCATATCGCTTTGGCGTCTGTGCATATCTAGCATCGCCACGATTGCAGTGTGCCCCAAGGGCGTGCGCCGTCCGGAACGGGCCAGGGAATGAATGCTTTTGCTGAGAGTGTGCGCACGGCAGTGGGCCTGATCTTGCAGGCCGATGCGCAATTGCTGCGCGTCGTGGGGCTGTCGCTGGGGATCAGCGGTACCGCCTGTGCCCTCGCCGCGGCTGTCGGCCTGGCAGGCGGCGCCGCTCTGGCGGTGCTGCGGTTTCCCGGCCGTCGCGGGGTGCTGGTGCTGCTCAACACCTTGCTGGCCTTGCCCTCGGTCGTGGTCGGTCTGGTGGTCTACCTGTTGCTGTCGCGCTCTGGGCCGCTCGGCGAATGGGGGCTGCTGTTCACGCCGGCGGCGATGGTGATCGCTCAGACGGTGCTGGTGGTGCCGGTGGTGGCGGCGCTGACGCGCGAGGCCATTGCCGACAGCTGGAAACAGCACGGCGAGCAACTGCAGTCTCTCGGTGCGGGCCGCTGGACCGGGGGCGCGCTGCTGCTGTGGGACGAGCGGCTGGCGCTGCTGACGGTGATGCTGGCGGCCTTCGGCCGCGCGATCTCGGAGGTGGGCGCGGTGATGATCGTCGGCGGCAACATCGATGGCCACACTCGGGTAATGACGACGGCCATCGCGCTCGAGACCAGCAAGGGCGACCTGCCGCTGGCGCTGGCCCTCGGCATGGTGCTGCTGGGTGTGGTGCTGCTGCTGAACGTGCTGATCGCGCTGGTGCGCGCGTGGAGCACGCGCTCTCACGGGGCAGCGCACGGCGGCGCGAACGATGGCAGCCGGGCCGCCGGAGCGATGCATGGCTGAGCAGGCCTTGATCGCGCTCGAGTCGGTGGGCCTGCGCTACGGTGCGCAGGAGGCGCTGCGTGCGGTGAACCTGCGCATCGCACCGGGCGAATGCGTGGCCTTCGTCGGCGCCAACGGCTCGGGCAAGAGCTCGCTGCTGCGCGTGCTGCATGGCCTGCTGGCGCCGAGCGTGGGCGTGCGCCGGCAGCTTGCGGCCCTCGAAGGCCGGCCGCTGCGCTTTGCGATGCTGTTCCAGCGGCCCTTCCTGTTTCGTCTCTCGGTGCAGGCCAACGTGCGGCTCGGGCTGTGGCTGGGCGGCGTGCGGGGCGAGGCGGCGAGGGCGCGCTGTGCGCAGGCGCTGCAGCGGGTCGGGCTGGTGCCGGAAGCGGCGCGTCCGGCGCGGGCGCTATCGGGTGGCCAGCAGCAGCGGCTCGCGCTGGCGCGGGCCTGGGCGCTGCAGCCCGACGTGCTGCTGCTTGACGAGCCGACTGCCAGCCTGGACCCGAGCGCGAAGCGCGAGGTCGAGAACCTGCTCGCCGAGTTCGCGGCGCAGGGCATGACGCTGTTGATGGCCTCGCACAACCTCGGGCAGGTCAAGCGGCTGGCGCAGCGCGTCGTGTATCTGGAGCACGGGCGCGTGCTGGCCGACGTGCCGGCAGCGCAGTTCTTCGAGGGGGCGGCGTTGCCGCCCGAGGCCAAGTTGTTTCTCAAAGGAGAGTTGCCATGGTGAAATCGTTCGACAGGCGGGCGCTGCTGCGTCATCTGGGCATGTTCGCGATTGCGGTCGGCGTGGCTGGCGCGGCAGTCGCCCAGGACAAGAACATCGTGATGGCGTCGACCACGTCGACCGAGCAGTCGGGCTTGTTCGCGCACCTGCTGCCGGCGTTCAAGAAGGCCAGCGGCATCGACGTGAAGGTGGTCGCGCTCGGCACCGGCCAAGCGCTTGACATGGGCCGCCGCGGCGATGCCGACGTGCTGTTCGTCCATGACCAGGCGGCCGAGGAGAAGTTCGTCGCCGAGGGCTACGGACTGAAGCGCCAGCCCGTCATGTACAACGACTTCGTCCTGATCGGCCCGAAGGCCGACCCGGTGGGCGTGAAGGGCTCCGACATCGTGGCCGCACTGGGCACATTGGCAAAGAGCCCGTCGAGCTTCGTGTCGCGAGGCGACAAGAGTGGCACGCATGCCGCCGAACTGCGCTACTGGAAGGCCGCCGGCGTCGAAGCGCCGAAAGCTGCCTACGCCGGCTACCAGGAGTGCGGTTGCGGCATGGGGCCGGCGCTGAACATTGCCGCGTCCAGCAACGCCTATGTGCTGGCCGACCGCGGCACCTGGCTGTCGTTCAAGAACCGAGCCGACCTGGCGGTGCTGGTCGAAGGCGACAAGCGTCTGTTCAACCAGTACGGTGTGATCGTTGTCGATCCGGCCAAGCATCCGCACACCAAGACGGCGCTGGCGCAGGCCTTCGCCGACTGGGTGGTGTCGGCCGATGGGCAGGCCACGATCGCCAGCTACCAGATCGGCGGGCAGCAATTGTTCTTCCCGAACGCCGGGACCAAGTGACCGGACTGGCGGTCTTCGCTGCCGGCAGCCTGCGAGCCCCGCTGACCGATATCGGGCGGCAATTCGAGCAGGACGAGTCCGGCGCGCGCCTGCGCTTCGTGTTCGGTGCCTCAGGTCTGCTGAAGGACCGGCTGGCGGCGGGCGAGGCGGCCGAGGTGTTTGCTTCGGCCAACATGGCGCACCCGCAGGACCTGGCCGCGGCCGGCCGGGCCGGCCCGGTGCAGCGCTTCACACGCAATCGCCTGTGCCTGCTGGCGCGGCCCGAGGCCGGCGTGACGGCCGACAACGCGCTGGACCGCTTGCTCGATCCCGCCGTGCGCGTGGGCACGTCCACGCCCCGGTCCGATCCCTCGGGGGACTACACCTGGGAGCTGTTTCGCCGCATCGACGGGCGCGGCGCCGCGTTCGCCGGGGCCTACGATCTGCTCGATCGCAAGGCCCTGAAGCTGACCGGCGGGCCGGACTCGCCACCGCCACCGGCCGGCCGCAGTGTCTATGCGGCGCTGCTCGAGTGCGGGCAGGCCGACGTGTTCATCACCTACTGCAGCAATGCGCTGCAGGCGCAGCAGGAAGTACCGGCCTTGCAACGCGTCGACCTGCCAGACGATGTCAATGTCTCGGCGGACTACGGCGTGGTGTTGTTGGACGGCGCCGGGCCGCGGGCTCGGCGTTTTGTCGATCGGCTGCTCGGCCCGGCCGGACAGTCGGCGTTCGCGCGGCAGGGCTTCTCGCCGCGCTAGCTAGAGCGGATCGAGCCCGAGCGAGCGGCTCTCGCCGAACACCGTGTCGGGGCCGTCCTGACGGGCCGGGACTGCACGGCGGCGGCCCTGGCGCTTGGCCTCGTAGAGCGCCAGGTCGGCACGGTGCTGGGCTGCGGCGAGCGATTCACCGGTCTGGATCTGCACCAGACCGAAGCTCAGGCTCAACGGCAGCGGGAAGTTCTTGCTCGCCTGGTCGATGTTGCGCGTGATGCGGTCGGCCACGTGCAGCGCGTCGTCGACGCTCGCGCCCGGCAGCAGCAGCATGAACTCGTCGCCACCGACCCGCCCCATCACGTCGCGCGTGCGCAGCGTGTCGCGGGTGCAGCGGGCCACCAGCCGCAGCGCCGCATCGCCGACGGCGTGGCCATGGTTGTCGTTGACGTGCTTGAAGTGATCGATGTCGAACAGCATCAGCACCGACGGCGGCGCGGCGCCGTTGCCGACGATTGCGGTGGCCAGTTCCTCGAAGTGGCGGCGGTTCGGCACCTGGGTGAGCATGTCGATGTCGGCCAGGACGCGCAACTGGCGCTGGGTCTCGCGCAGGTCGCGCACCGTGCGTTCATGGGTGAGCACCAGGCAGAGGTAGACCGTGAACAGCATGCTCAGCAGCAACGGCAGCACCACGCCGGCGACCACCAGCGACTGGGCTGGCAGGGCGCCGGCGCCCTGGGAGAACATCACGGCCAGACGCAGTATGGGGACCGCCGCCTGGACGACCATCACCACCAGCAGCAGCTTGAGGGCCGGGCTGCGGCGGAAGTCGTCGAGCTTGCCGATGAAGACGGCGGCGTAGAGCAGCAGGATCAGCGAGCCGGCGCCGTAGGCCAGCGATCGGATCGGCTGCGGCGCGGAAGCCAGCCAGCAGGCCAGCCAGCCGAGGTAGCAGGCGGCATACAACGCGACATCGATCCGCGTCGACGAGAACTGCCGGTCGCGCGAGAAGAAGCGTCGCAGCCCGGTGGTGATCAGCACCGGCCAGGCCAGCACCAGAAGGCAGGCCGGGACCACGGCCACGGGCCACAGGTTGCGCACGCCGTGCAACGACGCGCCCAGCGTGGCCAGCCACATCGCTCCCACCCACCACCAGTAGCCGCGATAGACACGCTGGCTCAGGCCGAACACCGACATGATGGCCGCGGTCGCTCCCATCACGACGATGGACAGCAGCATCAGCGTCGGCAGGTGGATCGTGAAATCGGAGGTCACGGCGGCGTAGGGCGAGGGGCGACTTTGGATTTTGGGAGGCGGCGCTTGGTGAGCGGCTCCCCCAAAAGGGGGTCATTGTCAGGCGCCAGGACGGCGTCGGCGCTGGGGCACCTGGGCTCACCGGAAAGAGTTCACGGCGCTTCGCTACCATCGTGCCCCGCAAGATCGTGCGCAAACGCACTGACGGAGAACGAGCATGGCGATGGACGTGATCGATTACGAGATCAAAGGCGCAGAAATGCAATTCGTCGAGGTCGAACTCGACCCTGGCGAGGCAGCCATCGGCGAAGCCGGCAGCATGATGTTCATGGACGCCGGCATCGGCATGGACACGGTGTTCGGCGACGCATCGGCGCAACAGGGAGGAATCTTCGGCAAGCTGCTGGGGGCGGGCAAGCGCCTCGTGACCGGCGAATCGCTGTTCACCACGGTCTACACCAACAACGTCGGCAGCAAGCAGCGCGTGGCGTTCGCGGCGCCGTATCCCGGCAAGATCCTGCCGATGGACCTGCGGACCTTGGGCGGTACGCTGATCTGCCAGAAGGACGCCTTCCTGTGCGCGGCGCGCGGCGTCAGCCTCGGCATTGCCTTCCAGCGCAAGCTGTCGGTCGGCTTCTTCGGCGGCGAGGGCTTCATCATGCAGAAGCTCGACGGCGACGGCCTGGCCTTCGTGCACGCTGGGGGCACCGTGCTCAAGCGCGAACTGCAGCCCGGGCAGACGCTGCTGGTCGACACGGGCTGCGTCGTGGCGTACACGCAGAGCGTCGACTTCGAGATCCAGTACGTCGGGAAGGTCAAGACCGCGCTGTTCGGCGGCGAAGGCCTCTTCTTCGCCAAGCTGACCGGTCCGGGCACGGTGTGGCTGCAGAGCCTGCCGTTCTCGCGCCTCGCCTCGCGCGTGTTCGCGGCGGCGCCGCAACGCGGGGGCTCGCGCGAGGAGGGCTCGGTGCTCGGTGGCTTCGGTGCCGGAGGCTTGCTGGGGGCGGTGCTCGGCGGCGACGAAGAGTAGCGACGGGGCCTGCCGGATCAGACCGGCCGCGTGCGGGCCAGCAGCCAGGCGTGCGCCTCACCGGTGACGAGCGGCGCAAGCCGCTCGCGCACCGTGTCGTGGTAGCGGTTCAGCCAGTCGATCTCGTCGGCGCGCAGCAGCGAACGGTCCAGGCAGCGCGTGTCGATCGGGCACAGCGTCAGGGTCTCGAACGCGAGGAAGTCGCCGAACTCGTCGCCCGGCGCCGGCACGTTCAGCACCAGGTTCTCGATGCGCACTCCCCAGCGGCCTGGCCGGTACAGCCCCGGCTCGATGCTGGTGACCATGCCCGGCTCCATCGCCATCTCCGGCGTCGGTACGGCCTTGCTGATCGACTGCGGACCTTCGTGCACGTTGAGGAAATAGCCGACGCCGTGGCCTGTGCCATGTCCGTAGTCGAGCGACGCGGCCCACAGCGGCGCCCTCGCGATCGCGTCGAGCATCGGGCTCGCCGTGCCGCGCGGAAAGCGCGTCTGGCTCAGCGCGATCGTGCCTTTCAGCACGAGCGTGTAATCGCGCTTCATCGCCTCGGTCGGCTCACCGATCGGCCAGACGCGCGTGATGTCGGTCGTGCCGCCCAGGTACTGCGCGCCGGAGTCGATCAGCAGCAGCCCGTCGGCCGCGACGCCGGCGGCGCTGGAGATCACGGCATGGGCTTCGAGCGTGGCCCGGTAGTGTGGCATCGCGCCGTTGGCATTGAAGCCGGCGATGACCGGAAAGCTCAGCGACACGTAGTCGGTTTGGCGCGCGCGTTCGGCGCTCAGCCGCTCGTCGATGGTCAGTTCGGTGATCGGCTCGCGACCGAGCGCGTTCTCGAACCACGCATAGAACGCGCACATCGCCGCGCCGTCGCGCGCCATCGCCTCACGGATGAAGGCGGCCTCCGGCGCGGACTTGCGGCTCTTCGCCAGCGTGGACGGGTTCACGGCCTCGATCAGCCGCACCGAGGCCGGCACGGCTTCGCGCAGCCCCAGCGTCGCGCGACGCGGATCGATCAGCAGGCGTGCATCGCCGGGAAGGGCAGACAGCGCGGCCCGCGCCTGCTCATAGGGACGCAATTGCACGCCGTCGCCGGCCAGTGCAGTGGCCAGCACGGCATCGACCTTGCCTTCGCCGATGAACAGCACGGCGGTCTCGGCCGACACCAGCGCGTGCGCCAGGAACACCGGGTTGTAGTCGACGTCGGCGCCGCGCAGGTTGAACAGCCAGGCCAGATCGTCCAGCGTGGAAACGAGGTGGTGGCTCGCGCCGCGGGCCGCCATCGCTGCGCGCAACTGCGACAACTTCTCGCCGCGCGACAGCGGCGCGTGCGGCGCACGATGCTCGTAGACCGGCACGGCGGGCAGTGCCGGGCGCTCCGGCCACGCGGCCGCAAGTGGATCGGCATCGGTGCGCAGCACGATGCCTGCGGCGTCCATCGCCTCGCGCAATTGCTTCGCGGCCGAGAGGCCCAGCACCGCGCCGTCGACGGCGAGCGTCTGACCCGGGCGCATCGCGGTGGCGATCCACTCGATGTGGGTCACCGCGGCGCCGGTCGCGATCTTCACCAGCTCGATGCCGGTTCCGGCGAGCTGGGCCTCGGCCTGCACCCAGTAGCGGCTGTCGGCGAACAGCGCGGCGCGATCGGCCAGCACCACCAGCGTGGCCATCGAGCCGGTGAAGCCCGAGAACCACGCGCGGCCCTGCCAGTGTCCGGGCAGGTACTCCGACAGGTGCGGGTCGCTGGACGGCAGTAGCACGGCATCGGACTGGCGTGCGGCCATCGCGGCGCGCAGGTGCTCGAGGCGCAGCCGGATCGGAGAAGTGCGTGTGTCCATGCGGGTCCTGATCGAGGTCGGCGACCGTGCCGCCCCGGTGGCCTCGATCTTAGAACCTCGCCTAGCCGGCCGCCGGCCGGTGGGCATCGGCCTCCGATTCCGCCACCACCCGGGCCTGGCGCTCGAAGCTGAAATAGGCCCAGGCCCAGTCGCTCAGGACCACCAGGCGGTTGCGGAAACCGATCAGGAAATAGATGTGCACGAACAGCCAGAACAGCCAGGCCGGCATGCCGCTGAAATGCACGCGCCCGACCACCGGCAGGTCGACCATCGCGATCGCGGCGCGGCGGCCGATGGTCGCCAGCGCGCCGTAATCGTTGTAGCGGAACGCTGCCGTCGGCTCGCCGCGCAGGCGCCGCAGCAGGTTGGTCGCGGCGGTGCGCCCCATCTGCTTGGCGGCCGGGCTGACGCCGGGCACGGGTGTCGGTGCGCCGCGCTTCGGGTGGCTCTGTGCCGCCGCCAGATCGCCGACGACGTGGATCTCGGGATGGCCGGCCAGGCTGAGATCGGGCTCGACCACCACGCGGCCGGCGCGGTCCAGCGTGCAGCCGGTGAGCTCGGCCAGGGCACGCCCCAGCTTCGAGGCGGCCACGCCCGCAGCCCAGACCACGGTCTGCGCCGCAATGCGCTGTGGGCCGTCCGCGCCGGCATAGCTCAGTCCCTCGGCGTCGATCGCGGTGACGCTGGCGCCGGTGCGGACCTCCACGCCGAGCGACTGCAGCTGCTCGAGCGCACGCTGCGACAGCTGCTCGCTGAAGGCACCCAGCACGCGCGGACCGCCCTCGACCAGCACCACGCGCGAGCGGCGCGAGTCGATGCGTCGGAACTCGTCGTGCAGCGTGTGGTGCGCGATCTCGGCCAACTGCCCGGCCAGCTCGACGCCGGTCGGTCCGGCGCCGACCACCGCGAAGGTGAGCCAGGCTTCGCGCTTCGCCGGGTCGGTCTCGCGCTCGGCGTGCTCGAAGGCCATCAGCACGCGGCGCCGGATGGTGAAGGCGTCGGCCAGGGTCTTCAGGCCCGGCGCATGGGCCGCCCAGTCGTCGTGGCCGAAGTAGCTGTGGGTCGCGCCGGCAGCGACGATGAGGTGGTCGTAGGCGATGCGTTCGCGGCCGTCGAGCGTGACGCTGCGCGCGGCCGTGTCGATGCCGGTTACCTCGCCGAGCAGGATGGTCAGGTTGCCGCGCTGCATCTCGCCGCGCAGGATGTGGCGGATCGGACCCGAGATCGCCGGCGCCGAGAGGTTGGCCGTCGCCACCTGGTAGAGCAGCGGCTGGAACAGGTGGTGGTTGGTCCGGTCGATCAGCGTGATCTCGACGTCGGCCTTGGACAGCGTGCGGACGGCTTCGATGCCGCCGAAACCGCAGCCGATGATGACCACGCGAGGGCGCGGCGCGCCTGCGGCGCGGGAAGAGGGAGCGTTCATGTCGAGGCGCCTCCGAGCGCCTGGCAGGGGATGTCGTCGTGGGAGGCGTCGGCGGATGGGGCGGACGTGTCGGGCCGGAGTCGGCCGCGCGGGAGGCAGCCGACCGTCATGGGGTGGCCGCCGGGGTCTGGGCGCCCAGCGCGCGCAGCTTCTTGCGCACCAGGTCGATGTGGCTGCGCAGCGCATACAGCTCGTCGGCATGCGACAGCGGTACCTGCAGTTGCTTGACGCGGGCGTCGAGCGCGTCGAGCTCGTCCATCAGCGGCTGCGCATCTGTCGGGCCGTTCGGGGCGTCGGCCAGGCTTTCCTCGATCTGGCGCAGCCGGCCGTACCAGCGGAAAACCCGCGAGCGGATGCGCAGTTCGTACAGCGGCGGGACCACCCGTGACAACGGGATCAGGACCACGACGATCGAGGCCAGCACCACCCACATCCGGTCGATCAGGTTCGCCACCCAGAACGGCAGGTAGCGCTGCAGCCAGGGCGGACCGGTCTCGAAGAAGCGGTCGGCCTCCTTCGACATCGGCAGCTCCACCGCACGTCGGTTCGGGAACTCGCCACGGCGCTGGAACCAGCCGGCTTCGCTGTGGATCGCGTTGGCGGCCTGCACGAACAGCTGCTGCAGCGCCGGGTGCGCTGTGGAGCGCGCGACCAGCGCGGCCGTGGGGGCCAGCAGCTCGATGTCCTCGGGCGGCACATCCTCGGCCAGCTTCACCACGCCGCGCGGCAGGCTCACCGGCGTCAGCATCGGCAGGCGGCGGGCGTAGGCCTCGGCCTGGTCGAAGCTCATCAAGCGGATGCCCGGCGTCAACAGCAGCAACTGCACCATCGGCGCCTCGGGGGCGGAGACCAGCGCCAGCGCGTCGGTGTCGCCGTCGAGCAGGCTCACGACGGCCGGTGTCTGCGCCAGCCGCTGGGCGACGATGTCCTCGGGCCCGAGACCGTTGGTGTCGAGCAGCCTCCGCATCAGGTTGGTGGTGCCGCTGCCCTGGGCACCGATGTTGACGCGCCAGCCCTTGAGCTTCGCCAACGAGTCGAGCCGCTCGCTGCCGATCAGCCGCCTGGCGCTGTCCTCGCGGTAGAACAGCCAGATCGGCTCGTAGAACAGGCTGCCCAGCGAGACCAGATCCGGCGGGGGTGCGTCTTCGCCGCCCTGCAGGCGGCCGGCACCGCCCTGCACGAAGCCGAAGTCGACGCCGGAGTCCGGGGCCTCGAGCAGCCTCAGGTTCTCCGCAGCGCCCTGGGTCGTGCGCAGCTCGACCTGGATGCGATGCCTGGCCAGTGCCGCCTGGTAGCGTTTGCCGAACTCGGCATAGGCCCCTTGTTCCGGCCCGGTGGCCAGCACCAGCTTCTTCGGCGGGCTCGGGTCGAGGGCCCAGTAGGCCAGCGCCAGGAGTGCCACGGTCAGCAGCACGAACGGGCCGGCGGTGGCCAGCAGGTCGCGGCTGCTCAACAGGGTGTGGCGAAGGGAAGGCAGGCGGGGCATCGGCGCAGTCGGGGCGGGGCGGGCTGGGAAGGCATTCTCGTCCAGCGTGTGCTCCGTCACATGCTGGACGCAACCGATCGGCGGGGGAAGGCGCGACGACGGTCGGTTCAAGCTCTCGTCAGCCGGCGAGGGCCGGGCCGCGAAATAGTGCTTCAGTCACACATCGCGTGACCGATACCGGAGGGTAGCGCCTTGCCGGGCGCGTTCTCTGCTTACCCTCTGACCGATGTCCGCTGTCCTGCCCCTGCCCCCGAGCTTCGAGACGGCGCTGGCCTGCCTGAGCGGCATCCGCGGGCCGGCCGACCAACCGGTGACCGGCCACCACGCCGGCCACCGGCTGGCCAGCCATTTCCAGCCCATCTTCAGCCTGTCGCATGGCCGCGTGGTCGGACACGAAGCACTGCTGCGCGCCAGCGATGCGACCGGTGTCGGACTGCCGCCGCCGCGCTTCTTCGAAGGGCACGAGTTCGAGGAACTGCTGTGGCGCGATCAGCTGGTGCGCTCGATGCACATGGCGAACTACGCCAAGGCGGCGCCGCAGGCCCAGTGGTTGTTCCTGAACCTGCATCCGCAGGTCTTCCTCCAGTCGCCGCAAACGACCTTCGACGCCTGCAGCGAGGCGATGCCTGCCGACCTGCGGCTGCAACCCAAGCAGATCGTTGTCGAGGTGCTCGAGGACGCGGTGCGCGACGATGCGAACTTCGACGCTGCGGTCGCGACCATCCGCTCCCAGGGCGGCCTGATCGCACTCGACGACTTCGGCGCCGGGCACTCCAACTTCGATCGCGTGTGGCGCCTGCGTCCCGAGATCGTCAAGCTCGACCGCAGTCTGGTCGAGCGCGCGGCGCTCGACCTGCGCGCGCGCCGTGTCGTGATCCAGATGACGTCGTTGCTGCACGAATGCGGCGCGCTGGTGCTGATGGAAGGCGTGGAAACCGAGGCCGAGGCCTTCGTGGCGCTGGAGGCCGACGCCGACCTGGTGCAGGGCTACTTCTTCGCGAGACCGCAGGCCGCGCTGGTCGAGCCCGGCCATGCCAGCGATGCGCTGAACGCGATCTGGAGCGGCTTCGGCGAGCGCTGGCGCGAAGAGGACGCCGGCTACCGCGAGCGCATCGCGCCGTACTTCAATGCCATCGGCTACGCATCGGCCCTGCTGGCCGGTGGACGCCCGCTTGAGGAAGCGACGCAGTCCTTCCTGGCCTTGCCGGGTGCCGAGCTCTGCTATCTGCTCGGCCAGGACGGCCGGCAGGTGGGCGTGAACCAGTGGGGCCGCAGCCCCGCCGCGGGCAACGGCACGGCGTTCGAGCCGTTTCGCGACACGCGCGGCGCGCGCTGGGCGCGCCGGCCCTATTTCCGTCGCGCGGTCGCGGCCGTCGGCAAGGTGCAGGTCACCCGGCCGTACCGCACGCTGCACGGCTCGCACCTGTGCGTGACCGTCTCCACAGCCTTCCGGGCGCCTGCCAGCCAGGGTGGGGAACTGCAGGTGATCTGCGGCGACCTGACCTGGTCTTAGATCTTGCGGCGGGCCCCGCGAAACGATTCCTCGGCGTTGCTCAACCCGCTGCGCTGGCAGCGGCCGCGATCCTCAGGCAGGCCTTGCCGGCGCGCTTGGCGTCGTACATGGCGCCATCGGCGCGCTTGCGCAGGCCGTCGAGCGATTCACCCGGCAGGTAGACCGCCATGCCCAGGCTCGGCGTCGAGACGGTGGCCTGGCCAGCCAGCAGGTGCGGCTCGGACAGTGTCGTGAGGATGCGCTCGCACAACTGCAGACGATCCTCGGCCGTTCCCGACTCTTCCAGGATCACGGTGAATTCGTCGCCCCCGAGCCGGCTGACCAGATCGGTCACGCGCACACAGTCCGTCAGGCGCAACGCGACCGAGATCAGCAACTGATCCCCTGCCTCGTGACCGAGCGTGTCGTTGACGCGCTTGAAGCCATCGAGATCGAGGTAGATGAGGGCCATCGGTCGACCACTGCGCTGGGCGCGGGCAGCGGCCAGTTCGAGCTGCTCCTCGAAATGACGGCGATTCGGCAACTGGGTCAGGGCATCGCGGCGCGCGATGTCCGCAAGCTGCCGTTCGGCCCGTTTGCGGTCGTCGATGTCGCGCGTGATCAGCGCCACACCCTCCTCGACCGGGACGACCTGGAAATGCATCCAGCGCCCGCGCATCGACGTCGCGACGGCCTGGGCCTCGACATCCATCGGCTTCTGTCGTTGCAGCACCGTGAGCAGCAGGTTCAGCAGGCCATCCTCGCGGATCGATGGCACCAGCTCGGTCGCGCGACGCCCGATCATCGCGGCAGGTGCCAGCCCCAGTACGGCGCCCGCGCGGCGGTTGGCGTCGGTGATCACGAAATCCTGTGCCTGTCCCGACGCATCGCGCTCGGCGCGCATCAGCCACAGCGCGTCCAGGCTGCCGTCGAGCGTGGCGACGTACAGCGCCTTGGCCCGGCGTGCCTCACGCCGGCTGCTGTCGAGCCCACGCGCCTGACGCCACAGCACCAGCGTCCCGACCACGATCAGCAGCGCGACGGCCGCGGACCAGTTGAGAAGTCGAAGCCGCGTCTGCTGGTAGCCGGCCATCACGGCATCGGCCGACGCGGCGACGACGGCGACCATCGGATATCGATCGATGGGCAGCGCCGTGAAGAAGCGGGCCGTGCCGTCGACCTGGCTGTAGAAGGGCTTGAGCGTTTCGCGGATCTCGCGCGAGCGCTGCAGCACCTTCTGGGTGTCGATCTTCTCGCCGAAGCTGACCTTGCCGTCCAGGCGCCGCGAGCGGTTGATGTTGTCGAGGCCGAGCACCGTGATCACGGTGCCGGGGTCTTCGCCATGGTCGAAGCCCTTGGTCAGCGAACCGGGATCGAGCATCGCGACGACGACGCCGTCGAACTTGCCGTCGTGGGTGAGGCGGCGCATCACCGGCAGCACCCAACCGCCATTCAGATGATCGGGTTGGGGCGCGCCGATGCTCAGACGGAGTTCAGGATCGTGGAGATGGCGCTTGAAGTCGTCGTCGTCGGCGAGGTTCAGCGCGACGTCGGGCGAGGTGCTTTCCTGCACGACGCCACGGCGGTCGGTGATGAGCAGGGCGCGGGTCGTGTCCAGCGTCACGAGTCCGGCGGCACGCAGCCCGGACAGGCTCATCGGGTTGCCGGTCTCGTGCAGCGACTTGACCAGCAGCGTGGTCTGGTCGACGCGGTCGAGCACTTCGCCGACGCGCACCGCCAGCTTCTGCGTGTTGCGCTCGGTGTCGCGCAGCGCGCGCTGCACCTCGTTGCGGTAGGCGGTGTCGAGGCTCAGCTGCGTGACGACGCCGAGCACGGCGAGCAACAGCACCGCCGCCGCGAGCAGCGCACTGTGGAGCGTGACCGGTGGCGTGAGCAGCGGGCGGACGGAGGGGGCTTCGTTCATCGGGGTCGCGACGGGGCACGCCCGCTGAGGACGGGGTGCAGTGTTGCGTTTTCGGCAGCAGACCGTCCGTCTTGAGCCGCCCGGGCACCCGGCCCGCAGCGGCGGCTCAGCCGATGACGGCCAGCAGCTCGACCTCGAACAGCAACGTCGAGTTCGGCGGGATCACCCCGCCGGCGCCGCGTGCGCCGTAGCCCAGTTCCGGCGGGATCACCAGGCGCCGCGTACCGCCGACCTGCATGCCGGCCACGCCCTCGTCCCAGCCGCGGATCACCATGCCGCCGCCGAGCGGGAACTCGAACGGATCGCCGCGGTCCTTGCTGGAATCGAACTTCCGCCCGGCGCTGCCGTCGTTGTAGAGCCAGCCGGTGTAGTGCACGCGGACGTTCTTGCCGACCGTGGCGGTGGGGCCGTTGCCGATCAGCGGGTCTTCGTACTTCAGGCCCGAGGGGGTGGTGTTCATGTCGCTTCCTTTGAAAAACAGGGCCGCAGCATAGCCGGTGCGGCCGGCGCGGCTGCGAAGTCCGGCAGGGCGACTACTGGAACAGTGCGGCCAACGTGTTGACGGCCAGCGCCAGGATCAACAGGTTGAAGCCGAAGGACAGCAGGCTGTGCCACAGCACCAGGCGCCGCATCGTCCGCGTGTGCACCGTCACGTCGGAGACTTGCGAGGTCATGCCGACCACGAACGAGAAGTACAGGTAGTCCAGGTAGTCGGGCTTGGGCGTGCTGGGAAAGTCGAGCGCGGTGCGGCCTTTCGACGCGGGGCGCGTCTCGAGGTCGCGGTGGGCATAGTGGAAGGCGAAGCGCACGTGGATCAGCAGCCACGACAGCACGATCGCCACCACCGCCAGCAGGCCATGCGGCCAGCGCTCGCCGGGCGGCAGATCCCGGCTGGTCAGCAGCAGCGCGCCGATCGCGGTGACGCTGGCCGCGCAGCCGAGCAGCACGACCATCAGCATGGCGGTGCTGCTCTGGTCGTTGCGTGCCACCTCGTCGGGCCGGGGGATGTCGCCGTGCAGGCCCAGCGTCAGCCCCGACAGCAGCAGCGAGAGGAGGGCGAAGCTGCACCAGCCGACCAGCAGGGACTCCACCCACGGCGAGCCGACGACCCGGCAGGCCGCCGCGACCCCGCCGCCGAGCGTGGCCGACACCAGCAGTCGACGGCTGGCAGACCAGGCGCGGAGCCCAGTGCGCCAGGCGGGTTCGTGAGTCTTCATGATCGGCATGCTAGGGCCTGCGGGGCTTGCCGGCGAGCCGGCCCGGGCCCCCCGACGCGCCCCTCAGCTCAGCGCCGGCGCAGCGATGCGGGCCGCAGGCGGCGCAGCGCGAGCTGCAGCATGCGGGCATCGGTGCTGGCGCGGTGGCGCTGCAAGCCGGACTCGGCAATCACCTGGCGCTTCAGGGCATCGAAGCGTCGGGCCTGGTCTTCGTCGAGCAGGCTCAGCAGGTGTTCCAGCCGGAAGCTCGGTGTCAGCTCGGCGGCGTCGTACAGGCGCGCCAGCCAGGGGTAGTCGTGCGCCCAGCCATCGCAGTAGGCAACGCTGCCGTGCAGCCGCTGGTTCAACGAACCGGCGACCTCGGCCGCGCTGCGGCCGTGCCGCAGCGCAAGTTCCCGCGGGATGTGATGCAGGGCCTGGGCCTGCGGGTCCCAGTGCCGCCAGTCCGGCTCGGGCCGGATCAGCGAGCACCAGGCGCGGCCGTCGGGCAACACGAAGCCGACCTCGATCGGATAGCTGCCGCGACCGAAGCCCGAGGCCTCGATGTCGAGGATCGTCGGCGCCGGGGGCTCGAAAGGACGGGGTGGGACCAGCACGCGATCGCCGTATGCAAGTCGCGAGCCGGGCCAGGGGCTGCCCTGGCCGCTTCAGCGGTGGCACGTCACTTCACGACCATCAGCGTGAACGGGTACACGTAGGCCTGCAGCGTCACCAGGATGCCCACCAGGCTGGCCAGTGCGATGGAGTGGAAGAACACGTAGCGCAGGATGTCGCCTTCGTGATCGAACCAGCGTGTCGCGGTCGAGGCGACGACGATGGACTGCGCGTCGATCATCTTGCCCATCACGCCGCCGGAGCTGTTGGCCGCACCCATCAGGTTCGGGCTCAGGCCCAACTGCTCGGCCGCGACCTTCTGCATGCCGCCGAACAGCACGTTCGAGGCGGTATCCGAACCGGTCAGCGCCACACCCAGCCAGCCCATCAGCGTGCCGAAGAACGGATAGAACACCCCGGTCGACGCGAAGGCCAGGCCCAACGTGGTGTCGAGCCCGGAGTAGCGGGTGAGGGTGCCGAGCGCCAGCATCAGCACGATGGTGAGCAGCGAGTACTTCACCAGCCAGATGGTCCGGCCGTAGGCCTGGATCAGCGCCGGGATGCCATAGCCCATCACGAAGCCGCCCACGACGGCGGCCAGCAGGATGCCCGAGCCGGTGGCCGACAGCAGGCCCAGCACGTACTCGGCCGATTCGGCCGTGGGTTTGGGCACCACCGGCGGCATCTTCTCGATCAGCTTGTGCAGGCCCTCGATCGGAAACTTGGGCGCAAAGATGCCGTTCAGCCAGGCCTTGGTGACCGGCAGACCCCAAGCAAAAACGAAGGCCGTCAGGATGACCCACGGCGTCCAGGCCTTCACGACGTCCGCACGCGCATGGCGGGTCGGCGCGGTGGCGGCGCGCGCTTCGCCGCCGTCCTTCTCGTGGCCCTTCAGCGACACCGAAGTCCAGATCTCCGATGGCTGCCAGACGCGCAGGAACAGCACCAGCGCCGTCATCGAGCAGATCGCCGCGATCACGTCGACCAGCTCCGGTCCCATGTAGTTCGACACCAGGAACTGCGGCACCGCGAAGCTCACGCCGGTGACCAGCACCGCCGGCCAGATCTGCTTCATGCCGCGCCAGCCGGCGAAGGCCCAGATCAGCCAGAACGGCACCAGCAGCGAGAAGAACGGCAGCTGCCGGCCGATCATCGCCGACACCGCCATCACGTCGTAGCCGTGCACCTTGGCCAACGTGATGACCGGGGTGCCGAGCGCGCCGTAGGCCACTGGCGCTGTGTTCGCGATCAGCGACAGGCCCGAGGCCGCGAGCGGCGAGAAGCCCAGGCCGATCAGGATCGCGGCGGTCACCGCCACCGGCGTGCCGAAGCCGGCCGCGCCCTCGAAGAAGGCGCCGAACGCGAAGGCGATCAGCAGCAACTGCAGGCGGCGGTCCTCGGTGATGCCGGCGATCGAGTCCTGCAGCACCTTGAAGCTGCCATTCTGCTCGGTCAGCTGGTGCAGGAAGATGATGTTCAGCACGATCCAGCCGATCGGCAGCAGGCCGGTCAGCCCACCGAGCAGCGCCGCCCGCCCGGCCATGCCGGCCGGCATGCCGAAAGCGAAGATCGCGATCGCCAGCGCGCTGGCCAGGCCGGCCGCGGCGGCGATGTGGGCCTTCAGGTGCAGAAAGCCGAGGCCGATCAGCATCACCGCCACCGGCACGGCCGCCAGCAGCGTCGAGGTGAGCATGCTGCCGAAGGGGTTGTAGACCTGCTGCCAAACCATCGTGAACTCCATTCGAGGAACCGCATAAGAAGAGAAAGGCCCGCGCTGTCGTCACGGGCTGCGGCGAGAAGATGGCAGGTCTGGATGGCTCGAAGCTGAAAGCAGGCTGAATGGCGAAATGTCGCCAAGGCGACTGCGGTGCCCGGACCCGCTCAGCGCGGCGTGATGCGCAGCTCCGGATAGCCGGTGCGGGCGTCCGCGACGCGCTCGAAGCGGAGGTCTTCGAGCACTTCGACCAGCAGCTCGACCGTCGTGCGCACCTCGCAGCCGGCGGTCACGTGGCCGCCGAGCACGCCGCCCTGAGCGTCGGCGATGCCCATGTGGAGGTGGGCGCCGTCCGGCGAAAGCGAGCCGCTCAGGCTCAGGATCTCGACCGGCTCGTGCAGCCACAGCGGCTCGGTCGCATCGGCGAGCCGCAGCGCGGTGACGCGCAGACTGCCGATGCCGGCGATCACGAAGGCGGCCGGCCAGCCGCGCTCGAGCGTCAGCGCCTCGAGACGGCACCGCAGGTCGTCGCCGGGCTCGAGCCGCAGCGCGGTGCGCATAGGGTGGTCAGCGCGCGGGCAGCGACCGCACCGCCAGCGCGCACAGGTTGCGCACGTGGCGCGGTCCGGGCCGCTGATCGGCCAGCGAGCGCAGCGCCAGTGGCCCGGCCGTGGCATCGAGCGGGCGACCGTCCTGCGAGCCGATCACGTAGACCTGCTCGCCGAGCGCGCTGTTGTAGAGCTCGCCCCAGGAGAACACCGCGCGGTAGCCATCGGTGGCCGTGGCTTCGATCACCCAGGTGCGCGTATCGCGGCGACCGGCCTCGTCGAAGCCGGCGAGCGTGAGCACGTCGCGCAACAGCCAGCCGCCGTAGTGCAGGCTCTGTTCGTCGCGCGCGCCGTCGCGCTCGACGCTGCGTCGCAGGCCGACGCTGCGAGGCGGCAGCACGTCGAGGTCGCTGCGCTTCAGTCCGCGCGGGCTGCCGTCGGCGACACGTGTCGACAGCAGCACGTCGGCATCACGCGGCGCTGCGTCCCCGGGGCACGATTGCGCGAAGGCACCGCCGCTGACGGCGAGCGCGGCGGCAAACAGGGCAGTACGCAGGCGCATCGTGCGGCTCCGGTCGGTGGGCATCGATTCGATGCTAACGCCCGTCGCGTCGAGTCGCGTGAGCCTCGCCGCCGCGCGAACGCAACGGCGGCTTCCTCAAAGGAGAAGCCCCTGCCGCAGGGCAGGGGCTTCGTTGTTGGTGCTCCTGTTGGTGGGTCCCCCGCAGGGGGCCCAGGGCCCGGAAGCTCGACCCGGTGTCCGGTGGCAGCGGTGGGGCGCCGGAACGCTGCCATCCATCACCATCGAACGGTTCTGATTGTCGGCAGCGAAGATGACACGCATATGCCGTGATTGGGGGATGCGACCCCCTCATTCCGGTCAGAAGTCGCGTCGCCACGTGGTGTGCCGGGCTCGAGTTTCGTGGTGCGCTGCAGCACCGGCGGGGCAGCACTCAGGCGTGCAAGTCCTGTGTCTCCGGATGGCGTTGCATGTAGCTCGCGACATACGAGCAGGACGGCTCGACTTTCAGACCCCGCGACCGCGCGTGCGCCAGGGCTTCGTGCACGAGGGCGGCGGCCACGCCGCGGCCGCGCAGCGCCGTCGGCACGAAGGTGTGGTGCAGGGTCATCACGCTGCCTTGCAGTACGTAGTCGGCGACCGAGAGCAGGCCGTCGACGCTGGCTTCGAAGCGCGCGGCGGCAGGGTTGTGGGTGACGGTGATCATGGGGTGACGACAGGACGGAGAGAGCGGTCAGTGTGCATGCGGGCCGTTGCCCGTGCTGCGGCGTGGTTCAAATCCAGCCCATCAGGCCCAGCAAGGCGCCGGCGGCGATCATCCACAGCAGGTGCAGCCGTGTGCGCCAGACCAGCAAGGCCGCGACGGCAGTGGCCAGCAGCGAGCGCCACTCGCTCGGCGGTGCGGCCAGCAGCCAGCCGGTGGCGGCGATCAGCGCCAGCGTGATCGGCGCCATGCCGACCTTGAAGGCGCGCACCGAGCGCCAGTCCTGACGCGCATGCCCCCAGCGGGTGACCAGCAGCGCCAGCGTGACCGACGGCAGCATGATGCCCAGCAGCGTGGCGGCGGCCCCCGTCAGGCCGGCCGCCTGGTAGCCGAGCAGTGCCACGAACAGCACGTTGGGGCCCGGCGCGGCCTGGGCGATCGCGATCGACGACGTGAACTGCGGATCGCTCAGCAACTGCTGCTCGACGACCATCCAGCGGTGCATGTCCGGCGCCACCGTGATGGCGCCACCGACCGACAGCAGCGACAGCAGCAGGAAGTGGCCGAACAGTGCCAGCAGCGTCGAAGCGTCGGGCAGCGTCATGCCGCTGTCTCCGCGGCGCGCAGTCGCCGCCATGCCAGTGTGCAGGCCAGCAGGCCCAGCACCGGCAGAACCCAGACCAGCGGCCAGCGCAGCAGCGCGACGGCCACGAAGCAGGCCGTTGCCAGTGCCGCCAGTGTCGGCAGGCCGAGCGGGCTGCTGCGCAGCGGCGCCGCCAGCTTCAGCGCCGTGCCGATGATCATGCCGGCCGCGACGGCGCCCATGCCGCGCAGGGCGCCGGCCACCAGCGGATGGCTCGCGAACTGCGCGTAGAGCATCGTCGCCGCCAGCACGATGAGCAGTGGCACCGCCATCATGCCGGCCAGCGCGGCGAAGGCCCCGCGCGTGCCGAAGTAGCGGTCGCCGACCATCAGCGACAGGTTGCAGACGTTCGGCCCGGGCAGCACCTGCGCGAGCGCGAGCGCTTCGAGGAACTCGCCCTTGCTCAGCCAGCGCTTGTCGTCGCACAGCACGCGTTGCGCGACCGCCAGCACGCCGCCGAAGCCCTGCAGCGCGAGGCCGGTGAAGGCGGTAAAGAGTTCGGTGCAGGAAGCGGGGCGGGCCAGTGGCCGCGGGTCGTCGGGATGCATGCGGGCGATGGTAGTGGCGTCGCCGGGCGCCGGTGCGAGGCGTCAGCGCGCGGCGGCGAACCAGCGTTGCGCGTGCAGGCCCAGGCCGGTGGCGACGCTGGCCAGCCGGTCGCCGCGCACCGCCCGCGCGCCGGGAAAGGCCGCGGCGAGGCGGTCCGTCAACAGGCGCAGGCCGGTGGATCCGCCGGTGAAATAGAGCGCATCCACCGACGCCGCAGACAGTCCGGCCTGCTTCACGGTGAGGCGCGCGGCCTCGACGATGCGCTCTACATCGCTGTCGATCGCGGCGGCCGCCTGTGGCGATCCGAGCGGCACGCTCAGCTCGCGTTCGACGAGGCCCAGATCGATCTGCGTGTCGCCGCCCTCGGCCACCGCGATCTTGGCGGCCTCGGCGCGCGCCAGCAGCTCGTGCCCGAGCCGCTCGCTCACCGTGCGCAGCAGGCGCCGGTGGTGGCGCGGGTCGGCGTAGAAGGCCGCCATGTTCTTGAGCTCGGCCACGCGCGCGGGCTGGTAGACGGTGTTGATCAGGTGCCAGGTGGCCAGATCGAAGTACACCGCGCTCGGCACCTCACGCGGCGGCTGATCGCCGCGTGCCGGGCCGAAGGCGCCGTAGCCGAGTTCGCGCAGGATGCCGGTGAGCTCGATGCGGCGGTCGAAGTCGGTGCCAGCGATGTGCACTCCGTGGCTGGCGAGGATGTCGTCCTTGCGCTCGGTTCGCCCACGGCGGTCGGGGCCGACGCGAACGACAGAGAAATCCGAGGTGCCGCCGCCGATGTCGGCGACCAGTACGCACTGCTCGCGCGTTGCCTGCTGCTCGTAGTCGAAGGCGGCAGCGATGGGCTCGTACTGGAACACCACCTCTCTCAGGCCCACCGCACGTGCGGCGGTTTCGAGCGAGGCCTGCGCCTGCGCGTCGCGCTGCGCGTCGCCGTCGACGAAGAACACCGGCCGTCCCAGCACGGCATGCGTGATCGGCGCGCCGAGGGCGGCTTCGGCGGCGTGCCGCAGGTGGCGCAGATAACCGGTGATGACATCGAGGAACTTCACCGCGTGACCGCCACCGACATCGGTGGTCTGCTCGACGAGGGTGGAGCCGAGGATGCTCTTCATCGAGCGCATCAGCCGGCCTTCATAGCCGTCCACGTAGGCTGCGATCGCTGCGCGACCGAAGGCGCGTGGCGGCTCGGCGCCGGGCGCGAGCGGCTCGTGCTCGGCGAAATAGAACACCGCGGTCGGCATGGTGTGCTCGCCGGCCTCCAGTTCGACCAGGCGGCTGCTGCCGTGGCCGGCAGGAATGGCGATGGCCGAGTTCGAGGTGCCGAAATCGATTGCGCAGTAGGGAAGGGGCGGTCCGGGCATGGTGGCGTCTGGCAAGGGCGCGCGGTTCTAGGTTGCCGACGCGGGCGGGCAACAAAAAACGCGGCCGAAGCCGCGTTCTTCTTGGAGCACCGAGCTCGCTGATTACAGCGGGCGGATGTTCGCAGCTTGCGGGCCCTTCTGGCCTTGCTTCACTTCGAACTCGACGCGCTGGTTTTCCTGCAGCGTCTTGAAGCCGTTGCCCTGGATGTCGCGGAAGTGCGCGAAGACGTCGGCGCCACCGCCGTCCTGGGCGATGAATCCAAAGCCCTTGGCTTCGTTGAACCACTTCACGGTGCCGGTTTGCACGCTCATATACGTTCCTGTCGATCAAAAAGTACGGCACGGCAACATGCCGTGCTCATGCAGAGACACTCAAGAAACGTTACCTGGGGGAGACAAACCAGACAGCCGACGAGAACCGTCGACCGGATTGAGCAAACACCTAAGAACCGCGATCTTGTGTATATCTACGAGCGAGAGTGTAGCCGATCGTGCCTCGCGCGGACGCGGTCACCCCGATCCGTTTCACCGATGCCACACCTGCGAACACCGCGCTGACGCTCGCGCTCAGATCAGCGGGATCGTTCGCATCGGCCGTTCAGCGTAGTCGGCCAGGCGTTGCAGGGCGTGGCGGTTCAGCAGCCGCAGGCGGCCTTCGGTGATCTCGTGCAGGCCGAGCCGGTGCAGGCGGCGCAGCGTCTTGTTGGTGTGAACCAGCGACAGGCCCAGCGCGTCGGCGATGTGCTGCTGCGTGACCGGGAAGACCACGGCGTCACCCTCGACGAGGCCCACCCGCTCGGCGCGCCGGTACAGGTGGATCAACAGCATCGCGATGCGCTCGGCCGCGCTGCGCTGGCCGACCGACAGCAGCGTCTCGTCGGTCAGGTTCTCCTCGCGCGCGGCCAGCCAGGTCAGGTCGTAGCCGAGGCTGGGGAACTCGCGGTACAGAGCCCACAGCTCGGCCTTCGGGAAGCGGCACAACTGAAGTTCGGTGAGGGCCTCGACTCCGTGTGGAGCGCCGTCGGCGAACTGCTCCTGCAGGCCGATGAAGTCGCCGGGCAGCAGGAAATTGAGGATCTGGCGGCGCCCGTCGCTGAGCGTCTTGAAGCGGAAGGCCCAGCCCGAGAACACCGTGTAGAGCCACTCGCTCGTCGCATGCTCGGCCAGCACTTCCTGGCCGGGGGCGAAGGCCGCGGAGCCATGGCGGAAGTTCTGGATATAGGTCAGCTCCTGCGCGTTGACCGGAGAGAACGCCGGCAGCGCGCGCAGCGGGCATTGCGAGCAGGCGGCCGGCGGCGGTCTGCCGGCGATCGGCATGATGGGCAAGGGCGGCAAGGGAACTCCGGCGGGTGTCAATTGACATTGTGAAGGCTGACGGCGTGTTCTATCGTGCTGCGCGCCTCACTTCCACGTGAACCGGGAAAGCCCATCCATGACGACACTGTCGCAGTTCTTGTATCTCAGCCAGGTTCGCGGTGACAAGCCCTTCGAAACGATCGCCGAGGTGGTGGCCGAGGCGCGGCGGCTGAATGCCGAACAGTCGATCACCGGTGTGCTGGTGTTCGACGGGGCCCAGGTCTGCCAGTACGTGGAGGGCGAGCCGGGTGCGATCGATGCACTGATCGAGCGCCTGGTGGTTGACCAGCGCCACGAGAAGCTGCAGGTGCTGCACCATGGCCCGCTGCCGGGCGAGCGGCGGTTCGCGGGCTGGCGCCTGGGGTACCTGATGCTCGACGATGGCGGGGATCTGACGCGCTTCGACGCGCTCGGTGGAGAGGACGCGATCGCGTCCTTTCTCGAACAATTGCCGTGGGTGGATCTGGAGCCCTGACAAGCCGTCATGCACGGCTTCCGAGTCAGCCCGCGGCGATGCGCCGCGCGAGCGCCGCGATGCCGGCCTCGGAGAGGTCGTCCGTCTCGACGCGCCGCCCACCGCTCAGCTTCTCGAAGTGGCGGCCTTGCGACCGGGCATACAGCGGGTCGTAGTGCTGCGTCATCAGCGCCGCGAACAACGGCGGCAGATTGCGCGCCATGGCCCAGCCCTGCCACTGTGCCAGCGTCTCGTTGGCGAGCATGCCCTTGAGCAGGCCGAGCTTGTCGGCAAGGCCCTGCGGTTCGTCGCCGAGCCAGGCGTAGTCGCGCAGCAGGTAGGCCAGGCGGGCGTCGGGCGTGGCATCGATCTGCACCACCGGGCTGATGCGAAGGCGTTCCAGAAGAGCGTCGGGCAGGCTGATGCGGCCGATCCTGCGGCTCTCAGCCTCGACCCAGACCGTGCGCGCCAGGTCGAAGCCATTCAGTGCCGTCGCGAGCTGCGTCTCGAAGGCCTTCTGTGACGGTTGCTCCGTGCCGGGCAGTGCGCCGAGCACCGAGCCACGGTGTGCGGCCAGCGCTTCGAGATCGAGCACCTGCTCACCCAGCGCGCCCAGGGCCTGCAGCACCCGCGTCTTGGCGCTGCCGGTCGGCCCGCACAGCACGCGCAGCGGCAGGTTCGGCGCCAGCGCCGCGATGCGCGCGATGACATGCGTGCGCCAGGACTTGTAGCCACCTTGCAGTTGCTGGGCGTCCCATCCCACGAGCCGCATCCAGGTGACGAAGCTGCCACTGCGCATGCCGCCACGCCAGCAGTACAGCAGCGGGCGCCAGCCCTTCGGCCGGTCGCGGAACGCCGTGTCCAGATGGCGGGCGATGTTGCGCGCGACCATCGCGCCGCCGAGCTTGCGCGCCTCGAAGGCCGACACCTGCACGTAGAGCGTGCCGACGATACGGCGCTCCTCGTCGTCGAGCACCGGGCAGTTGATCGCGCCCGGGACATGGTCGAGCGCGAACTCGGCCGGCGAGCGCACGTCGATCACGGCGTCGAAGCCTGCGAGGTCATCGACGGTCGTCGGGCGGTGGCTCATCGCCGGGCGACCTGGTTCGGTTTGATCGACACTTGCGTCATGGAATCCATCCGTCTCACTTCCTTCTCGCACGGCGGCGGTTGCGGCTGCAAGATCGCACCCGGCGTGCTGGCCGATATTCTTTCGCGCGCGCCGGTCGGGCTGATCCCGCCCGAGCTGCTGGTCGGCACCGAGACCGCCGACGACGCGGCGGTCTACCGCCTCAACGATCACCAGGCGCTGGTGGCCACCACGGACTTCTTCACGCCGATTGTCGACGAGCCCTACGACTTCGGTCGCATCGCGGCCACCAACGCGATCTCCGACGTCTATGCGATGGGCGGCACGCCGATCCTGGCACTGGCGCTGGTCGGCATGCCGCTGGACAAGCTGCCACCGGCGGTGATCGGCCGCATCCTGGAGGGCGGCGCGAGCGTGTGCCGCGAGGCCGGCATCCCGATCGCCGGCGGGCATTCGATCGATGTGCTCGAGCCGATCTACGGTCTCGTCGCGCTGGGGCTCGTGCACCCCGAGCGCGTGCGCCGCAACGCCGATGCCCGGCCGGACGACGTGCTGGTGCTCGGCAAGCCGCTCGGCGTGGGGGTGCTGTCGGCGGCGCTGAAGAAAGGGCGCCTCGACGCGGCCGGGTACGCCGAGATGCTGAGCCTTACCACGCAGCTCAACCGCGTGGGCAGCGAGCTCGGCGCGCTGGATGGCGTGCACGCGATGACCGATGTCACCGGCTTCGGGCTGGCGGGTCACTTGCTGGAGGTGTGCCGCGGTTCCGGGCTCGCGGCCGATGTCGAGCTGGCGAGCGTGCCGTGGATCGAGATCGCCCGCGGCTTCGCGCAGGAAGGCATCGTCACCGGCGCGTCGGCGCGCAACTGGGCCGGCTATGGCGACAGTGTCGATCTCGGCCCGCAGGTCGAGCCCTGGCAGCGCGCGCTGCTCAGCGACCCGCAGACGAGCGGCGGGCTGCTGGTGTCGTGCGCGCCGGGCGCCGTCGATGCGGTGCTGGCCTCGTTCTCCCGGGCGGGGTTCCCGGCGGCGTCGGCCATCGGGCGCCTGCAGCGCGGCGCGCCGCGCGTGCGCTTCGCTTGAGCCGCTGCAGCATGCAGACGCTCGACTTCACGCTGCGCGGCGAGTTCATCACGCTCGACGCCTTGCTGAAGGCCACCGGCTTGGCCGACAGCGGCGGCGCCGCCAAGGCGCTGATCCAGGCGGGCCAGGTCCAGGTCGACGGCCGCGAGGAACTGCGGCGCGGTGCCAAGCTGCGGGCCGGGCAGGTCGTCGCCGTGAGCGGTGCGCGCGTGCGGCTGCTGGCCGCAGAGGGCGTGGGAAGCGCTTGATCGCGTCGGGCGAGTGCTCTGGAACGCGATCGATTCTCACTTAGGCTGCTGGCGCAGGGCTTTGCGCCCAGGTCGTCGAGATGTCAGCCTTGGCTGCCTAGCATGCAGCGTCGATCGGATGCCTGCGCGTCCGGCGATCCGTGCAACCCGACTCTCAGCAGGAGACAACGATGACAGCCAGACGCCAGTTCATCCAGTGGATACCCGCAGCCGGCCTGGCCGCCTGGGCCGGACGCCACGCGCAAGCGCAGACGAAGGTCAGCGAGAAGGATCCGCAGGCCGTGGCACTGGGCTATGTGGAAGACGCGACGAAGGCCGACAAGACCAAGTTCAAGACCTATGCCGCCGGACAGAAATGCGGCACCTGCCAGTTGTTCCAGGGCAAGGCGGGCGACGCCGCCGGCAACTGTCCGCTGTTCGCCGGCAAGCAGGTGGCGGCAGCAGGGTGGTGCAGCGCCTACGCGAAGAAGGCCTGAGCGGTTCGCGCGCAGCGGCGGCGCCTCGTCAGAACGGCGGCGGCGACTCGAAGGCGAGCGCCGGCCGGCCGGCCAGCGGGTGCGCGAAGGCCAGTGCGCCGGCATGCAGCAGCAGGCGTGGTGATCGAGTCTGGATCGACGGCGGCGCGTACAGCGCGTCGCCGAGGATGGCGTGGCCGATGGCCATCAGGTGCACGCGCAACTGGTGCGTTCGGCCGGTTTCGGGCGTGAGTTCGAGACGGGTCGAATCGCCGATGGGGTCGTAAGACAGCACCTGCCAGCGCGTGCGCGCTGGTTTGCCGTGCGCGTGATCGACCTGTTGGCGCGGGCGGTTCGGCCAGTCGGCGCCCAGCGGCAGGTCGATGCAACCCGTGGCCGGGTCGACGCGGCCGGCCACCACGGCGATGTAGCGCTTGTGGACTTCGCGCAGCTCGAACGCCCGGCTCAGGTGGCGCTGCATCTCGATGCCCCGAGCGAACACCATCAGCCCGGAGGTGGCCTCGTCCAGCCGATGCACCACGCGGGTGTCGGGCCAGGCGCGCTGCACGCGGGCCGCCAGGCAATCCTGCTTCAGCGGGCCCCGGCCCGGGACGGCGAGCAGGCCGGCCGGCTTGTCGAAGACCAGCAGGGCCTCGTCGCGGTAGAGCGCCGGCGGCGCCGGCTCCGCGACCGGATCGGTGGCCGGAGACACCGGTTGTGCCGCGCTCAGAGCCCCAGCCAGGTGCCGATGGCGAGCATCGCGGCTTCGTCGTAGGTGGCGAAGCCCTGGTACTTCGTCGGCTCGAGCTTCTTGCGGCCGTCCTCGCTGCCATCGAGCGACAGCAGATAGTCGCGCACGATCCCGACCTGTTCGGCGCTGAGCGACGGGCTCGCGATCACGTGCTTGATCGGCACCGGCTTGGACTTGAACAGCACCTTGCCGCCCTTGGCCTGCCAGGCCTTGATGACCGATGACGCCGCGGTCGCACCGACGTGGGTGAGGTTGTTCTCGACGAAGAAGGGCACCGCATCCTGGTAGCGGGTGTAGGTGAAGACCACGCCCTTGGGATCGCCGATCGCGTCGCGCAGCGAGGCGCGCACCATCCACGAGGTGATCGAGTCTTCGTCGGGCGCGCCGAGCCGCAGGCCCTTGATGTCGGCCAGCGACTTCAGCGGTGAATCGGCCTTGACGAGGAAGTTGGCGCTGTACTGCTCGTAGCCCTTGGTCACGACCACCAGCTTGTAGCCCGACTGCTTGATGGCGACGATCGACAGGTGGGCCGGATGCACCATCGCCAGGTCGTAGGCCTTCTCGGCCAGGCGCCTGCGCAGCGTGGGGTAGTCGCCCACGGGCTCGATGGTCACCGGCTGTTTCAGCAGCTTGCTCAGGTCGGCGGCGATCGCTGCGTACTTGGCTGCGATCTGCTCGCTCGGCACCCGGTAGGTCACGCCTTCGTTGACCGCGAACACCAGGGCCGCCTGGGCCCAGGGCGCGGCGAGCAGTAGGCACGCGGCCAGGACGCGGCGTAAGCTTCTTGTTCCCATTCGTTCTCCTCCGGTAGGACGGCCGCAGCGGGGTCCACTGCGGGCACGGTTGCCACAGGGTCGGTGCAGTCGCGCGCCCGGATTAGAGCGCACGCCGGCCAGGTTCAGGTCTCGATGATCCGGCTGCGCCGCGTAATTCACCGAAGTCGTGTCAGTCTTGGCGCCCGGCCGATGCGGCTTCGCATCGGCCGGGCTTCGCGACAGCGTCTTAGCCTACTTCAGCAGCGTTGCCTGCATGAAGCGCAGCATCGCGTAGAACTGGTAGTCCGCGTTCTCCTTGCGGCGAAAACCGTGGCCTTCGTTCTCGGCCAGCAGGTACCAGACCGGCGTGCCCGTCTGCCGGACGCGTTCGACGATCTGTTCGGCCTCGGTCCACGGCACGCGCGGGTCGTTACGGCCCTGGATCACGAACAGCGGCTTGCGGATCCTCTGCGCATTGTTCAGCGGCGAGATGCGTTCGAGGAAGTCGCGCATCGCCGGATCGCGCTCGTCGCCGTACTCGACGCGACGCAGGTCGCGCCGGTAGCTCTCGGTGTTGTTCAGGAAGCTCACGAAGCTGGAAATGCCGACGATGTCGATCGCTCCGGCGATCCGGTCGGCGAAGTGCACGCTCGCGGCCAGGCTCATGTAGCCGCCGTAGCTGCCGCCGACCACCAGGACGCGGCCCGCATCGAGGCCCGGCTGCGTGGCGATCCAGTCGAGCAGCGTGCCGAGATCCTTGACCGCGTCCTCGCGCTTCATGCCGTTGTCCAGCGCGAGGAAGGTCTTGCCGTAGCCCGAGGAGCCGCGCACGTTGGGCTCGACGACCGCCACGCCGAGCTCGTTGACGAGGTAGCTCCAGCGGCCCAGGAAACCCATCGTCGCCTGCGCTTCGGGGCCTCCGTGTACCAGCACCACGACCGGCCGCTTGCCGGTGAAGCGTGCCGGCGGCGGGCTGAGCACGGCCGACATGCCCAGGCCATCGAAACTGGTCCAGCGCACGATGCGCTGGTCGGGGAAGCTGGTGGTGTCCAGGCCCGGCGGTACGTGGGGCCGCGTCCACGGCTGCACCGTGCCGCGGTCGATGTCGAGCGCCAGCAGGCGGCCCGGCCCCTGGGCGCTGTCGATCGCCACTGCGAGCCGGTGGGTGCGCGGCTGGAAGCGCACCGCGTTCACGCCGCCTGCCGGCAGCGCCGGGAGGGCGCGTTCGCTCAGCGTCCGGGTGTCGACGACGCGCAACTCCTCGCGCCCGTCGACGTTCATCTTCAGCGCCACCAGCGCGCCGTCGTCGCTGAGCTGGGCCGCGCCGACGTCCCAGGGGATCGCGGCCGTGAGCCGTGTCAGCGCGCGGCTCGCGAAGTCGTAGCGCATCAGCTCGCGGAACTCGCCGGCGCGGTCGCTCAGCACGTAGAGCGCGGCGCCGTCGGGCGAGTAGCCGACCGGGAAGTGGGTGGCCTGCAGCGGTTCGCCGGCGGCCGGCAGCAGCTGCGCGGGCGTGCCGTCAGCGAGGTCGATCAGCCAGACCTGCGAATCGGTCGCCGAGCGATAGCGCGTGATCGCCAACTGCTTGTCGTCGCGCGAGATCTCGCCGCCGAACCACCCGGTGCCGGGCAATTCGGCGATGCGGCGTCTCGACGCGGGTTGCAGGGGATCGACCAGCCACAGCGTGGTGGTGGGCGCCGCGCGGCTGCCGCCTTCGGCGGTGCGGTCCAGCGGCACCGCGCTGTACAGCAGCCGCGCGCTCTGGTGCAGCCAGCCGATCGCGTCGTGGCGCTGGTCGGGATCGGTCAGCAGCGTGGGCTGGCGCTTGCCGGCATCGAGCCGGTAGAGCTGTTCGGCCTCGGTGCCATCAGCGCTGCGCGAGAACACGACGTAGCGGCCCAGCCCGGGCTCGTAGCTCGCCTCGGTGACCGGATCGGCGAAGTCGGTCAGCGCAACGGGTGCCGCCATCGGGCCAGGCACGCGGAACAGCTGCGCGGTGTTGGCGCCGGCCGGGCGGTGCGAGACCAGCATCTCGTCGCGCGCCGGATGCCAGTCGGCGAAGCCGTGGCCCCGGAAGTCGGTGTAGCGCTCGACCTGCTGCACCAGCGACACCGGGATGGCCGGAATGCCCTGCACGACGAGGTTCTCGTTCGGCAGCAGCGTGCCGGCAGCCGGGGAGCGTGCCGATGGCGTGCCGCAGGCCTGCAGCATCAGCAGAGTTGCAAGCAGCGAGGCGGCGAGGACGGTCGTGCGGGACATGGCAAGAGGACATTTTCAGATGCCAGAACGGGACAAGGGGCCGAAGCCCCTTGTCGACACCCTGGAGCGTAGCCGCAGCCACGCGCCTCGACGCAGTTCAGTGACGCTGCTCGATGCCGGCGATCGCCCAGGGCCGGCTGTCGTCGTCCGGCTTGACGAGGTGCCAGACCTCGTCGAAATCGGCTGCGGCAGCGTCGCGCAGTTCGCGGACCAGGCCGTGGAAGCGCACGCTGACGACCTGTCGGCCGTCTTCGCGGGCGACGTCCAGCACCTCGGCGTCGATCTTCACCACGTCGGTCTGCTGGGCGGTCTCGCCGCGCTCCTGCAGGTCCAGGCGCAAGGAGGCGAACAACTCGGGCGTCGTGAAGGCACGCAGATCGTTCAGGTCGGCCGTGTCGTTGGCCGCCTGCAGGCGGATGAAGATCTGCTTGGCGAGCCGTTCGAAACCTGCGGCGTCGAAATCGGCCGGCAGCGCGTTGCCCGTGGACACCGGCGCGGCCGGCGACACCGTCGCAACGGGTGAAGAATCCATGCGGCGCTGCAGAGGCTCCGCGGGCGCCGGCCAGGCCGGCTGCGGAGCGCCACCGTGACCGCCCGCGCCCGCACCGGCCAGCGCCGGTCGCGCGCCGCCCGAGCCACCAGCCATGCGCCGCATCACGAAGCGGATCAGGAACACGGCCGCGACGGCGAGCAGCGCGAGCATCAGGAAGTTGCCGAAGGCCTCGCCCAGGCCCAGGTGGCTCATCAGCGCCGCGATGCCCAGGCCGGCGGCCAGGCCGGCGATCGGCCCCATCCACGATCGCTTCGGCGCTGCGGCCGCGGCCGTGCCGGCTGCAGCCGGTGCCGTCGGCGCGGCCTGGTTCGGCGTGGCGGCCGGCTTGGCCGGCGGCGCGTCCGGCGTGCTGCGAGGAGGCAGGCTGCGCTTCATGCCGGCCGAACCGCCACCGCCGAGGCGCTTGGCCTCCACGAGCGTCGGGGCCAGGCCCACTGCCAGCGACGCCGCCACCATCACACCGAGCCACCAACGCTTCATGTCCTGTTCCTTGTGAAAGTCCGTGGGCCGCCGAACGACCGGGTGCGGCCCACGGGAAGTATGACGTAAAGCTGACAAATTGGTTCCGACGGTGACCGATGGGATCGTTCAGAACGCCTCGATCCAGCCCGATTGCCGCGCCGATTCGGGGTTCGACCCGGCCTCGCGCACCTGCTGCAGCGCCGCATCGGTGCTCAGGCCCAGGCGCTTGAGCAGGCAGGCGGCTGCGGTGCCGGTGCGGCCGATGCCTGCCGCGCAGTGCAACAGCAGGACGTCGCCGCCACCCAGGGCGACGGCCATCTCTTCGACGCCGGCCTTGAAGCCCTGCAGTTCCTGTGCGACGCCGTAGTTGCGCATCGGCAGCGCCTGCCATTGGCAGGGCAGTGTGTGGTTTTCGATCGCCGTGGCGTAGTCGGGCGACAGCTCGGTGATCTCTTCGCGTGGTGTCAGGCAGACGATGCGCGTCAGCCCGGCAGCGCGCGCGTCGGCGACGAACCGGTCCCAGGGCTGCAGCCGGCCCGGCATCGGCGACAGCCACACTCGACCGGCGATGCCGGGCGGGAGCGCGAGCGGGCGAAAACTCATGCGGCATTCTCCAGAGCCGTCGCGGCGGAACCTGGTGCCAGGCCGAACTCGCGCGCCAGCAGCGCATAGGAGTGGCGGCGCACGGCCGGGTCGTGGGCCCAGGTGTTGACGACCAGTTCATCGAGCGCCAGTGCGGCGGCCAGTTCCCGCAGCTGCGCGGCAACCTGCGGCGCGCTACCGACGAAGGCCTTGCGCTGCTGGGCCTCGACGGCCGGCCCTTCCTCGGCGCTGAAGCCGCGCGCGGCAACGGCATCGGGCGACAGCAGCGGACCGAGCAGGCCCCGGGTGCGGTCGATTCGCCAGCGGTCGCGGCTCAGTGCGTGGTGGCGGGCCTCGGCCTCGCTGTCGGCGGCCAGCGCCCAGACGCAGATCGTGGCCTGCGGCGTCGGGTGCCGTTCGCTCGGCTGGTACAGCGAGCGATACAGAGACAGCGCCTGCTCGACGCCCTGGCCGTCCATGAAGAAATAGGCGAAGGCGTAGGGCAGCCCGAAGTGCGCCGCGAGCCGGGCGCCGTAGTCGGAGCTGCCGAGGATCCAGAGCGCGGGCACGCGATCGAAGCCGTTGGCGTCCGCCGGCGGCCGGGGGTGCGCCACGATGCCGCGGTGCTGGCGCCCCGCGGTCCAGGCCTGCAGGTCGCGGATCTGTTCCGGGAACTGGTCGGCCGCGCCGTGCGCGTGGGGGTTGAGCGCGAGCGCAGTGCGCATGTCGCCGCCTGGCGCGCGGCCCACGCCGAGGTCGATGCGCCCGGGCGCCAGCGCGTCGAGCACGCGGAACTGTTCGGCCACCTTCAGCGCCGCGTAGTGCGGCAGCATCACGCCCGCGCTGCCGATGCGGATGCGGCGGGTGCGCGCGGCCACGGCGGCCATCAGCACTTCGGGCGCGGTGCCCACGATGGTCGGCAGGCTGTGGTGCTCGCTCAGCCAGAACCGCTGGTAGCCCAGGGCCTCGCAGTGCACGGCGAGATCGACGGTGTCGCGGATCGCGGCGTCCTCGCCGGTGCCGGCGAGTGCGATGGACTGGTCGAGGACCGAGAGTTTCATGGGCTGGAGGCCGCCGGGGCCGCATCGGGAACGATCTTCATTGTCGGGAATCGCTCGGTCTCCGGCCGGAGCGGACCGGTTCGACACTGACGGCGCCGGGGTCGGGTGTGCCTGTCGACGGCGTGCTAGGCTGGCCGGATCGCGCTGCCTGTTCCGACGGACGGTGCCGACCTTGTCGTCCTTGCCCGTCCGTGTCGCCAACGGCCGTGCGCGTTCGATCCGAACGACAGCACCGCGCGATTTCCGCGTTACGAGGGGCCTCGATGCCCGGCTACCTGACCCAGGTGCAGACCGTCGCCGTCGGCGGGGTGCACATGCAGATCCGCTCACTGCTCGACCGCCAGCAGTTCCACGACCCCGAGGGGGCGGCAGAACGCGTGGGCATTTCCTCGGCGACCTGGCCGCTGTTCGGCCTGGTGTGGCCGTCGGCGCTGGTGCTGGCCGCGCAGATGGAGCACATCGCGCTCGGCACGCGCCGCGTGCTCGAACTGGGCTGCGGCCTCGCGCTGGCTAGCCTGGTGGTGCAACGCCGGCAGGGCCGGGTCACCGCCAGCGATCACCATCCGCTGACGGAGAGCTTTCTGCTCGAGAACCTGCGCTTGAACGGGCTGCCGGCGCTCCGCTATCAGCGCGGCGACTGGGCGGTGGCCGATCCGTCGCTCGGCCGCTTCGACCTCATCGTCGGCAGCGACGTGCTCTACGAGCGCGGCCAACCGCGGCTGTTGTCGGACTTCATCGAGCGGCATTCGCACGACGTGGCCGAGGTGGTGATCGTCGATCCGGATCGCGGCAACCGCAGCGCCTTCAATCGGCACATGGCACTGCTCGGCTTCGCACGCAGCGAGCGCCGCGTCACGCAACTGCCGGCGGGCGCCGCGTACAAGGGGCGGGTGCTGAGCTACCTGCGCAGCGAAAGGCCGGTCGCGGGCTGAGCCCAGTCAGCAGGCCCGACCCCTCGCGGCAGTCGGCGGGGTGGGCCCGCTACAGTGAGGCCGGGAGACAACACGAGAGCGCATCGGGCTGCAGGCCTGAATCGCTCCGGCCCCGAGCCCTGGAAGAAGAAGGTGCAGTTCGTCATCAGAAGGACCCTGCTGCTGCTCGTCGGCGCCCTCGGCCTGGCCGCGGCGAGCGGCTGCGCCACGCGTTCGACCCCCGACGCTGGCCCGCCGGCCTCGAGGGCTGTCGAAGTGGCGCCCGGCGTGTACATGGTGCAGGGTAGCTCTGGCGAGGTGGACCTGGCCAATCAGGGCCGGCTGGGCAACGCCGGCTTCATCGTCGGCGACGCCGGGGTCATCGCGATCGACAGCGGCACGTCCTACCGGCATGGCCAGGCGCTGCTGGCCGAAATTGCCCGGGTGACCGACAAGCCCGTGAAGCTGCTGCTGCTCACTCATGCGCGCCAGGAGTTCATCTTCGGCGCCGCCGCCTTTCGCGAGCGCGGTATTCCGGTGCAGATGCAGCGCAAGGCCTCGCGGCTCATGACGGCGCGCTGCGAGGGCTGCCTGAAGACGCTCAACCGCGTGCTCGGCGAGGAGGCGATGCGCGGCACCGTGATGTTCAAGCCGGATGCCGAGTTCGATGCGTCCTACGAGTCCGGGCTGATCGGGCGGCCGGTCCAGGTGCTGTACTACGGTCACTCGAGCGGGCCGGGCGACATCGCGGTGTTCGACGGGCGCTCGGGCGTGCTGTTCGCCGGCGGCCTGCTCGACCAGCGCCGCATCCCCGACGTGCAGGACGGCGAGATCGACGGTTGGCGCCAGGCCTTGCAGGCACTGCGTGGGCTGCCGATCCGCCAGGTGGTTCCAGGGCATGGCCCGGTCGCGTCGGCCGCGCTGATCGACGGCGTGGACCGCTACCTGATGCAACTCGAAACCCGGCTGATCGAGCTGACCCGGGCCGACGCGGCGCTGAGCGAGGTGCCGGACGCGGCGGGTTTGCCCGAGTTCAAGGACTGGGACCAGTATCAGACGATCCACCGGCGCAACGCGTCGATCGTCTTCGTGCGCATGGAGCGCGATCTGTTGGTCAGGTAAGAGGCAGGCATCCGGAGGATCACGATGCAGGAAAGCAAGCGGCCGAGGCCGACAGGCGGCAGTGGCGGGTGGCTGGTGGCGCTGCTGTTTGCCGCCGCGTGGGCATTGGCGTGGCCGGCGCACGCGGCGCCTGGCGGCCTGCCGACCAACGTGGCGCACACGGACTCGTCGCCCGAGTGGGAGAACTTGCGGCAGCGGCTGTTCGCGTCGCGTCGCATCGAGACCGATTCCGGCAAGGTGCAGTTGATCGTGCCGCTGCGGGCCGCCTACGGCGCTTCGGTGCCGGTGAAGATCGTCTCGAAGCTGCCGCAGACGGCCGAGCTCTATGTCCGCAAGATGTACGTGCTGGTGGACAAGAATCCGTCGCCCGTGGCGGCGGTGCTCGACCTCACACCTGAACTGGGCCAGGCCGACTTCGAGACCCGGCTGCGGGTCGACGAGTACAGCCACGTGCGCGTCGTCAGCGAGCTGTCCGACGGCTCGCTGCACATGGACTCCCGCTACGTGAAGACCTCCGGCGGCTGCTCTGCGCCGCCCAACCGCGATGCGCTGCACCTCATCGGCCGGACCGTGTTCAAGCTGCCCGAGCCCGTGAAGATGAACGCCGTCACGACGGCCGACGTGACGGTGCTGCACCCCAACGACACCGGCTTCGAGCTCAACAACCAGACGGTGATGTTCATTCCGCCGCACTTCGTGCGGTCGATCAAGGTGAGCTACGACCAGCGCAAGCTGTTCGATGCCGAGCTCGACTTCTCGGTCAGCGAGAACCCGACCTTCCGCTTCAACTTCGTGCCGCACGCCCAGGGCGAACTGTCGGCGGAGGTCGAGGATTCGAAGGACGGGCGGTTCTCGGGTCGTCTGGCCGTGCAGTGAGCCGATCCGCATGAAGCTCTGGCTGCATCGCTGGCGCTCCGGCGCGTGGGGGCTGGCATTGGGGCTGGGCTTGCTGGCCGCGTCGGCAACGGCCGTCGCGGCCGGCCTGCCGCCGGCCTATGGCGCGGTGGTGTTGCCACCCCGTGGTGGGCCGGAGCGCACCGAGTTCGACCTGACCGCGGTGCGCGATCGGGCGCGCCAGGAGAACAAGCGGCTCTATGTCTACCTCGGTGCCAGCGATTGCCGCTATTGCCGTCAGTACGAGGCCTTCCTGGAGAAGAACGCACGCGAACTGGTGCCGCGCTTCGCGGCGAAGTACATCGTGGTCGACCTGCGGAGTTCGCTGTCGGTGCCGGCCAGTCATCTGTACTTCCGCGTCGGCGGCAGCGTCTGGCCCTATGGTGAATTCCAGCGGTCCATCGGTGACGAGCGATCGCGCCTGCTGGTCTACCCGACGGTCTGGTTGTTCGACGCCGACCTGAGGCCGCTGATGCAGATGCCATCGGGCGCCGGCACCTTCCAGACTGTGCAGGAGCAGATCGAGGTGCTCGATCTGGTTCAGTAGGCCGCGCCGGATCAGCGTGGCGACGGCAGTGGCTCGCCGAGCAGGCGACGCCAGAGCCACGGTCCGGTGCGCTGCACGTCGGGCCGCACGCCGACCGGCAGCGGCGGCCGCGCTTCGACCCGTCCTTCGCGCTGCTCGGCGACGATGAAGCTGAAGAAGTAGCTCGGCTCCAGGCCCATGCGCAGGTCGGTGATGCGCACCTGGCCGTCGCGCTGCTCGACCTTGAAGAAGCCGTGGCTGAACGCGGCGATGCGCTGCGCGGGTCGGTTGTCGGCGATCCGGGGCAGCAACTCGGTGTCTTGGGGGAAATGCTCGAAGGCGATGCGGGGTGTGTCGTCGAGCAGCGAGTAGAAGCCCTCGGCGTGGCCGTCGGGCGTGAGCGCGAGCACGCGCCAGAGCACGGTGTTGAACGGCGTCGGCGTCACCAGCAGGTCGCGGGCCGCCAGCCCCTGCGCCTGCAGCGAGGCACGCGCGAGGCTCGTCACATGCTGCTGCGCGACGACGCTCCAGGCGAGATAGGCTGTGCTCAGCAGCAGGCCGGCGGCGTTCCAGCGCAGGCCGCGGTCGGCCCGGGCGCCGAGCGCCAGTGCCACGCCCGCCAGCAGCGGCAGCGTGTAGAGCGGGTCGATGATGAAGATGCTGCCGACCGCATAGGGAAAGTCGCTGAACGGTCGGGCGAGTTGCGTGCCGTAGACCGTCATCAGATCGAGCAGCGGGTGGGTGACGAGCGCGAGCCAGACGGCCAGCCACCAGCGGCCGAAATGCGCCCGCTCGCGGTGCAGCCACGCGATGATCCCCGCGAGCGGCGGTGCCGCCAGCGTCAGGTAGAACAGGGCATGGCTCTCGGCCCGGTGCAGCGTCATGTTGCTGATCGCGTCGCCATGGTCGATGAAGGCATCGAGGTCGGGCAGGGTGCCGCAAAGGCCGCCCCACAGCGCGGCCTTCCAGACGGCGGTGCGGCGGCCCATGACGGCGATGCCGACGGCGGCGCCGAGTGCAAGCTGGGTGAGTGAATCCATCGGAGGCCGTCGGTACGGGCAGTGCGCGGTCGCAGAGCGCGCATGCTAGCGGCCGCGCGAGCCGCTGGGTCCGAAGGGCCATCGCCATCGGCTAACCTCGCTGCTTCGCCGGTCCGCTCTGCTGCCGCCACCGCGGCATTCGCACGGGCCCGGGCCCGCGCCGCGACCCGGGCGCGGCCGCATCCACCACGGAGATCCTGCGTGTTCGGCGCGTTCGAGAAGCTGCTCTTTCCCTATCCCGATGCGGCACCCTCGCCGCCGCCCAAGGGGCTGCTGCCCTTTTTATGGCACAGCACGCATGGGCTGCGGCCCTGGCTGCTGGCGATGACGCTGCTGACTGCCGGCATCGGGGCCTTCGAGGCGCTGCTGTTCAGCATGCTCGGCCGCATCGTGGACTGGCTGGCCGCAGTGGCGCCCTCGCGCCTGTGGGCCGAGCAGGGCGGCACGCTGATGCTGCTGGCCGCGGTGCTGGCCGGCAGCACGGTGCTGATCGCGCTGCAGTCGCTGATCAAGCAGCAGGCGCTGGCCGGTAACTTCCCGATGCTGCTGCGGTGGAACTTCCACCGCCTGATGCTCGGCCAGAGCATGGGCTTCTACCAGGACGAGTTCGCCGGCCGCGTGGCGACCAAGGTGATGCAGACGGCCCTGGCGGTGCGCGACACCTGGATGATCCTGGCCGAGCTGCTGGTGTTCGTGGTGATCTACTTCGTCACGCTGCTGCTGGTGCTGGGCGGCTTCGATGCGTGGTTGCTGCTGCCCTTCCTGGGCTGGGTGATGCTGTACGCGCTGGCGTTGCGGCACTTCGTGCCACGGCTGGCCCGCGTTGCGCAGTCGCAGGCCGATGCGCGCTCGCTGATGACCGGGCGCATCACCGACGCGTACACGAACATTGCCACCGTCAAGCTGTTCTCGCACGCCGGGCGCGAGGCCGGCTATGCGCGTGGTGCGATGCAGGAGTTCCTGCAGACAGTGCAGGCGCAGATGCGGCTGGTCACCGGCTTCGAGATCGTGAACCACGTGCTGAGCATGCTGCTGATCCTGAGCACCGCCGGCGCGACGCTGTGGCTATGGACCCAAGGTCAGGTGGGGGTGGGGGCGCTCGCCGCGGCGACCGCGATGTCCTTGCGGCTGAACGGCATCTCCCATTGGGTGATGTGGGAGATGGCGGCGCTGTTCGAGCACATCGGCACGGTGCAGGACGGCATGAACACGCTGTCGCGACCCCATGCCGTGGTCGACCGTCCGGGCGCGCGGCCACTGCAGGTGAGCCGTGGCGAGATCCGGTTCGAGGACGTGAGCTTCGGCTATGGCGGCGAACGGATGGTGGTCGAACACCTGTCGCTGGACATCCGGGCCGGCGAGAAGATCGGCCTGGTCGGCCGCTCCGGCGCCGGCAAGTCCACCATCGTCAACCTGCTGCTGCGCTTCTACGACATCGAGCGCGGCCGCGTGCTGATCGATGGCCAGGACATCGCCGACGTCACACAGAACAGCCTGCGCGCGCAGGTCGGCATGGTCACGCAGGACACCTCGCTGCTGCACCGCTCGGTGCGGGACAACATCCTCTACGGCCGGCCCGACGCGACCGACGCCGACATGGTGCTCGCCGCCCGACGGGCCGAGGCACACGAGTTCATCCAGGGCCTGACCGACCCGAAGCAGCGCATCGGCTACGACGCGCACGTGGGCGAGCGCGGCGTCAAGCTCTCCGGCGGCCAGCGGCAGCGCATCGCGATTGCACGGGTGATGCTGAAGGACGCTCCGATCCTGCTGCTCGACGAAGCCACCAGCGCCCTCGACTCCGAGGTCGAGGCGGCCATCCAGGCCAGCCTGTACCGCCTGATGGAAGGCAAGACGGTGGTTGCCATCGCCCATCGACTCAGCACGATCGCGGCGATGGACCGTCTGGTCGTGCTGGACAGGGGCCGCATCATCGAGCAGGGCGACCACCGCAGCCTGCTCGCGCGAGGCGGGCTGTACGCGCGGCTGTGGGCGCACCAGAGTGGGGGGTTCCTGGGCGAGGAAACGGAGGACGATGCCGCTGCCGACGCTCTGGCATGAGGCAACCCACCTGCTGCGCCGTCGCGGGCGTCAATTCCCCTCGATCGCGGGGGCCGGCGCAACGAGGACTTGTCGCGATCGTCCGTCATGATGTATCCATAGGCCAACGGCCAGCTGTTCAGGGAGAGGGTGATGCGTGAGGTGATGCGAGACTTTGCGGCGTCCACGTTGTGGCGCATCAGTGCGTTCGAGCGCGTGCGGGCCGAAACCGGCACCAGCGGCTTCATGCGTCTGGCGGGCGGGCCGACCTTGCTGCCCAGCACCTTGATGGCCGACCTCCGGCAGATCGAGGCGGATCTGCAGGAAGGCGATGTTCTGGAAGTCATCGCGGCCTGCATCCGGCACCGCGAACCAGCGCTGCTCTGCCTGCAGCACGAACAGCTGGTCTGGCCCATCACGGTGTTTCCCGACGAGCGGCTCTACCACTCCCCGCGCGACATGGCGGGCGCGTCCGCAGACGGGCTCGCCGCGCTGCGGGTGCTGACCGTCGAGCCGCCGGGCGTGAAGCCGCCCGGTCACTGGATGCATGAACGTGTGGGCCAGGCGGAGTGCTACCGCCAATTGGCCCCATTGCTGTGGACCATGGCCCTGAACGGTCCGCGGCGCACGCTGCTCAGCGAGATCGGCGGTACGGCGGCCTACCGCGTGGTCGATCGCACTGCGATCGAGAACCTGAATGCGCCGGGGGCCCTCGGCTCGGCCATCGAACGCCTCCGACGAGAATCGGTGTCGATGCGCGACGTGGCTCGCATGCCCGGCATGAACATCGAGCGGGCCGCGCGTCTGCTCAATGCGCTCTACCTGACCTCCAGCCTGATGGTCACGCGCACCAACCCGGCCGCGCGTTCCGAGCCCGGCCTGTTGCGTGGCCTGTTCGGGTCCGGCAAGGCTCGACGCTAGGGCTCGCGCGTCGGCGGCGGCGCTCCCGCCGCATCGAGTGGATTTCCGGGGGCTCGGGCGTAGGCAAGTTCCTACCGTACCGTCGGTGCGCGGACTATGGCTAGCGATGGGATCGCATGGTCAGATGGGGTCTACCTTCCGCTCTCGCGTCGACCATGTCATCTGCCCCTCCCGAACTCGACACCCACGCGCCGATCTTCGTGGTGCTCAACGTCGGTTCGGGCAGCGAGGACGCGACGGGCACGCGCGCGGTCATCGAGAGTGTGCTGACGCAGGCCGGGCGGGAGCACGAGATCAAGGTGGTCGATGAGCCAGCGCGGCTGAGTGGCATCGCGCGCGCCGTGGTCGACCAGGCCTCTGCGCGAGGTGGCATCGTGGTCGCCGCCGGGGGCGACGGCACGATCAACGCGGTGGCGCAGGCGGTGCTCGGCAGCGGGTGCCCGTTCGGCGTGTTGCCGCAGGGCACCTTCAACTATTTCAGCCGAACGCACGGCATTCCGGCCGAGACCGAAGAGGCCACCCGGTTGCTGCTGACGGCGTGCGTGCAGCCGGTGCAGGTGGGCCTGGTCAACGACCGGGTGTTCCTCGTGAACGCCAGCCTCGGGCTCTACCCCACGCTGCTCGAGGATCGCGAAGCCTACAAGCAGCAATACGGACGCAGCCGTCTGGTGGCGCTGTGGGCGGGGGTCGTGACGCTGCTGCGAGGACACCGGCGGCTGCGGCTGCATCTGGAGCAGGACGGCGAGGGCGTGCCGGACCGCGTGCTGCGCACGTCGACGCTGTTCATCGGCAACAACCGTCTGCAGCTCGAGCAGATCGGCATCAACGAGGCACCCTTGCTCGAGCAGGGCCGGCTCGCTGCGATCGCCCTGCGGCCGGTGGGGCGTGTCGAGATGCTTTGGCTGCTGCTGCGGGGCGCCTTCGGCCAACTCGGCGACGCCGACAAGGTGCTGACGTTCCCGTTCGAGCGCATCACGGTGCAGCCGGCCTTGCGGGGGCGCGCCGGTCGCCGCATCAAGGTGGCGACCGACGGCGAGATCGCGTGGCTGGCCACGCCGCTCGAGTTCCGCGTCGCCCCGCAGTCGCTGTGGCTGCTCAAGCCGGAGCCGCGATGACCCTGGCCATCCAGATCTCCGATCCGCACTTCGGCACCGAACGGCCCGCGGCGGTCGAGGCGCTGCTGCAACTGGTGCACGAGCAGGCGCCCGACGTGGCCGTGCTGTCGGGCGACATCACCCAGCGCGCCAGCCGGGCGCAGTTCCGCACGGCGCGTGCGTTCGTCGATCGTCTGGGCGTGCCGGTCACGCTGGCCATTCCCGGCAACCACGACATCCCCTTGTTCAACCTCCTGGCCCGGCTGTTCGCGCCGTATGCGAACCATCGCCGTGCCTTCGGCGCCGAACTCGAGCCGATCGCCGAATGGCCGGACCTGCTGCTGCTCACCGTCAACACCACCCGGCCGTGGCGTCACAAGAACGGTGAGGTGTCGGCCGCGCAGGTCGAGCGCGTCGCAGGCCGTTTGCGCAGCGCGCAGCCCGAGCAATTGCGGGTGGTGGTCGTGCACCAGCCACTGGCGGTGACGCGCAAGGAAGATGAGCCGAACTGCCTGCGCCGGTGCGCAGAGGCGGCGCGCGCGTGGTCCCGGGCCGGCGCCGACCTGGTGCTCGGCGGGCATATCCATCTGCCCTTCGTGTTGCCGCTGCACGAGCGCATCGACGCGCTGCCGCGCCCGCTGTGGGCGGTGCAGGCCGGTACCGCGGTGTCGTCACGGGTTCGCGACGAGGCGGGCAACTCGGTCAACCTCATCCGTTCGCGGGGGCGGATGGGGGATCGGCGCGAGGCACTGGTCGAGCGCTGGGACTACCGACCGGCATCGCACCGCTTCGAGCCGGTGTCCGTGCACCGGCTCGGCTTCGAGGTCGGCAGCGATGGATGACGCCCGCGCTCTTGCCCTCATCACCGCGGCGGGTGAGCGGGCGGTGCCCGGCTTCGTCATCGCGTTGCTGTGCCTGCTGTCGTTCGTCACTTCGGTCTGGTGGCTCACGCGCCGCCACGTGCTGCCGCGGCTGGAGAGCCCGTTGCCGCCGAGCGGGTTCCTGGCGCTGAACCTCGGCCTGGGTTTCGTGATCGTCGTGGTGTCCGCCGCCATCTTCGCCGGCACCGCCGACGAGATCGGCATCGACGAGGAACTGGGGGCCCTCGACACTGCGTTCTCCGCCGCAGTGCGTGAGAGCGTCTCGCTCGCAACGCTGCGGGTCTTCTCGCTGCTGACGCGATTCGGAGACACCGCGACGCTCACCGTGCTGTGCATCGCGGTGGCCGTGCTGCTGTGGATCGGTCGCAAACGCTGGCTGGCGCTGGCGTGGGTGATAGCGGTCGCGGGCAATGGCGTCCTGAACACCACGTTGAAAGGCGTCTTCGAGCGCGTGCGGCCACTGCATGAGCACGGGCTGGTGCACGAACTGGGGTGGAGCTTCCCCAGCGGCCACAGCTCCGGCTCGGTGGTCGCCTACGGCATGCTCGCGTACATCGCGATGCGGCGCCTGCCTCCCATCTGGCACCTGCCGGTGCTGTTGCTGGCCACGGCGATCGCTTTCACGACCGGGTGCAGCCGGATCTTCCTGCAGGTGCATTTCGCCAGCGACGTGCTGGCCGGCTTCGCCTCGGGCCTGGCCTGGTTGACCGTGTGCGTCGTCAGCATCGAGCTGACGCGCCGCTACCGCCGCGCGCCGGCCTGAGCGCAAGGCGCCACACTCGAGCCAAGGAGAGTCCCATGAGCACACGCACCGCATCGTCTCCCCGGTCCCGGCCGCCCGCGCCGAAGCCGAGCGCGAGCCCGCGGCCGGCACTGCCGCACGAACGCGACGAATCCAGCGACATGACCGGCGGCGAGCCCAGCGAGAGCATGCAGCAGGCCCATCGCGACCTGGCTCGCGGTTTGCAGGACACCGATCGCGGACCGGAAATGGAGCGCACCTACCGCAAGCTGAAGCGCTGAGCCGCTACGGCCTTTCGCGCACACGCCGCGTGTCATCATCTGCATCGGTCGGCATCGAGGCCGGCCGTCGAAGCAGGAGCAGCAGCGTGCGTCAGCATCTCACCGCAGGATGGTCCGTGGCGCTGGCACTGTGGGGTGCCGTGCTGCCGGGCACGGCGGGCGCGGACGAAGACGCCACGCCCTATGTGGCCTTCGTCGAGGATTTCACCGCGCAGTGCGTCGCGCGCAACGGCGTGCAGATCCTCGTCAGGAATACCCATCCGACGCGCCGACTGCGGGTGTGGCTGGACCGCTACCACATGGGCACCGGGACCGGCGATCGCTCGCGCAGCGATCTCGCACCCGCAGGCGAGCCTGAGGCGCTGGGGTGTTCTCGCAGCAGCACCGGGCCGCAGGAGTGGCGCGTCGTGCGCAGCGTGTTCATCGACTGAAGATGCGGTGAGCGCCGCGGACGGCGGCGGGGCATGTCAAAAGACAAAGCGCGTTGTCTGACAGTCGCTTGCGGCGCGCCCTACAGGCGTCCGCCGCATCGGCCGACAGAAGCCACCCTGGTTCGCTTCTACCTTTCAGGGGTTCGCAAGACGGACTCGCCTCACGGGCTCCACGGCCCAGGCGATCAATCAGCAACCCTTCGAGAGGCAAGACCGATGAAGCATTCCATGAAGTTCCTGTTGGCGCTCGCGCCCATCGCCCTGGTCGCCGCCTGCGGTGGCGGTGACGACGACCTGGACGATCGGCTCGACATCGCCGACCCGAAGGTCCGATTCGTCCATGCCATTCCGGCCGGCCCCAACGTGAGCCTATTCCGAGGTTCGACGGCGCAGTCAGATGCCACCGATGTGCCCTACCTGTTTGCCTCGAAGTACTTCGATGTCGATTCCGGCGACGCGACCTGGTCGGTGAAGACGGCGACCGGTTCGATCGATGTCGGTGCGGTCACCTTCGATTCCAAGCGCGGCAACAAGTACAGCCTGCTCGCGGTACCGAGTTCTTCGGTGACCGAGGTGGTGCTGATCGACGACCCGTACAACAAGGGGTTGACCGCCGACAACGCTCGCGTACGCGTGTTCAACGGCTCGTTCAACGCGGGTGGCATCGACGTGTACCTGAACGCACCTGGAACCGACCTGGCCGGCGTGTCTCCGACCTTCCCGGCCGTGGCCTACAAGGCGGCCAGCCCGGCCTCGGGTTCCGACTCGGTCGACCTGCCCGGCGGCACCTACCAGATGCGCATCACGAACGCCGGTACGAAGAACGTGATCTTCAATGCACCGGTGACGTTGAACGTCAATGCCGACTGGCTGGTTCTGAGCCTGCCGGCCAGCGCGACGCCCAACGACGTCAAGGCCCTGGTGGTGCAGTCGGACGATGACACGCCTGCGGCCACCGAGTTGACGACGACGCCCTAAGCTGCAACGGCGCTTCTGCCGTCGGCCGCCGCTGTAGGACGCAGCCGACGCGCAGGAGCGGCTCTTGCCGATAGTTACATCAAGAGCTCACGGCGACCATGGATGCACCTCAACGCAAGGAGTGGTCCATGAACATCGAAACACAAGAAACGGCCGACCTGAACCAGCTCGCCAGCCTGATCAACGGCATGTCGATCGCGATGCTCAGTGGCGTCGAGCGGGACGGTTCACTGGTGAGCCGCCCGATGACGCCGCTGGAAATGGACAGCGATGGCGTGTTGTGGTTCTTCACCGACGCGCGGTCGGAGAAGACCGAGCGACTGATCCCGCTGAATCTCAGCTTCTCCGATGAATCGCATTCGATCTACGTGTCGATCTCCGGCCATGGCGAGGTGGTCCGTGATCGGGAGCACGTCAAGCGGCTGTGGACACCGTATGCCAAGCCGTGGTTCCTGGAGGGCCCGGAATCGCCCCACCTGGTACTGCTGAAGTTCGTTCCGCACTCGGCCGACTACTGGGACGCCCCGCACAGCAAGATGATGCGTCTGGTCGCCATGAACTCGTCGACAGCTGAGCGCTCGGATGCGAGGTTGAACGCGGCGCGGCCGCAACCTGCGCCGGCCCGTCGGTTCGAAGACGCCGTGCGGACCTCGTCCGCCCGTCGGGCTCATGCTTGAAGGCTGCGCGCCTTGATCTTCTTGCCCTTGACCTTGCCGCCGTCGAGCTTGCGCAGAGCCTCTTTGGCGATGCTCCGCTCGACGGCGACGTAGGTCGAGAACTCGGTGACGTTGATCTTGCCGATCTGAGAGCTGGCGAAGCCGGCGTCGCCGGTCAGCGCGCCCAGCACGTCGCCGGGACGGATCTTCTCCTTGCGGCCGCCCAGGATCTGCAGCGTGACCATCGGAGGCACCAGGGGTGCGGCGCCTGACGGTGTGAGCTCGCTCAGCGGATGCCATTCCGACTCACGGCCTTGCAGTTGATCGATCTTCGCGACGTGAGGCATCTCGTCCAGCGTCGCGAGGCTCAGCGCCCATCCGGCCTGATCGGCGCGGCCGGTTCGTCCGATGCGGTGGATGTGCACCTCGGGATCGGGTGAGATGTCGACATTGATCACCGCCTCGAGCGACTCCACGTCGAGGCCGCGCGCCGCGACGTCGGTGGCCACCAGCACCGAGCAACTGCGGTTGGCGAACTGCAGCAGCACCTGATCGCGGTCGCGCTGCTCCAGATCGCCGTGCAGCGCCAGCGCCTGCAGTCCCTGCGCGCCGAGCACCGCCACCAGGTCGCGGCACTGCTGCTTGGTGTTGCAGAACGCCAGCGTGCTGGCGGGGCGGTAGTGGTCGAGCAGCAGCCCGACCGCGTGCAGTCGCTCCTCTTCCTTCACCTCGTAGAAGCGCTGGCGGATCTTGCCCGCCTCGTGCTGGGATTCGAGCCGGATGTGCTCGGGCTGGCGCAGGAACTGCGCACTCAGCTTGGCGATGCCGTCCGGGTAGGTGGCCGAGAACAGCAGCGTCTGGCGCTGCGGCGGGCAATGGCGAGCGACGGTGGCGATGTCGTCGAAGAAGCCCATGTCGAGCATGCGGTCGGCTTCGTCGAGAACGAGCGTGCTCAGCGACGCGAGCGCGAGGCTGCCGCGCTCCAGGTGATCGATGATGCGGCCCGGCGTGCCGACGACGATGTGCGCGCCGTGCTGCAAGCTGGCCAACTGGGGGCGCATCGTCGCGCCGCCGCACAGCGTGAGGATCTTCGTGTTCTCCTGGCTGCGCGCCAGGCGGCGCAACTCCTGCGTCACCTGGTCGGCGAGTTCGCGTGTCGGGCACAGCACCAGGGCCTGGACGTCGAGGCGGCGCGGATCGAGCTTGGCCAGCAGGGCGAGGGCGAAGGCGGCGGTCTTGCCGCTGCCCGTCTTGGCCTGGGCGATCAGGTCGCGGCCTGCCAGCGCGATCGGCAGCGTAGCGGCCTGGACCGAGGTCATGCTCCGATAGCCGAGCTGCTCCAGATTGGCCAGCACGGTTGGCGCCAGCGGCAACTGGCTGAAGGGAAGGGAGGGTGCGCCGGATGGGGCGTCTTTCGAAGGGGACGGGGAGGACATGCCCGATTGTCGGGCCTGCGCCCGCGGCCCTGGTCGGAACCGCGGGGCGCCGCGCCACGAGTTGCCTAGAAGCAGTCGGGGTCGGGCTTCTTCAACCGACAACTCCAACGAAAGCCTTCGACGCCCTGCTTGGCCGACCGTCGCAGCACGGCGGTCGGCTCGTTCGCGATCGCATCGGGCAGCGGCACGGCCAGCGGCGCGCCGGTGGAGTTGGTGTAGAAGTTGAGGAAGCAGGTTTCGGCGCCGGCACACAGGCTGTCGATCTGCGGCTGGTAGGCCTCGCGCTGGCCGGCCTGGTCGGCCGGCACGATGACCGAGCGGATGATCCCCTGCCGGCCGGCCACCGGCCAGGCGTCGGCGGCTGCGGCGGGACTGCACGCCAAGCCCGCAGTGCACGCCATGAGCAGCATCAGGATCGATCGGCACCGGTCTCTGATCTTGTCCATCGCGTACTCCTCGACCGGAATGGGGGACGGCGCCGCGCATCCGGCAAGGCAGCTCGGCTCGCTCGATGCTAGCGCGGCATCCGCACGACGGCATGAGATGCCTCAGCTGGAGCGTGGGAATCGTCCGACAGCGCTGCGCGGCGCACGCCGATGGTGAGGTCCCCCGGCGTTTTCTAAGCTGTCTTCATCGCAACGACGCGAGCCGGTGTCTTCGGCCCCTCGCGATTCCGGGCAGTGCTCCGTGCAATGTCCTCCCCCTTCCAAGGAGATAGCCATGAAGATGACCCCACGCACCCTGACCACGATGTCCGCCTCCACCGTCCTGCTCGCCGCGCTGGCGTTGGCCGGCTGCAACCGCAACACCGAGCAGGCCCAGGCACCCGCCAACGGCGGCGGCACGGTCGCCCAGACCGAACAGCGCATGGAGCAGAAGGTCGACCAGGCGCAGGCCAGCGCCGAGCGCGGCATGAACAATGCCTCCGACGCCGTCAAGGGTGCCGCCCAGGACGCCACGCAGGCGACCAAGAATGCGGCGGCCGAGGTCGGCGACAAGGTCGGCGACGCAATGATCACCACGACGGTCAATGCGGAGCTGGCGAAGGATCCGAAGCTGAGCGCGCTGAAGATCAACGTCGACACGGCAGACGGCAAGGTCGCGTTGCGCGGCACGGCACCCGATTCCGCCTCGCGCGAACGGGCGACGCAGCTCGCGATGGCGGTCAAGGGCGTGGTGAGCGTCGACAATCAGCTGACGATCGATCCGTCCAAGGGCTGACGGTCGCTGAACCTGGTAGCCGTCAAGCTGCCGGGTACTGCGAGACTGCGGGCGTCCACTCGACAGGGTGGCCGCCCGCGGTCGCATGCGGGTCGTCAACGCAGCCGACCAGGGGCGCGTTGAGGAGTCACGAGGTGCCCGCGTTCGCGTGGCCGGTCGGCTCCGCGATGAAGGTGTGGTTCGGGAGACGCGGGACTTCGCTGCCGCAGGAGGCCGTTGTATGAGCGCCCTTTCCGAAACCCGCTACGAAGTCCGCTTCCAGTCGCTGTTCAGCGAGGGGCGTGCGCTGAGCTTCCCGTGCGATGCGCAGGGCCATGTGCAGATCGACGCGCTGAGCGAACAGGCTCGTCACAATTACCTTTACGCCCGCGTCCTCGTCGGCCGCGAGTACGCGACGCCCACCGTGCTCGCACTCTGCGCGCACTGAGTGCCGCGAGCGCGGCGGGCCGTCAGCGATCGGCGGCTACCGCCGTGCCAGCGAAGAAGGCCGTGCGAGCCGCTTCCGGCAGCGAGCGCCCGGTGCGTGCGGCCCGCTCCAGCACGTGCCAGTGGTAGCGATAGCTCGCTCTATCCTGCAGCAGTCCCCGGTGCGCGATCGGTGCCCAGTCGGCGGCCTGGGCTGCCAGCAGGATGTCGAGGGCCGCCTCGATCTCGGCCGGCACCGGCGCGAAGGCCTCGATGATGGGGCGGATCTGGTTGGGGTGGATGCTCCACATGCGCGCGTAGCCCAGCTCGCGCGACGCGCGCGTGGCGGCCTGGGCGATGGCCTGGGTGTCGCTGTATTCGGTGACCACGCAGTGCGAGGGCAGCTTGCCGGCTGCGTGGCAGGCCGCCGAGATCTCCAGCTTGGCGCGCAGCACCAGCGGATGGCTGAACTGGCCCGATAGGCTCATGCCGAAGGCCGGGATCGCGCCGTGATGGGCCGAGACGAAGTCCATCAGCCCGAAGGACAGCGACTCGATCGCCGGCAGCGCCGCGATCGCCTGCACGTCGCGCAGCGCGCCGTGTGTTTCCACCAGCGCATGCACGGGGATGGCGTGGCTCACGCCCTGCTCGCGGCGGGCCGCTTCGATCGCCGCGATCGCCTCGCGCAGTTCGGCGACGCCCTGGGCCTTTGGAATCATCAGGTAGGCCAGCCGATCGCCGGCGCCGGCGAGCAGCGTGCGCACGTCCTCGACGAAGCTCGGATGGGGGTAGGGATGAACGCGCACGCCGACGCGGCCGTGGCGATTGGCGGCGCTCGATACCAGTTCCGCGGCGAGCAGCGCGTGCTCCTGCTCGCCGCCGACCGGCGCGCCATCCTCGAGGTCGAGCGTCACGTCGAACAGTGCGGTGTCGCCCATGTCCGACTGCAGCGCCAGGGCCTTGCGCATTCGCGGCTCGACGCCGGCGTAATGGTCGCAGACCGGCAGGCTCGGCCGGTGCTCGTGGGCGCCGAACAGCGCCTGTAGAGGATGGACAGGAGGGCGGGTCATCGCGAGGGCTCCCTGCGGAAACGGCGAGGCGGAATGAAGAAGGCCGATCCGTGCAACGGGATCGGCCTCGGCGGGCTTCGCTGGGAGGCGACTCAGAGCAGGTGCTTGACGCCGTCCTGTTCGCCCTGCAGCTCGGCCAGTGTCTTGTTGATGCATTCCTGCGAGAACGCGTCGATCGCGAGGCCTTCGACGATCTTGTACTCGCCGTGGGTGCAGGTGACCGGGAAGCCGAACATCACGTCCTTCGGAATGCCGTATTCGCCGTTCGACGGCACGCCCATCGTGACCCAGGCGCCATCGGTGCCCAGCGCCCAGTCGCGCATGTGGTCGATCGCCGCATTGGCCGCCGAAGCGGCCGACGACAGGCCGCGCGCCTCGATGATCGCGGCGCCGCGCTTGCCGACCGTCGGCAGGAACACATCCTTGTTCCAGACCTGGTCGTTGATCATGTCCTTCACCGATGCGCCGTCGATGGTCGCGAAGCGGTAGTCGGCGTACATCGTCGGCGAGTGGTTGCCCCACACGGCCAGCTGCTTGATCGACGACACCGGCTTGCCGGTCTTGGCGGCGATCTGCGAGGCGGCGCGGTTGTGGTCCAGACGCAGCATCGCGGTGAAGTTCTTGCGCGGCAGGTCCGGCGCGGCCTTCATCGCGATGTAGGCGTTGGTGTTGGCCGGGTTGCCGACCACCAGCACCTTGACATTGCGCGAGGCGACGGCGTTCAGGGCCTTGCCCTGCGCGGTGAAGATGGCGCCATTGATCGACAGCAGTTCGGCACGCTCCATGCCCGGGCCGCGCGGGCGCGATCCGACCAGCAGCGCGTAGTCGGCGTCCTTGAAGGCGGTCATCGGGTCGCCATGGGCTTCCATGCCGGCGAGCAGCGGGAAGGCGCAGTCTTCCAGTTCCATCATCACGCCCTTCAGCGCCTTCTGGGCCTTCTCGTCCGGGATCTCGAGCAATTGCAGGATCACGGGCTGGTCCTTGCCCAGCATCTCGCCGGAGGCGATGCGGAACAGCAGGGCGTAGCCGATCTGGCCAGCAGCACCGGTGACGGCCACGCGGACGGGTTTCTTGCTCATGTCGAAGCTCCGGAAGAAAGGTCAGGGCAGGGAGGGCCGGCGCAAGCTCGCCTCGAGGCAATGCCGATGCCGGTGACAGCTTGCAAGTGTAAAAGCAATCTAGGGGGCAACCCGGGGCTGGTCAAGATTCTTATGTCTTATATAAGACATCTTTCATGGGTCTTGTGGACGACCGAGGGCGCGCTGTGATGCAATCCGCCGCATGGTCAACGCCCTGCCTCCCTCCTTGACTGCAGAGGACGCGTCGCTCGAAGCGTCGGGGCCGGCCTTCAGCCCGCTTTATCAGCAGATCAAGGCGCTGATCACGCGCAGCCTGCAGGGTGGCGAATGGCGCCCCGGCGAGGCGATCCCGAGCGAGATCGAACTGGCGGCGCGCTACAAGGTGAGCCAGGGGACGGTGCGCAAGGCGATCGATGAACTCGCCACCGAGAACCTGGTCGTGCGCCGCCAGGGCAAGGGCACCTTCGTCGCGACGCACGCGGAGCAGCAGGTGCAGTACCGCTTCCTGCGTCTGGTGCCCGATGCCGAGGGCAAGGTCGGCACGGTGGAGCGCCGCTTCCTCGACTGCCGGCGCGTGCGGGCGCCGGCCGAAGTGGCACGCGCGCTGGAACTGAAGGCCGGCGAGGCGGTGATCCAGGTCCGGCGCCTGTTGTCCTTCGGCGGCCGCCCGGTGGTGCTGGACGACATCTGGCTCAACGGCGCGCTGTTCAAGGGGCTCACGGCCGAACGGCTGGCCGAATCGCGCGGCGCGCTGTACGCCACCTTCGAGGCCGAGTTCGGCGTGCGGATGATCCGCGCCGAGGAAAAACTGAGGGCGGTGGCCGCGACGGCCGTGGAGGCCGAGCTGCTGCAGGTGGCGCTCGGCGCGCCCTTGCTGAGCGTCGAGCGACGCACGCTGACCTACGGCGACCGGCCGGTGGAACTGCGCCGCGGCCTCTACGACACGGCGCTGCATCACTACAGGAACGAGCTGAGCTGAGCCAGAACGGAACAGAATCCGGCGTCGGGTGCGCCTCGGCGGTCGTCCGTCTGCTGCGATGCAACAATGCAATAAACTCGTCGAGTTTCACAGACCAGAACAAGGTGAATGGGTATGGCAGAGACCAGCGTGAAAACAGGCCGGCCGCGTCCGGTCCACCGCAACATCCACGTTAGCCAGATCATCGGCTATCGGCTGCCCCCCGCGGGCATCGTGTCGATCCTGCATCGCATCAGTGGCGCGATCATGTTCCTGCTGCTGCCGTTCATCGTCTGGCTGTTCGACACCAGCCTGAGCTCCGAGATCTCCTACGAGACCTTCACCAGCGCCTTCGTCGCCGGCATCGGCTACGTGCCGGGCTGGTTCGTCAAGCTGGTGGCGCTGGCGCTGATCTGGGCCTACCTGCTGCACTTCATCGCCGGCGTGCGCCATCTGTGGATGGACATGACGCATGCCGTCAGCAAGGAGGCGGGGCACAACTCGGCGCTGGTCACCCTGGGCCTGAGCACGGTGCTGACGCTCGCGCTGATGGGCAAGCTGTTCGGCTGGTACTGAGAAGCGAAGAACGAGAAATCAGAGACAACGCGGATCGATCAACATGACACAGAACTACGGATCCAAGCGCATCGTCGTCGGTGCGCACTACGGTCTGCGCGACTGGCTCAGCCAGCGCGTCACGGCCGCACTGATGGCGGTCTTCACCATCGTGCTGATCGCCCAGGTGCTGTTCGGCGCGCCGATGGGCTACGAGCGCTGGGCCGGGATCTTCTCGTCGCAGTGGATGAAGGTGCTGACCTTCATCGTCATCGTGTCGCTGGCCTGGCATGCCTGGGTCGGCGTGCGCGACATCTGGATGGACTACGTCAAGCCCGTCGGCGTGCGCCTGCTGCTGCAGGTGCTGACGATCTCGTGGCTGGTCGGTTGCGCCGGCTGGGCGATCCAAGTGCTGTGGAGGCTGTGAAACCATGACGACCAAGCTTCCGACCCGCAAGTTCGACGTCGTGATCGTCGGAGCCGGCGGCTCCGGCATGCGCGCCTCGCTGCAACTCGCCCGTGCCGGCCTGAACGTGGCCGTGCTGTCCAAGGTGTTCCCGACCCGCTCGCACACCGTCGCCGCGCAGGGAGGCATCGGTGCCTCGCTCGGCAACATGTCCGAGGACAACTGGCATTACCACTTCTTCGACACCGTCAAGGGCTCCGACTGGCTCGGCGACCAGGACGCGATCGAGTTCATGTGCCGCGAGGCGCCGAAGGTCGTCTACGAGCTCGAGCACCTCGGGATGCCGTTCGACCGCAACCCGGACGGCACGATCTACCAGCGCCCGTTCGGCGGCCACACGGCCAACTACGGCGAAAAGCCGGTGCAGCGCGCCTGCGCCGCCGCCGACCGCACCGGCCACGCGATGCTGCACACGCTGTACCAGCAGAACGTCAAGGCGCGCACGCAGTTCTTCGTCGAGTGGATGGCGCTCGACCTGATCCGCGACGGTGACGGCGATGTCGTCGGCGTCACGGCGCTCGAGATGGAGACCGGCGACCTCCACGTGCTGCAGGGCAAGACCGTGCTGCTCGCCACCGGCGGGGCGGGGCGCATCTTCGCGGCGAGCACCAACGCCTTCATCAACACCGGCGACGGCCTGGGCATGGCGGCTCGCGCCGACATCCCGCTCGAGGACATGGAGTTCTGGCAGTTCCACCCGACCGGCGTGCACAACGCCGGCGTGCTGCTGACCGAAGGCTGCCGCGGCGAGGGCGCGATCCTGCGCAACAGCAACGGCGAGCGCTTCATGGAGCGTTACGCACCGACGCTGAAAGACCTGGCGCCGCGCGACTTCGTCTCGCGCTGCATGGATCAGGAGATCAAGGAAGGGCGCGGCTGCGGTCCGAACAAGGACTACATCCAGCTCGACATGACCCACCTGGGTGGCGAGACCATCCTGAAGCGCCTGCCCAGCGTGTTCGAGATCGGCCACAACTTCGCCAACGTCGACATCACCAAGGAGCCGATCCCGGTGGTGCCGACCATCCACTACCAGATGGGTGGCATCCCGACCAACGTCCACGGCCAGGTGGTGGTGCCCAAGAACGGCAAGCCCAACGACATCGTCAACGGCCTCTACGCCGTCGGCGAGTGCGCGTGCGTCAGCGTGCACGGCGCCAATCGCCTGGGTACGAACTCCCTGCTCGACCTGCTGGTGTTCGGCCGCGCGGCGGGCAACCACATCGTCGAGTTCAACGAGAAGAACAAGCTCCACAAGCCATTGCCCGCCGATGCCGCCGACCGCACGCTGGCGCGCCTGGCCCGGCTGGACGGCAGCAACAGCGGCGAGTACGCCCAGGACGTGGCGAACGACATCCGCGCGGCGATGCAGCAGCACGCGGGCGTGTTCCGTACCCAGGCGATGCTGGACGAAGGCGTCAGCAAGATCGCCGCGGTGGCCCAGCGCGTGCAGAACATCGCGCTGAAGGACAAGTCCAAGGTCTTCAATACTGCGCGCATCGAGGCGCTGGAAGTCGAGAACCTGATCGAGGCGGCGCAGGCCACCATCGTGTCGGCGGCGGCGCGCAAGGAGAGCCGTGGGGCGCACACCGTCAACGACTACGGCGACACGGCCGAGCATCCGAATGGCCGCAACGACGCCGTGTGGATGAAGCACACCCTCTGGTACAGCGAAGGCAATCGGCTCGACTACAAGCCGGTCAACCTGACGCCGATGTCGGTCGAGTCGATCCCCCCCAAGGTCCGCACGTTCTGAACGCCATGAAAGTTTCAACTTCCTTGAATTTGCGGGCCGTGCGCCGGGCCGCTCCCAAGCCGGCCCGCATCCCCTCGGGGGATCGGCCGATGTATCCATCGGACGAGGGGCACCTATGACCAAGCGCACTTTCCAGATCTACCGCTACGACCCGGACACCGACGCCAAGCCCTACATGCAGACCCTTGAGGTCGAGCTCGACGGTTCCGAGCGCATGCTGCTGGACGCGTTGAACAAGCTCAAGGCGGTCGACCCGAGCCTGAGCTTCCGTCGTTCCTGCCGCGAGGGCGTTTGCGGCTCGGACGCGATGAACATCAACGGCAAGAACGGCCTGGCCTGCCTGACCAACATGCGCACGCTGCCGGGGACCGTGGTGCTCAAGCCGCTGCCGGGGCTGCCGGTGATCCGCGACCTGATCGTGGACATGACGCAGTTCTTCAAGCAATACAACTCGATCAAGCCCTATCTCGTCAACGACGAAGTGCCGCCCGAGAAGGAGCGCCTGCAGTCGCCGGAGGAGCGTGACGAGCTCAATGGCCTGTACGAGTGCATCCTGTGCGCGAGCTGCTCCACCAGCTGCCCGAGCTTCTGGTGGAACCCCGACAAGTTCGTCGGTCCGGCCGGGCTGCTGCAGGCCTACCGTTTCATCGCCGACAGCCGCGACCAGGACACCGCGGGGCGCCTCGACAACCTCGAGGATCCCTACCGCCTGTTCCGTTGCCACACGATCATGAACTGCGTCGATGTCTGCCCGAAGGGCCTGAACCCGACCAAGGCGATCGGCAAGATCAAGGAACTGATGGTGCGCCGCGCCGTCTGAACCGACCCGGCAGACGAACCGCATGGCCCCCGCGCTCGACGATCCGTTGCTGAGTTCCGCTGCGCTGAGCAAGCTGCGCTGGCGCTGCCGGCGGGGCCTGCTCGAGAACGACCTGTTCATCGAACGTTTCTTTTTGCGGCACGAGGCCACGCTGACCGAACGCCAGGCCGTGGGCCTGGAAGCGCTGATGGACCTGCCAGACAACGATCTGCTGGACCTGTTGCTGGTGCGCAGGCAGCCCGAGGCCGAACTCGACCGCCCCGAGGTTCGCCTGGTGCTCGATCAGCTGCGCACGCCGCGCCCCGCCTGACGCCACGCCGCACTCCTTTTCGCTTTCGTCCCTCGCTCTTTGTCCCTCGTCCCGCTCCGTTTCGTCTCCCTTCGAAGTCTCTAGCCAAGGAACTGCCATGACACCGTCCGACGTGAAAGCCACCCTGTCGTTCTCCGACGGCAGCCCCAGCATGGATTTGCCGATCTACAAGGGCAGCGTGGGCCCGGACGTGATCGACATCCGCAAGCTCTACGCCCAGACCGGCAAGTTCACCTACGACCCGGGCTTCCTGAGCACGGCGTCATGCCAGTCGGCCATCACCTACATCGACGGCGACAAGGGCGAGCTGCTGTACCGCGGCTACCCGATCGAACAACTGGCCGAGAACTGCGATTTCCTCGAGACCTGTTACCTGCTGCTGAATGGTGAACTGCCGAACGTCACCGAGAAGGCCAAGTTCGTCAAGACGGTCAACGGCCACACGATGGTCAACGAGCAGATGCAGTTCTTCCTGCGCGGCTTCCGTCGCGACGCCCACCCGATGGCCGTGCTGACCGGTCTGGTGGGGGGGCTGTCGGCCTTCTATCACGACAGCACCGACGTGCAGAACCCGGAGCATCGCGCGGTCGCGGCGATCCGCCTCATCGCGAAGATGCCCACGCTGGTCGCGATGGCCTACAAGTATTCGATCGGCCAGCCCTACATCTATCCGCGCAACGATCTGAGCTACACCTCGAACTTCATGCGGATGATGTTCGGTACACCCTGCGAGGAGTACGTGCCCAACGAGGTGCTGGTGCGCGCGATGGACCGCATCTTCATCCTGCACGCCGACCACGAGCAGAACGCGTCGACCTCGACGGTGCGCCTGTGCGGCAGCTCCGGCACCAACCCGTTCGCTGCCATCGCGGCCGGCGTGGCCTGCCTGTGGGGCCCGGCGCACGGTGGCGCCAACGAAGCCTGCCTGAACATGCTGGAGGACATCCAGAAGATGGGCGGCGTGGCCAAGGTCGGCAAGTTCATCGAGCAGGTGAAGGACAAGAACTCGGGCGTGCGTCTGATGGGCTTCGGACACCGCGTCTACAAGAACTACGACCCGCGCGCCAAGCTGATGCGCGAGACCTGCCACGAGGTGCTCGCCGAGATGGGCCTGCAGAACGACCCGCTGTTCAAGTTGGCGATGGAGCTGGAGAAGATCGCGCTGGAAGACGATTACTTCGTGTCGCGCAAGCTCTACCCGAACGTCGACTTCTATTCCGGCATCGTCCAGCGCGCCATCGGCATCCCGGTGAGCCTGTTCACCGCCATCTTCGCGTTGGCCCGCACCGTCGGCTGGATCGCGCAGCTCAACGAGATGATCGGTGACCCCGAGTACAAGATCGGTCGCCCACGCCAGCTGTTTGTCGGCGCAACGGCCCGCAACGTCACCCCGATTGCCGAGCGCGCCTGACGCCGGACCCCTCCAATCGGCGCAACCCCGGCCTCGCGCCGGGGTTTCTTGTTGTTGACGCCTAAAATCGAGGTCATGGGACGCACTCTGTACGACAAGCTGTGGGACGAGCACGTCGTCCACTCCGAGGACGACGGCACCGCCGTGCTCTACATCGACCGCCACCTGGTGCACGAGGTGACGAGTCCGCAGGCCTTCGAGGGTCTGGACCTGGCCAGCCGCAAGATCTGGCGGCTGTCGGCCAACCTCGCGGTGAGTGACCACAACGTGCCGACCACCGACCGGTCGGCGGGCATCGCCGATCCGGTGTCGCGCCTGCAGGTCGACACGCTGGACGCCAACTGCGACCGCTTCGGCATCACGCAGTTCAAGATGAACGATCGCCGCCAGGGCATCGTGCACGTCATCGGCCCGGAGCAGGGCGCCACGTTGCCGGGCATGACGGTCGTGTGCGGCGACTCTCACACCAGCACCCACGGCGCGTTCGGCGCGCTGGCGCACGGCATCGGCACCAGCGAAGTCGAACACGTGCTCGCCACGCAGACGCTGCTCGCCAAGAAGGCGAAGAACCTGCTGGTCCGGGTAGACGGCGTGCTGCCGGCCGGCTGCAGTGCCAAGGACATCGTGCTGGCGATCATCGGCAGGATCGGTACCGCCGGCGGCACCGGCTACACCATCGAGTTCGGCGGCGCCGCGATCCGCGCGCTGAGCATGGAAGGCCGCATGACGGTGTGCAACATGGCTATCGAGGCCGGCGCGCGCGCCGGCCTGGTGGCGGTGGACGACACGACCATCCAGTATGTGAAGGGGCGGCCGTTCTCGCCGTCCGGCGTGGAATGGGAGCATGCGGTCGCCTACTGGCGTACGCTGCATTCCGACGCGGACGCCGTCTTCGACCGCGTGGTCGAACTGGACGCGGCGCAGATCCCGCCGCAGGTCACCTGGGGCACCTCGCCCGAGATGGTGCTGGCGATCACCGATCGCGTGCCCGACCCCGACCGCGAGAAGGACGCCAACAAGCGCGGCGCCATCGAGCGGGCGCTCGCCTACATGGCGTTGGAGCCGAACAAGTTGATCGGCGACATCCGCATCGACAAGGTCTTCATCGGTTCCTGCACCAACTCACGCATCGAGGACCTCCGTGAGGCGGCGGCGGTCGTCAAGCGAGTCGGCGGCCGTATCGCGGCGAACGTGAAGCTGGCGCTGGTCGTGCCCGGCTCGGGCCTCGTGAAGGCGCAGGCCGAGCGCGAAGGGCTCGACGCGGTGTTCAAGGCCGCCGGCTTCGAATGGCGCGAGCCGGGCTGCTCGATGTGCCTGGCCATGAACGCCGACCGGCTCGAGCCCGGCGAACGCTGCGCCTCCACCAGCAACCGCAACTTCGAAGGCCGGCAGGGCGCGGGCGGGCGCACCCACCTCGTGAGCCCGGCCATGGCCGCCGCCGCGGCGATGGAAGGTCACTTCGTCGATGTCCGTCGCATCGCCTGACGTCACCGCTCGCTCCCTGCTTCATCGAACCTGTCTGCCGAACCACTGAAGCCATGCAACCGTTCCGTTTGCACAAAGGGCTGGTCGCTCCGATCGACCGCGAGAACGTCGATACCGACGCGATCATCCCCAAGCAGTTCCTGAAGTCGATCAAGCGCACCGGCTTCGGCGTGAACCTGTTCGACGAGTGGCGCTACCTCGACCACGGCGAGCCGGGCCAGGATCCGACGTCTCGCCGGTCCAACCCCGACTTCGTGCTGAACCAGCCGCGTTACCGGGGCGCTTCGGTGCTGCTGGCACGCAGGAACTTCGGCTGCGGATCGAGCCGAGAGCATGCGCCGTGGGCGATCGACCAGTACGGCTTCCGGGCGCTGATTGCGCCGAGCTTCGCCGACATCTTCTTCAACAACTGCTTCAAGAATGGCCTGCTGCCGATCGCGCTGCCGGAGGTGGAGGTGGCCCGCCTGTTCGACGAGGTGGCGGCCTTCGTCGGCTACGAACTCACGATCGACCTGACGCGCCAGGTGGTCATCAAGCCCGACGGCGTCGAGTTGTCCTTCGACGTTGAGCCGTTCCGCAAGCAGTGCCTGCTGGGCGGGCTGGACGACATCGGTCTCACCTTGCGTCACGCCGACAAGATCCGCGCCTACGAGGCCGAACGTCTGCTGCGCCAACCCTGGCTCGCGCACTCGCTGTAGGGCGCCGATGGCCACCGCAGATTCCCGCCTGTTCAGGGTGCTGCTTCGCCACTGGTGGCTGGCCCTGCTGGTCATGGGCGTGAGCTTCGTTCTGTTCGGCGTTGCCTCGCTGAACCTGCTGGCCGTGCTGCAGGCCAACCTGCGCTTCCTGCTGGAGCACGGCGCGGATGCGGTGCGCGAGGGGGCGCTGCAACAGTTGCTGGAACTGGTCGCCTACGGCTATGCGGCGGCCGCCTTCTACGTGGTTTTCAAGGTATGCGAGAAGGCGCTGGTCACGCGCATCACGCACCGCAACGAGGATTGAGTGAACATCATGAAGATCGCCGTGTTGCCGGGTGACGGTATCGGTCCGGAAATCGTCGACGAAGCCGTCAAGGTGCTGAACGCACTCGATCTGTCCTTCGAACTGGAGTCCGCGCCGGTCGGCGGTGCGGCCTACGAGGCCGCAGGTCACCCGCTGCCGGAGAGCACGCTGAAGCTCGCGCAGGCCGCGGACGCCGTGCTGTTCGGCGCCGTCGGCGACTGGAAGTACGACAAGCTGGACCGCCCGCTGCGCCCCGAGCAGGCCATCCTCGGTCTGCGCAAGCACATGGGCCTGTTCGCGAACTTCCGTCCGGCCATCTGCTACCCGCAGCTCACGCATGCGTCGAGCCTGAAGCCCGAGCTGGTGGCGGGCCTCGACATCCTGATCATCCGCGAGCTGACCGGCGACATCTACTTCGGCCAGCCGCGTGGTCGCCGCAAGGCGCCCGATGGTCATTTTCCCGGTGCCGACGAGGCGTTCGACACGATGCGCTACAGCCGCCCGGAGATCGAGCGCATCGCGCATGTGGCCTTCCAGGCGGCCCGCAAGCGGGGCGGCAAGCTGACCAGCGTGGACAAGTCGAACGTGCTGGAGACCTTCCAGTTCTGGAAGGACGTGGTGACAGAAGTGCACGCGCAGTATCCGGACGTGAAGCTCGACCACCTGTACGTCGACAACGCGGCCATGCAGCTCGTGAAGGCGCCGAAGGCGTTCGACGTGATCGTCACCGGCAACATGTTCGGCGACATCCTCAGCGACGAGGCGGCGATGCTGACCGGCTCGATCGGCATGCTGCCCAGTGCGTCGCTGAACGCGAAGAACCAGGGTCTGTACGAGCCCAGCCATGGCAGTGCACCCGACATCGCCGGCAAGGGCGTCGCGAACCCGCTCGCTACAATCCTGTCCGCTGCCATGATGCTTCGCTTTTCCCTCAACCAACCCGAGGCTGCCGCTCGCATCGAGCGCGCGGTCGATGCCGTGCTCGCGGCCGGGTTGCGCACGGCTGATATCTGGTCAGAGGGCACGAAGAAGGTGGGCACGCGCGAGATGGGTGCTGCGGTCGTGGCCGCGGTCACCGGCAAAACCATTACCAAGAGCTGAGTAGCTCCGGTTCGTCTCGCCCCTCCTGGACCCTGGCGATGCGAGCCGGGGCAAGAAGGGGTCCGGGTTCTCGAACTGGAAAGGCAATGACATGGCACTCGTAGGATTGGTCGGCTGGCGCGGCATGGTCGGCTCCGTGCTGATGGATCGCATGGTCGCCGAGCGCGATTTCGATCTGATCGAACCGCTGTTCTTCAGCACCAGCAACGCCGGCGGCACCGCGCCCGCGATGGCGAAGAACGAGACGCGCTTGCAGGATGCGCACGACATCGCGGCGCTCAAGCGCTGCGACATCGTCATCACGGCGCAGGGCGGCGACTACACCACCGAGGTCTTCCCCAAGCTGCGCGCCACGGGCTGGAAGGGCCACTGGGTCGACGCCGCCTCGACGCTGCGCATGAAGGACGACGCCGTCATCATCCTCGACCCGGTGAACCTGCCGGTTATCCAGGACGCGCTCGCCAAGGGTGGGCGCAACTGGGTCGGCGGCAACTGCACCGTCAGTTGCATGCTGATGGGTGTGGGCGCGCTCTACAAGGCGGGCCTCGTCGAGTGGATGAGCTCGATGACCTACCAGGCGGCCTCTGGCGGTGGCGCGCAGCACATGCGCGAACTGCTGACGCAGTTCGGCACGCTGAACGCATCGGTCCGCGCGCTGCTCGACGACCCGAAGAGCGCGATCCTAGAGATCGACCGCCAGGTCATCGACACGCAACGCAGCCTGCCGGCCGAAGCGACCCAGCATTTCGGTGTGCCGCTGGGCGGCTCGCTGATTCCGTGGATCGACAAGGACCTCGGTGCCGGTGTCAGCCGCGAGGAATGGAAGGCGGGTGCCGAGACCAACAAGATCCTCGGCATCGGCGAGAGCTTCGGCACGCCGGCGATCCCGGTCGACGGCTTCTGCGTGCGCGTCGGCGCCATGCGCTGCCACAGCCAGGCGCTGACCTTCAAGCTGAAGAAGGATGTGCCACTGGCGGACGTGGAAGCCTTGATCGCGCAGGACAACGACTGGGTCAAGCTGGTGCCGAACACGCGCGAGGCGACGATCCGCGATCTGACGCCGGTGGCCGTGACCGGCACGCTCGACATTCCGGTCGGCCGTGTGCGCAAGCTGGCGATGGGTCCGGAGTACCTGGGCGCGTACACGATCGGCGACCAGTTGCTGTGGGGGGCGGCCGAGCCGCTGCGGCGTATGCTGCGCATCCTGCTGCAGGCCTGAACGACCGGCGGTGCATCGATCGGAACCGAGACGTTGCAGAGTGACAACGAAGCCGTCTCGGGCGCGCAGGCCGCCACGGTCACAAGGACGTCACGCGGAGCATGAGCTTGTCACCGTATCTGCTTGATGTTATTGTGATTTCAGTCATTTCACCCCGGGTTGCCCAGCGTTCCGTCACGGCACCGGGAGACAACGAGTCGCATCGCGCGACGCTTGGATTTCGTATTTGGGAGGCGCCTTGAAAGAACGAAAGAACCGCGTCGGGCAGGCTCGTGCACCCAGAACCTTGAACGCCGTCGCTGCCGCAGCGCTGGCCGTTTGCGCCTGGATGCCGATCGACGCGGCTGCACTCGGCTTGGGGCGTTTGTCGGTGCAATCCGCACTCGGAGAATCACTCCGGGCCGAGATCGACGTCACGGCGCTGACGCCGGAAGAAGCATCGAGCCTGAAGGTGCGAGTGGCCTCGCCCGATGCCTATCGTGCCGCAGGGGTGGACTACAACGCCGCGCTCGCGGCAGCGAACGTGACGCTGCAGCGCCGCGCGGATGGGCGACCCTATCTGCGCCTGACTGGGGATCGTCCGGTCGGCGAACCCTTCGTCGACGTGATCCTGGAATTGAACTGGTCGTCGGGCCGCCTGGTGCGCGAATTCACCATGCTGTTCGACCCGCCGGCCACGCGCGCGGCGGCACCGGCTTCCGCGCCGGCGGTCATCTCGCCGGCACCGTCGGCGCCTCCCGCGGCGGCTGCGCCGCTGCCGCCGCGCGCCGCGGCCCCCGTCAGCCCGGCCGTCACGCCTGCCCCGCGTCCGGCGCCAGCGCCGCGTGCTGTGGCGGCCGAGTCGGCGGGGTCGGGCGCCGCGTCCGAATACCGCGTCAAGGCCGGCGACACGCTATACCGCATCGCCAGCCGCACGCAGCAGCCCGGCGTGTCGCTGGACCAGATGCTGGTGGCGCTCTACCGCAGCAATCCGGACGCCTTCCTGGGCAACAACATGAACCGGCTCAAGGCCGGCGCGATGCTCAACGTTCCGTCCGGTGACGAGACCAAGGCCATCACGCCGTCCGATGCCAAGCAGGTGATCCAGGCGCAAAGCGCCGATTTCGGCGCCTACCGTGCCAAGCTCGCTGGTGGTGTGCCCACTACGGCGGTGCCGGACAGCAGCCGCTCTGCCGCCGGCAAGGTGCAGGCGGACGTGCAGGACCGCAAGACCGCGGCCGGCGGCACGCCCGACAAGTTGACCCTGAGCAAGGGCGCGGTCGGTGCCAGCAAGCCGGGCCCGGAAGACCAGGTAGCCAAGGGTCGGGAGCAGAAGGACAGTTCCACCCGCGTGGCCGAACTGGCCAAGAACGTCGAAGATCTGAAGAAGCTGCAAGGCGCTGCCGTGGCCGGTTCGGCGGCTTCGGCCGCGGCGCCCAAGCCGGGCGTCGCCGTGCCGGCGCCGGCCATCGTCCCGCCGGTACCGCCCAAGGCGGCCCCGGCCCCGGCCCCGGCTCCCGCGCCCGTCCCGGTGCCTCCGCCGCCTCCGCCCGCCCCGGTCCCGCCGCCGGCGCCCGTTCCGGCACCTGCACCCGTTCCCGCGCCGGTCCCTGCGCCAGCAGCCCCGGCACCGAGCGCTGAAGCGCCTGCGGTCGTGGCTTCCGCGCCTGCCGAAGCGCCGCCGGTTGCCGCTGCTCCCGCACCGGAGTCGACGGCAGCCAGCGAGCCGGCGGCTGCCCCGGCGCCGTCGCCCAGTTCGGGACCGAGCTTCTTCGATGGGCTGCTCGAGAACCCGTTGCTGCTGCCGGGGGTCGGCGTGCTGGTCGCGCTCCTCGCCGGCTTCGGCTTCTACCGCATGCGTCAAGGCAAGCGCGACAGCGGCGAGACCTCGTTCCTCGAGAGCCGCCTGCAGCCGGATTCATTCTTCGGCGCGAGCGGCGGCCAGCGTGTCGATACCCGCGACGCGACCGGCGTGCCGTCGTCGATGAGCTATTCGCTGAGCCAGCTCGACGCGATCGGCGACGTCGACCCGGTGGCCGAGGCCGATGTCTACCTGGCCTATGGCCGCGACCTGCAGGCCGAAGAAATCCTCAAGGAAGCGATGCGTTCGAGTCCGGAGCGCATGGCGATCCGGCTCAAGCTGCTCGAGGTCTATGCGAAGCGCCGGGACACCAAGGGTTTTGAACTGCTGGCCACGCAGCTCTATGCCCTGACGGGCGGCGAGGGCGAGGACTGGCTGCGTGCGCAGCAGCTCGGTGCCGGCATCGATCCCGAGAACCCCATGTTCCAGCCCGGCGGTCGTCCGCCCGGGGCGCCGGTCGATGGTGGCGCGGTGGTCGAGGCGCTCGGCGCGAGCACCATGCCGCAGTCGGTGCTGCCGTCGCCCTCGCGCTTCGATGCGCAGCGCTCGGAGATTCTCGAGGACCCCGGCGTCGACCTGGACCTGGACGTGTCCGTGCCCGGTGCGCTCGACGAGACGCCGCGGCCCTCGACACCGGAGCGCACCCAGCCGTTGCCGGTCGCTGCGGCGTCGCCCGCTTCGCCGGACCTCGGGTTCGACTTCGACCTGCCATCCCTCTCGCTCGACGAGCCCGGCCAATCGGCCGCCGCGACGACCGTGGCCGACCAGGCGCTACCTGACCTCGGCAACTTCGATCTGCCGGGTGATGAAGCAACCGACGAAGCGCTGGCGCGCAAGCTTGAACTCGCGGAGGAGTTCCGCCAGATCGGCGATCTGGAAGGTGCGCGCGACCTGCTGCAGGAGGTTGTCGCGCAGTCCGGCGGCACGCTCAAGGCCCGGGCCCAGAGCATGCTGAAGGACATCGGCTGATCCGGGCCGCTTCGGACGCGGATCTCCACTAGACGGGCTCCGGGCCATGCGATTGGCCCTGGGCCTGAGTTATCGAGGCAGCGCCTACCGAGGCTGGCAGAGCCAGCCCGATGGGCTCACGGTGCAGGACCGGTTCGAGGAAGCGCTGGCGCGCTTCGCCGACCGGCCAGTGCGCACTGTGTGCGCCGGGCGCACCGACACCGGCGTGCATGCGCTCAACCAGGTGGTCCACCTCGACACCGAGATCGAGCGCGACCCGTTTTCCTGGGTGCGTGGCACCAACCGCTACCTGCCGCCCGACATCGCTGTGCAGTGGTGCCGGCCGATCGAGGCCGGTTTCCATGCGCGCAACAGCGCGCGCGGCCGGCGCTATGCCTACCTGCTGCTGGAGTCGCCGGTGCGGCCGGCCATCGAGGCCGGTGTGGTCGGCTGGGTGTTCCGGCCGCTCGAGCCCACTTCGATGCGCGAGGCGGCGGCCCACCTGATCGGCGAGCATGATTTCAGCGCCTTCCGTTCGGCCGAATGCCAGGCGGCCAGCCCGGTGAAGACGCTGAGGCGCATCGAGATCGTTCGTCGCGGGGCCTACTGGCGCTTCGAGTTCGAGGCCAGCGCCTTCCTGCACCACATGGTGCGCAACCTGATGGGCTGCCTGCTGGCAGTGGGGCAGGGCACGCGCACGCCGCAGTGGCTGGCCGAGGTGCTGGCCGCGGGCGATCGCAGCCGGGCTGCGCCCACCTTTGCCCCGGATGGCCTGTACTTCCTGGGGCCGCACTACGATGCGAACCTTGAACTGCCCGAACGCACTGCCGCCTTCGACTGGCTGCCCTGAGAGCTCATGCGCACCCGCATCAAGATCTGTGGCCTGACCCGAGAGGCCGATGTCGACGCGGCCGTCGAGGCCGGTGCCGACGCCATCGGCTTCGTCCTGTACGCGAAGAGCCCGCGCGCGGTCTCCGCGGCGCGCGCCGCCGTGCTGGCGCGGCGTCTGCCGCCGTTCGTGACGCCGGTCGGCCTGTTCGTCAACGCCGCGCCGGACGAGATCGCAGACGCCTGCGCCGCCATCCCGACGCTGATGCTGCAGTTCCACGGCGACGAGACGCCCGCGCAGTGCGATGCCGCCGGGCGGCCCTACCTCCGCGCAGCCCGCATGGCGCCGGGTTTCGATTTGTTAAACTTTGCCCAGCAGTTCCAGAGCGCCCAGGCCCTGCTCCTCGACGCACATGTCGAGGGCTACGGCGGCGGCGGAAAGGTCTTCGATTGGTCACTCGTTCCATCCGGCGTCACCCCTCCGCTCGTTTTGTCTGGTGGGTTGAGTGCTGCCAACGTGACCGATGGGGTGCTGAAGGTGCGGCCTTGGGCCGTTGACGTGAGTTCCGGCGTGGAGAGCGCGAAGGGCATCAAGGATGCCGACGCCGTCCGCCGGTTTTGCGAGGCAGTGCGCGAGGCCGATGCCCGTGTCGCCGCCAGCGCGATCTGACACCTTCTTTGCACCCACCATGTTGAACTACCAGCAACCCGATGCGAGCGGCCATTTCGGCCGCTATGGCGGCAGCTTCGTCGCCGAAACCCTGATCCACGCGCTCGACGAACTGAAGGCCGCCTACGCGCGCTATCGCGAAGATCCCGAGTTCGTGGCCGAGTTCAAGAGCGAGCTCGCGCATTTCGTCGGCCGGCCGAGCCCGATCTACCACGCTGCGCGCATGAGCCGCGAGCTCGGCGGGGCGCAGATCTACCTGAAGCGCGAGGACCTCAACCACACTGGCGCCCACAAGATCAACAACACCATCGGCCAGGCGCTGCTGGCCCGGCGCATGGGCAAGCCACGCGTGATCGCCGAGACCGGCGCCGGCCAGCACGGCGTGGCCACCGCCACCATCTGTGCCCGCTACGGCATGGAATGCGTGGTCTACATGGGCAGCGAGGACGTGAAGCGCCAGTCGCCCAACGTCTACCGCATGCACCTGTTGGGCGCCCGGGTGGTGCCGGTGGACAGCGGCAGCAAGACGCTGAAGGACGCGCTCAACGAGGCGCTGCGCGACTGGGTCACCAACGTCGAGAACACCTTCTACATCATCGGCACCGTGGCCGGCCCGGCGCCGTATCCGGAGATGGTGCGTGACTTCCAGAGCGTCATCGGCGAGGAATGCCTGCTGCAGATGCCGGAGATGGCGGGCCGCCAGCCCGACGCGGTGATCGCCTGCGTCGGTGGCGGCAGCAACGCGATGGGCATCTTCTACCCGTACATCCGCCACGAAGGGGTGCGCCTGATCGGCGTGGAGGCCGCGGGCCATGGGCTCGACACCGGCAAACATGCAGCCAGCCTCAGCGCCGGCTCGCCCGGCGTGCTGCACGGCAACCGCACCTACCTGTTGCAGGACGCGAACGGCCAGATCATCGAGACGCACTCGATCTCCGCCGGCCTCGACTACCCCGGTGTCGGCCCCGAGCACGCCTACCTGAAGGACATCGGCCGGGCCGAATACGTCGGCATCACCGACGACGAGGCGCTGCAGGCCTTCCACCGGCTGTGCCGTACCGAAGGCATCATCCCGGCGCTCGAATCCAGCCATGCCGTGGCCTATGCGATGAAGCTCGCGCCGACGATGCGGAGCGACCAGAGCCTGCTGGTCAACCTGTCCGGCCGGGGCGACAAGGACATCGGCACCGTCGCCGACCTGTCCGGTGCAGAGTTCTACGACCGGCCGTCGTCGCGCGGCGAGAAGGTGAAGCAATGAGCCCGCACAGCCGCCAAGGGCCACGAAAGGGCCCCTCCCGGTTCCCGGGCGAATACTCCCGCTCGGCGGGACAGCGCGTAGCGCGAAGGGTGCACCAATGAGCCGCATCGCTGCCACCTTCGAACGGCTGCGTATGCAGCGGCGCACGGCGCTGATCCCCTACATCACGGCCGGCGACCCCTATGCCGACGCCACCGTCGACATCATGCTGGCGATGGCCGGAGCCGGGGCCGACGTCATCGAACTCGGCGTGCCGTTCTCCGACCCGATGGCCGACGGCCCGGTGATCCAGAAGGCCTCGGAGCGGGCGCTGGCCAAGGGCATCGGCATGGGCCAGGTGCTGGCGATGGTGCGGGGCTTCCGCGAGTGCAACGACACCACGCCGGTGGTGCTGATGGGCTATGCGAACCCGGTCGAGCGCTATGGCATCGAACGCTTCGTCGCCGACGCCAAGACGGCCGGCGTCGACGGCGTTCTGGTGGTCGACTACCCGCCCGAGGAGTGCGAGGCCTTTGCCTCGCAACTGCAGGGCGTGGGCCTCGATCCGATCTTCCTGCTCGCTCCGACCTCCACCGAACAGCGCATGAAGGACGTGGGCCGCATCGCGCGCGGCTACGTCTACTACGTGTCGCTCAAGGGCGTGACCGGAGCAGGGCACCTGGACACCGACGCCGTCGCGACGATGCTGCCGCGTATTCGCGAACACGTGAAGGTGCCGGTCGGCGTGGGCTTCGGCATCCGCGATGCGGCCACCGCCAAGGCGCTGTCGGCGGTGGCGGACGCCGTCGTCATCGGCTCGCGCATCGTCCAGTTGCTGGAAGTCGAGCCGCGCGAGAACGTGGCGGCCGTCGGCGGTGCTTTCATTGCCTCGATCCGCGAGGCGCTAGATTCTTCAACCGAAGGAGTGCGTGCATGAGTTGGCTCGAGAAACTGCTGCCGCCCAAGATCCAGCCCACCGACCCGACCGAGCGTCGCTCGGTGCCGGAAGGGCTGTGGATCAAGTGCCCTGCCTGCGAGACGGTGCTCTACAAGACCGACCTGGAGCAGAACGCCTACGTCTGCCCCAAGTGCGCCCACCACCATCGCGTCGGTGCGCGCGAGCGCCTCGACAAGTTCCTCGATCCCGAGGGCCGCTACGAGCTGGCACAGGAAGTCGTGCCGGTCGATCCGCTGAAGTTCAAGGACAGCAAGAAGTACCCCGAGCGCCTGAAGCAGGCGATGGAGTCCACCGGCGAGACCGATGCGCTGGTGGTGATGGGCGGCGCGGTCCACACGCTGCCGATCGCCGCCGCCGCCTTCGAGTTCGAGTTCATGGGCGGTTCGATGGGCTCGGTGGTCGGTGAGCGCTTCGTGCGTGGCGTCGAGGCGGCGATCGACCAGAAGACGCCGTTCATCTGCTTCACGGCGACCGGTGGCGCACGCATGCAGGAAGGCCTGCTGTCATTGATGCAGATGGCCAAGACCAACGCGGCCCTGACGCGGTTGGCCAAGGCGAAGCTGCCCTACATCAGCGTGCTGACCGACCCGACGATGGGTGGCGTGTCGGCCGGCTTCGCCTTCATGGGCGACGTGGTGATCGCCGAACCGAAGGCGCTGATCGGTTTCGCCGGCCCGCGCGTGATCGAGAACACCGTGCGGGAGAAGCTGCCCGAGGGTTTCCAGCGCAGCGAGTTCCTGCTGAACAAGGGGGCGCTCGACATGATCGTCGACCGCCGCGAGTTGCGCGGCACGGTGGCTCACCTGCTCGCGATGCTGCAGCGGCAGAGCGCCGACGCGGTGGCCTGAGCTTCCTGTCGCCCGCTCAGTGCGGCTGACGGCTGCGGGCCGCCAGGGAGGCGAAGGGCGGCCTTGGCCGCCCTTGTTCTCGACGCTCGGCTCCCTGTCCCGTCCGTTTCTCTTTTCCACGATTCGCGCTCCATGACGACCCCGTCCACGCTCGCCGACTGGCTGGCCCATTGCGAGCGCCTGCACCCCCGGACCATCGACCTCACGCTGGAGCGAGTGCAGCGCGTGCGCGAACGGCTCGGGCTGGGCTTCGGCTGCCCGGTGTTCACGGTGGCCGGCACCAACGGCAAGGGTTCGACCTGCGCGATGCTCGAGGCGATCCTGCTGCATTCGGGTTATCGGGTCGGCGTCTACACCTCGCCGCACCTGGTGCATTTCGAGGAACGCTGCCGCATCGGCGGCGAGATCGTCGAAGCGGCAGCGCTGCTGCCGCACTTCGCTGCCGTCGAAATGGCTCGCCAGGGCGAGACGCTGACCTACTTCGAGTTCACCACGCTGGTCATCCTGCGGCTGCTCGGCGAGGCGTCGCTCGACGCGGTGGTGCTGGAGGTCGGCCTCGGGGGGCGGCTGGACGCCGTCAATTCGATCGACACCGACTGCGCCATCCTCACGAGCATCGACCTCGACCACATGGACTATCTCGGTCCGGACCGCGAGGCGATCGGGCGCGAGAAGGCGGGCATCCTGCGCACCGGCCGGCCGGCGATCGTCGGCGATCCGGTGCCGCCGCAGAGCGTGCTCGACCACGCCCGCGAGATCGGCGCCGACCTGTGGCGCTTCGGGCAGGACTTCAACTACCGCGGCGACAAGCAGCAGTGGGGCTGGGCCGGCCGCGCGCGCCGCCACAACGGGCTGGCCTATCCGGCCCTGCGCGGGGCGAATCAACTGCTCAACGCCTCGGGCGTGCTGGCGGCGCTGGAGGCGCTGCGCGACCGGCTGCCGATCACTGCGCAGGCGGTTCGCAACGGCCTGGCGATGGTCGAGCTTCCCGGCCGTTTCCAGATCGTGCCGGGCGAGCCGACGCTGGTGCTCGACGTCGCGCACAACCCGCACGCGGTCGCCACGCTGGCCGAGAACCTCGACCAGATGGGCTACTACCCCTGCACCCACGTCGTGTTCGGTGCGATGAAGGACAAGGACATCGAGACCATGTTCGCGCGCCTGCTGCCGCTGGTCGATCGCTGGTACTTCAGCAACCTGCCGACGCCCCGCGCCGCGACGGCGCAGGAGCTCCGGGCCCTGCATGCACGGGTCTTGGCCGCGCGTGCGCCAGGGTCGACGCCGCTGCCGCCGCAGGTGCAGGTCAGCGAGCATCCGGCACCCCGTGCCGCGCTCGTCGCGGCCCTCGATGCGGCAGACCCCGCTGATAGAATCGTGGTGTTCGGATCGTTCTTCACCGTCGGTGGCGTGCTCGAGAACGGGCTGCCACGCCGCACTGCCAAGCACCTGGGTTGACATTGCGGTTGCCGACCCGATGTGCAGGTCCGACGGCCTGCATCGCGGAACCATCGCAGGGCGTTGCGCTTGCCGTCGCTCACCTCCCGGAAGCCTCCACGCATGGGTCTGCTGTCCTTCTTTCATCGCAAGTCCGACACCGGAACCGGCGCGTCTCCGACCGACGCTGACTCCGTCGAACTCGCGCGCAGCCGTGCACGTCGCCGCCTTGTCGGCGCGACGGTGCTGGTGGTGCTGGGTGTGCTGGGCTTCCCGCTGCTGTTCGACACGGTGCCGCGGCCGCTGTCGGGCGATATCCCGATCGATATCCCTCGCAAGGATGCTGCCGCGCCGCTGATCGCCAAGCCTGCGGGCCCGCCGCCGGCTGCCGTGACGGTACCGAAGGACGATCCGGTCGTGACGGAGAGCGCTTCGGAGGCCGGGCGTGAGGTCGCCGCGTCGGCAGCAGTGCCGCGTGTCGCGGCCGCCCCCGCGGAAAAGCCGGCCGCGAAGCCGGCCGAGAAACTTGCCGACAAGAAGCCTGAGCCGGCCGCCTCGAAGCCGGCGGTCGCCCCGGACGCCGCGCGGGCTCGGGCCGCGCTGGAAGGCAAACCGGTCGTCGCGGCCAAGCCCGAGGCCGCCGACAAGACCGCCGACGGCAGCACACGCTTCGTCGTGCAGGTCGGCGCCTACAGCGAGGCCGACTCGGCCCGCGAGGCCCGCTCGCGCGTCGAGAAGCTGGGCTACAAGACCTACACGCAGGTCGTCGAGACGCCGTCGGGCAAGCGCATCCGTGTGCGCATCGGCCCGTACGCCGATCGCGGCGAGGCCGACAAGGTGGCGTCCAAGATCAAGCAGTCCGGCCTCAATTCGGCCGTGCTCACACTGTGAGCGCCGCCGTGGCGCAGGTCAGCTGGGTCGACTGGGTGTTCCTCGCCGTGGTCGGCCTGTCGGTCATCGTCGGCCTGGTGCGCGGCCTGCTGTACGAGGTGATGTCGCTGCTGGGCTGGGTGGTCGCCTACGTGGCGGCGCAGGCCTTCGGCGTGGTCGTGGCACCGAGCATTCCGGTCGGGGCGCCGGGCTCGGGGCTCAACCTCGCCGCGTCGTTCGTGATCGTCTTCGTGGCCGTGCTGATCGGCTGGAGTTTCCTGTCGTGGCTGATCAAGAAGCTGGTGCAGGCGTCGCCGCTGAGCCCGCTCGATCGGGTGCTGGGCGCGGTGTTCGGCCTGTTGCGCGGCGTGCTGGTGGCGCTGGTCGCTGCGACGGCGGTCACCATGACGCCGCTGGCGACATCGCCGGCATGGCAAGCTGCCCACAGCGTGGCGGGACTGCAGGCGGTGCTGGCCGGCCTGAGGCCGTTGCTGCCGGATGAGGTGGCGCGGCATCTGCGGGCCTGAGAGAGATTCATTTCAAGGGGTAGTCCATGTGTGGCATCGTCGGTGTGATCTCCACGGCACCGGTCAATCAGCTGATCTATGACGCCTTGCTGCTGCTGCAGCACCGCGGGCAAGACGCAGCCGGCATCGTGACGGCGGGGCCGGACGCCAAGGGCCGCAAGTTCTTCATGCACAAGGCGCGCGGCATGGTGCGCGACGTGTTCCGCACCCGCAACATGCGGGGACTGCCCGGCACCGTGGGCCTGGGTCAGGTGCGCTACCCGACCGCGGGCAATGCCTACAGCGAAGAGGAGGCTCAGCCGTTCTACGTGAACGCGCCCTTCGGCCTGGTGCTGGTGCACAACGGCAACCTCACCAATGCCCATGCGCTGAAGCAGGAGCTGTATGCGGTCGATCGCCGCCATCTCAACACCGACAGCGACACCGAGGTGCTGCTGAACGTGGTGGCGCACGAGCTCGAGCTCGCGGCACGCGATCTGCCGCTGACGCCGAACGAGATCTTCAAGGCCGTCGGGGCGGTGCACCGGCGCATCAAGGGCTCGTACGCGGTGGTCTGCCTGATCGCCGGTCACGGCGTGCTGGCGTTCCGCGACCCGTTCGGCATCCGCCCGCTGTGCCTGGGCGATGCGGAAGGCCCCGAGGGCCGCAGCGTGATGGTGGCCAGCGAATCGGTCGCGCTCGAAGGCACCGGCCACCGCCTCGTGCGCGACGTGGCGCCGGGCGAGGCGGTGTTCATCGATCTCGAAGGCCGTGTCCACGCTCGGCAGTGCGCCGCGAAGGCCTCGTTGCATCCCTGCGTGTTCGAGTTCGTCTACCTGGCCCGGCCCGATTCCGTGATCGACGGCATCTCGGTCTACCAGGCACGGCTCAACATGGGCGAGACCCTGGCGCAACGCCTGGTGTCGACGATGCCGCCGAACGAGATCGACGTGGTGATCCCGATCCCCGAGTCGAGCCGGCCGTCGGCCATGCAGCTGGCGCAGAAGCTCGGCAAGCCTTACCGCGAGGGCTTCGTGAAGAACCGCTACGTCGGCCGTACCTTCATCATGCCGGGGCAGGGCATGCGCAAGAAGTCGGTGCGCCAGAAGCTCAACGCGATCGTGTCGGAGTTCAAGGGCCGCAACGTGCTGCTGGTCGACGACTCCATCGTGCGCGGCACCACCAGCAAGGAGATCGTGCAGATGGCGCGCGAGGCCGGCGCCCGCAAGGTCTTCATGGCCTCGGCCGCGCCGCCGGTGCGCTTCCCGAATGTCTATGGCATCGACATGCCGACCAAGGGCGAGCTGATCGCGCACGACCGCAGCATCGAGGAGATCCGCGAGTTCATCGGTGCCGACGCTCTGATCTACCAAGACGTCGCGGCGATGAAGAAGGCCGTCGGCTCGCTGAACCCGAACCTGGCCGGCTTCGAGGCCTCGTGCTTCGATGGCGTCTACATCACCGGCGACGTGAGCGCCGCGGACTTCGAGGCGCTGGCCGCGCAGCGGCCGTTGCAGCTGGAAGAAGATGCCGAGTCGGCGTCGCGGCTGGCACTGCAGAGCGCCACGGAGGTCTGATGGCGGGCACCGACGACACCAAGCGGCTGCCGCGCGTCGACCTGCCGTCCGACGTGCGGCTGGACACGCTCGCCGTGCGCGAGGGCCTGCCACCCAGCCAGTATGGCGAGAACTCCGAGGCGCTGTACCTGACCAGCAGCTTCGTGCATCCCGACGCCGCCACCGCGGCCGCGCGCTTCGCCAACGAGGAAGAGGCCTTCGTCTACTCGCGCTTCAGCAACCCGACGGTCACGATGATGGAGCGCCGCCTGGCGGCGATGGAGGGCACCGAGGCCTGCATCGCGTCGTCGAGCGGCATGAGCGCGATCCTGCTGCTGTGCCTGGGCCTGTTGAAGGCCGGCGACCACGTGATCTGCTCGCAGAGCGTGTTCGGCTCGACCATCAAGCTGCTGGGCGGTGAATTGGCCAGGTTCGGCGTCGAGACCAGCTTCGTGTCGCAAACCGACGTGGCCGCGTGGCAGGCGGCGGTGCGTCCGACGACTCGCCTGCTGTTCGCCGAGACGCCGAGCAATCCGCTCACCGAGGTGTGCGACATCGCGGCGCTGGCCGACGTGGCGCACCGGGCCGGCGCCTTGCTGGCGGTCGACAACTGCTTCTGCTCGCCGGCGCTGCAGCAACCGGTGAAGCTGGGTGCGGACCTGATCGTCCATTCCGGCACCAAGTACCTCGACGGCCAGGGCCGCGTGCTGGCCGGTGCGGTGTGCGGCCCGGCGCACATCGTCAACGACAAGCTGGTACCGCTGATGCGCAGCGCCGGCATGAGCCTTTCGCCGTTCAACGCCTGGGTGGTGCTGAAGGGCCTGGAAACGCTGGCGATCCGCATGGCCGCGCAGAGCGAGCGAGCGCTCGGCCTTGCGCGATGGCTCGAGGCGCATCCGGCGGTGCAGCGCGTCTACCACCCCGGCCTGCCGTCGCACCCACAGCACGCACTGGCGATGTCGCAGCAGAACGGCTGTGGCGGGGCCGTGGTGTCCTTCATCGTGAAGGGCGAGGGCGCCGATCTTGCGCGCCGCAATGCCTTCCACGTGATCGACAGCACGCGCATCTGCTCGATCACCGCCAACCTCGGCGACACCAAGACCACCATCACCCACCCGGCCAGCACCTCGCACGGCCGGCTGACCGAGGCGCAGCGCCTCGCGGCCGGCATCACGCAGGGCATGGTCCGCGTGGCGGCCGGCCTGGATGACCTGGACGACTTGAAGGCCGATCTCGCGCGTGGCCTCGACACCCTGACGGCATGAGCAGCACCTCCCACGCAACCGTTCGCACGCGCTTCGCGCCGTCGCCCACGGGCTTCATCCACCTCGGCAACATCCGCTCCGCGCTCTATCCCTGGGCCTATGCCCGGGCGACGGGCGGCGTGTTCGTGCTGCGCATCGAGGACACCGACGTGGAGCGATCCTCGCAGGAGGCCGTCGACGTCATCCTCGAGAGCATGCGCTGGCTGGGCCTGGATGCCGACGAGGGCCCGTTCTTCCAGATGCAGCGCATGGACCGCTACAAGGAGGTGCTGGCCGGGATGCTCGAGCAGGGGCTCGCCTACCGCTGCTACATGAGCCAGGCCGAGCTCGATGTATTGCGCGAGCGCCAGATGGCTGCCAAGCAGAAGCCGCGCTACGACGGCACCTGGCGTCCCGAACCCGGCAAGACGCTGCCGTCGGTGCCTGCGGGTGTGCAGCCGGTGATCCGCTTCAGGTCGCCGATCGGCGGCAGCGTGGCGTGGGACGACAAGGTCAAGGGCCGCATCGAGTTCAGCAACGACGAACTCGACGACCTGGTGATCGCAAGGCCCGACGGCACGCCGACCTACAACTTCTGCGTCGTCGTCGACGATGCCGACATGAAGATCACCCACGTGATCCGCGGCGACGACCATGTGAACAACACGCCGCGGCAGATCCACATCCTGCGAGCACTCGGCCACGAGCCGCCGGTCTACGCGCACCTGCCGACCGTGCTGAACGAGCAGGGCGAGAAGATGAGCAAGCGCCATGGCGCCAAGCCCGTCACGCAATATCGTGATGAGGGCTACCTCGCCGATGCCGTGGTCAACTACCTGGCCCGCCTGGGCTGGAGCCACGGCGACGACGAAATCTTCTCGCGCGAGCAACTGGTCGAGTGGTTCAACCTCGATCACCTCGGCAAGAGCGCGGCGCAGTTCGACGAAGCCAAGCTGCGCTGGGTCGGCGCCCAGCATCTCAAGCGCACCGACGACGCGGTGCTGGCGCCGCTGGTGGCGCTGCAACTACATCGGCTCGGCCTCGCCGCGCCCACCGACGAGCGGCTCGTGCGGCTGTGCGGGCTGTTCAAGGACCGCTGTGCCACGACCGTCGAACTGGCGCAGTGGCTGGCCATGTACTTCGGTGAGGTGGCGCCGAGTACCGAGGATCTCGCGGCCCACGTGACCGACGCGGTGAAGCCGGCACTGACGTCGCTCGTAGGACGCTTCTCCGAGATCGCCTGGGATGCCGCATCGATCCAGCGGGCCTTCAAGGCGACGCTCGCCGAACACGGCCTGAAGATGCCGCAGCTGGCGCATGCGGTGCGCGTGCTGGTTTGCGGCCGTGCCCAGACGCCATCGGTCGATGCGGTGCTGGCCCTGTTCGCCCGTGACACCGTGCTGGCGCGCTTGCGAGCCGCCTGAAAATCGTCATATAATTTCGGTCTCGCTTGAACAGCGCCGGGGGTATAGCTCAGCTGGGAGAGCGCTTGCATGGCATGCAAGAGGTCAGCGGTTCGATCCCGCTTACCTCCACCAAAGGCTTGAAGCTGCGGTGGCGCTGTTCAAAAGAGAAGCGATTTGCCAGAAGGTTTCAGTCCCCTTCGTCTAGAGGCCTAGGACACCACCCTTTCACGGTGATTACAGGGGTTCGAATCCCCTAGGGGACGCCAAGTCAGCGCAGGACTTGCACAGCAATGTGAAACCTGCCAACCACATGGAGTGGTAGTTCAGTTGGTTAGAATACCGGCCTGTCACGCCGGGGGTCGCGGGTTCGAGCCCCGTCCACTCCGCCAAAAAATCAACGGGTTGCAACAGCGATGTTGCAACCCGTTGTGTTTTGCGCGTGCGCCTTCGTGCTCCCGATGATCACACTGCCCAGCGTACGCTGTGGCCCAACCAGGGCGGCTGGGGCGTACCGCGTGCGCGCGCCAGCACGGCATCGCGCTCGCGTGCAGCTTCGGTTTCCGCGCGGTACTGCGAGGCGCGCTCGATGACGCTGCGCAAGGACTGGTCCACGCGCGTGCCGATCTCCGCGTCGACTTCGTAGCGACCCTCCACGGTGGGGATCTGCGCATCGCTGGCGTAGACCGCGTCGAGGATGTCGCGCGCGCCCAGCGCCGACAGCACCGGCTTGAGCGCGTAGTCGAGCGCCAGCAGGTGCGCCGCGCTGCCGCCCGTGGCCAGCGGCAGCACGGTCTTATCGCGCAGTCCGTCCTGCGGCAGCAGGTCGAGAAAGCTCTTCAACAGGCCGCTGTAGGCGGCCTTGTAGATCGGCGTGGCGACCAGGATGACCTGAGCCTCCAGCACCTTGCGGATCGCAGCCTGGATCTCGGTGTTGGCGAATTCGGCCTGCAGCAGCGCCTGGCCCGGCAGGTCGCGCACCGTGATCGCCTCGGCGGTGGTCGCGTGAGGCTGCAGCCTGGATTGCGCCAACTGCAGCAGGGCGCCGGATCGCGAACGCAGCGAGGGGCTGCCGAGAATGCTGGTGACTTTCATGATGCTCTTGTCTGACATGCGAGAGGGGGAGTGCGATCGCCGAAAAACCTTCGACCATACGCAGGCGCTCGCCGGCGGCCAACGACCCTTTCCGGCTTTGCATATACCGTTCTCCCCGCCGTGCCACGGCGGGACGAGGGGCAACGCCATCCGGCCGCAGGCCGTCCCATAATGGGTCGTCCTCGCTCCGAAGGAGATTGGCATGGCAGTCGAAGCAAACTCGTCTTCCATCGCGCCGTCCGCGCGCATCGACCTCTTGAGCGACGTCGATGTCGCCTACTGGTGTCGATTGCTGGATGTCGACCATGCGCAACTGCGGCGGGCGGTCCAGCAGGTCGGGCCCCGCGCCGAATCGGTGGTCCGCTACCTGCAGCGCAAGGCGCCGGCCTCCGGCCCTGAATACGATCCACCGGGCGGTTGAGCGATCGACAGGCCCTGATCGATCGCTAGCGCGCGGCCGGTTCGGCCGCACCGATCTGCGTGATCGCCAGCCGTGAGAGCTTGCTGACTTCGGGGTCGGCGAGGTGCGTGGCCTGCTGCCGAAACTCGCCTAGCATGCGTGTACAGGGTAGCTTGGCACCGCGTATCAGCGGCGGCGCTCCGGGATCAGCGGGTCACGACGTGGCCGTCGCTCGCTGGCAGGAGTCGGTGTTGCGCAACCGGTCGAACTCTCGCCGGGCCACCAGGGCCGGGTCGCTGGCGCCTTCACGGGCCTGCAGTTCGTAGGCCAGATCGAGGTAGCCATGGAAGTTGCCGCGCCCTTCGGAGAGGGCCTGGCATTGTTGCGCGAAGGTTTCAGCCCAGATGATCTTCTGTACCGTCGTCATTCCTGTACTCCAGGGCGGCAGCGGTGCGCCGCGCTCAGTGGTTGCTCCTGCACCGCAAGCGTAGGCGGGACCGGCCGTTCATGGGCGCAAGCGGGCCCCCCTGAAGCGAGGGCGTCGCGAGCCACGCGTGTGAAATTCTTGCAATTTCGGTGCAGTGGTCGTCGCAGCGGGTATCGATCGGCGAGGCCCGCCCGAGGCTTTCCACCGCTTCCGTTTCGCAGGAACTTGTGATCTCCTCGCCACAACCGCGCCATTGGGGCGGTCCACAACCAGGAGACCCATCCGTGACCACCGCCGGCAACCGCCAACTGCTGCTCGCCCGCCATCCCGAAGGCCGCATCCGTGACGAAGACTTCCGCCTCGTCGACGCGCCGCTCGCGCCGCTCGCGGACGGCCAGGTGCAGGTGCGCACGATCTACCTGTCGATCGACCCGACGATGCGCGTCTGGCTGCACCCGACCGACAACTACCTGCCGATGATCCAGCCCGGCGAGGTGTTCCGCGGCATCGGTATCGGCGTGGTCGAGGCCACGCGCCATCCCGGCTTCGCGGTGGGCGCACTGGTGCAGGGCCTGTTCGGCTGTCAACAGCGCGTGCTCAGCGACGGCTCGGATCTGCTGGCACTGCCGGACATCGCACCGCTGCCGGTCACGGCCCATTTCAGCCTGCTCGGCCATATCGGCATGACAGCCTACTGCGGCCTCGTCAAGGTAGGTGCGGCGAAGGCCGGCGAGACCTTGCTGGTGTCCGGCGCCGCCGGTGCCGTGGGCGCGCTGGTCGGCCAGATCGGCCGCATCCTCGGCTGCCGCGTCGTCGGCGTGGCGGGCGGCACGGAGAAGTGTCGCTACCTGACCGAGGTGTTGGGCTTCGATGCCGCGGTGGACTACCGCGCTGCCGACTTCGACGCGGCGCTGGCCGCGGCCTGCCCGAAGGGCATCGACGTGTACTTCGACAACGTCGGCGGGCGCACCCTGGAGCTTGCGCTGGGGCTGATGAACGACTTCGGCCGCATCGTCTGCTGCGGCATGATCTCGACCTACGATGATTACGATGTGCCGGGTCCGCGCAACCTCGTGCAGGTGGTGCTGAAGCGGCTGCGCATGCAGGGCTTCGTGATCCTCGACCCCGAGCATGATCCGAAGGAAGCCTACGCGCACCTGCTGCAGTGGGCCGGCGAGGGCCGCCTGCAGCACCGCGCGCACGTGGTCGACGGCCTGGAGCGGGTGCCCGACGCCATCAACATGCTGCTCGACGGCCGCAACCAGGGCAAGCTGATGGTGCGGCTGTCGGAAGAACCGACCGTGGCATGAGGATCGCGCTGTACTCGGACCTGCACCTGTCGGTGCAGCCGCTGGCCGTGCCGTCGACGCCGGCCGACGTGGTGGTGGTGGCGGGCGACGTGTCGCGTCCCGCCGGCGCCATCGCATGGGCCCGACAGTTTCCGCAGCCGACGCTGTTCGTTGCGGGCAACCACGAGTTCTACGGTGGCGATCTCGTGACCACGCTGCGGCAGTTGCGTGAGCAGGCGCAGGGCAGCGCGGTGCGGGTGCTGGAGCGCGACGAGTGGCACCACGGCGGCGTGCGCTTCCTCGGCTGCACACTGTGGTCCGACTACCGCCTGTTCGCTGACGTGTCGGAGCGTGACGCCGGGGTGCGACAGGCGACCGAACTGGTGCGCGACTTCTCGCGCATTCGCGCGGCACCGGAATTCGACCAGCTGTTCACGCCCGCGCTGTCGCAACTGCTGTTCGACACGGCCGTCGACTGGCTGGAGGCGCGCTTCACCGAGCCGCACGACGGCCCGACGGTGGTGGTAACCCACCATGCGCCGTCACGCGGCAGCATCGCGGAGAAGTTCGCCGGCTCGCCGCTGAACGCTTGCTTCGTGTCGGATCTGGAGCAGCGCATCCTGCGCTGGCAGCCGCAGCTCTGGCTGCACGGGCACGTGCACGACAGCTTCGATTACCGCATCGGCCGCACCCGCGTGGTCACCAATCCGCGTGGCTATGCACCGCGTGGCCAGACGGAGAACCCGGCGTTCGATCCGGCGTTGCTGATCGAGGTGGACTGAGGCCGCTGCGTTGCGCCGGTGGTCCGGTGTGCCGCCGCCGCGTCCTCACGCGTCCGCTGCGGCCTTGCGTTGCCCGCGCGGCAGCGCGACCAGCCCTGTCGCGAGTGCCGTGCCGACCAGGATGACCGCACAGCCGATCACCATCGCCGCGGTGATGCCTTCGGCGAGGAAGATCCAGCCCCACAGCACCGCGAACGCCGGGATCAGGAAGGTCACGGCGATCGTGTTGGCCGGGCCGATGCGAGCGATCAGGCGGAAGAACAGCACGTAGGCCACGCCGGTGCAGGCCAGCGCCAGCAGGCCGACGGCCAGCCAGGCCGTGGCCGAGGGCGCCCGCGCGGGCCAGAACCACAGCATCGGCAGCGTGAGAACGAGCGCTGCCGACAGCTGGCTGCCGGTGGCCACCGCGAGCGGCGCCACGCCGGTGAGCCGCTTCTTCGTGAAGCTGGCCGACCATCCGTAGAGCAGAGTCGCCCCCAGGCAGGCCACGATGGCCCAGCCGGTGCTCGTGCCGTCGGCGCCCGGCTTGAAGCTCGCCTTGTCCCAGGCCAGCCAGAGCACACCGCCGAAGCCGATCAGCAGGCCCAGCACTCGCGACGGCGTCAGGCGGTCCTTGAGCCACAGCCAGGCGATCAGCGCGCCCCACAGCGGCGTGGTGGCATTGAAGATCGACGACAGGCCGGCGGTGATGGCGAGCGCCGCATAGCTGTAGGCCAGAAAGGGCAGTGCCGAGTTCGCGAGCCCGACCAGGAAGATCGCGCGCCAATGCGCACGCAGCACGCCCAGCTGACCGCGGGCGGCCAGCAGCGGCAGCAGGAACAGCGTGGCACCCAGCACGCGCAGCCCGGCCAGCGCCACCGGGCCGAACTCGCCGGCCCCCAGGCGCATGAAAAGGAAGGAGGCGCCCCAGAGCGCCGCCAGCAGGCACAGCTCGATCACGTCGGCCGGCTTCACAGCAGGCTGCCCTCGAGCCGCAGCAACGCCGCCTTGCGCTCCAGGCCACCGGCATAGCCGGTCAGGGAACCGCCTGCGCCGAGCACGCGATGGCAGGGCACGATCACAGCGACGGGGTTGCGGCCGATCGCCGCACCCACCGCCCGCACCGCCGACGCGCGGCCGAGCTGCTGCGCGAGGCCACCGTAGCTGAGCGTGCGGCCCGCGGCGATGCCGCGAAGCGCCTGCCACACCGATTGCTGGAACGGCGAGCCCTGTGGATCCAGGGCGACCGTGAAGGGTGCCGAGGCGTCGCGCCAGTAGCCAGCCAGCTCGTGGAGGGTCTGGGCGATCCAGCGCTGGCCGGCGTCGACCGGCGCCTCGATCGCGCCGGGGTGGTGTTTCTGGCCGTCGAACCAGAGGCCCGAGAGGCCCCGCTCGGTGGCCGCGAGCGTGATCGGGCCGAGCGGCGTGTCGGCCCGGGCCTGGGCGGCGAACGAACGAGGTGGCATGGGGCGCTTGGACGGAAAGGTCGCCGGAGATGCCGTGGAGCAGCCAGCCGGCGACGGACCCGCGATCTTAGGCTGGGCGGGCGTGACGCACTCGGCGCGAGGAAACCCAGTGACCGGCGGGCCGGAGCAGGGGGCGTCCCTACAATCCGCCGGTCTCCTCAGTCTTCTCAATCAGGACGGACCCCCGCATGCAAGTTGCAGCTTCGATCTTCAAGGCTTATGACATCCGCGGCATCGTCGGCAAGACGATCGACGAGCAGTTCGCCGAACACCTCGGCCGCGCGTTCGGCAGCGAGGCGCGCAAGCTGGGCGAGAAGGCGGTCGCGGTCGGCCGCGACGGGCGCCTGTCCGGGCCGGGGCTGTCCGCCGCGCTGATCCGCGGCCTGGCCTCGACCGGTCTCGACGTGGTAGACCTGGGGCCGGTCACCACGCCGATGCTGTACTACGTGGCAGCCACGCGCGCAAAGCACGGTTGCCGCAGCGGCATCCAGGTCACAGGCAGCCACAACCCGAAGGACTACAACGGCTTCAAGATGGTGCTGGGCGGCCGCGCGATCTACGGCGAGGACATCCAGGGCCTGCGCCGGCGCATCGAGGCCGAGGACTACGTGAAGGGCAAGGGCCGTTCGGCCGCGATGGACATCGGCGCCGAGTACCAGCACCGCATCACCGGCGACTGCAGGCTGGCCCGACCGATGAAGATCGTGGTCGATTCCGGAAATGGCATCCCCGGCGCGTCGGCGCCCGGCATCCTGCGCGCGCTGGGCTGCGAGGTGATCGAGCTCTACTCCGAAGTCGACGGCGATTTCCCGAACCACCATCCCGATCCCTCCAAGCCGGAGAACCTGGTCGATCTGATCCGCACCGTGAAGGAGACCGGTGCCGAGCTCGGTCTGGCCTTCGATGGTGACGGCGACCGCCTGGGCGTCGTGACCGCCGATGGCCAGAACATCTTCCCCGACCGGCAACTGATGCTGTACGCGCAGGACATCCTGCAGCGCCATCCCGGCGCGCCGATCATCTTCGACGTGAAGTGCTCGCAGCGCCTCGTTGCGGCGATCCGCAAGGCCGGCGGCGAGCCGGTGATGTGGAAGACCGGCCACTCGCTGATCAAGGCCAAGCTCAAGGAGACCGGCGCGCCGCTGGCCGGCGAGATGAGCGGCCACATCTTCTTCGGCGAGCGCTGGTACGGTTTCGACGACGCCACCTACACCGCAGCGCGATTGCTGGAGATCGTGTCGCGCCACAAGGACCCGAGCAAGCTGCTCAACGCACTGCCCACCAGCTACAGCACGCCCGAGCTGAACGTGCCCTGCGCCGAAGGCGAGCACCATGACGTGGTGGCCAGGTTGCGCGAGGTGGCGAAGTTCCCCGGCGCCAGCGAGGTGATCACCATCGACGGCCTGCGCGCGGAGTTCAAGGACGGCTTCGGCCTGGTGCGCGCGTCCAACACCACGCCGGTGCTGGTGCTGCGCTTCGAGGGCCACACGGCGGCGGCGCTGGCGCGCATCCAGGCGCAGTTCATGGCCGCACTGCGCGCCGTGAAGCCGGACGCTCAGGTCGCCGCGGCGGCGCACTGAGCGGCGCCATCACCGCGCGGCCGCCATGGGCTTGAAGGCCGGCCTCGCTCGATTCGTCTACGGCAGCCTGCTGCGCGCGCTGAGCCCTGTCTATGTGCTGCGGCTGTGGTGGCGCGGACGCGTCGAGCCGCCGTACCGGCACGCGATCGGCGAGCGCTTCGGTCGCTATGGCAGTCCGTCCGTGCCGGGCGCGGTGTGGATTCATGCCGTATCGCTCGGCGAGACGCGCGCCGCGCAGGCGCTGGTCGACGCGCTGCGCGCCGAACGGCCGTCGCTGCGCCTGCTGCTGACCCACGGCACGGCGACCGGCCGCGAAGCCGGCGCCGAGTTGATGCGCGCCGGCGACACCCAGACATGGCTGCCCTACGACACCCCGGGCGCGACGCGGCGCTTCTTCGCCCACTGGCAGCCGGCGGTCGGCGTGCTGATGGAAACCGAGGTGTGGCCGAACCTGATGCGCAGCGCCGCCGCGGCCGGTGTGCCCGTGCTGCTGGCCAATGCGCGCCTCAGCGAGAAGAGCCTGCGGCGCGGCGCGCGCCTCGCGGTGCTGCTGCGACCGGCCTTCGCGGCACTCGCGCGCGTGCTGGCGCAGACCGAGGCCGACGCAGCACGCCTGCGCGACGCCGGCGCACACCGTGTCGACGTGATGGGCAACCTGAAGTTCGACGTGAACCCCGACGGCGCGCTGTGCGTACTTGGCGAACGCTGGGCGCAGGCGAGCGGGGGGCGGCCGCTGGTGCTGGCGGCGAGCACGCGCGAGGGCGAGGAAGCCGCGCTGCTGAGTGCCTGGCAGGCGCAGCCCGGGCCGCGCCCGCGGCTGCTGCTGGTGCCGCGCCATCCTCAGCGCTTCGACGAGGTCGCGGCGCTGGTCGAGCGCGGCGGCTGGTTGTTGTCGCGCCGCAGCGCCTGGCTCGACGCTCGGCCCGGTGATGCGGCGCAGGCCGCCGACGTGTGGCTCGGTGACTCGCTGCGCGAGATGCCGGCCTACTACACGGCCGCGCGCGTGGCGCTGTTGGGCGGCAGCTTCGAGCCACTGGGCGGGCAGAACCTGATCGAGGCGGCGGCCTGCGGCTGCCCGGTGCTGATGGGGCCGCACACCTTCAACTTCGCCGACGCCGCGCAGCGCGCGCTCGCGGCCGGCGCCGCCGAGCGGGTGGCCGACATCGAGGCCGGCGCGGTCCGTGCGATCGCGCTGACCGCCGACGAGCCGCTGCGCTCGCAGAGGGCGGAGGCGGCTCTGGCGTTCTCGGCGGCGCACCGCGGCGCCGCTCGGCGCATGGCGGCGGCGATCATCGCCTTGCTGTGAGCGCGCCGCATCGGACGGGGCGCGGGCGCCGGCCTAAAATCATGGCCTTGCCGGTGCAAGGTAGAGGAGTCTCGACGTGGATCTGAAGTTGCCAGTGGTTCTTTTCGACGAGTTGTCCGAGACGGTCATCCGTTCCTCCGGGCTGCTCGACATGGCCAGCGGCGAGATCACGCGCGTCGACTACGAGGACTACGACATCGGCACGCAGGGCTTGCCGGCCGAACAGGAGGACTACGAGTTCACCTCGGGCATGCTGTCGAACGGCGACCGCGACGTGGAGTTTCGCGTCGAGGTCAACGTTGTCGCCGGTACCTACTCTGTCACGCCCAGCGAACTGCTCGAACTGAAGGGTCGCGCAGCACGGCTGTTCGCGTCGGTGCCGCCGAAGGGCGTGAGCGCCGTGGGCCGCAAGACCCACTGAGCCGCCGCACCGCGGCTCAGTCTCGCAGGGCTCGCGCCGCCTCGTTCACCAGCGCGGGGCCGCGGTAGATGAGGCCGGTGTAGATCTGCACCACGTCGGCGCCGGCATCGCGCTTGGCACGGGCATCGGCGCCGCTCATCACGCCGCCCACGCCGATGATCGGGTAACCGGCACCGAGCGCGGCCCGCAACTGACCGACCACACGGTTGCTGGCCTCGAACACCGGCCGGCCGCTCAGGCCACCCACCTCGGTGGCGTGCGATTGGCCCTGCACGGCGTCGCGCGACAGCGTGGTGTTGGTGGCGATCACACCGTCGACGGCGTTCTTCTTCAAGGTGGCGGCGATCACGCCGACCTGGGCCTCGTCGAGGTCGGGCGCGATCTTCACGAACATCGGCACGCTGCGGCCCTGCCTCGCGATGAGCTGCTGGCGGCGCTCCTGCAGGCGACCGAGCAGCGCATCGAGCGCCGCATCGCTCTGCAGGCTGCGCAGGTTCTGCGTGTTCGGGCTGGAGATGTTGACCGTCACGTAGTCGGCGTGAGGGTAGACGCCCTCCAGGCCTAGCAGGTAGTCGTCGACCGCGTCCTCGATCGGCGTGGTGGCGTTTTTGCCGATGTTCAGGCCGAGCAGGCCGCCGCGCTGGCGGAAGCCGGCGCGCCGCACGTTGGCGATGAAGGCGTCGAGGCCGTCGTTGTTGAAGCCCAGGCGGTTGATCAGTGCGTCGGCCTGCGGCAGGCGGAAGATGCGCGGCTTGGGGTTGCCGGGCTGGCCCTTGGGCGTGACGGTGCCCACCTCGATGAAACCGAAGCCCATCGCGCCGAAGCCGTCGATGCAGCGGCCGTTCTTGTCGAGCCCGGCCGCGAGGCCGATGCGGTTCGGAAAGCGCAGGCCCGCCAGCGTGACCGGATCGTCGATGCGCGGCTGCTGCCACAGGCATTGCAGCGGCGTGTTCTGCAGCCGGGCGATCGACGCCAGCGTCAGTTCGTGGGCGTGCTCGGCGTCGAGGCCGAACAGGAAGGGGCGCGTCAACGCGTAGGGGATCAGCGGCATCGGTGCATTTTGCTAGAGGCCGGCGTTCACCTTGCGTGCGCCCTTGAAGGTGTGGCGCTTGAGCCAGGCCACGATGTCGTCGACGTAGGTGAACACCACCGGGATCACCAGCAGGCTCAAGAAGGTCGACGTGATCAGACCGCCGATCACCACGATGGCCATCGGCGCGCGGAAGCTCGGGTCCACGCCCAGGCCGATCGCGATCGGCATCATGCCGGCGCCCATCGCCACCGTCGTCATGACGATCGGGCGGGCGCGCTTGCTGCAGGCATCGATCAGCGCGTCCCAGCGCGACAGGCCGCGGTCGCGCCGCGCGACGATCGCGTACTCCACCAGCAGGATCGAATTCTTGGTCGCGATGCCCATCAGCATGATCAGGCCGATCATCGACGGCATCGACAGCGCGGTGTGCGTGATGAACAACGCCAGGAAGGCGCCCGGCACCGACAGCACCAGCGCCGCGAGGATGGTGACCGGCTGCACGAAGTCCTTGAACAGCAGCACCAGCACGATGTAGATGCACATCACGCCGGTCAGCATCGCGAGGCCGAAGCTCTCGAACAGCTCGGCCATCGCCTCGGCGTCGCCGACCGTCGTCTGGCTCACGCCGGGCGGCAGGGTCTTGAGGCTCGGCAGGGCCAGCGCCGCTTTCTCGACCGCGCCGAGCGGCTGCTGGTTCAGCTCGATCTCGAAGTTGATGTTGCGCAGCCGGTCGTAGCGGTCGATCTGCGCCGGACCGCTCTCGAGCGTGAGCGTGGCCACGTTGCCCAGCATCACGGGGCCGTGCGCGCCGGGCACCGGCAGTCGCGCCAGCAGCGCGAGGTCCTGGCGCGCGTCGGCCTTCAGCCGCACCAGCATCGGCACCTGCCGCTGCGACAGGTTGAGCTTGGCCAGCGCCTGGTCGTAGTCGCCCGCGGTCGCGATGCGCAGCGTGTCGGCGATCGCGGCCGAGGTCACGCCCAGGTCGGCGGCGCGAGCGAAGTCGGGTCGCACGATGAGCTCCGGCCGCACGAGGCTGGAGGTGGAGGTGACGTTGCCGATGCCGGGCAGGGTGCGCAGCTCGCGCTCGACGCGGCGTGCGTGCGCGGCCAGCGTCGGGCCGTCCTCGCCGGCCAGCACCAGCACGTACTTCTCGCTCGAGCCGCCCAGCCCGATCTTCAGGCGCGTGCCCGGCAGCGCCTCGAGCGCGGTGCGCAACTCGCGCTCGATGGCCTGCTTGCTGAGGCCGTCGCGCTCTCCTCTCGGGGTGAGGTTGATCGTCAGCGTGGCCTTGCGCGCCTCGGGTACGCCGGCACCGGCGAAGGGATCGCCGCCGGCGCTGCCGCCGCCGATCGCGGTGTAGACCAGCTTCACGTGCGGATGAGCCTGCACGATCTCGCGCGCCTGCTCGGCAAGCGCGCGGGTTTCCTGGAAGGTCGCGCCGGGCGGCAGCTCCAGGTAGACCTGGGTCTGCGACAGGTCGTCGGGTGGAATGAAGCCGGTCGGCAACAGCGGCGCTAGCGCCAGCGAGCCGAAGAAGAACACCGCGGCCGCCAGCGAGGTGAGGATGCGGTGCCGCAGGCACCAGCGCGCGGCGCTCAGGTAGCCCCGCATCACGCGGCCGTCCTCGTGCTCCTTGCCGTCGGGCCGCAGCAGGTAGGCGGCCATCATCGGCGTGAGCATGCGGGCCACCACCAGCGAGGCGAACACCGCGATGGCTGCGGTCCAGCCGAACTGCACGAAGAACTTGCCGGCCACGCCACTCATGAAGGCGGTCGGAAGGAACACCGCGACCAGCGTGAAGGTGGTGGCAATCACCGCCAGGCCGATCTCGTCGGCCGCCTCCATGGCCGCCTGGTAGGGCGTCTTGCCCATGCGCAGGTGGCGCATGATGTTCTCGATCTCGACGATCGCGTCGTCGACCAGGATGCCCACCACCAGCGACAGTGAGAGCAGCGTCACGCCGTTGATCGTGAAGCCCAGCAGGTGCATGCCGGCGAAGGCGGGCAGGATGGACAGCGGCAGCGCGGTGGCCGACACCAGCGTGCTGCGCCAGTCGCGCAGGAACAGCCAGACCACGATGACGGCCAGCAGCGCGCCCTCGAACAGCAGCTTCATCGAGCCTTCGTAGTTGTCGACCACCGGGTCGACGAAATTGAAGGCCTCGGTGATGGTGATCTCGGGGTGGGCGGCCTGCAGGCGTTCGAGCGCACGCTTGGCGCCGGCATCGACGTCTACCTCGCCGGCACCGCGGCTGCGCGTGATCTCGAAGCCGACCACCGGCTTGCCGTTGAGCAGAGCGGCCGAGCGCTGCTCGGCGACCGTGTCGCGCACGGTCGCCACCTCGTCGAGACGGATGCGCCGGCCGTCGCTCAGCACGATCTCCACGCGGCCCAGCTCCTCGGCAGACTGCACCGTGCCCAGCGTGCGCACCGACTGCTCGGCGCCGCCGACATCGGTGCGGCCGCCCGCGGCCTCCTGCTGCACTTGGCGCAGCTGGCGCGAAATGTCGGCCGCGCTGGCGTTCAGTGCCAGCAGGCGGTCGGGATCGAGCTCGACCGCGATCTCGCGCGTGACGCCGCCGACCCGTGCGACCGCTCCCACGCCTTGCACATTGAGCAGGGTCTTGGCCACCGTGTTGTCGACGAACCAGGACAGCGCCTCATCGTCCATGCGGCTCGAAGCGACCGTGTAGGTCAGGATCGGCATGCCCGCCAGGTCGACCTTGGCGATCACCGGGTCGCGCAGATCGCCGGGCAGGTCGGAGCGCACCCGCGAGACGGCGTCGCGGACGTCGTCCACGGCCTCCTGGATCGGCTTCTCGAGGCGGAACTCCACGGTGATCGTGGCCACGCCGTCCTGCACCTTCGTGTACAGGTGCTTGACGCCCTGAACCGACGCGACCGAGTTCTCGATCTTGCGCGCGACCTCGGTCTCCAGTTGCGACGGCGACGCGCCGGGCAGGGCGGCCGTGACGGTGACCATCGGCAGATCGATGTCGGGGAAGTTCTGGATCTTCATCGCCCGGAACGACATCAGCCCCAGCACCGTCAGCAGGGCGAACAGCAGGATGGACGGGATCGGGTTGCGGATCGACCAGGCGGAGACGTTGATGTCCATCGGAGGCTCGTGCGGGTCGATCTCAGGGGGCGGCGGCATCGACGCGCTGACCAGCGGTCACCACGCGGACCAGATCGCCGTCGCCCAGGAAGCCGGCACCCGAGTCGACGACCGGCTCGCCGGCCTTCAGCCCGTCGAGCACCTCGATGCGATCGCCGAGGCGTCGCCCGGTGGCGAGCTTGACTTGCGTGAGCCGCGAGTCCGGCCCCACGCGCAGCGCGTAGCTGAAGCCGTCGCGCAGCACCACGGCCGATTGCGGCAGCGTCAGCGCCGGCGTGCGGCCCAGTTCGAACTCGCCGCGCGCGAACATGCCGGCGCGCACCTGCGTGCGGCCGTCGCCGTTGGCCGGCAGGTCCACGTAGACCAGGCCGTTGCGTGTCTGCGGGTCGATGGTCGGCGCGACCATGCGCACGCTGCCCGGCGTGCTGCTGCCGTCACCGTGCAGCAGCCGCACCGGCATGCCCGTGCGGATGCGCGGCAGCTCGGTCGCGGTGACCTCGGCGCGCCATTCGAGCCGGCCGCCGCGGATCAGGCGGAACATCTCGGCGCCCGGCTGCGCCACGGCGCCGACGGCGGCGGTGCGGGCCGAGATCACACCGTCGTCGGGCGCGAGCACGCGGGTCTGGCGCAGCCGCAGGTCTTCGGCCTGCAGCCGGGCGCGCTGGGCTTCGAGCCGCGCGCGTGCCGTCTGTTCCGCGGTCAGATACTGGTTGATCTGCTGGCTGCTGATGGCGCCGGTGGTCTGCAGCTGGCGGGCGCGCTCGGCGTTGGCTTGTGCGTCGGCCAGCGTGGCCTCAGCCTCGGCGAGGCTGGCACGTGTCTGCGCCAGATCGGCCTGCACCGTTTCGGGCGACATGCGGGCCAGCACCTGGCCGCGCTTGACGCGATCGCCCACGTTGACCCGGACCTCGGTGAGGCGGAAGCCGCCGATCTCGGCGCCGATCGACGCTTCCTGCCAGGCCGCCACGCTGCCATTGGCCTCCAGCGTGCGCGGCCAGTCGAGCGATTCGGCTCGGGTGGTGGTCACGGTCAGCGCCGGCTTGGCGGCCGAGGCGGCCGCCTGCGCGGGTGCACCCGCCGGTGCCGCGCCATCCGGTGCGCTGCGCCCTGCGGCCAGCCACACCGCGAGTGCGATCACGCCGGTCACGGCGAGCGCCAGGGCGATCCGCTTGCGCAAGGTCCTGTTCTCCTGCATGCCCCTCACCTCGTTGTCGTCGTGTCGTCGTCGGCCTGCCACGCGCCACCGACCGTCTTGTAGAGCTGCACCCAGGCGCTCACGCGCTCGCGTTGCACCTGGATCAGCCCGGCGTTGGCCGCCAGCGCGGCACGCCGCGCCTGTTCCAGGTCGAGCAGGCTGCCGACGCCGACCTGCCACTGGGTCTGTGCGGCGGCCAGGAACTCGCCATAGCCCTGCGCGGCGCGTTCGGCGTCGGTCTCGCGCCGGCCGGCCGCGTCCAGCCGCAACAGCGCCTCCTCCACCTCGCGCACCGCGGCCAGCGCGCGCTCGCGGTAGGCGGCGACCGCACCCTCGTAGCGCGCCTGGGCGGCATCGACGTTGGCGCGCCGCCGGCCGCCATCGAACAGCGGCATCAGCAGGCCGGGGCCGAACGACCAGGTCGTGCCGTCGAAGGTCTGGCCACCGCTGCGGATGGATGCGCGGCCGATCGAGCCCGACAAGCTCAGGCGCGGATAGCGGTCGGCCTGGGCCACGCCGACCTCGGCCGCTGCTGCGGCGATGCCGCGCTCCGCTGCGGCGAGATCGGGGCGCTGCGAGAGCACGGCCGCGGGCACCGCGGCGACCTCGAAGCTGGGCGGTTGCGGCAGCCGGGCGCGCTGCGGCGCCAGCTGCTCGCGCAGCGCCGGTTCGGGTGCTGCGGTGAGTTGCACCAGTTGCTTGAGCGTGACCTCGCACTCGGTCCGCTGGGCCGCCACGCGGTTGGCTGCCTCCGCCGCGCTGGCCCGGGCGAGCGCGCCGTTGGCCGGGGCGTCGAAGCCGGCACGGATCTTCTGACCCACCAGGTCAGCCGTCTGCTGCAGCGATGCCGCGTCCTGCTCGTAGACCGCCAGCACGGCCTCGCAGCTGCGCAGGCCGACGTAGGTGGCCGCCACCTCGGCCGCGAGGCTGACGCGTGCGTCATGCCATTGCGCCCGGCTCGCGTCGGCACGTGCCTCGGCTGCCGCGACGCTCTGGCGCACCGCACCGAACAGGTCGATCTCCCACAGCGCATCGAGCGTGGCGCTGCTCGCCGTCTGGGTGATGCCGGCGGGCGGCAGCGCGCTGCGGCTGCGCACGGCGCTCGCATTCGCATCGAGCGTGGGCCAGCGGGCCGAGCCGGCCGCCTGTGCCAGCGCGCGTGACTCGGTGACGCGCGCCGCGGCCTGCGCCAGCGTCGGATTGGCGCGCTGGGCGGCGTCGACCAGGGCCGCCACCAGCGGGTCGTCGAAGCCGGACCACCAGGCCAGCAGGGCCGAGCGCTGCCCGCCGTGCGGCAGCGGCGCCGACCACTCGGCGGTCACGGCGCCGGCCGGCGGCTCCGAGGACGGCGGCGTGACGCAGGCGCTCAGCAGGGCGCACAGGCCGGTGGCAATCAGCCGACGCGGTACGCACACGGCGGCGGGCGGACAGGCGGTGCGAAAGGGAACGGTCTCGGTCATGCGTCTGGGCCGGCGGGCCGGGAGCCTCGCCGCGGGGACCGGCCGCTCGGCGAGGACTCGCGAGTCGGGCTGCAGCCGGAAGCTGGGCAGGGCGGTTCGGCCCTGGTGCGGGGCGAGCATACCGCGCTCCCTGCCGCCGCCGGGGGCAGGGGCATGCCACGCATTTTGCTTCGAGACCCGGATAATCGCCGCCGCGATCGCAGCGTTCGCGTTTCCTTTCCACGACCTTCTGTCGGGCCCCTCCCGGCACCACACCATGAACCAGGATGAACTGAAGACCCTCGTCGGCCGCGCCGCGCTCGAGTACGTGATCGAGGGCAGCATCGTCGGGGTCGGCACCGGCTCGACCGTCAACTGCTTCATCGACGCGCTGGCGGGCATCAAGGAGCGCATCGCCGGGGCGGTGTCGAGTTCGGTCAAGAGCACCGAGCGGCTGCGCGGGCACGGCATCCGCGTGTTCGAGGCCGGTGCGGTGGAGTCGCTGCCGGTCTACATCGACGGTGCCGACGAGATCGACCACCAGGGCTTCATGATCAAGGGCGGCGGCGCGGCGCTGACGCGCGAGAAGATCGTGGCCGACCTGGCCGAGCGCTTCGTCTGCATTGCCGACGCCTCGAAGCTGGTGGACGTGCTGGGGCGCTTCCCGCTGCCGGTCGAGGTGCTGCCGATGGCGGTGGGCCAGATCCAGCGACGCTTCGCGAAGCTGGGCGCGACCGCGACCGTGCGTGAGGGCGTGATCACCGACAACGGCCAGCTGATCCTCGACGTGCAGGGGCTGCGCATCACCGATCCGCTGGCCTTCGAGACCGATGTCAATCAGTGGCCCGGCGTGGTGACCGTGGGCGTGTTCGCGCGCCACAAGGCCGGCGTCTGTCTGCTGGGCACGCCCGAAGGCGTGAAGACGCTGCGGTTCTGAAGCGCCGCGCGACCGCGTCAGAACCGGATGCCGTTGGGCGCGGCTTCCAGCGCCGGCGGCAGCGCGGCCGGGGCTTCCGGAGCGGGGCGCGGCGCCGGCGCGGCTCTCGGTGCCGTGGTCTGGCCGACCAGCGGGGCGGGTTCCCAGCCGCGGTAGGTGGGCGGCAGGCGCGACTGCTTGGGGTAGCCGGCGGCGTCGAGATAACCACGCCATTCCGCCTCGGAATAGCCACGCAGCTGCTGGCCGCCGATGCGCAGCACCGGCAGTTCGGCGCTCGCCTCGATCTGCCGGAAGGCGGCGATGTCGGCGTCGCCGGTGATGGTCTTCTCGGTGTAGGGGATGCCGCGCTGGCGCAGCAGTTCGCGCCCGGACACGCAGCCCGAGCAGTCGTTGCCGCTGTACAGCGTGACCGGGTAGCGTTCGGCGATCTGCGCCAGCTCGTAGGGCAGGCCGCTGGTGCTGCCGGCGACGGCGGCCCCGCCACGGATCGGCTGCACCTTGGCCGCGGCCGACGGCGCGGGCCGGTCGGTGTAGGTGATGCGCCCGTCGGGCTCGACGATCTTGTACTGCGCCAGGACCGGGCCGCAGCCCAATGCGGTGAGGCTGAACAGCAGGACGGCAGCGGAACGGCTCATGACAAGGTCCTCGGGGTCGGCAGGGCTTCGATCTTAGTCCGCCATGCCTTGGTGGCGCAGCAGTGCGTCGATGCGCGGCTCGCGCCCGCGGAAGGCCTTGAAGCTTTCCATCGCGGGGCGGCTGCCGCCGGCCTCGAGGATGGCCTCGCGGTAGCGGCGGCCGACGGCGGGATTGAACACCCCTTCTTCCTCGAACGCGGCGTAGGCGTCCGCGCTCAGCACCTCGGCCCACTTGTAGCTGTAGTAGCCGGCCGCGTAGCCGCCGGCGAAGATGTGCGAGAAGCTGTGCTGGAAGCGATTGAACGCCGGCGGCACGATGACCGCGATCTCGCGGCGCACGCCGTCGAGCACCTGCTGGACGGCGTCGGCGCCATGGGGCGTGGCCGACGCGCCGTCGTGGATCAGCATGTCGAACAGCGAGAACTCCACCTGGCGCAGCGTCTGCAGGCCGCTCTGGAAGTTCTTCGCGGCGAGCATCTTGTCGAACAGCGCCCGTGGCAGCGGCTCGCCGCTGTCGACGTGGGCCGTCATGTGCTTCACGACCTCCCACTCCCAGCAGAAGTTCTCCATGAACTGGCTGGGCAGTTCGACCGCGTCCCATTCGACACCGGAGATGCCGGCCACGCCGATCTCGTCGACCTGCGTGAGCATGTGGTGTAGGCCGTGGCCGAACTCGTGGAACAGCGTGGTCACGTCGTCGTGCGACAGCAGCGCGGGCCGGCCGCCGACGGGGGCGGCGAAGTTGCACACCAGGTGCGCCACCGGCGTCTGCACCGTGCCTTCCGGGCGGGCCCAGCGACCGCGCACGTCGTCCATCCAGGCGCCCGGACGCTTGCCGGGGCGCGCGTAGGGATCGAGGTAGAACTGGCCGACGAGCTGCGTGCCGCGCTCGATGCGGAAGAAGCGCACGTGTTCGTTCCAGACCGGCGCCGTGTCCGGGCGGATCGTCACCTCGAACAGCGTCTCGATGATGCGGAACAGGCCGGCCAGCACCTTGGGTTCGGTGAAGTACTGCTTCACCTCGGTGTCGCTGAAGGCGTAGCGCGCTTCCTTCAGGCGCTCGGCCGCGTAGGCCATGTCCCAGGCCTGCAGATCGGCCAGGCCGAGCTCGGTGCGGGCGAACTCGCGCAGCTCGGCCAGGTCACGCTCGGCGTGCGGACGCGCGCGCCGCGCCAGGTCGCGCAGGAAACCCTGCACCTGCGCCGGCGAGTCGGCCATCTTGGCGACCAGAGAGACCTCGGCGAAGTTGCGATAGCCCAGCAGTGCGGCCTCTTCCTGCCGCAACTCGAGGATCTCGCCCATCACGACGCTGTTGTCGCGCTCGGCCGGGCCGGCCTCCGAGGCGCGCGTCACGTGGGCGCGGTAGACGCGTTCGCGCAGCGAGCGGTCCTGCGCGTACTGCAGCACCGGCAGGTAGACCGGCATGTGCAGGCCGAGCTTGTGGCCGTCCTGGCCGTCGGCCTGGGCGGCGGCGCGGGTCGCGGCCTTGACGTCCTCGGGCACGCCGGCGAGCTCGGCCTCGCTCGCGATGCAGCTCCAGCCGTCGGTCGCGTCGAGCACGTGTTCGGAGAACGCCTGGCCGAGTTCGGCCTGACGGGCCTGGATGGCTGCGAAGCGCTCCTTGGCGGCACCTTGCAGTTCCGCGCCGGACAGCACGAAATCGCGCATCGCGTTCGACAGCGCCTTGCGCCGCGATGCGTTGAGCGCCGCTGCCGCGGGGCTGCCGGCCACGGCCTTGTACTTCGCGTAGAGCCGCTCGTCGGCGCCCAGGTTCGTGTAGAACTCGGTCACACGGGGCAGGGCCTCGGTGTAGGCGGCGCGCAGCTCCAGTGTGTCGGCCACCGCATTGAGGTGGCTGACCGCGCCCCAAGCACGACCGAGCCGCTCGGTCGCGACGTCGAGCACCGCGGAGAGGGCGTCGTAGTCTGCCGGCACGCCCCCGCCGGTGGCGCGCTCGAGCGCCGCGGTGGCTTCGGCCAGCAGTGCGTCGACGGCCGGCGCCACGTGCTCGGGACGGATCTCGCCGAAGCGCGGCAGGGCGGAGGTGTCGAGGAGGGGGTTGCTCATGAGGGCGGCTCGTCGGTTCAGTGCTCGGTGTCAGTGTCAGGTGGCGCCGGTCGCCGCGGTTTCAATCATCTTGATCGGCGACATAGCGAGCCTGCTGCGAAGCGGGTCGGCTCGCTCAGCCCACCAGCCGCTCGGCCGATTCGAGCGTGTTCATCAGCAGCATCGTGATGGTCATCGGCCCCACGCCACCGGGCACCGGCGTGATCCATCCGGCGACCTTGGCGACGCCGGCGTAGTCGACGTCGCCGCACAGCTTGCCGTGGTCGTCGCGGTTCATGCCCACGTCGATCACCACGGCGCCGGGCTTCACCATGTCGGCCGTCAGCACATTGCGCTTGCCGACGGCGGCGACCACGATGTCGGCCTGGCGGGTGTGCAGCGCCAGGTCCGGCGTTGCGCTGTGGCAGACCGTGACGGTGGCGTTGGCCTGCAGCAGCAGCATCGCCATCGGCTTGCCGACGATGTTGCTGCGGCCGATCACGACCGCGTGCTTGCCCTTGGGGTCGTAGCCGATCGACTCGAGCATCTTCATGCAGCCATAGGGCGTGCACGGCTTGAAGCCGGGCTGGCCGACCATCAGCGCGCCGGCGCTCGCGACGTGGAAGCCGTCGACGTCCTTGTGCGGCGCGATCGTCTCGATCACGCGGTGCGCGTCGATGTGCGGCGGCAGCGGCAGCTGCACCAGGATGCCGTGGATCGCCGGATCGGCGTTGAGCGCCTGCACGCGGGCCAGCAATTCGGCCTCGGTCATCGCAGCCGGATAGTGCTCCAGCACCGAATGCAGGCCGCTGTCGTGGCAGGCCTTGACCTTGTTGCGTACGTAGACCTGCGAGGCCGGGTTCTCGCCCACCAGGATGACGGCGAGGCCGGGCGTGATGCCGTGCTCGCGCAGCGTGGCGGCGCGCTGCGAGACTTCGTGGCGGAGGTGGCGGGACAGGGCATTGCCGTCGATGGCTCGGGCGCTCATGCGAGGGGCTCCTTCAGCGGGGGCACCGTCAGCGCGGCGCCGGAGGTAGAAACGACAAGGGCCGCGCGAAGGCGGCCCTGGCGACGGTGGGGCGTTTCAGGCCTTGGCCTGGGCGCCGAGCGCGATCTTCAGCAGATCGGCGACGGTGTTGGCATTGAGCTTCTCCATGATGTTGGCACGGTGTGCCTCGACCGTCTTGATGCTGATGCCCAGGTCGTCGGCAATCTGCTTGTTCAGCCGGCCGGCGACGATGCGCTCGAGAACCTGGGCCTCGCGAGTGGTCAGGCGCGACAGCAGCGCGTCACGGCTGGCGGCTTCCTGATGCTGGCTGAAGGCGGCGCGGGCGCTGTCGAGCATGCGCTCGACGAGGCTCAGCAGCTCTTCTTCCTTGAACGGCTTCTCGATGAAGTCCATCGCGCCCTTCTTCATCGTGGTGACGGCCATCGGCACGTCGCCATGGCCGGTGATGAAGACCACCGGCAGCGGGCTCTTGCGCTCGACCAGACGGTCCTGCAGCTCCAGGCCGCTCATGCCATCCATGCGGATGTCGGCGATCAGGCAGGCGACCTCTCGGGAGTCGAAGCGCGACAGGAAGGATTCGGCCGAGTCGAAGCACTTGACCCGGTAGTCCTTGCCTTCGAGCAGCCACTGAAGAGAGTCGCGCACGGCTTCGTCGTCGTCGACGACATAGACCGTGCCTTTCTTGGGGATGAGGCTCATGCGCGCTCTTTACGAGGTTTCGGTCAAGGTGACGCCGGGAGGCTCGGTCGCCGGGACCGGAAGCTCCACTGGCAGGGTGAAGGCGAAGCTGCAACCGCTGATCACACTTCCATTGTAGAGGTTCTCCGCGCGGATACGGCCACGATGGGACTCGACGATGGATCGGCACAACGACAGGCCGATGCCCAAGCCGTCAGGCTTGGTCGAGAAGAAGGCCTCGTAGAGCCGGGCCATCATCTCTTCCTTCACGCCGGGTCCGTTGTCGCGCACGCTGAACTCGATGACCCCGCCTTCCTCGGGCGTGTGCTTGGGCACGACGCGCAGCTCGATGTGGCGGCGCGAGGACGGCAGCTTCGCGTTGTCGATCGCCTCGGCCGAGTTCTTCAGCAGATTCAGCAGCACCTGCTCGATCAGGATCGGATCCACCTGCAGATCGGGCAGGCGCTGCGCCACATAGGTGCGGATGTGCACGTTGCGTCGCTTGAGCTCGATGCCGGCGAGTTCGACCGCATCCTCGACGATGTCGCGCGCCTTGGCGGTCTGGCGCTGCGGCTCGCTGCGCTTCACGAAGGCGCGGATGCGGTGGATGATCTGCCCGGCGCGGTGGGCCTGACGTGCGGTCTTCTCCAGCGCAGCGATCAGGTCGTCCTTCTCGATGGCGTCGGACTTGACCCGCGAGACCATGCCGTTGCAGTAGTTGGTGATGGCCGTGAGCGGCTGGTTCAGCTCGTGGGCGACGCTGGAGGCCATCTCGCCCATCGTCACGAGGCGGCTGGTGACCTGGGCCTTCTCGGCCTGGTGCGAGGCCTGCTCCTCGGCGCGGCGCCGGGACGTGATGTCGGTCGCGATCAGCATCTGCGCCAGCCGGCCGTCGGTCCACTGCACGTAGCGCGCCCGGACGTCGAACCACTTCTGCAGCGACTCGACGAACACCTCGTGCACGTCCCCGCTGGCTTCGGTGAGCTCCTGTGCGGGCAGGCCGCCGAAGCTGTCGACCGACTCGTCGGCGTCGCGCCGGCCTGCCAGCAATTCGTCGGCGCCGGCCAGGCGCGCATGGCCCTGGGAATCGGCCCCGAACCACAGCCGGTAGGAACGGTTGGCGAACAGCAGTTCGCCCTGCGCCACCGACAGCACCGACACCGCGGCCTCCAGGCCCTCCAGCACCGTGGTGAAGCGCTCGTGCGAGGCCGACAGCTGGTCCCGGATGCGCTTGGCCTCGGTGATGTTGGTCATCGAGGTCATCCAGCCCGTCTGATGTCCCTTGGCGTCGATCAGCGGCGAGACGTACATGCGCGAGTCGAACAGCGTGCCGTCCTTGCGCATGATCTTCACCTCGATGCCGCCGGCCGGGCTGCGGCCCTGCAGTTCCTGCTGCAGCAAGCGCGTGTTCTCCTCCATGCGGTCGGGCGGCCAGTGCGGGAAGGGCGGCAGCCGGCCTATCAATTCGTCCTCGGCGAACCCGGTCATCGCGCAAAAGGCCGGGTTGACGTAGCTGATGCGCCCCTCGAGGTCCATCGCGCGCATGCCGGTCAGCATCGAATTCTCCATCGCGCGTCGGAAGTTCGTCTCGGTGATCAGCGTGCTCTGCATCTGCGAGCGCCGGCGCATGTGGCGCCAGGTGCCCAGCAGCATCCACACCGTCAGCGCGGACAGCGCGACCACCATCCAGAACAGCGTGTTGCCGATGAGGCCGATCGAGGTGCGCCAGCCTTGCCCGCGCACCACCAGGCCGTTGCCCGACGGCGCCAGCGCCACGTCCTGCACGATGCCGCTGCTGCTGCGCACGCTGTTGGCCGGTTCGCGCGAGACGCTGCTGGCCAGCACGCGGTCGTTGCTGTCGAGCAGGCTGATGGCGTGGCGCCGCGTGACCTCGGCGGGCACGAAGTAGCGCAGCAGCGACTCGACCGAGTACTCCGCCACCAGCGTGCCGGAGAAGGCGCTGCGGTCGAGCAGCGGCACATGCACCTGGAACACCGACAGCGAGCCCGTGCCCTCGTAGGGACGGGAATAGACCGGCTGGCGCAGATCGCGCGCCGCGGCGAAGGCCCAGGCCGGCTCGCCGCGCAGGGCCGCCGTGGCCGTACCCGCCGGCGGCTGCGGTTCGGCCGCCGACGCGGCCGACGCGGAGGGTTCCGTCCAGCGCATCAGGTCGGACGGGTGGTTGGGCGAGAGATGGCGCGCCTTGACGCTCTGGTCGGCTTCGATCCAGCTCAGGCTCACGACCTCGGGGCGCTCGCGCGTGAAGCTCACCGCCTGGCCGAGGAACTCGTCGAGGTCGATGGCGCGGGTGGCGACTTCGCGCGCCATGCGTACCAGCTGCTCCTGGTTCTCGATCAGCCGAAGGCGGATCTGCTGCTGCGCGATTTCGGTGTCGCGCTTGACCGACTCCTGCTCCCGCTCGAATTCCTCGTTGCGCAGGTACCAGAAGGCCGTGATGATCGCCGCGAGGAACAGCAGGACCGACAGCAGGGGCGCGAACGTGGCGAAGCGATCCTGGTGCGCCGGCGACTGCCTTTTCCACCAGGCCCAGAACAGCCGTCGCGGATGCGCCTTGGGCGGCGGATCGAGGGACGAGTCGGGAGGATGGGGCGTCATCGACCAATTATCGGTGCCAGAGTGAATCGGCGTCGCGGGAAGCTCCCTCCAGGCGAATGTTGGTGGGTGGATGGCTACGTAAATTCCACAATAAGAAATCAACTGGCACCATTTGAAAAAATAAAGCGGCTATGCAATACTGAAATCAAGCATCAGTCCAGGGCGCGCCACAGCACCCGATCCAAGGAGACAAGACATGTCTGCATTGCCGGAATCCTTTGGCCGCACGGCCGCCAACGACAGCGACGCGCAGGAAACGCGCGAGTGGCTGGAGGCGCTGGCCGCCGTGATCGACAGCGAGGGGCCGCAGCGCGCGCACTTCCTCCTCGAGCGCCTGATCGACGAGGCGCGCCAAGCTGGCATCGACATGCCGTTCTCGGCCACCACGCCCTACGTCAACACCATCCCGGCAGGCCAGGAACTGCACAGTCCGGGGCAGATCGACATCGAGGAGCGCCTGCGCGCCTACATGCGCTGGAACGCGATGGCGATGGTGGTCAAGGCCAACCGGCTCGACCCGGCCGATGGCGGTGACCTCGGCGGCCATATCTCGAGCTTCGCGTCGCTGGCCACCATGTTCGGCGCCGGCTTCAACCACTTCTGGCACGCCGACGACACCGACCAGGGCGGCAACCACGGCGGCGACCTGCTCTACATCCAGGGCCATTCGTCACCCGGCATCTACGCGCGCGCCTTCATGGAAGGTCGCATCACCGAGGAGCAACTGCTCAACTTCCGCCAGGAAGTCGACGGCAAGGGCCTCTCGAGCTACCCGCACCCGAAGCTCATGCCCGGGTTCTGGCAGTTCCCGACGGTGTCGATGGGCCTGGGCCCGCTGATGGCGATCTACCAGGCGCGCTTCCTGAAGTACCTGCATGCGCGCGGCATCGCCGACACCTCCAAGCGCAAGGTCTGGGTGTTCTGCGGCGACGGCGAGATGGACGAGCCCGAATCGCTGGGCGCCATCGGCCTGGCGGCTCGCGAGAAGCTCGACAACCTGATCTTCGTCATCAACTGCAACCTGCAGCGCCTGGACGGCCCGGTGCGCGGCAACGGCAAGATCATCCAGGAGCTCGAGGGCGAGTTCCGCGGCTCGGGCTGGAACGTCATCAAGCTGATCTGGGGCAGCTACTGGGACCCGCTGCTGGCGCGCGACAAGGAAGGCCTGCTGCGCAAGGTGATGATGGAGACGGTCGACGGCGACTACCAGGCGATGAAGGCCAACGACGGCGCCTTCGTGCGCAAGCACTTCTTCGGCCAGCACCCCAAGCTGCTGGAGATGGTGTCCAAGCTGAGCGACGACGACATCTGGCGCCTCAACCGCGGCGGCCACGACCCGCACAAGGTGCATGCCGCCTACCACGAGGCCGTGAACCACAAGGGTCAGCCCACCGTGCTGCTGATCAAGACGGTCAAGGGCTATGGCATGGGCAAGATCGGGGAGGGCAAGAACACTGCCCACCAGACCAAGAAGCTGGTCGACGAGGACGTGAAGGCCTTCCGCGACCGCTTCAACATCCCCATCCCCGACGACAAGCTACACGACATCCCGTTCTACAAGCCGGCCGACGACACGCCCGAGATGCAATACCTGCACGAGCGCCGCAAGGCCCTCGGCGGCTACCTTCCCAAGCGCCGCGCGAAGGCCGACGAGCAACTGCCGGTGCCCGATCTGTCGGTGTTCCAGGCGGTGATGGAGCCGACGGCCGAAGGCCGCGAGATCAGCACCACGCAGGCCTACGTGCGCTGCCTGAACGCGCTGCTGCGCGACAAGGCCCTGGGCCCGCGCACCGTGCCGATCCTGGTGGACGAGGCGCGCACCTTCGGCATGGAAGGCCTGTTCCGCCAGATCGGCATCTACAACCCTGCGGGGCAGCTGTACACGCCGGTCGACAAGGACCAGGTCATGTACTACAAGGAAGACAAGGCCGGCCAGATCCTGCAGGAAGGCATCAACGAGGCGGGCGGCATGAGCTCGTGGATCGCCGCGGCGACGTCGTATTCGACGAACAACCGCATCATGATCCCGTTCTACATCTACTACTCGATGTTCGGGCTGCAGCGCGTGGGCGACCTGTGCTGGGCGGCGGGGGACATGCAGGCACGTGGCTTCCTGCTCGGCGGCACCTCGGGCCGCACCACGCTCAACGGCGAAGGCCTGCAGCACGAGGACGGCCACAGCCACATCCTCGCGAGCACGATCCCCAACTGCATCAGCTACGACCCGACCTTTGCGCACGAGGTGGCGGTGATCATCCACCATGGCCTGAAGCGCATGGTCGAGCAGCAGGACAACGTCTACTTCTATCTCACGCTGCTCAACGAGAACTACGCGCAGCCGGGCCTGAAGCCGGGCACCGAGGCGCAGATCGTCAAGGGCATGTACCTGCTGCTCGAGGGCGCGGCGAAGAAGAAGGACGCGCCGCAGGTCAACCTGCTGGGCAGCGGCACCATCCTGCGCGAGTCGATCGCCGCGAAGGAGCTGCTCGAGAAGGACTGGGGCGTGGCCGCCAACGTGTGGAGCTGCCCGAGCTTCAATGAGCTTGCCCGCGACGGCCAGGACGCCGACCGCTGGAACCTGCTGCACCCGGCCGACAAGAAGCCGCGCGTGCCCTTCGTGACGCAGCAGCTCGAGCCGCATGCCGGCCCGGTGGTGGCGTCGACCGACTACATGAAGGCCTTTGCCGAACAGATCCGCGCCTTCATCCCGAAGGGCCGCAGCTACAAGGTGCTGGGGACCGACGGCTTCGGCCGCAGCGACTTCCGCACCAAGCTGCGCGAGCACTTCGAGGTGAACCGCCACTACGTGGTGGTCGCCGCCTTGAAGGCGCTGGCCGACGAGGGCACGGTGCCGGCGACGAAGGTGGCCGAGGCGATCAAGAAGTACGGCATCAATGCCGACAAGGTGAACCCCCTTTACGCGTAAGCGGAGCACGGGGTTCGCCTCGCGGCGAAGGCGCGCGTCGCACCATGACGCCAGCCACGGCCACGAGCAGCGTCCCCGCACGGAGACAAGAACATGGCGCTGATGGAAGTGAAGGTCCCGGACATCGGGGATTTCGAGGCGGTCGAGGTCATCGAGGTGCTGGTCAAGCCCGGTGACACGATCAAGGCAGAGCAAAGCCTGGTCACGGTCGAGAGCGACAAGGCTTCGATGGAGATCCCGTCGTCGCACGCCGGCGTGGTGAAGGAACTCAAGATCAAGCTCGGCGACAAGGTGAGCGAGGGCACGGTGGTTCTGGTGCTGGAGGCCGCTGGCGCGGCTGCGGCCCCACCCGATGCCGCTCCTGCAACACCCGCCGCCGCCGCGCCGCCGTCTGCTGCTGCGGCGCCTGCCGTTGCTTCGGTGGCGCCCGCGGCGAGCGGCCCCGTCGAGGTCGTGGTTCCGGACATCGGTGACTTCGATGCCGTCGAGGTGATCGAGCTGCTGGTCAAGCCCGGCGACGTGGTGACCGCCGAGCAGAGCCTGATCACCGTCGAGAGCGACAAGGCCTCGATGGAGATTCCTTCGTCGCACGCCGGCACCGTGGAGCGCCTGCTGGTGAAGCTGGGCGACAAGGTTTCGAAGGGCACGCCGGTGGTGGTGCTGCTGGGCGCCGGCACTGGTGCGACCCCCGCGTCGGTCGCGGCCAAGGCCGCCGACGCTGCCCCGGCCGCAGCGGCGGCCTTGCCGCTGGCCAGCCAGCCGGTCGAGCGCACCGCGCCGACCGCCGCGCTGCCCGCCCACGAGCCGACTGCGCCGCAGGGCCACCTGCCGCACGCGTCGCCCTCGGTGCGCCGTTTCGCGCGCGAGCTCGGCGTGCCGCTGACGGAAGTGAAGGGCAGCGGCCTGAAGGGCCGGATCACGCTGGAAGACGTGCAGGGCTTCGTCAAGGGCGTGATGTCCGGCGAGACGCGCACCGCGCAGGCCGGCAAGGCGCCGGCGGCGTCCGGCGGCGGCGGGCTGGACCTGCTGCCGTGGCCCAAGGTCGACTTCACCAAATTCGGCCCGGTGGAGCGCAAGGACCTGTCGCGCATCAAGAAGATCAGCGGCGCCAACCTGCACCGCAACTGGGTCGTGATACCGCACGTCACCAACCACGACGATGCGGACATCACCGAGCTCGAGGCCTTCCGCGTGCAGCTCAACAAGGAGAACGAGAAGTCCGGCGTCAAGGTCACGATGCTGGCCTTCCTGATCAAGGCCAGCGTCGCGGCGCTGAAGAAATTCCCCGAGTTCAATGCCTCGCTCGACGGCGAGCAGATCGTGCTGAAGCAGTACTTCCACATCGGCTTCGCGGCCGACACGCCCAACGGGCTGGTCGTGCCGGTGATCAAGGATGCCGACAAGAAGGGCATCTTCCAGATTTCACAGGAGATGAGCGAACTGGCGAAGAAGGCGCGCGATGGCAAGCTGGGACCGGCCGACATGAGCGGTGGCTGCTTCAGCATCAGCTCGCTCGGTGGCATCGGCGGTCGCTACTTCACGCCGATCATCAACGCGCCCGAGGTGTCGATCCTCGGCGTGTGCAAGAGCAGCACCGAGCCGCGCTGGGACGGCAAGGCCTTTGTGCCGCGCCTGATCCTGCCGCTGTCGCTGAGCTGGGACCACCGCGTCATCGACGGCGCCGCGGCCGCCCGCTTCAACGCCTACCTCGGTCAGATCCTGGCGGACTTCCGCCGCGTGCTGCTGTGAGAGGGGCGCGGACATGGCACTGATCGACATCAAGGTCCCCGACATCGGTGACTTCAAGGACGTGGCGGTGATCGAGCTGCTGGTCAAGCCGGGCGACACCGTCTCGGCCGACCAGAGCCTGATCACCGTCGAGAGCGACAAGGCGTCGATGGAGATCCCGTCCTCGCACGCCGGCGTCGTGAAGGCGCTCAAGCTGAAGGTCGGCGACACCGTCAACGAAGGATCGGTGATCCTGTCGCTGGAAGCGGTGGGGGCCGAGCCCTCACCTCAACCCGCTCCCGCTGCCTCTCCCGCTCCCGCCCCGGCGGGAGAGGGCCGGGGTGAGGGTGGGGCGGTGGCGCCAGCCGCCGCGAGCTACGCCGGCGGCGCCGACCTCGAATGCGACCTGCTGGTGCTGGGGGCCGGCCCCGGCGGCTATTCGGCCGCCTTCCGCGGCGCCGACCTGGGCCTGAAGGTCGTGCTGGTCGAGCGCTACGCGACGCTCGGCGGCGTGTGCCTGAACGTCGGCTGCATCCCGTCGAAGGCGCTGCTGCACGTGGCCGCCGTGATGGACGAGGTCTCGCACTTCGAGTCCCTGGGCGTGAGTTTCGGCAAGCCGAGCGTGGACCTCGCCAGGCTCAAGGCCCACAAGGACAAGGTGGTCGGCAAGCTGACCGGTGGCCTGGCCGCGATGGCCAAGATGCGCAAGGTCACCGTGGTGACCGGCAGCGGTGAATTCGCCGACCCGCACCACCTGAAGGTCGTGCTGGCGAAGGACGGCGCGACGCAGACGATCCGCTTCAAGCACGCGATCATCGCGGCCGGATCCGAAGCGGTGAAGCTGCCCTTCCTGCCGAAGGACGACCCACGCGTCGTCACGTCCACCGGCGCGCTCGAGCTGCGACAGCAGCCGAAGAAGATGCTGGTGATCGGCGGCGGCATCATCGGCCTGGAGATGGGCACGGTGTACTCCACGCTGGGGGCCAAGCTCGACGTGGTCGAGATGCTCGACGGCCTGATGCAGGGCGCCGACCGCGACCTCGTCAAGGTGTGGCAGAAGATGAACGCGCCGCGCTTCGACAAGCTGATGCTCAAGACCAAGACGGTCGGCGCCGAAGCGACGAAGGACGGCGTCCGCGTGCAGTTCGAGGGGCTGGACGGCACGAAGAGCGAGGGCGTCTACGACCTCGTGCTGCAGGCCGTCGGCCGTACGCCCAACGGCAAGAAGATCGGTGCCGAGAAGGCCGGCGTGATCGTCGGCGAGCGCGGCTTCGTTCCGGTCGACATCCAGATGCGCACCAACGTGCCGCACATCTTCGCGATCGGCGACATCGTCGGCCAGCCGATGCTGGCGCACAAGGCGGTGCACGAGGCCCACGTGGCGGCCGAGGTGGCGGCCGGCGCGGTGCTCGGCGACGCCAAGCTGGCGACGAGCTCCTTCAACGCGCGCGTGATCCCGAGCGTGGCCTACACCGATCCGGAAGTGGCCTGGGTCGGGCTGACCGAGGACGAGGCCAAGGCGCGCGGTATCAAGGTGAAGAAGGGCCTGTTCCCGTGGACGGCCTCGGGCCGCGCGATCGCCAATGGCCGCGACGAGGGCTTCACCAAGCTGCTGTTCGACGAAGCATCGCACCGCATCGTCGGCGGGGGCATCGTCGGCACACATGCGGGCGACATGATCGGCGAGATCGCGCTGGCCATCGAGATGGGTGCCGACGCGGTGGACATCGGCAAGACCATCCACCCGCACCCGACGCTGGGCGAGAGCATCGGCATGGCGGCCGAGGTGGCGCACGGCTCGTGCACCGACCTGCCGCCGGCCAAACGCTGAGACGCGTCGCCGCTCAGTCGAAGCGCGCTCGCACCGCCCCGAGAACGCCGAACGTTGCTTCGAACACCTGGCCCTGCTCAGCCGGGTGAGCACGGGTGAGGCCGCCGGTGAGCACCAGCGCACCGGCCGGCACGGACTGGCCGCGCTCGGCCAGGAAGTCGGCCAGCCAGGCCAGCGCGAGCAGCGGGTCGCCCATCGCGTCGGCGCCGCGACCGCGGTCGAGCACGTGGCCGTCGGCGCTCAACTCGACCGCCACGGCGGCGAGATCGAGGTCGTCGCGCCACGCTGTCGGCGGGCCGGTCACGAAGCCCGCGCTGGAGCTGTTGTCGGCGATGTTGTCGACCGTGCTGAAGCGGTAGTCCGGATAGCGGGTGTCGACGATCTCGAGCGCCGGCAGCACCGCCTCCAGGTGACTCGACACGCTCGCGCGGGTGTGGCCGGGTCCGGCGAGTTCGCGGCCGAGCCGCAACGCGATCTCGGGCTCGACACGCGGGTGGATCAGCCGAGCACGGGCGATCGCCCGGCCCTCGGCGCCGAGCCGGTGCTGTTCGGTGAGCACGCCGTAGTTCGGATGGGCGATGCCCATCTGCGCGCGCATCGCTGCGCTGGTGTAGCCGAGCTTGAAGCCGATCGGCGGCACGCCGCGGCGTCGCAACGTCGCGGCCTGGATCGCGTAGGCATCGGGTTCGTCGAGGCCGGGGTGGACCGAGCTCAACAGCGCCGTCGGCGTGCACCCGACCTCGGCCGCCCACAGGCGCGCGGAACAATCGTCAAGGATCTGATCTGAGGTCCGTACAGAAGGATTCATCGCCTTAGGGGTCCGTTGTGATGAATGGTTCATTGCTCGGTTTACGCAAGGTGACGAACTCCTCCGCGGAGGTCGGATGAACACCGAGGGTGGTATCGAACACCCGCTTGGTTGCGCCGGCTCTCAAGGCGATGGCAATGCCTTGAATGATTTCGGCTGCGTCGGATCCCACCATGTGTGCACCCACGACGCGGTCGCTGGCGTGATCTACGAGAAGTTTCATGAAAGTTCGTTCGTTGCCTCCGGCCAATGTCTGTTTGAGGGCGCGAAAGCTGGACTTGTAGACCACCACGTCGCAATACCGGAGCCGTGCTTGCGCTTCGGTCAGCCCGACGGTCGCGATGGCCGGCTGGCTGAATACGGCGCTCGGGATCAATTCGTAATCCACCCGCGGACCTTCTTCGCCAAGGAGATGTCTGACCAGTTGCATGCCTTCGGATAGGGCGACCGGGGTGAGTTGAGTGCGGTCGATTACGTCGCCGATCGCGTAGATCGAGGGCTCATGGGTCTGTAAATGTTCGTTTACGACAATAGCGCCATTGGCCTGCTGCCGGACGCTTGTATTTTCCAGACCAAGCCCCGCAACATTGGGGAGACGCCCCGTGGCATAGAGGACGCAATCAGTCAATTCGCGACTGCCGTCACTGAACGTCACGAGCAAGCATCCATCCGCCTGTTTTTCGATAGCGCATATGCCGCAGCCGAAGTTAAGGAGTACGCCCCGCTTGCTCATCTCCTCAGCTGTGATCCGGCGTATGTCCTCGTCAAAGCCGCGCAGGAATAACTCGCCGCGATACACCAGTCGAGTCCGTGTACCGAGACCGGCGGCGATGCCGGCGAGTTCAAGGGCAATATAGCCTCCACCGACAATGACCGCTCGCTTTGGGAAATGCTCGAGGGAAAAGATGTCATTTGAGGTGATCGCATGTTCGCGCCCCGGCACATCCGGCACGAACGGCCAGCCCCCGGTGGCGATCACAATGCGTTCGGCGCTCCAATTGCGTGCACCCACGCTGACCATGTGCGCTCCTGTGATCGTCGCGCGGCCCTCGATCAGCTGGCAGCCGGAATTGACCAGCAGCGCGCGGTAGACGCTGGTTAGACGTTCAATCTCGGCATCCGTGTTGTCCCGCAAGGTCGACCAGTTGAACGCAACTTCGGCCAAGCGCCATCCATAGCCGCGTGCCTGTTGGAACGCTTCGGCGAACTGCGCGGCGTACGCGAAGAGCTTCTTCGGGATGCAGCCGACATTTACGCAGGTGCCACCCAGCCGAGAAACTTCGGCGACAGCGACGCGCATCCCTCGCTCGCTCGCCATGCGAGCCGCCCGCACACCACCTGAACCAGCCCCGATTACAAACAGGTCAAAGTCGTAGCACTTCACGCGTTCGCCCTTGAGTCGCTCGACGATGCTAAGTGCGTGCTGATCGTCCGCCAGGCTGACTCACCCTTGGTGAGCAGATCGATCTGAACTTCGGGCGGAAAATCGCGAGCCACAGAGTCCTCGTACGACTCGCGCCCGCGGCAGCGCAAAAACCAGTCGGCCACCCGAGGGCAATCCTCGTACATGAGGGTCCAGCCGAACTGCAAGACGGTTTGGAAGTAGGGTGCCAAGCACACGTCGGCGAGGCTGAAGGCGTCACTCACCATCCAGCGGTGCTGGGCCAGCGCCGCTTCCATATCGAGGATCGTCTGGCGGTACACGTGTACTGCGTCGACGACATCTGGGGCCTCGAGTCCAAACTTGACCAAGCGTCTCTGGCGCTCGCGGCGTGGTTTTTCCGGGATCCGCGCCAACAACGCTTCACGCTCTGCCTCGCTTTTCTCCATCAGTGCGGGACGCATCACCAGTGGCCACTGCAAGGCTCCGCAGGACGGATGAAGCTTGTTGTCTACATGCTTCATCCACAGCCGCATATTTGCCAACTGGTAGGGATGGGTGGGTTTGAGGCCGGTATTGGGATACGCATCATCCAAATATTCGCAGATGACGCTGGATTCAATAACCGGGCGACCATCGTGGACCAAGGTAGGCACAACACCCAGTGGATTGAGTTTCAGGTATTCCGGCCGCAAGTTCTCCTTCTGCGATAGATCGACATGGTGCTTGATCCACTCCAGCTTCTTTTCGGCCAGGACGATGCGAACTTTCTGGGCACAGGGTGACATCGGGTGGGTATACAGCTCGAGCATGGAAACTCCGGTGGTGGTTGCGCTGGTCGGGTAGCCGGTCGATGGACTCGACGATTCGCAAGCCTATCGTCCCCGCTGCTTGGCGATAATCATCACAAGCGGCAAAGACGCTGTGAATCGAGTTCACAAATCAGGAGGGTGGCTTGGATAAATGGACCGAGATGCAGGTGTTCGTGGAATCGGTCAAGCGCGGCAGCTTTTCCGCTGCCGGGCGCCAGTTGAATCTTTCGCCGTCGGCGATCAGCAAGCTGCTCTCGCGACTGGAATCCAGGTTGGGCGTACGGTTGATCAATCGCACGACGCGCAGCCTCAGCCTGACCGAGGGCGGTGAGTGCTATTTCAAGCGATGCCTGGAGATCCTGGCCGAGATCGAGAACGCCGAAGATTCGCTGACCAGCTTCGTGCGCGAGCCGACGGGTACTCTGCGCATCAACAGCACCCAGGGCTTCGCCAAGCACCAGTTGCTGGAGCTCATGGCTGAATTTCAGGGGCGCTACCCGCGTTTGACGCTGGAGTTCCAGATCACCGGGCAGGCGATCGACCTGATCGACGAAGGCGTGGATCTGGCGATCCGACTGGGCGAATTGAGAGATACCAGTCTTGTCGGCCGCAAGCTCGGCGAGAGTCAGCGCCTGGTCTGCGCCAGTCCCCGGTATCTGAAAGTCAGAGGACGACCGACGCGGCCATCGGACCTGTTACAGCACGATTGCCTTCGCCTGTCCACCAGCGATCTCTTCAATCAATGGCATTTCACCAGCACCGAGGGACCGGAGCTGGTCAATGTCCAAGGGCATTTCGTGACCGACAACGTCGATGTGCTTCACGAATACGCACGACTGGGTGGAGGTATCGTCCGTCTGTCTGCATTCATGGTGGCCAAGGATATTGCGGCAGGACGCTTGGTGCCGTTACTGACCGACTATCACATTGATAAGCAATTGATTTATGCGGTCTATCCTCATCGCAGACACCTGCCGGCCAAGGTGAGAGTGCTGCTGGAGTATTTGACCGAGAAGTTTTCGCCGAAACCACCTTGGAATTAATAGCGATGATCTCGATCGCGCCGGTTATCTCCGTCCCGCCAAATCCTGCGTTGCTTCAGAAAAAGGAAGAGCCCGCCGAGGCGGGCTCTTGTCGATCCCGTGATCGGGCTACTCGAGCTTCACCTCGACGCGCCGAGCCTCGGCCGCATCGCCGGCATTGAGCTGCTCGGGCTTCTTCAGCTCGACCTTGTCTTCGGCCACACCCGCCGCCTTCAAGGCGTCGCGCACGGCCAGCGCGCGCTGCTTGGCGAGCTCGACGTTCTTGTCCGGGTCGCCGGTGGCGTCGTGATAGCCGCTGACCACGGCCTTCTTGCCCGCCGCCACGCCCTTGGCCACGTCGGCCAGGGCCTCGGCCGCGCCGCCCGCCAGGGCCGACGAGGCGGTGGCGAAGTAGAACTTCACCACGCCGTTCTCGACCTTGATGCTGGCGCCGTCGGCACCGGCCACCGCAGGGGCCGGTGCCGGAGCCGGGGCTTCGACCGCCGTCGGCGCAGCGTGCGATGCCGCGCCGTCATGCCCGGCCGCGGCCGGCAGCAGCGGCACGATCAACAGCGCCACGATGTTGATGATCTTGATCAACGGGTTGACGGCCGGGCCGGCAGTGTCCTTGTACGGGTCGCCCACGGTGTCGCCCGTGACGGCCGCCTTGTGGGCCTCGCTGCCCTTGCCGCCGAAGTGACCTTCCTCGATGTACTTCTTGGCGTTGTCCCACGCGCCGCCGCCGGTGCACATCGAAATCGCGACGAACAGACCGGTGACGATGGTGCCCATCAGCAGGCCACCGAGCGCCGCCGGGCCGAGCAGCAGCCCGACGACGATGGGCACCACCACGGGCAGCAGGCTGGGGATGATCATCTCCTTGATCGCCGCCGAGGTGAGCATGTCGACCGCCGCGCTGTAGTCGGGCTTGCGCTTGCCGGCCATGATCTGGCCGTCCTGGAACTGGCGGCGCACTTCGACCACCACGGAACCGGCGGCGCGGCCCACGGCCTCCATCGCCATCGCACCGAACAGGTAGGGGATCAGGCCGCCGATGAAGAGGCCGACGATCACCGACGGGTTGCTGAGATCGAAGCTCACCAGCTTGCCGGCGGCCTCGAGCGTGTGCGTGTAGTCGGCGAACAGCACCAGCGCGGCGAGACCGGCCGAGCCGATCGCGTAGCCCTTGGTCACCGCCTTGGTCGTGTTGCCGACGGCGTCCAGCGGGTCGGTGATGTCGCGCACGCTCGACGGCAGCTCGGCCATCTCGGCGATACCGCCGGCGTTGTCGGTGATCGGACCGTAGGCGTCGAGCGCCACCACGATGCCGGCCAGGCTCAGCATCGACGTGGCGGCCACCGCGATGCCGTACAGGCCACCGAGCTGGTAGGACGCCAGGATGGCGCCGCAGACGAACACCACCGGCCAGGCCGTCGAGCGCATCGACACGCCCAGGCCGGCGATCACGTTGGTGCCGTGGCCGGTGGTCGAGGCCTGCGCCACGTGCTTGACGGGTGCGTACTGGGTGCCGGTGTAGTACTCGGTGATCCACACCAGCAGCGCCGTCAGCACCAGGCCGACGACCGCGGCGCCGAACAGGCGCAACTGGGTGCCGGTCTCGTAGATCGCGTTGTCGGGCATCACCCACTTGGTGATGAAGAAGAAGCCGACCAGCGAGATCACGCCGGCGACGATCAGGCCCTTGTACAGCGCCGGCATCACGTTCTTCATGCCGGGCGTGGCCTTCACAGCGCTGCAGCCGATGATCGATGCGATGATCGAGAAGCCGCCCAGCGCCAGCGGGTAGAGCGCGGCCTGCATCGGCGCGGCCACCACCATCAGAGAGCCCAGCACCATCGTCGCGATCAGCGTGACGGCGTAGGTCTCGAACAGGTCGGCCGCCATGCCGGCGCAGTCGCCGACGTTGTCGCCCACGTTGTCGGCGATCACCGCCGGGTTGCGCGGGTCGTCCTCGGGGATGCCGGCCTCGACCTTGCCCACCAGGTCGGCGCCGACGTCGGCCCCCTTGGTGAAGATGCCGCCGCCCAGCCGCGCGAAGATCGAGATCAGGCTGGACCCGAAGGCGAAGCCCAGCAGCGGCTTCAGCGCCGGTGCCAGACCGCTGGTCGGCGTGACCTGGCCATTGCTGGTGAGGAACCAGAACACGATGCCCACGCCGAGCAGCCCGAGGCCCACCACCAGCATGCCGGTGATGGCGCCGCCCTTGAAGGCCACGTCGAGCGCCTCCTTCATGCCGCGCGTGGCCGCCTGGGCGGTGCGCACGTTCGCCTTGACCGACACGTTCATGCCGATGAAGCCGCAGGCGCCCGACAGCACCGCACCGATCACGAAGGCCACCGCGGTGGGCAGGCCGATGAAGATGCCGATCAGCACCGTGAGGATCACGCCGACGATGGCGATGGTGCGGTACTGCCGCGCCAGATAGGCGGCCGCGCCTTGCTGGATGGCTGCCGCGATCTCCTGCATGCGGGCGTTGCCCGCGTCCTGTTTGAGGATCCAGCTGCGCTGGACAAAGCCGTAGACGACGGCCGCGAAACCGCAGAGCAGCGCAAAGATGAGCGCCAGGGAACTGGACATGGAAAGGGTCTCCTTCCTCGTTAGAGGTCCTCGGTGAAAGGGCTTGCACCGCGACTCTTCGCTGAAGACACCACGCTCGTGGCATCCCGGCCGGGTTGCCGGCGCATGCTAAGTGAAGCCCCTCGAAGCCGCAATGGAATTGGCGCGTGCGGTCCGGCACGGTCGCGCAGGGCCTCGGTCAGTCCCACGACAGGCCGCTGCTTAGAATTCGGGTTTCCCCGCGATTCCGGAGACAGGACCCATGAGTCTGCACAAAGTGACCCCCGGCGCCAAGGCGCCCGAGCAGTTCAACGTGATCATCGAGATCCCGATGAACGCCGACCCGATCAAGTACGAGGTCGACAAGGAAAGCGGCGCGCTGTTCGTCGATCGCTTCATGACGACCGCGATGCACTATCCCTGCAACTACGGCTACGTGCCGCAGACGCTCTCCGACGATGGGGACCCGGTCGACGTGCTGGTGATCACGCCTTTTGCGCTGACCCCGGGCGTGGTGGTGACCTGCCGGGCCATCGGCGTGCTGAAGATGGAAGACGAGGCCGGCGGCGACGCCAAGGTCCTGGCTGTGCCCACCACCAAGATCCTGCCGATCTACGACCACTGGAAAAAGCCGGAGGACATCAACCAGATGCGCCTGAAGGCGATCCAGCACTTCTTCGAGCACTACAAGGACCTCGAGGCCGGCAAGTGGGTCAAGGTGCAAGGTTGGGAAGGCCCGGAAAGCGCGCAGGCTGAAGTGCGCTCCGGCATGGAGAACTACCTCAAGGCCAAGAAAGTCTGACTGACGACCGGCTGGCGTCGCCAGCGCTGCGCTCGGGTATGCCCCTGAGGCGGCGATGTGCGAAACCTGCTGGCTACACTGCGGGCCTCCATCACACCGCCTCGGTGGTTGCGAGGCCCGCAGCATGTTCTCGAAGTACTTCGTCGCCGGCGCGCTCGCGCTGGTCGTGATGCAGGTGTCGCCGACGGCGGTGGCAGCCGGCCAGGCCGTCCCGGCAACCAGCCCGGTCTCCTCTGCAGGCCTGCCGCGCGGCGTGACCACGGTCACCCAGGTCGAGGGCATCACCGAATACCGACTGGCCAACGGGCTGCAGGTGCTGCTGGTGCCCGATGCCTCCAAACCCACGACGACCGTCAACCTGACCTACCACGTCGGTTCTCGCCACGAGAACTACGGCGAGACGGGCATGGCGCACCTGCTTGAACACCTGATGTTCAAGGGCACGCCGACCACGCGCAACGTCTGGGGCGAGTTCACCAAGCGCGGGCTGCGGGCCAACGGCAGCACCTGGTTCGATCGCACCAACTACTTCGCCAGCTTCGCGGCCAACGAGGACAACCTGAAGTGGTTCCTGTCGTGGCATGCGGATGCCATGGTCCACAGCTTCATCGCGCGCAAGGATCTCGACTCCGAGATGACGGTGGTGCGCAACGAGATGGAGATGGGTGAGAACAGCCCCGGCCGCATCCTCTACCAGAAGACGCTGGCCGCGATGTACGACTGGCACAACTACGGCAAGGACACGATCGGCGCGCGCAGCGACGTCGAGAACGTCGACATCGCACGGCTGCAGGCCTTCTACCGCCAGTACTACCAGCCCGACAACGCCACGCTGGTCGTCAGCGGCCAGTTCGACACCGCCAGGGTGCTCGCCTGGGTGCAGCAGTACTTCGGGAAGATACCGAAGCCCCGCCGCGTGCTGCCCACGCTGTACACCATCGATGCCGCCCAGGACGGCGAACGCGCGCTGACGCTGCGCCGTGTCGGCGGCGCACCGCTGCTGTACACGGGCTATCACGTGCCGGCCGCGGCGGATCCGGCGTTCGCCGCCATCGAGCTGCTCGCGCTGGTGCTGGGTGATGCGCCTTCAGGGCGGCTGCACAAGCGGCTGGTCGAGAAGCAACTGGCCGCGAGCGTGGGAGCCGAACCGTTCGGCCTGCACGATCCCGGCGCGGCGCTGTTCGTGGCGCAGCTCGCGCCCGGGCAGGAGATCGACCGGGCGCGAGGCGAATTGCTCGCGGTGCTGGAGTCGGTCGCGGCCGAGCCGGTCACGGCCGAGGAACTGGAGCGCGCGCGCGCCAAGTGGCTCAAGGGCTGGGACCTGGCGTTCACGAACCCGGAGACGGTGGGCGTGTCGCTGTCGGAGTCCGTCGCGCAGGGCGACTGGCGCCTGTTCTTCCTGATCCGCGACCGCATCAAGGCGGCCACGCTGGAGGACGTGCAGCGCGCTGCCGTCGAGCGGCTGCTGCCGTCGAACCGCACGCTCGCGACCTACCTGCCGACCGACAAGCCGCAGCGCGCGCCTGCCCCGAAGGCCGTGGACGTGGCGGCGCAGTTCAAGGACTTCAAGCCGCAGGCAGGCGCCAGCGCGGTGGCCGCGTTCGACACCACCCCGGCCAACATCGACGCGCAGACGCAGCGTTTCGCGCTGGCCAGCGGCATGAAGGTCGCGCTGCTGTCCAAGCCGACCCGCGGCGGCGTGGTGAATGCGGTCCTCTCGCTGCACTTCGGTGACGAGAAGAGCCTGGCCGGCCAGGGTGAGGTGCCGGCGCTGGTGGCCGCGATGCTGGACGAAGGCACGGCGAAGCTCTCTCGCCAGCAGATCCGTGACCGGCTCGATGCGCTGCAGGCCGAGGTGGGCTTCTCCAGCAGCACCGGCAGCGTGAACGCGACGATCGCCACCAAGCGCCAGAACCTGCCGGCGGTGATCGCGCTGGTCGGCGAGCTGCTGCGTGAGCCCTCGTTCCCGCCGGCCGTGCTGGAAGAGCAGCGCAGCCAGGCGCTGACCGGCGTGGAGCAGCAGCGCAAGGAACCCGAAGCGGTGGTGGCCAGCGCGATCGACCGCCACGTGAACCGCTATCCGCGCGGCGACGTGCGTCACGCCAAGAGCTTCGACGAACTGGTGGCCGACATCCAGGCGGCGACGGCGGAGCAGCTGCGCGCCTTCCATCGCCGCTTCTACGGCGCCTCGCATGCCGAATTCGGCGCCAGCGGCGACCTCGACGTGCCGGCGGTGAAGCAGGCGCTCGAGGCGGCCTTCGGCGACTGGAAGAGCAGCGAGCCCTACGCGCGGGTGGCCGATCCGCTGGCGCCGGTGCCGCCGGCCCGCCTGATGCTGCCGACGCCCGACAAGCAGAACGCGCACATGGCGGTGTTCCTGCCGGTGCAGTTGATGGACAGCGACCCCGACTACGCGCCGCTCACGCTGGCCAACCACCTGCTGGGCGGCGGCGGCAGTTCGCGGCTGTGGGTGCGCATCCGCGAGAAGGAAGGGCTGTCCTACGGCGTCTACAGCCAAGTGGCTTGGAACCAGGAAGAGCGCAATTCGCCGTGGCAGGCGCAGGCCATCTTCGCGCCGCAGAACCGTGCCAAGGTCGAGGCGGCGTTCAAGGAAGAGGTCGCGCGTGCACTCAAGGAGGGCTTTACCGCCACCGAACTGCAAGAGGCGCAACGCGGCCTGATCAGTTCGCGCCGCCTGTCGCGCGCACAGGACGCGCGCCTGGCCGCCGGACTGGCGAACAACCTGCGGCTGGACCGCACGTTCGCGATCTCGCAGCAGGTCGACGACGCGATCGCTGCGGCGACGCTGGACCAGGTGAACGCTGCGCTGCGCAAGTACATCCAGCCCGAGGCGTTCGTCTACGGCTTCGGTGGCGACTTCAAGGAGTAGGGTTCGCACCCGCCGAGCGGGTGCGCGGTCGGCTTGGGGCGGCCTGGCGCTCGACCGCGTGCGGGCGCCCCGTTTCAATCGGTCGTCGTCGGCAGCGGCGAGGGCGGCTTGATCTCTTCCATGCAGATCATCGAGCGCACGTTCGCGACGCCGGAGATCTGCATCAGCCGATCGGTCAGGAACTGGCTCAGCGACTTGAGATCGCGCGTCACGACCTTGAGCAGGTAATCCGAGTCGCCCGAGACGGTGTGGCATTCGAGGATCTGCGGGAAGCCGCGGATGGTCTGCTCGAACTCGCGCACGTGGCCGAACTGCTCGGCGGCGATGTCCACGCTGACGAAGGCCATCACGCCCAGGCCCAGCGCCTCGCGATCGACCCGCGCCGCGTAGCCGCGGATGACGCCCCGCTCCTCGAGCGACTTGACGCGCCGGAAGCACTGCGGCGCCGACAGGTGCACCGCCGCCGACAACTCGACGTTCGAGGCACGGCCGTGGGCCTGGAGTTCGGCCAGTAAACGGCGGTCGAGTGTGTCCAATGTGCTCATATTCTAGATTTCACGCACGAAGCATGCGCTAAAAATTGAATATGCACAACGAATGGAACGCATATTGCGTTCAGTCGTCTCTACAGTGAGGAGCTGGGGGAGCCGCCCCCGAGTTCAGGAGATCGCCATGACCATTCACCCCGGCTTCCCCTTGTCGGCCAGCCCGATCGCACTGGAAGAGCACTACGGTGCCGCGAACTACGCACCCTTGCCGGTCGTGCTGACGCGCGGCGAGGGCGTCTACCTGTGGGGGCAGGATGGTCGGCGCTATCTCGACATGATGTCGGCCTATTCGGCGGTCAGCTTCGGTCACGGTCACCCGCGGCTGGTCGAGGCGCTGGTCGCGCAGGCCCGGCAACTGGCCGTGACCTCGCGCGCCTTCCACACCGACCGCCTCGGCCCCTTCCTCGAACGCCTGTGCCGACTGACCGGCATGGACCGGGCGCTGCCGATGAACACCGGCGCCGAGGCCGTGGAGACGGCGCTGAAGGCGGCCCGCAAGTGGGGCTACACGGTCAAGGGCATCGCCGAGGGTCGCGCGCAGATCATCGTCGCGGCCAACAACTTCGCCGGGCGCACGACCACCATCGTGGGTTTCTCGAGCGAAGCCCAGTACCGCAGCGGCTTCGGGCCCTTCGCGCCCGGCTTCGTGAACGTGCCCTATGGCGATCCGGCGGCACTGGAAGCGGCCATCACCGACGACACCTGCGCCTTCCTCGTCGAGCCGGTGCAGGGTGAGGCCGGCATCGTCGTGCCGCCGGCCGGCTATTTGAAGGCAGTGCGCGAGATCTGCACGCGCCGCCACATCCTGATGATCTGCGACGAGGTGCAGACCGGCCTGGGCCGCACCGGCCGGGTGCTCGCCTGCGATCACGAGGGCGTGCGGCCCGACGGTCTCACGCTCGGCAAGGCGCTGGGCGGCGGGCTCCTGCCGGTCAGCGCCTTCCTGGCGCGCGAGGAGGTGATGGCGGTGTTCACGCCCGGCGACCACGGCTCCACCTTCGGCGGCAATCCGCTGGCAGCGGCCGTGGGCGACATGGCGTTGCAGGTGCTGGTGGAGGAGAAGCTGTCCGAGCGAGCGGCCGAGCAGGGCGCCGTGCTGCTCGAGCGCCTGCACGCGCTGCGGCACCCCGCGATTCGCGACGTTCGCGGCCAGGGGCTGCTGGTCGGCGTGGAGATCGATCCCGGGTTCGCCTCGGCCCGCAGCGTGTGCGAGGGCTTGTTGCATGAAGGCGTGCTGAGCAAGGACACCCACGGTACGGTGGTGCGCTTCGCGCCGCCGCTGGTCATCGGTGCGCGCGAGATCGGCGACGCCGTGGCGGCACTGGGGTGCGTGCTCGGGCGCCTGGGCAAGGCAGCGTGAGCGCTAGCGCTTGAACGGGTTGCGTTCGTCGAGTTCGTCGACGTAGGCCTCGATGCCGGCGCCTTCTCGCGCGAGATAGCGCGCCACGGCGTCCGCAAAGCGCGCGTCGCTCAGCCAGTGCGCGGAATGCGTGCGCACCGGCATCAGGCCTCGGGCCATCTTGTGCTCGCCCTGCGCGCCGCCCTCGAAGCGGCGGTAGCCGTTCTCGATGCACCACTGCAGCGGCTGGTAATAGCAGGCCTCGAAGTGCAGACAGCTGACCGAGACGAGCGCTCCCCAATAGCGGCCGTAGGCGTGGCCGCGTTCGGGGTCGAGGGCGATCAGCGAGGCGGCAATGGGCTCGCCCTCGCGCCGGGCCGTGAACAGCAGCCAGTGCTGCGGCAGGGCCTCGGCCATGCGGGCGAAGAAGTCGCGCGTCAGGTAGGGCGTCGAGCGGTGCTCGCGGTAGGTGTTGCGGTAGCAGCGGTAGAAGAAGTCCCAGTCGGCGGTGCGGATCTGCGTGCCGATGCGGGTTTCGAACTCGACGCCGGCTTCGCGCACGTAGCGGCGCTCCTGCTGGATCTTCTTGCGCTTGTCGCGCTGCAGACTGGCGAGGAAGTCGGCGAAGTCGGCATAGCCGGCGGGAGCCCGGTTGGTCCAGTGGAACTGCACCGTGCTGCGCAGCATCCAGCCGGCCGCCTCCGCGGCACTGCGGTCGGCCTCGTCGAGAAAGAGCACGTGCGCCGACGACATGCCGTGTTGCCGGGCGAAGCTTTCCATCGCACGCAGCAGCACGCTGCGCGCGGCCGGGTCGCGCGCCAGCAGGCGCGAGCCCGGCACCGGCGTGAACGGCACCGCCGACAGCAGCTTCGGGTAGTAGCGCAGACCGGCCTCTTCGTAGGCCTGGGCCCACGCCCAGTCGAACACGTACTCGCCGTAGGAGTGGCTCTTGAGGTAGAGCGGGCAGGCCGCCGCCAGCATCCCGTCGCGCTCGATCACCAGGAACTGCGGTGCCCAGCCAGTGCCGGCAACGGCGCTGGCCGACGCGTGCAGCGCACACAGATAAGCATGGCGCGTGAAGGGCGTCGGCGCCGGGCTGGCGTCGACCAGCGCATCCCAGGCCTGGGCGTCGATGAGGGTCGGATCGGCGTGCACCTGGACCGCCCACGCCTCGGGGTCGCGGGTACCATCGTTCGACAACGCGTTTTCTTCCTGATCCATGCCTGCCACTGTGTCCGCCACGATCGCCCTCGTCCAGTTCAACGCCACCGTCGGCGACCTCGCAGGCAACGCGCAGCGCATCGCCCAGTGGTCCCGCCAGGCCTACGCGCAGGGCGCGCGGCTGGTGATCACGCCGGAACTGTCGCTGACCGGCTATCCGCCGGAAGACCTGCTGCTGCGGCCTGCCTTCATGCGCGCCTGCGACGAAGCGCTGGCCGGCTGCGCCGCGTCGCTGGCCGATCTGCCGGACCTGCAGGTGGTGGTCGGCCATCCGCAGGCGATCGATGCGCTGGGGGATCTTCGCACGCGCTCGCTGGCGGTGCAGCGGCGGGTGAATGCGGCCTCGGTGCTGGCCGGCGGGCGCGTCACGGCCACCTATGCGAAGCGGGAGCTGCCCAACTACCAGGTGTTCGACGAGCGCCGCTACTTCGTATCGGGCCGCGACGCGGGCTTCGGCCCGGTGGTGGTGGAGGCGGGCGGGTTGCGCATCGGGCTGCTGATCTGCGAAGACGCCTGGTTCGACGAGCCGGCGGCGGCGGCGAAGGCTGCGGGCGCACAGGTGCTGGCGGTGATCAATGCCTCGCCTTTTCACCTCGGCAAGGCCGAGGAGCGCGAGGAGCGCATGGCGCGGCGCGCGGTGGAGAGCGGACTGCCCTTGCTGTACTCGCACCTGGTCGGCGGACAGGACGAGGTGGTGTTCGACGGTGCCTCGTTCGCCGTCGATGCGCAGGGCGTCGTGCGGGCGCGGGCCGCGAGTTTCGCGGAGGAAGTGCTGCCGGTCGAGGTGAGTGCCGCCGGTGAGGTGAGCGGGCCGCTGTCGCCGGCGCCATCGCTCGAATCGCAGGCCTGGGCGGCGCTGGTGACGGGCGTGCGCGACTACCTTGGCAAGAACGGCTTCCCCGGCGCCATCATCGGTCTGAGCGGCGGCATCGATTCGGCGCTGGTGCTGACGATCGCGGTCGATGCGCTGGGGGCCGACCAGGTGAGGGCGGTGATGATGCCCTCGCCGTACACCGCCGACATCTCGTGGATCGACGCCCGCGACATGGCTCGGCGTCTGGGCGTGCAGTACGACGAGATCTCGATCGTGCCGATGTTCGAGTCCTTCAAGGCCGCCCTGGCGCTGGAGTTCGCGGGCCTCGCCGAGGATGCGACCGAGGAGAACATCCAGGCGCGTATCCGCGGCACCCTGCTGATGGCGCTGTCGAACAAGTCGGGCCGCATCGTGCTGACCACCGGCAACAAGAGCGAGATGGCGACCGGCTATTGCACGCTCTACGGCGACATGGCGGGCGGCTTCGCGGTGATCAAGGACGTGGCCAAGACCCTGGTCTACCGGCTTGCGACCTGGCGCAACGCGCAGGGCCCCGAACCGGTGATTCCCGAACGCATCATCACGCGGCCGCCGTCCGCGGAGTTGCGCCCCGACCAGACCGACCAGGACAGCCTGCCGCCCTACGACGTGCTGGACGCGATCCTGGCGCGCTACATGGAAGACGACCAGGGCGTCGAGGAGATCATCGCGGCGGGCTATGCGCGCACCGATGTGGAGCGCGTGACGCGGCTGATCAAGATCAACGAGTACAAGCGGCGACAGGCGCCGGTGGGGATTCGCATCACGCACCGCTCGTTCGGCAAGGACTGGCGCTATCCCATCACCTCGAAATTCCGTGCTTAAATTCCAGCCAGTCACCTTTCACCGGAGCGCGCCATGAAACAGATCACCGCGGTCATCAAGCCGTTCAAGCTCGAGGAAGTGCGCGAGGCGCTCGCCGAGGTGGGCGTGTCGGGTCTGACCGTGACCGAGGTCAAGGGTTTCGGCCGTCAGAAGGGCCACACCGAGCTGTATCGCGGTGCCGAGTACGTGGTCGACTTCCTGCCGAAGGTGAAGCTCGAGGTGGTGGTGAAGGACGTCGACGTCGATCGTTGCCTGGAAGCCATCGTCAAGGCGGCCAAGACCGGCAAGATCGGCGACGGCAAGATCTTCGTCAGTTCGGTCGAGCAGGTGGTGCGCATCCGCACCGGCGAAACGGATGAAGCGGCGGTCTGATCGAACTGAAGCTCAGGTCCGGCTGTAGTCGTCGCGGCCGCCGCCCTGCGCAGCCTGCGCCGCGAGCCGATCGAGCAGGGCGGACGGCTCGTCACCGATCTCCAGCGTCTCGCGTGTGCCCTCAGAGACGAAGCCGGCGTCCACCGTCTGTTGCATGAACGCGATCAGCGTGTCGTAGTAGCCCCCGACGTTGAGCAGGCCGATCGGCTGGTCGTGGTAACCGAGCTGCCGCCAGGTCCACACCTCGAACAACTCCTCGAGGGTACCGATGCCGCCGGGCAGCGCCAGGAAGGCGTCGGCCTGCTCGGCCATCCGTTGCTTGCGCTGGTGCATGGTCTCGACCACGTGCAGTTCGCTGAGGCCGGGGTGTCCGACCTCGCGCTCCATCAGTGAGCGCGGGATCACGCCGATCACCTGCGCGCCACCGTCCAGGGCAGCGTCCGCGACGATGCCCATCAGGCCGACATTGCCGCCGCCGTAGACCAATTGCCAGCCTCGCTGCGCGATCTGTCGGCCGATGGCCCGGGCCGCCTGCGCATGGGCCGGATCGTTGCCGTGACGCGAGCCGCAGTACACGCACAGCGTGAAGCGTTTCGTCATGTCCCGTGCCTCGTCAAGCGCCGAAGCGATGCCAGAGTGCGGCCACCCAGATGCCCACGCACAACAGCAGCGACAGCAGCACTGCGGCACTGGCCAGGTCCTTGGCGCGCTTGGACAGGTCGTGCAGTTCGTAGCTGACGCGGTCGATGGCGGCCTCGATGCCGGAGTTGAGCAACTCCACGATCAGCACCAGCAGCACCGATCCGACCAGCAGCGACACCTCGATCCAGCTGCCGCCCAGCCAGAAGGCCGCGGGCAGCAGCAGCACGGCGGCCCAGACCTCCTGGCGGAAGGCACTCTCGCCGCGGTAGGCGGTCTGCAGCCCGTCCATCGAGTAGCCGGCCGCGCGGATCACGCGGTCCAGGCCGGTGCGGCCTTTGTAGGGGTTGCTCATGGCGCGCGATGGTAACTGCGGCGTATGGCGCCGCCGCGAATCTCAGTCGCGCGCTGTGGGCGCGGTGGTGCGCGTGTCGACGAGCCGGGTGCCGCACAGCGCGTCGTGCCAGAACTGGCGCTGTGGGTGCAGCTTCGACGACAACGCATAGAGCACGACCCCGGCGCCGAGCACCGCAGCCAGGCGCGCACCGCTGTCATGCCAGCCGGCCAACCAAGCCAAGGCCAGAGCGGGCAGGAACCACACCCAGGCGGCGAGGTAGCGCAACAGGGCGCGGGCACGCGTGAGCCGCTGGCCGTCGGCCGTCTGCAGGTGGATGCGCCAGGTCTGCATCGGCAGCGTCTGGCCGGTCCGCGACCAGTACCACGTGAAGTAGACGCCGGGCGCAAGCAAGAAAGCGGTCAACAGCAGACCCTGCCGTCCCACCATCGCATTGCGCTGGTCCGTGAGCACCGAGTAGATCAGCGCGCAGAAGAACACCACGCCGAACAGCAGCACGCCTTCGTACAGGAAGCAGGCCAGCCGGCGGCGCAGAGGGGGCGTTGGTCGCCCCGGCGGTTCGATGCCGGCTTGCACGTTCGGTGTCGGCACGTCTCAGGGCTTGCGGCGTGGCTCGGTCGCCGCGCCCTGGGGGCCGCGCCGCGGCAGCAGGGTGGTCGAATCGACGAACTCCGGTGTCGCCGCCACTTTCGGCAGGCCGGTCTGCTGGTGCAGCGGCGGGGCAGGGCGCGTCGACATCAGGTTGGTCGTGGCGCCCGGCTTGGCCTGCGTCAGCCCCGGCGTCACGGCGCGCGGTTTGCGGGCTTCCAGCAACGGGTTGGGAACCGTGTTGACCTTGGTCTCGGCCGCGGAGGGGAGGGCACGCACATTGTTGCCCTTGCCCGCGCCGCTCTTGGCGCGGGCGGCAAGGTCGCGCCGCTGGTTTTCCGGCAGGGATTGGTAGGCCTCCCAGCGCTGTTGTCGTTCCTGCGGGCTCAGGTCCTTGGCTTCCTGGTAGTTCACGCGCGCTTCGGTGCGCTGCTTGGCGCTGAGACTCACCCAGTCGGACATGCGCTGTTGGACGCGGCTGCGCTCGTCGGGCGACATGCGGTCGAAGCGCGATGCCAGTTCCAGCCATTTCTGCTTGCGCGTGGGATCGATCGAGGCCCAATCTCCCTGGAGCGGCGCCAGCGCCTGGCGCTGTGCCGGGCCGAGGGTGTTCCAACTGGGGCCGCCTGCATCCGGGCCGGCGGCCACGGCCGGCGATGCGGCCAGGGTCGTCAACGCGCACAGCAGCACGGCAGCAGCCAGCAGGGTCATCGCCGGAAGCCGCGCAGCGAGCGGCTGCAGGAACGTGAAAACCGTCATCCTCAGTCGTTTCCGGTCGAACCGGGCAAGCGAAGGAACTCGGCGAAACCGGCGTCGGTGTAGGCCGCCGGCGGCAGGTCATCGGCCAGCAGGGCGGCATCGACCTCGGCAGCGGCGCTGATCTGGTCGTCGTCGTGCTGGATCTGGATCAGCACCAGGCCGGCCACCAGCGCGATCAACGGCGCCAGCGTCGCGAGCCGCCAGCCCCAGCCGGGCTCGCCGCCCCAGGCCAGCACGCCGCCACCGACTCGGGTCGGCGTCGGCGCGGTGCGCGCTGCCGTCTGGCGCGCGCGCACCAGCGCCTGCTCGCGGGCGAAACGAAGGCGTTCCGTCACATCGCCGGGCAGGCTGTCGGCATGCGTGCTGAGGGCCGCCGCGACGCGCAGCGCAAAGCGGTCTTCGAGCGACTGGTGATCCAGCCGGGCAGATCCCGTGACGACGTTCGGTTTATTCATGGCAGCACCCCTCTGGCCTTCAAGGCCTGCGCCAAGCTGTGCACTGCCCGGGAGCAATGGGTCTTGACGCTGCCCTCCGAGCAGCCCATCGATTGAGCGGTCTCGGCGACATCGAGTTCCTCCCAGTAACGCAGCAGGAAGGCCTCCCGTTGACGCCCCGGCAACCGCGCCACTTCGGCCTCGATCGCGAGCAGGATCTGGGCCCGCGCCACACTGTCGGCGGCGGTCTCGACGGTGGCGGCCCCACCGGCCGCCGCCAGAGTTTCGAGCAGATCGAAGTCGCCATCGGCGTCGGCGGGCTCGAAATCCGAGAAATTGCGCACGACCGCGTTGCGCACCTTCTGGCGACGGAACCAGTCCATCATGGCATTCGAGAGGATGCGCTGGAACAGCAGCGGCAACTCGGCCGGGGGCCGGTCGGCGTACTTCTCGGCCAGCCGGATCATCGAGTCCTGCACGATGTCGAGCGCAGCGTCGTCGTCGCGAACGGCATAGACGGCGCGCTTGAAGGCGCGCTTTTCGACGCTCTTGAGGAAGTCGCTGAGTTCTTTGTCGGAAGCCAAGAGGCGCGGCTGGTTCGCCGTGGCTTTGGAGAGGCCGCGGATTATGTCATTGCACCTGGATGCGGCGACCTGCGCCGTGCTGGTGCCGGGTGGATGCCATAATGTGCGTTCGCAAAACGCTCATTGGTCTTCAACACCATCCGACCCGGGTGGCTTTGCCAGACCGCGCAGGCCCCACATCCACCCCACCAGGGTGCGAAGAGGGGCACCGATGGTTTTTCGTCAGAGAAATTCACAAAGGTTCGAAATGGACATGTCTGCCGCGGAAATCAAGCGGGCCGCCACGGCCCAACCGCATCCCTCCCAATCTGCCGAACCCAACGGTTCGGAAATCCTCGTTCGCTGCCTGCAGGCCGAAGGTGTCAAGTACCTTTGGGGCTATCCGGGCGGCGCCGTGTTGTACATCTACGACGCGCTGTACAAGCAGGAGACGATCGAGCACGTGCTGGTGCGCCATGAACAGGCGGCCATCCATGCGGCCGATGGCTACGCCCGCGCGACCGGTGACGTGGGCGTTGCGCTTGTGACGTCGGGGCCGGGCGTGACGAATGCCGTCACCGGCATCGCCACCGCCTACATGGATTCGATCCCGATGGTGATCATCACCGGCCAGGTGCCCACGCCGGCGATCGGCCTCGACGCCTTTCAGGAGTGCGACACCGTCGGCATCACCCGTCCGATCGTCAAGCACAACTTCCTGGTCAAGGATGTGCGCGAGCTGGCGCTGACGATGAAGAAGGCCTTCCACATCGCTCGTACCGGCCGTCCCGGGCCGGTGGTGGTCGACGTGCCGAAGGACGTGTCGCTGAAGACCGCGCCCTTCCATTACCCCGCCACGGTCGAGATGCGTTCGTACAGCCCGGCGAAAAAGGGCCACAGCGGCCAGATCCGCAAGGCGGTGCAATTGCTGCTGCAGGCCAAGCGCCCGTACATCTACACCGGCGGCGGCGTGATTCTCGGCAATGCGTCGGCGCAACTGCGACAGCTGGTCGATCTGCTCGGCTACCCGTGCACCAACACGCTGATGGGCCTGGGCGCCTTTCCGTCGACCGATCCGCGCTTCCTGGGCATGCTGGGTATGCACGGCACCTACGAAGCCAACATGACGATGCAGAACTGCGATGTCCTGCTGGCCGTGGGGGCGCGCTTCGACGACCGCGTGATCGGCAACCCGAAGCACTTCGCTTCGGTGGAACGCAAGATCGTGCACGTCGACATCGATCCTTCGAGCATCTCCAAGCGCGTGAAGGTCGACATCCCGATCGTCGGCGACGTGAAGGAAGTGCTGCAAGAGCTGATCTCGCAGATCAAGGAAGCGCAGGCGCGCCCGGACGCCCAGGCGCTGTCGGCCTGGTGGAAGCAGATCGCCGAATGGCGTGGCCGCGAGTGCTTGAAGTACAAGAATTCCGACGAAGTCATCAAGCCTCAGTACGTGGTCGAGAAGCTGTGGGAACTGACCCGCGAGCGCGACACCTACATCACCTCCGACGTCGGCCAGCACCAGATGTGGGCCGCGCAGTACTACCGCTTCGACGAGCCGCGGCGCTGGATCAACTCCGGCGGCCTGGGCACGATGGGCGTGGGCCTGCCGTATGCGATGGGCATCAAGCTCGCGAAGCCGGACTCCGATGTCTTCTGCATCACGGGCGAAGGCTCGATCCAGATGTGCATCCAGGAGCTGTCGACCTGCCTGCAGTACAAGACGCCGGTCAAGGTGATCTCGTTGAACAACCGCTACCTGGGCATGGTGCGGCAGTGGCAGGAGCTCGATTACGGCGGCCGCTATTCGCACAGCTACATGGAGGCGCTGCCCGATTTCGTGAAGCTGGCCGAAGCCTATGGCCACGTCGGCCTGAAGATCGAGAAGCCCAGCGAGGTGGAACCCGCGCTGCGCGAAGCGATCCGGCTGAAGGATCGCACGGTCTTTCTCGACATCCGCACCGACCCGACCGAGAACGTCTGGCCGATGGTTCAGGCCGGAAAGGGCATCTCCGAGATGCTGCTGGGCTCGGAAGACCTGTAAGGCCTGCCGCACGCGCGGCGCGAGGGCGACGGGCTTGCCGGTCTGCCGCCAGGAGCGCAGCGAGTGCGACAGCCGGGGTTGCAACCACTTCACCATTTCATCGAAGCGCGTGGCCAAGGGGCTGCGGTTACCGCCGCAATCCTGAAGAGCGCGAAGGACGATCTACCCATGAAACACATCATTGCCCTGTTGCTCGAGAACGAGCCGGGCGCCCTGTCCCGCGTCGTGGCGCTGTTCTCGGCGCGCGGCTACAACATCGAAAGCCTGACCGTTGCGGCCACCGAGGATCCCTCGCTGTCTCGCATGACCATCACCACGACCGGCAGCGAGGACGTGATCGAGCAGATCACCAAGCACCTGAACCGGCTCATCGAGGTGGTGAAGGTGGTCGACCTCACCGAGGGCCAGTACACCGAGCGCGAATTGATGCTCATCAAGGTGCGCGCCGTCGGCAAGGAGCGCGACGAGATGAAGCGCATGGCCGACATCTTCCGTGGCCGCATCGTCGACGTCACCGAGAAGACCTACACGATCGAGCTCACCGGCGATGCGCCCAAGCTCGACGCGTTCATCGAGGCGGTGGACCGCACCGCGATTCTGGAAACCGTGCGCACCGGCACCAGCGGGATCGGTCGCGGCGAGCGCATCCTGCGCGTCTGAAACCCGTTCCCATTACTGAATTTCGACAGGAGAGAACCCCATGAAGGTCTATTACGACAAGGACGCCGACCTGAGCCTCATCAAGGGCAAGAGCGTGGCGATCATCGGCTATGGCTCGCAAGGCCATGCGCATGCACAGAACCTGAACGACAGCGGCGTGAAGGTCACCGTCGGCCTGCGCCGCGGTGGTGCGTCGTGGAACAAGGTCGAGAAGGCCGGGCTGAAGGTGGCCGAGGTCGCCGATGCGGTCAAGAGCGCCGATGTCGTGATGATCCTGTTGCCCGACGAGCAGATCGCCGCTGTCTACAACGCCGAGGTTGCTCCGAACATCAAGCAAGGCGCGTCGCTGGCGTTCGCGCACGGTTTCAACGTGCACTACGGCCAGGTCGTGCCGCGCGACGACCTCGACGTATGGATGGTCGCTCCGAAGGCGCCGGGCCACACGGTGCGCAACACCTACACCCAGGGCGGCGGCGTGCCGCACCTGATCGCCGTCCATGCCGACAAGACCGGCAAGGCGCGCGATCTGGCGCTGAGTTACGCGGCCGCCAATGGCGGCGGCAAGGCCGGCATCATCGAGACCAACTTCCGCGAAGAGACCGAGACCGACCTGTTCGGCGAACAGGCCGTGCTGTGCGGTGGCACCGTCGAACTGATCAAGGCTGGCTTCGAGACGCTGGTGGAAGCCGGCTACGCGCCCGAGATGGCCTATTTCGAGTGTCTGCACGAGCTCAAGCTGATCGTCGACCTGATCTACGAGGGCGGCATCGCCAACATGAATTACTCGATCTCGAACAACGCCGAGTACGGCGAGTACGTGACCGGGCCGAAGGTCGTGACCGAGGACACCAAGGCGGCGATGCGCCAGTGCCTGAAGGACATCCAGACCGGCGAGTACGCCAAGAGCTTCATCCTCGAGAACCGCGCCGGTGCGCCCACGCTGCTGTCGCGTCGCCGCCTGACCGCTGAGCACGACATCGAGGTGGTGGGTGAGAAGCTGCGCGCGATGATGCCTTGGATCAAGGCGAACAAGCTGGTGGACAAGAGCCGCAACTGATCGCGGGCTGCTGCTCCCCGCTCTGTCGAGGGCCGCGACACCGCAAGGTGCGCGGCCCTTCTTCTTGCGACGGTCGCTGCGGTATCCTCCCCCCATGATCGATCTTCATGGGGCGCCGATGGGCCCGGATTCGCTGCAACGGGCCGGCCGGACATGAGCATGCACGACGGCACACAGGATCCGAAGTTGCCCGAGGCGTTCGACGATGTCGACGACGAGGTGCCGCGCCGGCCCCGCCGCAAGGGCATCTATATACTACCCAATCTCTTCACGCTGGCGGCGTTGTTCGGCGGCTTCTACGCGATCGTGATGGCCATGAACGACCGCTTCGAGCAGGCGGCGATCGGCGTGTTCTGCGCGATGGTGCTTGACAGCCTCGACGGTCGCGTCGCGCGCATGACGAACACCCAGAGCGCCTTCGGCGAGCAGATGGACAGCCTGTCGGACATGGTGTCCTTTGGCGCCGCGCCGGCGTTGATCGTCTACGAGTGGGCGCTGCGGGGGCTGGGCAAGCTCGGCTGGGTTGCAGCATTCGTCTACTGCGCCGGCGCCGCACTGCGTCTGGCCCGCTTCAATACCAACATCGGCGTCGTCGACAAGCGCTTCTTCCAGGGACTGCCGAGCCCGGCTGCCGCGGCGCTGGTGGTCGGGTTCATCTGGCTGATGGACGACGCGGGATTCAAGGAGGCCGGCAGCATCGACTGGCTGTCCTGGATGGCGTTCGCCTTCACGCTGTACGCGGGACTGACGATGGTCACGAACGTGCCGTTCTACAGCTTCAAGGACGTGAGCTTCAAGCGCACGGTCCCGTTCATCGTGATCGTCGCGATCGCGCTGTTCATCGCGGTGATCAATCTTCATCCGCCGCTGGTGCTGTTCAGCCTGTTCGTCTGCTATGGCTTCTCGGGTTATGCGGTCTACGTGTGGCGCAAGACCAAAGGCAAGCCGGTCAGCGTCATCGCCACGTCCACCCACGAGCCCGATGAAGAGGGGCTGCACCGCTGATAGCTGCCGCCTGTGGTTGCGTGGCCGAGGCGCATGCTATATTGAGTGCATGACGTTTCGCGCCCGCCTTTCGCTGCTGCTACTGCTAGGAGTGCCCTGCGCGCGCTGATTGCACACGTCCCTTCGTTTCTGCATCCACAGCCCGCGCGCTTCCTGCCCGCGGGCTGTTTTGTTTGGTTCTCGTCATTCGCATCTTTCGCTGGAGACTTCCATGGCCGACAAGCTCATCATCTTCGACACCACCTTGCGCGACGGCGAGCAGTCGCCCGGCGCCTCGATGACCAAGGACGAGAAGCTGCGCATCGCGCGCCAGCTCGAGCGGCTGCGGGTCGACGTGATCGAGGCGGGTTTCGCGGCGTCGAGCAACGGCGACTTCGAGGCCGTCCGGGCGATCGCCGACGTCATCAAGGAATCGGTCGTGTGCTCGCTGGCACGCGCCAACGACCGCGATATCGCGCGGGCGGCCGAGGCGCTCAAGAGCGCTGCGCGGTCACGCATCCACACCTTCATCGCAACCAGCGAACTGCACATGGAGAAGAAGCTGCGCATGTCGCGCGAGCAGGTGCTGGAGCAGGCGAAGCTGTCGATTCGTTTCGCGCGCAATCTGTGCGAGGACATCGAGTTCTCGCCAGAGGACGGCTATCGGTCCGACCCGGACTTCCTGTGCCGAGTGATCGAGGCGGTGATCGTCGAAGGCGCGACCACGATCAACGTTCCCGACACCGTCGGCTATGGCATTCCAGAGTTGTACGGGAACTTCATCAAGATGCTGCGGGAGCGGGTGCCGAACTCGGACAAGGCGGTTTGGTCGGTCCACTGCCACAACGATCTCGGCATGGCGGTGGCGAACTCGCTGGCCGGCGTGAAGATCGGCGGTGCACGCCAGATCGAATGCACGATCAACGGGCTCGGCGAGCGTGCAGGCAACTGCTCGCTCGAGGAAGTCGTGATGGCGGTGCGCACGCGGCGCGACCATTTCGGGCTCGACGTGGGCATCGACACCACGCAGATCGTCCCGGCTTCGAGGCTGGTGTCGCAGACGACCGGCTTCATCGTGCAGCCGAACAAGGCGGTCGTCGGCGCGAACGCCTTCGCGCATGCTTCCGGCATCCACCAGGACGGCGTCCTGAAAGCGCGCGACACCTACGAGATCATGCGCGCCGAGGACGTGGGCTGGAGCGCCAACAAGATCGTGCTCGGCAAGCTGAGCGGGCGCAACGCCTTCAAGCAACGCTTGCAGGAGCTCGGCATCGAGCTGGAGTCGGAGGCCGACGTCAACGCGGCGTTCGCGCGCTTCAAGGACCTGGCTGATCGCAAGAGCGACATCTTCGACGAGGACATCATCGCACTGGTCGGCGACGAGAGCGTGACCCACGAGCAGGAAACCTATCGTCTGCTGTCGCTGGAGCAGCAATCAGCCACCGGCGAGCGGCCACACGCGAAGGTCGCTTTCGCGGTCGGCGAGACGGAGTTCCATGCCGAGAGCGAAGGTAACGGGCCGGTCGATGCGAGTCTCAAGGCCATCGAGTCGAAGCTGAAAAGCGGCGCCGAAATGCTGCTCTATTCGGTCAATGCCATTACCTCTGGCAGCACAGAATCCCAAGGCGAGGTGACTGTGCGGCTGCAGCACGGTGGGCGGGTGGTGAATGGCGTGGGGGCCGATCCGGACATCGTGGTCGCCTCGGCCAAGGCCTACCTGTCGGCCCTGAACAAGCTGCATAGCAAGAACGAGCGCGTCGCCGCCCAGGGGTAACGGGAGGCATTCTTCACGTGGAATGGAGGAAGAGCGCGTAAGTTTTTGATCTTGCGTGCTTTTTTTCTTTATCCTAGACTCGTACGCGAGTTGGAGGGAGTGCCCGTGTTGATTGCGTTGCCTGTGTTTCGTTGGCGGTTGGCTTTGCTGGCCACATTTGCCCTGCTGGCGCTCGGTCTGAGCACGGGCGCCGATGCGGCTTCGAAGCGACAAGGCTCGGTGGCCAAGACGAGTGCGAAGACCAAGGCCAAGGCGAAGAGCGTCCGTACGGCAAAGCGCAAGTCGGTCCGCACCGTGGTGGCACGCCCCTCGTTCGGTGAACTCAGTGGGCTGCGAGGCACCGACGATCCGCTCGATCTGCGCTCGAGCGTGGCGCTCGTGATGGATCAGGACACGCATGAGGTGCTGATCGACAAGAATGCCCAGGCCGTCCTGCCGATCGCGTCGCTGACGAAGCTGATGACCTCGGTCGTCGTCGTCGAAGCCGAGCAGTCGCTCGACGAGATCCTCACGATCAGCCAGGACGATGTCGATACCGAGAAGGGCAGCGGGTCGCGCCTGGCCGTCGGCACCCAGCTGACGCGCGGCGAGATGCTGCATCTGGCCCTGATGTCTTCGGAGAACCGGGCGGCGCATGCACTGGGCCGGCACTACCCGGGCGGCCTGACGGCCTTCGTGTCGGCGATGAACGCGCGAGCCAGCCTGCTCGGGATGACCGACACGCGCTATGTCGAACCTACGGGACTGTCGAGCCGCAATCAATCGAGCGCACGTGATCTGGCGGCACTGGTGTCGGCGGCCTACCAGCACCCGCTGATCCGTGAACTGTCGACATCGCAGGAGTACAGCGTGGCCGTCGGGCGCCGCACGCTGCAGTACCGCAACACCAACGGTCTGGTGCGCAACCCGGCCTGGGACATCGGGCTGCAGAAGACCGGCTATATCTCCGAGGCCGGCCGTTGCCTCGTCATGCAGGCGCAGCTGGCGGGTCGCAAGCTGATCATGGTCTTCCTCGATTCGGCCGGCAAGTATTCGCGACTGGGCGATGCCGAGCGCGTGCGCCACTGGATCGAGGCCAGCCCGCCGCCGGTCGTGACGCCGGAAGTGCCCCGGGCCGAAGGGCCGAAAACGACTTCCTGAACCGCTGCTTGCGAGCGCTGGTGATCACCCCAGCGGTTGGTCGGGCGTGGCGGTGAAGGGTGAGTCAGGGCTTGCCGTGGTGGCCGAGGGCTGCTGAGATCTGGCTGGCAGTGGCTTTCAAGCGATCCATCCAGCTGTCTTCCAGACGGTCGGCCGGGGCCGAGATCGACAGCCCGGCAATCAGCTTGTTCTGATCGTCGAAGATGCCGGCGGCCATGCAGCGCACGCCCAGTTCCAGTTCCTCGTTGTCGCGGGCACTGCCGTACTGCAACACCTTCGCCAATTCGCGCTCCAACGCCGGCAACTCGGTGATGCTGTTGCGGGTGTGGCCGGCGAGGCCGGTGCGGGCGGCATAGGCGCGAACCCGCTGTGCGTCGTCGTGCGCGAGGAACAGCTTGCCCACGGAGGTCAGGTGGAGCGGAGCGCGGCCGCCGACGGCGCGAACGACCTGCATGCCCGAGCGCTCGCTGTAGGTCCGTTCGATATAGACGATCTCGTCGCCCTGGCGCATCGACAGATTCACCGGCTGGTGCGTGAGCTTGTGGAGTTCGCGCATCGGCGCGATGGCGGCTTCCCGCACGTCCAGCCGCGCCTTGACGAGATTTCCGAGTTCGAGCAGGCGCATGCCCAGCCGGTAGCTGCCCGCCTCGGGCCGGTCTACGAAGCGTCCGATCGCGAGGTCGTTGAGGATGCGATGGGCGGTCGATGGATGGAGCCCGGTCTGCTCGCTGATGTGCTTCAGCGACACCGGGTCGGGGTGCGCCGCCAGCACGTTGAGCAGCGAGAACATTCGCTCCATCACCTGGATGGTGGGCGCCTGACCTTCGGTGCGTTTCATAGCGTGGATTGTCGCTCAGCGTGGCGGATTCTCGTGTTGCCGGCCACCGCCGCCGGCCGGCGCCCTGACGAGCGTCCCATCGAACCGCATCGGCCTCACGTAAACCCGCACAATTTGCTGCATTGACGCGCGCTATTGGACGCTGCGTTCCGACTCCTCTACCGTCCATGCGCACTGGGCTCGCAAGCTCGGTGGTGTCAATTCGCATCCGCATGACAAGGAGATCGACATGCAACTGAAGGGCTCCAAGACCGAGCAAAACCTGAAGGACGCGTTCGCCGGGGAATCGCAGGCGAACCGACGGTATCTCTACTTCGCGAACAAGGCCGACATCGAGGGTCAGAACGATGTGGCAGCGTTGTTCCGGTCCACCGCGGAAGGGGAGACGGGCCACGCGCACGGCCACCTCGAATTCCTCGAGGCCGTGGGCGACCCCGCCACCGGCTTGCCGATCGGGTCGAGCCGCCAGAACCTGATGGCTGCCGTCGCTGGCGAAACGCACGAGTACACCGACATGTACCCGGGCATGGCCAAGCAGGCGCGCGACGAGGGCTTCGACGAGGTCGCCGACTGGTTCGAGACCCTTGCCAAGGCCGAACGCTCGCACGCGAACCGCTACCAGAAGGCGCTCGACGCGCTGGTGGATTGAGCAAGCGGCGGTTGCACGCAGCGCCGCCGCCTCGTTGATCGTCGAACGAGGCGGTGTGCCTCGTTCGGCGGATGTGCGTGTGACCCGCACTCGCGAGTCACCATTCCTTCCTTCGCTGGAAGCCCATCGTCCACAGGAGAAACTCCGGATGAGCACACGAGAGGGCAATCTCGAGGCCCCTACCCGGCACGCCATCGATTGGACGAACCTCGAGTACTACGACGAAGCCGCGTGCGAGAAGGAGCTCGAGCGCATCTTCGACATCTGCCACGGCTGCCGCCGCTGCGTGAGCCTGTGCCACGCGTTCCCGAGCCTGTTCGACCTGGTCGACGCGACCGACGACGGCGAGGTGCATGGCATCCCGAAGCAGGACTACGCGAAGGTCGTCGACCAGTGCTATCTGTGCGACCTCTGCTACATGACCAAGTGCCCCTACGTGCCGCCCCACCCGTGGAGCCTGGACTTCCCGCACACCATGCTGCGGGCGAAGGCGATCAAGTTCAAGAAGGGCGGCGTCGGTGCGGGCGAGCGGCTGCTGGCGTCGACCGACGTGCACGGCCAGTTCGCTGGCATCCCGGTCGTGGTCCAGGTGGCCAACGCGCTGAACAGGACGAAGCCGATGCGCAGGCTGCTCGACTCGACGTTGCACGTGCATCCAGACGCCTGGTTGCCGGAGCTCGCGAACAGCCGCTTCCGCTGGTCCGCGAGTCGGCAGGGTCGTGCCACGGTCGTCACGAACGGTGAACGCACGCCGGGCAAGGTGGCGATCTTCTCGACCTGCTATGTGAACTACAACGAGCCCGGCATCGGCCACGACCTGATCAAGCTGCTCGAGCACAACGACATTCCCTACGTGCTGGTCGAGAAGGAAAAGTGCTGCGGCATGCCGAAGCTGGAGCTCGGCGACCTCGACGCGGTGGCCGCGCACAAGGCCGCGAACATGCCCATGCTCGCGAGGTATGCGAAGGACGGCTACGCGATCCTCAGCGCCATCCCGAGCTGCACGCTGATGTTCAAGCAGGAGCTGCCGCTGATGTTTCCTGGCTGTGCGGAGACGCAGCTCGTCAAGGAGGCGATGTTCGATCCCTTCGAGTACTTCATCGCCCGGCACCGGGACGGCCTGCTGAAGACCGACTTCAAGCAGGCGCTCGGCAAGGTCAGCTATCACATCCCCTGCCACGGCCGCGTGCAGAACATCGGCAAGAAGACCGAGGAGATGTTCAAGCTCATCGGCCAGAAGGTGGCCGTGCAACTCAACACGGTCGAGCGCTGTTCGGGTCACGCGGGCACGTACGGCGTGAAGACGCTCTACCACCCGATCGCGATGAAGATCGGCCGGCCGGTCTTCAAGAGCATGGCCAAGGACGAGCCGGACTACATCAGTTCCGACTGCCAGCTGGCCGGACATCACATCGCGCAGGGCATGGAAGCGGGCGGGTTTCCGGCTGCCCGGCTTCTGCACCCGCTCAGCCTGGTGCGCACCGCCTACGGGCTGTGACGCCGCGCAGCGAGGACGACACACCATGGCCACCATTTCCAGAGACAGCCTGATGTCGCTCGAGGCCTATGCCAAGGTCCGCCAGACCGGCAAGCCCGACTCGATCGCGCACCGGCGTCTGCGCACCGTGCGGCTCGGCGAGCACCTCAGCGTGCAGTTCGAGGACGAGCGCACGATCCGCCGGCAGATCCAGGAGATGCTCCACATCGAGAAGATCTTCGACGAGGAGGGCATCCAGGCGGAGATCGACGCCTACGCGCCACTCGTGCCCGACGGCGGCAACTGGACGGCGACGATGCTGATCGAGTACCCCGACGTCCACGAGCGCAAGCGCGAACTCGCGCGCCTGATCGGCATCGAGGATCGGATGTTCGTCGAGCCCGAAGGCCTGCAGCGCGTCTACGCGATCGCCGACGAGGACCTGGACCGGGAGACCGACGAAAAGACCTCCGCGGTTCACTTCCTGCGATTCGAGTTCACGCGCGTCGCGATCGACGCGATCCGGGCCGGCGCCGCTGTCAAGCTGGGTTGCGACCACCGCAACTACCCGGCGCACACGGGCATCCTGCCGGAAACCCTGGCCAGCTTGGCCGGTGATCTGCGCTGAGCCACGGTGTGTTCGATAGCAATTTCAGATGAGCTTGATTTAGTCTATGAATAAAGTGGATAACGGGGTCGCATTACCATTTGGACGTGGTTTCACTCAACCCTGTCCCCAAGGAAGCACCGATGTCCCTGATCAATACCGAAGTCAAGCCCTTCAAGGCCACCGCCTATCACAATGGCAAGTTCGTGCCGGTCAACAACGAGAGCCTGCTGGGCAAGTGGTCCGTGTTCGTGTTCTACCCGGCCGACTTCACCTTCGTCTGCCCGACCGAACTCGGCGACCTGGCTGACCACTACGCGGAGTTCAAGAAGCTCGGTGTCGAGATCTATGGCATTTCGACCGACACGCATTTCGCCCACAAGGCCTGGCACGACACCTCGGACACCATCGCCAAGGTTCAGTACCCGCTGGTCGGCGACCCGACCGCCACGCTGGCGCGCAATTTCGAGGTGCTGATCGAAGAGGAAGGCCTGGCCTACCGCGGCACCTTCGTGATCAACCCCGAAGGCAAGATCAAGATCATCGAAGTGCACGACAACGGCATCGGTCGTGACGCGTCGGAACTGCTGCGCAAGGTCAAGGCCGCGCAGTACGTCGCCGCGCACCCCGGCGAGGTCTGCCCCGCCAAGTGGACCGAAGGCGCCGAGACGCTGAAGCCGTCGCTGGACCTCGTCGGCAAGATCTGACGAACCGCGTTCGCCGCAGACCGCTTCCGATCGAAGCCGGTCCGCGGCGCCGGACCCCCTAGCCCCGGCTGAGCGCCGGACCGCACGCCCGGGCGCACGAGGCCCGGGCGTCGGGACGGCGCATCCCGAAAATTTCCAAGGACGAGCCATCATGCTGGACGCTGCCCTCAAGACCCAACTGAAGAGCTACCTCGAGAAGGTGGAGCACCCGATCGACATCGTCGCCTCGGTCGATGAGGGCGATAAGTCGAAGGAACTGCTGGCGCTGTTGAACGACATCGCCGAACTGTCGGCCCGCATCACGCTGTCGGTGCGCCGTGACGACGACGAGCGCAAGCCGTCGTTTTCGTTGAACCGCCCCGGCGGGCAGATCGGCCTGCGTTTCGCCGGCCTGCCGATGGGCCATGAATTCACGTCGCTGGTGCTGGCGCTGCTACAGGTCGGCGGGCACCCCTCGAAGGCGGCGGCCGAAGTGATCGAACAGGTCAGGGGCCTCGAAGGCGACTATCTCTTCGAGACCTTCTTCTCGCTGAGCTGCCAGAACTGCCCCGACGTCGTGCAGGCGCTCAACCTGATGGCGGTGCTGAACCCGAACATCCGCCACGTGGCGATCGATGGCGCGCTGTTCCAGGCCGAGGTCGAGCAGCGCCAGGTGATGGCGGTGCCGACGATCTTCCTCAACGGCCAGACCTTCGGCCAGGGCCGCATGGGCCTGGAGGAGATCGTCGCGAAGCTCGACACCGGCGCCGTGAAGCGCGAGGCCGCGAAGCTCAGCGCCAAGGCACCGTACGACGTGCTGATCGTCGGCGGCGGGCCGGCCGGCGCGGCCGCGGCCATCTACGCGGCGCGCAAGGGCATCCGCACCGGCCTCGCGGCCGAGCGCTTCGGCGGCCAGGTGCTGGACACGCTGGCGATCGAGAACTTCATCTCGGTCAAGGAGACCGACGGCCCGAAGTTCGCTGTCGCGCTGGAAGAGCACGTCAAGGCCTACGACGTGGACATCATGAACCTGCAGCGTGCCGAGGCGCTGATCCCCGGCAAGCCGGGCGAGCTGACTGAAGTGCGCTTCGCCGGCGGCGCTGCGCTGAAGGCCAGCACGGTGATCATCGCCACCGGCGCGCGCTGGCGCGACATGAACGTGCCTGGTGAGCAGGAATACCGCACCAAGGGCGTGACCTACTGCCCGCACTGCGACGGGCCGCTGTTCAAGGGCAAGCGTGTGGCGGTGATCGGCGGCGGCAACTCCGGCGTCGAGGCCGCGATCGACCTGGCCGGCGTGGTGGCGCACGTCACGCTGCTCGAATTCGCCGGCGAGCTGCGCGCCGATGCGGTGCTGCAGCGCAAGCTGCACAGCCTGCCCAATGTGCAGGTCATCACCCAGGCGCAGACCACCGAGGTCAATGGCGACGGGCACAAGGTCAACGGCCTGAAGTACAAGGACCGTGCTACCGGCGAAGTGCACCAACTGCCGCTCGAGGGCGTGTTCGTGCAGATCGGCCTGCTGCCCAACACCGACTGGCTCAAGGGCACGGTGGAGCTGTCGAAGCATGGCGAGGTGATCGTCGATGCCCGGGGCCAGACCTCGGTGCCGGGCGTGTTCGCGGCCGGCGACGTGACGACCGTGCCCTACAAGCAGATCGTCATCGCGCTGGGTGAGGGCTCCAAGGCGGCGCTGAGCGCCTTCGACCACCTGATCCGCTCGACGGCGCCGGCGATCGCCTGAAGCGCCGGTTTCAGCCCGGAGACGGCGGGTCGAGCTCGCCGTCCAGGTAGAACCAGCGGCCGTCTTCGAGGACGAATCGGCTGCGCTCGTGCAGCCGGTGGGCGCGGCCCGCCATCTTGCTGCGGGCGACGAACTCCACCTCGGCCGCATCGGGGCCGGTGAGCCGGTGCCGGCGCACCTCGAGCCCCAGCCAGCGCAGACCGGGTTCGGGCGTCTCGATCGCCGCAGGTCGGGTGGAAGGATGCCAGGTCGCCAGCAGGTGCTCGCGGCGGTCGAGCACGAAGGCGCTGTAGCGCGAGCGCATCAAGGCCTCGGCATCGGGGGCGGGGAGCGCCGTGTCGACATAGCGGCCGCAGCAGCGGTCGTAGACGCTGCCGCCGCAGGGGCAGCGTGAGGCGGGGTCGGCGTGCTTCGCTTGGGCGGGCATGAGGCCGAGCCTAACGCGGCAGCCCGATGCACCACGCTGCTACCCTTCGCGCTTCGCTGCTCCTCACCTGCCATGCTGTTCCTGCTGTCTCCTGCCAAGTCGCTCGACTACGACCGTCCTGCGCCGGTGCCCGATGCCGGCGTGCCGCATTTCTCGGCCGCCGCCGGCGAGCTGATCGGGCTGCTGCGTCGGCACGACGAGCGCGGCATCGCCGAGCTGATGGACCTGAGCGAGCCGCTGGCCGCCCTCAATGTCGCTCGCTACGTAGCCTTCAGCCCGCGCTACACCGCGGCCAACAGCAAGCCCGCGCTGTTCGCCTTCGACGGCGATGTCTACGGCGGGCTGGGGGCTCTCGCGCTGAGCAAGCCCCAGGTCCGCTGGGTCCAGGAGCACGTGGCGATCCTGAGCGGCCTGTACGGGGTGCTGCGACCGCTGGATCGCATGCAGCCCTACCGGCTCGAGATGGGTACGCGCCTCGCCAACCCGCAGGGCAAGGACCTCTACGCCTACTGGCGCACGCGCATTGCCGGGCATCTGAACGAGCGCCTCGCCGGCCAGCGCGCGCCGGTCGTGGTGAACCTCGCGTCGGAGGAATACTTCAAGGCGGTCGACGGCGCTGCGCTGCGGGCCCGCGTCGTGCACTGCGTGTTCCAGGACTGGAAGGGAGGGGCCTACAAGATCATCAGCTTCCACGCCAAGCGCGCGCGGGGGCTGATGGTCCGCTACGCCGCCCAGCACCGTGCGCGAACGCCGCGGGCGCTGGCCGGTTTCGACCTCGAGGGCTATGCTTTCGATCCATCGGCGAGCGAGCCCGACCGGATGGTCTTCCGTCGCCGCTTGCCCTGACGCCTCTTCAACGCAATCGACCGCCCGATGAGTGCCATCACCCCCACCACGCCCCACGTCACTCGCGAGATGCGCGAATGGGTCACCGAACAGGCCCGCGCCGGACACACGCCCGAGGCCCTGCTGGCCTCGATGAAGGCCAGTGGCTGGGAAGAAGATGCCGCGATCGACGTGCTCGAGACCGTGCTCCGCGACATCGTCGAGGCGAATGCCCGACAGCAGATGCTGCCGCCGCCCGACCGTGTTCCCGAGCCGCCGCTCGACGGTGCGCCGGCCACGCTGTGGGCGCACGACCGTGAGGTTCGTGTCGTGATGACGATGCGGGACCCGCGAGTGATCGTCTTCTCCGGCTTGCTGTCGGACGAGGAGTGCGACGAGATCGTGGCGCTCGCAGGGGCTCGACTGGCACGCTCGCACACCGTCGACACCGCCACCGGCGCCAGCGAGATCAACGCCGCCCGCACCAGCGACGGCATGTTCTTCACGCGCGGCGAGCACGCGGTGTGCGCGCGCTTCGAGGCCCGCATCGCGGCACTGCTGAACTGGCCGGTCGAGAACGGCGAAGGTCTGCAGGTGCTGCACTACCGGCCGGGTGCCGAATACAAGCCCCACTACGACTACTTCGATCCCGAACAACCGGGCACCCCGGCGGTCCTCAAGCGCGGTGGCCAGCGGGTGGCCACGCTGGTGACCTATCTCAACACGCCGCTGCGCGGGGGCGGCACCACGTTTCCCGATGTCGGCCTCGAGATCACGCCGCACAAGGGACACACGGTGTTCTTCAGCTACGACCGGCCGCACCCATCGACGCGCAGCCTGCACGGCGGTGCGCCGGTGCTCGATGGCGAGAAGTGGGTCGCAACCAAGTGGCTGCGGGTCGGGCGCTTCGATTGACGCCGGGCTTGCGGCGGTTGACGCTGGCCTGAACGCCGGCGTCGGGCGTCGCCGTTTCAGCAGGGCGGACCGTTGAGTGAAGGAGCCTGTCGCTCATTCACCCTTCTAGGAGTTGCCCCAAATGAACAAGCTGATTGCCGGTCTCGCTGCTTCACTGATCGTTCTGGGCGCCCAGGCGCAGACGGCGGCCCCCGCAGCGCCTGCTGCAACACCGTCCGCTGCGGTGACGGCTGCGCCGGCGAAGACGGAAAAGAAGGTGGTCGCCAAGAAGACCACGGCGAAGAAGAAGCACAAGAAGGCGGCAGCGACCAAGCCCACGGCCTGAACGTCGGCGCAAGGATGAAAGGCCCGCTTGCGGGCCTTTTCTATTGAGGCGTACCGGCCGCGGCCGACGCGGGTCTTCAGCGCTGCTGCGGTTCCTGCAGGCGCGATGGCGTCGTGTCGCGCCGCGTGTCGATGTGGGCGAACGGCACCGAGCGCTCGAAGCGCTGCCAGCGGCGCTCGTCCCAGCTGCACGGCCCCTCGATGAGCCACTGGTCCACCAGGGCATCGAGATCGGCACGCGGAACGCGGCCAAAGCGCGGGCCGCGCTGCGCGAGCAGGAAGCCGCGACGGCGCAGGCAGTGCGCCGGCAGCCGTGCGGTGACGGTGTTGGTCCAGTAGGTGCACGCCTTGGCGGCCCAGAAGGCCTGGCGTTCGAAATGAACGCGCCCGGCGAAACCGGTCTCGGTCGGGAAGACCACGAATTCGGCCTCCAGTTCGACCAGCGCAAAGGAGGGATCGGCCGCTCCCTGCGCGTCGGCGGCCTGCACGAAGACGATGCGCCGGATGTCCGGCGTGTGCAGCCGATCGACCTCGCTGCTGTTGCGCCGCACCACGATGTCGGCGCCGGACCACGCGGTGCTCCAACGCGGGGAGAGATCGAAGGTGGTTTTCATCGCGTGGACTCTAGGGCCGCGCGCGAAAACGCGATGTGACGAGGCGCGTCCAAATGCAATCGCTGTGTGCGATCGATGGAGGTGGCTGCCGCAACTCGCCGCCCGGCCTGGGGCAGACCTCCATTTTCCTGGGCCGAGACCGAAGTGCTCGCTTCGGCCCGGTCCTTGCGCGCCGCCGCGCGCTGTCGCAAATCAGCGACTGCGGCCGCCGCCCCCGCCGTGTCCGCCGCCGCCACGAGGACCGCCGCCGCTGCGCGCGCCGCCGCCTCCGGCACTGCGGGGACCACCGCGGCCCCCACCGCCACCGCCCGCCGGACGGGCTGCGCCACCCCGGCCGCCGCCACCGGAGCGCAGGCCGCCGTTGAGCGTCTGCCGTCCGATCTGGATGGGCTGCGCCACGGCGCGCGGATCGGGCTCGAAGCCGGGCACGACCTCGCGCGGGATGCTGCGCTTGATCAGTTTCTCGATGTCGCGCAGGAAGCCGTCCTCGTCGACGCAGACCAGCGACACGGCTTCGCCCAGCGCGCCGGCGCGGCCGGTGCGGCCGATGCGGTGCACGTAGTCCTCGGACACGTTGGGCAGCTCGAAATTGACGACGTGCGGCAACTGGTCGATGTCGATGCCGCGTGCCGCGATGTCGGTCGCCACCAGCACCTGAAGCGAGCCGCTCTTGAAGTCGGCCAGCGCCTTGGTGCGCGCGGTCTGGCTCTTGTTGCCGTGGATCGCCATCGCGGTGATGCGCTGGTCGTTCAAGTATTCGGTGAGGCGGTTGGCGCCGTGCTTCATGCGGCAGAACACCAGCACCTGGTGCCAGTCCTGGCTCTTGATCAGGTGGGCCAGCAGTTCCTTCTTCTTGTCGCGATCGACCGGGTGGATCTTCTGCGCGATGGTCTCGACCGTGCTGTTGCGGCGCGCTACCTCGATCACCTGCGGGCTGTTCAGCAGGCGGTCGGCCAGGGTCTTGATCTCGTCGCTGAAGGTGGCGCTGAACAGCAGGCTCTGCTTCTGCTTCGGCACGATCGCCAGCACCTTCTTGATGTCGTGGATGAAGCCCATGTCGAGCATGCGGTCGGCTTCATCGAGCACGAAGATCTCGACGTGGCTGAGGTCGAGCGTGCGCTGCTGGTGGTGGTCGAGCAGGCGGCCGGGCGTGGCCACCAGGATGTCGACGCCGCGCTTGAGGCGGTCGATCTGCGGCTGCATGCCGACGCCGCCGAACATCACCATCGAGCTGAGCTTGGCGTGCTTGCCGTAGATGCGCACGCTTTCCTCCACCTGCGCCGCGAGTTCGCGGGTCGGTGTGAGGATCAGCGCCCGCACCGGGCTCTTGCCGCGGGCGTCCTTGACGGCCGGCTTGGCCATCAGGCGGTGCAGCATCGGCAGCACGAAGCCGGCGGTCTTGCCGGTGCCGGTCTGGGCGCCGGCGAGCAGGTCGCCGCCCAGCATGACGGCCGGGATGGCCTGCTTCTGGATCGGCGTGGGCGTCTCGTAGCCGGCGTCGACGATGGCTTGCAGCAGGGGCTCGGCGAGCCCCAGTTCTTTGAATGACATGAATGAGGTGCCCGGATGCGGGCATCGAGTCGGCCTGCCGCGGCGTGCGAAGCACGTGCGCCAGTCGGAGGCCTGAAGGAGGAGGAGGTCGGAATCGACTGCAGCGCAAGGACTGGAACTGCGCGCTGCGGTCGTTATTGTAGGGGACAGCCTGGAAGCCCTGGGTTCCGCGAGGTCGGGCACGGCCCGCACCGTAGGCGGCAGGTCAGCGTGGTGGCAGCGGCGCGTCGATGCCGATGAAGCCGTCGCGGTTGGGCATGCGCAGCTTCGGCAGGGTCCTGGCGTCCATCTCGTCCGTCTCGCCGAGCAGGCCGTTGGCGTACAGGAGATAGGCGGTGATCGCGTAGACCTCGTCGGCGCTCAATGTGCCGGGCGCCGTCATCGGCTTGGCGCGCCGCACGAAATCGAAGATCGTCGTCGCATAGGGCCAGTAGAGGCCGATGGTCTTGTCGGGTGTCGGGCTGGTCAGCGGCTCGGTGCCGCCGGCCAGTTCCTCGGCGCTCGCGCCTCGGCCGCCCGCGCCATGGCAGGCGGCGCAGTGCTGGCGGAACAGGGCGGCGCCCTCGACGGCATTGCCTCGGCCGGCTGGCAGGCCACGGCCGTCTGGAAAGACGCTGAGGTCCCAGCGGGTCACCTCCTGTGCGTCGAGCGGCCGGCCCAGCCGCGGCGCCTGCAGGGCCTCGGCCGCGCCGGCGCCGCTGGCCCATGCCGCCAGCAGCAGCCCGGCGGCCAGCACGCGCAACTCAGGCATAGACATGGCGCACGCTGCCTTCCTCGTCGACGGCCCAGGACACGATGGCGTTGTAGTGGAAGTAGCCGTTCGTGCCGCGCTGCGCCACCAGGGCGCTGCGTTCGGGCTGGACGTAGCCGCTGTCGTCGGTCGCTCGGCTCTTGAGCACGGTGGGCCGCCCATCCCATTTCCATGCGGCGCGAAAGCGCGTCATGCAGCGTGGCAGCACCGGGTCCTGCAGGGCGGCGTCTGCCCAGCTGCGGCCGCCGTCGGCCGACACCTCCACCCGCCGGATGCGGCCCCGGCCGCTCCAGGCCAGGCCGCTGATCGCGTAGACATCCGGTCCGCGCAGGTGCTGGCCGTGCGAGGGCGAGGTGATCAGCGACTTGGCCTCCATCACGAAGGTGAACATGCGCGCCTTGCCGTCGGGCAGCAACTCGGTGTACTTCGCGGTCTCGTTGCGCGCCATCAGCGGCTGCTCGCTCAGCTGCAGCCGCCGCAGCCACTTGACGTTGAGCACGCCTTCCCAGCCAGGGACGATGAGCCGCAGCGGGTAGCCGTGCTCGGGGCGCAGGCGCTCGCCGTTCTGGTAGAGCGCGACGATCGCATCGTCCATCAGCTTGGCCACCGGCAGGCTCACGTTCATCGCGAAGGCGTCGGCACCCTCGGCGACGGCCCAGGCCGTGCGCGGCTCGATGCCGGCCTCGTCGAGCAGCACCGAGAGCGGCACGCCGGTCCACTCGCTGCACGAGACCAGGCCGTGGAAGGACCCGACCGGGCGCTGGATCGGCTCGGGGTGCCAGCCGGCATTGCTGTTGCCACCGCACTCCAGCACGATAAGGTGCGAGCGCATCGGGTAGCGCAGCAGGTCGTCGACGCCGAAGCTCAGCGCCCGCTTCACGCGGCCGTGGATCAGCAGCCGGTGCTGCGCCGGATCGATGTCGGGCACGCCGTTGTGGTGGCGCTCGAAATGCAGGCCGGTCGGCGTGATGATGCCTTCGAGCTCCTCCAGCGGCGTGAGCGACACGCCGTTGCCCGGCAGCATCCGGTTTCCGCTGATGCGGCGGATCACCTGCTGTTCGTGCTTCGAGGGCTGGCCATAGACCGTGAACGGGCGGCCGGGCGTGTGCATCCAGGGCGGCGAGGGGTCGCCGAGGGGGGGCGGAGCTGCCGCCTGACCCGTCACGGCGGCGCTGCCGGCCGACGCCAGCACCAGCCCCCGCGTCAGCAGTGCCCGACGGTGCAGCAGGCCGCCGCCCGCCACGGGCTGCAGCGAATCGGCGGCCGGCTCCGGCGCGTCCGCCACGGCCTCAGGATTTCGAGTGGACCGCGAGCACGCTCTCGAACTTGCGTTCGTCGCTGTCGACGATCTGCGCCTTCAATTCGCCGTCGCCGCGCGGCACGAAGTAGAAGCGCAGCGAAGGGTTCTCGCTGATCGTGAAGTCGACCTCGGCACTCATCACCGGCTTGCCGGCATAGGTGACGCTGATGCTGCGAACGTACTGGGGCGCCGGTGCCAGACGCGTGAGCTGGTCGATCGCGAGGCCGGACACGTTGGGGTGGCTCACCATCAGCTGCGCCAGCGCCGGCTGGCCGGCGACCGGCTCGCCCTCGACGCGCAGCTTCATCCTGCCCATCGAGGCCAGGGCCTCTGCCAGGTCCTTGCCGGCCGGCGCCGAGCAGCCGCCGGAGGCCTTGACATAACGCTTGTCCATCACCAGCTTGCCGTCGCTCAGCTCGGCGATGGCCCGCACGTAGGTGTACTCCTCGATGCGCACGCGGGTTTCCATGTCGGCGCGGCCGCTGTCGGGCGTGAAGCTGAACACCGCGCCGACCGGCGAGGGGTTGCCGTCGATGACCAGCCAGAGCTTGCGGATGTAGCGGGCCGGGCTCTGCACCAGCTGGGTCCGGATGGCGATCGGCACCACTGCCGCGTCGGCCGCACGCACGGGGGTGTCGAGCTCGACGATGCCGCGCGCGTCTTCCGAGATCGCGCGGTCCGCGAACAGCGACTTGCGCACGGCCTGCCAGCGCTCGTTGTCGGCGTTGTCGTTGGCCGACCAGGCCGGGCCGGCGTGCAGGCCCAGGGCCACCAGGCCGAGCAGCATCCTGCGGGTGAGGGTCTTCATGCGTGTCTCCAGGAGCGCCGTCGAGGGCTGTTCTGTCGGTAGATGATGCGCGCAAGACTGGCGCTTGTCAGTGGTTTGATCCCTGATCCCCGACGCCACAAGGGCCGTCGGCGACAATACCGTGGTCGCGCGGCGAACGCTGCGCCTTACAGAATTTGACCGAGAAGAGCGCTCCGAACATGGCCCAGTACGTGTACACGATGAACCGCGTCAGCAAGACGGTTCCCCCGAAACGACAGATCCTCAAGGACATCTCCCTGAGTTTCTTCCCCGGTGCCAAGATCGGCGTGCTGGGCCTGAACGGCTCGGGCAAGTCGACGCTGCTGAAGATCATGGCCGGCCTCGACAACGAGATCGAGGGCGAAGCCGTGCCGATGCCCGGCATCAAGATCGGCTACCTGCCGCAGGAACCGCAGCTGAACCCGGAGCAGACCGTGCGCCAGGCGGTCGAAGAGGGTATCGGCGGCGTGCTGGCCGCCAAGAAGCGCCTCGACGAGGTGTATGCCGAGTACGCCGAACCGGACGCCGATTTCGACAAGCTGGCGGCCGAGCAGGCCGAACTGGAGGCCGTGATCGCCGCGGCCGGCAGCGAGAACACCGACCTGCAGCTCGAGATCGCCGCCGACGCGCTGCGTCTGCCGCCCTGGGACGCCGTGATCGGCAAGCTCTCGGGCGGCGAGAAGCGCCGCGTCGCGCTGTGCCGCCTGCTGCTGAGCCAGCCCGACATGCTGTTGCTCGACGAACCGACCAACCACCTGGACGCCGAATCGGTCGACTGGCTGGAGCAGTTCCTCAAGCGCTTCCCCGGCACCGTCGTCGGCATCACCCACGATCGCTACTTCCTCGACAACGCCGCCGAGTGGATTCTCGAGTTGGACCGCGGTCGGGGCATTCCCTGGAAGGGCAACTACTCCGACTGGCTGGAGCAGAAGCAGGCTCGCCTGGAGCAGGAGCAGAAGGCCGAGGACGCGCACACCAAGGCGATGAAGCAGGAACTCGAGTGGGTGCGCAAGAACACCAAGGGCCGCCAGGTGAAGAGCAAGGCGCGCCTGCAGCGCTTTGAGGAGCTGTCGGACGTCGAGTACCAGAAGCGCAACGAGACCAACGAAATCTTCATCCCGGTGGCCGATCGCCTGGGCAACGAGGTGATCGAGTTCGAGAACGTCACCAAGAGCTTCGGCGACCGGGTGCTGATCGACAACCTGAGCTTCAAGGTGCCGCCTGGCGCCATCGTCGGCATCATCGGCCCGAACGGCGCCGGCAAGTCCACGCTGTTCCGCATGATCGCCGGCAAGGAGAAGCCGGATTCGGGCACGGTGAAGGTCGGCGCGACCGTCAAGATGGCCTTCGTCGAGCAGACCCGCGAGTCGCTGGAAGGCGACAAGACCGTGTGGCAGGACATGTCGGGCGGTCTCGACAACCTGGTGATCGGCAAGTTCGTCGTGCCGTCGCGGGCCTACCTCGGGCGCTTCAATTTCAAGGGCAACGACCAGCAGAAGCTGGTGGGCAACCTCTCGGGCGGCGAACGAGGCCGCCTGCACCTGGCCAAGACGCTCGCGACCGGCGGCAACGTGCTGATGCTCGACGAACCGTCGAACGACCTCGACGTCGAGACGCTGCGTGCACTGGAAGACGCGCTGCTCGAGTTCGCCGGCTGCGTGATGGTGATCTCGCACGACCGCTGGTTCCTCGACCGCATCGCCACCCACATCCTCGCCTGCGAGGGCGATTCGAAGTGGTTCTTCTTCGACGGCAACTACCAGGAGTACGAGGCCGACAAGAAGAAGCGCCTGGGCGAGGAGGGCGCCAAGCCCAAGCGCATCCGCTTCAAGGCACTGAGCGTCTGAACCGAAGGCCTGGCGCCCGCAGCGGGCGCGGCGCGGTTTCGCATCCCCCTCGAGCATGAAGTTCCTGCGCGTTCCGATGCTGCTGCTGGCGGGTGCGCTGCTGCTGTCCGGCTGCGCGGCGCTGCGGCCGCCAGCACAGGCCGGCGCTCCCGCGGCGGCGGCCGCTTCGGCGCCCGCACCGGCACCCGGCGCACCGCCGGCCTTTGCGATGGTGGTGAAGGACGCCAAGGCCAGCGAAGGCCTGTTCACGCTGTGGCGCAAGGACGACAAGCTCTGGCTCGAGCTGAAACCGGAAGACCTGAACCGCGCCTTCTTCTTCTCGCCCAAGCTGGCCACCGGCATCGGCGAGGCGGGCCTGTTCGGCGGCCTGATGGCCAGCAGCCCCCGCGTCGTCGAGTTCCGCCGGCTCAACAACCAGGTGCAGCTGATCGCGCCCAACCTCGCCTACACCGCAGCCGCGGGCACCCCGACCGGGCGCGCGGTGCAGGCGGCGTTCTCGCCCAGCCTTGTCTCGAGCGCGCCGGTGGCCAGCCAGCCGCACCCGCAGCGCAAGTCGGTGCTGGTCGAGCTCAATGCGCTGTTCCTCGGCGACCTGCTGGGCATCGCCTCGACACTGGACCGCAGCTTTCGCCAGGGCTACGCCTTCGAGGCGCGCAACTCCGCGATCGGCAAGGAACGCGCGCTGCCCGATGCGGTGAGCTTCGAGGTGCTGGGGCATTACGCCACCGCCCGCATCGCCCAGGCGCAGCCGGGCGCGACCGTGGTGCCGAGCACGCCCAACACCGTGCCTGACCCGCGCAGCCTGTTCGTCACCGTCTACTACTCGCTGGCCCGGCTGCCCGAGGCGCCGATGACCCCGCGCGCCTCCGACCCCCGCATCGGCTACTTCCAGAGCGTGCGCAGCGATTTCAGCGACGACCTCGCGCGCTCGCCGCGTCAGCGCTTCGTCAACCGCTGGCGGCTGGAGAAGAAGGATCCGGCGGCGGCGCTGTCGGAGCCGGTCAAGCCCATCACCTACTGGCTGGACCGCAGCATCCCGGACAAGTACCGCGGCGCCATCAGCGCCGGCATCCTGGAGTGGAACAAGGCCTTCGAGCGCATCGGCTTCCGCGACGCGATCCGCGTCGAGGTGCAGCCCGACGACGCCGACTTCGACACGCTGGACGTGAATCGCGCCTCGGTGCGCTGGATGACCAACGCGGCACCGTCCTTCGGCGCCATCGGCCCGAGCCACGTCGATCCGCGCAGCGGCGAGATCGTCGATGCCGACATCGGCATCGAGAGCCTGTCCTCGCGCAACCGCCGCACCGAGCGCACCCAGGTGCTCGCGATCGCTCCGGGCCCCGACACGCACGCGGGGCACGACGCCGCCGCCTGCACCTACGCCGACGGCGCCACCGAGCAGCTCGGCTACGCGCTCGACGTGCTCGAGGCGCGCGGCGAACTCGATCCCGGCAGCCTCGACACCGAGGCCTACGTGCTGGCCTACCTGAAGGACGTGACGATGCACGAGGTCGGCCACACGCTGGGGCTGCGCCACAACTTCCGCGCCTCGCGGGTCTACGGCGAAGCGCAGTTGTCCGACCCGGCGTTCACCGCCGACCATGCGCTGACCGGCTCGGTGATGGAGTACGCCGCAGTCAACCTGCCGGCGCCCGGCCGGACCGGCGGCACGCCGTTCCAGACCACGCTCGGCCCCTACGACTACTGGGCCATCGAGTACGGCTACAAACCTTTGGCCGCCGCCGACGAGGCGGCCGAACTGGCGCGCATCGCCGCCCGCAGCGCCGAACCCGAGTTGGCGTACGGCACCGACGAGGACAACGGGCTGGGCATCGACCCCGAATCGCTGCAGTTCGACCTCGGCGACGACCCGGTGGCCTTCGCCGGCAAGCGCTTCGCGATCGCGCGCGACCTGCTGGCCCGCCAGGAGCGGCGCATATTGCCGCCGGGCAGCGATTACCCGGTGCTGCGGCGCTCGGTCAGCTATGCGCTGCGCGATCTCGGCCGTGCCGCGACCGTGCTGGCGCGCCAGATCGGCGGCGTGCGCACGCTGCGCGACGCGCCGGGCAGCGGCCGAGACCCGCTGCAGCCGCTACCGGCCGCGCAGCAGCGCCAGGCGCTGGACACGCTGTCGAGCGGCTTGCTGGCGGCCGACAGCATCCGCCTGTCGCCAACCCTGCAGCGCCGCCTGGCCCCCGATTTCGCCGAACGCACCGACGCGATCTTCAGCGGCGAGACGCAGATCGCCACCGACTATTCGCTGGTCGGCGCCGTGCTCGAACTGCAGCGCAACGTGCTGAACCAGTTGATGAGCGACGCGGTCGCGTCGCGCCTGCTCGACAGCCAGGGCAAGGCCAGCAGTGCCGCCGACGCCTTGCCGCTCGCCGAGCTCTACCAGCGCCTCATGCGCGACGTGTGGAGCGAGTTGCGTGCGGGCGGCGACATCCCGCCGCCGCGCCGCGAACTGCAGCGCGAGCACGTGAACCGCGTCGCCGCGTTGCTGCTGCGACCGGGTGCGCTCAGCCGGGCCGATGCGCGCAGCCTGCTGCGCGCGCAGTCGCGCGCGCTCCTCGCACAGATCGACCACGCCCGCCGGCGCCCGGGCCTGAGCGCCGAGGCGCGGGCCCACCTGGCCGACAGCGCCGACACGCTGTCGCAGGCGCTGAGTGCGAGGCCGGTGCGCGCTTCGTCCTGAGCGGCCGCGAATCGGCCGGCGTTCAGCCCCCGCCGAGGGCGCGGCCGAGCCACGCCGCACCGCGCACGCCCGAGGCGTCGCCATGCTGCGACAGCGCGAGCCGGGTCCGCACCGGCGGATCGTGTCGGGCACCGAACACCCAGGGCGTCCACAGGCTCGGCAGGCGCTCGATCAGCCCGGGCAGGCGCGAGGCGCCACCGCCGAACACGATGACATCCGGGTCGAGCAGGTTGATCACGGACGCGAGCGCGCGCGCAACGCGCAGCGCATGCCGATCGAGGCTGGCCTGGCAGGCCGCGTCGCCGGCGAGAGCGCCCTGGGCAATGGCGACGGCATCGACGGCCGCGCCACCGTGGCGGCGGTGGTCGGCGGCCACCGCCGGGCCGCTGAGCCAGGCCTCGATGCAACCGGCGGTGCCGCAGTAGCAGGCCGGCCCGGGGCGTTCATCGTCGCGCGCCCAGGGCAGGGGGTTGTGACCCCATTCGCCGGCCAGGCCGTTCGGGCCTTGCAGCACTCGGCCATGCACTGCCACGCCGCCGCCGCAGCCGGTGCCGAGGATCACCGCGAACACCACCGCCGCCCCGGCGCCGGCGCCGTCGGTGGCCTCCGACAGCGCCAGGCAGTTGGCGTCGTTGGCCAGTGCAATCGGCTGGCCGAGCAGCGCCTCCAGGTCGTGCAGCAGCGGCTGGCCGTTGAGGCAGGTGGAGTTGGCGTTCTTCATCGCGCCGTCTGCGCGCCGCGTGCCCGGCGTGCCGATGCCCACGCTGATGGCGCTGCCGGCGGCCGCACGGGCCCGCTCGACCAGGCCGCCGAGGGCGGCCAGCGCGGCACGGTAATCGTCGGGCGGCGTCGGGATGCGCTCGCGCCAGCGCGTGGTGCCGGTGTCGTCGAGCAGCATGGCTTCGATCTTGGTGCCGCCGAGGTCGATGCCGAGGGCGGGCAGGGGGCTGGAGCTGGGGCTCATGGTCGGTGGGGTCGGCGGCGAAGGCCATGATCGCGTTGACTGCACTGTAGTGAAGCCCGGGCCGTCATGGGGCCGCCCGTAGAATCTTGGGTTTGCTGTCGGGGGATCGATTGAATCAAGAAGTGAGCGCGGGTCGCGGCCCGTGCCGGCGTGGGAAATTGGGCAGGGCATTGCAGACCGTGGTGCTGACGACGCTCTGCGCGGCCTGCCTGGGGGCCCGATCGCAGCCTGCCTCGGCCCCGGCGGTTGCAGCGGCCCCGGCGCCGCCTGCCGCGAGCGCGGCGAGGCCGAGCGGCCCACAGCCGATCTTCGTGCTCAACTCGCTGGACGCGACGATCAGCGTGATCGATCCCGTGAGCTTCACCGAACTGCGCCGCCTTCCGACCGGCAAGGAGCCGCACCATCTCTACCTGTCGCCCGACGAGCGTTCGCTGCTCGTCGCCAATGCGATGTCGGACACCCTGACGCTGGTCGATCCGAAGACCGGGCTGGTGCAACGCACGATCGCCGGCGTCGACGATCCCTACCAGCTGCGCTTCTCGCCCGACATGAAGTGGTTCGTCACCGCGGCGAACCGTCTCGACCATGTGGCGATCTACCGCTGGAACGCCGCGGTCGACGGTGGCGATTTCAAGCTCGTGAAGAAGGTGCCCGCCGGCAAGACGCCGAGCCACCTCTTCATCGACAGCAGGAGCACTGTGGTCTATGCCTCGTTGCAGGACAGCGACCAGCTGATGGCGATCGACCTCGCAACGCAGACGCCGCGCTGGACGGTGCCGACCGGCAAGTTGCCGGCCGACGTCTACCTGACACCGGACGACAAGCAACTGCTCGTCGGCCTGACCGGCGACGAATTCGTCGAGGTCTACGACGTGACCTCCGCCACCGCGAAGCTGGTCAAGCGCATCAAGACCGGTGCCGGCGCGCATGCCTTTCGCGCCTGGGGCGACGGACGCCACGTGCTCGTGAGCAACCGCGTGGCCAATTCCATCAGCCGCATCGACCTGCAGACGCTGGCCGTGGTCGACACCTATCCCGCGCCCGGCGGGCCGGACTGCATCGACGTGATGGTCGACGCGCAGGGCGTGAAGACCATCCTGGTCACCTCGCGCTGGGCGCGCAAGCTCACGGTGATCGATCCAGTGAAGCGCCAGGTGGTGCGTCAGGTTGCCGTCGGCCGCTCGCCGCACGGCGTGTGGACGCTCGCCCATGCGTCTCGCCGCTGAGCTGCGACGTGCGGTGGCCGCCGTGGCGGCGACGGTGTGCGGCAGCGCGGCGCTCGCAGCGGCCTGCGATAGGCCGGTCTACCTGAGCTTCGATACCGGCCACATGGGTGTGGCGCCGCTGGTGGCCGAGGTGCTGCAGCGCCAGCAGGTCCGGGTCACGTTCTTCCTCGCCAACGAGCGCACGCTGACGGACGGCAGCAGCCTCGACGACCAGTGGGCGCCGTGGTGGAAGGCGCGGGCGGCCGAGGGCCATGCCTTCGGTTCGCACACCTGGGACCACTGGGTGTGGCGCGCCGACCGTGGTGCGGGCTTCAGCGTGCGGCCCACTGCCGGCCCCGACAGCGGGCGGACGCTGTCGGTCACCGCGGCCGACTACTGCGCAACGCTGAAGCGCCCGCTGCAGCGCTTCACCCAGATGACCGGGCAGCAGGCGTTGCCGCTGTTTCGCGCCCCGGCCGGCCGCACCTCGCCGGTCCTTCTGAAGGCGGCCGAAGCCTGCGGCTTCAAGCACGTGCCGTGGTCGCCGGCGGGCTTTCTGGGCGACGAGCTGCCGAGCGACAAGTACCCCAATGCGCAGCTCCTGTCGGCGGCGCTGCGTGACATCCGGGCGGGTGACATCCTGCTGGCCCACCTGGGCATCTGGTCGCGTCAGGACGCCTGGGCGCCGGCGGTGCTGGAGCCGCTGATCGAAGGCCTGAAGGCTCGCGGGCTGTGCTTCGCGACCCTGCGCGAGCATCCCGACTACCTCGCCTGGATCGCGGCCCACCCGCTGCATTGAGCCCGGCGATGGAGACCCTGACCGATCTGTTCGCGCAGGCCCAGCAGGCCTTGTTCGAGGCAGTGGTGCAGCCCTTGCTGTTCTCGCTCGGATTCGGCAACCTGCTCGAGGATGGCTTCGACGCCACCGGCTGGCTGCTGGTCGGCCTGCTGCAACTGGCGGTGATGCTCGCGGTGATCGCACCGCTGGAGCGCTGGCGGCCGGTGGAGCCGGTAGTGGACCGGCAGGCCGTGCGCGTCGACGTGCTGTACACACTGCTGCATCGTCTGGGCCTGTTCCGCGTGGCGCTGTTCTTCGCCGTCGATCCGCTGTGGGACGCGCTGTTCGGCGCGCTCAGCGTGCAAGGCTACGCGGGCTGGCAGCTCGATCAGTGGCTGGCGCCCTGGTGGCCGGGCCTCAGCGACACGGCGGTGTTCGCCTTCGTGGTCTACCTGTTGGTCTTCGACCTCGCCGACTACTGGATCCACCGCGGCCAGCACGGCGTGAACGCCTGGTGGGCGCTGCACGCTCTGCACCACAGCCAGCGCCAGATGACGATGTGGAGCGACAGCCGCAACCACCTGCTCGACGACCTGTTGCGCGACATCCTGCTGGTGCTGCTGGCGCGGGCGATCGGTGTCCCGCCGGGCCAGTTCATCGCGGTCGTCGCGGTCACGCAGTTGCTCGAGAACCTGCAGCACGCGAACCTGCGCCTGAGCTTCGGCCGCGTCGGCGAGCGGCTGCTGGCCAGTCCGCGCTTCCATCGCCTGCACCACAGCATCGGGCTCGGCCACGAGTCGAACGGGCAGGGCACGCTCGGCGGCCACAACTTCGCGGTGCTGTTCCCGCTCTGGGACGTGCTGTTCGGCACGGCGAACTTCGAGAACCGCTACGACCCGACCGGCGTGCGCGACCAGTTGCCCGGCGAGGGTGCGCGCGACTACGGCCGCGGCTTCTGGGCCCAGCAGTGGCGGGGCCTGCGGCGTCTGTTCGGGCGCGCCTGAGCGACGGCGCGGCCGGCGGGCCTTGGGTATGCTCGTCGGATGAAGCAACTGGTCGATTCGTTCTGGCGCGCCGCCGCCTACTGCCTGCACCCGCGCGTCATCTGGCTGTCGGTGCTGCCGCTGTTGCTGACCGGCGTGCTGGCCGCGGTGCTGGGCTATTTCTTCTGGGAGAGCGCGCTGGTGGCCGTGCGTGCCCAGCTCGATGCCTGGTCCCTGACCGGCAGCGCGCTCGGCTGGCTCGAATCCGTCGGCGCCGGCAGCCTGCGGACCCTGGTCGCCCCGCTGATCGTGCTGGCGCTGGCGGTCCCGGCGCTGGTCATCCTGTCGCTGCTGGTGGTGGCACTGATGATGATGCCCAAGCTGGTCGACCTGGTGGCGCAGCGGCGCTTCGCCGCGCTCGAGCGGCGGCATGGCGAGCCGGTGTGGCGCAGCGTGCTGTTCTCGCTCGGCGCGACGCTGCTGGCGGTGGGCGCGCTGGTGATCTCGATGCCGCTGTGGCTCGTGCCGCCGCTGGTGCTGCTGCTGCCGCCGCTGATCTGGGGCTGGCTCAGCTACCGCATGATGAGCTTCGATGCGCTCGCCGAGCACGCGACGCGCGACGAGCGGCAAGAGCTGATGCGCGCGCACCGGTTGCCGCTGCTGGGCATCGGCATCGTCACCGGCTACCTCGGTGCGGCGCCGGCGCTGGTGTGGGCGGTGAGCGCGGCGCTGCTGGTGTTCGCACCGGTGCTGATCGTGGTGTCGGTCTGGCTGTACACGCTGGTGTTCGCGTTCTCGGCGCTGTGGTTCAGCCACTACTGCCTGGCCGAGCTGCAGGCGCTGCGCGCGCGCAGCGAGCCGGGGAGCTCGGTGACAGGGGCGCCCGATGCGATCCTGATCGATGCCGTGCCGCCCGCGCTGCCGCCGGTCTGAACCGCCGCCGAACGAAAGACGACCATGGAATTCGGACTGCTGATCATCGGGGACGAGATCCTCTCGGGCAAGCGCCAGGACAAGCACCTGGCCAAGACCATCGAACTGCTCGGCGAGCGTGGCCTGCAGCTCGCCTGGGCGCGCTACGCCGGCGACGACCGCGCACGCATCACCGCCGACCTGCGCGACGCCCTCGCCAGCGGGGCAGCGGTGTTCTCGTGCGGCGGCATCGGCGCGACGCCGGACGATCACACGCGCCAGTGCGCGGCGGCGGCGCTCGGCGTGCCGCTGGCGCTGCATCCGCAGGCGCGTGAACTGATCCTGGAGCGCATGCGCGACATCGCGGCGGAGCAGGGCGTGCCCTACGAGCCCGATCGCGACGACAACCGTCACCGTCTCAACATGGGCGTGTTTCCCGAAGGCGCGCGGATCATCCCCAACCCGTACAACAAGATCGCCGGGTTCACGGTGGACGGTCCGGCGGGCGGCGCCGTGCATTTCGTCCCCGGCTTCCCGGTGATGGCCTGGCCGATGATGGCCTGGGTGCTCGACACCTACTACGCGCACCTGCGCGGCGGCGGGCAGGCCGAGCGCTCGGTGATCGTCTACGGGGCGATGGAGGCCACGCTGACGCCGCTGATGGAGGCCATCGAGGCCGAGTTCGGCGACGTCAAGGTCTTCAGCCTGCCCAGCGTCGACCATCCGGAGCATGGCCGCCACATCGAGCTCGGGGTGAAGGGCGGCAACGCCGACACGCTGGGCCGTGCCTACGCCACGCTGCTGACGGGACTGTCCGCCCACGGCGCCCGGCTCGGCCCTGAAATGGTGCGCTGACGACGCCAGAGGGTGATCGTGTTTGGTGCGTTGTCTGCCTCTAATCAGTGCCTGATGAGCAATCTGCGCTGGAGATGAGCCGTCGAGGCGCACGCGCGCACCGTTCGCGATCCTGTCCTGGGCATGGTTTCTGCTAAATTTCCGAGAGCCTTATGCGGCCATTGCCGGGGCCTCTCAGCCCCATTACCCCCACACCGATCCAACGTCTCGCTAGGAGCACCTGATGGCCAACAAGACCGTCGCCGACGTGATGAAGATGGTGAAGGAAAACGAGATCAAGTTCGTTGATTTCCGTTTCACCGACACCCGCGGCAAAGAGCAGCACGTATCCGTGCCCGTCTCGCATTTCGACGAAGACAAGTTCACGTCGGGCCACGCCTTCGATGGCTCTTCGATCGCCGGCTGGAAGGGCATCGAAGCCTCCGACATGCAGCTGATGCCCGATCCGAACACGGCCAACATCGACCCGTTCTTCGAAGAGCCCACGCTGATCCTGACCTGCGACGTCATCGATCCGGCCGACGGCAAGGCCTACGAGCGCGATCCGCGTTCGCTCGCCAAGCGTGCCGAGGCCTACATGAAGGCTTCGGGCCTGGGCGACGCCGCCTACTTCGGTCCGGAGCCCGAGTTCTTCGTGTTCGACAGCGTGCGCTGGAGCAACGACATGTCGGGCTGCTTCGCCAAGATCGAGAGCGAGGAAGCGGCCTGGAACACCGGCAAGGAATACGAGCATGGCAATTCGGGCTTCCGTCCTGCGGTGAAGGGCGGCTACTTCCCGGTCCCGCCGGTCGATTCGGGCCAGGACCTGCGCTCGGAGATGTGCCTGATCCTCGAATCGGTGGGCATTCCGGTCGAGGTGCACCACCACGAGGTGGCGAACGCCGGCCAGATGGAGATCGGCACGAAGTTCAGCACGCTGATCCAGCGCGCCGACTGGGTGCAGTTGCAGAAGTACGTGATCCACAACGTGGCCCATGCCTACGGCAAGACCGCGACCTTCATGCCCAAGCCCATCGTCGGCGACAACGGCTCGGGCATGCACGTGCACCAGTCGGTCTGGAAGGACGGCAAGAACCTGTTCGCCGGTGACGGCTATGCCGGCCTGTCGGAGTTCGCGCTGTTCTACATCGGCGGCATCATCAAGCACGCCCGTGCGCTCAATGCGATCACGAACCCCGGCACCAACAGCTACAAGCGACTGGTGCCCGGTTTCGAAGCCCCGGTGAAGCTGGCCTACTCGGCCAAGAACCGCTCGGCCTCGATCCGCATCCCCTACGTGGCGAACCCGAAGGGCCGTCGCGTCGAGGCGCGCTTCCCCGATCCCCTGATGAACCCTTACCTGGGTTTCGCGGCGCTGCTGATGGCCGGCCTGGACGGTGTGGAGAACAAGATCCACCCGGGCGAAGCCGCCACCAAGGACCTCTACCACCTGCCGCCGGACGAAGACGCGAAGATCCCGACCGTCTGCGCCAGCCTCGAGCAGGCGCTCGAGTACCTGGAGAAGGACCGCGCCTTCCTGACCAAGGGCGGCGTGTTCACCGACTCCTACCTCGACGCCTACATCGACCTCAAGATGCAGGAAGTCACGCGCTTCCGCATGGCGACCCACCCGGTCGAGTTCGACATGTACTACACGCTCTGATCCCGGTCGCGGACCTGCGGGTCCGCGCCAGGCGCGGAACACGCGTGTGAGAAAGGGACGGCATCCGCCGTCCCTTTTTTTTGGGCGCGGTGCGCGCCGGCTGCGCCCCGCGCGTTGAATGTGGGATGCCGGATACTCCGGGCGCAGGGCGTTGCGGTGCAGCGACCGGATCGTTTGATGAAGGAGCCGGGATGAGTCGATGGAAGGATGAACTGCGCGTGCTGGCCGCGGCAGGGCTGCTGGCCTCGGCCGTGGGAGCAGGGGCCCAGGAGCCCGTCATCTACAAGTGTCCGGGCAACCTGTACACCAGCGCCCTCACGCCCAAGGAGGCGCTCGCCAAGGGCTGCAAGACGCTCGAGGGCGCACCGATCACCGTGATCCAGGGCCCGGCGCGGCGTGCCCCCGCGGCCACGTCGAGCAGCGAATCGCGCCCGGCCGACAGCCGTGTCGACCCGGCCGACCAGAAGGCGCGCGACACCGACAAGCGCCGCATCCTCGAGACCGAACTGCGGCGCGAGGAAGAGCGCCTGACGGCGCTGAAGCAGGAGTACAACAACGGTCAGCCAGAACGTCGCGGCGACGAGAAGAACTACCAGAAGTACCTGGACCGCGTGGCCGAGATGAAGGCCAGCATCGAGCGCTCCGAGTCCGACGTGGCGGCACTGCGGCGCGAACTCTCCAAGGCCGCCGGCGGCAGCGGTGGCTGAGCGGCGCGGCGTCGCGGCGGCGCCGGGCGTCGCCACCATCCCCTTGCCGCCGACCTCGGCGCTCTGGAACGAGGCCTTCGACCTGCTCGCCACCATGGTGGCGGTGGTCCAGCCCGACGGGCGCTGCCTGTTCGCCAACGCCGCCTTCGAGAACGTGCTCGGCCTGTCTCGGCGCAACGTGCTGCGGCGCGACTGGTTCGACTGGTTCGTCGACCCCGCGCTGCTGCGCGACACCGTCACGGCGGTGGCTCGCAACGAGTTTTCGACCAGCCGGCTCGACGCCCAGTTGAAGCGGCCGTTCGTGTCGCCCGGCGAGCCGCTGCTGGTGCATGTGATCGTCAACCAGATGGAGCATTCCGACGTCACGCTGGTCGAGCTGATCGAGATCGAGCAGCAGACCCGACAGGACCGCGAGGAGCGCGCTCTCGATCAGGTGCGCGCCACCAAGGAACTGATCCGCAACCTCGCCCACGAGATCAAGAACCCGCTGGGCGGCATCCGTGGCGCGGCGCAGCTGCTGCAGATGGAGGTCGAGTCCAAGGGACTGAGCGAGTATGCGCAGGTCATCATCCACGAGGCCGACCGCCTGCAGGCGCTGGTCGACCGGCTGCTGGCGCCGCACCGCCGCCCGCACGTGGTGGGCGATGTCAACATCCACGAGGTGTGCGAGCGGGTGCGGGCGCTCATCGTGGCCGAATTCCCGCGCGGGCTCACGATCGAGCGCAACTACGACACCTCGATCCCCGATTTCCGCGGCGACCGAGAGCAGTTGATCCAGGCGGTGCTGAACATCGCCCACAACGCCGCGCAGGCGCTGGCCGAGCGCATGGTGGCCGGCGACGCCCGCATCGTGCTGCGCACGCGGATCGCTCGCCAGGTCACGCTCGGCAAGCAGCGCTTTCGTTTGGCACTGGAATTGCATATTGAGGACAACGGTCCGGGCGTCCCCGAGGCCATCCGCGATCGCATCTTCTACCCTCTGGTTTCTGGGCGCGATGGCGGGTCGGGCTTGGGGCTCACACTGGCACAGACCTTCGTGGCGCAACATCAGGGCACGATCGAATGCGAGAGTGAACCGGGCAGGACGCTGTTCAAAATCACGATGCCGCTACCCTGACTCCCTGTCGGGGGTGTGGCTTGCAAGACGCTCAGGGATCGCAGAGCCGCATGAAATCCATCTGGATCGTCGACGACGATCAATCCATCCGCTTCGTGCTCCAGAAGGCCCTGCAACGCGAGGAGCTGCCGGTGCGCTGCTTCTCGAACCCGCGCGACGTGCTCACGGCGCTCGACGAGGGCGACGCGCCGCAGGTGCTGGTGAGCGACATCCGCATGCCCGGCGGCTCGGGCATCGATCTGCTCGGCACGCTCAAGGAGCGGCTGCCCGCCCTGCCGGTCATCATCATGACCGCCTACTCCGACCTCGACAGCGCCGTCTCGGCCTTCCAGGGCGGCGCCTTCGAATACCTGCCCAAGCCCTTCGACCTTCCCAAGGCCGTGGAGCTGATCCGCCGTGCGCTCGACGAGAGCCTGCGCGAGGACGAGGGCGACGAGCGGCTGACCCAGGTGCCTGAGATGCTCGGCCAGGCGCCGGCGATGCAGGACGTGTTCCGCGCCATCGGCAGGCTCAGCCAGAGCAACGTCACCGTGCTCATTACCGGCGAGAGCGGCTCCGGCAAGGAGCTGGTGGCGCATGCGCTGCACAAGCACAGCTCGCGCGCCAGCGGCCCGTTCGTCGCGATCAACACCGCGGCCATCCCCAAGGACCTGCTGGAGAGCGAGCTGTTCGGCCACGAGCGCGGCGCCTTCACCGGCGCGCAGACCACGCGGCGCGGCCGCTTCGAGCAGGCCGACGGCGGCACGCTGTTCCTCGACGAGATCGGCGACATGCCCTTCGACCTGCAGACGCGCCTGCTGCGCGTGCTGTCGGACGGCCAGTTCTACCGCGTCGGCGGCCACAACCCGTTGAAGAGCACCGTGCGCGTGATCGCCGCGACCCACCAGGATCTCGAACAACGCGTGAAGCAGGGCGCCTTCCGCGAAGACCTGTTCCACCGCCTCAACGTGATCCGCCTGCGTTTGCCGGCGCTGCGCGAGCGGCGCGAGGACATCCCCGCGCTGGCGCGCTCCTTCCTGCAGAAGAGCGCCAAGGAACTGGGCGTCGAGGCCAAGCGACTGAGCGAGGCCGCGCTGGCGCGCCTGTCGAGCTTCGACTACCCCGGCAACGTGCGCCAGCTCGAGAACATCTGCCACTGGCTCACGGTGATGGCACCGGCGCAGATGGTCGATGCCAAGGACCTGCCACCGGAGCTGACGGCGGCTGCCGCGGTGGTTCCGACAATGGCCGCAGCGTTGGTCGCCCCCCCTGGCACCATGCCCGAGGCCGCGGTCTCCTCGACTTCCGAGCCGGCGGTGGCCGGCGCGGCCGCCACGCCGATCGCGATGGCGGCGGCAGTCGCCGGACTCTGGCTCGACGACCTGGAGCGCGAGGCGCGTGCCCTGCTCGAGGCCGGCGTGCCCGACGTCTGGCAGGCCTTGACCGAGAAGTTCGAGGCGCGCCTGATCCATACCGCGCTCGACATCACGCGCGGCCGGCGCATCGAGGCGGCCCACAAGCTCGGCATCGGCCGCAACACGATCACGCGCAAAATCCAGGAACTGGGTCTCGACGACTGACCGGCGCCACGCCGGCACGGGTCGGTTCCCGGGCTGGACGAGGAGACGATCGTGAGTCATTCATGGACGTGCACCGCGGCGCCGATACAGCGCGGCGCGGTGCTGGCGCTGCTGTGCGCCGGAATGCTGGGGGCGGTCGGGCCGGCGCAGGGCCAGACCGCCATGAAGCCGGGTCTGTGGCAGATCAAGCAGCAGATGGAGCTCGATCCGGCCCAGCAGGCGCAGATGGAGCAGATGCGCAAGCAGATGGCCGCCATGCCGCCGGCCCAGCGCAAGCAGATGGAAGAGATGATGGGCCGCAACGGCGCCAGCCCGGACGCCGCCGGCGGCACGACCAGCAAGGTCTGCGTCACGCCCGAGGACGTGGCGCGCCAGTCGGTCCCGATGGAGCAGCGGCCCGACTGCAAGTACGACCAGAGCCGCTCCGGCGCGACGACGAACATCAAGTACGTCTGCACCAAGCCGCCGTCACAGGGCGACATCGAGATCACCACGCTCGGCCCCGAGCGCTACACGATGAAGATGCGCGGCACCGGGGGCGCCAAGGCGACGAAGATCGCGATGCAGGGCGAGGGCCAGTGGCTCGGTGCCGATTGCGGCAGCGTCAAGCCGGTGCCACGCCCGCCCGCTGCCGCCAAGTAGGCACGCCGCCGTTTACGCGATCGACAACTCCACGACCACCGGCGCGTGGTCGCTCGGCCGCTCGTTCTTACGCGGCAGCTTGTCGATCGTGCAGGCGCTCACCGCCGGCTTCAGCGCCTCGCTGACCAGGATGTGGTCGATGCGCAGGCCCTGGTTCTTGCGGAACGCCAGGTTGCGGTAGTCCCACCAGCTCCAGCTCTTGGGCGGCTGCTCGAACAGCCGGAAGGCATCGACCAGCCCGAGAGCGATCAACTCGCGGAAGTGTTCGCGCTCCTGCGGCGTGCAATGGATCTGCCCGGCCCACAGCACCGGGTCGTGCACGTCGCGGTCTTCCGGGGCGATGTTGAAGTCACCCATCAGCACCAGCCGCGGGTGCGTGGCGAGCTCGCTGCGCACCCAGTCGCGCAGCGCCTGCAGCCACGCCATCTTGTAGACGAACTTCTCGCTGTCCGGCGCCTGGCCGTTCGGGAAATACGCGCCGATGACGCGCACGCCAGCCACGCTGCCGGCAATCACCCGCGCCTGCTCGTCGGCGAAGCCGAAGATGTTCTTCGCCACGTCCTGCGCCGGCTCGCGCGACAGCAGCGCCACGCCGTTGTAGGTCTTCTGGCCGAACCACTGCACGGCGTAACCGGCGGCCTCGATCTCGGCGCGCGGGAACTTGTCGTCGGTGAGCTTGGTTTCCTGCAGCACCAGCGCATCGACCGGGTTCGCGGCCAGCCAGTCCAGCACCTGCGGCAAGCGCACGGTGAGCGAATTGACGTTCCAGGTGGTGAGTTTCAAGGAGATCCTAAGTATCTGTTTTTATTGAACTTTGTTTCTTGAAGACTGAACGGTACCCCCACGCATACCCCCACGCATACCCCCACGCATACCCCCACGCATACCCCCACATTTTTCCGCTGCGAGCCCAGTTGATGGCGCTGGGCGGCAAGGTGTTGTCGTCATCCTACAAGCGGTCGTCGGTACGCGCTCTTGGATGCGCGGGCAGAGCGTCATGCGGCCCCAAGCGCCGCCGCGTTCACCTTGAGCGCAAGCGCCTGGCAACGCTGCAGCAGGACGTCGAAGGGTTCGGCGTCGTCCAAGAGCAGGCCGTCCTCGACCATGCGCTGGTAGTCCTCGGCCAGCGTCTTCCGTGCGTCGCCGCTGGGTGCCAGATCCAGTGCGCCAGTGACCGCTGCGCGGTAGTCGATGAGCGCACCGTCTGGCATCGATTCGGCGAAGAAGATGCTCTTGTGCTCTGCGACGGCGTGTGCCAACGCGCGGTCCTTCGCGGCGCTGTCGGCAAAGCCGGCAGCGTCGAGCCGCGTCACGTCGTGCCAGTGGCGCGCGTAGCGGTCACCGCCTCGAAAGCTGCCTTGGGCGCAGAAGACATGGATGGCCGTGGCCTTCTCCCAGAACGTGCGCTCGGGGCGCATGACCTGGGGTGTGGCCGACGGAAAACTCACGTCCGGCAAGTGCGGCGCGGCGTCGCACGCGACCGATCGCAGCTCGTTGGGCTCGCCCGTCGATCGCGCGCCGAACTCCAGCAGGACCGAGGGACGCACATAGCCCGTACCTTCGCCGAAGGCCTCGTAGTCGATGAAGAGCTGCTCACCCTCTGCGCGGGCCTTCGCCTGCAGCCCCTGCTCGGCGAGTGCTTTGGCGAGATCGGGCGCCAGCTTGCCGCTGACGAGTTCGGCAAGGCGCTGCCGGATGGCCTTGCTCCACTTCTTCTCCTGGCTGCGGGACGTGGGCCAGGGTGAATCGGCCTTCTCGATGAGGTCCGGAGCGATGGCACGGATGTCGTAGGTGAGGTCCACATCTTCCGAGAAGCGCTTGATCACGCCGTAGACCTTGGAGAGCGATGTACCCCCCTTGAAGACCAGGTGCGGCGCGTGCGGTCCGGTGAACAGGTGGTGCAGGGCCCAGACGACCCACGTGTCCTTCTCGAGCAAGTGCAGGGGGCGACCCGAACGCTGTGCCGCAACCAGCAGCGCCTCGCGCTGGTCCTCGCGCGGCAGGGCGAAGTATTCAGGCACGGGTCACCAGGCTGCTGACCTGGCTCGCCAGCCAGGTGGGCAGGCGCGCGCGTGCGTTGGCGACGGCCAGCAATTCCGACGCCGGCAGCCGTTGCCTGAGCTGACCGAGCGCCGCTGCGGAGCCCGATGGCCCTACCCATGCCAGCGAGCGGATGACTTCGCCCGCGGCCTGCCCTGGGTAGAGCAGTTGCCACGGCGGGGCATGCTTCAACTCGACCGTCTGAGCGCCGAGCTTGAGCTTGCGGCTGCGGCCAGAGGTCAGGAAGACCTGGCGCACCGGCACCTGGGTCGTCAGACCCAGCGCATTCGCTGCAGCCGCGCCGTTGCCGACGACGGTTTCGCCGCGCTGGCTGGCCCATTCCTGGACCACCTTGGCGACTTCCGGTGCCCGTGCGCCGAACTTGCCCTTCACCGGCAGGACGTAGACGCCCCGCCCGGCGCGCAGCAGTTCGCCGCTGCGCGCCAGGCGCGACAGCGTCTGATCCACCGCAGCCCGGCTGCCCAGGTGCAGCAGGGCCTTCGCGGACAGGCTGGCGCCTTCCGGCATCGAGGCGGCGTGCGCGAGGACTTGCTGGGCGAGGTTGGACACGGTGATTCCTTAGCTGTCAGAAGTATGAATCTAATTCTGACAATTTTCAAGGGCTGGTGGCGCGGAGCGTGGAGGAGGGCGCTTGGATGGTCCGGGCAGGATGCCTAGAATCGCCGGCAAGGCGCCCGCCGTACTTGCACGCGAGTAGAAACAGGCATCCCTTTCATCGTCATCGATCTCCCTTCAAGGCCTCGTCATCGGGGACTTAAACGCGTGCGTCTGACCTGATTCGGCGAGGTACACCGAAGGAAGACTCATGACCTTGAAAGAACTCGCGCACCTTGCGCAGCAGACCCTGCATACGCGTTCCGGCTGGCCCGTCAAACGCAGCCACGTGCATGAACTCCTCGCCGCCGCGTTCGGGCATCGTTCCTGGGCTGCGTTCCTCAGCGACTCAGTGCTGGCCGATTCGAGCGTGGGAGCGGCGCCGACAGGCGGCTTGCCCGACCTGATCGGTCGCGCCGTTCAGCTTGGCTACGAACAGCAAGCCGCCGCGACGGTTGCGATCACCCTCCAGGCCTTCATCGCCGAACACCGACTTTCGGCGGTGTCGTTGGCCGACCTGCGAGCCGCACTGTTGCCGGCGGCGCAGGTCGCCGACCGTGACGATCTCGACGATGACGATGACGACGACGGCATCGATGAGGACGACGAGGGCTGGAACGATGAACCGCCCAGGACTGCGCCGCCTGCCTCCGGCCCCGCTCGCGAGCACCTCATGGGCTCGCCGATGCTGCTGAGCAGTCTCGAGCAGGCGGCCGGGCCGGCGAATCCGCAGGGGCACTTCCTGCTGGCCGCTCTCTACCGCTGCGGCCGTCCGAATCCCTACCTCTACGAGGAGTCGCTGAAGGGGCGCGTGCTGACCGCCATCGAGCGCGGCTGGGTCGACGACTACCTGCGGCTCGAACCGCAGTACCGGAAGTACGAGGCCCACCTGAAGGCGGCGGCGCTCGGTGGCGTCCGGGTGGCGGCGCTGGAGTACGGCACGACGTTCGAGAACCCGGAGTTCATTGCTTTGGCCGAACGGCTCACCGGCGAGGTCGATGCCCTGAAGATGGCCCGACACGCTTCCAGTGACGAAGCGCGCGCGCGGTGGCTTCGCACGGCGGCGGAGCGGGGGTCGCGGACGGCCATGGAAGCACTCGCGTCCGAAGGTGACGCATGGGCCGAAGACCGGGTTGCGGAGTGGGCCGATGACCATTGGCTGCGATCTGCCGCGGAACGGGCACTCGACGCGGGCAATGTCGTCCGCGCCTGGACCTGGCAGTACCTGGCGCTGGAGCATGGGGTCGACCTCACCCGCTCGACGATGGCCGCGTACCACGACGGCGGTGAACGCGACGGCCAGTTCTATGACAGCGATTTCGGCGGACCCCTGTACGCCGGTGGCGACGAGGGGCTGGTGCTTCCCGACCTGGACCCTTCCTCACACGAGGTGGCAAAGGCGAAAGCCGAAGCGATCTTCAGCCGGGCGCGGTAGGGACGCCTTAGACCGGTTGGATCTGGCCTTCCGCGGTGTCGCAGCTTGGCTGCGTCACCGTGTTGGTCAAGCTTCCAGGTGGCGAGTTTCAAGGCGATCCTAGGTTGTTTTTTGGTGCTGAGAATCCGACCCACACCGGCAGGCTGGGACTCGCGTCATCCTACAAGGCACGGCAGCAGGGCGGCTCACTCAGAACCGGCGGCCTTGTCCATCGTCGGCCAGGTGCAGGTCGCGCATGAACCAGACGACGGCCTCACGCGACCTCGCCATTGCGAACGGCCGCCGCGCGTTCGCGGATTGCCTGCTTCTGCGCGTCGTTCAGGCGAGCCATGTTCTTCATCTGTAGCGCCATGCGCGGGTTGTCGGACAGCGCCGCCTCGTGGCGCATCAGGAAATCCCAGTACAGCGTGGTGAACGGGCAGGCCTTCTCGCCCGTGCGCTGGGCGGGGTCGTAGCGGCAGCCCTTGCAGTGCGGGCTCATGCGCTGGATGTACTTGCCGGTCGCCACGTAGGGCTTGCTGGCCATCAGGCCGCCGTCTGCGTACTGGCTCATGCCCAGGGTGTTGGGCAGTTCCACCCATTCGACGGCATCGACGTACACCGCCAGGTACCAGGCATGCACCTGCTGCGGCTGCACGCCCAGCATCAGCGCATACAGGCCGGTGACCATCAGGCGCTGGATGTGGTGTGCATAGCCGTGCTGCAGCGTCTGCGTGATCGCATCGCGCAGGCAGGCCATCTCGGTGCTGCCGGTCCAGTACCAGGAGGGCAGGTCCTGGTGCGCGTCCAGCGCATTGAGCTCCGCGTAGCCGGGCATGCGAGTCCAGTAGATGCCGCGCACGTACTCGCGCCAGCCGAGGATCTGGCGCACGAAGCCTTCCACGCCGGCCAGCGGCGCGGCGCCTACGCGGTAGGCGGCCACGGCCGCGGCCACCACCTCGCGCGGGTTCAGCAGCTTCAGATTCAGTGCGGCCGCCAGGTGTGCGTGGTACAGCCAGGGTTCGCCGGGCCACATGGCGTCCTGGTAGCGGCCGAACAGCGGCAGGCGCTCGGCGACGAAGCGCTGCAGGGCGACGAGTGCCTGCGCGCGTGTCACCGGCCAGGCAAAGCCATCGAGTCGGCCGGGATGGGCGCCGAAGCGCTTTTCGACCAGCGCAATCACCTCACGCGTGAGCGCATCGGGCTCGAACACCACACGCGGCGGCACGGCGCCGGGACCGGCGGCGCCGAAGGCCTCGCGGTTGTCGGCATCGAAGTTCCACTGGCCGCCCTCGGGCTCGTCGCCTTGCATCAACACGCCGTGGCGCTTGCGCATCTCGCGGTAGAAATACTCCATGCGCAGCACTTTGCGGCCCCGCGCGTGGGCCGCGAACTCGCGCACGCTGCAGTGGAAGTGGCGGTCCTCTCGGATGTCGAGCGGCAGACCCTGCGCTTGCGCCACCCCCTTGATCGACTGCAGCACGCGCCAGTCGCCTGGGGCCGTCATCACCAGGCCGGTGGGGCGCAGGCGCTCGACGTCGGCGTGCAGCTGCGCCTGCAGGCTGCCGTGCGTGGCGGGGTCGTCCAGCGGGGCGTAATGCAAGGTCCGACCGGCGGCGCGCAGGGCGAGCGCGAAATGGCGCATCGCGGCGAGGAACATCACCGTGCGCGGCTTGCTCGACCACACATGCGCCGATTCTTCGGCCACCTCGGCCATCCACACCGCGTCGCGTGCGGCGTCGAAGCCGTCGAACCCGGCAGCGTCCAGATCCAGCTGATCGCCCAGCACGACGACCAGGTGGCGCATCTCAGTCACGGCTTCTCTTGGCGCGCCGGCAAGCGTCGGAGCAGAACTTCACCTCGTCCCAGGTGCGGGCCCAGCGGCGGCGCCAGCTCATCGGCCGGCCGCAGGCCACGCAAGGCTTGCTGGGCAGGGCGGCCTTGTTGCCGCGGAATGCGGGGGTCGATGATGTCATTGGCAGCGTGCCCGAACCGAGCGCCGAGTGGACTGTTCTGGCTCCGAAGGATGCCATCTCGATGCGATCAACCCCATGCTGTGCATGCCGGCGCCGAACTGCATCCCCGCACGGGGTGCGCGCCGGTCTTGAACAGACGCTGGAATAGGTTGCGCTGCGCGAGGGCCCCTCTATTTCTTGGGGAGTTCCTCTGCCAGTCCCTTGGACAGCGCGGCGCCTGCGGCGTTGCTCATCTCGACCGGGAGCACCGCCCCGTTCTCGAACAGCAATTGGACGCGAACCTTGCCTTCGGTCTCGGAAGGCGCTGCTCCCGCAGCCAGACATTCCAACGACGGCGCCGCGGCGCCCGGGGGCTGATCGGTCTTGTCGAGCAATGCGATGGCGACGGCCGGCGCGAGCTCCGTCGCAATGGCTTCGTTGGTCGCGGCCTTCTTCGCGCGCTGGGTCGCAGCAGACTTGGAGCGAGCGCCGCCGGCACCTGGCTTCGACTTCTTGGCCCGCTTCGAGGCGGTCGCCGCAGTCCGGGAAGAGGTTGTCATGATTCGCACCCTCTGAATGAACGTCGAAATAGTAGTCGCTACCGAAAGTGCGGTTTCAGCGATGTACTCGCTTGTAGCGCACGAAGTGATAGGGCCAGGGCGCGACGTCGGCGTGGCTCTCGCGCGCGACTTCGGTGAAGGCGCCGCGCTCCCAGGCCGGGAAGTGCGTGTCGGCGTCCGGCACGTCGGTGTCCACCTCGGTCAGCACCAGACCGTCGGCGTGCGGAAGTGATTGCGCATAGAGCTCGCCGCCACCGATGACGAACACGCGCTCTTCGCGGCGCAGTCGCTCGAGCGCAGCGTCGAGTGACGGCGCCGCCTCGGCGCCGTCGGCCTGCCAGGCGGTATTGCGCGTCACGACCACGTTGCGCCGGCCGGGCAGGGGCCGGAAGCGCGGTGGGAGCGACTCCCATGTCTTGCGGCCCATCACCACCGGGCAGCCCAGCGTCGTGCGCTTGAAGTGCGCCAGGTCCTGCGGCAGGTGCCAGGGCATCGTACCGGCGCGGCCGATGGCGCCGTCGCGCGCCACCGCGGCGATCAGGAACAGCTCCACCGCGCCCGCCTCAGACCGCGACCGGCGCCTTGATCGCCGGGTGCGGGTCGTAGTCGAGCACTTCGAAGTCCTCGTAGGCGTAGTCGAAGATCGACGGCGGGCGCTGCTTGATCTGCAGTGTGGGGTAGGGGCGCGGCTGCCGCGAGAGCTGCAGGTCCACCTGCTCTCGGTGGTTGCTGTAGAGATGGCAGTCGCCGCCGGTCCAGATGAAGTCGCCGACCTCCAGGTCGCACTGTTGCGCCAGCATGTGGGTCAGCAGCGCGTAGCTGGCGATGTTGAACGGCACGCCGAGAAAGATGTCGGCGCTGCGCTGGTAGAGCTGGCACGACAGCCGACCCTCGGCCACGTAGAACTGGAAGAAGGCGTGGCAGGGCATCAGTGCCATCTTCGGCAGGTCGGCGACATTCCACGCGCTGACGATGATGCGCCGCGAATCCGGGTTGGCTTTCAGTCGCTTCACCACTTCGGCGATCTGGTCGATGTGGCCGCCGCCCGGCGTGGGCCAGCTGCGCCACTGCACGCCGTAGACCGGGCCCAGGTCGCCGTCGGGTCGAGCCCATTCGTCCCAGATGGTCACGCCGCGCTCCTGCAGCCAGGTGGCGTTGCCGTCGCCGCGCAGGAACCACAGCAGCTCGAGGATGATGCTCTTGAGGTGGACCTTCTTGGTCGTGACCAGCGGGAAGCCTTCGCGCAGGTCGAAGCGCATCTGGTGGCCGAACACGCTGGTGGTGCCGGTGCCGGTGCGGTCGGCCTTGAACACCCCGTGGTCGCGCACATGGCGCATGAAGTCTTCGTACTGGGAGCGGATGGGGCGAACGGGAGGGGAGACCGGCATCCGAAGATTGTAGGCAGTCGGATGCCGGGAGCCGGATCCCGGCCCCGTGCCCACGCCGGTCCTCAGGACTTGGGCTGTGTCGCCGCGCCGGCCTGTTCCGGCTCGCGCAGCAGGATCTCGACGCGGCGGTTCTTCGCACGGCCGGCGTCGCTGGTGTTGTCGGCGATCGGCTCGTGCGAGCCGCGGCCCGAGGTCTCGACGCGGGCCGGCTGGATACCGCGACCGGCCAGGTAGTCGCGCACGCTCTGCGCGCGATCGACCGACAGCGGGTTGTTGATCGCGTCGCTGCCGGTGCTGTCGGTGTGGCCGATCACGCGCACCTGCAGCGCCGGGTCGTTGGCCAGACCGTTGGCGAAGCTGTCGAGCACGGTGCGCAGCTCGGGCTTGATGGCCGACTTGCCGGTATCGAAGGAGATGTCGCTCGGCACGTTGAGCTTGAGCTGGTTGTCGGCCGTGCGGGTGACGTCGACGCCGGTGCCCTGCGTGGACTGCTCCATCGCACGGCGCTTCTCTTCCATCTTCTTCGACCACACGTTGCCGGCCACAGCGCCGCCCAGCGCGCCGATCGCCGCGCCGGTGGCCGCGCCCTTCTTGCTGTCGCCGATCAGCACGCCGGCCACGGCGCCCACGGCCGCGCCGATACCGGCGCCCTTGGCGGTGTCCTGCTGTTCCTGGTTCATGCTGGCGCATCCGCTGGCCAGCAGTGCGGCGGCGGTGAGCGCGACGATCGAAAGCGAGGAAGAGATCGACTTGCGGGGCGTGATCGTCATGGCTATTCCTTCGGTGACTACGGGGATCGTCTTTGTACGGCGGGGCGCGGAGAGCGCTGCAAGCGTTCGTTACAACGCGCTCGCTTCAGTCGTCGTTGACCGCCGCCGCCGGTGCGTCGGAGAACTGCGACGCCGCCAGCCGTTGATAGAGCCCGCTGCGCGCCAGCAGTTCCGTGTGCGTGCCGCTGTCCACCACCCGCCCGGCATCGAGCACGACGATCCGGTCGGCGTGCATCACCGTGCCCAGCCGGTGCGCGATGACCAGCGTCGTGCGGCCGCGCATCGCCTCGTCCAGTGCGGCCTGCACCGCGCGCTCGCTTTCGCTGTCGAGCGCGCTGGTGGCCTCGTCCAGCAGCAGCAGTGGCGCGTTCTTCAGGATCGCGCGGGCGATCGACATGCGCTGGCGCTGCCCGCCCGACAGCCGCACGCCGCGTTCGCCCAGGAAGCTGGCATAGCCCTCGGGCAAGGCGCGGATGAAGCTGTCCGCGTGCGCGGCCCGCGCGGCGGCGATCACTTCGTCGTCGCTCGCCTCGGGCCGGCCGTAGCGGATGTTCTCCATCGCGCTGGTCGAGAAGATCACGCTGTCCTGCGGCACCAGGCCGATGCGCGAGCGCAGCGCGCCGAGGTCGGCCTCGCGCACCGGCACGCCGTCGATCGCCACCGTGCCGCCCTGGGTGTCGTAGTAGCGCAGCAGCAGCTGGAACACCGTGCTCTTGCCGGCGCCGCTGGGTCCCACCAGCGCCACCGTCTGGCCCGGCTCCACCTCGATCGTCACGCCGTCCAGCGCCGGCGTCAGCGGCCGCGACGGATAACGGAACAGCACATCGCGCAGGCTCACGCGCGAGCCGATCGGCGCTGCGGCCAGCGCGCGCGGCTGGGCGGGGCTCTCGATCGGCGAGCGCGTGGCCAGCAGCTCCATCAGCCGCTCGCTGGCGCCGGCGGCGCGCAGCAGGTCGCCCCACACCTCGGCCAGCACCGCGACCGAGCTCACCAGCAGGATCACGTAGACCACGGTCTGGCCCAGGTGGCCCGCGCTGATCTCGCCGCGGATCACCGCTTGCGTGCCCTGGTACAGGCCCCACAGCAGCGCCGCGAAGGTGGCGGTGATGATGAAGGCCACCAGCCCGGCGCGCATGCGCGTGCGCCGCACCGCGGTGGCGAAGGCGCGTGCGGTGGATTCGTCGAAGCGCTGCGCCTCGCGCGCCTCCTGCGTGTAGCTCTGCACCACCGGCACCGCGTTCAGCACCTCGGCGGCGATCGCGCTCGAATCGGCCACGCGGTCCTGGCTGGCGCGCGACAGGCTGCGCACCTTGCGGCCGAACCACAGCGCCGGCAGCACCACCAGCACCAGGATGCCCAGCACCTGTGCCATCACCACCGGGTTGGTGATCACCAGCATGACGAGCGCGCCCAGGCCCATCACGGTGTTGCGCAGGCCCATGCTGAGGCTGGAACCCACCACCGTCTGCACCAGCGTCGTGTCGGTGGTCAGGCGCGACAGCACCTCGCCGGTCTGCGTGGTCTCGAAGAACTGCGGGCTCTGCTTCACCACGTGCGCGTACACCGCATTGCGCAGGTCGGCCGTGATGCGCTCGCCGAGCCAGGTGACCATGTAGAAGCGCAGCGCCGAGAACAGGCCCAGCGCCGCGCCCACGCCGAACAACGCGAAGAAATGGCCGCGCAGCGCCAGCACGCGCTCGCCGGGGTCGGTGCTGATCAGGCCTTGGTCGATCAGCGCCTTCAGCGCGACCGGAAACACCAGCGTGGTCAGCGCGGCGCCCACCAGGAACAGCCCGGCCAGCACGATGCGGCCGCGGTAGGGTTTCAGGAAGGGCAGCAGGCTGCGCAGCGGGCGGACCGAGCGTGCCTTGGCGTCGGCGGCGCCGTCGGTCGCGCCGCCGGTCACGGCCTGGGTCATCGTGGAAGTGGAAGAGGCCATGGGGCCAGCAGTGTAAGCAGCCTCCGCCATCGGCCCCTGATGCTGCGGCCCTGCGCGCGGCGCGGCTACAGCTTCAGCGGGCTCGCATAGCCCGTCATTTCCAGGTAGCCACGGCCGATGCGCGTGCCGCTGCGCGCGTCGAGCAGGTCGCTCAGGCCCTCCCAGTAGACCGAGCCGGTCGAGCCCCGGCCGTCGAGTTCCTGCGCGTCCAGACGGGCGCGTACGTGGTGCGTGCCGGCGGGCGTGTCGAGCCGCCATGCCACCGCGTACTCGGCCTGCGTGGCCGGGCTGCGCCAGCGCCGCAGCGGGGTGAAGCGCACCTCGTCGGCGCCGAAGGAGCGCACCGCGCCACCGCGCGGCCGCAAGCTGCCGCCGGCCCACAGCGGCGAGCCATCGGCGCGGCGCAGCCGGAAGGCGGTGAGGGCGCTGCCGTCGTCGAGATTCATGCCGACCCAGTCCCAGCCCACCGCCTCGGGATGCATCAATGACTCGCTCCATTCGTGGTCGAGCCAGGCGCGGCCGGTCACCGCGAGCGTGCGGCCCTCGACGCGCAGCGTGCCGGCGACGGCCAACTGCGGCTCGCTGAGGTAGTGGCTGGCTTGCCCCGGTGCCGGGCCCTTGCGCGAGTAGCCGGCGTCGCCCTGCAGCAGCACCGGCTGCGTCGCGTCGAGGCGCAGATCGAACGCGAAGCCCTGCGTGCTGGCATCGACCACGGCGCGGTAGTGGTGCGGGCTCGACGCGGCGGCACCGTCTCGCACGAGCTGCCAGCCACGCAGCCGCACGTCGGTGTCGGCGGTGGCTGCCTCGGCGATGCCGAAGCCCGCACGGGCGATGCGCTGGTCGTGGCGCAGCCGGCCGGCCTGCGGATCGGTGAGCGCCGCATGCGCGAACAGCAGCTGTCGGGCGGCGAAGCGGCTCGGGTGGTCGTCGCCCGCCACGTCGGTGCGCGAACGGAAGAACGTCACCTGAAACCCGAAGGGTTCGGTGGAGCCAAAGCCAAACGGTTCGGACAATTCCGCAACCTCGAGCCAGCCCGTCACGTACCACCATTCGGTGCGGTACTCGGGGTGCGAGCCGAAGTCGCGCGGCAGCACGATCGGCGTGCCGGCGCGCACCACCGGCGCCGCGTGCGCGGTGCCGGGGCCCAGCGCGAAGGCCGGCGCGCACGCCAGCAGCAGCGCGCGGCGCGACAACCGCAGCGGCGACGCGTTCACCAGTCCTCCTTCACCGCCAGCACGGCGTCCTGCGAGACCGCACGCCGCGCCGCGATGGCGGCCGTCAGCGTGCCGGCGGCCACCACCGCGGCGCACAGCGCGGCCAGCCGGCCCCACGGCGCCAGCAGCTCCATGGTCCAGTGGAAGCTCTGCGGATTGACCACGTGCACCAGCACCACGCTGACGGCCAGCCCGAGCCCCAGGCCGAGCAGGGCACCGGCCGCCGTCCACGCGACGCCTTCGCCGGCCACGATGGCCAGCACCTGGCCGCGCGTGAAGCCCAGGTGCGCCAGCAGGCCGAACTCCTTGCGCCGCGCCAGCACCTGCGCCGAGAAGCTGGCCGCGATGCCGAACAGCCCGATCGCGATCGCCACCGCCTGCAGCCAGTAGGTGACCGCGAAACTGCGGTCGAAGATGCGCAACGAGCTCGCGCGGATCTCGCCCGCCTGCGCGAACTCGATCAGCGCCGGGTCGGGCGCCAGCGCGCGCAGCGCCTGCTGCAGCGCGGCCAGGTCGGTGCCGGGCGCGAGCGTGAGCGCGAGGTCGTTCACGCGCGTGTCGCCGGTGAGCGCCACGAAGTCCTGCGTGTCGATCGCCACCGCGCCCTGTTGGCGCGCGTAGTCGCGCCACACGCCGCGCACGAAGAAGGCCGCGCGCACCGCGCTGCCGTCGCGGTGCGTCAGCGGCAGCACCAGGCGCGTGCCCGGCGCGGCGCCGTAGAGCGCCACCATCGCCTCGCTCACGTACACGCCCGGTTCACCGCCCGGCGCGGCCGGCAGCAGCTCGCCCACCATCGGCAGCGTGCGCTGTGCATCGGCCAGTGGCCGTGCGATCAGCACCGGCGGCGGCCGCGCCGGGTCGAGCGACAGCGGCAGCGCGCGCAGCGTCTCGAGGCGGCGCACGCCGGGCAGGGCACCTGCACGCGCCACGAAATCGGGCGGCAGCCAGGCCGTGTCGTTGCTGGCGCTCACGGTCGCGGTGCGCACATACAGGTCGGCCGGCAGCACGGTGTCGAGCCAGCGCGACACCGCGTCGCGGAAGCTCGCCACCATGACCGTCAGCGCCACCGCGAGCGCGAGGCTCGCCACGACACCGGCCACCGCCACCGTCGCGCTGGCGCGCAGGTGCCGCGCGCGCTGGGTGGCCAGCAACCACCCGGCGTGGCGCGACGTGGGCCGCCGCACCGCGCGCAGCAGCAGGCCCACGCCGGCTGGCACGCAGGCGATGCCACCGACCAGCAGCACCGCCACCGCCACGTAGGCGGCGATCGGCAGGCCGGCGATCGGCGGCGCCAGCGCCAGCAGCGCGCCGGCCAGCATCAGCAGCGGCCCGAGCCACGGCCGCCGCGTGCGCGCGCCGGCGTCGCCGAGGCCCTTCAGGGCCTGGGCTGGTGCGATGCGCTGCGCCGCGCGCGCCGGCAGCCAGCCACCGACCAGCGCCGCCACCACACCCAGTCCGCCGTAGACGAGCGCTGCGAGCGGACCGAACTGCAGCTGCGGCGCCACACCGGCGAAGTACCCGCCGCCCAGATCGCCGCCCAGCCAGCGCAGCGCGCCCTGCGCGAGCGCCGTGCCGAGCGCGATGCCCAGCGCGCTGCCCACCAGCCCCAGCAGCGCCGACTCGGCCAGCACCCAGTGCAGCCGTTCGCGCGCGCCCAGCCCCAGCACGCCCAGCAGCGCGAACTGCGGCTGCCGTTTCGCGACCGACAGCGACAGCACCGAGAACACCAGGAAAGCCCCGGTGAACAATGCCACCAGCGCCAGCACCGTGAGGTTCACGCGGTAGGCGCGCGACACGTTGCTGAGCCGCTGCGCCGATTCGGCCGGCGTCGCGGCCCGCACGTCGGCCGGCAGCGCCAGCTCGCGCAGCACGCGCGGCGGGTCGGCGCCGGCGGTGAAGCGCAGGTCGATGCGGCTCAGCCGGCCGAGCCGGTCGAAGGCCTGCTGGGCGCCGGCCAGGTCCATCACCGCGAGCGGCGCGCCCGGCGCGCTGCTGCCGCCGGCGATGCGCAGCGTGACGAGGCGCAGGCCGCTCTGCACGCGCAGCGGGTCGCCACGCGGCAGCTTCAGCGCCGCTCGAGCGGCCGGGTTGAGGAACACCGCGCCGGGGTCCAGCATCGCCAGGCGGCCGGCATCGGCGGCGGGCTCGGGCAGCAGCGAAGGCGAGAGCGCCGGCGCCACCAGCGCATCGAGCCCCAGCACGCGCAGCGCCACGCGCTGGCCCTGCGCATCGAGCGCATAGGTGTCGACCTCGATCACCGGCGACGCCAGCGCCACCTGCGGATGCGTGGCCACGCGGCCGTAGACCGTCTCGTCGAAGCCGCTGCCGGCCACGGCCCGCAGGCTCAGGTCGGGCTCGCCGTTGACGCTGCGCACCGCCGCGCCGAACTCCGACAGCGCCGAAGCGTTGATCAGGTGCACCGAGAACGCCAGCGCCACGCCCAGCATCACCGCGAGCACGGCGACGGCGTGGCGTCCGGCGTTGTGCCGCAGTTCGGGCCACGACAGGTGGCGCAGCAGGGTCGACAGCCTCATCGCGCTGGCTCCGCGGTGCTTCTTGCCGGCGGCAACGCTGGCAGTGCAACGACGGCGCCGCGGACGACGACTGCGCCCGGGCGGCTCAGCGTGCCGCCTCGACGCCGTCGCGCGCCAGGTACTGGTGCACGAACGCGATCGCCATGCTGCCTTCGCCCACCGCGGCGGCCACGCGCTTGATCGGGCTCAGGCGCACGTCGCCGCAGGCAAACACACCCGGCAGGCTGGACTCCAGCAGGAAGGGCTCGCGCGTGTGCGACCAGCGGCCCGACTTCAGCACCTCGTCGCCGGTCAGCACGTAGCCGCTCTTGTCGCGCTGCACCTCGGGGGGCAGCCAGCCGGTGTCGGCATCGGCGCCGATGAAGACGAACAGGCCGCCGCATTCGTGGCGCGTCACGCCGCCCGCCTTGCGATCGACGATGTCGATCGCCTCGAGGTGCGCCTCGCCGTGCGCGGCCTGCACCTCGCAGCCCAGCCGCGCCGCGATGTTGGCCTTGCCGGCGATCTGCTCGATGAGGTAGCGCGACATGCTCTTCTCGAGCGAACCGCCGCGCACCAGCAGCGTCACCTGGCGCGCGTGGTTGGCGAAGTGCAGCGCCGCCTGGCCGGCCGAATTGCCGGCGCCGATCAGGTACACGTCCTGCCCGTGCGTGGACGCGGCCTCGCTGCGCGCGGCACCGTAGTAGATGCCCTTGCCGATCAGGCGCTCGAAGCCGTCGATGACCAGCCGCCGCCACGACACGCCGGTGGCGAGGATCACGCTGCGCGCCCGCACGCGCTCGCCGCCGTCAAGCACCACCTCGCGTGTGGCCGGGTTCATGCTCTCCACGCCGCGCATCACCAGGATCTCGGCCCCCAGCCGGCGTGCCTGCTGCAGCGCGCGGCTGGCCAGCTCGTCGCCCGACACGCCGTTGGGAAAGCCCAGGTAGTTCTCGATGCGCGACGAGGTGCCGGCCTGCCCGCCCGGCGCCTCGCGCTCGATCACCAGCGTGCGCAGGCCCTCGCTGGCGCCGTACACCGCGGCCGCCAGCCCGGCCGGCCCGCCACCGACGATCAGCGTGTCGTAGACCTCCTGCGTGGGGCGCGTCTGCAGGCCCAGGTGCACCGCCAGCTCGCGCAGCGGTGGCTTCTCCAGCCGGCTGCCGTCGGCCAGCCGCACCACCGGGCACTCGACCGCCTGCGGGATGCTGCCGGTCCACGAGCGCGTGAGGTCCGGGGTCTCCGGCGACAGCCAGTCGTGCACGATCTGGTTGCGCGACAGGAAGCGGCGCAGCTCGCTGCAGGCCGGGTCCCAGCGTTCGCCGTACACGGTGATCTGCGCCTTGGGCGGCTGCATCGCGATGCCCTGCAGGCCGCCGATGCGCTCGCGCGCCAGCGCACCCACTTTCTCGGCCACCTCGGGCGCCAACGAGGCGATGGCGAAGTAATGGTGCGGCTCCACGCGCATCACGCGCGACGGTTCTGCCGCACGGTAGCCGCCGGGGAAGGGCGTGGCGAAGGCCAGCGGCACCTCGCCGAAGATCGTGCCGGGCAACCGCCAGCCCAGCGTGCGCTCGACGCCGTCGAAACGCTTGACCACCTCCAACTTGCCTGACAGCACCGCATACAGCGCCCGCTCGCCACCTTCGTGCACGGCGTACTCGCCGGCGTTCAGCCGGATGTCGGCCGAGGTGCGCACCAGGCGATCGATGCCGGCGTCGGACAGGCTCGCGAACAGGGGGACCGAGCGGATCTCGTCGGGGGTCAACATCAGCGGGCCTTTTCGTGTGCAGCCGTGGCGCAGCGCGCCCCATGTCGTTGCTGATGCTAACCGGCTTGCTCGGCTCGACGCGCTGGGTTCGCGGCCGAACCCGAAGCGCTCGTAGACTGCCGGCATGTCGCAGATGCGCCCCGTCGACCTCGACCACGCCAGCCGCCTGGTCAACCACGGCCCCACGGTGCTGATCGCCGCCGAACACCGGGGGCGCCGCAACCTGATGGCCGCGGCCTGGTCGATGCCGGTGGAGTTCACGCCGCCGCGCATCGCGGTGGTGGTCGACAAGAAGACCTGCACACGCGAGCTGCTGGAGGCCAGCGGCCGCTTCGCGATCGGCCTGCCGTGCCCGGCGCTGGCCGACCTGACCTACGCCGTGGGCAGCGAAAGCGGGCGCGCGGTCGACAAGTTCGCGCGGCATGGCATCCGCTCGTTGCCCGGCCCGGTGCTGGGCCTGCCGCTCGTCGAAGGTTGCGTGGCCTGGCTGGAGCTGCGCCACCTCCCGGAGCCGCACACCGAAGACGCCTACGACACCGTGTTCGGCGAAGTGGTCTCGGCGCAGGCCGACGCGCGCGTGTTCGCCAACGGGCGCTGGTCCTTCCGCGACGACAACGCCGAGCTGCACACGCTGCACCACTTGGGCGGCGGCACGTTCGCCGTGCCCTCGCGCATCGTCCGGGCCCGGCCGGTCGGCGACGCTCCCTGAGCGGGCGCGCCGCCTACTCGATGGTCACCTTGGCGTCCTTCACCAGCTTGGCGAACTTCTCGGTCTCGCCCTTGATCTGCTGGCCCATCTGATCGGTGCTGTTGCCGATCGGCTCGGCGCCGATCTCGTCCATGCGCTTGCGGAAGTCCGGTGACTGGATCACCTTCACCATCTCGGCATTGAGGCGGCTCACCACGTCCTTCGGCGTCGCCACCGGCACGAGCACGCCGAACCAGGTGCCGATGTTGAAGCCCTTGAGCCCCGCTTCCTCGAGCGTCGGCACGTCCGGCAATGCCGATGAGCGCTTGTTCGTGGTGACGGCCAGCGCGCGCAGCTTGCCGCTCTTGATGTGCTGGAGCACCGGCGTCACGGTATCGAAGGACATCGTGATCTGGCCGCCCAGCAGATCGGTGGCCAGTGGGCCGCTGCCCTTGTACGGAATGTGGATCACCTCGGTGCCCGTGGCGTTCTCGAACTGCGTGCCGATCAGGTGTTGCGCGGTGCCGTTGCCGTTGGAGCCGTAGGTCAGCTTGCCGGGTTGCGCCTTCGCCAGCGCCACCAGCTCGGCCACGTTCTTGGCCGGGGTCGCGGCGTTCACCACCAGCACGTTCGGCACCAGAGCCACCGTGGTGATCGGCGCAAAGTCCTTCTGGAAGTCGTACGGCAGCTTCTTGTAGACGCTCGGCGCGATCGTATGGTGTACGGCGCCCATCAGCAGCGTGTAGCCGTCGGGCTTGGCCTTGGCCACGAAGTCCGCGCCGAGCGTGGCGCCGGCACCGGGCTTGTTCTCCACGATCACCGGCTGCCCCAGGCTCTGCGCCAGTTTCTCGCCCAGCGCCCGTGCCAGCACGTCGGTCGTGCCGCCCGCCGGGAACGGCACGATCAGGCTGATCGGCTTGCTCGGCCAGGCCTCGGCCATGGCGCTGCCGCCCGCCATCGCGACGGCCAGCGCCGCGGCCTGCACGAGGCGGCGGCGGGTGAGGGTGTGAATGACGTTCATGCTTGTCTCCTAGAGGTCTCAGGGCGCCCGAACCTTAGATTTCGGGCAAGGGGCCGAATCACCGTCGAAGTGAATCCGGCATTAACTTGGTTTCAAGGATTCCGCGGGCAAACACCGGCGGCGTGAGCGGCCATCGGGCGCTCTCAATCGATCTGCGCGATGCGCAGCAGGTTGGTGGTGCCAGCGGTGCCGAAGGGCATGCCGGCGGCGATGACGAGGGTCTGGCCCGGCTGCGCGAAACCCAGCTTCACGGCGGTGTCGACCGCCAGCTCGGTCATGTCGCTGACGTTCATCACGTCCTTGCACAACACCGGCGTCACGCCCCAGACCAGCGCCAGGCGGCGCGCCGTCGAGCGGCTCGGTGTCATGCCGAGGATGCTGGCGCGCGGCCGTTCGCGTGCCATGCGCAGCGCCGACGATCCGGAGCTGGTGTAGGCCACCATCGCGGCCACGTCCAGCAGCCCGGCGACCGAGCGCGCGGCCCAGCCGATCGCATCGGCCGTGTTGGCCGCGGGTTGCGTGTGCGAGGCATCGATGGCGTCGCGGTAGTGCGGGTCGGCCTCGGTCTGGGCAATGATGCGGTCCATCATTGCCACCGACTGCACCGGGAACCTGCCCGAGGCCGATTCGGCCGACAGCATCACCGCGTCGGCCCCGTCGTAGATCGCCGTGGCCACGTCGGAGGCCTCGGCCCGGGTCGGCACCGGCGCGCCGACCATCGACTCCAGCATCTGCGTGGCCACGATCACCGGCTTGCCCAGCTTGCGACAGGCCCGCACGATGCGCTTCTGGATCGCCGGCACCTGCTCGGCCGGCATCTCCACGCCCAGGTCGCCGCGCGCCACCATCACCGCATCGGTCTCGGCGAGGATGGCGTCCAGGCTGTCGATGGCCGCCGGCTTCTCCAGCTTGGCCACGATGCCGGCCCGGCCCTGGACGATCGCCTTCACCTCCGTGATGTCGGCGGCGCGCTGCACGAACGACAACGCGATCCAGTCGATGCCCAGCGTCAGGCCGAAGTCCAGGTCGGCCCGGTCCTTGACGGTCAGTGCCGACAGCGGCAGCACGACGCCGGGCACGTTCACGCCCTTGCGATCGGACAGCAGGCCCCCGGCGATCACCCGCGTTTCGGCGAAATCGGCGCCCGAGCGCTCGACCCGCAGTCGCAGCCGCCCGTCGTCGAGCAACAGGTCGGCGCCCGGCTGCAGCGCGGCGAAGATCTCCGGATGCGGCATCGGCACGCGTGTCGCGTCGCCCGGCGTCGTGCGGTCCAGGTCGAGCCGGAAGGCCGCACCTTCCACCAGCTGCACCGGCCCGCCGGCGAACGTGCCGACCCGCAGCTTCGGCCCCTGCAGGTCGAGCAGCACGCCGATCGGTCGGCCGATGTCGGCCTCGACGGCGCGGATCAGCTCGAGCCGCTGCTGGTGGTCCGCGTGCGTGCCGTGGCTGAAGTTCAGGCGGAACACGTCGGTACCGGCGCGCACGAGCGCCTCGATGGTGACGCGATCGGCGCTGGCTGGGCCGAGCGTCGCGACGATCTTGGCGTTGCAGGGGCGTTGCATCTAGGGAGCTCCAGTGGAAGAGCCGCCGATGACGATGGCCCGAAAGTCGTTCACGTTGGTCAGCGTCGGCCCCGTCACCACCGAGTCGCCGAGCGCCTCGAAGAACCCGTGGCCGTCGTTGTCGTCGAGGCACTCGCGCGGCCTCAGGCCCAGCGCCCAGGCGCGGGCCAGGGTGTCGGGTGCCAGCACGGCACCGGCGATCTCTTCCTGCCCGTCCACGCCGTCGGTGTCGCCCGCCAGTGCATGGATGCCCGGCTCGCCATCGAGCGCCAGGCCGAGCGACAGCAGGAACTCGACATTGCGGCCGCCGCGTCCTCCGCCGCGCACGGTGACCGTGGTCTCGCCGCCCGACAGCAGCACGCAGGGGCGAGGGAAGGGCTGGTCCCGACGCGCCACCTGCAGCGCGATGCCGGCGAGTGTCTTGGCCACGTCGCGCGCCTCGCCTTCGATCGCGTCGCCGAGGATGTAGGTTGGCCATCCGGCTGCTCGCGCCACCGTGGCGGCCGCCTCGAGCGCCTTCTGCGGTGTCGCGATGAAGCGCGTCTCGATCGGCGGCAGGCGCGGGTCGCCGGCCTTGAGGCTCTCGCCTTCGCCGCTTTCCAGCAGCTCGAGCGCGCGCGCCGGCACATCGATCTTGTAGCGACGCAGGAGGCCCAGCGCATCGGCGCAGGTGGTGGGGTCGGGCACTGTCGGTCCGGAGGCGATGTCGATCGGGTCGTCGCCGGGCACGTCGGACAGCAGCAGGTTGATCACCCGGGCCGGATGGCAGGCGGCGGCCAGGCGTCCGCCCTTGATGGCCGACAGGTGCCGCCGCACGCAGTTCATCTCGGTGATGCTGGCGCCGCTGGCCAGCAGGGCGCGGTTGAGCGCCTGCTCGTCGCCGAGGCCCAGGCCAGGCAGCGCCAGCGGCAGCAGCGAAGAGCCGCCGCCGGAGACCAGGCACAGCACCAGGTCGTCCGCCGTCAGTCCGCGCACGAACTGCAGCAGCCGCCGGGATGCCGTCTCGCCGGCCGCGTCGGGCACCGGGTGCGCAGCCTCGACGATCTCGATGCGCCGGCACGGCACCGCGTAGCCGTGGCGGGTGACCACCAGCCCGGAGAGTTCGCCTTGCCAATGGTCTTCGACCGCGCGCGCCATCGCCGCCGAGGCCTTGCCGGCCCCGATCACCAGCAGGCGGCCCTTGGGCACCGCCGGCAGGTGGCGGGGGACGCACAGGGCCGGCTGCGCCGCGGCCACCGCGGCGTCGAACATCGCGCGCAGCAGAGCGCGAGGATCGTGCGGCTGCATCTTTTTGTCTCCTGCTGGATGCGTGGGCGTGAGCCGGTCCCGCAGCTCGTGGCGGCTGCTTGGGGCGGAGCGGTGAAGGGGTCGGTGGCGCGCCGCTTTGGCGCGCGGCCTCGGTGGCCTCAGGCCGCCTTGCGCTGCGCGCTGGCGGCCAGCAGGCCGCACACCGCCTGCGTGACCTCGGCCGTGGTGGCCTGACCGCCCAGGTCGCGGGTGTGCAGCGCCGGGTTGGCGGTGACCTGCTCGATGGCCTGCATCACGCGCTGGGCGGCGTCGGCTTCGCCCAGGTGCTCGAGCAGCATCACGACCGACCAGAAGGTGCCGACCGGATTGGCCAGGCCCTTGCCCATGATGTCGAAGGCCGAACCGTGGATGGGCTCGAACATCGACGGGTAGCGGTGCTCGGGATCGATGTTGCCGGTGGGCGCGATGCCCAGGCTGCCGGCCAGCGCCGCGGCCAGGTCGCTCAGGATGTCGGCATGCAGGTTGGTCGCCACGATGGTGTCGAGCGACGCCGGGCGGTTGATCATGCGGGCGGTCGACGCGTCGACGAGCTCCTTGTCCCAGGTGACGTCCGGGAACTCCTTGGAGATCTGCAGCGCGATCTCGTCCCACATCACCATGGCATGGCGCTGGGCGTTGCTCTTGGTGATGACCGTGAGTAGCTTGCGGGGACGCGACTGCGCCAGCTTGAACGCGAAACGCATGATGCGTTCGACGCCAGCGCGGGTCATCATCGATACGTCGGTGGCGGCCTCGATCGGGTGGCCCTGGTGCACTCGGCCACCGACACCGGAGTACTCGCCTTCGGAGTTCTCGCGCACGATCACCCAGTTCAGGTCATCGGGGCCGCAGCGCTTGAGCGGCCCGTCGATGCCCGGCAGGATGCGCGTGGGGCGCACGTTGGCGTACTGGTCGAAGCCCTGGCAGATCTTCAGGCGCAGGCCCCACAGCGTGATGTGGTCGGGGATGTGCGGGTCACCGGCCGAGCCGAACAGGATCGCGTCCTTGTCGCGCAGCGCGTTGAGGCCGTCGTCCGGCATCATCACGCCATGTTCGCGGAAGTAGTCGCCACCCCAGTCGAAGTTCTCGAACTCGAAGCGGAAGGCCTTGCTGGTACTGGCCAGGGCTTCCAGCACCTGCTGACCGGCGGGAACGACTTCCTTGCCGATGCCGTCTCCGGGGATCGTGGCGATGCGATAGCTCTTCATGGGGGTCTCCGTGTGGGGTGGGGCGGTGTGGAGACTTTAGGAACTGGACGCCCTGCGTTCGCACCGCTAAAGTGAATCCATCGTTAACCTGAAACTAACAATGGAACGCTGATGTCGAGCGGCATCCAACCCTCGGATCTGGGCTTCTTCTCCGTGCTCGCCGGGGCGGGCAGCCTGAGCGCGGCAGCGCGGGAGCTGGGCATCACCACGCCGGCCGTCAGCAAGCACCTGGCGCTGATGGAGTCGCGCGTCGGCGTGTCGCTGGTGAACCGCACCACGCGGCGCATGAGCCTCACGCCGGAGGGCGAGGTCTACCTCGAGCATGCGCGGCGCATCCTCGGCGAGATCAACGACATGGAGGAGCTGATCGGCGTGGCCAAGGCCACGCCGAAGGGCCTGCTGAGAGTGAACGCCACGCTTGGCTTCGGGCGCAGCCATGTGGCGCCGCTGATCTCGCGCTTCGTGCGCAAGTACCCCGACGTGGAGGTGCAGCTGCAGCTGTCGGTCAACCCGCCGCCACTGACGGAAGATGCCTTCGACGTCTGCATCCGCTTCGGTGCGCCACCGGATTCGCGCGTGATCGCCCGGCACATCGCGCCGAACCGGCGCCTGCTGTGTGCGGCGCCGGCCTACCTGGCCCGGCGCGGCATCCCCAAGACCCCGAACGACCTGACCCGGCACAACTGCATCGGCATCCGACAGGGCGAGGAGGCCTACGGCCTGTGGCGCTTGTCGAGCGGGCGTGGCCGCAACGCCAGCACCGAGGCCGTGAAGACCCGCGGCAACCTGACCACCAACGACGGCGAGATCGCGGTCAACTGGGCACTCGACGGCCACGGCATCCTGATGCGCGCCGAATGGGACATCGAACGCCACCTCAGGAACGGCCGTCTCGTGCAGGTGCTGCCGCAGTACTTCACGCCCGACGCGGACATCCATGCGATCTATCCGCAGCGCCACCAACTGGCCGCGCGCGTGCGTGCCTTCGTGGACTTCGTGGCGCTGTCGTTCAGCCAGCAGGCTGCGACCGGCAAGGGCTAGGATCGACCGCTTCCCAAGCAACGAGGCCCGCATGCCCGAGAACCCAACACCACAGCCGCCTCGCCATCTGTCGATGATCCGCGGCTTCCATCTCGCGGACTTCGTGACCCTGGGCAACGCCGCCTGCGGCACGGCCGGCGTGTTCCTGGCGATGGTGTACGTGGGCAGCGGCGAGCTGGCCGACTTCCTGTGGGCCGCCGCGATGGCGCCACTGGCCTTCGCGTTCGACTGGCTCGACGGCCGCGTGGCACGCTGGCGGCAGCAGCACTCGGCGCTGGGCCGCGAGCTCGATTCGCTGGCCGACGTGATCTCCTTCGGCGTGGCGCCGGCCGCGCTGGCGTTCGCCGGCGGCCTGCGCGGCGGTTGGGACGTGGTGGTGCTGATCTACTTCGTGTGCTGCGGCGTGAGCCGCCTGGCGCGCTACAACGTGACGGCCGAGAGCCTGTCGGCCGGCGCCGCCAAGGTGCCTTACTTCGAGGGCACGCCCATTCCCACCAGCGTGGTGCTGACCGCGGTGCTCGCGGCGATCGCGTGGCAGCATGGGCTCACGCCGCCGTTGCCCGGCGGCGCCTGGTCCATCGCCGGCTGGACGCTGCACCCGCTGGTGCTGATGTTCGCGCTGTCGGGCACCTTGATGATCAGCAAGACGCTGCGCGTTCCGAAGATTTGAGCGTTCGCAGGGCGCTGGCTCCTGGCCTGCCGCCCGTCGGGCCGGGCGAGGGCTGGCTTCGCCCGGCTGCAGGGCCGGTGCGGCGTGCCTGCAGACGAATGCCCCCTGGGTGAGGACCAACGATGAGCGATGCAGAGACCGAAGCGAAACTGAGCGAGATCGACCGTCAGCTGGTGTGGCAGGGCTTCAAGCAAATGATGCCCCTTGCCGCCTTCGTGATCGTATTCGGTGCCGCGTTCGGCCTGGCCGCGGTGCAGGTCGGGCTGGACAGCCCCTTGATCTTCTTCATGAGCGCGACGGTCTTTGCCGGCGTCGCGCAGTTCGCCGTGCTGGATTTGTGGGGGTCCCACCTACCGATCATCACATTGGCGATGACCGTGTTCGCCATCAATGCGCGGCACCTGCTGATGGGTGCAACCCTCTACCCCTGGCTGCGCCACATGCCGACGACCCGGCGCTATGGCGTGATGGTGCTGGCGTCCGATGCGAACTGGGCCATGACCATGCAGGCGCTCGCGCGGGGGCAAGCCGGCTTCGGTCTGTTGCTGGGCGGTGGCCTGGCCCTCTGGCTGTCCTGGGTGCTGGGGACGGTGCTCGGCACCTACTTCGGCGGCGCCGTCCAGGATCCAAGGCGGTACGGAATGGACATGGTGATGGGCTGCTTCCTGCTGGCCATGGTGGCGGATGGCCCCAAGAACTATCGAATGCTCGTCATCTGGGGCGTCGCTGCCGCTTCATCCCTGCTGGCCCACCGGTACCTGGCCAACAACAGCCACGTCGTGGTGGGGGCCCTGGCGGGCGGCCTGGTGGGTGCGATCTGGACGGAAGAAAAAGATGTTGAGCATTGATACGCTGGGTTTCGGATCGCTGGTGGTCGTGTTGATCATGGCGATCGTGACACTGGCAACGCGGTGGGGCGGCGTGTTCGTCATGGCCTATGTGCCCATCGGCCACCGGATGCGGCAGTTCATCGGCGCGATGTCCGGTTCGGTCCTGGTGGCCGTGCTCGCACCGCTCGCCATGGACGGCGACGGCGGCGCAAGGCTGGCCCTGGCGACCACGGCCATCGCCATGCTGCTGCTGAAGAAACCGCTGCCGGCCATCGCCGCCGGCATGGTGGCCGCCGCGATATTCCGGCACTTCTGACGCGACCGGCGGCGCATGCGAGCGTCAGTGCCGCCGTTGCCGCTTCACGCGCGCCGCTGATGAAGAATCTGTCCGAACTGCTTGCCGGACGGGAGCGAGCCCCGTTCGAGCTGCACTACAGCGCCCGGACGCCCGCCACCGGTAAGTGTCCGGAAAGTGATGCCCCTCGACAATCCAACCCAATGCACCCTACAGCGGTTCCTTGCCGCCTTCCCTTGCCATGAGCTACAGCCTGCTGGCCATGGGCTTCGTCGCGGCCGTCTCGGCCGGGTCCGTTGCCTACGTCTACCGCTGGCGCGGCACTGCCCGCTATGCCAGCTTCGCTCAGTACATGCGCAAGAGCTGGCCTGTCTTCGCGCCGTTGAACTGCCTGATGTACATGTCGACTCGGGCCTGGGCTCGCAAACCGGTGCTGGATGCCGACTACCTGAAGAACATCGGCGTCCTGCGAGCCAACTGGATGACCCTGCGTGACGAGGCGCTGGCGCTTCAGTCGACCGGCGCGTTCGAAGCCGCCAAGGAGCCGGACTCGGTCGGCTACTACGACGTCGGGTTCCGAACGTTCTACAAGCGCGGATGGAGCAAGTTCTACCTGAAGTGGTACGGCACCACCCACAAGTCGGCGCAGCGGCTGTGCCCGAAAACGCTGGCGTTGCTCGATCAGGTGCCGGAGATCCGGGGGGCCATGTTCTCCATCTTGCCGCCAGGAGCCGAACTGTCGCTGCATTCGGATCCGATGGCCTGCTCGCTTCGGTATCACCTTGCGCTGGTGACACCGAACTCGGAGCGATGCCACATCAACGTCGACGGCCAACCCTGCGCCTGGTACGACGGCCAGGATTTCGTGTTCGACGAGACCTATCCGCACCATGCGCGCAACGAGACCGACGTGCCGCGCATCATCCTGCTGTGTGATGTGGATCGCCCGATGAACGCCATCGGGCGTCTTCTGCGTGCCGCCTACTTCTGCATCGCCAAGGGAACCGTCGTTCCCAACACGCCGGAGGATCGACGCGGGCTGTTCAGCGCACTGTTCTCCAGTGTCGAGCCCTGGCGTCGGAAGACGTTGAAGCTGCGCGAGGGGCACCGCCGCGTCTACAAGACCCTGAAGTTCACGCTCAACACGACGCTGCTGGGCGCGCTGGGGGCGTTCGTCTTCGCCGTCTTCAATGTCGTCGAGTGGATCCTTCTCTGAGCCTCACGCCGGCACATCGGCTTGCGCCGAGCTTGAGCTCGAAACCACGACCCGCAGCCCCGGCTCCGCCCGATGGGCACGAAGCTCCCATCCATGGGCCAGCGCGATCTCCTGGCAGATGGTCAGGCCCAGGCCGGCACCATCGTCGCGGCGATGGGGTCCGCGCCAGAAGCGGGCAAAGATCTTCGATAGTTGATCCTGCGGCACGCCCGGCCCCCAATCGCGCACCGACAGGGTGGTGGCGTCGAACTCCACGCTCACGAGTGTTCCCGCCGCCGTGTGCTGAATCGCGTTCTCCAGCAAGTTCTTCAACAGCGTGAACAGCGCCCCATGGTCGGCCTGCCAGGAGACGTCGACGGTCCGCTGCGGAAGCTCCAGGCGCACGCTCGCAGCGTCCGCCATGCGCTGCAAGTAGCTGGCCGCTTCGTGCACCACGTCGTGCATGTCGATGAGCGTGGGTCGATAGTTCTGCACTTCGCTCGCTTCGGCCAGATGAAGCAGTTGCTGCACCTGCCGACTCATGTGTTCGACATCGCGAAGCAGCATGCTGCGGTCGGCAGAGTGCGGGCTGAGTTCGACCTGCGCACGCACCAGTGCGAGCGGCGTCTTGAGCTCATGGGCTGCGGTCGCCAGAAACTCCTGCTGGATGCGGTAGCCCTGTTCCAGGCGTTCGAGAACCCGGTTGAAGCTGTCCACCAGCGGCGTGATCTCGCTCGGCACCGCCTGGGTCGGCAGTCGTGCGTGCAGCGAGCGCGGGGAGATCTCGGCAGCGGCCTCCGAGAGCCGCCGCACCGGCTTCAGGGCCAGCCTCAGCGCGACGTAGACGCAGGGGCCGAAGACGAAGAGCAGCACCAGGATGAACAAGGTCACTCCGGCCCCGGTGAACGGCAGCGCGAAGGCCTGGTACATGAGGTGCATGAACCGGCGGCTGACCGCCATCTGCAGGTACCAGACCTGGCCGTTGCGCTCCACGGCCTCGGTGGCACCGCGCATCGCAACCCCCTCGTGCTCGAACTCGAAGCGCCCCGGCTTCGGCGGACCCGCGGCACCCGCTTCAGGCCAGAACGTCGCGCCGGCGGCGGAGTACAGAACGACCTTCCCCGATGCGTCCAGCACACGGTACGCGGCCTCCTGCTTCAGGCTCTCGAAGATCCACTCGAGGTTGAAGTCCTCCTGGAGGTCGAAGCTGAAGTTGCGATCGAGCCGGTTGTCGCCGACGCCGATGGGTACGCCGCCGCTGTCGAACCTGAGCTCTTCTGCCATGTCCCGGGTGGCGTCGGCCACGTCCAGCCCGGACAGCACGTCGCCTTGCGTGGAGACGATCGCAATGGCCGTCGCCACGATGAGAAGGACGCTGAGCACAGCGCCGATCACATAGGCGATCAGGACCTTGACGCTGAGGCTATTCAGCCAGTGCATCTTCACGAAGCGCATAACCGAGGCTTCTCACGTTGACGATCTTCTGGCGCGAACCGACGGCGCGCAGCTTTCGGCGGATGCGATGCAGGGCCACGTCCAGGGCATTGGGGGTGACCGCCTCGCTCAGGCCCCAGGCGGCGGCTTCCAGCGCCGAGCGGCGCACCGTGTCTCCGCTCTTGCGGGCCAGCAGCAGCATGATCTGCATCTCGGACGCCGCCAGCGACACGCGCTCTTCGCCGCAGTGGAGCATGCCGTCGGCGGGCCGCAGTTGCAGGTCGCCGTGCCCCGGTGTGACCGGCAGGCACTCCACCGGACGGCGCAGCAGCGCGCGGACGCGTGCCACCAGCTCGTCCATGGCGAAGGGCTTGGGCAGGTAGTCGTCGGCACCGGCGTCCAGGCCTTCGACCCGATCGTTCAGCGCATCGCGTGCCGTCAGGACCAGGCAGGGAATGGTCAGCTCGAAGTCACGCAGCCGCTTCAGCAAGGCCAGTCCGTCACCGTCCGGCAGACCCCGATCGAGGACCATCGCGCCATAGGGCACCTGGTGGAGGGCAGACCAGGCGGCATCGATGCGCTGGACGCTGTCCACGGCGATGCCGGCGGCGGCCAACCCGTTGCTCACCAGTTGAGCAAGTCGCTCGTGGTCCTCGACCAGCAGAATCCGGCTCATCAGAAGCGGTACAGATAGCCCACGAGCACGCGGTTCTCGGTCGAGGTGTCCACCAGCGGACTGTCCTTCATCGACTTGGCCAAGCCAGCCACGCGGGCATCGAACATCAGCGAGTGGTGTGAATCGAGGCGATAGATGGCTCTGACACCGACCCCTGGAACGACACCCGCCTTGCCGACATAGGCAGGCCGCCCTGCCATCGCTTCGCTGCTTCGCACGCCGAAGTAGTAGTCGACGTACTTCTTGTCCAGCCAGGCGGCGCTCAGCCGTGGGGAAATCATCAGGTTCGGACCCAGCCGAAAGGGCTTCTCCACGCTCAGGCTGAAGCGCTGGCCCTTGCTCTTGCCCGCAACGTCGCCCAGCCACTCGGCGCTGACATTGGCCATCTCGTTGCGCCACTGTACCTGGGCACCGGTCCAGAAGCCACCCTTGCGCTCGGCCATGCCGGCAAGGATGGGGGCGTCGTCGGCCTCGTAGCCGGCGCCGTCGAGGTTCATCCGACCCACGATGCTGAAGTCGAGCCGCTGCCTGTCTCCCAGGTCGAGGCCGGGCAGCTTCACCTCGATGCCCAGCGCGCCGACCTTCACATACTGGTTTTCGAACTGGAGTAAAGGCAGCACCTTGGTTTCACGATCGCTGCCCGTGTAGGGCTTTTGCGCGCTGAACACGCCGAGTCCCAGGCCCCAGCTGCTGCCCCCGGGCCCTCCAGGGCCTCCCGATCCCTCGGGGCCCGGTTGCTGGGCCGCGGCGGTCGAGGCAGCAGCGCTCATCACGATGGCCAGTGCGGACAGGTTCGCCGCGCGCCGCAGCGGAGTCGATGGGCCCCGGCCTGGCAGGTGAGGAAGTGACATGGGTGGCTCTGGTCGGTCGTTGAGGAGCCGGGATCATTTCGGACCGACTCTTACCGCGCACTTTCCGACCGGTGCGCACTCGCCGGTCGTCCGGAAAGTAGGCGGAAAGACAGGCCGCGTGACGATGCCGGCGGCCGTGCGTGGCCAGGCAACCGACCAGCGATCGCCAGAGATGGGGACGCCTCGCCAGAACAGATGACTCTCGCCATGGGCCGGCAGTGCGCGCCTTGCCTCACAGCGCTATTGCTGCTCGCCGGCTGCACCACCGCGCCACCGGACACCACGCCGGGCAGCGCGTCGGCACCCGTGCCCCTGCAGTGGCATGCGCCGTTGCCGCAGGACGCAGCCCACGGCGGTGACCTGGCCGACCTGAGCCACTGGTGGGCGCAGTTCGACGATCCCCTGATGCTGCGGCTGATCGAGTCCGGCCAGCAGGCAAGCGCCACGCTGGCGCAGGCCAGTGCGCGTATCGCCGACGCGCGCGCAGTCCGCACGGCCAGCGGCGCGGCGCTGGTGCCGGCGCTCGATGCCAGCGTGAGCGCCAGCCGCGTCGTCCAGAGTCCGGGCGCGCCCATGGCCACGACCTCGTCGGTCGGGCTGCAGGCCAGCTGGGAACTCGACCTGTTCGGTGCCCAGCGTGCCGGCGCCCGGGCCGCGCAGGCACGCCTGGAGTCCAGCCGGGCCGGCTGGCACGACGCACGCGTCTCGGTCGCCGCCGAGGTGGCCACGGCCTACGTCGGCCTGCGCGCCTGCGAGGCGCAGCTGGCGCAAGCGGAGCTGGATGTTCGCTCGCGCGCCGAGACCTCGCGCCTGACCGTTCTGGCCGCAGGCGCTGGCTTCCAGGCACCCGCCGCCGCCGACCTGGCACGCGCCAGCGCCGCACAGAGCAGGGCAGCGCTCACCCAGCAGCGCGCGCAGTGCGACATCGTCGTCAAGTCGCTGGTTGCGCTCACTGCCGTCGACGAAGCCGCGCTGCGACAGGAACTCGCTGCATCGTCGGCGCAGCTTCCGCAGCCGGCCGCTCTGCGCGTCGCCTCGGTGCCGGCCGTGGCGCTGGCCCAGCGGCCCGACATCGCCGCGGCCGCCGCCGAGCTCGTCGCGGCCAGCGCCGACGCCGATCAGGCCGAGGCCCTGCGCTGGCCGCGCATTGCGCTGAGCGGCAGCATCGCCGCAGCCCGGCAGCGCAGCGGCGGCGTCAGCACCGACGGCAAGGTCTGGAGCATCGGCCCGGTCTCCGTCACGCTGCCGCTCTTCGACGCGGGTGTGCGTCGCGCCAATGCCGACGCCGCCCGTGCACGCTACGAGTCGGCCCGCACGGCCTACGCCGCCAGCCTGCGCGCCGCCGTGCGCGAGGTGGAGACCGCCCTGGTCGCGCTGCGCGGCGCCACCGCGCGCGGCGAGGACGTGCGCACGGCCGTCGTCGGCTTCGAACGCTCGTACCAGGCCGCCGAGGCGCGCTATCGCGGCGGACTCGCAAGCCTGTTCGAACTCGAGGACGCGCGCCGCAGCCTGGTCGCCGCGCGCAGCGCGCTGATCGAGCAGCAGCGCGAGTCCGTCATCGCCTGGGTCGACACCTACCGCGCCATCGGCGGTGGCTGGCGACCTTCGTCGACGACCGCCGACGCCGTGACACCCATGCCTTCAACGCAGGCCTTCCGAACATGACGAACTCCCATCGCAGCCCCTGCCGTTTCGCACCGACCCTGCTCGTGATCGCCGGGTCGGTCGCCGCCTTCTGTGCGCAGGTCGCCAACGCCCAGGCCGAGAACCGTCAGCCGGTTGCCAAGCCTGCCTTGGCCGTGACGGTCATTCAACCCCAGCTGGCAACACTGCCCCTTCGCGTCCCCGCCAACGGCAACATCGCGGCCTGGCAGGAAGCCAGCGTCGGGACGGAGGCCGATGGCCTGCGCCTGACCGAGGTCAGGGTCAACGTCGGCGACCGCGTGCGGCGCGGGCAGGTGCTGGCGAGATTCGAGGCCGCGCCGGTCGCGACCGAGCTCGCGAGCCGCCGGGCAGCGCTGGCCGAATCCGAGGCCGCCCTGGCCGAGGCTGCAGCCAACGCGCAGCGAGCGCGCGACCTGCAGGCCAGTGGGGCCCTCTCCGTCCAGCAGATCAACCAGTACTTGACGGCGGAACGCATGGCCGAGGCGCGCCATGAAGCTGCCAGGGCCGTCGCCCGGACGCAGGAACTGCGCCTCGCGCAGACCGAGGTGCGCGCGCCCGACGATGGCGTGATCTCCACGCGCAGCGCCACCGTGGGCGCAGTCCTGCCCGCCGGGCAGGAGCTGTTCCGGCTGATCCGGCGCAGCCGGCTCGAGTGGCGTGCCGAGGTGGCCGCGCCCCAGCTGGCGCGGCTCAGTCCGGGCCAGGGCGCCACCGTGACGCCGGTGGGCGGCGAGGCCATCCTGGGCACGGTGCGCATGGTCGCGCCGGCCGTGGACACGCAGACACGCACCGGTGCCGTCTACGTCGACCTGCCGGCGGGCGGCACGGCACGCGCCGGCATGTTCGCGCGCGGCGAGATCGAGGTCGGCAGGGGCAGCCAGGCCCTCACGCTGCCGCAGGCGGCCGTGCTGCAGCGAGAGGGCTTCGACTACGTCTTGCGCGTCGGGCCCGACTCCAGGGTGCTCCAGACCAAGGTGAAGCTCGGCCGACGCGCCGGCGATCGTGTCGAGGTCCTCGCCGGCGTCGATGCCGCCACGAGAGTCGTCGCCAGGGGAGGGGCGTTCCTGGGGGACGGGGATCTGGTGAATGTGGTCGAAGGGCAGACGGGCCTTGGGCGCACCGGACTTCTGGTGATGGATCGCAGGCCATGAGCATCAACGTCTCCTCCTGGTCGATCCGCAATCCGACCCCAGGCCTCCTGCTGTTCGTGCTCCTCACGTTCGCCGGCCTGATGGGCTTCGCGGCGATGCGTGTCCAGAACTTCCCGGACATGGACTTGTCCACGGTGACGATCACCGCCTCGCTGCCGGGGGCATCGCCATCGCAACTCGAGACCGAAGTCGCGCGAAGAATCGAGAACTCGCTGGCCACGGTGCAAGGTGTCAAGCACATCAACACCACGTTGACCGACGGCACGGCCGTCATCGCGGTGGACTTTCAGCTCGAGAAGCCATCGCAGGAGGCTTTGGATGACGTGCGCGATGCGGTGGCACGCGTTCGCGGTGACCTGCCGGGCGATCTGCGCGACCCCGTGATCCAGAAGACCACCACCGCCGGTTCGCCCATCCTCACCTACACGGTGGCCTCGTCGCGCATGGACGAGGAGGCGCTGTCGTGGTTCGTAGACCACCAGATCGGCAAGACGCTGCTCGCCGTGCCGGGCGTCGGTGCGGTCCGCCGCGTCGGTGGCGTCACGCGCGAGATCAGGGTGGAGCTCGACCCGGCACGGCTGCTGGCGCTGAATGCCTCGGCGGCGGACATCTCGAGGCGGTTGCAGCTGGTCCAGCAGGAGGCTGCGGGGGGCCGCGCCGACCTGGGTGGTTCCGAGCAGCAGGTGCGGACCATTGCCACGGTGCAGTCGGCCAAGGAACTGGCCGCCATCGAACTCGTGCTGAGCAACGGCCGGCCCCTCCGGCTCGACCAGGTCGCGACGGTGGTCGATGGTGTCGCCGACCCGCGCTCCGCGGCCTTGCTGGACGGCAGGCCGGTGGTCGGCTTCGAGATCACGCGCGCGCGCGGTGCGGGTGAGCTGGATGTGGCTGCCGGAGTGCGCGGCGCGCTGCTGGCGCTGAAGACCGCGCATCCGGGAATCGAGGTCGTCGAGGCCGTGAACGCCGTCGATCCGGTCCTGGAGAACTACCGGGGCTCGATGGGTCTGCTCTACGAGGGGGCGGCGCTGGCCGTGCTGGTCGTGCTCGTCTTCCTGCGCGACTGGCGCTCGACCTTCGTGGCGGCCGTGGCTTTGCCGCTGTCCATCATCCCGACCTTCGCGGTCATGCACCTGATGGGCTTCACGCTCAACACGGTGACGTTGCTGTCGCTGTCGCTGGTGGTCGGCGTGCTGGTGGACGACGCCATCGTCGAGATCGAGAACATCGCCCGCCACCTGCGCATGGGCAAGAGCCCGTACCAGGCGGCGATGGAGGCAGCGGACGAGATCGGGCTGGCGGTCGTCGCCACGACCGCGACGCTCATCGCCGTGTTCCTGCCCACGGCGTTCATGAGCGGCGTGGTCGGCAAGTACTTCGTGCAGTTCGGCTGGACGGCAGCCATCGCGGTGTTCTTCTCGCTCGTCGTGGCCCGCATGCTCACCCCCATGATGGCGGCCTACCTGCTCGAGGCGCCGAAGAATCCGCACGATCGCGAGCCCGGCTGGATGGAAACCTACCTGGGCTGGGCGCGCTGGTGCTTGCGGCGGCGCCGGCTCACGCTCGGGCTGGCGTCCGCTTTCTTCGGCGGCGGCCTGTTCCTGGCGTCCACGCTGCCAGGCTCTTTCATTCCGCCCGACGACGGGGCACAGACCCAGGTTTCGCTGACCCTGCCGCCCGGCAGCAACCTCGAGGACACCCTGGCCCTTGCCGAGCAAGCGCGCGAGATCGTGCGTCGGAACGAGCACGCCCGGACCATCTACACCGCAGTCGGCGGCAGTCGAAGCGGTTCGGGGCCCGGTGACGACGGCCCGGTGGCCAGCAATGTGCGCACCGCGGTGCTGACCGTGAACCTCTCGCATCGCGATGTCCGCTCCGGCCTGCACCAGCAGCAGATCGAGCAGCAACTCCGCGAGGCCCTGGCGGGTTTGCCCGGCGCGCGTGTCAATGTCGGCGGTGGCGGTTCCGACGACAACTACGTGATGGTGCTCACCGGTGACGATGACCGGGCACTGGCACAGGCCGCCGAGCAGGTGGAGCGCGAGTTGCGAACGGTCCCCGGCATCGGGGCCGTCACGTCCTCCGCGGGTCTGGTGCAACCGGAACTGGTGGTGCGCCCCGACTTCGCGCGCGCCGCCGATCTGGGCGTCACGTCCGCGGACATCGCCGAGACATTGCGTGTCGCGACGGCTGGCGACCTCGACCAGGCGCTCGCCAAGCTCAACCTCGGCGAGCGGCAGGTGCCCGTGGTGGTGAAGCTGGAAGGCGCGGCGCGGCGGGACATCGACACGCTCAGGCAATTGCCCGTGCCGGGGGCGCACGGACCCGTGGCACTGGAGAACGTCGCGTCGCTGGACATCGGCAGCGGCCCCACGGAGATCACGCGCCGTGACCGCAGGCGCAACGTCAACCTCGAGGTCGAGTTGAACGGCCGCCCCTTGAGCGAGGTGGAGCAGGCGGCGCTGTCGCTCCCCAGCCTGCAGCAACTGCCGCAAGGCATCCGGCACGGCGCGAGCGGTGACGCCGAGGACATGGCCGAACTGGCCTATGGGTTCGGCATCGCCATGCTTACGGGTGTGCTTTGCATCTATGTCGTGCTGGTGCTGCTGTTCAAGGACTTCGTGCAGCCGGTGACCATCCTCGTGGCCCTGGTGCTGTCGGTGCCGGGCGCCTTCGTGGCGCTGTACGTCACGGCTTCGTCGATGTCGATGCCATCCATGATCGGACTGATCATGCTGATGGGGATCGCGACGAAGAACTCGATCCTGCTCGTGGACTATGCGGTTATCGCCCGCGAGCAGCACGGCCTGAGCCGCGCGGAGGCCATCCTCGATGCCTGCCGCAAGCGCGCGCGCCCCATCGTCATGACCACCCTCGCGATGGGCGCCGGCATGTTTCCCGTCGCGCTCGGGTGGGGAGGCGATCCGAGCTTCCGGGCGCCCATGGCCATCGTGGTGATCGGAGGGCTGATCTCGTCGACGTTCCTGAGCCTGCTGGTGATCCCGGTCGTCATCACCTATGTCGACGACTCCGTGCAGTGGCTGCGTGGCGCGCTGCTCGGTCGGCGCAGCCTGGATCGCAACCACTATCCTGCGGCCCGCGGGGAGTCGAGCGAACTCCGATAGCTCGTCATCGGCGCGCGTTCCGGCGAGCGTTCGATCGGTCGCTTGCGATGCCTTGGTAAGTGTTCGGAAAGCCGTGCTCCGCGACGATGCACCTTGTCTCAGTTGTCGGATCGGGAGCCTTGCATGCCGTCGCCCTCACTCTTCCAGGATGCCCACGGCGGGCCATGCCGAAAGCCGCGCACGGACAAGAAGCCGGCGGATGCTGCGTGGGGCGAGCCCCTGCACCGAGGCCTGCGGCCGACGTGCCTGCCGGCTCTGCTGCTGGCGTCCAGCGTCTGGCTCTCGGGCTGCGCCACGCCGCAGAATCCCGATCCGCTGGAGTCTATGAACCGGAAGACGTTCGCGCTGAACGAAGGCGTGGACAAGGCTGTCCTGAAGCCGGTGGCCACGGCCTACAAGACGGCCGTACCGGCACGGATAAGAACAGGCGTCTCGAACTTCTTCTCCAATCTCGGCGACCCCTGGTCGGGTGTGAACCTGTTCCTGCAGGGGCGAGTGAAGGATGGCCTCTCCGACATCGGTCGGTTCGGTACCAATACAACCGTCGGCTTGCTGGGTGTGATGGACGTCGCCACCGATTGGGGGATGCCGCACCAGGGCGAGGACTTCAACGACACGTTGGGATCATGGGGTGTGGCCGGCGGCGCGTACCTGGTGTTTCCGCTGTTCGGGCCATCCGATCTGCGTGGTCTCGCAGCATTGCCGATCAACATCATGGCCAGTGCATCGTCTCAGATCAGCGACGCCGGGACGGCCAATGTGCTGACAGTTCTCGGCATCGTCGACACGCGCGCCGGGTTGCTGGAGATCACCCAGCTGATCGACGACGTCGCCTTGGACAAGTACCTCTTCGTTCGCGATGCGTATCTCCAGCGTCGCAAGCAGCGCGAGAGTGAGCAGGCTCACGACAACGATGGCGATCACGAGAGCGCGGCGGAAGTGATGGAGAGCCGATAGCGACAGGAGCACTGCGGGTCCTCGCAATACGCCCACGCCACAGTGCGACTTGCCCTCGGTTCGTTGCACGAAAGAAGCGCCGCCCGTAGAGTCTCGGCATGGGCTCCATCCCCCTCATCGCCGCCCTTCGCGGTGCACCTCGCCAGGCGGCCACTCCGGCCGCTGGCTGGCTGCATGCGCCCGCGCCGCGGGCCGGGGCGGGGACTCGCATCCGTCTGCCGGCCGCACATTTCTAGGCCCGGCGATCACCTCCACCCACTTTGCGCAAACCTCAGATCGCCGGGCCTCCCGCCCGCGCGATGGCGTGTGTCGGCCACTGGTCGGCATGCAGCCTCTACTGAAGGAATGCTCCGTGGAAGTCCTGGCACTCGAGCGCACGCTCACTGATCTCGACCATGTTCGTCTGCTGAGCCTCGCGCGCCGTCACCGGCGCGGCGACGGCTCCCTGTCCACCCCTTGCGCGTCGATCGAGCAGGTGCTCGACGCCTGCGCCGTCGTGCCGTCCCGCCAGGTCCGGCCCGACGTGGTGACGATGTATTCGCAGGTGCTTCTGCAGGATCAGACCAGTGGCCTTCGCAGCAAGCTCACGCTGTGCTACCCGGCCGACGCGGAGCCTGCGGCGGGCTTCGTGTCGGTGCTGTCCCCGGTGGGTGCGAGCCTGCTCGGGCACACGGTCGGCGGCGTGGCGCGCTGGTCCACGCCCGCGGGCGAAGAGCGATCGGCCGAGGTCCTGGCCATCCTCTTCCAGCCCGAGGCTAGCGGCGACTACGCGACGTAGCTTTCGACATCCCCGCCGTGGCGGGCAACGCAGATGAGCATCGACTCCGGAGCGCGGCGCTCACGCATCGACGTAGCGCACCGGGGTCGCCGCCACGCGGCGCACCTGCAACTCGAAGAGGTCCGGCCGCGCGTAGTGCCCGGTGACGTCGAGCGTTCGGCGCGCCGGCGCCACGCGCGCCACGTCGATCTCCGCATACAGCACGCCGGCCTCGCGGCGCAACGGCCCCGCGACGATCTTTCCCATTGGGTCGACCACCACCGAATCGCCGTCGTTGATCCATTCCTCGGCATCGGGAAACAGCGCCGCGCGGCCAGGGAAGTCTTCCGGAATGTCGCTGGCGCGCAGCGCCGTGCCGCTGCCGATCACCCAGCACCGGCCTTCGAGGGCGATATGGCGCATCGTTCCGATCCAGGCGTCTCCGCTGTCGTAGGTGGGCGCGATGTAGATCTCCACGCCCTGGGCGTACAGCGCGTAGCGCGCCAGCGGCATGTAGTTTTCCCAGCAGATGAGGCTGCCCACCCGGCCGGCCGGCGTGTCCACCACGCGCAATCCCGACGCGTCGCCCAGACCGTGAACCATGCGTTCCGGGTTGGTCGGCATCAGCTTGCGGTGCCGGTTCTGCAGCTGGCCGTCGGTGCCGATGACGACCACGCTGTTGTAGAGCGTCCCGCCGCCATGCGAGCGATCGCATTCGTTCATGCCGCATACGATCGTTACTTCGTGGGCGCAGGCGGCCTCGCAGAGTTCGGCCAGGTCTCCGCCGCCGATGTCCACCGCGCTGGCGAGCAGGCGGGCGTGCAGTTGGCCCATGACGGCGCCGTCCTTTCCCGGCGCGAGCCGCCATATCCAGGAGGGGTAACCCGCGATGAAGGTCTCGGGAAAGACGATCAGCGTCGCCCCCGCAGCGGCGGCTTCGGCGACCCATTGCACGGCCTTTGCGAGGGTGGCGCCGCGATCGAGCAGGACCGGCGGGCGTTGAATGATGGCGATCTGGGTCATGGTGTCTCTCCTGGGCAGGGGCTGCCCGACCGGGAGAGCATGCGCATGACTTGGCACCCGGACCAGTCCAGAATCTGAAGCGTTTGCGCTCCGGAGACGATGCGATGGACAACACCTATGGTCAGTTCTGCACCGTCGCAAGGGGCGCCGAGGCCTTGTGCGAGCGATGGACTCCGCTGGTCGTGCGCGAGTTGTTGTGCGGCAGCAAGCGCTTCAATGACCTGCATCGCGGCGTGCCGCGCATGTCCACGAGCCTGCTGGCGCAGCGGCTGCATCGGCTCGAGGAGTTCGGCATCGTGCGCCGCAATGCCGTGGGCAAGGTCTGGGAGTACAGCCTCACCGAGGCGGGCGAGGAGCTTCGCCCCGTCGTCATGGCGCTGGGCCATTGGGGCGCGCGGTGGATCGGCAGCCGCCTGCGCGATGAGGAGCTGGACGCCGGCCTGCTCATGTGGGACGTGCGCCGCTTCGTGTGCCTCCCGGAGTTCCCGAGCCGGCCCGTGGTCATCCACTTCCAGCTGCGAGACGCCCGGACGCGCGAGCGCGCCTGGTGGCTGGTCGTCGAGGACGGCGTGGCCGATCTGTGCCGCGACGACCCGGGGCGCGAGCTCACGCTCGTGGTGGATGCGTCGGTGCGTGCCCTGACCGAAGTGTGGGCCGGTGACCTCACCCCTCAACAGGCCCTCGAGTCGCGCGAGATCCGTGTGGACGGCGCGAAGCGCGACGCACACGACTTGTGGCGGTGGCTGGGCACCAGCGCCTTCGCGTCGACGCGGCGCGAGCGCAGGCCGGGCCCGCTGCGGCCGGTGTGAAACCCCCCGGTCGAGATCAGGTGGCCGAGGCGTGCCGGAGCCCACCTGTCCCAGCGTCGGCCGGAGGCGCGGGGCACCTGGGGCGAGGTGGAAACCTATACTGCCAATCGATCTGAACACCCACCACGCGCGTCCATCGGCGAGAGAACATCGAAGAGGCTTTATGCGATGGATTGAAGCGATATCTTCCGCGCTACTTCTTGTGTCGCTCAATGTGAGCCCGGCGAGGGCGGCGGATGCCGACACAATCTGGCATGGTGGTTCCATCGTCACCATGAATGACGGGGCACCCTTCGCCGAGGCCGTAGCCGTCAAGGACGGCAGAATCGTCAGGGTCGGCAAGTCGGATGCCGTGCTGAGAGCCGAGCGCGGTCCGGCCACCGAGCTTCGCGACCTTGCAGGACGCACCATGCTGCCGGGTTTCATAGACCCGCACAGCCACTTCATCGATTCCCTGTCACTCGCTGATCGCGTCAACGTTTCCGCGCCGCCCGTCGGGCCCGCCAAGAGCGCCGATGAAATCGTTGCGACCTTGCTCAAGGCCGCGAAAGCGCGATCCCTGAAGACCGATGAAATGCTCCTGGGCTACGGGTACGACGAGAACCTGATGCCGAAGGACCGGCCGCTGACACGAGTGGCGCTCGACCAAGCCTTTCCAGACAATCCCGTAGCCGTCATCCATGTCTCGATGCATGGGGCCGTGCTGAATTCCAAGGCGTTCGACAAGTTCGGCTACAAGGACGGCATGGAGACGCCTGCTGGCGGCGTCATCTTGCGCAAGCCTGGCACCCAGGAACTGCAAGGCCTGGTCATGGAGACGGCCTACCTGCCGATGTTCTCCGCCCTGCCGTTGCCGGAGGACGAACTGGCGGCCGCGAAAGCAGGCCAGATGCTCTACGCCGCCGCTGGCGTGACAACCGCGCAAGAAGGTGCGACACACGCCAATCAAGTGGAGCAACTCAAGCGCATTGCCGCGCAGGGCGGACTCTTCATCGACGTGGTGAGCTACGCCTTCATTCTGGACCTGGACAAGGTTCTGGAGAGCAACCCACCAGCGTCATTCGGCAAGTACAACAAGGGTCTGAAGCTTGGGGGCTGCAAGCTCACGCCCGATGGTTCCCCGCAGGGAAAGACAGCCTGGTTCACCACGCCGTACCTGACGGGTGGTCCGAGCGGAGAGGCGAATTGGAAAGGAGAGCCCGGCCTTCCGATCGATGCCATGCTCGCCGGCACCAAGAAGTGCTACGACAACAACCTTCAAGTGCTCTTCCACGCCAACGGCGACGCCGCCATCGACTTCCTGATAGAGGCGCACGAGAAGGCCGTCGGCAATGGCGATCTCGCAGCGGACCGACGCACGGTGTGCATCCATTGTCAGTTCGTGCGGCGCGATCAACTCGCCAAGCTCAAGGCGTATGGCATTGTCCCGGCGCTGTTCACCGACCATACCTTCTTCTTCGCCGATACCCATGTGAAGAATCGTGGCCTCAAGCAGGCGTCGGTCATCAGCCCCATGAAATCAGCGGCGGCGATGGGACTGCGTCCGACCAATCACACGGACGCATTTGTTGTTCCCATCGACCAGATGATGACGGTCTGGACGGCTGTAAACCGCGTGGCCCGAAGCGGTCGCATTGTTGGGCCGGAAGAGCGGGTCACGCCACTCCAGGCTCTGAGAGCGATCACGATCGACGCTGCGCGTCAATATCGCGAAGAGGACAGTAAAGGGTCGGTCGAAGTCGGCAAGCGCGCCGACCTCGTGGTGCTTAGCGCCAGCCCGTTGAAGGTCAAGTCGATGGCTATCAAGGACATCAAGGTTCTTGAGACCATCAAGGATGGGAAGACCATCTACCGAGCCCCGTGAACAACTTGTATCTGCGACGACGCGTCGCGGGCCCGAAACACATCCTCGCGATAGCTCAGCGCTTCAATCAGAACGTGCGCGCCGCGATCACTTCCGCCACCTTCTCCAGCGCCTCCCGCAGCGTGTCGAAGCCCACCGAGCCCAGCGCCAGCCGGATGGCATGCGGCACCTGGGCCGACGTGGCGAAGGGCTCGGCCGTGGATACCGAAATGCGCTCGCGCATCAGCGCCGCGGCCACCTGGTCGGCGCGCACCTCCTCGGCGAGCGGCAGCCACACGAAGTAGGACGCAGGATGGCTCACGCGCCGCAGTGAGCCCAGCACCTGCGCTGCGAGTTGCTGGCGTGCGCGCGCGTCCTGGCGCTTGCCGGCTTCCAGCCGGTCCACCGTGCCGTCGTCGAGCCAGCCGCAGGTGATGGCAGTCATCACGCCGGGCGTGTTCCAGGTGGTGGCGCGGATCGCGCGCTCGATCCGGCCCACCCACTGCGGCGGTGCGGCCACGCATCCCACGCGCAGGCCGGTCGCCACACTCTTGGAGAAGCCCGACACGTAGACCGTGCTCTCCGGCGCCAGCGCCGCCAGCGGCGGCGGTGCCTTCTCCACCAGGAAGGCATAGGCGGCGTCTTCGATGACGAGCAGCCCGTGCCGCCGTACCACCGCCACCAGGGCGCGTCGGCGGCTCGCGCTCATCACCCAGCCCAGCGGGTTGTGCATCGTCGGCATGGCGTACAGCGCCTTGACCCGGCGGCGCTTGCACAGCGCCGCCAGCGCGTCCGGGTCGGGGCCCTCGGTGCCGGCGGGCACGGCCACCAGTTCCAGGCGGTGGGCCTCGGCGAGCAGCTTGAAGCCGGGGTAGGTGAGGGCGTCGACCGCTACCACGTCGCCGGGCTGCAGCAGCGCCATCACGGTGGTGGCCAGTCCGTGCTGCGCGCCGTCGACCAGCATCACCTGCTCGCCCGGCACCGCGAGCCCACGGCGCGCCAGGTGCCGCGCCACGGAGGCGCGCTCGTGCGGGCGCCCGCCGTGCGGCTGGTAGCGCAGCAGGGCCTCCAGGTCACCGGCAGCGGCCAGCTGGCGCAACGCGCCCCGCAGCAGCTCGGCCTGCCCCGGCAGCGCCGGGTAGTTGAAGCTCAGGTCCAGCATGTCGGCCGCCACCGCGTGCTGGTCCACGCCCTGGCCGCGCGGCACCGCCGTTTCCTTGACGAAGCTGCCGCGGCCTGCCTCGCCGCTCACCAGACCCATGGCCGCCAGCTCGGCGTAGACGCGGCTGGCCGTCACCAGCGCCAGGCCCTCGTCGGCGGCGAGCTGCCGGTGCGTGGGCAGGCGGGTGCCGGGCCGCAGATGCCCGGCGCGGATCTCAGCGGCGAACCGGTCGACGACCTGCTTGTACCGAGCCTGGGCCATGGAGGGAGCTTGTATGCATGACAATTATTTGATTGTATTGATTCACGCGTCTAGCATGGCGCCCACATTGCACCCGGCCAGAGGGGAACCCATGCACATCGCCATCCTCACCTTCGAGGGCTACAACGAGCTCGACTCGTTGATCGCCCTCGGCATCCTCAACCGCGTGAAGCAGCCCGGCTGGCGCGTGTCGATCGCCAGCCCCGCCGCCAAGGTCCGTTCGATGAACGGCGTGGTCATCGAGGCCCAGGCCTCGCTGCAGGACGCCATGGCGGCCGACGCCGTGATCGTGGGCAGCGGCATGCAGACCCGCGAGGTCATCGCCGATGCCGCGCTGATGGCGCAGCTGAAGCAGCTCGACCCGACCCGGCAGCTGCTGGGCGCTCAATGCTCCGGCACGCTCGTGCTGGCCAGGCTGGGCCTGCTGGACCGCGTGCCCGCCTGTACCGACCTGATCACGAAGCCGTGGGTCCAGGAGGCCGGCGTCGACGTGCTGAACCAGCCCTTCTTCGCCCGAGGCAACATCGCTACCGCGGGCGGTTGCCTGGCCTCGGCCTACCTGGCGGCGTGGGTCATCGCGCGCCTGGAGGGTGTGGCCGCGGCCGAGAGCGCCCTCCATTACGTGGCGCCGGTGGGCGAGAAGGAGGCCTATGTGTCGCAGGCGATGCGCAACATCGGGCCCTATCTTGCGGGTGCCGAACGGGTGGCCGCGTGAGCATCGAACGCCAGTGACCCGAGACCACAGGGAGCCACGATGTATTTGCCCCGCCATTTCGAGGAGCAGCGGCCCGAGGCCCTGCACGACCTGATCGCAAGGCACCCGTTGGGCATGCTGGTCACCCACGGCAGTGAGGGCCTCGACGCGAACCATGTGCCGTTCGAGCTGGATGCCGATGCAGGCCTGGGCGCGCACGGCGTGCTGCGCGCCCACGTGGCCCGCAACAACCCGCTGTGGCAGAGCGTGGCCAATGGCGATGAGGTGCTGGTGGTGTTCCGTGCCCACGATGCCTACATCTCCCCCAACTGGTACCCCAGCAAGCACGAGGCGCACAAGCAGGTGCCCACGTGGAACTACCGGGTGGTCCACGCGCATGGGCCCATCACGGTGCGCGACGACGAGCGCTACGTGCGGGGCCTGGTGGCGCGGCTCACGCGCCAGCACGAGGCCGGGCAGCCCAGCCCGTGGAAGATGGGTGATGCGCCGCAGGACTACATCGACGCGATGCTGAAATCCATCGTGGGCATCGAGATCACGGTGGCGCGCCTGGTGGGCAAGTTCAAGCTCAGCCAGAACCGTGAGGCGCGCGATCGCCTGAGCGCGGCGCAGGCCCTGATCGGGCAGGGCGACAGCGAGCTCGGCGAGGCGATGCGGGCCGCCGGACCGCCCGCGTGAGCCGGAGCCGCAGGCCGCTCTAGCCGGACACCCCGATCTCGATCGCGCCGAAGCGGCCGTAATCGGCCACGACGCGGTCGCCAGGCTGCACCTCCAGCGGCACCATGCAGGTCCCGCACGAGGCCCAGTCGCCCGCTCGCAGGCCGATGCCGAGCGAGCACAGTTCGTTGGCCAGCCAGGTGAGCGCGGTGCGCGGATCGCCGAGCAGGGCGCGCCCTTCGCCGCGGCGCGTGTAGCGCACGCTGCCATCGCTCCCGTGGACCGTGGCCTGCACGCCATGCGCTGCCAGATCGGCCGTGCGCCACGCCGACGGCGCCACCGCCGGCCCGAACGCGAAGCGGCCGCAGCAGGCATCGTCGGCAATCAACTGGGCCTTGCCGGCGCGAGCGAAGTCGGCGAAGCGCGAATCGGGCAACTCGAAAGCCGGGTGCAGCGACGCGACGGCCGCCATCACTTCATCGACGGCGTACGGCGTGGCGCGCGGCGGCAGCGCAGAGCCCATGCGGAACGCGAACTCGGGCTCGACCACCCGCATGTGGTTGCCCGCGAGCGACAGCGTCGCGCCGATCGGGTAGACGAAGCTGCTCAGGATGCGCCCCGGCAGCGGGCCATCGACCTGGATGTGCGCCTGCCCGGCCGCGCTGGTGGCCGCGATCTTCCAGCCGACCACCGGCCGACCGGCCACCTCCGCCAGCGCGGCCTGGATCGCATGGCCGGCGACGGCGTCGCCGGGGCGCAGCGCAGCGGGCAAGGCGTCGATGACGGTGCCCGACTGGCGGCAGGTCCAGAGCAAATAGGCGGCGTCGTGGGCGCTGCAGGGCATGGGGGTTCCTGGGGATAACGCCAGGATGTTGCCAGAGGGGTGGGCGGGCACGGAAGGCCACTGTTGGAGGTCAGATGTCGGCCAGTTGCAGTCTGTGGCCAAGGGCAGCTAACCGGCATCGCACCGAGTCGTCTCGGTCCCGATAACGCCAACTGGTCAGCTGGCGGCGCTCGAGTGATCACACCCGGCTCGCGGTCACTTGGGCAGCTTCGTCGACCCAACGCGCGAGTGGCGTAATCGGGAGCCGCATGGGACCTAGAATCCAGGGCTGGAAGACCTGCGGGTTCAAGTCCCGCCTCGCCCACCGACGTCCTCGCGCCTACCGCCGCCGTCACCTCCACGAGCACCAGCCATGATCGACTTGCTTGGCTTCCTGTACGAGATCGGCAAGGACCTCAAGGAGCATCACGAGTGGAAGGAAGAAGACAAGCTGGTCGATCTACCGTGGGTTCAGAAGTCGGGCTTTGACAAATCTGCGGAGGCCAACGGGTACAAGCTCTGTTGGTCGCGGCCGGATCGCATCGAGAGCCTCAAGCTCGACGGGTATGAGGTGATGTTCGAGCTCGACAGATCGGCCCGCACACGTCGCAGGCTGGTCGCGCGCGACGGCTTGGTTCTGGTGGGAAAGAAGACGTGAAGCGCGACTGGGATGTGATCCGTGAAGTGCTGATCGAAGTAGAGGCACTGTCCGAGCAGGAGCGCAATACGTTCGGCTACGGCCTCGGTGACGAGCGCGCTGGCGACGACCCCGCTAAGAGCGAGCATGCTCTGTTGCTGTGGAAGGCCGGCTTCATCGAGGCAATTGAAGCGGGCACGTTGTCGGGGCCGGCGATCATGTCGCCCGAGTTGACTTGGAAGGGGCACGACCTGCTCGACACGTTGCGCAGTAGGGCAGTGTGGGAGCGCATCAAGACGACCGCCAAGGAGAAGGGCATCGAGTTGACGTTCGATGCGGTGAAGGCCATCGGCAAGGTCGCGCTGGACTACGTGCTCAAGCAGGGCGCGCAATAGTTGACCTGAAGCGCGTTGCACTTGCAGGCCCCGCCGGGCTACCGAGCCCTACCCGTCGATCGTTGGCGCGCTGGGGCGGACTGCTCCGCGGCTGCTCAGGGCGATTCCTGCTGATCACCAGCGGCGCAGCCGTGCAGGCGCCGGCTGTCACTTGCCGCGCGCTCGATCAATCTCGAGCTGGATAACTCGGTCTACAGCCATTGCAAGCTGGTCGAGCACGTACTCTGTTCGGTCTAGCGTCGCGTCCGCTTCGGCGAATACGTCGAAGACCTTGAGGCGGTCCGACGGATTCCGGAGCACGTCGGGAATGCGGCGGACGCGATCGATCACCGAACTATCAAGAGCTTTGTCGAGCCCACGTGGTGGCGGAGGATAGGCGACCTCGCGACTTAGCCTCTTCAGGGTGAACGTCTGCGCGGCGGCAATGACGGCATCAGGCGTCTTCTCGACACGCGTCTCGTCAACCAGAAACTCGATCGTCTGATCCAGGGCTTCAATGCGTTCTTCGAGGTTCTCGGCCAAAGCAGCATGCACGGCCTCGGTATCAACATCGGCAGCGCCCCGAATCTCAGCCAGAACCCGTTCCATCTCGCGTTCTTCCCATAGCGCAGATGGGCTGCGAATGCCGAAGCGTTCATTGAGCCACGAGAAGTCCTGCTTCGAGTTGTACCCCGCGGAGCCCAGCTTGAGCGTTCGGACGAGGTCACAAACAAGGTGAATCTGGATCGCGACGGTTGTGCGAAGAATGCCGGGCCTCACACGGCCTCCGTGGTAGCTCTCGTTCCTGTATCGATGAATGTGAGACAGCACAGACGCAACAGTCGGCGCGAGTACGCAGCGCTCGGACGCGAACGTGAGCTTCTCGTTGAAGTATCTGGCGACCCTGGACGCGTCGGCGGCCGTAAGGAATGTCTCCACGAAAAGGTCGGCGAAATGCGGGTGATCCGTGGGGATACCTGCTTCGACAGCGCGGTTCTTGATCTGCCGCTGCATGCCCTCGTGCGCTAGCCGATCTTCGATCCAGCGGTCGAGAAGAACCTCCGTGCAGTTGTCCAACAGGAGGAGTGCCGTCCGCAGCCTTGGTACTGCGCCAGCACGAAGCATCTTCGCCGCTTCGTCGGCTTGAAAGAGAACGAACTGAAGTCGGAGCATGGTGCCTCGTTTCGCCAACGTAATGCGCCCAACCATCGTGGCGGTAAGCAAGTTTCGCCGCCTGTGCCCGGTTCCCCAGTTCGCGGTCGGGCACAGCTGTGCCCTCGCGCTTGCCGGCTGCTTGCAGGGCCGCTACCGCACTGCTTCCTTGCTCGAGTGCCAGCAGTAAGAAATCCCGGCCAACTGGTAATCCGCCAAGAGAGCGTGCTGGCGACAAGCAGCTTTTGGAGTCCCTAGCTGCATCGCTCTCGCCTGCATCCGGCCCCCTGCACCTGCGACAGCGCACACCTGGGTCAAGCCGGATGTGTGAGGCTGGCAAGTTGTAGGCGGCGAGAATGGCGCTGGCACGCGATGCAAGGATGAGCCATGCAAGCTGAAGTTCAACATCTTTCACTGTCGGCAGATGCGCTGCGCGCGCTCGAGCCACGGAGGCGCTACGTGTTTGCCTTAGTCGGGCATATTTTCAATGAGCTGATGCTGTTGCAGAAGTGGATCCACATCAGTCGCAGAGCGCCCGGTCGTCCTGGGCCGCAGGAAGACGCGGCGGTTGGCGTGACGCTGTTTCTGGTTCGCCTGCTTTCCGCGAAGGTCTACGAGGCATTGCATGAAGATGCCTTGCGAAAGGCGTCGGTCAATGAGGTGCTGCGTACCGACTACTTCGGCAAAGTGGACGGGCTAAACCAAAGATGGGACGAGGTGCTGGCGCAGCATGACGGGCTCGAATGGCTCGGCTGGATTCGCAACAAGGGCGGCTTCCACTATATGAACGCCAACCAATGGGCTCCGGGCCTGGAAGACTCAATGTGCGAGGACGCCTACATCTGGACGGGCAGGCGATACGGCGACACGTACTTCCACTGGGCGGAGATGACCGCCGCTCTGCCAGCGATGCGTCACGTCAATGCGGATGAGCCCTTCAAGGGGCTTGAGCAAATGGTGGAAGACTTGGGCCGACTGCTAAGCGGCGTGACCGATTGCCTCGCGCTCGGCTTGCGAGCCTTCATGACGACGAGCGGAGTTGGCGACAAGCTCATGGACGCGACACGCTTTGAGGCCCCAATGCTTGAGCCTCTGGCGTTGCACTACTTCTTTGCCGACGCACGCTTGGGCGGCTAGGGTTAAGCGGAGGCTACGACAGTGCCCAGTCCGGGAACTGGCTGGAGGCAGCGCAGATTGTTCCCGCCTGTTTGGTGTCCGGCCGACCGCTTTGCGGCACCGGGATCAGAGCAGCGGATGTCTCTTCAGGGTCGAACGCGGTCATTCGACATCTGGGGCAGAACGACAGCTTCAGCTTTCAGGCGAGGACCGCCGAGACGGGTCACCACTTGCCCGCCCCGTCCGCGCATACCGAGTCGGCGGCATCCCCACATGCCTGCCGAAGGCCACACTGAAGCTGCTGGTGGAGCCGTAGCCCACGCGCTCGGCCACGTCTGACACCGCCAAACGGTGATCGCGGAGCAACAGCTCCTTGGCGATCTCCATGCGCCAGGCGAGCAGGTAGGCCATCGGTGCCAGGCCCACCGCGCGCGTGAAGCGCTCGTAGAACGCGGAACGGGACAGGGCCGCGGTCTTGGCCAGCTGGGCCACGCTCCAGGCGCGGTCCACACGGGCGTGCAGTTGCTTGAGTGCGCGCGCCAGTCGCTCGTCGCCCAGCCCGCGCAGCAGCCCGGGCGGTGCGCCCCCGGTCGCCGCCGAGCTGCGCATCGCTTCCACGAGCATCATCTCCACCAGCCGCGACCGAATGAACTCACCGCCGGGCTGCGGTGCCGCGGATTCCTCGCCCACCATCTGCACCAGCCGCGCCAGCCGGGTCGACCCCTGCACATGCACCACGCGTGGCAGCAGCGACACCAGCAGGCTGGCATCGGCCCCGTCGAACGCGAAGGCGCCGCCCAGCGAACGCATGTCCGGGCGGCCGCGTCGTTCGCCGTAGCGCAGTTCGCCCCTGGCGGCTGCGGCCTGTCGCGGGTCCAGGTGCACCGGCGACGCCGGCTCGTGGCTCGAGAGCGTGAAGCCGGGCGTGGTCGGCAGCAGGACGAAGTCGCCCGCCTGGATCGTGATCGGCGCATGCCCGTCCACGGCCAGCAGGCTGCTGCCTTCCAGCACGATGCAGAAGCTGGGCAGGCCGTACTCGGTGTAGCGCACGGCCCAGCGCCCCTTGCCGCTGATCAGGTTGGCCACCACGGCGCGCGGGCGCAGCAGCCGGACCACTTCGGACAGTGGATCGTTCATGACAGGACGATGGCTAAAAACATCAGGACGACAGGGCGTAGTTCGTCCTGAGATCGTGGCCTATCGTTCTCTCTGAGTCAACCAAACCCTGGAGTCGAATGATGATGATGAAGACGAAGACAGCATTGATCACCGGTTGTTCGTCCGGCTACGGCCTCGAGACCGCGCGCCATTTTCTTGCGCAGGGCTGGCGGGTGGTCGCCACGATGCGCACCCCGCGGGAGGTCGGCTTCCCCATGTCGAGCAAGCTGCAGGTCCTGGCGCTCGACGTGACCGAACCTCACAGCATCGCCCGTGCGCTGGATGCCTGCGGCCCGATCGACGTGGTGGTCAACAACGCCGGCATCGGCCTGTTCGGCGCGTTCGAGGCCACGCCCATGGCCACCGTGCGCGAGGTCTTCGAGACCAACACCTTCGGCGTGATGGCCCTGTGCCAGGCCGTCATCCCGCGTTTCCGTGCGCGCGGGGCGGGGACCATCGTCAACGTCACATCGAGCGCGGTGCTGGCCCCGATGCCGCTGGTGTCGGCCTACACCGCCAGCAAGACCGCCATCGAAGGGTTCACCGCCTCGCTCGCGCTTGAACTCCAGGCGTTCGGCATCCGGGTGAAGCTCGTCGAGCCCGGCTACGGCCCCATGACGCAGTTCGCGTCCAACGGGCAGACGCGCATGCAGGGGCTCGTCACCGAGCCCTATGCAACCTACGCGCAAGGCGTCTTCGCGCAGTTCGTCGGCGCCCCGCTGACCACCACGCCGGCCGACGTGGCCGAGGCCGTCTGGCAGGCGGCGAACGACGCCACGGGGCCGATGCGCTACCCGGCCGGGCCGGACGCGGTGGCGCTCGCAGCGGCCCGGTGACCGCATGCGTTTCCTGAACATCGATATATGAAAGGAATGTTTGTTGTGGCGCCACACGGCAAATAGGCTTCCGCTCTTCGGAGTGGGAGTCAAAACAATGATGGAAGAGGGCAGCAGCGTCGCGCGGCATCGGCGGCGTGCGCGGACGGAACACACAACGGCGGTGCGTGTGTGATGTCCCTCGAGATGTTCCTCACCGTCGCGTTGAACGGCCTGACGGTCGGCGCGCTCTACTTCATCGTGGCGTCGGGCTTCTCGCTCACCTTCGGCCTGATGCGCACGGTGAACATGGCGCACGGGTCGCTGTACCTGATCGGCGCCTACGCGGGCATCACCGTCTACAACCCGCTCTACGACGCGGGCCTGTCCTATGCGTGGGTGGTGGGCATGGGGGCCGGCATCCTGGCCGCCGCGGTGGCCGGCGTGCTGCTGCAGTGGGTTTTCCTCGGCTGGATGCAGGGCCAGGAGATGCGCCAGACGCTGGTGACGATCGGCCTGTCGATCATCGCGGCGGACCAGATCCTCGCGGTGTTCGGTGGTGACAGCCAACAGTTCTTCCCGCCCGACATTCTGTTCACCTCGACGCTGCTGCCCGGGGTGCAGGGCGGGAAGTACCCGACCTTCCGCCTGTTCCAGGCGGCGCTGGCGATCGGCGTGGCGCTGGCACTGTGGCTGCTGCTGCAGCGCACGCGGCTCGGAGCCGTCATCCGCGCCGGCGTCGACGACCGCGCCATGCTCACGGCCTGCGGCGTGAACGTGCCGCTGGTGGCGATCGCCGTGTTCGCACTGGGCGCCGCGTTGGCCGGGCTGGGCGGTGTGGTCGGTGGAACGGCGCAGCCCTTCGGCCAGGGCAAGGACGTGCAGTTCCTGCTGACCTCGCTGGTGGTGGTCATCGTGGGCGGGCTGGGCTCGATCGGCGGCACCGCCCTCGGTGCGGTGCTGGTGGGGCTGGCGGAGCAGTTCGGCCAGGCCCTGATCCCCACCTACTCGGTCATCCTCACCCTGCTGCTGATGGTCGGCGTGCTGGCCGTGCGACCGCAGGGCCTGCTGGGTCGCAAGCTGTGATGGCCGCGTCCTCCTCTCCGAACCCGCGTCGCGCGGCGGCTATTGCGACGGGCGCCGTGCTCGCGGCGCTGGCTTTCGCGCCGGCCGTGTTCCCCGAGTTCTGGCTCACCAACATCATCGACCGCGCGCTCATCTACGGAATCATCGCGCTGTCGCTGACCTTCCTGGCGCACTACGGCGGCTTCGTCTCGCTGGCGCAGATGGCCATCGCCGGCATCGCCGGCTACACCATCGCCATCACGGTGCCCGAGGCCATCCCGGCCAACCGACTGGGCCTGTCGCTGTCCTATGCGGCGGCGGTGCCGCTCGCGCTGCTGGCGTCGACCGTGGCCGGCCTGATCGTCGGCGCCATCGCGGTGCGCACCCGCGAGATCTACCTGCTGATGATCACGCTGGCGACCGCGGTGAGCTTCTATTACGGCGTGCAGACCAACCTGGAATACCTGAACGGCTACGAAGGCATCCGCAACGTGCTCGGGCCGCAGATCCTGGGCCTGCCGTTCCGCGACCCGCAGGTCTTCCATGCCGTGACGCTGGCTACCGCCGCGCTGCTGTACGGCGCAGTGCTGTACGTGGTGGGCAGCCCCTTCGGCCTGGTGCTGCAGGGCATCCGCGACAACGCCCGACGCATGTCCGCGCTGGGCTACCACGTGGCGCTGCACCGCATCGCCGCGTTCGGCGTGGCCGGCCTGATCGCCGGCTGCGGCGGCATCCTCAGCACCATCTACAACATCGGCATCTCGCCCGGGCAGGTGTCCACGCACGCCACGATCAGCATCCTGATCATGGCGGTCATAGGCGGCCTCGGCCATCCGGTCGGCGCCTTCCTCGGCGCGCTGATCTTCACGCTGGTCGACACCTTTTCCGCGTCGATCTACGACCGCGACCGCTTCAACACCCTGATCGGCTTCGTGTTCCTGGTCATCGTGCTGGTCTCGCCCGACGGCGTGGTCGGACTGGTGGCGCGGGGTCGCGAGCTGGCGCAGCGGCTGGCCGCACTCGGCAGCACCGCGTGGAAGCACAGCGGCCACAAGCGGGAGGCGCTGGTATCGCCGGCCCATCCCTCCACCGATTCCTGATCGACAACAAACCGAGAGTACAGACATGAACAACTCACTCAATCGACGCCGCTTCCTGGGCGCCTCCGCCAGCCTGGCCGGCACCACGCTGTTCGCACCGCACGTGAAGGCCGACACGCCCATCCGCCTGGGCACTCTGGCTTCGCTGGAAGGGCCGCTGGCCACCAGCGGCCAGGATGCCTACCGCCTGGTGCAACTGCTGCTGGAGGAGGTGGACTACAAGATCGGTGGGCGCCGCATCGAGTGGATCCGCGAATCGTCGAACGCCCAGCCCGACATCGCGCTGGCGCGTACCCGCAAGCTGGTGGAACAGGACAAGGTCGACATCGTGCTCGGGCCGCTGTCGGGCGCCGAGGGCATTGCCGTGCGCGACTACGCTCGCACCGTCCCGAACCTCACCTTCATCAACGGCTCTTCGGCGGCGGCGGACACGACGCTGCGCAATCCTGCGCCCAACTTCTTCCGCTTCAACACCGACGGGACGCAGTGGGTGGCCGGCCTCGGCCGCTACGTCAAGGAAGTGCTGAAGCTCAACGAGATCACCGTGGTGGCGTCGGACTACGCCTTCACCTATGCGCAGGTGTTCGGCTTCAGCCTCGAGTACAGCAAGGCCGGCGGCAAGATCAACTACCTGTGGTCGCCGTTCGGCACCTCCGACTATTCGTCGCTGATCGCGCAGATCCCCAAGTCCTCGCATGGCCTGGCGGTGTTCTACGGCGGCTCGGACGGCCTGGCCTTCCTCACGCAGTACGCGCAGGCCGGCGGCGCGCTGCCGCTGGTGGGCGGCACCATCCTCGCCGACCAGACGTTGCTGTCGGCGCGCGGTCCGCATCGCCAGGTGTTGAACGGCATCGTGTCGGCCGGCCCCATCGGCGACTACTACGACAACCCGGCCTGGAAGGACTTCGTGGCGCGCTACCGCAAGCGCTGGCAGGGCCAGGGCGGCTTCCCGTCGCCGTCCAGCCTGGGCTTCGCCTACACGGTGAACCTGCAGGCCATCCTGCTCGCGCTCAAGGCGGTGGACGGTGACCTGACGGGCAACCAGGCGGCCTTCCGCAAGGCGCTGACCGGACTGGATTTCCGCAACCGCATCGATGCCCGTGTGCGCCTGGACCACAACCGCCAGGCCATCTCCGACAACTTCCTGAACAAGGTGGAAGAGAAGGAGGGCCGCCTGCAGACCGTGGTGTTCCGCAACGTGAGCGACGTCAACCAGACCCTGGGCATTCCGGAGAAGGACTACCTGGCGCTGGGCTCGCCGTCGCGCAACAACCCCGGCAACGTCGGCGCCTGAGCGCCGCGACGCGAAAGAGTCCACATGACAGCCTCTCCGCCTGCGATCACCCTCGATCGGGTCAGCCGCCGGTTCGGCGCCGTGCAGGCGGTGCAGGACGTCTCGCTCGAGGTGGCTACGGGCGAGCGGCGCGCCATCCTCGGCCCGAACGGCGCCGGCAAGACGACCCTGTTCAACCTGGTCTGCGGGGACTTCGCTCCGACCCGTGGCAAGGTCGTGCTGTTCGGCGAGGACATCACGCATTTGCCGGCCCACCAGCGCACCCGCGTCGGCATCGGCCGCACCTACCAGAACTCCTTGCTGCTCGACGGGCTCAGCGTGCGCGACAACCTCTATCTCGCGGTGCGCGGGGCACGCGCCGGACGCTTCTCGCTGCTGCGCTCGCGCAAGGGCGATGTCCATCGCGCGGCCGCCCGGGAAGTGGCCGAGCGCGTGCGTCTGGACCACCTGCTGGACCGCAAGGCGCGCGAGCTGTCGCACGGCCAGCGCCGGCAGCTCGAGGTCGGCATGGCGCTGGCCGGCAAGCCACGCCTGCTGATGCTCGACGAACCGGGTGCGGGCCTGTCGCCGGCCGAGCGGCCCGAACTGCTGCGCCTGCTGCAGGAACTGCCGAGGTCGCTGTCGCTGGTGCTGATCGAGCACGACATGGACATCGCGCTGCCGGTGGCCGACCGGGTGACGGTGATGAAGGACGGCGAAGTGGCGGTCGAGAGCACGCCCGACGTCGTCAGCGACCACCCGGTGGTGCGGGCCATCTACCTCGGCGGCGGCGCGAGAGGAGGCCACTGATGCTGTCCGTCCGCGACCTGAACGTCCACTACGGGCCGGCGCAGATCCTGCACGGCGTGTCGCTGACGATGGGGGACGCGCCGCTGGCGGTCGTCGGCCGCAACGGCATGGGCAAGACCACGCTGTGCCAGGCGATCATGGGACTGACCGACGCGAGCGCCGGCGAGATCCGTCTCGACGGCCGCCGTGTCGAAGGCCTGGGCGCGCGCCGCGTGGCGCGGTCGGGCATCGCCATCGTCCCGCAGGGCCGCCGGGTGTTCCCCTCGCTCAGCGTCGACGAGCACCTGTCGCTGGTCGCGCCGCGCCGCAAGGCGCAGTCCCCGTCGGCCGCGTGGACCCTCGATCGCGTGTACGAGAGCTTTCCGCGCCTGGCCGAGCGGCGCCGCAACGGCGGATCGCAACTGTCGGGCGGCGAGCAGCAGATGCTGGCGATCGCGCGCGCGCTGCTGATGAACCCGCGCCTGGTCATCATGGACGAGCCGTCGGAGGGCCTGGCGCCGGTGATCGTCGACCACCTGGTCGAGATCCTGCGCCACCTCGCCACCGACGGCATCGGCCTGCTGCTGATCGAGCAGAACCTGCGTGTCGCGACGGCGGTGGCGGATTCGGTGACCGTGATGGTCAACGGCCGTATCGCCGCCGTCCTGCCCGCCAGCCAGCTGCTCGAGGACGAGGCCCTGCAGAGCCGTTATCTGGGCATCGCCCGCAGCCACCACCACTGAGAAGAACCAACCGAAAGAAAGCGAAGGAGGACGAGATGAGCAACAACGACACCTGTTGGCAATCCAGCCTGGACGACGGACTCGGCCACCTGGAAACCTTCGGCAGCATCGCCCCCGGCACCCTGGCCGGCTACCGGCAGCTCCACGCTGCCGGTGCGGCAACCGACCACCTGGGCGCCAAGACCCGCGAGCTGATCTGCATCGCGGTCGCGGTGACCACGCGGTCGGAGCTGTGCATCCTCAACCACATCGCCAAGGCCCAGGTGCTGGGGGCGACGCGTGCCGAAGTGGCCGAGGCGCTGGGCGTGGCCGTGGCGATGAACGCCGGGGCCGCGATCACCTACGCCGGTCGTGCGATCGGCGCCTTCAACGAGTTCGCGGCCGACCCGCAGAAAGCCGTGGCGGAGAACCCCTGCGGTTGAGACCGCAGCGTCGCCCTAGGCCTTCGCGGCCGGCAGCGTGTCCGGCGCCGGCACGATGGACACGCCTTGCAGCCTCGCTGCCGCCTCCTGAGACTGCAGGGCGCGGCGGTAGGCGTCGCGAAGCTGCAGGCGCTCCCAGTAGGCCTTCACCGCGGGCGTGAAGCGCGGAGCGAGTCCGAGGTGCTGCGCCAGCAGCAGCGCATAGCCGACCGAGACATCCGCGGCCGTGAAGCGGCCGGCACACAGGTAATCCTCTTGGGTCAGCAGCGGCTCCAGCGTGCGCAGCCTGGCCAGGAACCACCTGGCATAGTCTTCCGCGACGACGGGCTGGCGCCGGTCTTCGGGCTCGAAGCGCGTGTAGCGCAGCACCAGCGTCTGCGGGAAGGTCAGCGTGGCCTCGCCGAAGTGCAGGTGGTTCAGGTAGGCGCCGTAGGCCGGATCGCCCGGCTCCACCGCCAATGGCGTGGTGCCGCTCACCGCACAAAGGTACTGGCAGATCGCGGCCGACTCGGTCATGCGCGTGCTGCCGTCGATCATCAGGGGCACCGTGCCCAGCGGGTTGAGGTCGAGGTAGGCGCGCGCGGTCACGCGGGGCGGAAACGGCAGCATCCGCAGCTCGTAGGGCAGCCCCAGTTCCTCCAGCATCCACAGCGGACGGAACGAGCGCGCGCTCATGCAGTGGTACAGCGTGATCATCGTGAGACTCGCTTGCTGATCGAGAGCCGATCGAGAGGTCTGGGGCTTCGGGTGGACGGCCGGCGTCGACGTTCAGGCCGTCTGCAATCCGCCCGGTGTCAGGCGCAGCACGCGGTCGGCGCGCGCCGCGGCGGCGGTGGAATGCGTGACCAGCACGCAGGCCGTACCCTCCTGCCGCACCTCGCTCGCCAGCAGGTCCATCACGCGCTCGGCGGTGCTGGGGTCGAGGTTGCCGGTCGGCTCGTCGGCCAGGATCAGCCGCGGACGGTGCACCACCGCGCGCGCGATCGCCACGCGCTGCAACTGGCCGCCCGACAGTTGTTGCGGCAGGCGCTCGCCCAGGCCGGCCAGCCCCACGGCGGCCAGCACCGACTGCACGCGCGCCGGGTCGGGCGCGCCCAGCAGCAGCAACGGCAGCGCCACGTTGTCGGCCACGCTCAGGTGCGGCAGCACGTGGAAGGCCTGGAATACGAAGCCGAGCTTCGCGCGCCGCAGCAGCGCCAGCGCGCGCTCGGGCAGGGCAGTCACGTCGTCGCCGTCCAGCAGCACGCGGCCGGCGTCCACCGTGTCCAGCCCGGCGATGGCGTTGAGGAGCGTCGACTTGCCGACGCCCGATTCGCCGAGCAGCGCGACGAACTCGCCCGCCTCGACGCGCAGCGACACATGCTCGAACACGGTGCTGTCGCCGTAGCGCTTGGTCAGGCCGTCGATGGCGAGCAGGCTCATGCCGCGGTCTCGCTCTCGTGAGCCAGCCGCCGCGCCAGCGCCACCACTTGTGCGGTGGCGTCGGCCGCGTCGCAGGCCACCGCGTGCCGCCATGGCATCGATCGCAGCCACGTGAGCTGGCGCTTGGCGAGCTGGCGCGTCGCGGCGGCACCTTGCTCCTGCAGCGTCTTCAAGTCGGGCGGGTCACCGGCGTCGAGTGCGGCCCAGGCCTGACGGTAGCCCACGCAGCGCATCGACGGCAGCTCGGCGTGCAGGTCGCCGCGCGCGCGCAGGCGGCGCACCTCGTCCAGCAGCCCGGCCTGCAGCATGGCCGCGAAGCGCTCGCCGATGCGGGCGTGCAGCCAGCCGCGATCGGTGGGCTCCAGCGAGATCAGCGCAGTGTGGGGCGGGGCGGCGGGGGCCAAGTCGAAGCGACCGCTGTGAAAGCTCGACAGCGGTTGGCCGGTGGCGCGCCACACCTCCAGCGCGCGCTGGACGCGCTGCGCATCGTTCGGCGCCAGCCGCGCGGCCGTGGCCGGGTCCACCGTGGCCAGCTCGGCGTGCAGTGCCGGCCAGCCGCGTTCGCGGGCCTGGGCGTCGAGCGCGGCGCGAAGGGCCGGGTCGGCCGGCGGGAGCGTGTCGATGCCGTCGAACAGCGCCTTGAAGTACAGCATCGTGCCGCCCACCAGCAGCGGCAGCCGCCCGCGGGCGCGGATCTCGCCCATCGCACGCCGCGCGTCGGCGACGAACTGCGCGGCCGAGTACGCCGCGCTGGGCTCGATCAGGTCGATCAGGTGGTGCGGCACGAGCGCGCGCTCGGCGGCGCTGGGCTTGGCGGTGCCGATGTCCATGCCGCGGTAGACCAGCGCGGAGTCGACGCTGATCACCTCGACCGGCAGCGCCGCAGCCAGCGCCAGTGCGGCGGCCGTCTTGCCGGCGGCGGTGGGGCCGGCCAGGCAGAGGGCCTCCAGCCCCGCGGGGGCGGGGGCCGCGCTCACAGGAAGGACTCGAAGGGCCCGAGGTAACGCCACTGCCCCGGCGGCAGCTCGCCCAGGCCCACGCGGCCGATGCGGATGCGCTTGAGCGTCACCACCTGCAGGCCTACCAGCTCGCACATGCGGCGGATCTGGCGTTTCTTGCCCTCGCGCAGCACCACGCGCAGCTGCTGCTCGTTCTGCCACGACACCTTGGCCGGCTTGAGCCGCTCGCCGTCGAGCTCGAGGCCGTGGCGCAGGCGCTCCAGCTGCTCGGCCGGGAAGGCCTCGTTCAGCGCGGTGACTTCCGGGTGTGCGGTCCACGAAACGCGCACCACGTACTCCTTCTCGACCTTGCTGTCCTCGCCAATCAGCTGCTTGGCGACGCGGCCGTCCTGCGTCAGCACCAGCAGGCCGGTGGAGTCGAGGTCCAGGCGGCCGGCGGGCACCAGGTGCTTCAGCTGGCTGGCATTGAAGCGCTGCTTGCTGCCGTCGTTCGCCCAGCGGTTGGCGGCGGTGACCAACGTGAAGGCCGGCGCATGGCCGTCCTCGGCCTGGCCGCTCACATAGCCCAGCGGCTTGTGCAGCAGGATGGTCACGCGCTGCGCCTGCTCCAGCTTCGCCTGCGGGTCGATGGCGATCTGCTGCTCGGGCCGCACGCGGGCGCCGAGCTGGTCGACCACCACGCCGTCGACGCGCACGTAGCCCTGTTCGATCCACTCGTCGGCCTCGCGGCGCGAGGCGAGGCCCAGCTCGCTCATGCGCTTGGAGAGGCGCGGGTTGAGCGCCTCGGTCGGCGCGCCGCTGGCGGCGCGGGCCGGGGCAGAGCGGGGCGGTGGGCGCTGTGACGGCCGGGCCGACGGGCGCGGCGCACCGCTATCGGCTGCGCGCGGCGGGCGGCGGTCGGTGCTCGGCCCGCGGGCCGGGTCGCGCGAGGCGGGGCGCTCGGAGGTGCGGTTCGGGTCACGCGGCGAGCGTTCGGCACCGGGCCGGCCGGGGTCGCGCGGGGGCCGGCCGGTCTCCGCGCGAGGTGCCGGGCGCGGTGTGTCGCGGCGTGGCGGCGGGCGCGGTGCGTCGCTGCGCGGTGTGTCGCTGCGCGGGCGGCCGGGCGCGGCGGGTGCAGTGCGGCCGCCGCGGGGCGGGGCGTCGGCCCGCTCGGGCCGCGGTGGGGGCGTGCTTTCCGCGCGCTGGCGGGCGCGCTCGGCCTCGGCCTGCGCCAGTGTCGGGCGCGCCGGCTTCACGCCGCCGCTGCGCAGCGGCGCGCGGCGTTCGGTCGCGGGGGAGGAGGGCGCGCCGGGCGCCGGCTTCTTGAGCTTGAGGGTGGCCATGTCGGTGTCGATTGGATCATGGCGCGCCGCCGGCTCAGGAGGCCAGCCCGAACAGCTCGCGCAGCGCCTCGCGGTAGGCGCTCTGGCCGACGGCGTTGGTGTTGTGGTGCGAGCCGCCGTCCACCAACAGCCAGCGCTTCGGCGCAGCGGCGCGGTCGTACAGCGCCTTGCCGAGCGCGGGTGGGATCAACCGGTCCTCGCTGCCGTGCACCACCAGCAGCGGCGAGCCGATGTTCGCTACCTTGGCCTGCGCGTCGAAGCGCTGCGTGATCAGCGGACCGAGCGGCAGCCAGCCCCAGCGCATCTGCGAGAACACGTCGCGCACCGAGGTGAAGCTGCCCTCGACGATCAGCCCGGTCTCGTCGGGCACCTGCGCGGCGAGGTCGATCGCGATCGCGCCGCCCAGCGAGTGGCCGAAGATGTAGCGCGGCGCGCCCGGGTGCTGCACGGCAAGCCAGTCCCAGGCGGCGCGGGCGTCCTCGTAGGCCATCTGCTCGGACGGCAGCTCCCCCGGGGCGCTGCGGCCGAAGCCGCGATAGTCGATCGCCAGCACGCTGAAGCCCAGCTCCTGCATGCGCCGAACGCGGCGGGCGCTGCCGGTCACGTCCCATCGAGCGCCGTGCAGGTAGAGCAGCACCGGGGCCGGGCTCGCCGCGCCCGGGTGCGGATGCCACAGCCCGTGCAGGCGCGTCGGCTGGCCGGTGTGCGCGGAGTCGAACGCGATCCACACGTCCTGCATGCCCTCGGCGGCCTCGGTGCCGCCCCGCCAGGGCGAGGCGGCGGGTTGGAAGATCCAGCGGCGCTGCTGGGTGTCGAGCGAGCTGCAGCCGGCGGACAGCAGCGCCAGACAAAGCAGCAGGGCGACGAGGGCGAGCGGGAGGCCGAATCGGCGGGTGGGGCGGGGTACGGCGGGCATGGGCTACAGAGCGCCGCGCCGCGCGGAAGTTCAGCGGCCGCGCAGGAAGCGCTGGTCCAGTTCCTTCAGCGTGAGCTGGCGCCAGGTCGGCCGGCCGTGGTTGCACTGGTCGGCGCGCTCGGTGCGCTCCATGTCGCGCAGCAGCGCGTTCATCTCTTCCACGCTGAGGCGCCGGTTGGCGCGCACCGCGCCGTGGCAGGCCATGCTCGACAGCAGCTCGTGCTGCGCGCGCTCGATCGCGTGGCTGGCGTCGTAGCGGGCCAGTTCGGCCAGCACTGAGCGCGCGAGCGCCACCATGTCGCCACCGGCCAGCGCGGCGGGGTGCGAGCGCAGCGCCAGCACGCTGGGCGACAGCACCGTGAGGTCGAGGCCGAGCCGCGCCAGCGTCTCGACCTGGGCCTCGGCGGTGGCCACCTCGGCGGCGGTGGCGGGAAAGATGGCGGGGATCAGCAGCGGCTGCGCGTCGATGTGCGCGCCGGCCAGACCGGCCTTCAGCCGCTCGTAGACCACGCGCTCGTGCGCGGCGTGCATGTCGACGATGACCAGGCCGTCGCGGTTCTCGGCCAGGATGTACACGCCGCCCAGTTGCGCCAGCGCGCGGCCCAGCGGCCAGTCATCGCCACCGTGAGCGGCCGACGTTGACGGCAACGACGCAGAAGAAGAGGGCCCGCGGCCGGACTCGGGCTCCAGGTGCAGCAGCACGTCGACCGCGTCGCTGCTCGGCGCGGGCCAGGCCGGCCGGCGCTCGCTGATGCCGGCGCCCAGACCCAGCCCGGCCTGCTCGGCCAGCGGGCTCCACACGGCCGGCCGGGTGGGCTCGAACAGCGCGGGACGGGTCTCGTCGGCGCGCGGCAACGCCAGCGCGTCCTCGGCGGCATGGCGCACTGCCTGGTGCACCTCGCGGCCGTCGCGGAAGCGCACCTCGATCTTGGTCGGGTGCACGTTCACGTCCACCCGCGAGGGCGCGATCTCGATGAACAGCAGATAGCTCGGCTGGCGCCCGCCGTGCAGCACGTCGGCGTAGGCGGTGCGCAGGCCGTGCGAGATGAGCCGGTCGCGCACGTGGCGGCCGTTGACGTAGACGTACTGCTCGTCGGCGCGCGCGCGCGCGGCGTCGGGCAGGCCGATGCGGCCGCTGATGCGCAGGCCGGTGGGCTGGGCCGTGACCTCGCGGCTGTGGGCGACGAAATCCTCGCCCAGCGCGTCGCGGATGCGCTGCTCGAGCGGCGCGCGGCGCCACTGCGCCAGCAGCTTGCCCTCGTGCCAGACCGCGAAGCCGACGTCGGGCCGCGCCAGCGCGTGGCGGCGCACCGCCTCCAGGCAGTGGGCGAGCTCGGTGGCATCGGTCTTCAGGAACTTGCGGCGCGCCGGCGTGCTGAAGAACAGCTCTCGCACCTCCACGCTGGTGCCGACGCCGCGCGCGGCGGGCACCAGCTCGCCGGAGCGGGCGTCGAGCCGCTGCGCGTGCGGCGCGTCGGTATGGCGGCTGGCGATCGACAGCTCCGACACCGCGGCGATGGCGGCCAGCGCCTCGCCGCGAAAGCCCATCGTCGACACGTTCTCCAGCTCGTCGAGCGAGGCGATCTTGCTGGTGGCGTGGCGCTTCAGCGCCAGCGGCAGCTCGTTGGCGGGAATGCCGGCGCCGTCGTCCTCCACCAGGATGGAGCGCACGCCGCCGGCCATCAGCCGAACGACGATCTCGCGCGCGCCGGCGTCGAGCGCGTTGTCGACCAGTTCGCGCACCACCGAGGCCGGCCGTTCGACCACTTCGCCGGCGGCGATCTGGCTCACCAGCTCGTCGGGCAGTTCGCGGATCTGCCGGCGCGGGCCGGCCGGGGACATCACGGCATTCATCGGAAAGATTGTAGGAGGGCGAATTCGCCGGTCGGCCTGTTATGGTCTCGGACGCAGCTTTCACAGACCCTGGAATTCTCCTCACGCATGCACGACCTCACGCTGATCGTCACGCTGGCCGGTGGCCTGGCCTTCGCCCTCCTGTTGGGGGCGCTGACGCGCAGGCTCGGGTTGTCGACGCTGGTGGGCTACATGCTGGCGGGCATCGTGGTCGGGCCCAACACCCCGGGCTTCGTGGCCGACCAGTCGCTGGCCTCGCAGCTCTCGGAGATCGGCGTGATCCTGCTGATGTTCGGCGTGGGGCAGCACTTCCATCCGCAGGAGCTGCTGCGCGTATGGCGCCTCGCGGTGCCCGGCGCGGTGGCGCAGAGCCTGGTGGCGGGCGTGGCCGGCTGGGCCGCGGCGCGGGCTTTCGGCTGGTCGCATGCGGCCGGCGCGGTGTTCGGCATGTCGTTGGCGGTGGCGAGCACGGTGGTGCTGATGCGCATGCTGGTGGAGCGCGACCGCCTGAGTTCGCGCGACGGCCACGTGGCGGTGGGCTGGCTGATCGTCGAGGACCTGTTCACCGTCGCGGCGCTGGTGGTGCTGCCGGTGCTGGCCAGTGACACCGCCGACGCGCAGGGCCTGGGCGGCGCGCTGCTGCTGGCACTTGGCAAGGTGGCGGCCTTCGTGGCGATCGTCATGCTGGTGGGCACCCGCGTGGTCAGCCGGCTGCTCGAGCGCGTGGCCGGCACGCGCTCGGCCGAGCTGTTCACGCTCACGGTGTTCGTGGTGGCGCTGGGCGTGGCGGTGCTGGCGTCGGAGCTGTTCCATGTGTCGGTCGCGCTCGGGGCCTTCTTCGCCGGGCTGGTGGTCGGGCAGTCGCGCTTCGGGCCGCAGGCCGCCGCCGACATGGCGCCGTTCCGCGATGTCTTCACCGCGCTGTTCTTCGTCTCGGTGGGCATGCTGTTCAACCCGAACCTGGTGGTGGAGCAGCCGGCGCTCGTGCTCACCGCGCTGGGCGTCGTGCTGCTGCTCAAGCCGCTGGTGGCGGTGGTGATCGTGCTGCTGCTGCGCTCGGACTGGCGCACCGCCGCGACGGTGGGCGTGGGCCTGGCGCAGATCGGCGAGTTCTCGTTCATCCTGGCGAGTCTGGGGTTGAGCCTGGGCGTGATCCCCAAGGAGGCGCTGGACGTGCTGGTGGTGGCGGCCATCGTCTCGATCGCGCTCAACCCGGTGCTGTTCCGCCTGGTCGAGCGCTGGCTGCCGAAGGAGCGCAGCAAGTCCGAGGAGGAAGAGGTGCCGCTGGCCTCCACCTATGCGCCGGACGCACCGGGGGCCGTGGTGGTGCTGGCCGGTTACCGCTCGCTCGGGCGGCGCGTGGTGCAGCGCTGCGCCGCGGCCGGCATTCCGCTGTGCGTGGTGCAGCACGAGGCGAGCGAGGCGATCGAAGGCCTGCCGCCGGGCGTGGCCCAGGTGTACGGCGATCCTGGCCGGCCCGATGTGCTGGCCGCTGCCGGCCTGGCGCAGGCACACATGCTGGTGGTGGCCGACATGCCGCTGGTCGACAAGATGCAGGTCTGCCGCGCGGCGCGCCAGCTCAATCCGCGTGTCGAGATCATCGGCGCGGCGATGAACGACGCCGAGGCCGCCTGGCTGCGCGACTTCGGGGCCGAGTTCGTGGTCGACGCGCTCGACGAACAGACCGAGCAGATCACCCGCGCCATCCGCGCGCGGCTGTGAACCGCCGCTGTCGCGTCATCGCCGCCCCGGATAATCGCGCCCCATGGAATTCATTGCCTACCTGATCGACTTCATCCTGCGCGTCGACGTGCACCTCGCGGCCTTCGTGCAGGCCTACGGGGCCTGGGTCTACGCGCTGCTGTTCCTGATCGTGTTCGTCGAGACCGGCGTGGTGGTGATGCCCTTCCTGCCCGGCGACTCGCTGCTGTTCGTGGTGGGCACGCTGTGCGGCGCCGGATTGATGAGCCTGCCGGTGGCGATGGGTCTGCTGCTGGTGGCCGCGGTGCTGGGCGACCAGACCAACTACTCGATCGGCCGCTATTTCGGCCCCAAGGTGTTCCAGTGGGAGAACTCGCGCTTCTTCAACAAGCGCGCCTTCGACCAGGCCCATGCCTTCTACGAGCGCTATGGCGGCATCACCATCGTGCTGGCGCGCTTCATGCCGTTCATCCGCACCTTCGCGCCCTTCGTGGCCGGCGTGGCGGCGATGAGCCGCAGCAAGTTCACCGGCTACAACGTGTTGGGCGGCGTGCTGTGGGTCTGCGGCCTGGTGCTGGCCGGCTACTGGTTCGGCAACATCCCCTGGGTGCAGCAGAACCTCAGCAAGATCATCTGGGCGATGATCATCATCCCCGGCGTGGTGGCGCTGATCGGCGCCTGGCGCGCCAGCCGCGGCGAGGGCAAGGCACCGGCGGTCTGACGCCGACGGCGCCGCGTGCTACATGGAGCGGTTGCGCGCCAGCGGCGGGTTCTTCGCGAAGTAGCGCTGGATGCCGCTCAGCAGCGCCTCCACCAGTTGCGTCTGGTAGGCGGGGTCGCGCAGGCGGGTCTCTTCCTCCGGGTTGGAGATGAAGGCCGTTTCCACCAGGATGGAGGGCACGTCGGGTGCCTTCAGCACCGCGAAACCGGCCTGCTCGACGCGCGGCTTGTGCAGCCGGCCGACCTGGCCGATGCGTCCCAGCACCTCGCTGCCGAGCCGCAGGCTGTCGCGGATCTGTAAGCTGGTGCTCATGTCGAGCAGCGCGCGCGTGACGGCGGCGTCCTTGCTCTTGATGTTGGTGCCGCCCACCAGGTCGGCGGCGTTCTCCTTCTGCGCCATCCAGCGCGCCTCCACGCTGGTGGCGCCCGACTCGCTGAGCGCGAACACCGACGCGCCGCGCGCGTGCGGCTTGATGAAGGCGTCGGCGTGGATGGAGATGAACAAGTCGGCCTGCACCCGCCGCGCCTTGCGCACGCGCTCGTGCAGCGGCACGAAGAAGTCGGCGTCGCGCGTCATCATCGCGCGCATGTTGGGCTGCTCGTTGATGCGGGCGCGCAGGCGTTGCGCCACCTGCAGCACCACGTCCTTCTCGCGCAGGCCGGTCGGGCCGATGGCGCCGGGGTCCTCGCCGCCGTGGCCGGGATCGAGCGCCACGATCACCAGCCGCTCGGCAATGCGCTTTGCGGCCGCCGCACCCGCCGACGGCGGCCCGCTGCCGGCCACCGGCGGTACCGGCAGCGGCCCGGTGGCGCTGGCGGCGGGCTTGTTGTTGTGGCCGCCCACCTGGCCGATGAAGTCGCCCAGCGCGTCGTTCACCGCCGAGGCGGCCCGGTCCGAGGGTTCGGCGGCGGCGCGGTCGGCGTAGACCTTCTCCTGCACCAGTGCCAGCAACGGGTCGCGCTCGGCGGTCGGGTAGAGGTCGAACACCAGCCGGTGCCGGTAGGCGGCCACCGGCTCGAGCGTGAAGACCTGTGGCGCGGTCGGCTGCTTCAGGTCGATCACCAGCCTCACCACGCGCGGCTGGTTCTGGCCGACGCGCACGCCGGAAATGAACGGATCGCCGGCCTTGACCTTGCCGACCACCTCGCGCAGCTCGGGGCTGAGTTCGAGGCCGTCGATGTCGATCACCACGCGGTGCGGGTTCTCGGCGATGAAGTGCCGTGCCGCGAGCGCGCTGTCGGATTCGATGGTCATGCGGGTGTAGTCGGCCGCCGGCCACACGCGCACCGCGACGATGCTGGCGCCGAAGGCCAGTTCGCGCGTGCCGAGCAGCAGCACGACCGAGCCGGCGCGTTGCAGCAGTCGGCGTCGGGCGGATTTCATCGCAGCAGCTCCCGGCCGCGCTCGGTATAGGCCATCAGGGTCACGGCGCGTTGGTCGCCATCCAGCGGCGCAAGTTCCACGCGCAGGTCGGGGATGGGCAGGGTTTCGCCGGCGTTCTGCGCCCACTCCACGAGCTTCAGGCCCGGGCCCGCGAAGATGTCGCGAAAGCCCGCGTCCTCCCATTCGCGCTCGTCACCGAAGCGGTAGAAGTCGAAGTGCCAGGCCGGCCCGATGGCGAGCTCGTAGGGTTCGACCACCGCATAGCTCGGGCTCTTCACGCGGCCGGTGACGCCCAGCGCGCGCAGCAGGTGGCGTGTGAAGGTGGTCTTGCCGGCGCCGAGCGGTCCCTGCAGCTCGATGAAGGCGTCGCGCAGTGCCGTGTGGGCAGCGAGTGCGGACGCGCGCGCCGCGCAGGCGGCTTCGTCGGGCCAGTGTTCGTGACGGGTTTCTAGAATCGGTGGATGCATCGAACGCAAGGCGTCCCGGACGAGCAGGCCGTGATGGCCGGGCTGCGCCGTGAGGCGCGCGAGCTCGGATTTTCACAGATCGGTGTGGCCGACGTGGACCTGCGCAGTGCCGAGCCCGGCCTGCTGGCCTGGTTGGCGCAGGGCTTTCACGGCAGCATGCACTACATGGCGCTGCACGGGCTGAAGCGGGCGCGGCCCGGCGAGCTGGTGCCGGGCACGGTGCGCGTGATCACGGCCCGCATGGACTACCTGCCGGCCTCGCTGCCCGAAGGCTGGCAGGCGATCGAGTTCGAGCGCCTGCGCCGGCCCGAGGCGGCGACCGTGTCGCTCTATGCCCGGGGCCGCGATTACCACAAGGTGCTGCGCGCGCGGTTGCAGACGCTGGCCGAGCGGCTGGCCCGGCAGCTGGGCCCGTTCGGGCACCGCGTGTTCACCGATTCGGCGCCGGTGCTGGAGGTGGAGCTGGCGTCGCGCAGCGGCATCGGCTGGCGCGGCAAGCACACGCTGGCGCTGTCGCGCGAGGCCGGCTCGATGTTCTTCCTGGGCGAGATCTACGTCGACCTCGCGCTGCCGCTCACCGACCCGGTGGACGCGCACTGCGGCAGCTGCCGCGCCTGCATCGATATCTGCCCCACGCAGGCCATCGTCGGCGAGCGGCGCGTCGATGCGCGGCGCTGCATCTCCTACCTCACGATCGAACACGACGGGCCGATCCCGGCCGAACTGCGCGCGCCCATGGGCAACCGCATCTACGGCTGCGACGACTGCCAGCTCGTGTGCCCGTGGAACAAGTACGCGAGCCGCGCGGTGCTGCCCGACTTCGACACCCGCGAGGCCTTCGAGGCGCCGGACCTGCTGGGGCTGTGGGCCTGGTCCGAGGCCGAGTTCCTGAAGCGCACCGAGGGCAGCGCGATCCGCCGCATCGGCCATGCGCGCTGGCGGCGCAACCTGGCGGTGGCGCTGGGCAACGCCTGGCGCGAGAGTGGCGACCCGGTCGTCGCGCACGCGCTGCAGTCGGCGCGAGACGGGGCGAGTGAGCTGCTGCGCGAGCACATCGACTGGGCGCTGGCGCAGCGCGCCTGAGCGCCACCGCGGCCGTCGCGCGGGCGGACTCAGCCCACTGCGAGCCGAAGCGCGATCCAGGCCGGCAGCGTGACCATCCCCAGCAGCGTCGACACGGTCACGAGCCCGGCGACGAAGGGACCGTGGCCGCCCATGCGCACCGCCAGCACGTAGGCGCTCGACGCGGTGGGCATGGCGGCGAACGCGGCCAGCACCGTCAACTCCAGCGGCGGCATGCGCATCCAGAGGCCGTAGCCCAGCGCGAAGGCCGGCAGCAGCGCGTGGCGAATGGTCAGCAGCGCGGCGCCCAGCCTCGGCGCGATCGCCAGGCCGCCCAGTTGCAGGCCGGCACCCACTGCCATCAGCCCGAGTGGCAGCGCCGCGCTGCCGATGCGCTGCAGCGTGGTGCCGACCGCGTCGGGGAACTGCAGGCCCAGCAGGTTGGCCACCAGGCCGCCCAGGGTGCTGAGGATCAGCGGGTTGCGCATCAGCTCGCGGCCGAGATGGTGGCCACCGTGACGTGCCAGCGGCAGCACCGCGCCGGCGTTGCACAGCGGCACGCACACCGCCACCAGCACGGCCATCTGGGCCACGCCGGCCGCGCCGCCCAGCCGTTCGGCCATCGCCAGCGCGACGTAGGAGTTGAAGCGGAAGGCCGTCTGCGCACCGGAGGCGTGCAGCATCGGGTCGACGCCGGGCCAGCGCTTGAGCGCGTAGGCCAGCGCCATGCCCAGCACCACGGTGGCCACGCCGCCGAGCGCCAGCGAGGCGGCATCGGCCGGGTTCAGCGGGTTGCGCACGATGGACGTGAACAGCAGCACCGGGAAGAGCAGGTGGTAGACCAGCTTCTCCATCGACTCCCAGATCGGGCGGTTCAGCGTCGTGTAGCGGCAGACGAGGAAGCCGACGACGATCAGCAGGAAGTCGGGCAGCAGGAGCAGGATGTCGCGCATCGGCGGAGGGCGAGGTGAGGCCGCTAGGGTAACGGCTGACCCTGTGAGGGGTTTCCACAATCGGCGGTGACACAGCGTGGGGGCACAGTCGACCGCATTGCCCATCTTCCCTCAGGAGCGCTCAATGGTTTCGAGTTCCCGTCGCATCGTGCTGGCCGCCTGCGGAGTGCTGGCGGCACTTGCCCCGGCCTCGGCGGTGTTCGCCCAGGCCTACCCGAGCAAGCCGGTCCGGCTGATCGTGCCGTTCGCGCCCGGCGGCACCACCGACATCGTGGCCCGCGTGGTGGCCGAGAAGATGAACGGCCCGCTCGGGCAGACCGTGGTGGTCGAGAACAAGGCCGGCGGCGGCGGGATCATCGGTGCCAACGAGATCACCAAGGCGGCGCCGGACGGCTACACGATCGGCATGGCCACGGTGTCCACCACGGCGTCCAACCCGGCCATCAACCCGAAGACGCCCTACAACCCTCTGACCGACTTCACGTCGATCATCAACATCGCGGCGACGCCGAACGTCATCGCGGTGCACCCCAGCTTTCCGGCCCGGGACTACAAGGGCTTCCTCGCCGAACTGAAGAAGAGCCCGGGCAAGTACAGCTTCTCGAGCTCGGGCACCGGCGGCATCGGCCACCTCCAGATGGAGCTCTACAAGAGCCTGTCGGGCACTTTCGTGACCCACATTCCCTACCGCGGCGCCGGTCCGGCTCTCAACGACACGGTGGCGGGCCAGGTACCGATGATCTTCGACAACCTGCCGTCGGCGCTGCCCTTCATCAAGGACGGCCGCCTGATCGCGATCGTGGTGGCCGCGCCCGAGCGCCTGGCGGTATTGCCGAACGTGCCGACCTTCAAGGAGGTGGGCCTGGAGCCGGTGAACCGCATGGCCTACTACGGCTTCCACGGCCCCAAGGGCATGCCCCGGGATGTGGTCGACAAGATCGCCACCGCGACCAAGAAGACGCTGGAGGACCCGTCGGTGCGCAAGCGCATCGAGGACACCGGTTCGCTGATCGTCGCGAACACGCCGGAGCAGTTCACCGCCCAGACGCAGGCCGAGTTCGAGGTCTACAAGAAGGTCGTCGAGAAGCAGAAGCTCAAGCTGGATTGAACTTGCTCACCCCCGTTGCGGCTGCGCCGCTCCCCCTCGAGGGGGCGACGCTGGTGGCCCGGCGGAGCCGGAGCCACGGCGTCTACTCGGTTCGACCGTGTTTGCGCGTCCGGAGCTGCCGGGGGGTTTATGGGCACACTGCGGTGTGATGCCACACGACGAACTGCCGCCTCTGCCCGCCGACAGTGGCGTCGCGATCGACGCCTTTCTCGAGGCGTTGTGGGTCGAGGACGGGCTGTCGGCCAACACGCTGTCGGCCTACCGGCGCGACCTGACGCTGTATGCGCGGTGGCTGGGCCACACCACCGGCAAGCCGCTCGACGGCAGCGGCGAGGCCGACCTGCGAGCCTACGCGCTGGAGCGGCACGCCGGCACGCGCGCAACCAGTGCGAACCGCCGGCTCACCGTCTTCAAGCGCTATTTCCGCTGGGCGCTGCGCGAGCACCGGCTGAGCGCCGATCCGACCCTGAAGCTGCTGGCCGCGAAGCAGCCGCTGCGGGTGCCCAAGATCCTGAGCGAGGCGCAGGTGGAGGCGCTGCTGGAGGCGCCCGACGTCGACACGCCGCTCGGTCTGCGCGACCGCGCGATGCTGGAGATCCTGTACGCCAGCGGACTGCGCGTCAGCGAGCTGGTCACGCTGAAGAGCGTGAACGTGGGCTTTTCGGAGGCGGCGCTGCGTGTCACCGGCAAGGGCAGCAAGGAGCGGCTGGTGCCGTTCGGCGAGGAGGCGCACGGCTGGCTGATGCGCTACCTGGCGCAGGCGCGCGCCGGCATCCTGGGCGGGCAGGCCAGCGACGCGCTGTTCGTCACCGCGCGGGGCGGGGCGATGACGCGGCAGGCGTTCTGGCAGTTGATCAAGCGGCACGCCAGGTCGGCCGGTATCGAGGTGCCGCTGTCGCCGCACACGCTGCGCCATGCCTTCGCGACCCACCTGCTCAACCATGGCGCCGACCTGCGCGCGGTGCAGATGCTGCTGGGCCATGCCGACATCTCCACCACGACGATCTACACGCACGTGGCGCGCGAGCGGCTCAAGCAGTTGCACGCGCAGCACCATCCGCGCGGTTGAACGGGCGCCGCCCGGGGCGCGGACTACCATCGGAGCCTTGAAGCACCGCCTCCTTCCCGCCGTCGGCTGGTTGCATGAACTGCGCCGGCGGACCCGCGTGCTGAGCCTGGTGAAGATGACGGGCACCACCGTCGGCATCTCGCTCTTCTTCGTCGCCTACTTCTGGGTGATGCGCCACACGCCGCAGTCGATCACGACGATGCCGCTGATCGCGATGGACGACTGGGTGGCCTTCCAGCCCGCCGCGCTGCCGCTGTATGTCTCGCTGTGGTTCTACGTGTCGATGGCCCCGGCGCTGCTGAACGATGCGCGGGAGGTGCGCACCTATGCGCTGTCGGCGCTGCTGCTGAGCCTGGTCGGGCTGGCGATCTTCTGGCTGTGGCCGAGCAAGGTGCCCGAGTTCGAGATCGACTGGGCCCGGCATGCCTCGGTGGCTTTCCTGAAGTCGGCCGACGTGGCCGGCAACGCCTGCCCGTCGTTGCACGCGGCGTTTGCGGTGTTCACCGCAGTGTGGTTCGAACGCCTGTTCCGCCAGACGGCTGCCGGCGTATTGCTGCGCGGCCTGAACCTGCTGTGGTGCGTGGGCATCCTGTATGCCACGCTGGCGGTCCGACAGCACGTGGCGCTGGACATGCTGGCCGGCAGCGCGCTGGGGGGCCTGGTGGGCTGGCTGAGCCTGCTGGCGCTCGATCGCCGGCCGGCGACGCGCTCTGCGGCCGCTGCGCCGAACGCGCGCGCGCGCGGCACCTGAAGCAGGGGCCTGGGACAATCGGCCCATGGATCACAGCTTCCTCTCCGCCTTCGTCCTGCTGCTGCTGGTGCTCGACCCCTTCGGCAGCCTGCCGATCTTCATCTCGGTGCTGAAGGGCGTGCCGCCCGAGCGGCGCACCCGCGTGGCGGTGCGCGAGGTGCTGATCGCCTTCTGCGTGCTGCTGACGTTCATGTTCGCGGGGCAAGGCTTCCTGAACCTGATGCACCTGTCGGAGCGCTCGCTCGAGGTGGCCGGCGGCGTGATCCTGCTGATCATCGCGATCCGCATGATCTTCACGTCGGGCTCGCAGATCTACGCGTCCGACGGCGGCGCTCGCGAGCCCTTCATCTTCCCGCTCGCGGTGCCGCTGCTGGCCGGGCCGTCGGCGATGGCCACGGTGCTGCTGCTGGCCTCACGGCAGCCGCAGCAGTTGTGGCAGTGGGTCGGCGCGGTCAGCGCCGCGATGCTGGTGTGTGGCGTGGTGATGCTGGCGGCCGACCGCATCCGCAAGCTGCTCGGTCACTCGATGGTGTCGGCGATCGAGAAGCTGATGGGCCTGGTGCTGACCGCGGTGGCGGTCGAGATGATCCTGGCGGGGTTGAAGCGTTATTTCTTCGACAGCCTTTGACGCCGACTCATTCGCCCAGGTAAGCCAATTCCTCGGCGCTGAAGCCCGCTGCTGCGCGGGCCGCCAGATTGAAGGGCGGCCGCGGGCGTGGCGCCTCGTAGCGGGCCGCGAGTTCGGGGTAGAGCGCCACCGGATCCAGGCCGTCGCGCTCGCACAGCCAGCGGTACCAGTGGTTGCCGATCGCCACATGGCCGATCTCGTCGCGCAGGATGATCCCGAGGATCTCGACCGCGCGGGCGTCGCCGGCCCCCGCGAACTTGCGTTGCAGCGGCGGGGTGGCGTCGAGCCCGCGGGCCTCCAGCGTGCGCGGGACCAGGGCCATGCGGGCGATGGGATCGTGCGCGGTGCGCTCGGTCATGATCCACAGGCCATCGTGGGCCGGAAAGTCGCCGTAGTCGTGGCCCAGGCTCACCAGATGCTTGCGCAGCAGCGTGAAGTGCAAGGCTTCCTCGCCGGCCACCTGCAGCCAGTCGCGGTAGTAGGCCTCCGGCAGGCCGGGGAAGCGCCAGAGGGCGTCGAGCGCGAGGTTGATCGCGTTGAACTCGATGTGGGCGATGGCGTGCAGCAGCGCGGCCCGGCCCTCGGGACTGGCCATCGAGCGTTGCGGCACCCGCAGCGCCGGCAGCAGCACGGGCCGCTCGGGCCGGCCGGGCAGCGGCCCTGCAGGCTGGAGCGTGGCCGTGGTGTCGAGTGCGAGCGCGTCGCGCCCGGCCAGCAGCGCGCGTGCCGCCGCGGCCTTGGCCAATGGATCGCATTCCTGCAGCAGCGCCAGCGCGCGGCTGCGCAGTTCAAGTTCTTGCTCGCCGGCGCGGGGCAGGTCGGGATGCATCCGTAAAATTATCGCTTTGCCGGAGTTGCCCATGGCCCTGTACCAGCTCGATGACCGCGTGCCGCAGGTGCATGCGACGGCCTATGTGGCCGAGAGCGCCGAGTTGATCGGCAGCGTGGTGGTCGGAGAAGGCGCCAGCGTGTGGTCGCAGGTGACGATGCGCGGCGACAACGAGCCGATCGTCATCGGCCGCCACTCCAACGTGCAGGAAGGCAGCGTGCTGCACACCGACCCGGGCTGCCCGCTGGTGGTGGGCGAGGGCGTCACGGTGGGACACCAGGCCATGCTGCACGGCTGCACCGTCGGCGACGGTGCGCTGATCGGCATCCAGGCGGTGGTGCTCAATCGCGCGAAGATCGGCCGCAACTGCCTGGTCGGTGCCGGCGCGCTGGTCACCGAGGGCAAGGAGTTCGAGGACGGCATGCTGATCCTCGGCAGCCCCGCCAAGGCGGTGCGGCCCCTGAGCGAAGAGGACATCGCACGGATGCAGCGCGGCACCCGGACCTACGTGGACCGGGCCCAGCGTTTCAAGGCCACGTTGAAGCGTGTCGCTTGAGCCCCATATGCGGGCAAGTCAACAGGCGAGTCGAGCCCAGGGCCGCCCCAAGCCGGCTCGCGTCCCATGGACCGCGCAGGCGGGCCACCATGTGGACCTTGGAGACCGACCGAAGTACTCACCGGGCGAAGGGCGGTCATGAGCGAACTCCATAAATTCATCTTCGAGGGCCTGCCGGTGCGCGGCATGCTGGTGCGGTTGACCGGCGCCTGGACCGAGTTGCTGGCCCGGCGCGGGCCGGAACGGGCGCACCCGGAACCGGTGCGCGCACTGCTCGGCGAAATGGCCGCCGCCGGCGTGCTGATGCAGGCCAGCATCCGGTTCAACGGGGCGTTGGTGCTGCAGATCACGGGCGACGGGCCGGTGAAGCTGGCGGTGGCCGAGGTGCAGCCCGACCTGGCGCTGCGGGCCACGGCCACCGTGGTCGGCGAGGTGCCGCCCGGCGCGCGGCTCGAGGCGCTGGTCAACGTCGACGGGCGCGGCCATTGCGCGATCACGCTCGACCCCAAGGACCGCTTCCCGGGCCAGCAGCCCTACCAGGGCGTGGTGCCGCTGCATGGTGATCGGCGAGAGCCGCTGCAGCAGCTGTCGGACGTGCTCGAGCACTACATGCTGCAGTCGGAGCAGCTGGACACCAAGCTCGTGCTCGCGGCGAACGACCAGATGGCCGCGGGGCTGCTGATCCAGCGCCTGCCGGTCGAGGGCGAAGGCAACCTCGGTGCGCGCAACGAGGACGAGATCGGCCTGAACGAGGCCTACAACCGCATCGCCCACCTCAGCGCGACGCTGACGCGCGAGGAGTTGCTGACGCTGGATGCCGACACGCTGCTGCGTCGGCTGTTCTGGGAGGAGACGGTGCGCCGTTTCGAGCCGCTGGTGGGCGAGCAGGGCCCGCGTTTTGCCTGCAGCTGCTCGCGAGAGCGGGTGGCGCGCATGCTGCGCGGCCTGGGGCGCGAGGAGTTCGATGGTCTGATCGCCGAGCGCGGGCTGGCCGAGGTGGGCTGCGAGTTCTGCGGAGCGCAGTACCACTTCGATGCGGTCGACGGCGGCGAGGTCTTCACGGCGCCGCGCGACCAGCCCCCGGCCTCTCGCGCCGTGCAATAGCGAGGATCGGCCTCACGATCGTGAAACGCCGATGAAGGGCACTTATCCCGGCCTGTTGTGGTGCCGGTCCGCGGGACACCCATGCGCCGCGGTGCTACAGTCCTGAGCGAAATTTGGTCCTTCCCGTCCCCTTTTCTGGTTCTGTTGAACAAGCAAAGGCGGGTCGCAATCCGCCAACCGGTCCAGCCGTGTCGCGGAAGGTTTTTCAACCAGCCAACGTCCTGGATACCAGGGTGAAAGGTGAGCGAAGATGATGCAGCAGTACCGGTCGAACTCGTACCTGTTCGGGGGCAACGCGCCCTACGTCGAGGAACTGTACGAGTCCTATCTCGACAACCCGGGCTCGGTCCCCGAAAAATGGCGCGCCTACTTCGACGCGCTCCAGCACGTACCGGCCACCGACGGCTCCGAATCCCGCGACGTGGCGCATGCGCCGGTCGTCGAATCCTTCGCGCAGCGCGCCAAGGCCAACGCCTTCGCCGTCAAGGCCAGCGCCGCCGAACTGGCGGTCGCGCGCAAGCAGGTGCACGTGCAGTCGCTGATCGCGGCCTACCGCACACTGGGCGCCCGCTGGGCCGACCTCGACCCGCTCAAGCGCACCGAGCGCCCCAAGATTCCCGAACTGGAGCCGGCGTTCTACGACCTGAGCGAGTCCGACATGGACATCACGTTCAGCGCCACGAACACCTACTTCACCACCGCCGAGCAGCAGACGCTGCGCGAGATCCTCCAGGCGCTGCGCGAAACCTACTGCGGCAGCATCGGCGCCGAGTTCATGCACATCACCGAGCCGGTCGAGAAGCGCTGGTGGCAGCAGCGGCTCGAGAGCGTGCGCGCCAAGCCGAGCTTCACCGCGGCGCAGAAGACCCACATCCTCGATCGACTGACCGCCTCCGAGGGCCTGGAGCGCTATCTGCACACCAAGTACGTCGGCCAGAAGCGCTTCTCGCTCGAAGGCGGCGAGAGCTTCATCGCCTCGATGGACGAGGTGGTGCAGCGCGGCGGCGAGCGCGGCGTGCAGGAGATCGTGATCGGCATGGCCCACCGCGGCCGTCTCAACGTGCTGGTCAACACGCTGGGCAAGATGCCCAAGGACCTGTTCGCCGAGTTCGACCATACCGCCAAGGAAGAACTGCCGGCCGGCGACGTGAAGTACCACCAGGGCTTCTCGAGCGACGTCACGACGGCGGGCGGCCCGGTCCACCTGAGCCTGTCGTTCAACCCCTCGCACCTGGAGATCGTGAACCCGGTGGTGGAGGGCTCGGTCAAGGCGCGTCTCGACCGGCGCGGCGACAAGGAAGGCGACACGGTGCTGCCGGTGCTGGTGCACGGCGACGCGGCCTTCGCCGGCCAGGGCGTGGTGATGGAGACGCTGGCGCTGGCGCAGACGCGCGGCTACTACACCGGCGGCACGGTGCATCTGGTCATCAACAACCAGATCGGCTTCACCACCAGCGACCCGCGCGACTCGCGCTCCACGCTGTACTGCACCGACGTGGTCAAGATGATCGAGGCGCCGGTGTTGCATGTGAACGGCGACGACCCCGAGGCGGTGGTGCTGTGCACCCAGCTCGCGCTCGACTACCGGCAGGAGTTCAACAAGGACGTCGTCGTCGACATCATCTGCTTCCGCAAGCTGGGCCACAACGAGCAGGACACGCCGTCGCTGACCCAGCCGCTGATGTACAAGAAGATCGCAGCCCACCCCGGCACGCGCAAGCTGTACGCCGACAAGCTGGTGGCCCAGGGCACGCTGAAGCCCGAAGAGCCGGACGCGATGGTCAAGGCCTTCCGCGCTGCGATGGACGCCGGCAAGCACACGGTCGATCCGGTGCTGACCAACTACAAGAGCAAGTACGCGGTCGACTGGACGCCCTACCTGAACCGCAAGTGGACCGACGCGGCCGACACCGCGCTGCCGTTGGCCGAGATCAAGCGCCTGGCCGAGCGCATCACGACCATCCCGAAGGGCTTCAAGGTCCATCCGCTGGTCGAGAAGGTGCTGGCCGACCGTGCGGCGATGGGCCGCGGCGAGATCAACGTCGACTGGGGCATGGGTGAGCATCTCGCCTATGCTTCGCTGGTGGCGAGCGGCTACCCGGTGCGCTTGTCCGGCGAGGACTGCGGCCGTGGCACCTTCACCCACCGCCATTCCGTGCTGCACGACCAGAACCGCGAGAAGTGGGACGAAGGCACCTGGACGCCGCTGCAGCACGTGGCCGACGGCCAGGCGCCGTTCGTCGTGATCGACTCCATCCTGTCGGAGGAGGCAGTGCTCGGCTTCGAGTACGGCTACGCCTCGGCCGACCCGACCACGCTGACGATCTGGGAAGCGCAGTTCGGCGACTTCGTCAACGGTGCGCAGGTCGTGATCGACCAGTTCATCGCCTCCGGTGAGGTGAAGTGGGGCCGCGCGAACGGCCTGACGCTGCTGCTGCCGCACGGCTACGAAGGGCAGGGCCCGGAGCACAGCTCGGCGCGCCTCGAGCGCTTCATGCAGCTGGCCGCGGACAACAACATGCAGGTCTGCCAGCCGACCTCCGCCAGCCAGATCTTCCACCTGCTGCGCCGTCAGCAGGTGCGCATGTTCCGCAAGCCGCTGGTGGTGATGACGCCGAAGTCCCTGCTGCGCAACAAGGATGCCGCGTCGCCGCTGTCGGAGTTCACCCGCGGCGAGTTCCGCACGGTGATCCCCGAGCAGAACGCCGACATCGAAGCGGCCAAGGTCAAGCGCGTGATCGCCTGCTCCGGCAAGGTCTACTACGATCTGGTGAAGCGCCGGGACGAGAAGAAGAGCAACGACGTGGTGATCCTGCGCGTCGAGCAGCTCTATCCCTTCCCGCACAAGGCGTTCTCGACCGAGCTGAAGAAGTACCCGAACGCGACCGACGTGGTGTGGTGTCAGGACGAGCCGCAGAACCAGGGCGCGTGGTTCTTCGTGCAGCACTACGTGCACGAGAACATGCTCGAGGGGCAGAAGCTCGGCTACGCCGGCCGCCCGGCCTCGGCCTCGCCGGCCGTCGGCTACGCGCACCTGCACCAGGAGCAGCTCAAGGCGCTGCTGGACCAGGCCTACGGCAAGCTCAAGGGATTCGTCCTGTCCAAGTGACGTCATCGCGAACGCGTGCGCGGCGATGAACCGCGGTCTTCGACCGGCCCCCGCGCCGGTCGGAGCTGCCGGACCCGCGCGATGCGTCATCCGAACAACGAAGAAAGCATTCCATGGCCATCATTGAAGTCAAAGTTCCTCAGCTGAGCGAATCCGTTGCCGAAGCGACCCTGCTGCAGTGGAAGAAGAAGCCCGGCGAAGCCGTCGCGATCGACGAGATCCTGATCGAGATCGAGACCGACAAGGTCGTGCTCGAAGTGCCGGCGCCGGCCGCGGGCGTGCTGGCGCAGCTGGTCAAGAACGATGGTGAGAGCTGCGTCAGCGACGAGGTGATCGCCAAGATCGACACCGACGGCAAGGAGGCGGTCAGTCCGCTCGAGGTCAAGCCGGTGCCCGAGGGCAAGCCGGCGTCCGGCGCAACGCCCGGTGTCACGGCTGACCCGGCGGGCGCGAAGAGCGACGTGGCGATGCCCGCGGCCGCCAAGCTGCTGGCCGAGAACCAGCTGGGCGCGAGCCAGGTGGCCGGCACCGGCAAGGACGGGCGCGTGACCAAGGGCGACGTGCAGGCGGCGCTGCAGGCCGGCGTCAAGACGGCGGCGCCCGCGGTGGCGGCCCCGGCAGCAGCGACCGTCTCGGTGCCGGTCGCGCCGTCCGTCGCCAGGGCGCTGCCCGCCGTCACGGTGCCGACCGCGCTGAACCTGGGTGACCGCCCCGAGCAGCGCGTGCCGATGTCGCGCCTGCGGGCGCGCGTGGCCGAGCGGCTGCTGCAGTCGCAGGCCACCAACGCCATCCTGACCACCTTCAACGAGGTCAACATGGCCCCGGTGATGGAGATGCGCAAGCGCTTCCAGGAGAAGTTCGAGAAGGAGCACGGCGTCAAGATCGGCTTCATGAGCTTCTTCGTGAAGGCGGCGGTCGCGGCGCTCAAGCGCTACCCGGTCATCAACGCCAGCGTGGACGGTAACGACATCGTCTACCACGGCTATTTCGACATCGGCATCGCGGTGGGCTCGCCGCGCGGCTTGGTGGTGCCGATCCTGCGCAACGCCGACCAGATGAGCTTCGCCGACATCGAGAAGAAGATCGCCGAGTTCGGCCAGAAGGCGCGCGACGGCAAGCTGTCGCTCGAAGATCTGACCGGCGGCACCTTCTCGATCTCCAATGGCGGCACCTTCGGCTCGATGCTGAGCACCCCGATCATCAACCCGCCGCAGAGCGCCATCCTGGGCGTGCACGCGACCAAGGATCGCGCGGTGGTCGAGAACGGCCAGATCGTGATCCGGCCGATGAACTACCTGGCGATGTCCTACGACCACCGCATCATCGACGGCCGCGAGGCGGTTCTGGGCCTCGTGGCGATGAAGGAAGCGCTGGAAGACCCGGCGCGGCTGCTGTTCGACATCTGATCGTCTCGAGACCGGTTTCCGTCCGACACGAGCATGGCCTGGATCTACCTCGCGCTGGCGGGCCTGTTCGAGATCGGCTGGCCGGTCGGCTTCAAGCTGTCGCAGCAGCCGGCCTTCAAGGTCTGGGGCATTGCCGGCGCGGTGCTGTCGATGGGCCTGTCGGGCTGGCTGCTGTGGCTGGCCCAGCGCGAGATTCCCATCGGCACGGCCTACGCGGTCTGGACCGGCATCGGCGGCGCCGGCACCTTCCTGATCGGGGTGCTGTTCTTCGGCGATTCGGCCTCGCTGGCCCGTTACCTCGGCGTCGCGCTGATCGTCGGCGGCGTCATCACACTCAAGCTCGCCCACTGAACGCGGCGAGCATTTCGGAGCACTCTCTCATGAGCAAGACTTTCGACGTCGTCGTCATCGGCGGCGGTCCGGCCGGCTACATCGCGGCCATCCGCGCGGCGCAGCTCGGTTTCAATACCGCCTGCATCGACGAGTGGAAGAACGACAAGGGCGGCCCGGCACCGGGCGGCACCTGCACGAACGTGGGTTGCATCCCGTCGAAGGCGCTGCTGCAGTCGAGCGAGCACTTCGAGCACGCCGGCCACGCCTTCGCCGATCACGGCATCGGCCTGAAGGACCTGAGCATCGACATCGCGAAGATGCTGGGGCGCAAGGACACCGTCGTGAAGCAGAACAACGACGGCATCCTCTACCTGTTCAAGAAGAACAAGATCACCTTCTTCCACGGCCGCGGCTCGTTCGTGAAGGCCGGTGACGCCGGCTACGAGATCAAGGTCAGCGGTGCCACCGAGGACACGCTGATCGGCAAGGACATCATCATCGCGACCGGTTCGAATGCGCGTGCGTTGCCCGGCGCCCCGTTCGACGAGGAGAGCATCCTCAGCAACGATGGCGCGCTGCGCATCCCGTCGGTGCCGGCGAAGCTGGGCGTCATCGGCTCGGGCGTGATCGGACTCGAGATGGGTTCCGTGTGGCGCCGCCTGGGCGCCGAGGTGACGGTGCTGGAAGCGCTGCCGACCTTCCTGGGCGCGGTCGACGAACAGATCGCCAAGGAGGCCCAGAAGGCCTTCATGAGGCAGCGCCTGAAGATCGAGCTGGGCGTGAAGATCAGCGAAGTCAAGAAGGACAAGAAGGGCGTCAGCGTCAGCTATACCAGCGCGAAGGGCGACGCGAAGACGTTGGAGGTCGACAAGCTGATCGTGTCGATCGGCCGGGTGCCCAACACCACCGGCCTGAACGCCGAGGCGGTGGGGCTGAAGATCGACGAGCGCGGCGCCATCGTGGTCGACGACGACTGCCGCACCAACCTGCCGAAGGTGTGGGCCGTCGGCGACGTGGTCCGCGGCCCGATGCTCGCCCACAAGGCGGAAGAAGAGGGCGTGGCGGTCGCGGAGCGCATCGCCGGCCAGCATGGTCATGTCAACTTCAACACCATCCCCTGGGTCATCTACACCAGCCCGGAGATCGCCTGGGTCGGCCAGACCGAGCAGCAGCTCAAGGCGGCCGGCCGCGCCTACAAGGCCGGCACCTTCCCGTTCCTGGCCAACGGCCGTGCGCGCGCACTGGGCGACACGACCGGCATGGTGAAGTTCCTGGCGGACGCGGCGACCGACGAGATCCTCGGCGTGCACATCGTCGGGCCGATGGCCAGCGAACTGATCGCCGAGGCGGTGGTGGCGATGGAGTTCAAGGCCAGCGCCGAGGACATCGCCCGCATCTGCCACGCGCACCCATCGCTGTCCGAAGCGACCAAGGAGGCGGCGCTGGCCGTCGACAAGCGCACGCTGAACTTCTAGTCATGTCAGCCCCCACGTCGCTCTGCTCCCGTCTCCCGAGGGGGCGCTCGGCCGCGAGGACCACGAGGGGGGCCGTCCCTGGCCGCTGGCAGCCCGGCGCCGACCGAGACGCGACACGTGGCGGTTCGTGATCTATACGCCGCCATGCTCGCCGAGCGTGGCTACACAAGCGACGCGGCACAGCTGAGCGCGCTCGACGCGCTGGAGCGTTGCGAGAACGAGTGGGCCGACTACAAGGCACGCCGCAGCAATGCGGTGAGCAAGCTGCTGCGCCGCCCGCCGATCCCGCGCGGCGTCTACATGTATGGTGGTGTCGGGCGCGGCAAGAGCTTCCTGATGGACTGCTTCTTCCAGTCGGTGCCGCTGGTGCGCAAGACACGGCTGCACTTCCACGAGTTCATGCGCGAGGTGCACCGCGAGCTGCAGGAGCTCAAGGGCACGGCCGACCCGCTGGACGAACTGGGCAGCCGCATTGCGCGGCGCTTCCGGTTGATCTGCTTCGACGAGTTCCACGTGGCCGACGTGACCGACGCGATGATCCTGCACCGGCTGCTGGCGGCGCTGTTCGCCAACCGCGTCAGCATCGTCACGACGTCCAACTTCCACCCCGACGGCCTCTACCCCAACGGCCTGCACCGCGACCGCATCCTGCCGGCGATCGAGTTGCTCAAGGACAGGCTGGAAGTGATCAACGTCGACGCCGGTGTCGACTACCGCCAGCGCACGCTGGAGGGCGTGGCGCTTTACCACGTGCCGCTCGGACCGGCGGCCGATGCAGCGCTGACCGAGACCTTCGAGCGCCTCGCCGAGGCCAAGGACGAGGATCCGGTGCTCAACATCGAGCAGCGGACGATCCGTGCGCGCCGACGCGCCGGCGGCGTGGTGTGGTTCGACTTCAAGACCTTGTGCGGCGGCCCGCGCTCGCAGAACGACTACCTCGAGCTGGCCTCGCAGTTCCACACCGTGCTGCTGTCCGACGTGCCCGAGATGCCGCCACGGCTGGCGTCCGAGGCACGGCGGTTCACCTGGCTGGTCGACGTGCTCTACGATCGGCGCGTGAAACTCGTGATGTCTGCGGCCGTGCCGCCCGAACAGCTCTACACCGACGGACCACTGGCCCATGAATTCCCACGTACCGTGTCGCGCCTGACCGAGATGCAGTCGGCCGAGTTCCTGGCGCTGTCGCGGCGGGAAGTCGACACGAGCCTGACCTGATGCACACGCGCCTCGCCGGCTTTCTACGCTGCAGCGTCGTCGCCCTGGTGACGATCGGCGCGGCGTTCGTGTCGCGGGGTGAGGCCGGTGCCTCCGACACGGCATTGCGTGAACGCCTGTCCACCGAGCGCCGGCAGGTCGAGCGCGACTATGCTGCGCAGGAGCGCGAGTGCGGGCAGCGCTTTCTCGTGACGGCGTGTGTCGACGCCGCCAAGGCGCAGCGCCGAGACGCGCTGAAGCGCCTGAGTACACGCGAGGCGGCGCTCGACGACGCGGAGCGGACGCGGCGGGCCGCGGCCCGTCAGCAGCACATCGACGCCAAGCTGGAGCGCCAGATGCGCGACCGTGAGGAGCGCGCCTCGGCGCCGCTGATTCCCTTCGACGCCGCGAGTGCGGCGATCCGCACGCCGGCGGCGCGCACGCCGCCGCGCACGCCGACATCCACGCCGCCGATCGACGAAGCCCAGCGGCGCGCCGACGAACAGCGCTCTCGCACCGAGTACGAGACCCGGCAGCGCCAGGTCGAGGCAAGGCAGCAAGCCGCGGCCCAGCGCCAGGCGCAACGGGCTGGGTCGCGCAAGCCGCCTGCGGCGCCGCTGCCGCCGATCGAGGGGGCGTCCGCGCCCTGAGCGATGGTCAGGCCGCGTCCGGGGCGTGGCCCGACGACGCGGTCCAAGCGCCGAGCTTCCTGTTCAGCCCAGCGCTTCGACCCGCACCAGCGCCAGCGACAGGTTGTCGCCGCCCCCGCGGGCCCGGTGCCGGGCCTTGCCGACCAGCATCTCGCTGGCCTCGCGTGGCGACAGCGTGTGCACGATCGCGCCAAGTTCGCGCGGCGTGAAGTAATGCCACAAGCCGTCGCTGCAGGCCAACAGCGTGTCGCCGATTTCGAGCGACGCGATGTGGCTCAGCGTCAGCGGCGGGTCCTGCTGCGTGCCGAGGCAGCCGGTCAACAGGTTCGATTGCGGGTGTGTGTTCGCCTCGTCTTCGGTGATCTGACCTTCGTCAACCAGGCGCTGCACGAAGGAGTGGTCCACCGTGCGGCTGACCAGCTCGGCGCCGCGGAAGTGGTAGATGCGCGAGTCGCCGGCGTGGATCACGTCGCAGGCGCGCGAGGCGCTGATCAGGAAGGCAGCCAGCGTGCTGTGCGGCTCTTCCTCGGCGGTGATCGCCGTGAGCTTGATCATCAGGTGCGACTCGAGCACCAGCTGCTTCAGCGTCTCGGAGGGGGTGTCGCGGCTCGGCGTGTAGCGCTCGAACAGTTGCTGGGCCGTGAGCAGCACCTGGTCGGCGGCCTTGCGCCCGCCGCTCTTGCCGCCCATGCCGTCCGCGACGACGGCCAACACGCAACCCGGCACCCGTGGATGAGGCAGCACGCCGACCTGGTCTTGCTGGTACGCGCGATCGCCGCGGTGCAGGCCGGTGGCGGCGGCAAGTCGATAACCCGGGGGCGCAGTACTCATCCGAAAACTATAATCTCCATTGCCATGCGAACCAATGGCAGGCTTGCATCGGCATCAAGGCCTGTTGACATCCAGATTGCGGCTGTGCAACCCCCGATGGACGACAACCTGCATTCACCGCAACGCCGGCTGATCGAATTGCGCATCGAGCATGGCGATCTCGACAGCCTGATCGACCAGGCGTCCATCGAGCGGCCCCTCGACGAATTGACGCTCAGGCGCCTCAAGAAGCGCCGCCTCGCCCTGCGGGACCAGATCGCCACACTGGAAATGCGCCTCAGCCCACCCGAGCCGGCATGAGCCCGACGCACGGCCGCCCGAAGGCGGGCGACATCCCCGTGGGGGATCGGGAGCGGCCCGCGGCCGCGAGCGCGGGGCGGTCATGAGTTCGGCCGACGGCTTGCGCAGCGAGCTGCAGGCGGCGGTGAGCGCGGCCTTCGCGCTCGGCGGGCCGCTGCAGCGGGCCGATGCGCAGTACCGCGAGCGCGGTGCCCAACTGGAACTCGCCGCCGCAGTGGCTGATGCGATCGATGCGCGCGAGGTGCTGGTGGCCGAGGCCGGCACCGGCGTCGGCAAGACCTTCGCCTACCTGGTGCCGGCACTGCTGGCCGGGCACCGCACGTTGATCAGCACCGCGACCAAGAGCCTGCAGGACCAGCTCTACCTGCGGGATCTGCCGCGGCTGCGCGACGTGCTGGCCTTGCCGGTCAGCGTGGCCTTGCTGAAGGGACGCAGCAGCTACCTGTGTCTGCAGCGACTGGTGCAGGCCCGGGAGGCGACGGCGCTGCCCGACCGCTACGCCGCGCGCACGCTGGCGAAGATCGAGCAATGGGCGCAGCGCACCGTGAGCGGCGACCTGGCCGAACTCGACGGTCTGGACGAGCGCTCGTCGGTGATTCCGCTAGTGACCTCGACGCGCGAGAACTGCCTCGGCAGCGAATGCCCGGAATATCGAGGCTGCCATGTGATGAAGGCGCGCCGCGAGGCGATGGCGGCCGACCTGGTGGTGGTCAACCACCACCTGTTCTTCGCCGATCTGTCCTTGCGCGACACCGGCATGGCCGAACTGCTGCCCTCGGTCGACGTGGCGGTGTTCGACGAAGCGCATCAACTCGCCGAGGCGGGCGTGGCCTTCCTCGGCAGCACGCTGGGCAGCGCCCAGGTGGTCGATTTCGCGCGCGACATGCTGGCTGTCGGCCTGGGTCAGGCGCGTGGCCTGCAGCCCTGGCAGGAGCTGGCGGCGGGTTGCGACCGCGCGGCGCGCGAGCTGCGGCTGGCGGCCGCAGGGCCCTTGCGCGAGGTGCGGGGCAGCCTGAAGCTGCGCTGGGCCGATCGCGCCGACCGGGCCGATTTCATCGAGACGCTCGCCGCGTTGGGGCAGGCGTGTCGGAGCGCGGCCGACGCGCTCGACGTCGTGGTGGAGATGTCTCCCGATCTGGCCAAGCTCGCGGAGCGGGCATCGACGCTGGCCGCCCGTGCGGCCGGTTTCGGCCTCGAGGCCGAGCCGGGGCGCGTGCGCTGGATCGACCTCACGCCGCAGGGGCTGCGGCTGGTGGAGTCGCCGCTCGACGTGCGCGACGCGATGCGCGAGCAGATCGCCGCCGCTCCGAAGGCCTGGATCTTCACGTCGGCCACGCTGGGAGCCGACGAGCGGCTCACCTGGTTCACCGAACAGGCCGGGCTGGAGACGGCGCGCACGCTGCGCGTCGACAGCCCCTTCGACTATCCGATGCACGCGCGGCTCTTTGTCCCCACGCATTTCCCGAAGCCGAACGAGCCAGGTCACACCGCATCGGTCGCACGCCTGGCAGCGGCCTGTGCGCGGGCGGCGGGCGGACGGACTTTCGTGCTGACGACGACCCTGCGTGCGCTGGCTGGCGTGGGCGAGGCGCTGCAGGCCGACTTCGAGGGCGATGCGGAGCCGATCACCGTGCTGATGCAGGGCAGCGTGCCCAAGCGCCAGTTGCTGCAGCGATTTCTCGACACACCGCGCGCGGTGCTGGTCGGCTCGCAGAGCTTCTGGGAAGGCATCGACGTGCCCGGCGAGGCGCTGCAGTGCGTGATCATCGACAAGCTGCCGTTTCCGCCGCCGAACGATCCGCTGGTCGAGGCGCGCGTGAAGCGGCTCGAGAGCGAAGGGCGCAACCCGTTCAACGACTACTTCGTGGCCGAGGCCGCGGTCTCGCTGAAGCAGGGCGCCGGCCGGCTGATCCGCAGCGAGAGCGATCGCGGCCTGCTGGTGGTGTGCGACCCCCGCATGAGCACGATGGGCTATGGACAGCGCCTGAGGGCCGCCTTGCCGCCGATGCAGGTGCTGCGCGAGGAAGCGCAGGCGCTGGCGTGGCTGGCCGAGATCTCGAAGGCCGCGCCGGCCTGGGCTTGAGGCGGCGGGATCAGGGCCGCGGGCCCGGCCGCCCGATCACCAGATCTGCCACCAGGGCTTGTCGGCCGTCTCGAAGCCGTCCTTCACGTAGCGCGAATCCGGGAAGCTGGTCTGCAGGACGCGCTGGGCATCGTCGCGCAGTTCGGTCAGTCCGAGCTTGTCGTAGCTGATGCCCAGGATGTAGAGCGCCTCTTCAGCCGCCGGAGCGCGCTGGAACTCCTGCACGGCCTGCTGGGCGCGGTTGGCCGCGGCCACGTAGGCGCCGCGGCGATAGTAGTAGCGAGCCACGTGGACCTCGTAGGCGGCCAGCGTGTTGACGATGTAGTTCATGCGCAGTTGCGCATCCGGTGTGTACTTGGAATTGGGGTACTGCAGCGTCAGCTGGCGGAAGCTCTGGTAGGCGTCGCGCGCCGCCTGCTGGTCGCGCTCCGAGAGATCCTGGCGCGCCAACCCGCCCAGGAGGCCGAGGTTCTCGTTGAAGTTGATCAGGCCCTGCAGGTAGTAGGCATAGTCGATCGCCGGGCTGCTGGGGTGCAGCTTGATGAAGCGTTCGATCGTGGACAGGGCCTGGGCCTTTTCGTTCGTCTTGTAGTACGCGTAGGCGAGGTCGATCTGCGTCTGCTGCGCCTGCTGGGTGCCGGCGGTGCGCGCCTCGAGCTTCTCGTACAGCTTGGAGGCACGCTCCCAGTTGCCGTTGGCGGCTTCCTCGCGCGCCTCTTCGTACAATTTGTCGGTGCTCTTGCCGGCAAACTCGTCCTTCGGGCCACCGGCACATCCGATCAGTCCGATGCTGGCGGCCGCCAGCACCACGGCCAGGGTCGCGCGCCATCCGGCGGCAGAGCTCATACGCATCGCGGTCATCACCAGCAGGCGGCGCCGGGGCGACCGCAGTTGAAGGAACAGCAAAATTATATGGGTGCTCCCTTGCGCCAGACCGCGACCACCGAGCCGGCCGAGGCCGACGAGCCCGCCGAACCGCTGGCTGGCGATGCCGAGCAACGCCAGGCGCGGGTCGATGCCGGGGCACACGGCGAGCGCCTCGATCGCTGGCTGGCGACGCTGGCGGGCGAGTTCTCCCGCAACCACCTGCAGACGCTGATCGAGGGCGGGCAGGTCCGCATCGACGGGCAGGCCGTCACCGCCCGCGCACGGCGCGTCAGCGCGGGCCAGCAGATCGAGATCACGCTGCTGCCCACGCCCGAGAGCCAGGCCTTCCGGCCCGAGCCGGTGGCGCTGTCGGTGGTGTTCGAGGACGCCCATCTGCTGGTGATCGACAAGCCGGCCGGCCTGGTGGTGCACCCGGCGCCCGGCAATTGGTCGGGCACCGTGCTCAATGGCCTGCTGGCGCATCACGCCGGCGCGGCGGCGCTGCCGCGGGCCGGCATCGTGCACCGGCTCGACAAGGACACCAGCGGCCTGATGGTGGTGGCCAAGACGCTGCCGGCCATGACGTCGCTGGTGCGCGCGATCGCCGCGCGGGAGGTCCACCGCGAGTACCTGGCACTGGCGCATGGCGTGCTGCGCCAGGCCGCCTTCAGCATCGACGCGCCGATCGGCCGCGATCCGGTGTCGCGCATCAAGATGGCCGTCCTGTCGGGTGGCCGGACGGCGCGTACCGACGTCGAGCTGATCGCGGCGCGCGACGCCGTCAGTGCGGTGCGCTGCACGCTGCACACCGGCCGGACGCACCAGATCCGGGTGCACATGGCCTCGCGGGGCCACGCGTTGCTGGCCGATGTGCTCTATGGCGGCCGCGAGGGCCTGGGGATGACCCGGCAGGCACTGCACGCGCACCGGCTGGGTTTCGTGCACCCGGCGAGCCTGCAGGCCGTCGAGTTCAGTGCCGGCCTGCCCGACGACCTGCGTGCGGCTTGGCGACAGGTCGCGGTCGAGCCGCCCGCGCCCGGGTCCGATGCAGATACAATCGCTGCGCAGGGCTGATGCAGCCCTCGCCGGTGGCCGATGAGGGCCCGACCGGCTCCGACCACCGCAGGTCCTCCCCGAGTTCAGCCGCACCCCGGCTCCGGCCGGCCTCTGCGGCCGAGACACTCGCCGCACCTGCAGTGCAGACAGCACACAGAAGGCACCCCGGTTCCCTTGCACGCCGGCACCCAGTCGGCCAAGACGACAGACGGATTCGATGAACACACAGGATGCAAAGCGCGTCCTCGAGACGGCGCTCATCTGCGCGCAGCAGCCGCTGCCGCTGCGCGAGTTGCGCACGCTGTTCGATGACCAACTCGGCCCCGACACCTTGCGCGTCCTGCTCGACGAGCTGGCACGCGACTGGGAGGACCGCGGCGTGGAGCTCGTGGCGGTGGCCAACGGCTGGCGTTTCCAGAGCCGTCCGGAGCTGCGCGAGTACCTCGACCGGCTGCATCCCGAGAAACCGCCGCGCTACACCCGCGCGACGCTCGAGACGCTGGCGATCATCGCCTACCGCCAACCCGTGACGCGCGGCGACATCGAGGACATCCGCGGCGTCACTGTCAACAGCCAGTTGCTCAAGCAGCTCGAGGACCGCGGCTGGATCGAAGCCATCGGGCACCGCGAGACGCCGGGCCGTCCGGCGCTGTTCGCGACAACGCGGCAGTTCCTCGACGACCTCGGACTGGCCACGCTCGAGCAGTTGCCCGCCCTCGATGGCGCACCGGCGGTGACGATGCTGGTCGATGCCTTGCCGGGCCAGGTCTCGCTGCTCGACGCGCCGACCGATGCGGCCCTGCCGGGCGAGGACGATCCCGTACCCCCGCGGCCGAGCCTCGACGCCGTGCAGACCGAGTCGCTCGAGTGGCCGGACGAAGCGGCCGTTGCTGATGACGAGGCTGCCGCCGCAGCCACCTCCATGGCTGCGCCGGAGGCCCCCGCCTCGACCGCAGAACTTCCCACGCCGCCGGCCGATGCCGGCACGGAACCCCTGACATGAATTCGAACGACACCCCGTCCAGCGATACGCAGCCCGATGCCACGCCGCCCACCGGCGACGACAGTGCGGCTGCCGCGCCGGTCAAGCGACGCACGCGCAAGCCCGCGGCAGCCGCGGCCGAAAGCGCGGCCGCGGTAGAGGTGACGGCCGCGGTCGACGCCGATGCCGGCACGGAGGCGCCGAAGGCGCCGCGGCGGCGCAAGCCCAAGGCCGACGCGGCCGTTGCGGATGCGGCGGAGGCCGTCGCGCCACCCGTTGCTGTCGATGCGCCAGCGGAGATCGAAGCCCGACCGGCGCCCGTCGAGCGGCAGACGGCAGCCGCGGTGCCGGCCATCGCCGAAGCGGCCGACGGAAGAGGCGCCACTGGCGAACCGGCCGAACCCGGTGAAGCGGCCGAAGCGGGTGCGGCCGCCGGCGACGAGTCGGGTGAGCGCGGCCGTCGTGGCCGCAACCGGCGCCGGGGCCGCAAGGATCGCGTCGGCGGCGAGGCGGCGGGCGCCGAGGGCTCGGCCGAGCCCGGCACCGAACGTCCGCCCCAGGCGCCGCGACCGGCGCTGGATCCGGCCCTGGTGGTGGAGCGATTCGAGGAAGTACTGTCCGGTGCCTACGATGCCGAGCCGCCCGAGCCGGACGACGAAGCCAGCGTCGAGCAGTCGACCAAGCGCGTGCTGCGTCCGGAACCCGAAGCGCCGAAGTTGCACAAGGTGCTGGCGCAGTCGGGCATCGGTTCGCGCCGCGACATGGAGCAGTTCATCCTGGACGGCAAGGTCACGGTCAACGACGAGGTCGCCCATGTCGGCATGCGCATCTCCTACGGCGACCGCATCGCCGTCGACGGCAAGCCGGTGCGCCTGCGGATCCAGCCGGGTCCGGCGCGGCTGCTGGCCTATCACAAGCCGACCGGCGAAGTGGTCACGCTGAACGATCCGGAAGGTCGCCCCACGGTGTTCCGCCGCCTGCCGCGCCTGCAGCAGGGCAAGTGGCAATCGGTCGGTCGACTGGACATCAACACCGAGGGCCTGCTGCTGTTCACCAACTCGGGTGAACTGGCGAACCAGCTGATGCATCCGCGCTTCGGTGTCGAGCGCGAGTACGCGGTGCGCGTGTTGGGCAGCCTGAACGAGGAACAGCGCGCGAAGCTGCTCGAGGGCGTGGAGATCGATGGCCAGACCGCCGGCTTCAAGAGCATCGAGGAGGGCGGTGGCGAAGGCGCGAACCGCTGGTACCGCGTGGTCATCACCGAAGGGCGCAACCGCGAGGTGCGCAAGCTGTTCGACAAGGTCGGGCTGGCCGTGAGCCGGCTGATCCGCATCCGCTACGGCACCGTGGTGCTCCCGCGCGGCCTCAAGCGCGGCGTCTGGGTCGAACTCGACGATCAGGACCTGCGCGCGATCCGCCAGCTGGCCAGCGGCGGCCGTGGCCAGGCCGCACCGGGCGAGGCCCGCGACAACCAGGGCAACCGCGAACAGCGGCGCAACAACGGCCGCAACGGGAAGCCCGACCGGAACGGTCGCGGGCCGCAGCAGGCCGGTCCCCGCCCACAGCAAGGCCAGGGTGGCGCCGAGCGCGGCCCCCGCCGCGAACCGCGCGAGCAGCGGTCCGCCGAGTCCGCGCCCGACACCGACGGCGCGGGAGAGGAAGACTTCGGCCGCATCCCCAATCCGCTGGAGCAGACCTTCGACCGTCGCTTCGCGAAGGGCCCGCGCCGGGGTGGTGCCCAGGGCTTCGGGCATGGCGGCTCGCAGGCGGATCACGATGTCGGCGGTCCGCCCGGAACCATTCCGAACCCGCTGGAACAGACCTTCGACAAGCGCTTCGTCAAGGGCTCGCAGCGCATCAATGCCGGCTTCGGCCGGCACGATGCGCACCAGCCTGACCAGGGTGGCGCCAAGAAGGGAGGGCCGAAGCAGCCCGATCCGATGCAGACCTCGGTCGGCTACATCGGCGCGGATGCCTACTTCAACAAGGCCGGCGGCAAGCGGGGCGGCGGTGGCGGTCGCGGCGGCCAGGGAGGCCGTAGCGGCGGTGGTGGGGGCGGGGGCGGTGGTGGGGGCCGCGGACCGCGGCGCTGAGACCGCGCGTGACATCGAGGCGCCGACCTCAAGCGCTACAATTCAAGGTTCTGCTAAATCATTGATTCCGGAGAATAAATATGGCGATCGAACGCACCTTGTCCATCATCAAGCCTGACGCCGTTGCCAAGAACGTGATCGGTCAGATCTATGCCCGTTTCGAGGGCGCGGGCCTGAAGATCGTGGCGGCCAAGCTGGTTCACCTGTCGCGCGGCGAGGCCGAGCAGTTCTATGCCGTGCACAAGGCGCGTCCCTTCTTCAAGGACCTGGTCGAGTTCATGATCTCGGGCCCGGTGATGATCCAGGCGCTCGAAGGCGAGGGCGCGATCGCCAAGAACCGCGAGCTGATGGGTGCCACCGATCCGAAGAAGGCCGAGAAGGGCACCATCCGTGCCGACTTCGCCGACAGCATCGACGCCAACGCCGTGCACGGCTCGGACGCCCCGGAGACCGCAGCGGTCGAGGTGGCGTTCTTCTTCCCGGGCATGAACGTCTACAGCCGCTGAGCGATCGCGGGGCGCCGAGCGTCCCGACGGTCCGATCGGTGCATCCCATGACTGCGGCCAACCTGCTCGAATTCGATCTCGACGCGCTGGCCGCTTTCTGCGAGCAGCTCGGTGAGAAGCGCTTTCGCGCCACGCAGTTGTTCCGCTGGATCCACCAGAAGGGTGCGCGCGACTTCGCGCAGATGTCCGACCTGGCGAAGTCGCTGCGCGAGAAGCTCGCGGGGCGCGCAACGATCCAGCCGCTCGCGGTGCTGAGCGAGCATGTGTCTGCCGATGGCACGGTCAAGTGGTTGTTCGACGTCGGCGGCGGCAACGCCGTCGAGACGGTGTTCATCCCCGAGGATGACCGCGGCACGCTGTGCATCTCGTCCCAGGCCGGCTGTGCAGTCGGCTGCCGTTTCTGCTCGACCGGGCACCAGGGCTTCAGCCGCAACCTGTCGACCGGCGAGATCGTTGCCCAGCTCTGGCATGCCGAGCACCAGCTGCGCGGGCGGCTGGGCACGACCGAGCGGGTCATCAGCAACGTCGTGATGATGGGCATGGGCGAGCCGCTGCAGAACTATGCCGCGCTGCTGCCGGCGCTGCGCGTGATGCTCGACGACCACGGCTACGGCCTGTCGCGCCGTCGTGTCACGGTGTCCACCTCCGGCGTGGTGCCGATGATCGACCGTTTGCGCGAGGACTGCCCGGTGGCCCTGGCGGTGTCGCTGCACGCGCCGACCGACGCACTGCGCGACGATCTCGTGCCGCTCAATCGCAAGTACCCGATCGCGGAGTTGCTCGAGGCCTGCCAGCGCTACCTCGAGGCGGCACCGCGCGACTTCATCACCTTCGAGTACTGCATGCTCGACGGCGTCAACGACAGCGAGGCGCAGGCGCGCGAGCTGCTGCGCCTCGTCGGCGAGCGTGGGCCGGTCGGGCGCGTGCCCTGCAAGATCAACCTCATTCCCTTCAACCCTTTCCCCGCTTCGGGGCTGACGAGGTCGTCGTCGGCGCGCGTGCAGGCCTTTGCGAAGCTGCTGGTCGACGGGGGCCTGGTCACCACGGTGCGCAGGACGCGGGGTGACGACATCGACGCCGCCTGCGGCCAGCTGGCCGGCGAAGTGCAGGACCGCACCAATGCGCGCTCGCGGATGCAGCGGGCGCCGATTGCCATCCAGCCGATCGACAGCGTGGTGCAGCGCCGGACAGGCGCCGCACCGTCGGGTTCAGCCACGGAGACGACACGATGATTCGGGACGGATGGTCGAGGGACGCGACGCGGTGGATGCTGCTCGCTGCGCTGTTGTGCCTCGGCGCCTGGAACTCGGTCCACGCACAGGGCCGGTCCAACGACTTCGGCCGCGGCAATCCGACCGCCGGTTCGGACGAGGAATCCGACGCATCGAAGCGTGCGCGCATCCGCCTCGACCTCGCGGGAGCCTATTTTTCCGAAGGACGCCTGGAGAACGCACTGTCGGAGGTAAAGCTGGCGCTGGCCTCGAACCCCGACCTGCCGCAGGCGCTGAACCTGCAGGGCCTGGTGCTGGCCGCGCTCGGTGAAGAACAGAAGGCCGAGGACAGCTTCAAGCGCGCGCTGCAACTGGCGTCCACCGACGGCGACGTGATGCACAACTACGGCTGGTTCCTGTGCCAGCGCGGCCGCTACCCGGAGGCGGAGAAACTGTTCCAGCGCGCCGTGACGACGCCGCAGTACCGCACGCCGAACCGGACCTTCCTGGTGCAGGGCATCTGCGAGGCACGCGCCGGCCAGCTCGATCTCGCCGAGCTGACCCTCAAGCGCGCCTACGAACTCGAGCCGGCCAACCCGGCGATCGCGATGAACCTGGCCGACGTGCTGTACCGCCGCGGCGAGTACGAACGGGCGCGCTTCTACGTGCGCCGTGTTAACAACAACACCGAGCTGCGCAGCGCCGAGACGCTGTGGCTCGCGGCACGCATCGAGAACCGCCTCGCCAACCCGCAGGGTGTGCGCGATCTGGGCAACCAGCTGCGATCGAGCTATCCGAATTCCCGCGAGGCGGCATCGTTCGAGCGAGGAACGTTCGATGAGTGAGGGGACGGTCGACACCAGCCCGCCGGCGACGACCGCAGGGCGGTTGCTGCGTGCGGCGCGGGAAGCGCAGGGCCTGCACCTCGCGGTGCTCGCGGCCTCGCTGAAGGTCACGCCGCAGAAGCTCGAGGCGATCGAGAACGACCGTCTCGAGCTGCTGCCCGACGCCACCTTCGCTCGCGCTCTGGCGCAGAGCATGTGCAGGGCGCTGAAGATCGACGCCGAACCGGTGCTGTCGCGCCTGCCCCAAGCTGCCTCCGCCGGGCGTGGGCTCGACCACGTGGCGCGCGGCCTCAATCAGCCCTTCCACGACCGCGGCGTTCCGAGCGACGGGGTCGAATGGCAGCACTTCCTGAGCCCGCCGCTGGTCGCGGCCGCGTTTCTGGTGCTGGCGGCGGCGGCCGTCTACCTGCTGCCGGCGGGCTGGGTGGGTCGGCTGCTGCCGGCCGATGCCGGCGCATCGGCGGCCGCCGAGAACGCCGCCAGCAGCCCGGACGCTGCGGGCAGCGTCGTGTCGCTGGAGACGGCCACGCCGCAGGCCGCGTCGTCCGAAGCCGTGCCTGCATCGGCGGCATCGCTAGCGGGACAGGCGGGAGCCGATGCGGCGCCGCCGGGCTCGGCCGTGATCGACACCGTGTTCTCGGCCCCGGTGGACACAGCGGCGTCGGCATCGGCCGCCGGCGGCTTGTTGACGATGCGGGCCGTGGCGGAGTCCTGGGTCGAGGTGCGCGATGCGAAGGGCCAGGTGCTGCTGTCGCGCACACTGGCAGCCGGTGAGGCGGCAGGCCTGGACGGACCCTTGCCGCTGCACGTGACCGTGGGCAATGCCGAAGGCACACAGCTCGTCTTTCGCGGCCAACCGGTCGTGTTGAGTGCGTCGACGCGCGACAACGTCGCGCGCCTGGAGTTGAAATGAACAGGCCAGTAGCGTCCGAAGAATCCGGCAGCGACGCCGAGGCGATCGACGTGGTGCAGCCGGCGGCCCGCCGTTCACTGCAGGCGCGCGTCGTCTGGGGCAGCAACGTGGTCACGGTCGGTGGCGACGCCCCCGTGCGCGTGCAGTCGATGACCAACACCGACACCGTCGACGCGATCGAGACTGCGATCCAGGTCAAGGAGCTGGCGCTGGCGGGCTCGGAGCTGGTGCGCATCACGGTCAACACGCCGGAGGCGGCCCAGGCTGTGCCGCACGTGCGCGAGCAGCTCGACCGCATGGGCATCTCGGTGCCGCTGATCGGCGATTTCCACTACAACGGCCATCGTCTGCTGACCGAGTTCCCGGACTGTGCGGCCGCGCTGTCGAAGTACCGCATCAACCCCGGCAACGTGGGCAAGGGCGACAAGCGGGATCGCCAGTTCGCCATGATGATCGAGGCCGCGTTGCGCCACGACAAGCCGGTGCGCATCGGCGTCAACTGGGGCAGCCTCGACCAGGAGCTGCTGGTGGCACTGATGGACGAGAACGCCGCTCGCGCGCAGCCCTGGGACGCCAAGCAGGTGATGTACCACGCGCTGATCAGCTCGGCGCTGCAGTCGGCCTCGTATGCGCGCGAGCTGGGCATGGACCCATCCCAGATCCTGATCAGTTGCAAGGTCAGCGGCGTACAGGACCTGGTGAGCGTCTACCGTGCGCTGGCCAGGCGCTGTGACTACCCGCTGCACCTCGGGCTCACCGAGGCTGGCATGGGCACCAAGGGCACCGTCGCGTCGACCGCGGCACTGGCGATGCTGTTGCAGGACGGCATCGGCGACACCATCCGTGTCAGCCTCACGCCTCAGCCCGGCGAGTCCCGTACGCAGGAAGTGGTGGTGGCGCTCGAGATCCTGCAGTCACTCGGCCTGCGTGCCTTCAATCCCAGCGTCACCGCCTGCCCGGGCTGTGGCCGCACCACCAGCACCACCTTCCAGGAACTGGCCAAGCAGATCGATGATTTCCTGCGGGCGCAGATGCCGGTCTGGAAGGCACGCTATCCAGGTGTCGAGAACATGAAGGTGGCGGTGATGGGCTGCATCGTCAACGGCCCCGGCGAAAGCAAGCATGCCGATATCGGCATCAGCCTGCCCGGCACCGGCGAGGCGCCGGCCGCGCCGGTGTTCATCGATGGCGAGAAGGCGATGACCTTGCGCGGCGAGGGCATCGCACGCGAATTCCAGAACGTCGTCGAGAACTATATCGAGCGCCGCTACGGCAGCATCACCGCCGCGCATTGACGTGGCGAGCCGGCGCACCCCGCGGGTGTGCCCAGCGAACCGGCCGCGGCCGGCCTGAATCCTTGTGGGCATCGACCATGGCAGAACAACAGAAAGCCGCCAAGACGGAGACTTCGCCGCTGCGTGCGGTCAAGGGCATGAACGACCTGCTGCCGCCCGAGTCGGCGCGCTGGGAGTGGTTCGAGGAGGCGGTGCGCCGGGTGATGCAGCGCTACGGCTATGCCGCGATCCGCACGCCGATCGTCGAACCGACGGCGCTGTTCGTGCGCGGGCTCGGCGAGGTGACCGACATCGTCGAGAAGGAGATGTACTCCTTCACCGACAGCATGAACGGTGACCAGCTCACGCTGCGTCCGGAAGGCACGGCCGGTGTGGTGCGCGCGGTGACCGAGCATTCGCTGCTGTACGAGGGCGGCAAGCGCCTCTACTACCTGGGCGCCATGTTCCGCCACGAGCGGCCGCAGAAGGGCCGCTACCGCCAGTTCCATCAGGCCGGCGCCGAGGCGCTGGGTTTCCACGGCCCGGACGTCGATGCCGAGCTGATCCTGATGTGCCGCGCGCTGTGGCGCGAGCTCGGCCTGATCGAAGGCCGCGACCTCTGGCTGGAGATCAACAGTCTGGGGCAGGCCGAAGAGCGGCGCGCCCACCGGGCGGCGCTGATCGCACACCTGGAGGCACATGCCAATCTGCTGGACGACGATGCCAGGCGGCGCCTGCACAGCAACCCGTTGCGCATCCTCGACACCAAGACACCCGCGATGCAGGCCGTGGTGGAGGCGGCGCCCAGGCTGATCGATTTCCTTGGAGAAGCCTCGCTGGCGCACTTCAACGCGGTGCGCGCCGTGCTGGATGCCGCCGGGCTGCCGTACCGCGTCAACCCGCGGCTGGTGCGCGGCATGGACTACTACAACCTCACCGTGTTCGAGTGGGTCACCGACCGCATGGGCGCGCCCTTGACGGTCGGCGGCGGTGGCCGCTACGACAGCCTGATCGAGCAGCTCGGCGGCAAGCCGGCCCCGGGCGTCGGCTGGGGTCTGGGCATCGAGCGGCTGCTGCTGCTGCTCGACGCGGTCGGCGTCGTGACGCCGCCCCGGCTGCCGGATGCCTACGCGGTGCTGCCGAGCGCGGCGGCGCTGCCGGCGGCGATGGTGCTGATCGAGGCCTTGCGCGCCACCGGGGCCAGCGTGGTGCTGCACCCCGCCGGCAAGGACGGTCCGGCCAGCATGAAGTCGCAGTTCAAGAAGGCCGATGCCAGCGGCGCCCGCTATGCGCTGGTGTTCGGTGCCGACGAAATGGCCCAGGGCATGGTGGCGCTCAAGCCGCTGCGTGCGGGCGAGGGCGCGGCCGCGCAGGTGTTGCGCCCGCTGGCCGATCCGGCGGCCTGGGCCGGCGAACTGCTCCGTTCATAATCCCGGCTTCGCGCCCCACACGCCGCGCAGCCTCTCACAAAGCATCCGCATGGCCACCCCTCTCGACCTCCAAGAACAAGAACAGCTCGACTCGATCAAGCACTTCTGGAAGCAGTACGGCAACCTGATCACCTGGGTCCTGATCATCGCGCTCGGCGGTTTCGCCGCCTTCAACGGCTGGCAGTGGATGCAGCGCGATCGCGCCGTGAAGGCCAGCGTGCTGTTCGACGAACTCGACAAGGCCGTGACCGCCGGCGACACCGACAAGGTCGCCCGCGTGTTGGCCGACATGAAGGAGCGCTACGGATCGACGGCCTTCGCCGGGCAGGCCGGACTGCTTGCGGCGAAGGCGCAGTTCGAGAAGGGGCAGAACGACGCCGCGCGGGCCAGCCTCGAGTGGGTGATCGGCAACGCGAGCGAGAAGGAGTACGCGGTGCTGGCGCGTCTGCGGCTGGCCGGCGTGTTGCTCGACGAGAAGAAGTACGACGAGGCGTTGAAGGCGCTGCCTACCGATCCGCCGACGTCCTTTGCAGGACTTGCGGCCGACCGCCGCGGCGACATCCTCACGGCGCAAGGCAAGGCCGACGAGGCGCGCGCCGCCTACCAGGTCGCGTTCGATGCGATGGCGCCGACGCTCGACTACCGCCGCCTGGTCGAAGCGAAGCTGACCGCACTGGGCGCGGCACCCGAGACGCCGGCGACGGTGGTTACCGTGCCGGCCGCGGCAGGAGCATCGAAGTGATGCGCCCCCGCGTGGCAAGGCTCGCGGTCGCGCTGCTCGTTGCCGGCCTGGCGGCCTGCTCCAGCGGGCCGGAGAAACCCAAGCCGACGCCGCTCGAGCCGCTCAAGGCGCAGATTGCCGGCCGGCAGGTCTGGTCGCAGGGTCTGGGCAGTGTGGACTTTCCCTTGCGCATCGCCTCCGGGGCCGGCGCCGTGGTGCTGGCCAGTTCGGACGGCCGCGTGATCGCGCTCGCAGCGGAAACCGGCCGGGAGCTCTGGCGCGGCGATGCCGACGGCAAGCTCAGCGCCGGTGTCGGCAGCGACGGGCGCTACGCCAGCGTCGTGACGATCGGCAACGAACTGGTCGTGCTCGACAGCGGCAAGCCGCTCTGGCGCACGCGCCTGACCACCCGTGTCGTGACGCCGCCGCTGGTGGCCGGTGAGCGCGTCTTCGTGCTCGGCATCGACCGCAGCGTGCAGGCCTTCGACGTGCTCGATGGCCGCAAGCTCTGGGTCCAGCAGCGCCCCGGCGATCCGCTGACGCTGCTGCAGCCCGGCGTGCTGCTGCCGTGGAAGGACACGCTGGTGGTTGGCCAGGGGCCGCGCCTTGCCGGGCTCGACCCGCTGCGCGGCAGCGTGCGCTGGGACACCACCGTCGCATCTCCACGCGGCACCAACGAGGTCGAGCGGCTGGCCGATCTGGTGGGGCCGGCGGCGCGCGTCGGCGATGCGGTCTGCGTGCGCGGCTTCCAGGCCGCGGTCGGCTGCGTCAACGCCGAGGCCGGCACGCTCGCCTGGGCCAAGACCACCGGCGGGACCAACGGCGTGGCGGCCGACGAGCAATTGGTGTTCTCGGCCGATGCCACTGACCGCATTACCGCGTGGAAGCGCGCCAGCGGCGAAGTCGCGTGGACCTCGGAACGCATGCTGCACCGCGGTCTCAGCTCGCCGCTGGTGGTGGGCCCGACGCTCGTGTTCGGCGATTTCGAAGGCCAGGTGCACTTCCTCGATCGCAGCAACGGCGCGCCGCTGCTGCGCCTGCCCACCGATGGCCAGCCCATCGTCGGCGCCCCGGTGAAGGTCGGCACCACCATCGTCGCGGTGACCCGCCGCGGCACGGTGTTCGCGTTCCGCCCCGAGTGAGCGCGATCGGAACCTAGATGAAACCCGTCCTGGCGCTCGTGGGGCGCCCCAACGTCGGCAAGTCGACGCTGTTCAACCGCCTGACGAAGAGCCGCGATGCGATCGTGGCCGACTTCGCCGGTCTGACCCGCGACCGCCACTACGGTGACGGGCGCCTCGGCGAGCGCGAGTTCATCGTCGTCGACACCGGCGGCTTCGAACCCACGGCCGAGAGCGGCATCTACAAGGAGATGGCCAAGCAGACGCGCCAGGCGGTGGCGGAGTCCGACGTGGTCATCTTCGTCGTCGACGTTCGCGCCGGCGTCACCGGGCAGGACCACGACATCGCGCGCTACCTGCGCACGGCTGGCAAGAAGGTGCTGATCGCGGCCAACAAGGCCGAGGGCATGCTCGAAGGCATTCAGCTCGCCGAGTTCTACGAGCTCGGCATGGGCGAGCCGCTGGCGGTGTCATCGGCGCACGGGCAGGGCATCCGCAGTCTGTTGACGGCGGCGCTGGAAGACTTCGTGTTCGACGAGCCCGACGATCTGGCGCTCGACGACCCCGACCGGCCGATCCGCCTGGCGGTGGCCGGCCGCCCGAACGTCGGCAAGTCGACGTTGATCAACACCTGGCTCGGCGAAGAGCGCCTGGTGGCCTTCGACCTGCCGGGCACCACGCGCGACGCCATCAGCGTGCCGTTCGAGCGCAACGGCCAGAAGTTCGAATTGATCGACACTGCCGGCCTGCGTCGCAAGGGCAAGGTGTTCGAGTCGATCGAGAAGTTCTCGGTCGTCAAGACGCTGCAGGCCATCGCCGACGCCAACGTCGTGCTGCTGCTGCTCGACGCGACCCAGGGCGTGACCGATCAGGACGCCCACATCGCCGGCTACATCCTCGATTCGGGCCGGGCCGTGGTGCTGGCGGTGAACAAGTGGGATGCGGTCGACAGCTATCAGCGCGAGCTGCTGCAGCGCTCGATCGAGCAGCGGCTGGCCTTCCTGAAGTTCGCACCGGTGCTGCACATCTCGGCCATCAAGCGCCAGGGTCTGGGCCCGGTGTGGAAATCGATCGCCGATGCCTGGGCTTCGGCGACCAAGAAGCTCCCCACGCCGGTGCTGACGCGCGTGCTGCTGGAGGCAGTTCAGTTCCAGCAACCCAAGCGCGCCGGCGCCTTCCGTCCCAAGCTGCGCTATGCGCACCAGGGCGGCCAGAACCCGCCGGTGATCGTGATCCACGGCAATTCGCTGGAGCACGTGACCGACGCCTACAAGCGCTTCCTGGAGGGGCGTTTTCGCAGCCACTTCCAGCTCAGCGGCACGCCGATGCGCATCGAGATGAAATCGTCACGGAACCCCTTCGCAGAAAAGGACTCGTAACCTGAGGGCGTTCGCCGGCTGGAGCCTGTGATACCTTCCATCCTCCAACAGCTTTAAAACACGGACGATATCGTGAGCAACAAAGGGCAACTCCTACAAGACCCGTTCCTGAACCTGCTTCGCAAGGAGCACGTTCCGGTCTCGATCTACCTCGTGAACGGCATCAAGCTGCAAGGTCACATCGAGTCCTTCGACCAGTACGTGGTCTTGTTGCGCAACACCGTGACCCAGATGGTCTACAAGCACGCCATCTCCACCGTCGTGCCGGGCAGGGCGGTGAATTTCCAGGCCAACGACGCGCCGGAGTCGGCGGGCTGAACGGCTCGATGCACTCCCGGCATCCGTCCCGTCGTCCGACCGCCCACCGCCAGACCCTGGTGGTCCCAGCTTGAGCGCGCCTGCCGTCGTCAACGAGGCCAGGGCGGTGCTGGTCGGAGTCGACCTCGGCGCCGGCTCCTCCTTCGATGCGACGCTCGACGAACTGGCGCTGCTGGCCGAGTCGGCCGGCGACACGCCCGTGGCGCGCCTGATCGCCCGCCGCAAGGCCCCCGACGCCGCGCTGTTCCTCGGCTCGGGCAAGGCCGACGAGCTGAAGGCGCTGGTGGCCGAAAGCGGCGGCCAGTGCGTGATCTTCGATCAGGCGCTGTCGCCGACGCAGCAGCGCAACCTGGAGCGCCACCTCGGCGTCGAGGTGCTCGACCGCACCGGGCTCATCCTCGAGATCTTCGCGGCCCGTGCTCAGAGCCACGAGGGCAAGTTGCAGGTCGAGCTCGCGCAACTGCAGTACCTCAGCAACCGCCTCGTGCGGCGCTGGACCCACCTCGAGCGCCAGCGCGGCGGCGTGGGGCACCGCGGCGGCCCGGGCGAACGCCAGATCGAACTCGACCGCCGCATGATCGGCGAGCGCATCAAGTCGCTCAAGGCGAGGCTCGACAAGGTGAAGCGCCAGCGCGGCACGCAACGGCGCTCGCGCGAGCGCGCAGGGACCTTCCGGGTCTCGCTGATCGGCTACACCAATGCCGGCAAGTCCACGTTGTTCAATGCGCTGGTCAAGGCGCGCAGCTATGCCGCCGATCAGCTGTTCGCGACGCTCGACACCACCACGCGGCAGCTCTACCTCGAAGATGCACGTCGCTCGGTGAGCCTGTCGGACACCGTGGGCTTCATCCGCGATCTGCCGCACACGCTGGTCAAGGCCTTCGCCGCCACGCTGCAGGAGGCCGCCGATGCCGACCTGCTGCTGCACGTCGTCGATGCATCGAGCCCGGTGCTGGCGGAGCAGATGGTCGAGGTCGAGCGCGTGCTCACGGAGATCGACGCTGCGGGCATCCCTCAGATCCTGGTCTACAACAAGCTCGACCAGCTCGACGAAGAACAGCGGCCGCGCGCGCTGGTCGATCTGCTCGAGCTGGACGGAGGGCGCCGCGTTCCGCGCGTCTTCGTCAGTGCCCTGCGCGGCCCGGGGCTTCCCGAGCTTCGGGCGCTGGTGAGCGAGGCACTGCTCGCCGACGGCGGCGAGACCGGCTCACCCGACGCCGCCTCTTCGGTTCCGCCGGCGCACGACGATACCGGCGCTTCCGCCGAGCCCCCCGATCACGATCCCATCTCCGCATCCGTCTTGCTCCAACGACACGCATGAATACCTATAACGATGCAGGCGCAGAGCGCCCGCGGGGTCGCCCCGCACTACTGGCCGAGGCCCTGGTCTTGCTGTCGTCCGGCGTCGCCCGCCGGGCGGCCTGGCGGGCGCGCGGCGAGCGGCTGCTCGCGACGGGCGGTCGCAACGATGGCCCGCCGGACCTCGACGAGCTGTGGCGCGACTTCAACCGTCGCCTGAGCGGCTTGTTCGGCGGCAAGGGTGGGGGTGGCAATTCGCAGCCCGATGGGGGCGGCGCCAGTTCACCGCCACCCGACATGCGCAGTGCCGGCATCGGCATCGGCCTGATTGGCGCGGTCGTGGCGCTGATCTGGCTGGGCAGCGGCTTCTTCATCGTGCAGGAAGGGCAGCAGGGCGTCGTGATGTCCTTCGGCCGCTACAGCCACACGGTCGAAGCCGGCTTCCAGTGGCGTTTCCCGTACCCGTTCCAGTCGGCCGAGGTCGTGAACGTGACGCAGTTGCGATCGGTCGAAGTCGGCCGCAATTCGGTGGTGCAGGCCACCGGGTTGCGTGATTCGTCGATGCTGACCCAGGACGAGAACATCGTCGACATCCGTTTCACGGTGCAGTACCGCCTGAAGGATTCGAAGGACTACCTGTTCGAGAACCGCAACGCGGACGAGGCGGTGGTGCTGGCCTCGGAGTCGGCGGTCCGTGAGATCGTCGGGCGCAGCAACATGGACTCGGTGCTGTACGAGCAGCGCGACGCCATCGCCACCGACCTCGTCAAGTCGATCCAGGCGCAGCTCGACCGCCTGAAGACCGGCATCCTGATCTCCAACGTCAACGTGCAGAGCGTCGCGCCGCCGGAGCAGGTGCAGGCGGCGTTCGACGATGCGGTGAAGGCCGGCGCCGACCGCTCGCGCTTCAAGAACGAAGGCCAGGCCTATGCCAATGACGTGATCCCCAAGGCGCAGGGCACGGCCTCGCGCCTGCGCGAAGAGGCCGAGGGCTACAAGGCCCGTGTGATTGCCCAGGCCGAGGGTGATGCGTCGCGCTTCAAGCAGGTGCTGACCGAGTACCAGAAAGCGCCGGCCGTCACGCGCGATCGACTCTACGTGGACACGATGCGCGAGGTGTATTCGAACGTCAGCAAGATCCTGATCGAGTCGCGTACCGGCTCGAACCTGCTGTACCTGCCGCTCGACAAGCTGATGCAATCGGCCGGTGCGACCGCCGCCATCGCGGCGTCGGCGCCCACCCCGCCCACCACCGAAAGCGGCAGCACGTCGCAGAACGACGTGCGATCGCGCGACAACCAGCGTTCGCGTGAGCGCGAAAGCCGCTGAGGAGAACAAGAAAATGAATCGCATCGGTCTGATCGTGGCGAGCGTGTTGCTCGCATTGATGATTGCCTCGAGCACGTTGTTCGTCGTCGACCAGCGGCAGTTCGCCGTGCTGTATGCGCTGGGCGAGATCAAGGAAGTCATCGCCCAGCCGGGGTTGAAGTTCAAGATGCCACCGCCGTTCCAGAACGTGGTCTTTCTCGACCGCCGCATCCAGAGTCTCGACAGCCCCGAGACGCGGCCGGTGTTCACCGCCGAGAAGACCAGCCTGGTGATCGACTGGCTCGTGAAGTGGCGCATCAAGGATCCGCGTCAGTTCATCCGCAACAACGGCGTCGATGCACGCAATGTCGAGGCGCGGCTGGCGCCGATCGTCCAGGCCGCGCTGAACGAGGAGGTCACCAAGGTCAGCGTGCGCCAGGTGCTCTCTACCGAGCGGGACAAGGTCATGCAGGGCGTGTTGCGTCGCCTGTCGGACGATGCGACGAGCTTCGGTATCGAGGTGGTCGACGTGCGGATCAAGCGGGTAGATTTCGTCGCCAACATCACCGAGGCGGTTTATCGCCGAATGGAGTCGGAGCGCAAGCGCGTGGCCAACGAGACCCGTTCCACCGGCCAGGCCGAGGGCGAGCAGGTGCGCGCCGACGCCGACCGGCAGCGCGAGGTCATCGTCGCGGAAGCCTACCGTGAAGCGCAGAAGGTCAAGGGCGACGGTGATGCCAAGGCCTCGGCGCTGTACGCCGAGGCCTTCGGGCGCGACGCGCAGTTCGCGCAGTTCTATCGCAGCCTCGAGGCCTATCGGGCGAGCTTTCGCAGCAAGACCGACGTGATGGTGGTCGAGCCCGAGAGCGAGTTCTTCCGCGCGATGCGGGGCGAGGGCGGGCCATCGTCGTCGCGCGGCAGGTGAGCACGGATCACCGGCGCTCCTCCACCGGGAAGCAGGCATGTGGGACACGCTGTTCAGCGCGCTCGCGCTGATGCTGGTCTTCGAGGGTCTGCTGCCCTTCCTGAGTCCGCAACGCTGGCGCAGGGTGTTCGAGCAGGCCACGCGGTTGAGCGACGGGCAGCTGCGTTTTCTCGGCTTGAGCAGCATGCTGGGAGGCCTGATCGTGCTGCTGATCGTGGCGGGCTGAGTGCCGTTCTTGACCGAGGATCGCGAGCGAAAGCCGCTGAGGGCGCCGGTACAATGCGGTTTTAACCCCGCAGGCTTTTCATGACCTCTGCTTGGCTGCTGCCCGAGCACATTGCCGACGTGCTGCCGTCCGAGGCGCGGCGCATCGAGGAATTGCGGCGCACGATGCTGGACGCGGCCCGCGTCTATGGCTATGAACTGGTGATGCCGCCCTTGCTCGAGCATCTCGAGTCGTTGCTGTCGGGCACCGGGCACGAACTGGACCTGCGGACCTTCAAGCTGGTCGACCAACTGAGCGGCCGCACCCTGGGTCTGCGTGCAGACACCACGCCCCAGGTGGCACGCATCGACGCCCACCTGCTCAACCGCAACGGCGTCACACGTCTGTGCTACTGCGGCCCGGTGGCGCACACACGGCCGGCCGGGCTGCATGGCAGCCGCGAACCGCTGCAGTTCGGGGCCGAGCTCTACGGGCACGCCGGACTCGAGGCCGATCTCGAGGTGCAGGATCTGGCGCTCGACAGCCTGCGCGCCGCGGGCGTGCCCGGCCTGGTGCTCGATCTGGCCGATGCGCGCATCGTGCGCGGCCTGCTGGCCGGTGTCGCCTGCGACCCCGTGCGCCTGAACGAGGTGTATGCGGCGCTTGCCGCCAAGGACGGCACGGCGCTGCAAGGCCTCGGCAGCGGTTTTGCCGTCGAGGTGAGGGATGGGTTGCAGGCGCTGACGTCGCTGTACGGCGATATCGAGGTGCTCGACATCGCGGAGGCGAAGCTGCCCCCGCGTCCTTTGATCGTCGCCGCGCTGTCGGACCTGCGCCGTCTGGCCGCGCATGCTGCGATCGCGCATCCGGACGTGGGGGTCGGCTTCGACCTCGCCGACCTGAGCGGTTATGCCTACTACAGCGGCGCGCGCTTCGCCGTGTATGGCGCTGGCTCCAGCGATTCGCTGGTGCGCGGCGGTCGCTATGACGAGGTCGGTGCGGTGTTCGGTCGCAACCGGCCTGCGGTCGGCTTCAGCGCCGACCTCAAGGAAGTCGTGCAACGCGCCCGCCTCGATGGGCGCCGCGCCGCGGTGCGCGCACCTTGGGGAGAGGAGACCGGGCTGCGCGCTGCGGTCCGGGCCCTGCGGGCCGGCGGCGAGACCGTGGTGTGCGTGCTGCCGGGGCACGAGCACGACGTACAGGAATTCGACTGCGATCGCGAGATCGTGGACGAAGGCGGCCAATGGGTCGTCCGGGCGTTGTGAAACCAGCGCCCGAGAGCTCTCAGATTCAGGACAAGACAATGCAAGCAGCGAGCAAGGCCGGTCACAACGTCGTGGTGGTCGGCACCCAGTGGGGCGACGAGGGCAAGGGCAAGGTGGTCGATTGGCTGACCGACCACGCCGCGGCCGTGGTGCGCTTCCAGGGCGGCCACAACGCCGGCCACACGCTGGTGATCAAGGGCAAGAAGACCGCGCTGCAACTCATCCCCTCAGGGGTGATGCGTGACGGCGTGGCCTGCTACATCGGCAACGGCGTGGTGGTCGATCCGACCCACCTGCTCGGCGAGATCGAGCGGCTCGAGGCGGCCGGCGTCGAGGTGCGCTCGCGGCTGTTCATCAGCGAGTCGTGCCCGCTGATCCTGCCCTTCCACGTGGAACTCGACAAGGCCCGCGAGGCGCTGCGCGAGAGCTCGGGCGCCGGCAAGATCGGCACGACCGGCAAGGGCATCGGCCCGGCCTACGAGGACAAGGTCGCGCGCCGCGCCTTGCGCGTCCAGGATCTGAAGCATCCGGATCGCTTCGCGAAGAAGCTGCGCGACCTGCTCGAACTGCACAACTTCGTGCTGCAGGGCTTTCTGAAGGCGGACGCGCTCGAGTTCCAGCCGATCTTCGACCACGCGATGAAGGTGGCCGAGCAGTTGAAGCCCATGCTGGCCGATGTCGGTGTGCGCATCCACGAGACCAATCTGGCCGGCGGCAGCGTGCTGTTCGAGGGTGCCCAGGGCACGCTGCTCGACATCGATCACGGCACCTATCCCTACGTCACGTCGAGCAACTGCGTGGCCGGCAATGCGGCCGCCGGCTCAGGCGTCGGCCCGGACAAGCTGCACTACATCCTCGGCATCACCAAGGCGTACACGACGCGCGTCGGCTCGGGCCCGTTCCCGACGGAGCTGCCGATGGACGAACCCGGCACGGTGGGGCATCACCTGTCGACGGTCGGCCAGGAGCGCGGCACCGTCACGGGCCGTCCGCGGCGCTGTGGCTGGCTGGATGCAGCGGCGATGAAGCGCTCGATCCTGATCAACGGCCTCACGGGTTTGTGCATCACCAAGCTCGACGTGCTCGACGGCCTCACCGAGATCAAGATGGGCGTGGGCTACGAACTCGACGGCCGGCGCATCGACATCCTGCCGCTCGACGCCGACGAGATCGTGGCCTGCAAGCCGGTCTACGAGAGCTTCCCGGGGTGGACCGACAGCACCGTCGGCACGACGCGCTGGGACGACCTGCCGCTCAACGCGCGCTGCTATCTCGAACGCGTACAGGAGATCATCGGCGCGCCGATCGACATGGTGTCGACCGGGCCGGACCGCGAGCACACGATCCTGCTGCGCCACCCCTACCTGGGCTGATGCGCAGAAGACCGACACCACGGGAATCACGCCACATGCTCACCGACGACGGCAAGCACCTCTACGTCTCCTGGGACGAGTACCACCTGCTGATCGAGCGCCTGGCGCTGAAGGTGCACAACTCGGGCTGGGCGTTCGACCAGATCCTGTGCCTGGCGCGCGGTGGCCTGCGGCCCGGCGACATGCTGTCGCGGGTGTTCGACAAGCCGCTGGCCATCATGTCGACCAGTTCCTACCGCTCGGACGCGGGCACGATCCAGGGTCGACTGGACCTGGCGACCTACATCACCCTGCCCAAGGGCGAACTGGCCGGCCGCGTGCTGCTGGTCGACGATCTTGCCGACACCGGAGTGACCTTGAAGGCCGTGGTCGATCGCCTGCGCGGCATGCCTTCGATCAGCGAGCTGCGTTCGTCCGTGATCTGGGTCAAGGGCGTGTCGAGCTACACGCCGGACTACTACGTGGAGTCGCTGCCGACCAGTCCCTGGATCCATCAGCCTTTCGAGGACTACGACAGCCTGCGGCCCGAAGGGCTCGCGAGGAAGTTGGCGGTTTGAGCGGCCACGTGCCATCGATCGCGGAAAACAAAAAGGCCAGCGCGCTGCGCTGGCCTTTTATGATTTGGTGCCCAGGAGAGGACTCGAACCTCCACGATGTTACTCGCTAGTACCTGAAACTAGTGCGTCTACCAATTCCGCCACCTGGGCTAGGTACCGAAGCCGGAGATTTTAGCATCAAGAACGAAGACAAGACAAGCAGTGCGCCACTCGGCGCTGCACTGATGAGTGAGGTCGATGGCATCGTCCAAGGCCACCGCGATGGGCACGGCTTCGTGCAACGCGACGACGGCGAGTCCGACATCTATCTGTCGCCGCAGGAAATGCGGGCGGTGCTGCACCGCGACCGCATCCGCGTGCGGGTGATCCGCTACGACCGCAAGGGCCGGCCGGAGGGGCGCGTGCTCGAGATCCTGGAGCGCCGCAAGGCGCCGATCATTGGTCGCCTGCTGCACGAGAGCGGCATCTGGCTGGTCGCGCCCGAGGACAAGCGTTACGGCCAGGACATCATGATCCCGAAGAACGGCATCGCCAATGCCAGCGCGGGGCAGGTGGTCGCCGTCGAACTGACCGAGCCGCCGTCGATGCATTCGCAGCCACTCGGTCGGGTGACCGAGGTGCTGGGCGAGATCGACGACGCGGGCATGGAGATCGAGATCGCTGTGCGCAAGTACGAGGTGCCGCACCGCTTCTCGGCCGAGACGCTGGCGCAGACGGCCAAGCTGCCCGACAAGGTGCGGCCGACCGACAAGAGGCAGCGCATCGACCTGACCGACGTGCCGCTGGTCACGATCGATGGCGAGGACGCCCGCGACTTCGACGATGCCGTCTACTGCGAGCCGGTCACGATCGGCCGCAAGACCAAGGGCGCGTCGCCGAACGGCTGGCGCCTGATCGTCGCCATTGCCGACGTGAGCCACTACGTCAAGCCCGGCGAGTCGCTGGACGACGATGCCTACGAGCGCGCGACCTCGGTCTATTTCCCTCGGCGCGTGATCCCGATGCTGCCGGAGAAGCTAAGCAACGGCCTCTGTTCGCTGAACCCCAATGAAGACCGTCTCGCGATGGTGTGCGACATGGTGGTCGACGCGGTCGGTGAGGTGCACGCCTACCAGTTCTTCCCGGCCGTCATCAACTCGCATGCGCGCTTCACGTACACGGAAGTCGCGACGATCCTCGCCAACACGCGCGGGCCCGAGGCGCAGAAGCGCAAGGCGTTGGTGCCGCACCTGCTGCACCTGCACGAGGTGTACCGCGCGCTGCTGAAGGCGCGTGCCACGCGCGGCGCCGTCGACTTCGAGACCACCGAGACGCAGATCGTCTGCGACGAGAACGGCCGCATCGAGAAGATCGTGCCACGCACGCGCAACGACGCACACCGCCTGATCGAGGAGGCGATGCTGGCGGCGAACGTCTGCTCGGCCGACTTCATCGCGTCGCACAAGCACGCCTCGCTGTACCGTGTGCACGAGGGCCCGACGCCCGAGAAGCGAACGATCCTGCAGACCTATCTGCGGGCGCTCGGACTGGGGCTGTCGATCGGCGATGATCCGCGGCCCGGAGAGTTCCAGGCGATCGCGCAGGCGACGAAGGACCGCCCCGACGCCACCCAGATCCACTCGATGCTGTTGCGCTCGATGCAGCAGGCCATCTACACGCCGACCAACAGCGGTCACTTCGGCCTAGCCTACCCGGCCTACACGCACTTCACCAGCCCGATCCGTCGCTATCCGGACCTGCTGGTGCACCGCGTGATCAAGGCCTTGCTGGGCAGCAAGAAGTACCACCTCCAGGTCACCGAGCTGGCCAGCTCGGCTGTCCACACGCGCAAGGTGCGGCCGACCGCGGCCTCCAGGGCGCAGCAGGCCAGCAAGCTGGTCGTCAAGCAGACCGCCGAGGCAATGGCCTGGGAAGCGGCCGGTGCTCACTGCAGCGCGAACGAGCGGCGGGCCGACGAGGCGTCGCGCGATGTCGAGGCCTGGCTGAAGTGCAAGTTCATGCGCGAGCATCTCGGCGAGGAATTCGGCGGCGCGGTCACCGCCGTCACCACCTTCGGGCTGTTCGTCACGCTCGACGAGCTGTACGTCGAGGGCCTGGTGCACATCACCGAACTCGGTGGCGAGTACTTCCGCTTCGACGAGGCGCGGCAGGAGCTGCGCGGCGAGCGCACCGGCGTGCGCTACGTCGTCGGCAGTCGGGTGCGAGTGCAGGTGAGCCGCGTCGATCTCGACGGGCGCAAGATCGACTTCCGGCTGGTCCACGAATCGGGCCTGAGCCCGCGGCCGCCGCGCGACAAGGCGGCGTCGGCCGTCGAGGAACTGCAGGTCGTGAAGGACGTCGACCGCGAGCACAAGCGGGCGACCAAGAAGGCGGTCAGCAAGACTCCCCGCAAGCCCGCGCGCAGCGCTGGGGCGGACACCGCGGCAGCGCCGCGCAAGTCGAAGCGATCGAGGCGGTAGGCCCGAGCCGCTGAGCTGCCGTGGCGCTCAGCGCCGCAGCTGAGCGATCAGCGCGCTCGCCGCCAGCGGCCCGGGGTGCGCCTGGCGTGTGCACCAGGCGTCGGCCACGGCGCCATGGGTGTGCGTGCCCAGCAGCGCGGCGTTGCGGGCCGACAGGCCTTGCGCCCAGAGCCCGCCGATCCAGCCCGCCAACACATCACCGGTTCCCGCCGTGGCCAGCGACGCGTTGCCGCTGGCGTTGATCAGCGTGGTTTCACCCGGCGCGGCGATGACGCTACCCGATCCCTTGAGGACGACGGTGGCGTGCCATCGCTGCGCGAGCCGGTCCGCGGCCGACAGCCGGGCCGACTGGACCGCGGCGGTCTGCAGACCCAGCAGCCGGGCGGCCTCGAGGGGGTGCGGCGTCAGCAGCGTGGCGCGCCCGCGGCCGGCGCGCATGTCGAGCAAGCGAGCGAGCGACGGGTCAGTGGCCACCGAGTTCAGCGCGTCGGCATCGAGCAGCAGGCGTCCGGCGCGGGCGATCAGGCCCGGCAGGTGCTCGCGCACCGCATCGCCGCCGCCGCATCCGCACACCACCGTGGCGTTCTCGAGTGGCGTGCGGGCATCGTGCAGCGCGGCAAGTCGCCGGTGCATCAACTCCGGGTGCATGGGATCGAGCGCCGGTGACTGCGGCTCGAGCGGCACCAGGTGCACTCGGCCTGCGCCCGCGGCCAGCGCGGCCCGTGCTGCCAGCAGCGCGGCTCCGGCCATGCCGGCGGCGCCACCGACCACCCACACATCGCCGAAGCTGCCCTTGTGCTGCGCATGCCGTCGCGCGGGCCACAGTGCGCGCGCCCCTGTGAGCAGGCCTGCGCTCGCCCGGGTGGCATCGGCATGGACGCCGAGGTCGTGGAACCAGACCTGCCCGGCATGGTCGCGGCCCTGGGCTGTGAACAAGCCCGGCTTCAGGGTCAGCAAGCTCAGCGTCCAGCAGGCCTGCACCGCAGCGTTCTCGTCGAGCAGCGAACCCTGCTTGGCATCCAGGCCGCTGGGCAGATCGATCGACAGCACCGGGGCCAAGCCGTCGTTGAGCGACCTCAACGCGGCCAGGGCCCAGCCGGCCGGCGCGCGCGTCAGGCCGATGCCGAACAATGCGTCGATGGCCAGATCGTCAGGGCCGAGCGGCGCGGGCGGTGTGCTGCTTTCCACCAGCGTCACGCCTGCAGCGCGCGCCCTGGCGCCGGCCGCCGCCGCATCGGCTGGCGGTGGCGCAGACGGTGCCCATCCCACCGTCACTTGCTTGCCGGCACGCTGCAGCCACGCCGCGGCTTCCAGGCCGTCGCCGCCGTTGTTGCCGGGGCCGGCAGCGATCCAGATGCGTCGTGCGTGCGGCGCCAGCGCCAGCGCCAGCCGGGCCACCGAGCCGCCGGCACGCTGCATCAGCGTGTGGGGCGGCAAGGTGCACGCGGCCTCGGTTTCCAGCTCACGGGTCGCCGCCACGCCGAACAGCGGCAGTCGCTCCACCTCACGCTGCGAGCCGTCGTCCAGAACCGCCCAGGGCATCGCGGCGTCGATCATGTTGGCGGCCCCGTCAGGCGGGCGGTGGCCCCGAGGCTGCCCGTGCCAGCGCGAAGCTGCCTGGATCGAAGCCGGGCGAGCGCCCGGCGATCTGGTCGGCCAGCAGCCGGGCGCTGCCGCAAGCCAGCGTCCAGCCGTGGTCGGCATGGCCCAGGTTCAACCAAACGCCGGGGCGGGGGCTGGGGCCGATCAACGGCAGGCCGTCGGGCAGCGTCGGCCGCGCGCCTTTCCACACTTGGGGCCGCGCGATGTGGGCGGCGCCCGGGAACCAGTCGTTGAGCAGGCGGTACAGCGTCTCGACCGCCGCCCGCCGTTGCGTCTGCGCCGAACCGCCCAGTTCGGCGCAGCCGGCCAGGCGCACGCGCTGCCCCAGCCGGCTCATCGCGATGCGGTAGCGCTCGTCGATCAGCGCCGCCTTCGGGCCCCGTTCAGGCGAACGCAGCGGCGCTGTCAGCGAGTAGCCGTGGATCGGCATCAGCGGCAGTTTGATGCCCAGGCCCGGCAGCAGTTCGGCGGCGTCGACGCCGGCGGCGATGACCACCGCGTCGAAGGCCTCTGCCGACACCGGATCGAGGTAGCGCGCCGCGGCGCGCGCACGGTGAGCCATCGCGCTGCCGTGCTTGTTGCCGTTGCCGCCGGGAAGGGCCGTGGCCCGGCTCGAAGCGAAGCCGGTGGTCAGAGCCAGGTGCTCGAGCTGCAGTTCGGCGCCATCGGAGCGTGTCCCGGTCTCCAGCGCGCGCACCACGGTCCCGAAGCGGAACTCGACACCGAGCCGCTCGGCCGCGTCGCGCAGCAGGTGGGCGAACTGGCGGCAGTTGCCGACCCCGTCCTGCGGCAACTGGATCCCGCCCGCCAGCGGCTGCTCGCGATTGAGGCCGGGCTCCGTTGCGTGGCAGGCGGCCGCATCCAGTTCGCGCACGCTGATGCCGAGTTCGCGCAGCAACGCCAGGCGGGGCTGCGCCGCGGCAACGTCGCGCTCTTCGCGCAGCAGGAGCAACAGGCCCTGCGAGCGTTCGAAATCCAGTTGCAGCCGCTCGTCTAGCACGCGGAGCCGTTCGCGGCTGTACTGCGCCAGTCGCAGCAGCTCGATGCGGCGCTGCGGGAAGTTCGGTGCGCGGCAGGCGCTCCACCAGCGCCACAGCCAGCGCCATTGCATCGCGTCGAAGGACGGCCGCACGCGCATCGCCGGATGGCGGCTGAACAAGTCGCGCAGCAGCCGTCCGGGCAGGCCGGGTGCCGCCCAGGGCGCGACATCGCCCGAGCCCAGCACGCCGGCATGTGCGAAGCTCGCCTCCGAGGCGACGCTGCTGTGCCGCTCGAACACGGTGACGTCGTGGCCGTCCTCGGCCAGTTCGTAGGCCGTGGTCACGCCGACGATGCCGGCGCCGATCACACCGACTCTCATGAGGACGCTCCAGCGGCCAGCGCGGCTTCGACGGCCAGGGCCGTGTCGAGCAGGGCGTCGTCGGCATGGCCGCGCGACCACAGCATCAGGCCGACCGGCGCATCGCCCGGCGCCTGGCAGGGCAGGCTGATCGCGCAGCCGTCCAGCAGGTTCACAACCGAGGGGTTGCGCAGCAGCAGCGAGTTGACGCGGAAGAATTCCTCGTCGCTCGCTTCAAGCGTGGCGATCGGCGGTGCGAGGATCGGCACGGTGGGGGACAGTACCGCGTCGAAGCCGCGCAGCGCCTCGTGCATGCAAGCGGTCCAGGCGGTGCGTGCCGTCTGCAGGTCGATGTAGTCCGCGGCACTCATCGCCATGCCGCGGCGGATGCGTGTCACCACGCGGCGGTCGTATTCGGCTTCTCGTGTCGCGAGCCGGTGCCGATGCCAGGCCCAGCTTTCGCAGCTCGCGAACCCACCGTTGAGTTGCAACGGCGCCATGTCGGCCAGCGGCGGGAAGTCGAGCGTGACGATCTGTGCGCCGGCGCGAGACAGTCCGGCGAGGGCTCGCTCGAAGGCTGCGGCCACAGCAGGCTCCAGCACGTCGAGCATCAGCGTCGTCGGCACCGCGAGCCGGGTGGCGCGCAGCGGCCGGCTCGGCAGCACGACGCGGCGGGCCGACAGCACCTCGTGCAGCAACACGGCGTCGCGCACCGAGCGTGTGAGGGCCGAGACCGTGTCGAGCGTGGTGGACAGCGGGATGGCACCCTCGGTCGGCGTCAGCGACGCTGTGTTCTTGAATCCGACCAGGCCCTGCAGCGCGGCCGGGATGCGCACCGAACCGCCGGTGTCCGAACCCAGGGCCGCCCACGCGGCCCCACCCGCCACCGAGACCGCTGCGCCGGAACTGGAGCCGCCCGGGATGCGCGGCGTGTCGCGGTCCAGGGTCGCCATCGGCAGGTTGGCCGGCGTGGGGTGATGCGGATTGAGGCCGACGCCCGAGAACGCGAACTCCGTCATATGGGTGCGGCCGATCAGCGCCGCCCCGGCCGCGCGCAGTCGCGACACTGCGGGCGCATCCTGCGCGGCCGGCGCTGCATCGGCCAGGACCGTCGAACCCGCGGTCGTGACCTGGCCGGCGATGTCGAACAGGTCCTTGATGCTGACGGCGAGTCCGGCGAGCGGCGGCAGCGGGGCACCACTCGAGAGAGCAGTGTCGACGGCGCGCGCCGCGGCTCGCGCGCCGACGGCATCGAGTTTCAGGAAGGCCGGGGCCACCGCGGCAGAGGCAGCGTGCTGCAGCGAGCGTTCGATCTCGGCGCCGGCGCTGCTCGTGCCACCGAGCAGCCGGGCGCGCCGGGAGAGCAGATCGTCGGTCATCGGCGTGCTAAACTCTCAGGGTTTTTCTGGAACACGTCGGTGCCTGTCCTGGTCGGTTCGATCGAGGTCGGTTCGGCGGAAGCCGGAAGAACATTTGCAATCCGCAAACCCGGTCGCCAAAAGGTGTTGCAAGACTCGAAAGAGGTTTGTTTGCATGTCGCTACAAAGCGCTGCAATCACTTGCAATTCTGGCCGGATTTTAGACCCAACCTTTGGAGTTTCCATGTCCCTCACCATGCGTGAAATGCTGGAAGCGGGCGTCCATTTCGGACACCAGACCCGCTTCTGGAACCCGAAGATGGCCCCGTTCATCTTCGGCCATCGCAACAAGATCCACATCATCAACCTCGAGAAGACGCTGCCGCTCTTCAACGAGGCGATGAAGTTCACCCGCTCGCTCGCTGCCAAGCGCGGCACGATCCTGATGGTCGGCACCAAGCGCCAGGCGCGCGAAGTGGTCGCCCAGGAAGCCCAGCGCGCCGGCATGCCCTACGTCGACCAGCGCTGGCTCGGCGGCATGCTGACCAACTTCAAGACCGTCAAGGGGTCGCTGAAGAAGCTGAAGGAAATGCAGGCCCAGCAGGAAGCCGGCCTGGAGGCGATGAGCAAGAAGGAAGCGCTGCTGTTCGCCCGCGAGATCGCCAAGCTCGAGAAGGACATCGGCGGCATCCAGGACATGAGCGCGCTGCCCGATGCCATGTTCGTCATCGACGTGGGTTATCACAAGATCGCGATCGCCGAGGCGAAGAAGCTGGGCATTCCGGTCATCGGTGTGGTGGACTCGAACCACTCGCCCGAAGGCATTGACTACGTGATCCCGGGCAACGACGACTCCGCGAAGGCCGTGGCGCTGTACGCCCGTGCCGTGGCGGATGCCGCGCTCGAAGGCAAGGCCAACGCGGTCAACGAAGTGGTCACTGCCGCCCAGAGCACCGACGAGTTCGTGGAAGTCAGCGACGCGGCCTGAGTCCGTCGCAAGGCGCCCCGCGCACTCATCAAGGGGCTGATTCAGCCCCTTTTTTTCAATGATTTCTAAGCAGTCGCTGCCTTCGGGCAGCACCGCTTCACCGAACGGAGAACGCAATGCCCGCAATCACCGCCAGCATGGTCGCCGAACTGCGCGCCAAGACCGACGCCCCGATGATGGAGTGCAAGAAGGCCCTCACCGAGGCCGAAGGTGACTTGAACAAGGCTGAGGAGCTGCTGCGCGTCAAGCTCGGCAGCAAGGCCAGCAAGGCCGCCTCGCGCGTCACGGCCGAAGGCATCGTCGTGGCGCACATCAACGGCACGACCGGTGCGCTGATGGAACTGAACTGCGAAACCGACTTCGTCTCGAAGAACGATGATTTCCTGGCCTTCGGCAAGACGCTCGCCGAACTCGTGGCCACCCAGGCCCCGGCCGATGTCGCTGCGCTGTCGGCGCTGGAGATCAACGGCGCGACGGTGGAGGCCACCCGCACCGCACTGATCGGCAAGATTGGCGAGAACATCGCGATCCGCCGCTTCAAGCGTTTCAGCGGTGACAGCAAGCTCGTCAGCTACCTGCACGGCACCCGCATCGGCGTGGTGGTCGAGTACACGGGCGACGACGTGGCTGCGAAGGACGTGGCGATGCACGTGGCCGCGATGAAACCGGTGGCGCTGACCTCGGCCGACGTGCCGGCCGATCTGATCGAGAAGGAGCGCAACGTCGCCGCCGGCAAGGCTGCCGAGGATGCCAAGACGGCCGAAGCCGCCGGCAAGGCGCCCCAGTCCGCCGAGATCGTCGCCAAGCGCGTCGAGGGTTCGGTGCAGAAGTTCCTGAAGGAGGTCTCGCTGTTCAACCAGACCTTCGTGAAGAACGACAAGCAGACAGTCGAGCAGATGCTCAAGGCCGCCAGCACGTCGATCAAGGGCTTCACGATGTACATCGTGGGCGAGGGAATCGAGAAGAAGACAGACGACTTCGCCGCGGAAGTGGCCGCCCAGGTGGCCGCTGCCAAGGGGCAGTAAGCGCTCCGCGTGGCCCGGCGCGTGTTTGCGGGCCGGGGCCATCCCCTAAACTGCCGTTCCACCGACCGTTCACCCGAGGAGACCTCCGCATGCCGGCGTTCAAGCGCATCCTGCTCAAGCTTTCCGGCGAGGCCTTGATGGGCGACGACGCCTACGGCATCAACCGCGCGACCATCGTGCGCATGGTGCAGGAGGTTCGCGAGATCACCGAGATGGGCTGCGAGGTGGCGGTGGTGATCGGCGGCGGGAACCTCTTCCGAGGTGTGGCCGGCGGCGCCGTCGGCATGGATCGCGCGACGGCCGACTACATGGGCATGCTCGCCACGGTGATGAATGCGCTGGCCTTGGCCGACACGATGCGCCAGGAGGGCATGACCGCCCGGGTGATGTCGGCGATCGGCATCGAGCAGGTGGTCGAACCCTATGTGCGGCCCAAGGCGCTGCAATACCTCGAGGAAGGCAAGGTGGTGATCTTTGCTGCCGGCACCGGCAACCCGTTCTTCACCACCGATACCGCCGCCGCGTTGCGGGGGGCAGAGATCGGTGCACAGATCGTGCTGAAGGCGACCAAGGTCGACGGTGTCTACTCCGCCGATCCGAAGAAGGACCCCGGCGCCACGCGCTACGCGAAGATCAGCTTCGACGAGGCGATCAGCAAGAACCTTCAGGTCATGGACGCGACCGCGTTCGCGCTGTGCCGCGACCAGAAGCTGCCGATCAAGGTGTTCTCGATCTTCAAGCCCGGCGCCCTCAGGCGCGTGGTGATGGGTGAGGACGAGGGCACCCTGGTGCACGTGTGAATCCGTCCGAGGACCGCAACAACATGAGCATCGCAGACATCAAGAAGACGTTCGAGCAGAAGGCCGCGCGCTCGATCGATGCATTCAAGTCGGAACTTCAGAAGATCCGCACCGGCCGCGCCCACCCCGGCATCCTGGATCAGGTGCACGTCGAGTACTACGGCTCCATGGTATCGATCAGCCAGGTGGCCAACGTGAGCCTGCTGGACGCCCGCACCATCAGCGTTCAGCCGTGGGAGAAGGGCATGGGCCCGAAGATCGAGAAGGCGATCCGCGAATCGGATCTGGGCCTGAACCCGTCGTCGCAAGGCGAACTGCTGCGCGTGCCGATGCCGGCGCTGAATGAAGAGCGCCGCCGTGACCTGACGAAGGTGGTGCGTGGCGCCGGAGAAGACGCGAGGATCGCGGTGCGCAACCTGCGCCGCGACGCCAACGACCAGGCCAAGAAGCTCCTGAAGGACAAGGCCATCTCCGAGGACGACGAGCGCCGCTCGCTCGACGAGGCGCAGAAGCTCACCGACCGTGCGATCGCCGAGATCGACAGGCTGGTGCAGTCCAAGGAAGCCGAGATCCTCGCGGTTTGAGAACCTCCGGTGTGCGAACCGCCTCCGCCGTGAGCCAGGCCCCTGCTGCGATCCCTCGCCACGTGGCCGTCGTGATGGACGGCAACGGCCGCTGGGCCAGCAAGCGCTTCATGCCGCGCTTCGTCGGGCACAAGCAGGGCGTCGACGCGCTGGTTCGCACCGTGAAGGCCTGCGCCGATCGCGGCATCGAGTACCTCACGGTGTTCGCGTTTTCCAGCGAGAACTGGAAGCGGCCCGAGGAAGAGGTGTCGGGTCTGATGGGCCTGGTGCTGGTGGCCGTCTCGAAGTACCTGGCCAAGCTGGCGAAGGAGGGCGTGCGCATCCGCATCGTCGGCGACCGCGATGCGGTGTCCGACAAGGTGCGAGAAGCCTGGGCCGAGGCCGAGCGCAGTACCGCGCACAACACGCGCATCACCTTGTCGGTGGCGTTCAACTACGGCGGCCGCTGGGACGTTCTGCAGGCCTGTCGCCAGGCGATCGCGGACGGCGTGTCGGCCGAACAGCTGAACGAGGCCCGGCTGGGGCAGTACATGGCGCTCAGCCACGCGCCCGATCCCGACCTCTTCATCCGCACTGGCGGCGAGGTGCGGATCTCCAATTTCCTGCTCTGGCAGGCGGCCTACTCGGAGCTGTACTTCACCGACTGCCTGTGGCCGGACTTCAGCGACGTCGAGCTGGATGCCGCGCTGGCCGCCTACGCGGCGCGCGATCGCCGTTACGGCGGCGTGAAACCGGCCGCGCCGGTGGCGGCCGATCCGCAGGCCGCGGTCTGAGCGCCGCCGACACGATGCTCAAGCAACGCATCATCACCGCGGTGCTGTTGCTCGTGGTGCTCCTGCCGGCATTGTTCGCGGCGGCCCTGTGGCCGTTTGCGTTGCTGGTGCTGCTGATGATCGGCGCCGCGGGTTGGGAATGGGGGCGCCTCAACGGCCTCGGCTCGGGCGCGGCGCTGGCGCTGGGCGGGCTGATCGCTGCGGGCGGGCTGGCGGCTTATGCGCTCGGCTGGCCCGACCTGGCACAGGGCGGCGCCTGGTGGTTCGCGACCGCGGCCTGGGTGCTGGGCGGCGCCTGGATCCTCCGACGGGGCGTCGCCGGCTGGCCGGCGCTGAGCCCGTCGCTGAGATGGCTGCTCGGAGCGGTGCTGCTGTGGGGGGTCTGGCTGGCCATGGTGGCGGCCAAGGCGCGCGGCGTGAACTTCCTGCTGTCGGTGTTCACGCTGGTCTGGGCAGCCGACATCGCGGCGTATTTCGGTGGGCGCGCCTTCGGTCGGCGCAAGTTGGCGCCGGCCATCAGCCCGGGCAAGAGCTGGGAGGGCGTGTGGAGCGGGATGGTGGGCGTGCTGGTGCTCGCCGCGGCCTGGATCGCGCTCGACCGGTTCACCGGCCAGTCTGTGTCCAGCCTGTACAGCCAGTTGCTCGAACGGCTCGGGTTCGTCGGGCTGGCCGTCGCGCTGCTGTTCCTCACGGCGATGAGCGTCGTCGGCGATCTGTTCGAGTCGCTGGTCAAGCGCAGTGCCGGAGCCAAGGACAGCAGTGCGCTGCTGCCGGGCCACGGCGGCGTGCTCGATCGCATCGACGCGCTGTTGCCGGTATTTCCGCTGGCATTGGCGCTGTGTTCTCTCTGAAGATGCCATGACGACGCAAAGCGTGTGCCTGCTCGGTGCCACTGGTTCGATCGGTGTCAGCACCCTCGACGTGATCGCGCGCCACCCCGACCGCTACCGGCTGTTCGCGCTCAGCGCCCACAGCCGCATCGACGAGCTGGCGGCGCAGTGCCTGCAGTTCCGGCCGCGTTATGCGGTGCTGCCGGACGCCGCGGCGGCACGGACACTGCGCGAGCGTCTCGCAGGCAGCGGCATCGAGGTGCTGTCCGGCCCGTCCGCGTTGGCCGAGGTGGCGGCGCACCCGGAGGTGGACACGGTCATGGCGGCGATCGTCGGCGCTGCCGGGCTCGCGCCCTGCCTGGCGGCGGCGCGGGCCGGCAAGCGCCTGCTGCTGGCCAACAAGGAGGCGCTGGTGGTCGGTGGCGCGCTGTTCATGGCCGCGGTGAAGGAGGGGGGCGCCACGCTGCTGCCGATCGACAGCGAGCATTCGGCGATCTTCCAGTGCCTGCCGGAAGACCGCAGCACCTGGGCACGGCGCATCGATCACATCGTGCTGACGGCCTCCGGCGGGCCCTTCCGCAGCCGCGACCCGGCGAGCCTGCGCGACGTGACGCCCGACGAGGCCTGTGCCCACCCGAACTGGGTCATGGGTCGCAAGATCTCGGTCGACTCGGCGACGATGATGAACAAGGCGCTCGAGGTGATCGAGGCCCGCTGGCTGTTCGACCTGCAGCCCGAGCAGGTGCGCGTGGTGCTGCATCCGCAGAGCATCATCCACTCGATGGTCGTGTGTCGCGATCATTCGGTGCTGGCGCAACTCGGCACGCCCGACATGCGGGTGCCGATCGCCTACGGCCTGGCGTGGCCGGAACGCATCGAGTCCGGGGCCGAGCAGCTCGACTTCACGCGCCTGGCCTCGCTCAGCTTCGAGCCGGCCGACGAGCGCCGCTACCCGGGCCTGCCGCTGGCCTGGGCCGCGCTGCGCGGACCGGAAGGCGGCACGGCGGTGCTGAACGCCGCCAACGAGGTGGCGGTGGCAGCCTTCCTGGCGGGAACGATCCGCTTCGACCAGATTCACAACATCAATGCCCACACCATCGAACGTACCCCGTTGGACGCCGGGGCCGCCGCCTCGCTCGAGAGCCTGCTCGCGCTCGACGCGCAAGCCCGCAGCGTTGCGCGCCAGTACCTGAAAGCCTTGTCATGATCACCTTGCTGGCCTTCCTTCTGACGCTCGCCATCCTGATCGTCGTTCACGAGTACGGCCACTACCGCGTGGCGGTGGCCTGCGGCGTGAAGGTGCTGCGCTTCTCGGTCGGCTTCGGCCGCGTGATCTGGCGGCGACAGCGGGGCGAGACCGAGTTTGTCGTGTCGATGCTGCCGCTGGGTGGGTACGTGAAGATGCTCGACGAGCGCGAGGGCGCAGTCCCGACCGCCGAGCGGTCGCGGGCCTTCAACAACCGCCCGCTGTGGCAACGCTCGGCCATCGTGGCCGCCGGGCCGGCCGCGAACCTGGTGCTCGCGGTGCTGCTGTATGCGGCGGCGAACTGGGTCGGGCTCGAAGAACCCAAGGCTGTGCTCGGCGCGCCGACGGCCGGCAGCATCGCCGAGCGCGCCGGGCTGGCGGCGGGCGACTGGGTGCAGGGCAGCGTGCAGGACGACGGCAGCGTCGAACCGTTGCGGTCGATGACCGACTTGCGCTGGCAGCTGACCGACGCAGCACTGCGCGGCGAACGCATCGCGCTGCGCGTCACCGACGCCCAGGGGCATGGCGCGCGCACGGTGCACCTGGCGCTCGAGGGTGTGGATGCGCGTGAGGTCGACGCCGAGTTGATGCGCCGCATCGGTCTCGGTGCGCCGTTCAGCGAGCCGGTGCTCGGCAAGCTGGTCGACGGCGGGCCTGCCGCGCGGGCCGGATTGCGTGAGGGCGACCGTGTTCTGGGAGTCGATGGTGCCCGCATCGACGATGCCGGACGACTGCGCGAGACGATACGCGCGGCTGTGCGCGATGGCGCGCCGGTCCCGATGGCGTGGGACGTTCAGCGCGGCAGTGAGCGCCTGTCGTTGGCCGTGACGCCGACGCTGCTGGCCGATGGCGGTCGCACGATCGGCCGGATCGAGGCCTACGTGGGGCAGGCGCCAGAGATGGTCACGGTGCGCTACGGTGCGATCGATGGCCTGGTGCGCGGTGCGCAGCGTACCTGGGAGGTGGCGGCGCTGAGCCTGCGCATGCTGGGCAAGATGCTGATCGGCGAAGCCTCGCTGAAGAACCTGAGCGGGCCCCTGACGATCGCCGACTACGCCGGCCAGTCGGCCCAGCTCGGGCTGGCCTACTACCTCGGCTTCCTCGCCCTGGTGAGCGTCAGCCTCGGCGTGCTCAATCTGCTGCCGCTGCCGATGCTCGACGGCGGACACCTCATGTATCATCTTTTCGAAGGAGTGACAGGGCGGCCGGTCTCTGAGATGTGGCTCGATCGGCTGCAGCGCGGGGGGCTGGCGATCATGCTCGTGATGATGTCACTCGCCCTCTACAACGACGTGGCCCGCCTGCTGGGCCTGCACTGACCGCATGGCCTTCTCCCGCGCGCTACCCTCGTCTACGGTCCGTCCGTTGCTTTCCTTGGCCACTCCCTCCGCGTTGCGACCCTCGGTCCTTGCCGCCGCCCTGGTGGCGGCGCTGCACGCGACGCCGGTGTGGGCGGTCGAGCCCTTCGTGCTGAAGGACATCCGCGTCGAAGGCCTGCAGCGGGCCGACGCCGGCACCATCTTCGGCGCGCTGCCCTTCCGCATCGGCGATACCTACAGCGACGAGAAGGGGGCGGCCGCACTGCGTGCGCTGTTCGCCACCGGCCTGTTCAAGGACGTGCGGCTGGACGTCGACGGCGAAGTGGTCGTCGTCATCGTCGAAGAGCGGCCGATCATCTCGTCGGTGACCTTCGTCGGACTCAAGGAGTTCGACAAGGACGCGCTCACCAAGTCGCTGAAGGACGTGGGCATCGGCGAAGGCCAGCCGTTCGACCGTGCCCTGGCCGACCGCGCCGAACAGGAACTCAAGCGCCAGTACCTGACGCGCAGCCTGTACGGGGCCGAGGTCGTCACCACCATCACGCCGGTGGAACGCAACCGCGTCAACGTCACCTTCACCGTCAGCGAAGGCGAGGTCGCGAAGATCAGCGACATCCGCATCACCGGCAACAAGGAGTTCTCCGAAGGGACGCTGCTTGGGCAGTTCGAGTTGACCACCGGTGGTTGGCTCACCTGGTACACGAAGACGGACCGCTATTCGCGCACCAAGCTCAATGCCGATCTCGAGACACTGCGCGCCTATTACCTGAACCGCGGCTACCTCGAGTTCACCGTCGACTCCACACAGGTGGCCATCTCGCCGGACAAGCAGAACATCTCGATCACGATCAACGTGACCGAAGGGCAGCCCTACACCGTGACGGCGGTCCGCCTCGAGGGCGAGTACCTCGGCAAGGAAGACGACTTCAAGACCCTGGTGGCCATCAAGCCGGGTGAGGCCTATCGCGCCGAGACGGTCGCCGAAACGACCCGCCGCTTCACCGAGATGTACGGCGCCTTCGGCTACGCTTTCGCGCGCGTCGAGCCGCGCACCGAGATCGACCGTGCCACCGGGCGTGTCGAGGTGGTGCTGGTCGGCGAGCCGAGCCGCCGCGTCTATGTGCGCCGCGTGAACGTGGCCGGCAACACCCGCACCCGCGACGAGGTGGTGCGGCGCGAGTTTCGGCAGTTCGAGTCGTCCTGGTACGACGGCCGGCGCATCAAGCTGTCGCGCGACCGCGTGGACCGACTCGGCTACTTCAGCGAGGTCACCATCGATACCGCCGAGGTGCCCGGCGCGCAGGACCAGGTCGACATCACCGCCCAGGTGGTCGAGAAGCCGACCGGCAACCTGCAACTGGGTGCCGGCTTCTCCAGCGCGGAGAAGGTGTCGCTGACCTTCGGCATCCGCCAGGACAACATCTTCGGCAGCGGCAACTACCTGGGCTTCGAGGTCAACACGAGCCGGTACAACCGCAACATCGTCGTCAGCACGGTCGATCCCTACTTCACGGTCGATGGCATCTCGCGTGCGATCGATGTGTTCTACCGCACCGCCAGGCCGATCAACAGTCAGGGCGAGGACTACAAGCTGGTGACGCAGGGCGGGGCGATCCGTTTCGGCGTGCCTTTCAGCGAGTTCGACACCGTCTTCTTCGGCGCGGGCTGGGAGCGCACCGAGATCCAGGCCGGCGTCTCGATCCCGAACAGTTACTTCCTGTACCGCGAAGCCTTTGGCGACGTCACCGACAGCCTGCCGCTGACACTCGGCTGGCAGCGCGACGGCCGCGACAGCGCCCTGGTCCCGACCTCCGGCCTCTACCAGCGGCTCAATGCCGAATGGAGCGTGGCGCTCGACACCCGCTATCTGCGCACCAACTACCAGATCCAGCAATGGATCCCGCTGTCGAAGAAGTACACGCTCGGCCTGAATGCCGAGGTCGGCTACGGCAAGGGCTTCGGCGGGCGCCCATACCCTATCTTCAAGAACTTCTACGGCGGCGGCCTCGGGTCGGTGCGCGGCTTCGACCAGAGCTCGCTGGGTCCGATCGACGTGACCGGCGCCTACATCGGCGGCAACCGCAAGATCAACCTGAACGCCGAGTTCTACGTCCCGGTGCCGGGCTCGGGCAACGATCGCACACTGCGCCTGTTCGGATATCTCGACGCCGGTAACGTGTGGGGCGAGGACGAGAAGCTCAGTCTCGGCGATCTGCGCGCGGCGGCCGGTATCGGCCTGAGCTGGGTCTCGCCGGTGGGGCCGCTCAAGATCAGCTATGGTCAGCCGGTGCGCAAGTTTGCGCAGGATAGAATTCAAAAGTTGCAATTCCAGATCGGGACCGCGTTCTGATGAAGACCTTGTCATTGATGCCGATGCTTGCCGCGGCGGTGCTCGCTGCCGGAGTGACGGCGGCGGCCGCGCAGGAACTGAAGATCGGCTACGTGAACAGCGAACGCGTGCTGCGCGAGGCGAGCCCCGCAAAGGCGGCTCAGGCCAAGCTCGAGGCCGAGTTCTCCAAGCGCGAGAAGGAACTGGCCGACGTCGCTGCGAAGCTGAAGACCGCTTCGGAAAAGCTCGAGAAGGATGCCCCCACCCTGGCCGAAGGCGATCGCAGCCGCCGCCAGCGCGATCTGGTCGAGCAGGACCGCGAGTTCCAGCGCAAGCGGCGCGAGTTCCAGGAAGACCTGAACCAGCGCAAGAACGAGGAACTCGCCGGTGTGGTCGATCGCGCCAACAAGGTGATCAAGCAGATCTTCGAGACGGAGAAGTACGACGTCATCCTCCAGGAAGCCGTGTTCGCGGGTCCGCGCGTCGACATCACCGACAAGGTGATCAAGGCGCTGAACGGCGCCAAGTGAGGCGCGTGGCCGCGCGGTGATCGACTCGGCAGAGGTCACGCTCGGCGACATCGCCGCGGCACTCGGCGGCGAACTGATCGGCCCGGAGCAACTCGGCATCGCCCGCATCGGGCCGCTCGAGGACGCCGACTCCGCCACCATCTCCTTCCTGGCCAATCCGCGCTATCGCGCCCAGCTGCCCGGCAGCGCGGCAGGCTGCGTGATCGTGGCCCCGGCCCTGCGTGACGAGGCGGCGGCACGCGGCGCGGCGATCGTCACGCCCGACCCCTATCTCTATTTCGCGCGCCTGACCCAGTGGTGGGCGAGGCGCGTGCGGCCCGCCGCGGTCGCTGGCGTGCACCCCAGCGCCGTGGTCGATGCCGGCGTGCGGATCGGCGCCGGCGTCAGCATCGGGGCGCTCGCGGTGGTCGAGGCCGGTGTGCAGATCGGCGACGGCGCGGTGGTCGGGGCGCAGTGCTTTGTCGGGCGCGATGCCCGCATCGGCGCCGGCACGCGGCTCCATCCGCGCGTGACGCTGGCGTTCGATTGCGCGATCGGTGCCCGGTGCATCGTCCACAGCGGTGCCGTCATCGGTGCAGACGGCTTCGGCTTCGCACCGACTCGGGAGCACGGCTACGTGAAGATCGAGCAACTGGGTGCCGTGCGCATCGGCGACGACGTCGAGATCGGCGCCAACACCTGCATCGACCGCGGCGCGCTCGGCGACACCGTGATCGAGGACGGCGTGAAGCTCGACAACCTGATCCAGATCGCCCACAACGTGCACATCGGCCGCGGCACGGCCATGGCCGCCTTCACCGGCGTGGCCGGCAGCACGCGCATCGGCGAAGGCTGCACCTTCGGCGGCGGTGCCGGCGTGGTCGGTCACGTGAGCATTGCCGATGGCGTGCACGTCTCGGCCCACACGGCCGTGCTGCGCTCGATCGACAAGCCGGGGGTGTACACCGGCATCTTTCCGCTGGCCGAGAATCGCGCCTGGGAGAAGACCGCGGTCACGCTGCGCCAGTTGCCGGCGCTGCGCGAGCGCATCCGCGCACTGGAGCGCCAGGTCGCAGCCGCTTCCGATCACGAACCAGGCGCCGCCGACGCGAGCGGGGCCGAGACCACGCCATGATGGACATTCACCAGATCCTCGAGAAACTGCCGCATCGCTACCCCTTCCTGCTGGTGGATCGGGTGCTGGAGGTCGAGGCCGGCGTGCGCATCAAGGCGCTGAAGAACGTCACGATCAACGAGCCCTTCTTCGTCGGACATTTTCCGCACCGCCCGGTGATGCCGGGCGTGCTGATGCTGGAGGCGCTGGCGCAGGCTGCTGCGCTGCTGAGCTTCGCCGACAACAACCTGCAGTCCGACAAGAACTCGGTGATCTATTTCGTCGGCATCGACGGCGCGCGCTTCAAGCGGCCGGTCGAGCCGGGCGACCAGCTCATCCTCGAGGTCGAGGCCGATCGCGTGCGCGGCGGCATCCACAAGTTCAAGGCACGCGCCACGGTCGCCGGGGAACTGGCCTGCGGCGCCGAGCTGATGTGCACGATGCGCAGCGTCGCCTGAAGGCTCCCGCCATGAGCACGGTCCATCCCACCGCGATCGTCGACCCGCAGGCGCAACTGGCCGCCGATGTCCAGATCGGCCCCTACACGGTGATCGGGCCGCACGTGAGCATCGGTGCCGGCACCACGATCGGGGCGCACTGCGTGATCGAGGGTCACACGACGATCGGGTCCGACAACCGCATCTGGCAGTTCTGCTCCATCGGCGCGGCACCGCAGGACAAGAAGTACGCCGGCGAACCGACCCGGCTCGAGATCGGCGACCGCAACACGATCCGAGAGTTCTGCACCTTCAATTGCGGCACCGCGCAGGACAGCGGCGTCACCCGCGTCGGCAGCGACAACTGGGTGATGGCGTACGTGCACCTCGCGCACGACGTGCAGCTCGGCAGCCAGTGCATCCTTGCCAACAACGCCACGCTGGCCGGGCACGTGCACGTGGGCGACTGGGTCATCATCGGCGGGCTCACCGGCGTGCACCAGTTCGTGAAGATCGGCGCGCACGCGATGGCCGGCTTCCAGACCGCGCTGTCGCAGGATGTGCCCCCCTTCATGATGGTCGACGGCAACCCGGCCGAGGTGCGCGGCTTCAACGTCGAGGGGCTGCGCCGGCGCGGCTTCGGCGCGGAGCGCATCGCCCAGGTCAAGCAGATGCACCGCCTGCTCTATCGCAAGGGCTTGACGCTCGACGAGTCGAAGGCGGCCATCGCCGCCCTTCAGGGCGGCGTCGACGGCGGTGACGTGGACCTCGGGCTGATGCTCGATTTCCTCGCGGCCTCCAAGCGCGGCATCGTCAGATAGCGCCACCATGCAGCTCGGCATGGTCGCTGGCGAAGCCTCTGGCGACCTGCTCGCCGGCCTGTTGATGGGCGGCCTGAAGGCCCGCTGGCCGACGCTGCAGGCGGCCGGCATCGGCGGACCGGACATGGTGGCCCAGGGCTTCGAGCCGTGGTGGCCCAGCGAGCGTCTTTCGGTGCACGGCTATGCCGAGGCGCTGAAGGTCTACCGCCAGCTCGTCGCGCTGCGCACCGAGCTCGGCGATCGCCTGCTGGCGCAGCGTCCGGCCGCCTTCATCGGCATCGATGCGCCCGACTTCAACCTCGGCCTCGAGGCCCGCCTGAAGGCGGCCGGGCTCAAGACCATCCACTTCGTCTGCCCGTCGATCTGGGCCTGGCGCGGCGGGCGGGTCCACAAGCTGGCCGCGTCGGCCGACCACGTGCTGTGCCTCTTTCCGTTCGAGCCGGCGCTGCTGGCGCAGGCGGGCGTGCCAGCCAGCTATGTGGGCCATCCGCTGGCCGATGCGATCCCGCTCGACGTGCCGCGCGCCGCAGCCCGGGCCGCGCTCGGCCTGGGCGACAGCGAGACCGTGGTGGCCGTGATGCCCGGCAGCCGCCGCGGCGAGATCCGCCACATCGCTCCCGACTTCCTGCGCGCCGCGCAACGGCTGCGGACGGCCCGGCCCGGCCTGCGCTGCCTGTTGCCGGTCGCGCCCGGACTGCGCGCGATGGTCGAGGCGGTGGTGGCCGAAGCCGGGGCGCAGGAAGCCGTGGAACTGGTCGACGGCCGCTCGCACGAGGTGATGGCCGCCAGCGACGTGGTGATGGTGGCCAGCGGCACGGCCACGCTGGAAGCCGCGCTGTTCAAGCGGCCGATGGTGATCGGCTACCGCGTGCACTGGCTCAACTGGCAGGTGATGCGCCACATGCGCTACCAGCCCTGGGTGGGCTTGCCGAACGTGCTCAGCGAGGACTTCGTCGTCCCCGAACTGCTGCAGCACGCGATGACGCCGGACGCGCTGGCCACTGAAGTGCTGCGCTGGCTCGACGACCCGGGCGCCTGCGAGCGCATCGCGCGGCGCTTCACCGAACTCCATTTCCTGCTCCGGCGCGACACCGCTCGCGCCGCCACCGATGCGATCGCGCAAGTCATCGCGGGCTGAGGCGCCGGGCCTGCCGAGCGACCGGCAGCTCGGCCTGTCGTGGGATGTCCCGGGCCTGCTGGCCGGTGTCGACGAGGCGGGCCGCGGGCCGCTGGCCGGGCCGGTGGTGGCTGCGGCGGTGATCCTCGACGACGCGCAGCCGATCCGCGGCCTGGGCGACTCCAAGGTCCTGAGCGAGCGGGTGCGCGAGCGGCTGTTCGACGAGATCCGCGCGAAGGCGCTGTGCTGCTGCATCGCCGAGGCCAGCGTCGAGGAGATCGACACGCTCAACATCCTGCAGGCCACGCTGCTGGCGATGCGCCGCGCCGTCGACGGCTTGCGACTGCGGCCGCACAAGGTGCTGGTCGACGGCAACCGGCTGCCGGTGCTGCAGGTGCCGGCGGAGGCCATCGTCAAGGGCGACGCGAAGGTGGCCGCGATCTCCGCGGCGTCGATCCTCGCCAAGGTGCACCGAGACCGCCTCTGCCTCGCGCTGCACGAGGTGCATCCCCAGTACGGTTTTGCGGGTCACAAGGGCTATCCGACGCCCGACCATCTGGCGGCGCTGCGCACGCACGGGGCCTGCGGCGCGCACCGGCGCAGCTTCGCGCCGGTGCGCGAGGTGTTGCTGGAGCGGCGGCCGTGACCAGCGGCCCGCAATTCATCAGCTCGCGCGACAACGCGCTGCTCGTGCGGCTGCGCAAGCTCGCGCAGGACCCGGCGGCCTACCGCAAGCTCGGCGCGGTCTGGCTCGAGGGCGATCACCTGTGCGCGGCCTGCGTCTCGCGTGGCGTCGTGCCGGCGCAGGCGGTGGTCAGCGAGGCCGGCTGGGCCGATCCGCGGCTGCAGCGGCTGGCGCGAGCCGCCCCGCGCATCGCGATAGTGGCTGACGCGCTGTTCGCGCAACTCAGCGGCCTGGAGTCGCCGGCCCGGATGGGCTTCGTGTTCGATCATGAGGCCGAGGCGACGGCGATGCAGGCAGGCGTGGCGACCGTCGTGCTTGACCGGCTGCAGGATGCCGGCAATGTCGGCAGCGTCCTGCGCAGTGCGGCGGCGCTCGGCGTGGCACAGGTCGTCGCGCTCAAGGGGACCGCGGCACTGTGGTCTCCGAAGGTGTTGCGTGCCGGCATGGGCGCGCATTTCGCGCTGCACCTGGTCGAATCGGCCGGGGTCGGAGACCTGGACGCGCTGGGCGTGCCGCTGCTGGCCACCAGTTCGCACGCCGGCCTTGCGCTGGCCGAAGGACGATTGCCGAGTCCCTGCGGCTGGGTGCTCGGGCACGAAGGCCAGGGTGTCGGCGAGGCGCTGCTGGCGCGCTGCAGCGAGACGCGGCGCATCCCGCAGCCGGGCGGTGAGGAATCGCTGAACGTGGCCGCCGCTGCGGCGATCTGCCTCTACGAGTCGCTGCGCCAGCGCGGCAGCGCGTAGCGCGCGGGGTCGAGCGCGTCGCGCAGGTCGGCTTCGAGCGGGCAGGGCGCGCCGCTGATCCACGAGGCCAGAAGTTGGCCGCCGAGTGCGGCCCAGGTGATGCCGCGAGAACCGAGGCCGGTGAAGACGTAGAGACCGCCCCGTGCGTCGCGCTGGCGTGGCACGAAGCGCGGCTGGTCGGCGCGCGACGCGCTGTCCAGCGCCTCCAGGTCGGGCACGGCGCCGATCAGCGGCAGCCGGTCGCTCGTCACGGCACGCCAGCCCACGCGGCCCCGCCAGGGCAGGGCAGACCAGGCGTCCGCGTCGCCGCCCGACAGGCCCGCGAGCTGCTGCAGATTGAGCCGGTGGTCGGCGTCTCGCAGCGCGGGATCGGTGTCGTCGGGCTGGCTGGTGGCGCCGAAGATCAGCCGACCGCCCGTCGGCGGCAGCACATAGCCGCCGCCGGCGACCGGCAGGCGCGGGCAGGGCAGCGGGCCGGGGAGCGCGTCGACGGCCAGGCTGCTGATCTGCCCGCGCACGGCCGTCAGCGGCCACAGCGCCGCATTTCGGCCGGCGCCGAGCAGGCCTTTCGCACCGAGCCCGTTGGCCAGCACCAGCACCGGCGCTTCGGCGATCACCTGACGCCGCGCGTCGAGGGCACGCCACAGGCTGCCGCGCCGCTCGATGCCGGCCACGTCGACGCCGCCCCGGAAGCCCGCGTCGGCGTGAGCCAGCAAGGTGCGCGCGTAGTCGCGCGGCGCGAGCCAGCCGCCGCCCGGGTAGGACCAGGCACCGCTCGGCAGGGCGAGTCCGGAGCGCTCGCTCGCGGTGGCCCGGTCCATCCAGTCGACATAGCCGGGCGCGATCTGCTGCGCGGCCAGTGCGGCGCGCGCCGCGTCGTCGTCCCACCTCGACTCGAGGCGCAGGCAGCCGGCGAGCTGCCCGGCGATGCGGCCCTGCGCGATCCACGCGCCGGCCAGGCGCTCGGTCGCCAGCGCCGCGGCACGCAGCGTGCGCGCATGCGGACCGTCGTCGCGATGGAAGCTGCCGTGGAACAGGCCGGCCGGGTTGCCCGAGGTGACATCGGCAGGCTCCAACGCGCGATCCAGCACCTGGCAGCGCCAGCCCTGCTGCGACAACGCCCAGGCCGCAGCGCAGCCGGCCAGGCCGGCGCCGATCACCAGCGCCTCTCGCGATGCAGCGTCGTGCGCCTGCCAGCCGCCGGGCGGTGACGCGGCGATGTGTCGTGGCGCGAACCGCGCCACCGTGATGTCGCGCTTGCCGCCGGTGCCGGCCGTGGTTTCCACCGTGAAGCCGGCCGCCGAGAGCGCGTCTCGCACCACCCGCGCGGCGCTCCAGGTGGCGGCGGTCGCGCCGGGCGCGGCGAGCCGGCCCAGGCGCTGCAGCCGGCGCGGCTCCCACATCTCCGGATTGCGGGCCGGCGCGAACCCGTCGAGGAAGAACGCATCGACCGATGCCACCAGCCGAGGCAGCAACAAGGCCACATCGCCGAAACCCAGCAGCAGTTGCACCCGACCATCGTCGAAGGTGATCGGATGCAGATTCGGCGTCGGCAAGGGCCAGGCCGAGACCAGCGCACGGGCTAACTCAGGCAGCGGCGAGGCGGCATGCGCACGGCCCAGATCCACGCGTGTCAGTGGGTGCTTCTCGATGGAGACGAACACCAGCCGCTCGCAGCGCTGCGGATCGCGGCGCCAGGCGTCCCAGGTGGCGAGGAAGTTGTTCCCCAGTCCGAAGCCGGTCTCGAGGATCACGAAGCATTTGCGGCCGCCCCAGCGCGACGGCAGCCGGTTGCCGCCGAGGAAGACGTGGTGCGCCTGCTGCAGCGCACCGGCCGCCGGGTGGTAGACATCGCCGAACTCCGGTGCCAGCGGCACACCCTCTGGCGAGAAGGCCAGGCGGCCCGGCGTGATCGGCGCGGTCTTCATGTCGACGCGCGGGCGGCGAGCCAGGCCAGCAGGGCGTCACGTGCCGGGCCGAGGCCGCGGTAGGCCAGCACCGCATCGCTCATCGTCGACAGCGCGGCATGCAAGGCGGCGGCCTGGCGCGGCGTCGCGATCGCCTGCGCCATCGTCTGCACGTTCACGTGGATCGTGAACACGGCCTGCTGCAGCGCGGGCAGTGGGATGAAGGTCTGGTGCTCTGTGCGCCAGTAGGCCGTCGCGGCCACGGCCTGCGGGTCGTCGGGCCAGGGCTGGCGTGCGTGGCGGGCCGGATGCTGGTCGTGCGAAGGGTGCGTCGTCAGGTTCCACACGAAGCGCTCCCAGCGCTGTGACTGGCAGACCAGCCGCGTCAGGTGCTGGCTCGCCGCGATCAGCGTGGCGTTGTCGGCCACCGGCCCGTGCACCGCGGCGAAGGAGCGACCGACCTTCTCGGACGGCGCCCAGTGCGAGGGCAGGCAGACTGCCATCCAGGGCAGCGTCGCCCTCACGCCGTCGACGATCGCCAGATCCTCGTGCAGCGCGAGGCTCAGCAGGCCCGGCAGGCGCTGCGAAGCCGGCAGCGCCGCGAGGCAGGCTGCAGCCTCGCGGTGGAGCGCCGATGGGCGTCCGACGGCAGCCAGCTCGCCGTCCCAGTGCACGCGGCAGCCGAGTTCATGGCTGCTCACGCCATCGGCGTCGGCGCTCAGTCCCGTGCCCTGGTCTCGGGCGGCCTCATGCGCCAGCGCCTGCAGCGCGGGCAGCGGGTCGAAGTCCGGCGCGCAGACCAGCGCATCGCCGGCATGCCGCGTCAGCACCGCGAGCTTCTCGGAGAACGCCGGCGCGGCCGGGTTCAGCGCCGTCAGCTGGGCCGTCGTGGGCGCCAGCTTGCGCAGCCCCGGCTGCATGCGAAAGGGCGCGCCGACGGCGGCCTCGAAGTCGAACCCGGGGTTCATGGTCCGGATGGTGCCCGCAGCCGCCGTGCGCCGCCAGAAACGGCAAGGGCACCCGCAGGTGCCCTCGTTCGCGGCGAAGCGAGTTCGCTCACACGCGCTTGCGGTACTCGTGCGTGCGGGTGTCGATCTCGACCTTGTCGCCGGTCTGCACGAACAGCGGCACCGAGATCTCGAAGCCGGTGGCCAGCTTCGCGATCTTCAGCACCTTGCCCGAGGTGTCGCCCTTGACGGCCGGCTCGGTTTCGGTGATCTCGCGCACCAGGCTGGTCGGCAGTTCGACCGAGATGGCCTTGCCGTCGTAGAACACTACCTCGACCGGCATGCCGTCCTCGAGGTACTGGATCGCATCGCCCATGTTCTCGGATTCGACCTCGAACTGGTTGTACTCGGCATCCATGAAGGCGTACATCGGGTCGGCGAAGTAGGAGTAGGTGCACTCCTTCTTCTCGAGCACGATCTGGTCCATCTTGTCGTCGGCCTTGAACACCAATTCGGCACCGGAGCCGTTCAGCAGGTTCTTCATCTTCATGCGCACCGTGGCGGAATTGCGGCCGCCGCGGCTGTATTCGGTCTTGAGCACGACCATAGGGTCCTTGCCCTGCATGATCACGTTACCGGCGCGGATTTCCTGTGCGAGTTTCATAGTGATTCCGTGTTGGAAGCGGCGAGCCCGAGGTGGCCCGACCGTGCTGCCCAGCGGCAGCGCCGCCTTCTTTCTAGACAACTCGACATTTTAGCCTCTGCCGGCCACGAAGCGAAGCAGGCTGTCGGTCGCGTCGGGCAAGGTGGCCAACTGCCCGCTCCAGTCGCGTGCAAGAACCCGCCAGGCAGGCAGATCGGGCCAGACCGGATGCGGGACGTCGTCGAGCCCGTTCCAGCCCCACCACAGCGCCCGGATCCGGGCGGCCAGAGCGGGCGACGCGGTGGTGAGGTAGCGGTTCAGGAAGGCGTCCAGCTTCACCGCGTGGAAATCATCCACTTGCGGATAGATGTGCCAGATGAACGGCGCGGCCGCCCACTGTGCCCGAGAGAAGGAGTCTTCGCCGCGCACGAAATTGAGGTCGCTCGCCCACAGCAGGTGGTCGAACTCCTCCTGCGGAAGGTAGGGCAGCGTCACGGTCCGCAGCGCGCCCGTGCGCCCGCCGTTGCCGAGCGCGGCTGTGACCTGCCGCGCGGCCTTGTCCGGCGTGACCAGCAGCACGGTCGGCTGCGCCGCCAGGCTGGTCAGCCAGCCCGGCAGCACCGGGTTGTCGTAGCAGAACAGGCTGACCACGCGCTCGCCGGGCTGGCGCACCACGCCCTGGCGGGCCAGCCAGTCCGCCGCGTCGAAGGCCGCGCGCCGCGCTGGCAATCCCGGCTCGCGGATCAGGCCGGCGGTGGCCGGCGTGAAGCCGGGGTAGAGGAACCACTTGGTCAGGCCCTGACCGGGCCCTTCGAGCTGCGGCGAAGGCAGCCCGTGGCTGCGCTCCACGTAGGACTCGGCGCTCAGGTATTCGAAGTTGATCCACACCGGCGGACGCGGGCGGACCATGCGGCGCACAAAGCCTTCGGGCAGCTGGCAGCCGAAGGTCTCGACAACCACGTCGCCGGGCTCGCGGTCCGGCAGCGGGTCGGCCCAGCGCAGCACTTCGACGCCGGCATGCCCTTGCGGCGCCATCCAAGCGAGTGCCGACGGATCGTCGATCCACAACCGCACCTGCTGTCCTCGCCGCGCCAGGTCGATGGCGAGCCGCCACGACACGCCGACGTCGCCGAAGTTGTCGATCACGTGGCAGAACAGATCCCATCGCAGCGGCTGTGTCATCGGCGGGATTATCGACAGGGCGACGCTGCACAATCCGCGACCATGACGGCCGTCTCCCCCGACAACACGGTGCCGCCGCCCGACGCCGCCGCCGCCGCCGCCGCGGCAGCCGGCGACGCGGCACGAGACCGCCTGGCAATCGAGGTGGCAGCCTTGCCCAGCCTGCCGGGCGTCTACCGCTACTTCGACGCGCAGGGCGCGCTGCTCTACGTGGGCAAGGCCGGCAACCTGAAGAAGCGGGTGTCCAGCTACTTCCAGAAAAACCACGGCGGAACGCGTACCGGCCACATGGTCGGCAAGATCGCGCGGCTCGAGACCACGGTCGTGCGCTCCGAGGCCGAGGCGCTGCTGCTCGAGAACAACCTGATCAAGACGCTGAACCCGAAGTTCAACATCCTGTTCCGCGACGACAAGAGCTACCCCTACCTCAAGATCACCGGTGCGGCATCGCCCGGCGCGCCGCAGGCCGCTGCAGGCGCGGCCTTGGCCGCCGACTACCCGCGCATGGCCTACTACCGTGGTGGGGTGGACAAGCGACACCGCTATTTCGGTCCCTACCCGAGCGCCTGGGCGGTGAAGGAATCGATCCAGCTGCTGCAGAAGGTGTTCCGGTTGCGTACCTGCGAAGACACGGTGTTCAACCACCGCACGCGGCCATGCCTGCTGTACCAGATCAAGCGCTGCTCGGGGCCGTGCGTGCAGGCCATCGCGGCGGCGGACTACGCGCGCGACGTCAGGAACGCCGAGCGCTTCCTGCTCGGCGAACAGCAGGAGGTGATGGACACGCTGCAGGCGCAGATGATGGCGCACGCCGATGCGCTGGAGTTCGAGAAAGCCGCCGAGATCCGCAACCAGCTCGGCGCGCTGTCGCGGGTGCTGCACCAGCAGTCGGTCGAGACCAACGCCGACGGCGCCTTCGACAAGGACGCCGACATCCTGGCGGCGGTGGTGCAGGGCGGGCGTGCCTGCGTCAACCTGGCGATGGTGCGGGGCGGCCGGCACCTGGGCGATCGGCCGTACTTCCCGACGCACGTCGAGGAAGCCAGTGCGCTGGAAGGGTTGGAGGACGCTGCCGAACCGGCCGCCGAGGCTGCAGCGGTGCCGGCCCAGGCCCGTGTCGAGGTGCGGGTGCTGGAGGCTTTCATCGCTCAGCATTACCTCGACGGGGCGCCCCCGCCGCTGCTGATCACCAGCCATGCGATCGACAAGGCGCTGGTCGAGGCACTGACCGAAGCCAGCGGCGTGCGCGTCACCGCCCAGCACCAGCCGCGCGACCAGCGCCGGCAGTGGCTGGAGATGGCCCTGAAGAACGCCCGCATCAAGCTCACGCAACTGCTGAGCGAGGAGGGCTCGCAGCAGGCCCGCACGCGGTCCCTGGTCGACGCGCTCGACCTGGCGCCCGACCAGCTGGAGCGCTTTCGCATCGAATGTTTCGACATCAGCCACACGGCCGGCGAGGCGACGCAAGCCTCTTGCGTGGTGTTCGAGGAGCACAAGATGCTGCCGGCCCAGTACCGCCGCTACAACATCACCGGCATCACCCCCGGCGACGACTACGCGGCCATGCGCCAGGTGCTGACGCGCCGCTACGCCAAGCTCGCCGAGGCGGCTGCTAAGAGCGAGGCCCGGCTGCCCGACCTGGTGCTGGTGGACGGCGGCAAGGGCCAGGTGGCGATGGCGCGCGATGTGTTCGAGGAGCTCGGACTCGACCTGTCGCTGATCGTCGGCGTCGAGAAGGGCGAGGGCCGCAAGGTCGGGCTCGAGGAACTGGTGTTCGCCGACGGCCGCGCCAAGGTCTACCTCGGCAAGGACTCGGCGGCGTTGATGCTGGTGGCGCAGATCCGAGACGAGGCCCACCGCTTCGCGATCACCGGCATGCGCGCCCGGCGTGCCAGTGTGCGCACCGGCGGCAGCCGGCTGGAGGACATCGCCGGCATCGGGCCCAAGAAACGTGCGAAGCTGCTGCAGCGCTTCGGCGGCGCACGCGGCGTGGCCAGTGCGAGCGTGGACGACCTATCGACCGTCGACGGCATTTCCAGAGAACTGGCGGAGGAGATCTACCGTGTCCTGCACTGATGAATCGGCGGCGCATCGCATGCGCTGGCCTGCGGCCCGGCTCGTGGTTGCGCTGGTACTGACGCTGGGCGCCTGCTCTACCACGCCGCCGCCCGCGCCGGCACCCACGCGTACTGCGGCGCCTGCCGCACCCAAACCGTCGGCCGGAGCCTTGCCGGCCCCCGAAACGCCTCGCACGCTCGCAGGGCTGAGGCTGCAGGCGGCGCGGCGGCTGGTCACCGCCAATCCCGGCCTGACCTACACCGGCGAGGTGCCGGAGCCGCTGCTGGCCATCCCGGTGCTGGAGGTCGAGCTCAACGCCGACGGCAGCGTGCGCCGCATCGAGGTGCTGCGCGAGCCGCGCCAGGCCAAGGACACCATCCAGCTGGCGATCGACGCGGTGCGCCGTGCGGCGCCCTTCGGTGATGTGTCGAGACTGCCCAGGCCCTGGAAGTTCACCGAAACCTTCCTGTTCCGCGACGACCGGAAGTTCAAGCCGCGCACCCTCGATTCCTGAGCACTGTCGGCATCGCCAGGGGTACGGGCTCTTCTTGGGCACAATGCCCTCATGTTCTTCACGCTGCCGACACTCCTGACCTGGGCGCGAATCGTCGCGATCCCGCTGATCGTCGGCGTGTTCTATCTGCAGGTGGCGCCGTCGATGCAGAACCTGATGGCGACGGTGCTGTTCATCGTGGTCGCGCTCACCGATTGGGCCGATGGCTACTTGGCGCGCAAGCTAAACCAGACCTCGTCGTTCGGTGCCTTCCTCGATCCGGTGGCCGACAAGTTCCTGGTCTGCGCGGCGCTGCTGATCCTGGTGCAGCTCGATCGCGTCAACGCGCTGATCGCGCTGGTGATCATCGGCCGCGAGATCGCGATCTCGGCACTGCGCGAGTGGATGGCGCAGATCGGCGCGTCGCGCAGCGTCGCAGTGCACATGCTGGGCAAGCTCAAGACGACCGTGCAGATGGTCGCGATCCCCTTTCTGCTGTTCGACGGCCATCTTCTCGGCTTCGTCGATACCCACCTGTGGGGCACCGTGCTGATCATCATTGCCGCCGCGCTGACCATCTGGTCGATGGTCTATTACCTGCAGAAGGCGCTGCCCGAGATCCGCGCCAAGGTGCGCTGATGCTGCCGGCCGGGCGGCGCGCGCTGTTGATCGGCGCGATGCCGGCGCTGTTCGTGCTGATCTGGAGCACCGGCTTCATCGTGGCGCGCTATGGCATGCCGCATGCGCCACCGCTGAAGTTCCTGGCCTGGCGCTTTGCGTTCTCGGCGTTGTGCTTTGTCCTGTGGGTGCGGCTGTCCAACGCGGCGTGGCCGCAGGGGCGGGTGCAGTGGTGGCATCTGGCCGTGACCGGCGTGCTGATGCACGCCGGCTACCTGGGCGGGGTGTGGGCTGCAGTGAGGATGGGCATCGGGGCGGGCACTGTGGCACTGGTCGTCGGCCTGCAACCCGTGCTGACCGCCGTGTGGATCAGCCGCACAGGATCGCAGTCCGAAAAAGTGTCGGCCCGGCAGTGGCTCGGCCTGGCGCTCGGCTTCGCCGGGCTCCTGCTGGTGGTGGGCCACAAGCTCGGCAGCGGCGAGGTCACGGCGGCGAACCTCGGTCTGTCCGTGTTCGCATTGCTCTGTATCACTGCGGGTACGCTGTACCAGAAGCAGCATGTGGCGCGTTGCGACGTGCGCACCGCCAGCGCTGTGCAACTGCTCGCGGCGCTGGTGGTCACGCTGCCGCTCGCGCTGCTGGAGCCGGCGCCGGTGCAATGGCATCCGCAACTCCTCGGGGCGATGGCCTGGTCCGTCGTGGTGCCGACGCTCGGCGGAAGTTCGCTGCTCTACCTGCTGATTCAGCGGGGTGCAGCAACGTCCGTGACCAGCCTGCTCTACCTGGTGCCGCCTTGCACGGCGCTGATGGCGTGGCTGCTGTTCGGCGAATCACTGTCGTTGAGCGTGCTGATCGGGCTGGCCCTCACGGCGGCGGGCGTCGCCTTGGTGGTTCGTGCAACGCGACGCGACGCATGAGTGGGGCGACCTGTGCCGTCGCGTCCACAAGGTGTCCCGTCGGGCATGCGGCGTCGACACGAGCCGGGTCGCCGGGCCCCGGCCGGCGGTCCGTCTGCATGGGGGAATACGCATAGAATCGCCTTCCGCGCTTGACACCCCGCAGGCTCACCGCTGTAATGATCCGCAGTCCAAGCGGCCTTCCGCAGCGCGTCCCACCGGGCCGGGTCCCGCACCATCCACCGTAGACAGAGACACCTTTCAAAGGGGGTACCTTTCGTGAACAAGACTGAACTGATCGAACACATCGCCAAGCAGGCTGACATCTCGAAGGCCGCTGCCACGCGCGCGCTCGAGGCGCTGATCGGCGGTGTGCGCACGACGCTCAAGAAGGGCGGCAGCGTGTCGCTCGTCGGGTTCGGCACGTTTGCCGTGACCAAGCGTGCGGCACGCAGCGGGCGCAACCCGCGCACCGGCGACACGATCAAGATCAAGGCGGCCAAGGTGCCGAAGTTCCGTCCGGGGAAGGCCCTGAAGGACGCACTCAACTGAACCGTGTCCGGCTCGGGTGCTTAGCTCAGCTGGTAGAGCGGCGCCCTTACAAGGCGTAGGTCGGGGGTTCGAACCCCTCAGCACCCACCACCCCGGAGTCGACATCCAGCGACGGCCTCGACCGCTTCGATAGAATCCGGTAGCAGCGCTCTCCTCAGAGCGCGCAAGAGAGCCAGTCCCGCAAAGGCGAACCCCGGTTCGCCTTTGTCGCATGTGGACCGCCACAGATCGATCATCCGAGGCCATCGATGTTTGAATTCGTTCGTTCGCACACCCGGCTGTTCCAGTTCATCCTGGTCCTGCTGATCTTCCCGGCCTTCGTGTTCTTCGGCGTGCAGGGTTACACCGGCTTCAGCGAAGGCAACACGGTCGTTGCCAAGGTGGCGGGCACCTCGATCACGCAGGCCGAATGGGATGCGGCGCACCGCAACCAGGTCGAGCGCCTGCGGGCGCAGTCGCCCGGTGCCGACCTCAAGCTGTTCGACACACCCGAGGCGAAGCAGCGCACGCTGGACGCCCTGGTGCGCGAGCGCGTGATGCTGGTCGCGGCCGACAAGCTGCACCTGACGGCCAGCGACGAACGCCTGCAGCGGATGTTCGCCAGCGATCCGCAACTCGCCTTCCTGCGCAAGCCCGACGGCAGCCTGAACGCCGACCTGCTGGCGGCGCAGGGCATGAGTGCGCGGCAGTTCGAGCAGCAACTGCGTCAGGACCTGGCGATGCGTCAGGTCCTGCAGGGCGTGAGCGGCACGGTGCTGGCACCGAGCCGCCCCACGTCGACGGCGCTGGATGCGCTGTTGCAGCAGCGCGAGGTGCGCATCGCACGCTTCGAGGCGCAGAAGTTCGTTTCCAAGGTGAACCCCACCGACGCCGACATCGAGGCCTACTACAAGGACGGCCGGCACGCCGCCGAGTTCGAGACGCCGGAGCAGGCGTCGATCGAGTACCTAGTGCTCGACCTCGATGCCATCAAGGCCGGCATCACGGTCGGCGACGACGATCTACGCAAGTACTACGCCGAGAACGAGAGCCGCTACGTCGCGCCGGAAGAGCGCCGCGCCAGCCACATCCTGATCAAGGCCGAGAAGGGCGCGTCGGCCGAGCAGCGCGAGAAGGCCAAGGCGAAGGCCGCGGCCTTGCTCGCCGAGGCGCGGAAGGACCCTGCGAAGTTCGCCGAGCTGGCCAAGAAGAATTCGGAAGATCCCGGCTCCGCGGTGCAGGGTGGTGACCTGGACTTCTTCGCGCGCGGCGCGATGGTCAAGTCCTTCGAGGACGCCGCCTTTGCGCTGAAGCCGGGGCAATTGAGCGAGGTGGTGGAAAGCGATTTCGGCTACCACGTGATCCTGCTCACCGCGGTGCGGGGCGGCGAGAAGAAGTCCTTCGAGTCCGTCAAGGCCGAGATCGAGAACGAGGTGAAGCAGCAACTGGCGCAGCGCCGCTACGCCGAAGCGGCCGAGACCTTCAGCAACACCGTCTACGAGCAGGCAGACACCCTGAAGCCGGCAGCCGAAAAGCTCAAGCTCACGGTACGCACGGCCACCGGCGTGGCGCGTACGCCGGCTCAGGGCGCCACGGGTCCGCTCGCCAACCCGAAGTTCCTGGAGGCCCTGTTCGCGGCCGACACCTTGCGCAACAAGCGCAATACCGAAGCGGTCGATCTGGGCGGCAACCAACTGGTCGCCGGCCGCGTCGTCGACCATGCGCCGTCGCGCAAGCTGCCGCTCGCCGAGGTGAAGGATCGCGTGCGCGAGCGTGTCGTCGTCGAGCAATCGGCGGCGCTGGCGCGCAAGGAAGGCATGGCAAGGCTCGCGGCCTGGAAGGGCGGCGCTGAACCCGAGGGCCTGGAGCCGGCCTTGACGGTCTCGCGAGGACGGCAGCAGGAGCTGCCGCCCGCGCTGGTCGATGCGGTGATGAAGGCGCCGCCTGCGCCGCTGCCGTCGTGGACGGGGGTCGATTTCGGCGACGAGGGCTATGCGGTGGTGCGTGTCGACAAGCTGCTGCCGCGCGACCCGGCGGCCGGTGACGACAAGCGGCTGCAGCAGCAGTACGGGCAGATCTGGGGCACGGCCGAGGACGAGGCCTACTACGCGGCACTGAAGGAACGCTACAAGGTGAAGATCACCGGCGTTGCCAAGAGCAGCGACACCGAGCAGCCCGGCGCTTCGCGCTGAAGCTCTCCGCTATAATTCAAGGCTCTGCGGTGGCTGTAGCTCAGTTGGTAGAGTCCAGGATTGTGATTCCTGTTGTCGTGGGTTCGAGTCCCATCAGCCACCCCAAAATTTCCCTTTGAAATCAACACGTTAGGCCTGCCAAGGCCTTTTGTGGGATAAATCTGGGATAAATCCGTAGTTGAACGTGCCCCGAGGCGAAGCCTCGGAGAGGCCCTTCGAGCCCTACGAAGCGCGCCGAGAACATGTCTCGCGCGGAGCCAGACCCGCACCGCTGAGACTTCTCGAACCAAGGCAAGTCGGCTGGCCGGATCGATCAATTCGGGTCGGGCCTGCGGCTCCGGTGCGAGCAGCTCGGCTACCCCGATCCCGCTCGTTGGGTCGGCACCTTCGCGTCGGCGGATGGAACCCGCCCGCAACGCGCTGCGCGGGCACGCAGGCCGACCTCCTGCGGCGCGGCCCTCAGATGTATGGACAAATGACATACAATGTTGGCATCGAGAACGCAGTACACGAAAAGCATCTCATGGCCTACACCCAAGAGCCCGTCACGATCAGCATCCGCGCCAAGGCCGGGCAGCGCGACCTGATCGACCAAGCCGCTGAGCGCCTGGGTCGCAGCCGCTCGGACTTCATGCTCGAAGCCGCCTGCAGGCAGGCCGAGGACGTGCTGCTCGATCAGACCTACTTCGCGCTCGACGCGAAGAGCTTCGGCGCCTTCCAGGCCATGCTCGACAAGCCGCCGGCTCCCACCGACCGCCTGCGTCGCACCCTCGGCGCCCGCGCACCTTGGGAGTCGAGCACGGCAAAGCCGCCAGCCACAGGCAAAGCCACCGGCCAACGCGTGAAGTGACGCTGCCGATGCTGTCGGCGCCACAGCCGCTGAGCGACGAGCACCAGCTCGCCGACTTCGACAGCGGAGAGCCCTCGCTGGACGACTGGCTGAGGCGCCGCGCGGCCAAGAACCAGGCCAACGGTTCGTCCCGCACCTATGTCGTGTGCGAAGGCGATCGCGTGGTCGGCTACTACTGCCTGGCCGCCGGCGCCGTCGGCCACGCCGAAGCGCCGTCCACGATGAGGCGCAACCGGCCCGACCCGGTTCCAGTGCTCGTCCTCGGGCGCCTGGCCATCCACAAGAGCCACCACCAGCAGGGCATCGGCACGGCGCTGCTCAACGACGCCATCCGGCGCGCGATCCAGGCCGCCGACATCGCTGGCGTCACCGCGCTGCTGGTGCATGCCCTGTCGGAGCAAGCCCGGCGCTTCTACCTCTCGCGCGGTTTCATCGAGTCGCCGGTCAAGCCGATGACCTTGTGCCTGATGCTGGCGACGGTCGACCAAGCGCTGCGCGAGCCTTGAGCGTGCGACGCGGGCGGTCGGCGGGCTCTGTCACTTGACCTTGCCGGGCTGCGTCTGCTGGCCATCCGGGGAAAGCGCAGCTTCGAGGCGGCCCATCTCCAGCGCATTCTGGCCGCCGTCGATCCACTTGGCGTAGGTGCGCAGGAACATCTCGACCGAGTGCCCGAGCTGCTTGGCGCAGAAGGCCGGTGTCATGCCGGCCATCAGCATCATGGTCGCGTAGGTGTGGCGGGTGTTGTACGGCGGCCGGTAGCGCATGCCCAGGCGCCGCAGCGTGGGTTCCCAGTAGCTGCGACGGAAGGCGCGTTCCTCGAGCCAGGGTTCCCCGTAGCGCGGGTCGAGAAAGACGTGTGCGTCACGCATCTGGGTGTGCTTGCGCTGGCGCTTCAGCGCCGCGAGCGCGCGGCTGTTGAGGATGACCTGGCGGGCGGTGTTGGTCTTGGTGTTGTTCTTCTCGACGCCACGCACGATGGCTCGGTGCACGAGCAGGTGCTTGCCGGCGAGGTCGACATCGCGCCAGTGCAGGCCGAAGCTCTCGGAGGTGCGAAGGCCGGTGAAGAACTTGAACTCGATGTAGTTCGCGATCGGGGCCGGGTAGTGGGCCGTCATGTCGGCGACGATGGACTCGGCCTCCTCGCGCGAGAACGGGTCGGGCAGGGGCTTCTGGTGCTTGGCCCGGGTGACGGCGCTGACCGGGTTGGTCGGGATCGCCTTGTCGGCGACGGCGAGCTCCATCGCCTTGCGCAGCACCGACACGTAGTTGTTGACGGTCTTGCCCGACAGGGTGGGGCGCGAGGCGAGGGCGGTCAGCACGTCGCTGTGCTTGAGCATGCGCACCGGCCGGTCGCCGAGCCTGGCGCCGCGGCGGTCGCAGACCGCGGCCTTCCAGAAGCGGATCGCGCTCGAGTAGCCGGCGCTGGTCGAGGCTTCCAGGCGCTGCGCGGCGAGCCAGTCGTCGAGCTGGGTGCCGACGGTCATCGGCTGGCCGACGTCGCCATCGGCCGGGAAGTATTCGGCGAGCGAGAAGCTGCCGAAGCGGATGCGCTCGCGGATCTCCGCCGCCAGCCGGTGGGCGTACTTCAGGTTTGCCGCGGTCGGCGGCAGCGGCTTGCCTTCGACGCTGAGCGTGCGGCGCAGCACCTCGCCGTTGAAGGTGAACTGGATGCGGATCGAGTTGCCGCGAACCTCTACGCCCGACCCCTTTCGACCCATAGCTCATACCCCTTCACGCTGATCAGCACATGACCGTCGGGCGCGCGTCGGAACTCGCGGCCTTCGAGCCAGACTCCAGCCTCGATCTTGCGCCGGATGGCCTTGGCCGAATACCCCGTGATTGCCGCGGCGATCGGGATGGTGACGTAGTCAGCCCGTGCGGGGGTGACGGCCCAGCGGGACAGGTCGGGCGGGACCTGCGGCTTGCGGCCAACCCGACTGGGCGGCCTCGATGGCGGAGATTCGAGGGTGGCGGTCTGGCTGGGCATGTGCACAGCGTAGGCGAGGGCAGCTCACGGTCGTGCGATGACTTCGCCCGGAGAATCATCGAACCGGACAATTCGTCACCAGCCTATCAGGCTGACCTGCTGGCTTTCGTCGCGGCCCGCTCGATCGACTCCGTCACTCGATGTTCAGCGCTCGAAGCCGCAACGCGTTGCCGATGACGCTGACCGAGGACAGCGCCATGGCTGCGGCTGCCACGATGGGCGAGAGCAGCAGGCCGAAGAAGGGGTAGAGCACGCCCGCGGCCAGCGGGATGCCGGCGACGTTGTACGCGAACGAGAGGAAGAGGTTCTGGCGGATGTTGCGCATCGTCGCCTGCGACAGCCTGCGCGCGCGGACGATGCCCATCAGGTCGCCCTTCAGCAGCGTGATCCCGGCGCTCTCCATCGCCACGTCGGTGCCGGTGCCCATCGCGATGCCCACGTCGGCGGCGGCCAGCGCGGGCGCGTCGTTGACGCCGTCACCGGCCATGGCCGGCACCCGGCCTTCGCGCTTGAGCTGCTGCACCACGCGGGCCTTGTCCTCCGGGAATACCTCGGCGACGACCTCGTCGATGCCCAACTCGCGGCCCACGGACTCGGCCGTGGTCCGGCCGTCGCCGGTCAGCATCACGATGCGGATGCCGGCCGCCTTCAGGGCCTGCAGGGCCTGCGGCGTGGTCGGCTTGATCGGGTCGGCGATCGCGACGAAGCCGGCGAGGCGACTGTCTTTGCCGACGAAGATGACCGTGGCGGCCTTCAGTCGCTGGCGCTCGGCCGCGTCGGCCAGCGGCCCGACCTCGATGCCCTGCTGGGCGAGGAAGCGGCCGCTCCCGGAGACGATCCGGGCGCCGTCGACCGTGCCGACCACACCCTTGCCGACCGGTGAGTCGAAGTCGGTCACCGGCGACAGCGGCAGCCGGCGTTGCAGCGCGTCGTTCACGACCGCCATCGCGAGAGGATGCTCGCTGGCGCGTTCCACGCTGGCGAGCTGCTGCAGCACCTCGTCGGCCGTGTGGCCCGGGGCCGGCTCGACGTGCACGACCTTCGGGCGGCCTTCGGTCAGCGTGCCGGTCTTGTCCACCACCAGCGTGTCGACCTTCTCCATGCGTTCCAGCGCCTCGGCGTCGCGGATCAGCACGCCATGCTGGGCGCCGCGGCCGACCCCGACCATGATCGACATCGGTGTGGCCAGGCCCAGCGCGCAGGGGCAGGCGATGATCAGCACGGCCACCGCCGTGATCAGCGCGTAGCTGAAGGCGGGCGACGGTCCCCAGACGAGCCAGGCCGCAAAGGTGAGCAGCGCCACGAGGATCACGACCGGCACGAACCAGCCGGCCACCTGGTCGGCCATCCGCTGGATCGGCGCCCGGCTGCGCTGCGCCGCGGCGACCATGTGAACGATCTGCGACAGCAGCGTGTCGGCGCCGACCTTCTCGGCGCGCATCACGAAGCCGCCGGTCTGGTTCAGCGTGCCTGCCGTGACCTTGGCGCCGGGCGCCTTGGCCACGGGCATCGGCTCGCCGGTGACCATCGATTCGTCGACCGTGCCCTTGCCTTCGGTGAGTTCGCCGTCCACCGGCACCTTCTCGCCGGGGCGCACGCGCAGCAACTCGCCGACCTGGATGGTGTCGATCGCGACGGTGTCGTCCTGCCCGTCAGCACCGACCCGGATGGCCGTCTTGGGCGCAAGGTCGAGCAGTGCCTTGATCGCGCCCGAGGTCTTCTCGCGGGCGCGCAGCTCCAGCACCTGACCGAGCAGCACCAGAACCGTGATCACGGCGGCGGCCTCGAAATAGATCGGCACCGCGCCATCGGCCAGCCGCAGGTCGGCCGGAAAGAGCCGCGGGGCGACTGTGCCGACGATGCTGTAGAGCCAGGCCGCGCCGGTGCCGAGCGCGATCAGCGAGAACATGTTCAGGCTGCGGTGCTCGACCGATGCCAAGGCCCGCACGAAGAAAGGCCAGCCGGCCCAGAGCACCACCGGTGTGCCGAGCAGCATCTGGATCCAGTTCGACAACTGCTGCCCGAGCAGGTGGTTCAGGGTGGTCAGGTGGCCGCCCATCTCGAGCGCGAAGACCGGCAGCGTGAGAACGGTGCCGATCCAGAAGCGCTTCGTCATGTCGCGCAGCTCGGCGCTGTCGCCGGCGGCGGCGGTGACCAGCACCGGTTCGAGCGCCATGCCGCAGATGGGGCAGTGACCCGGGCCCATCTGGCGCACCTGCGGGTGCATCGGGCAGGTGTACTCGACCTCGTCCAGAGAGTCCGGGCGAGCCGTTGGTGTCGCGTTGGTGCTCGCGTGACCGGGCTGGTGGTGCGTGTGCTCGAAGTGCGGCCGACCGCCATCGGTCCGTATAGGTTTCAGCGGACCGTGTTCCTGGTGCGCACCGTCTCCGTGCGGGTGATCGGACATCGCCGTGGCCGTGGCCCGATGGTGGGTGTGATCGTGAGGGGTTCCAGGGCTGCCCTGCATCGCGTGCTCCTTGTGATGGAAGGCAGTCTCGACCTTCCCACCGTTGGAGAGTCAAGCGGTACGTTGACGCAGCGCCAGGCCGGGGCACTGCGAGGTCAGCGGGGTGGTCGTTCCTCGTTCGGTGCGCCGCCGGGTTCGCCGCCGCCGTGGCGGCCATGATGGCCGCGGTGGAACAGGTGCATCAAGGGACAGGCCAGCAGGATCAGGAAGGGCACGGCCTGGAGCAGGTGATCGAAGTGCCGGGTCAGCAGAACATAGGCGCCGAACGCTGCGGCCGCCAGCAGAACGAGGCCGAGGGGGCTGCGCCAGATCGGCGGCCGGCGTGGTGCGGGATGGTCCATGGCGAGAGATCCCGGCCTAGCGCTCGGCGGGCGGCTTCGTGGCCTCCCGGTCCATCATCAATTGCATCATCATTTCCATCATGTCCATGCGGCGCTTCATGGTCTCGGGGTCCATCGCCATCGACCCCTTGGCGCCCATGCCCTCGCGCATCCGGCCCATCATCGCCATGCCGTCCTGCATCGACTGCCTGTGATCCTTCATCAGCGCCGCGCGCTCCTCCGGCGTCTTCGCGGCGGCCATCTTCCGGTGCATCTCGTGCATCGCGGCCATCTGCTGCTCGTAGGCGACGGGTGCCGCCGCCGCCGGCGACGCCGTCGGATGGTGGCCCTTGTGCTCGTCCTTCGCGTCGCTGCCGACGGCCGTCGCGCAACCCGTCAGTGTCGCCAGCGCGATCGATCCGATGATGAGCTTCATGGTGTTCTCCGCAAGGTGACGGCGCCGTCGTGGCGTCCATGCGGCCAGCTTGCGCCCGTTCGGCGGCGCCGGGCTTGACGGAGGTCAATCCCGGCGTGCCGTGGTGCGTCAGCAGCAGCCGCAGGCGCCGCGCCGTGCGGCCTTGACGTTGGGCGCTTGCGGCGTCGGTGCGTCGGATACCGCCACCGGCGTGTAGCCGGCCGTGGCGATGGACCGCCTCAGCCGGCTGGCGTCGACGGTGGCTGAGTCCACCTGCACCAGGCGAGTCGCTAGATCGATCTCGACCTCGGCTTGCGGGTCGGTCGCCTGGATCGCCGCGGTGATGGTGCGGACGCAGTGGCCGCAGGTCATGTCGTCGACTCGGAACCGGATCGTGTTGCTCATGGTGCTCTCCTGCACGTTGATGACCCGGTTACTTTCGTCCTTGCCATCGTGGGAGGGTCAAGCCGCTTCGAGGGCTTCGTCCAATTCGCTGCACGGTGCTTGACCTTGCCATGATGGGAAGGTCTAGACTGGGTGCTCATTCGAGAGTTCGAGGAGCGTGTCGTGATGAACATCGGCGAGGCGGCGGAGGCCTCCGGGGTCTCCGCAAAGATGATCCGGCACTACGAAGGTCGTGGCCTTCTGCCGGCCGCGCGGCGCACCGAGTCGGGCTACCGCCAGTACGAGCCCGGCGAGGTGCACACGCTTCGCTTCATCCGGCACGCGCGCGACCTGGGTTTTTCGCTGACCGAGATCGCCGAACTGGTCGGCCTGTGGCAGGACCGTCGGCGGCCGAGCCGGCAGGTCAAGGCCCTGGCCGAGGCGCATGTCCGTCAACTGGAGCAGAAGGCCTCGGAGTTGCTGGCGATGAAGGCCGCCCTCGAACACCTGGTTCATGACTGCCACGGCGACGACCGTCCGGACTGCCCTATCCTCGTGGGCCTGGCCGACCCCGGTGTCGCGCGGCCTGTGGCGGGTCGTGCCGCGCCGCGGCCCGCGGTACGGCGGGGCTAGACCGGCAGCCGAAGGCCGACGGCGTTGCCGTTGGCCTCGGACCGTACGAAGACGCTGCCCCGGTGCATGACGGCGATGGCCCGGACGATGGCCAGGCCGAGCCCGACGCTCTCGCCGCTGTGCTGGCGCGATCCGTCGGCGCGGAAGAAGCGGTCGAACATGCGTGTCCTGACGGCCTCGGGGATGGGCACGCCGGGGTTGTAGACCTCAACGATGGCCTGACCGTCCTCCTGACCCAGGCGCAACTCGATCGTACCGCCGCGGGGCGTGTGCTTGATGGCGTTGGACAGCAGGTTCGACAGTGCGCGCCGCACCAGGCCGGCGTCTCCGCGCGAGCGCGCGTCGCCGACCAGCTCGGCGGTGATCGACGCGTCGGCGAGGGCCGCCTCGAAATAGTCCAAGGCCTTGCGGGCCTCGGTGCGCAGGTCGAGGTCGAGCCACACGGCCGCGGATTCACCGCGGTCGGCGCGGGCCAGGAACAGCATGTCGTTGACCATGCCCTTCATCTCTTCGAGCTGGTCGAGCTGCTGGGCCAGCGTCTGTTCGAGCTCTTCGGGGGGGCGGGCACTGGACAGCGTGACCTGGGCGGCATTGATCAGGCTGGCGAGCGGCGTGCGCAGTTCGTGGGCCACGTCGGCGTTGAAGGCCTCCATGCGGCGGTAGGCCTGCTCGACGCGGTCCAGCGCCGCGTTGAACGCCCGCACCAACCCATGCACTTCCGGATCGACGGCGTCGTCGCGCAGCCGCACCGAGAGGGACGCCGGGGCGATGGCGGTGGCTTCCGCGGAGAGCCGGACCAGCGGCTGCAGGCCGCGCCGGGTCGTCCAGGCCGCGAGACCGATGCTCGCCAGCACGCCGATGGTGCAGGCGGCCACCAGCACGACGAGGTAAGCGGCCAGCAGACGCAGGCGCGGACGGATGTCGATGGCGACGAGCATCGTCGCGACGGGCAGGGCCCCGGCGTTGTCGACGGCAACCTCCAGGCCCTCCATCGGCGTGCCGTCCGTATGCGCGAGGCGCAGCACGCCTTCCATGCGCTGGGCGACCGTCGGCAGCGCCGGGTCGCCGACGGTGACGCGGCGCTGCGCGTCCAGCAGCCAGACGCGCAGCTCGCCGTGGCCGATCAGCACGTCGTCGATGTGGTGGCGCAGGTCGTCCACGCTGCCACCCCGCGTTTCATCGATGAAGTGGCGGACGATCCGGACCTTGCCGGCCAGGCCGTCGCGGTCGGCCTGTTCGAGCTGGTGGGCCAGGGCCCAGTAGAGGATTCCGCCGACCACGGCGAACACCGCCACGGCGCTCAGCCCGAGCGTCAGCACGAGCCGCTGGCGGATCGACAGGACCGTCATGGCGTCGGAGCCTCGCCGGGACCGCGCCATTCCATCACGTAGCCCATGCCGCGCACGGTGTGGATCAGCTTGGTGCCATAGGGTTCGTCGACCTTCGCCCGCAGGCGCCGGATCGCGACGTCGACGACGTTGGTGTTGCTGTCGAAGTTCATGTCCCAGACCTGCTCGGCCAGCGTCGTGCGCGACATCGCTTCGCCGCGCCGCCGCATCAGCAGCGTCAGCAGCGTGAACTCCTGCGCCGTCAGCTCGATGCGTTCGCCGGCGCGGTGGACGCGGCGGGCCGACAGATCGACCTCCAGGTCGGCCAGGCGCAGCAGCAGCTGGTCCTCGATCGGCTGGGGCGTGCCGCGCCGCATCACGGCGTCGATACGCGCCAGCAGCTCGGAGAAGGCAAAGGGCTTGGCCAGGTAGTCGTCGGCGCCGGCGCGCAGCCCACGGACGCGGTCCTCGACCTGGTCGCGGGCGGTCAGCATCAGCACCGGCGTGTTCTTGCGGGCCCGCAGGTCCTTGAGGACGGCGAAACCGTCGACACCGGGCAGCATCACGTCGAGCAGCACCAGGTCGTAGTCGCCCTCCAGGGCGAGGTGGCGTCCGTCGATGCCGTCGCGGGCGACGTCGACGACATGGCCGTGCTCTCTCAGACCCTTGTGCAGGTAAGCGGCTAGCCGCGGCTCGTCCTCGATGATCAGCAGTCGCATGGCGGGGCAGGAGTCGTCGATCGCTGAAGTGTCCGCCAGCGAACGCGCCGGCCGGGCCAGCGGCAGGCCTTGATGACGAAGCTGTAATGATTCGGACCAGTTCCTGACCGAAGCTGCGGCCGATCATCGCCGCGATCCCGGAACTCCGGCACGACGTCGGGTGTCCGAGGCAGGCCGGGTCACCCCCCGCATCGACCCGTCCATTCGTCTTGCGATAAGCTCAGAGTCATGTGGGTTGCCGTCCGTGCCGCGTTCATCTGGCTGGTGATGCTGGCGATCCCCCTCCAGGGGATCGCAGCGTCCTTCATGCTGCATTGCGGCCCCGGGCATGAGCGCCAGATGGTGCAGGTGAGCGCGGCCGACCATCACGGCGACCGTCGCGGGCTTGGCTCGGTGCACCATCATCCGGCTGCAGATCACCAGGCTGCGCACGTTGACACCGCGGCGGCAGAGGCTGCATCGACGGATCACGGCCAGCTGTCGGCGCAGGCCGACCAGGCCCAGCTCGGCAAGTTCAAGTGCAGCGCCTGTGCCCAGTGCTGCGCCTCGGTCGCATTGCTCGACCGGGTGTCCGATCCGATCCGGCTCGAGCCGGTGTCGATCGCCCCGGTGATAGCGGCAGACGACTACCCCCAGGTCGCCCAGACCGGCCCCGAGCGGCCACCCCGACCCTTCCTCGCCTAGCGACGCGCCCTGCGCGCGCACCCGTGCGCGCCCCGTTCCCGTCGCGATGAACCGTTCCCGGCTGCCCTGGCAGCCGGACCGATCACGAGTTCCTGCGAGGACACCATGCTCCCTGTTCCCATCCGCCGGATGCTGCCGGCGCTGGCGCTGACCGTCGCGGCGGCAGCGCAAGCCGGTCACGAGGCTCACGCGCCGGGCCGCGCCAGCCCGCTCGACGCGACGGCCGACGTGCCCGCCGTCACCTACGACTCGGCCTTCACGCGCTACCGCCCGCACGCCGACCAGAAGCTGCGTCCATGGAAGGACTCCAACGACAACGTCGGCCGCATCGGCGGCTGGCGCTCGTATGCGCGCGAGGCCGCCCAGGAGGAGCCTGCAGCCGCGCCCGGTCCCAAGGCTGCGGGGGGCGAGGGCCGCGCAGTGCCGGCGCCTAAGGCCGCTGATGGCCACCACAAGCACTGAGGACGATCATGCGCACAGATTCCATGGCAGACACCCGGCGCGCGGGTCTCGGTCGTCTGAGACTACCCGGGGCGGTGATTTCCGTGCTGCTGCTGGCCGGCTGCGCCAGCATCAGCCCGGACGGCGGCTTCGGCCCGGTGCAGCAGACCGCTAGCGAGCGGCTCGGCAAGGAAGTCCGCTGGGCCCGGACGGCAGGAGACCAGGACCGCATCGACGCCCGCGTGACCGAGCTGCTGGCCAAGCCGCTGACGGTCGACGATGCGGTGCAGGTCGCGCTGCTCAATAACAAGGGGTTGCAGGCCCGGTTCTTCGAGCTGGGCATCGGTGAGGCCGAGCTGGTGCAGGCCAGTCGACTGCCGAACCCGGGCTTCAGCTTCGGCCGGATCAAGCGCGGCGACGAGGTCGAGCTGGAGCGTGGCTACCACCTCAACCTGGCGCGGCTGCTGGCGATGCCGCTCGTTCGCCAGGTCGAGGAGCGGCGCTATGCGCTGACCCGCGGCGCGGTCTCGGTGCAGCTGCTGTCACTCGCCTCCGAAGCCCGCAAGTCCTACTTCACCGCGGTCGCGGCCGAGGAGACGGTGCGCTATATGCGCCAAGTGCAGCAGGCCGCCGAGGCCAGCGCCGAGCTGGCGCGCCGCATGGCCGAGGTCGGCAACTTCAACAAGCTGCAGCGCATGCGCGAGCAGGGCTTCTACGCTGACGCGACGCAGAACCTGGCGCGGGCTGAACGCGCAGCGCTGGCCTCGCGCGAGAAGCTCACGCGGCTGATGGGCCTGTGGGGCGCGCAGACGCGCTTTCAGCTGCCCGAGCGCCTGCCCGACCTGCCCGAGGCGCCGAAGGACCAGCCCGACATCGAGCGCGTCGCGCTCGCCCAGCGGCTGGACGTGCAGGGCGCCAAGCTCGCAGCCGAGCAGACCGCGAAGAACCTGGGGCTCACCAAGACGACGCGCTTCGTCAACGTGCTGGAGCTGGGCTGGGTCCACAACAGTTCCAACGAGGAGCCGACGCAGACGGGTTGGGAGGTCGGGCTGGAGCTGCCGCTGTTCGACTGGGGCGGCGCGCGCGTCGCGCGGGCCGAGGCGGTCTACATGCAGGCGCTCGCCCGCGCCGCGGAGACCGCGGTCAATGCCCGCTCGGAAGTGCGCGAGGCCTACGGCGCCTACCGCAGCAGCTGGGACATCGCGCGCCACAACCGCGACGAGATCGTCCCCCTGCGCCAGCGCATCGCCGAGGAGAACGTGCTCCGCTACAACGGCATGCTGATCGGCGTGTTCGAGCTGCTCGCCGACACCCGCTCGCAGATCGCCAGCGTCAACGCCTACATCGAATCGCTGCGCGACTTCTGGCTGGCGCAGGCCGACCTCGAGATGGCGCTGATCGGCAAGCCCGAGCTGTCGGGCGCGGCCATGGCAGTCGGCGCGGGCGCGTCAGCCGGCGATGCCGGCGGCGGCCACTGAACATCAAGAAGGACATCCCATGGTTTCCCGACGCAATTTCCTCGGCGGTGCCGGCGCGGTCACCGCGGCCGTCAGCGCCGCCGCCGTCAGCAAAGTCGCGATGGCCGCGCTGCCCGAGCCGGTGCTGCAGACCTCACCCGACACGATGCCGCCGCTGCTGCCCGCCACAGGCCGGCCCTACAACCCGGTCGTCACGCTCAACGGCTGGACGCTGCCCTGGCGCATGAACAACGGCGTCAAGGAGTTCCACCTGGTCGCCGAGCCGGTGGTGCGCGAGATGTCACCCGGCTTCAAGGCCCACCTGTGGGGCTACAACGGCCAGAGCCCGGGGCCGACGATCGAAGTGGTCGAGGGCGACCGCGTGCGCATCTTCGTCACCAACAAGCTGCCCGAGCACACCAGCATCCACTGGCACGGCCAGCGCCTGCCCAACGGCATGGACGGCGTGGCCGGGCTGAATCAGCCGGCCATTCCCTCGGGCAAGACCTTCGTCTACGAGTTCGTCGCGCGCCGCCCCGGCACCTTCATGTACCACCCGCATGCCGATGAGATGACGCAGATGGCGATGGGGATGATGGGCTTCTGGATCACGCATCCCAAGCAGAAGCACCCGCTGATCGACGAGGTCGACCGCGACTTCGTGTTCCTGCTCAATGCCTACGACATCGATCCTGGCGCCTACACGCCGAAGATCATGACGATGCTGGACTTCAATCTGTGGAGTTGGAACAGCCGCGTGTTCCCGGGGATCGATACCTTGAACGTCCGCAAGAACGACAAGGTACGCATCCGCATCGGCAACCTGACGATGACCAATCATCCGATCCACCTGCACGGCCACGAGTTCCTCGTGACGGGGACGGATGGCGGCCCGACGCCCAAGAGCACGCGCTGGTACGAGGTGACGACCGACGTGGCGGTGGGCCAGATGCGCCAGATCGAGTTCCTGGCCGACGAGGAAGGCGACTGGGCCTTCCACTGCCATAAGAGCCACCACACGATGAATGCGATGGGCCACGACGTGCCGACGATGATCGGCGTCGACCATCGCCAGGTCGTCAAGCAGATCACCAAGCTGGTGCCCGACTACATGGTGATGGCCGAGCGCGGCATGGCCGACATGGCCGAGATGACGATGCCGCTGCCCGACAACACCGCGCCGATGATGACCGGCGACGGGCCGTTCGGCTCGGTCGAGATGGGCGGCATGTTCACGATGGTCAAGGTGCGCAAGGACCAGAAGCCGGGCGACTACAAGGACCCGGGCTGGTTCAAGCACCCGGCCGGCACGGTTGCCTACGAGTGGACCGGCGCGCTGGCCGAGCCGGCGCGCTTCAAGGCCGAGAGCGCCGGTGCGATGCCCGCGAAGAACATGCCGGCGACCGACATCGAAGTCCAGGTCCGCAAGCCGGTACGTGGCGGCGGCGGCGGACACGCCGGCCACTGAGCTTGCCATCACGAACCACCCACCCCAAGAGGACATCCATGCCGAACATCAAGACCCTGCTGCTGGCGGCGCTGCTCGCTGCCTCCGGCGTCGCCCAGGCCCATGGCGAGGCGGACCACGCCAAGAAGCCCGCGGCCGTCATCAAGGAACAGAAGGACTGGGGCATCGCCGGCGATGCCAAGGCCGCCAAGCGGACGGTCGAGGTGAAGATGCTGGACAGCATGCGCTTCAGCCCCGATCGGCTCGAGGTCAAGCAGGGCGAGACGGTCCGCTTCGTCGTCCGCAACGACGGCAAGGTGATGCATGAGTTCGTGATCGGCACCAAGGCCGAGAACGACGAGCATGCCGCGCTGATGATCAAGTTCCCGAACATGGAGCACGACGCGCCCTACATGGCGCACGTTGCCCCGGGCAAGACCGGCGAGATCGTCTGGACCTTCAACCGCGCGGGCGAGTTCGACTTCGCCTGCCTGATCGCCGGCCACTACCAGGCCGGCATGGTGGGCAAGATCGTGGTGGCGGCGCGATGAAGCGGCGGCGCCGTCTGATGCTCGCAGCCGCCTCGGTGGCCGTCCTGCAGCTGCTGTCGCCGGTGGTCGCGGCGCAGGGCCGCGGGCCGCTGGTGATGGTGTGGAAGAGTCCGACCTGCGGCTGCTGCAAGGACTGGATGCGGCATCTCGAGGCCGATGGCTTCGAGGTCCGCACGCACGACACCGGCAACACCGATGCGCGGGCGCGCCTGGGCATGCCGGTGGCCTACGGGTCCTGCCACACCGCCCAGGTGGGCGGCTACGCGATCGAAGGCCATGTGCCAGCCCGCGAGATCAAGCGGCTGCTGAAGGAACGCCCCGACGCCGTCGGGCTGGCGGTGCCGGCGATGCCGCGCGGCTCGCCGGGCATGGACGGCCCCGAGTACGGCGGTCACCAGGACCCCTACGACGTGCTGCTCGTCCGCAAGGACGGCCGCGTCACCCCTTACCAATCCTATCGATGAAGGAGTTTTCATGAAGACCCAACTGCACACCCTGATCGCCGCCATCGCCTTCGCCGCATCGGCGGCTTCGCTGCCGGCACTGGCCGCGAACGACCACGGCTCGCATGGCTCGCATGGTGCCAAGGCCGCCGATGCCGCCACCGAGATGACCGACGGCGAGATCCGCAAGGTCGACAAGGAGAACGGCAAGCTGACGATCAAGCATGCCGAGATCAAGAGCCTGGACATGCCCGGCATGACCATGGTCTTCCAGGTCAAGGACAAGGCGATGCTCGACAAGGTTCAGGCCGGCGACAAGGTGAAGTTCAAGGCGGCCAACGAGTCGGGCAAGTTCACCGTCACCGAGCTCGAGGCGGTGAAGTGATCGGTCGTCACATCCACGCCAGCCTCGGGCGCGGCTGAGCGGAGGCGTCGTGGCCCACGAACTCCATGCCGTCGCCGGGCAGTCGCACGAGACGCTGACGACGCTGCTGGTCGGCGGTGGCGCAGGTGCGGCACTGCTGATCGGCTTCGTGGCCTACCTCGTGTGGCGCGATCGCCGTCGTCCGCGGCGCGGCAGCCCGAAGCCGGGCGGCAAGAACCGGCTGCGCATACCGCGCGCCGGGCGGGCGCCGTGAGGCCGGTGCGGCGCGCGGTGCCGGTGGGTCCGATGTGGGCTAAGCTTTCGCCATGGGTTTGAACCGCACGCTTCGGCGCTGGGTCGTCGGCGCCATGATGGCGGTGCTGCTGTTCGCGCAGCTCGCGACGGCGGCCTACGCCTGCCCGGCGCAGGGTCAGGCCGGGGGCGGGAGCCCGCAATCCATGGCCGGCATGCCCTGTGCGGAGATGATGGCGGGCGCACAGCCGGTCGACGACGCGCAGCCGGGCCTGTGCCACGAGCACTGCCAGGCGGACACCGCGCAGCCGCCCGCCGATCCGGCGCAGTTCACCCATGTGCCCGCCGCAGCGATGGCGGGCTACTTCATCGTGTCGGTGCCGCTTGCGAAAGCGGACGCCGAGGGTCGCTGGTCGGCGCAGGAGCGCTGCCTCGATCGCGCGCCGCCAGACGACCACCGCGTCGTCCACTGCTGCTGGCGCATTTGATCTCCTGAAGTTCCGGCCTGAGGTGCGGGCGATGCCCGCACCGACCTCGTCCGATCTTCAGGAGTGACCATGAATCCTCGTTTGCCGGTCGCGGCCGCACGCCTCGCGGTCTGCCGTGCGCTGCTGCTGCCGCTGCTGTTTCAGTGGCCGCTCGCCCAGGCGCTCGCCGCCACGCCTCCCGCGCTGCCCCTCGATGCCGCCGTGGGCATCGCCACCCGCCATGCCCGTCAGGTCGATGCGATGACCGCCCAGGTCCGTGCCGCGCGGGAGCGGACCGTGGCGGCCGGACAGCGCCCCGATCCGGTCCTCAAGCTCGGTCTGAACAACCTGCCGATCGACGGCCCGGACCGGTTCAGCGTCACGCGCGACTTCATGACGATGCGCTCGGTCGGACTGATGCAGGAGTTCACCCGCGCCGACAAGCGTGCAGCACGCGGCGCGCGGGCCGAGCGCGACGTGGCGCTGGCCGAGGCCGAGCGCCGGCAGGCGGTGGCCGCGGTGCAGCGCGACGCGGCGCTGGCCTGGCTGGACCGCTCCTTCGCCGAGTCGGTGCGCGAGCAGTTGTTCGGGCAGATCGCGCAGGCCGGCCAGCAGGTGCAGGCGGCTGAAGCGGTGTACCGCAGTGGCCGGGGCAGCCAGGCCGACGTGTACGCCGCGCGCAGCGAGGTCGAGGGACTGCGCGACCGGCTCGACGAGGCCGAGCGCGACATCGAGGTTGCGACCGCGCGGCTGGCGCGCTACGTCGGCGACGCGGCCAATGAGCCGTTGGGCTCGCGACCGGCTTTTGTGCTCCCCGCGTGGCTGGCGGTGGATGGGGCCGTCGCGCTCGACGCACTGCCCGACATCGCGGCCCGCCGCGAGCAGGAAGCCGCTGCGGTGGCCGATGCGCAGGTGGCCGACGCCGAGCGGCAGGCCGACTGGAGCGTGGAGCTGATGTACAGCCAGCGCGGCACGGCCTACTCGAACATGGTCTCGATCAATCTGTCGGTGCCGCTGCAGTGGGACCGTGCGAGGCGCCAGGATCGCGAGCACGCCGCGACGCTCGCGCGGATCGACGAGGCGCAGGCCCGGCGCGAGGATGCCGAGCGCGCCGTCCAGGCCGATCTCCAGTCCGGGCAGCGGGCCTGGCGCAGCCACGAGCGCCGCTTGCGCCGCCACGACGAAGCCCTGCTGCCGCTGGCCGAGCAGCGAGCCGCTGCGGCGCTGAGCGCCTATGCAGCCGGCAGCGGCACGCTCGCCGCCGTGTTCGAAGCGCGCCGCAACGCGCTGCAGGTCCATCTGGACCGCCTGTCCATCGAGGCCGACATCGCTCGCCTCTGGGCTCAACTGAACTTCCTGATGCCGCAGCCCGACGGCCAGGCCCTTCCGAGGAGCACGCCATGATGCTGCGCAATGTCCTGATCGCTACGGCCGTGCTGGGCGCCGGCGGCTACGCACTCCACCAGTTCGGCATGATGCAGGGCAGGGCCGAGTCCGGTCCAGCCGCCTCCGTGGCGACGACACCCGTGGAAGACCCGACCAGCAGCGTCGCCGCTGGCGAGGCCGCGACACGGCGCCACATCGAGCAGGGTCTGAAGGCCGGCGAGGTCGACCCGGCCACCGGCAAGCCCATCCTCTACTACCACGACCCGATGGTGCCCGGTAAGCGCTTCGATGCGCCGGCCAAGTCGCCCTTCATGGACATGATGCTGGTGCCGGTCTACGGCGGCGCCGGCGGCGATGACCAGGGCACGGTGACGGTGAGCCCGCGCATCCAGCAGAACCTCGGCGTGCGCACCGCGGTAGTCGAAGAGGGCGCGCTGCAAGCGATGGTCAGCGCGGTCGGCAGCATCGCCTGGAACGAGCGCGACCAGTCGGTGGTGCAGGCGCGAGCCACGGGCTACCTCGAGAAGCTGCATGTGCGGGCGACGCTCGACCGCGTCCGCGCCGGCCAGCCCTTCGCCGAGCTCTACGTGCCCGACTGGGTGGCGGCCCAGGAGGAATACCTCGCCGTGCGCCGCATCGCGCCGGGCGACGCGGCCCTCGCGGCCGCGGCGCGCCAGCGCCTGCTGCTGGCCGGCATGAGCGAGGCCCAGGTCGCGCGCGTCGAAGCGGCCGGCGCGGTGCAACCGCGCGTCACGCTCGTCGCGCCGTCGAGCGGCGTGGTGGCCGAACTCGTGGCCCGCGAGGGCATGACGGTGAGCGCCGGGATGATGCTCGCGCGCATCAACGGCCTGGCCAGTGTCTGGGCGCTGGCCGAGCTGCCCGAAAGCCAGGCCGCGCTGGTGCGCCCCGGCAGCCAGGTCGAGGCGCGCAGCCCCGGCGTCCCGGGCTCGGTGTTCCGCGGCAGCGTGCAGGCGCTGCTGCCCGAGGTGAGCCCGGCCACGCGCACGCTGAAGGCGAGGGTGCAGTTCGCCAACCCCGAAGGCCGGCTGGTGCCGGGACTGTTCGTCACGATGCAGTTCATGGACACGCGCGCCGAGAAGGCGCTGCTGGTGCCGACCGAAGCCGTGATCCAGACCGGCCGGCGCGCGGTGGTGATGGTGGCCGAGGACGGGGGGCGCTTCGCGCCGGTCGATGTGGAGACCGGCCTGGAGACCGGCGGCCGGACCGAGATCAAGCGCGGCTTGAAGGCCGGGCAGCGCGTCGTCGTCTCGTCGCAGTTCCTGATCGACTCCGAGGCGAGCCTGAAAGGCGTGGAAGCGCGGCTGAACCAGGACCCGGCCCCGAGCGCCGCCGACAAGGCCGAGCGCCACCGCGGCGAGGCGCTGATCGAGGCCCTGGGCCGCGACACCGTGACGCTCAGCCACGGGCCGGTGCCGAGCCTCCAGTGGGACGCGATGACGATGGAGTTCAGGCTGCCGCCGCCGAATCAGCGACCGCGCGGCCTGGAGGCCGGCGACCGGGTCGACTTCGAGTTCTACATGCACCCCGATGACGGGCCGACGGTGACGCGGCTCACGCTGCTGCCGCCAGCGGTGCCGGCAGCCGCAGGAGCCTCGCGATGATCACCGCGCTGATCCGCTGGTCGCTCGTCAACCGCTTCCTGGTGCTGCTGGCGACGCTGCTCGTCACCGCCTGGGGGCTGTGGGCCGTGCAGCGCGCGCCGCTCGACGCGTTGCCCGACCTGTCGGACGTGCAGGTCATCATCCGCACCACCTACCCGGGCCAGGCGCCACGCATCGTCGAGAACCAGGTCACCTACCCGCTGACGACGACCATGCTGTCGGTTCCGGGGGCCAAGGTCGTGCGCGGCTACTCCTTCTTCGGCGACAGCTTCGTCTACGTGCTGTTCGAGGACGGCACCGACCCCTACTGGGCGCGCTCGCGGGTGCTGGAGTACCTGAACCAGGTGCAGTCGCGCCTGCCCGCCGCGGCCAAGCCGGCGCTCGGACCGGATGCGACAGGGGTGGGCTGGATCTACCAGTACGCGCTGGTCGACCGCAGCGGCAGCATGGACGCTGGACAGCTGCGCGCGCTGCAGGACTGGTTCCTCAAGTACGAGCTGAAGACGGTGCCGAACGTCGCAGAGGTCGCTTCGGTCGGCGGCATGGTGCGCCAGTACCAAGTGCTGCTCGACCCCGACAAACTGGCGGCCTACAACATCCCGCACGGCGCGGTCATCGACGCGATCCGCAAGGCCAACCAGGAGGCCGGCGGCTCGGTGCTGGAGCTGGGCGAGGCCGAGTACGTGGTGCGCGCCTCGGGCCTGCTGGCGACGCTGGACGACTTCCGCCGGATCCCGCTGAATGCCACCGACGCCGGCGTCAGCGTGCGCCTGGGCGACGTGGCGCGCATCCAGGTCGGGCCCGAGATGCGGCGCGGCATCGGCGAGCTCGACGGCGAGGGCGAAGCCACCGGCGGCGTGATCGTGATGCGCTCGGGCAAGAACGCGCTGGAGACGATTGCCGCCGTCAAGGCCAAGATCGCCTCGCTGCAGGCCGGCCTGCCGAAGGGCGTCGAGATCGTGCCCACCTACGACCGCTCCAGCCTTATCGAACGGGCCGTCGAGAACCTGAGCCACAAGCTGATCGAGGAGTTCATCGTCGTCGCATTGGTGTGCGTGGTGTTCCTGTTCCACCTGCGCTCGGCCTTCGTGGCTATCGTCACGCTGCCGCTCGGCATCCTGGCGAGCTTCATCGTCATGCACTACCAGGGGGTCAACGCCAACGTGATGTCGCTGGGCGGCATTGCGATTGCGATCGGCGCAATGGTCGACGCGGCGGTGGTGATGATCGAGAACGCGCACAAGCACATCGAGGCCTGGCGACACGAGCATCCGGGCGAAGACCTGCAAGGCGAGGCGCAGTGGCGCGTGGTCGGCGACGCCGCGGTCGAGGTCGGCCCGGCGCTGTTCTTCTCGCTGCTGATCATCACGCTGAGCTTCGTCCCGGTGTTCACGCTGGAGGCGCAGGAGGGGCGCCTCTTCTCGCCGCTGGCCTACACCAAGACCTACGCGATGGCGGCCTCGGCGGGGCTGGCGGTGACGCTGGTGCCGGTGCTGATGGGCTGGTTGATCCGCGGCCGCATCCCCGACGAGCGGCGCAACCCGCTGAATCGCGCGCTGATCGCCGCCTACCGCCCGCTGCTCGACGGCGTGCTGGCCTGGCCGAAGACGACGATCGCCGTCGCGCTGCTGCTGCTCGCCAGCACCGCTTGGCCGATCCTGAAGATCGGGGGCGAGTTCATGCCGCCGCTCGACGAGGGCGACCTGCTCTACATGCCGACCGCGCTGCCCGGCCTGTCGGCCGGCAAGGCGGCCGAGCTGCTGCAGCAGACCGACCGGCTGATCAAGACCCTGCCGGAAGTGGCGTCGGTCTATGGCAAGGCCGGCCGCGCCGAGACGGCCACCGACCCGGCACCGCTGGAGATGTTCGAGACCACGATCCAGTTCAAGCCCAAGAGCGAGTGGCGCGACGGGATGACGAGCGACAGGCTGGTCGAGGAACTGGACCGCATCGTCAAGGTGCCCGGCCTGTCGAACATCTGGGTGCCGCCGATCCGCAACCGCATCGACATGCTGGCCACCGGCATCAAGAGTCCGGTCGGCATCAAGGTGGCCGGCACCGATCTGGCGGAGATCGACCGCATCGCCGGTGAGATCGAGAAGGCCGTGAAGGGCATACCCGGCGTCAGCAGCGCGCTGGCCGAGCGGCTGACCGGCGGACGCTATGTCGACGTGAACATCAACCGCGACGCGGCGGCACGCTACGGCATGAACATCAGTGACGTGCAGTCGGTGATTGCCTCGGCGGTCGGTGGCGACAACGTCGGCGAGACGGTGGAAGGTCTGCAGCGCTTCCCGATCAACGTGCGCTACCCGCGCGAGGTCCGCGACTCGCTGCAGAAGCTGCGCCAACTGCCCGTCCTCACGCCGCGTGGTGCACGCATCGTGCTGTCCGACGTGGCCGAACTGCGCATCACCGACGGCCCGCCGATGCTGCGCAGCGAGAACGCGCGCCTGGCCGGCTTCGTCTATGTCGACATCCGCGGGCGCGACCTGAAGTCGGCGGTCCAGGACATGCAGCGGGCGGTGGCCGAGCAGGTGAAGCTCGCGCCGGGCTACTCGGTCTCGTGGTCGGGGCAGTTCGAGTTCCTGGAGCGCGCGACGGCCAGGCTGAAGGTGGTGGTGCCCTTCACGCTCGGCATCATCTTCATCCTGCTCTACCTGACCTTCCGGCGCTTCGACGAGGCGCTGCTGATCCTGGCGACGCTGCCCTTCGCGCTGATCGGCGGCTTCTGGCTGCTCTATGGGCTGGGCTACAACCTGAGCGTGGCCGGTGCCATCGGCTTCATCGCGCTGGCCGGCGTGGCGGCCGAGTTCGGCGTCATCATGCTGCTCTACCTGAAGCAGGCCTGGGAAGCGCGGCTGGCGCGTGGCCAAAGCAGCGACGACGCACTGCTCGACGCGATCCGCGAAGGCGCGGTGCTGCGCGTGCGGCCGAAGGCGATGACGGTGGCCGTCATCATCGCCGGCCTGCTGCCGATCATGTTCGGCGGCGGCACCGGCTCCGAGGTGATGCAGCGCATCGCCGCGCCGATGGTCGGCGGCATGGTGACGGCGCCGCTGCTGTCGATGTTCGTGGTACCGGCGGTGTACCGCTTGTTGCGCGGTCGGCGCGGCTCGGGCGCGTCGTCCTAGTTTCGCAGCGCGCGACCGGCGCGGCTGTCCCTGGGCAGCACGCGCCGGCCAACGTGATCAGCCGCCGCGGTTCCACGGGTTCGGCGCCACGTAGATGATCAGCGGCTTGGTCGGAAAGCCCGCCGGGGCGATCTTGGTGATTTCGACCGGGCGGTGGTCCATGCCGTTGAACTGCCAGGTGAAGCTGCGGCCTTCGTTCGTGAAGGTGATGACACTGCCGTAGTCCACGTCCAGCGTGGACCGCGAACCCAGGGTGACCTGGCGCGCGTAGGCCGTGGCGGCCGTCGGCGTGCCGTAGAAGGATTCGCCGTTCCTGAAGGTGTCGGCGTAGGCCGAGAAGGCTGCCGCGGCGAGGGCGGCGAGCAGCGTGGCACGAAGGGTCGATGTCGTTCTCATGGGGGCCTCCAGTTCTTGCGGGTGGCCGGCAACGCGGGGGCGATGCCGATGACGCAAGGGCGCGTCATGAGAACGACTCTAGGAAGCGGCCTGGGTCAATCGATGGTCGGCGGCGTGACGAAACTGCAATGAAGGCGTGCAGGGGCGCGCGTGGTGCCGGGTCGAAGCAGGACGTCGCATGGCCGATGGTCGAAGTGCGCGGCGAAGACCACCGTGCGGCGGGCATATCACCGCATCAAGTGCACGCTGCGATCAGCGCAAGCTCACGTCGGCCACCAGCCGCGTGCCGGCGGCGCGACGCCGGAGATCGTCCACGGTCGATGGCTGCCACACGAAGCGGTCGCCCCAGAACCAACTGCTCCCGACCAGCTCGATGGCGTGCACGTCGCCTGGCGCACCCTCGATACTCAGCTCGGTTCGTTGCCCGTCCCAGTCGACCGCCAACGTGTGTCTGCCCGGCGCGAGGGCCACTCGCACCAGCGACGCGGGGACCGTCGCTGCCACGGGCCGGCCGTCCACCTGGAGTTCGACGACGCGGTGGGCATCCAGCCAGCGATGGCGCAGCACGTACAAGCCCAGGGCGCCGGGGATGGGTTCGAAGCGCTTGGCGTCGGCGTCCGCCGAGGCGGGCGGTACCGAGCCCGGCGTGCACGCCACCTTCTGGCGAGGCCGCCGGCCGAGGCGGCGGCAGTAGGAACCGTCGGCCTCGAGCCTTGCCGGCGTGCGCGTGGCGCACCCTGCCGCGGTCATCCCCAGGGCGGCGAGCCCGCCGAGGGTCAGCGATCTGCGCGCGAGCATGCTCGTCTCCGGCTACTTGAGGGTGAAGCGCGCGGTCGCCGTCTTGCCGCCGACCGTCACGACCGCCACCGCCTTGGTGCCCGGTCCGACCTTGAAGCTGCCGGTGGCTTCGAGCCTGTCGCCGGCCGGCTTGAGCTCGACCTCCTGCTTGTCGGTGCCCGACAGCAGCGTCAGCTTGCCCTTGGCCTGGCTCGCGTCCATCGGCTTGCCGTGGTCGCGCAGATGGAGCTGGATCACGGTCGGCTTGGCCACGAGCTCGAAGTCCATGAGCTTGGTCGCGGTCACGACGCCGCCGTGCATCGGCTTGTGGTCATCGGCTGCGTGGTGGTGGTCGCCGGCGGCGAAGGCGGAGCCGGCCAGTGCCAGGGTGATCGAGGCGACGAGGGTCTGGGTTTTCATGAGGGTCCTTTCGGGGTGGGTGGAAGAGATCACAGCGCCTCGGCGTCCTTGTCGTCCATCAGCGCCTCGGCCGGCTTGCGGCCGAAGAGCCAGAACATCGCGGGCGTGAGGAAGGTGTCGAGCAGCGTCGAGCTGATCAGGCCCGAGAAGATCACCACCGCCACCGGGTGCAGCACCTCGGTGCCGGGGCGTTCGGCCTCCAACAGCAGCGGCGCCAGCGCGAAGGCCGTCACCAGCGCCGTCATCAGCACCGGGCTCAGGCGCTCCAGCGAGCCGCGGACGATCATCTTCTGGTCGAAGGCCTCGCCCTCGAAGCGCATCAGGTTGATGTAGTGGCTGATCTTCAGGATGCCGTTGCGCACCGAGATGCCGGCCAGCGTGATGAAGCCGACCAGCGCCGCCACCGACAGCGGCTGGCCCGACAGCCACAGCCCGAGCACCGCACCGACCAGCGCCAGCGGGATGTTGACCATGATCAGCGCCGACAGCGCCGCCGATTTGTAGCGGCTGTAGAGCACGACGAACATCAGCGTCAGCGACACGATCGACAGCAGGCCGACCAGCCGCGAGGCTTCCTCCTGGGCCTGGAACTGCCCGCCCAGGGTGATGAAGTAGCCCTCGGGCAGCTTGGTCTCGGCGACCACTTGGCGGATGTCGGCGACGATCTCCGACAGCGCACGGCCCGAGGCATTGGCCGACAGCACGATGCGCCGCTTGCCGTCGTCGCGGCTGATCTGGTTGGGCCCGTCGCCGTCCTCGATCGTCGCGATCTTGGCCAGCGGGATGCGGCCGCTGGGCGTCTCGATCAGGATGCCGCCCAGGCCCTCCACCGAGCGTGCCGATTCCGGCAGTTTCACCACCAGCGCGAAACGCCGGCTGCCCTCGACGATCTGGGTGATCTTCTCGCCCTCGACCAGGCCCTGCAGCGTGCCCAGCACCTGCGGCGCCGGCACGCCGTAGCGCGCGGCCGCCGCGTAGTCCACACGCACCTTGATCTGCGGCGCCAGCACCTGCTTCTCGATCTGCAGGTCGGCAATGCCGGGGATGGTGGCCAGCTTCGCGCGCAGCACATCGGCCTGGCCGCGCAGCGCATCGAGGTCTTCGCCGAAGATCTTGACCGCGATCTGCGAGCGCACGCCCGACAGCATGTGATCGATGCGGTGCGAGATCGGCTGGCCGATCTCCAGCGCCGCCGGCAGGTTGACCAGGCGGGCGCGGATGTCGGCCTTGACCTCGTCCATGCTGCGCGTCAGCTCGGCGGTGGGGACGAGGCCCACGTCCAGCTCGCTGACATGCACGCCCTCCGCGTGTTCATCCAACTCGGCCCGGCCGCTGCGGCGGCCGACGTGGGTGACCTCGGGCACCTGCTTGATCAGGACTTCGGCCTGGCGTGCCAGTGCCGAGGTCTCGGCCAGCGTCACGCCCGGGTTCAGGCGCAGGCCGATCAGCAGCGTGCCCTCGTTGAACGGCGGCAGGAAAGTGGTCGGAAAGAAGGGTACGGCCACCGCCGCAACCATCACCGCCGCACCCGCGGCGGCCATGGCCGCCTTGGGCCGGTCGAGCACCGCCTGCAGGCTGCCGCAGTAACGCGCCTTCAACCAGGCCAGCACCTTGGTGTCGCCATGGTCCAGGGTCTTCATCCGCGGCAGCAGGTAGAAGCTGAGTACCGGCGTGACCGTGACCGACACGATCAGCGAGGCCAGCGTCGAGACGATGAAGGCGATGCCCAGCGGCACAAACAGCTTGCCTTCCAGCCCCGGCAGCGCGAACAGCGGGATGAAGACGAGCACGATGATGACCGTCGCGTAGAGGATGGCCGAGCGAACTTCCATCGTCGCCCGCGCCACGACCTCGATCGGGTGCATGCGGTGATCCGGGTGCTTAGCGCGGTCTTCCTTCAGGCGCCGCAGCACGTTCTCCACCCCCACCACCGCGTCGTCGACCAGGCCGCCGATGGCGATCGCCAGGCCGCCCAGCGTCATGGTGTTGATCGACAGCCCGAAATACTTGAAGACCAGCGCGGTGATGAAGATCGATACCGGGATCGCCGTCAGCGCGATGACGGTCGGCCGCAGCGTGCCGAGGAAGAAGAACAGGATCGCAGCGACGAAGATCGAGGCGCCGATCAGCTTGCCCTGCAGCGTGCTGATCGAGGCCTCGATGAAGCTGGCCTGGCGGAAAGTGACCTGCGGCGCCTCCATGCCGGCCGGCAGCGAGGCCTTCAGGCCGGTGAGTGCGTCCTCGATGGCGAGCGTCAGCGCGATGGTGTCGGCGGTCGGCTGCTTCTGGATGCCCAGGATGACGGCCGGCTTGCCCTCGAAGCCGGCGTCGCCGCGCTTGGGCGCCGCGGCAAAAGTCACTTCGGCGATCTGGCGCATCAGGATCGGCTGGCCGTCCTTCGCCGTCAGCGCGAGGTTGTTCAAGTCGTCGAGGCGCGAGGTGCGGCCCAGGTTGCGGATCAGGTATTCGCGGCCGTTGAGTTCGAGGAAGCCGCCCGAGGTGTTGCTGGAGTAGCCCTTCAGCGCAGCTTCGAGCTGATCGTGCGTGATGCCCAGCTCGGCCATGCGGGCGGTGTTGGGCTGCACCTGGAACTGGCGCACCTCGCCGCCGATGGGAATGACCTGCGCGACGCCGGGCACCGACAGCAGCCGCGGCCGCAGCACCCAGTCGGCGTACTCGCGCACGGCCATCGGGCTGATCTTCTGCGGATCGACCGGAATGGCGATCTGCATGATCTCGCCCATGATCGAGCTGATCGGCCCCATGTGCGGCGTGACGCCCTCGGCGACGCTTTCTTCCATGCCGGCGAGCCGCTCCGACACCAGTTGCCGGGCGCGGAAGATGTCGATGTCCCAGTCGAAGGTGACGTAGAGGAAGGACAGGCCGGCCGACGAGATCGAGCGCACCGACTCCACGCCGGGCAGGCCGTTCATGGTCGTCTCGAGCGGGAAGGTGATGAGCTGCTCCACCTCCTCGGCGGCCATGCCGCCGGCCTCGGTGATGATGGTGACGGTGGGCTTGTTGAGGTCGGGGAACACGTCCACCGGGGTGCGCGAGAGCGTGAACGCGCCATAGGCCATCAGCACCACGCTGGCGATGATCACCAGCAGCCGGTTGCCGAGGCTGTTGTCGAGGAGCCACTTGAACATGGTGGCTTCCTCAGCGGACCTGGTTGATCAGCGTCGCGCCCTGGGTCGCGACACGATCACCCGGCTTCAAGCCCGAAGTCACGGCGGCGTTGACGCCGTCGAGCGGCTCGGTGGTCACGCTGCGCGGCTCGAAGCGCTCCGGCGCGGTCTTGACCCAGACGATGGTCTGGTTGGCCGGGTTCTTCATCAGCGCGGCGACCGGCACGGCGATGCCTTCGATCGTCTTCTTCGTCTGCACGAAGACCTGCACCGGCTGGCCGACGGCCAGTTGCGCGAGCGTCGGGCCCTCGGCGCGGAAGGCCAGCGGCAGCGCCTGCTCGCGCAGGCTGCGCGAGGCGCCGACGAAGACCAGGGGTACGCGCTGCTCGCCGACGGCGAGCGTTGCGCCGCCGATGTCGGACGCGAGCGCGGCGTCGAAGGCCAGCGCCTCGATGCGCAGGCGAGAGGGATCGACGATCTCGAAGACCAGTTCGCGGGCATCGACCACCTGGCCGGCGACCACGTTGGCCGAGGCGATCACGCCGGACACCGGCGCGACCAGCGTCTCGCGGGTGGCGAGGCCGGCGCCGACCGCGGCGATGCGCGCCCCCAGGCTGGCCGATTCGCTTTCCGCCGCCTCGATCTCCTTGCGCGGCACGGTGTCGGCCAGCTCCTGCAGGCGCGCGACGCGCTTGTCGGCCAGGGCCTTGGCCGCGCGCAGCTCGGCCAGCTGGGCGGCCTGGTTGGAGCGCTCGATCGGCGCGGCCGACGGCAGCACATAAGCGAGCACCTCGCCCTTGCGCACCGTCTGCCCGAGGTTGGGCAGGCCGCGCGGCCCGGGTTCGATGCGGCCGGCGTTCAGGGCCTGCACCTTGCCGCCGGCGTTGGGGTCCATCAGCACCCTGGCGTTCAGTTCCACCGTGCGCGGCAGCGTGGCGGCCGCGGTGACGAGGGTGCGTACGCCGAGCTGGCGCTGCGCCGGCTTGGGCAGGAAGACGCTGCCGTCGGGCTGGCGCTGCGGGCCGTTGGCGCTGGGCGCGGCCGTGCCGTCGCCGTGGTCGTGGCCTTCGCCGGCCCGCGCCGCGTGGGGCCCGGCCAGTGCGATCAGCAGCCCGAGGCTGGTGGCGATCAGCGCGCGCTTCATGCCGCACCCCCGGCGCGAACGCCGCGCGCGCCGAGCATGCGACGTGCGGCCCAGCCGAGCAGGGCCAGTACGGCGAAGCCGGCGGTGGCCCATAAGGCGTATTCCTTCAACGAATGCGCGTGCTCGGCCTCGTCGGCGTGGGCCTCCTCGTGGATGTCCAGCTCGCCGGCCAGCAGGTCGGCCTCGTTGCCGGCGGTCACGGTCGCGGTGATGGGCAGCACACCCGGCTTCGGCGCCTCGGGCAGCAGCACCTCGTACTCGCCGTCGCCATGGGCTTCGGCCTTGAACTTGGCGCCGCTGATCTCGAGCTCGATCTGCGCGTCGCGCACCGGGTTGTTGTCGGCATAGCGGTCGAGGTAGAGGGTGATCTGCTGGCCGCTGAGCACGCCGACGAGCTCGAACAGTTCAGACTCGGCGGTGAAGCGCGGCAGCGCCTCGCCGACGGCCGAGGGGGCGGCGTCGCCGTGGTCATGGTCGCCGGCGGCGCGCGCGGGCGGAGCGGCGAGGAAGGCGGCGACGAGGATCGCGGCCAGGAGGTGCGGGAGGTTCATGGGGAGGGTCCTGAAGGATTCGGTGTGTGGCGTCGATGCAGCGTCACTGGGGCATGAGACCCAGCGCCTGCCGCCACGCGGAGATCGCCGCGGCGAGTTCGATGCGGGTGCGCGCGGCCTGGCGTTCGGCTTCCGCGGCTTCGGCTTCGATGCGCAGGCGCGTCGGCAGGTCGGTCTCGCCGAGGCGGAAGGACTTGTCGAAGAAGCCGCGCGATTCGCGCGCGAGCAGGGCACGGCGCTCGGCGGCGGCGAGCTGGGTGCGCGAGGCGTCCACCCGCACGCGCGCGGCTTCGCGTTCGGCGCCCAGGCGTTCGCGCTCCAGCGCCAGCTGGGCCTGTGCCTCGGTCGCTTCGGCGCGTGCGCTGGCGGATCGGGCATCGTGCCGCGGGCCGCCGCCAAAGGGGATGCGCACGCCGAGCGTCAGGGTCTGCTGAGACGACTCGCCGAAGGCGCCGCGGTCGCGGGTGGTCGCCAGCATCAGCTCGGGGCTGGCGCGCGACTGCGCCGCGGCCAGCGCCGCGCTGCCTTCTGCCACCGCGGCGCGGTCCCTCAGCTCCTGCAGCGCCGGGTGCGCGTCGGTCTCGGCCGAGGCCGTACCAGGGTCTGGCTCGGCGGCGGCACCGGCGGTTACGGTGGCAGCGGGCGCACGGCCTGCCAGCGCGCGGAGTTGCTGCCGGGCCGCAGCCAGTGCGGCTTCGGCCTGTACGAGCCCCGACTCGGCTGCCGCCACCGCACCATCGGCCAGGTGCTGGTCGGCGCGGGCCAGATCGCCGGCGCGAGTCCGCCTGGCCACGTCGGCAGCGATGCGGCGCGTGTTGTCGAGCTGATCGCGTGCGCTCTCAGCCTCGATGCGGGTGCGCTGCCATTGCCACCATGCGTCGCGGACCGCCGCCGCCACGCGCAGCTGCGCGGCAGATGCACGGCTTTCGATCGCCGCGCCTTCGGCGTCCGCCAGTGCAGCGCTCTTGCTGCGCTCGCCGGGCAGCCACAAGGGCACGGCAACGCCGACCTCGAGTTCGCGCGCGCCCTGGTTGCGGTTCAGGCGGTCGGTCTTGTTGGACAGCTCCAGCGCTGCGGGTTCAGGGGTCCAGGCCTGCGCGGCCTTCTGCCGGGCCCTGGCCGCGTCACGGTGCGCCTGCAGGGCAAGGGCCTCAGGCTGGCGCGCCCAGGCGGCGTCGAAGACTTGCCGGAGGTCAAGAGGCTCTTCGGGCGCGGGTTGCGCCATGGTGGTCTGGGCCTGCGCCGCCCATGCGCAGGTGGCCCATGCGGCGGCCACGGCGGTGCGTCGCAGCCATGCGGTCGTTCGAGTTCTTCGGTGCATCCGATGCTCCAGTGTCGAGAACAAGCCACGGGAGATCGGCGAGCGGCGACCAGAAGGTCGCGTCGTGCCTGCGCGGGCCGCATGCTGCGGCCGGCGCTCAGGCGCGAACGGGTTTCAGGAAGAAAAGCGACCCGCCTCGCCGATCAGGCGAGGGGACGCCACTGGGGGCGTTCGGGTCGGGGCGGCGCGAGGGCGCCGCTGTGCACGTCGATGCGGATGTCGGGCGACGTGCTGCCGATGACGGCGGCCACGAGGCAGACCGGTGCCGGCATGCCCGAGCACTGGCCGTGGCAGTGGTGGCCGTCGGCGTCGATCGAGCCGCCTGCATCGCCGTCGGGCGCGTCGGGCGGTTCGCCGTGGTCGTGGCCGTGATCGTGATGCCCGAAGTGCATCTCATGGCTGCCGCTGCCGTGCGCGTCGTAGTCGGCTGCCTGCGCCCAGGCGAACTGGAGCGGCAGCAGCACGAGCAGGAGGATGGAGAGCCAGCGACGCACGGAGCGCAGTCTAGCGGCTGCGCGGCCCGGCGGCACGACGCCATCCCGACCGGCGTGAAGGGTGACGCGGCATGGCATCGGTCGGGCCCCGTCAGCCGCAGCACGACCCGGGCTCGCCTGCGGCGGCCTGGACCGGCGGGCAGGGCACCGACCCGTAGGAGCAGAACACGCAGCAGTGGCCGGGCCGCGGGCGCAGCAGCCGGCGGCACTGCGGGCATTCGTGCAACCACAGGCAGCGGTCGGTCGGCATGGTCTCGGTCGACCGGTGGCCGCAATGCGGGCAGGTCAGCGCCGAGGTCAGGACGACCGCACTCATGGCGTCACGGGACCGGCAGCGGCCGGTCGCAGCTCGGTGGTGGCCTGGCGCACGACGGACGCCGCCGCGGCGATCGCGAGGCTGCCCATGATCGCGGCGACCGCGAGGTCGGGCCAGGCGCTGCCGGTGCCGAACACACCGAGCGCCGCGGCCATCACGGCGAGGTTGCCGATGGCGTCGTTGCGGCTGCACAGCCAGACCGAGCGCATGTTGGCGTCGCCCTCGCGCCAGGCGTAGAGCATGGCGGCGACGGCCACGTTGGCAAGCAGCGCCAGCGCGCCGATCGCCCCCATGGTCACCGGCTCGGGCACCGTACCGGTGGTCGCGGACCAGGCGGCCCGGGTCAGCACGAAGACGCCGAAGGCGCCCATGGTCAGGCCCTTGAACAGCGCGGCGCGTGCGCGCCAGCGCAGGGCCATGCCGAGCACGAGCAGCGAGATGCCGTAGTTGGCCGCATCGCCGAGGAAGTCCACCGCGTCGGCCAGCAGCGACACCGAGCCGGCGTGCAGGCCGCCGGCGAGCTCGATGCCGAACATCATCGCGTTGACGATCAGCGCGGCCCACAGCACGCGGCGGTAGCGCGGGCTCCGGACGGCGGATGGGGTGGCGCAGCCGTGGCTGCAGCAGGGCTCGCTCATGGGCTGGTCCGAGGCATCATGGTTCGCATTGGAAACCCTGTAGCGGCTCCAGAGTCAAGCGTTAGCATCGTGTCGCCTTCCCTCACCATCGCCCCGCCTCCCGGAACCTCAGCCATGCTCGACTTCCTGCGCGTCACGGGCCTGTTCTTCGTCACCGCGGTGGCCGAGATCGTCGGCTGCTACCTGTCGTGGCTGGTGCTGACGCAGGGCCGGCCGGTCTGGTGGCTGCTGCCGGCCGCGGGTGCGCTGGCAGCCTTCGCCTGGCTGCTGACGCTGCACCCGAGCGCGGCGGGGCGGACCTACGCGGCCTACGGCGGCGTCTACGTGGTGGTGGCGCTGCTGTGGCTGTGGCAGGTCGACGGTGTGGCGCCGACGCGCTGGGACCTGGTCGGCGGTGCGGTCTGCCTGGCCGGCATGGCGCTGATCGCGCTGCAGCCGCGCGCTGCCTGAGTCGGAGGAGACGGCGATGAAGATCGGTGAACTGGCGGCCGCGGCGGGGACCCCGGTCGAGACCATCCGCTACTACGAGCGCGAAGGGCTGCTGCCGACGGCGGCGCGCACCGAAGGCAACTACCGCATCTACGGGCCCGGGCATGTCGAGCGGCTGGCCTTCGTGCGGCACTGCCGGTCGCTGGACATGGCGCTGGACGAGGTTCGCGTGCTGCTGCGCGTCAAGGACGCGCCGCAGGCCGGGTGCGGCGAAGTCAACATGCTGCTCGACGAGCACATCCACCATGTCGCCACGCGCATCCGGGAGCTGCGGCAGCTCGAGCGGCAGCTGAAGTCCCTGCGCGCGCAATGCGGCGGGGCGGGCGAGGCGGCGCGGTGCGGCATCCTGGACGGGTTGGCGCAACCGGTGGCACGGGCACCGGCGGGCGGGGTGCATGTCGAGGGTGCCCACGGTCGTTCCGGGGGCAGGCGCGCCGCCGATCGCCGTCGGGGATCGGCCGGCTGAACGCCCTGGCGTGCAGGAGAGAGGCGATGGATCCGAAGCAGCATTGGGAGCAGGTGTACGGCGGCAAGGCGGCCGATGCCGTGAGCTGGTTCGAGCCGCATGCGGCCACCTCGCTCGCGCTGATCGAGCAGGCCGCGCCCGGCGGGAGCGCCCGGATCATCGACGTGGGCGGCGGAGCCTCGACGCTGGTCGACGATCTGCTGCTCGCTGGCTACCGCGACGTCACCGTGGTCGATCTGTCGGCGGCGGCCCTGGCCGCGGCGCAGGCTCGATTTGGGGCCGGTGGCCCGGCGGGTGCACTGGCTGGTCGGCGACATCACGTCGATGGACCTGCCGGGACTGCCCTACGACCTCTGGCACGACCGGGCGGTGTTTCACTTCCTGGTCGAGGAGGCGGCGCGACGTGCCTATGTGGCGCAGGTGCTGCGCGCGGTCCGTCCCGGCGGCCATGTGATCGTCGCCACCTTCGGGGCGCGGGGGCCGACGCAGTGCAGCGGCCTGCCGGTGAAGCGGTACGACGCCGACGCCTTGCACGACGAGTTCGGCAGCGCCTTCGATCTGGTCGAACACCGGGAACACGAGCACCGCTCGCCGGGCGGCGTGGTCCAGCAGTTCGTGTACTGCTACTGCCGCAAGGTCCTGACCTAGTCTCTGACGGAGGCCAGTCGGGGCGGTCAGCTCGACCGCAAGCGCAGCAGGTGGTCGGTCTCGCCCTTCTTGACCTCGACGACGGTGTCGAGCGCTTTGAGCATCTCGGTGAAGCTGGCGTAGCCGTGGTCCTTGGTGTCGAAGGTCGGGTCGAGGCGCTTGATCATCGGCCAGACGTTGGCCTTGTTCACCCAGGCCTCGCCGCGGGTTTCGGCGAGCAGGCGGAGCGCTCGCCGGAGCATGTCGGCCGCCGGGTCCGCGGGCGGCGGTGCCGCCGCGTCCCTGGCTTCGGCGGCGGCTTGGGCCTGCGGTCCGGGTTCGGGCTCGACGAGGGTGTCGTAGTAGCGGAACTCGTGGCAGCTCTTGGCCCAGTGCTTGTTGGTGTTCCGGCGGTTGCCGATGCCGATGAGGGTGCGGCCGGCGGCCTTGATCTTCTGGGCGACGGGCATGAAGTCGCTGTCGCCGCCGATGATGATGACGGTGCCGATGTGGGCGAAGCGACTGATGTCCTCGGTGGCGTCGAGGCAGAGCTTGATGTCGGCGCCGTTCTTCGCCGACGCGCCGGGAGGAAAGAGCTGGATCAGCTCGACGGCGCTCTGGAGCAGGGCGTCGCGGTAGCGGCCAAAGAATTGCCAGTTGCCGTAGGCGCGGTTGATGGCGACCGGACCGAAGGAGGCGGCGAGCTCGACCAGGGCCTGCACGTCGATCAGCGGTTCCTGGGCCTTGAAGCGGTTGTCCGGCTTGGCGTAGGCGCCTTCGCCGTAGCGGGCTTCGACGAGCCCTGCGTGCAGGTTCTCGAAGTCCCAGTACAGGGCCACCGATCGGTTGTCGTCGTTGTCGTTCGGGGTCAAGCGCTTCTCCCTCCCGTTCTTGTCGAAGGCATCGTAATGCCTCCGGGCGAGGTTCCCGTGCGCGGCAGCGTTGGGCCCGATGGAGGCGACGCGGGTGGGCGTGCGGCCGGGTCAGCCGCCAGGTCCTGGTGGGCTATGGCGTGTCCCCGCGGAGCGGGGCCGGGCTGTGGCGCTGCGCGTCGAGCCGCCGGCTGTGCCGGCGTCTCGCCCCTGACGGGCTGCCATCCCTCACGCGAATCCAGTCAGGCCGGCGGGGCCGGCTGAAGCACGCGGCGGCCCTGTCCCGTGCCCGGGGATCGCGGGCCTGGTTTCCTTCACGCTGCGCGTGAACGAGGCCCGCTTGGCGAACTGACCGGCTTGCAGGTCGCTGCGCTGCGCTCCGCTCGGTGCGGCGCCGGCCAGATCGCCACCCCGGTCACCCGCCATGCCCGATGCCGGGCCGCTGAAGACAGGGTCAGACAAGTGCTCGCAGCGGCTTTGCCGCTGCACAGCCAGCGATCAGCGGCTCGACCGCCGTGCCATTCGCTCGCCTGCGGCGCCCTCGGTGGCACGTCGGCCGCAGGGCCGCCGCTGCTCGTGAGCCTTCGGTCGGCTGCGCTGCAGCCGCTGCGCCAGGCGGGCTGGCACAGCGGCCGCGACGCTGCGCCGACCAAAGGGGCCGCCGGGGCGCCGGTCGTCCCACCGCGCTCCCCCCACGGCGCCCCCGTCAATGGATGAGGGGGACTTGTGGGGGGATCTCATGGCGGTGGGTCGGGAAACCGGCTCACTGCCTCGGCTGCTGCTGAACCCCACCCATCCCCCACCCCTTCCCGTGAGGGAAGGGGCCGTGCCCACCCCCCGCCCGCCCGTGGGCGGGAGCGAGGAGAGCCAAGCAGAAGGATCAGTTTTCAGCAGCCAGGACGGGTGCGGCGGGTCCTTCGGATGAGGAGTTCATCATGGCTTTCGTACGTGTCGAACAACGCAATGCGCACCTGGCGGGCGCGGTCCGGCTGGTGTCGGTGGCGGGCCGGGACGGCCCCGTGAGCAAGGCGACGCTGACCGCGATCAGCAACACCCGCAAGGGCAGCGGCGACAACCGCGGCGAGGAGGCCACGGCGATCCAGTGGACGCTGTGGGGCAAGCAGGCCGAGAACGCGGCGCAGTACCTGGGCAAGGGCAGCCACGTCAACGTGGTCGGCCGGGTGCAGAACAACAACTACGAGCGCGACGGCGAGACGGTCTACGGCATGGCCTTCACCGCCGAGGAGGTCGACTACCTCGATACCAAGGCCCAGAGCGAGGCGCTGCGCGCCCGCCAGGGCACGGGGCCGGAGGAGGGCGACGGCGCCCCGGCGCCGGCCGCCGCGCGCGGCAAGTCCGCGAAGGCCCGCAAGGCCGGCGCCAAGGCGCCCGCAGACGAGGCCATGGATTCCGCGACGGCCTGAACCCTGAGGTCGGTGCGCCGGGCCTCGGTCCGGCGTGCCGTCCTTTCATCCATCGATCCCGAAAGGAACCGACATGCACGCGACCCCCACACTCGCCACGCGCTTTGCGCGCAACACCCGCGTCCTGCGCGGCGACAGCCCGCTGAGCGAAGACCAGATGCGCACCGCCGCGCCCTCGGTGTTCGCCGAGGGCAAGCACGCCAGCCGCTCCGAGCGCTACACCTACATCCCGACCATCGAGGTGCTGCGCGGGCTGCGCAAGGAGGGCTTCGAGCCCTTCATGGTGGCCCAGGGCGCCAGCCGCATCGAGGGCAAGGCCGAATTCACCAAGCACATGATCCGCATGCGCCACGCCGGGCAGGTACAGGCCCGGCCCGAAGCGAACGAGATCATCCTGATCAACAGCCACGACGGCGCGAGCAGCTACCAGATGCTGGCGGGCCTGTTCCGCTTCGTCTGCTGCAACGGCCTGGTGGTCGGCCAGGTGGTCGAGGACATCCGCATCCCGCACAAGGGCAACGTGCAGGGCGAGGTGATCGAAGGTGCGTTCCGGGTGCTCGACGAGTTCGAGGCGGTCGAGGCCTCGGCCGAGGGCATGAAGGCGCTGACGTTGCGGCCCGAGGAGCAGACCGCCTTCGCGACCGCGGCGCTGGCGCTGCGCTTCGGCGAACGGGGCGAGGACCAGCCCCCGCCGCCGGTGACCGCCGCGCAGTTGGTCGAGGCGCGCCGGCCCGAGGACCTCGGTCAGAGCCTGTGGACGACTTTCCAGCGCGTGCAGGAGAACGTGATGCGCGGCGGCCAACCCGGGCGCAGCGCGCAGGGCCGCCGGCTGCACACCCGGCCGGTCGGCAGCATCGACCGCGGCGTGAGCCTGAACCGGGCGCTGTGGGTGCTGGCCGAGGAGATGCGGCGCATCAGGGCGGCGGCTTGAGGCCGTGATCCCGTGGCCGGGGCGATGACTTCGAACCCGAAATCATCGCCCCGCATCGCTGCGGCCGGCGCGAGCATCGAGCCGCAGCGTCCAGACCGGGTGCGCCCGGCACCGCTTCGAGGACTTCCCCATGAACTCCGCCCAGCACATCGACACCGAACACGACGGCTACCGCGCGCGTTCGAGCGTGGCCACCGCCCAGGGTGCCCAGGCCTTCACCCGCCTGCTGCGCCTGGCCGAGACGCGCGACTCCGGGCAGACCGTCCGCGTGGTGCGCTTTCTCGCGGCGACCTACAACGCACAGGCCTTCCCGCTCGACCCCTTCGAGCTGCGCGCCGTCGATGTCGCGATCAGCGACGACATGCTGCTCTGCCTCGATGCGCTGCGGTGGGGGCAGGCCGACCTGCATACCCTGGTGCCCGACGGCGACCGGCGCCTGCAGGCCGTCATCGCACGTTGGGGCCTGCGCTGGCCCGAGGGCGGGTGATCGGCCACCGATGACTTTCCCCTGAAAGTCATCGCTGCCAGGACCGCGATCCGCGTCGATCATCGACCGGGCATGGTGCCCGCGCTGCGCCTCGCGCGACGCTCGCCGGCCGGCGCTTCGCGTCGGCCGGCTCGCAGGGTCCGGTGCCGCCTGTCGAGGTCGGCCCCCGGGCCCGGCAGGGCACCGTGCCCACCCCACGGGTCGGTGGTCCGCGATCCGCTCGCAGGAGTGCGTGCCGATGAAGACCCTCGTGCTGTGCAACCAGAAGGGCGGCGTCGGCAAGAGCGCCGTCGCGACCTTGCTGGCTCATCACCTGGTCCAACGCGGCCGGCGCGTGCTGGCGATCGACCTGGACCACCAGGGCAACCTGAGCAAGCCGCTGCGGCTGTCGGGCCGTGCGAGCCCGAGCGAAGCCACAGCCGACGCGCTGCTGACCGGCGCGCCGCCGTCGCTGCCGGACCAGCCCTTCGTGCTGGTGCCCGGCGACCGGGCGCTGCTCGGCCTGGAGCGGCAGCCGGCGCTGCACACACCCTTCGCGCGGCATTTCCGGACCTTCCTGGCGAGCGTGGACGCGGACTTCGACGTGTGCGTGATCGACACCAACCCGAACCCCGACATCCGGGTCATCGCCGCGCTCGCCTCGGCCGACTTCGTGCTGTCGCCGATCCAGCTCAACCAGGAGGCGATGGATGGCGTCAGCGGCCTGCTCAACCACGAGCGCGTCGGCCTGCGCAAGATCAAGGCGGTGCTGAACCCGAAGCTCGCGCTGATCGGCCTGCTGCCGACGATGGTCGAACCCACTCCGTTTCAGAAGGCGAACTTCATTCAGATCGTCCAGCAGTACCACCCGCTGATGATCCGCATCGGCGACGGGCCCGGCGACTTTGCGTCGATTCCCCGGCGCTCGTGCATCGCCGAGGCCCAGGCCGACGGGGCCGTGCTGTGGGAGATGAAGAAGACCGCGGCGCGCGATGCCTGGCGCGAGATCGAGCCAAGCCTGACGCGCATCGCCGCGATCGTGACCGGGGCGGTGCCCGAGGTTCGCCGCGCGGAGGCCAGCGATGCCGCTGCAGCTTGACGACCTGGCCGGGCTCGACGCGCCGAGCCCGACCGCGAGCGGCGAGCCGCTGCAGTTGCCGGTCGCCGACATCGACGAGGACCCCGAGCAGCCGCGGCACGAGTTCGATGCCAACGCGCTGCAGGAGCTGGCAGCGACGATCCGGGAGCGGGGCGTGCGCCAGCCGATCTCGGTGCGGCCGCACCTGCAGGCCGCAGGTCGCTGGGTGCTGAACTTCGGTGCGCGGCGCCTGCGCGCCTCGAAGCTCGCCGGGCTCGACACGATCCCCGCCTTCGTCGACACCACCGCGGACCGCTACGACCAGGTGATCGAGAACGAGCAGCGCGAAGGTCTGAAGCCGCTCGAGCTGGCGCTGTTCGTGCAGAAGCGCCTCGCGCTCGGCGACCGGCAGGCCGACATCGCGCGGCAGCTCGGCAGGAGCCGGCAGTGGGTCACCCTGGCGACCGCGCTGATCGAGGCGCCGAACTGGCTGCTGCAGGCCTACCGCGAAGGCCGCTGCCGCGGCATGAACGAGCTCTACGAGCTGCGGCGGCTGCACGGTAAGCATGCGGGCGCCGTCGAGGCGTGGACCGCGCGCGAACGGTCGATCACCCGCGACCGGCTCGCGGCGCTGCGGGCCGAACTGTCGGCCACGGTGGCACCGGACCCGAGCGAAGCCACCCGGCCGGGAACGCCGCCGCAGCCTGTCCGCCAGGCAGAAAGTCCGGTCGAAATGGACGAGTCACGTTCACCACGCTCCACCAAGCGCATCCATGTCGAGTTCGACGGTCAGGACTACCAGCTCGTCGTGTCGGTGGCGCCGGAGCAATCCGGCCATGTCTACGTCCGCCCGCTGGTCGGCGGCCCGCGCCGGCTCGCGCCGGCCGCGTCGCTGAAGTTGCTCGGCTTTGTCGATGGCTGATTTGTCACTCCGATGGACAGGCTGACGTGAGCAGAGAACATGATCCGAGGCTGTATGCGGCGCAATTGCGATACGCTGCCTGCATGAAGACCGCCACCATCCCTTCCCTCCGTGTGGAGCCGGAGTTCCGTGCCGAGGTCGAGGCCGTGCTGGGCGAGGGCGAGACGCTGTCGGAGTTTGTCGACGCCGATGTCGTGTTCGAGGCGCTGCAGCGCAAGCTCGACGCCGCGCGCGCCAAGCAGGCGAAGACACGCCGGTGAGCGACCGGGTCCGCCTGACCCGTCAGGCCCGGGACGACCTCGACCGCCTGTTCGACTTCATCGTCGAGCGCAAGCTGGCTCGGGACGGCGGTGATCTGGATCTCGCTACCCAGGCGCTGGCCGCCATCCGCAGGGGGATCGACACCCTGTAGGCCTCGCCCTTCACCTGCCGCAAGGCGGGCTGGAGCCCGTTCCTGCGCGAGCTGATCATCCCCTTCGGCCGGGCCGGCTACGTCGCGCTGTTCGAGGTCGAGGACGCCGCCACGGTCGCGGTCCTCGCGGTGCGGCACCAGCTCGAAGACGACTACCACTGAGGCCGCCGCCGCTTTGATGCGGTGTGGTTCGTGTTGTCCATCGGATGGACATCGGTGGCCATTGACGCTGCCGGCTCGCGCGAGGAATTCCGGGACGCTGTCTCGGAAATGAGGTCGGTCTTCCTGGGCGCAACCCTGCTGCGCTCGTGCTCACCGCGAGCTGCGCGGAAGGCGAGGGCGATGATTCTGAGGTCGGAATCATCGGTCGTGCGACCTCGATCCGGGCCAATACTGAATGCGTAGGTGAGTGCAGAGATAGGCGGCCTGCCGCCGGCTTGTGAAGCTCCGCTTGCCTCGCATCGCATCGCATCGATTGCTCGGACCATGAACACCCCGACTCACGAGTTCGTTACGGCAGACATGCGCGGCCTGAAAGCCGCGCTGGTGGCGCGCGCGCAGGCCGAACGGGTCAGTGTGTCGGTGGTGGTCCGTCGGGCGGTCGAGCGCGAGCTGGGCCTCGTCGACGCGTCGCGTGCGCCCGCCGAGGCGGGACGATCAGCGTCCTTCACCGGATCGACCGTAAAGCTGTCCATCCGATTGACACGCGGCGAGGCCGAGCAGCTCGATGGCGGAGCGAAGAATTCAGGCCTGTCGCGCGGTGCTTTCCTTGCAGGCTTGCTGGCCGACGTGCCGGCGTTGTCGGGTCGGTCGGGCAGCCGCCCCGTCTGCCTGGCTGCGCTCACGGCATCGAGCGCCGAACTCTCGACGCTGAGCCGGAGCATCAACCACCTCACCGCGCTGCTGCGTCAGGGCAATGTGCGGCCTGCCCTGGAGTACCGCCGCATGCTCGACACGCTGGGCGACGACGTGCGGGCGCATCTGACCCTGGCGGCCGGCGTCCTGGCCGACCTGCGGCCCGCACGCTCATCTGCCGGGCGTGGCGAGTCAAGGCGACCCGCGGCCTCGTGAAGCGAAGGAGATGACATGTCTCAACGACCCGACATCGACGGCATCCTGATCCAGTGGGGCGATCGGCTGTTCTACCCGGGCAACCGGATCGTCAAGAGCCAGCCGCAGCCCAAGCTCGGAGCCCTCGCGGCGCGTCAGCGTGCCGCGGCCATCCGCGAGCGCATCGAGGCCACCGTCGTTCGCCGCGTGCCGCAAGTGATGGTCAAGGTGACCGGTGGTGGGCGCGGCATGAAGGCCATCGCCGCACACTTCCGCTACATCAGCAAGAACGGCCGGCTCGAGATCGAGGACGAGCGTGGCGAGACGACGCGCGGCAAGGAGGCGCTGCGCGAGCTGGCCAACGACTGGCGTTTCGGCGGCAGCCTGATCGAGGACGTGAGCGATCGGCGGGAGGCGTTCAACATCATGCTTTCGATGCCGCGGGGCACGGACCCTCTGACTGTGCAATGGGCCGCGCGCGAGTTCGCCAAGATCGAGCTGGCCGACCACAAGTATGTGATGGTGCTGCACGACCACCAGGCCAACCCGCATGTGCACATCAGCGTGCGGGCCGAGTCGAAGCATGGCCGGCGTCTGAACCCGCGAAAGACTGACCTGCATCGGTGGCGTGAGACCTTCGCCGAGAGGCTGCGCGAGCGGGGTGTTGAGGCCGAGGCCACGCGACAGGCGACGCGGGGCAGCAGCCGCAACTATGACCCGCTGTGGCGGATCAAGGCGCGGGAGGACGGGCGCCTGCGAACCACGCAGGCAAGCGTGAAGGCAGGTCAGCGCGCCACGGCGACCCGCGTGGAAGTCGCTCAGTCGTGGACGCAACTGGGAAGAGCTCTGGCGGCATCCGGCAACGCGGGAGACCGCGACCTCGCACGCTCGATCGCGCGCTACGTGAGGGACATGCCCGCAGCAAGAACGAGCGTTGACGTGGACAGGGGGTCGGCTCCGCCCGCTTCTCAAGTGCGGGCAGTCCTCGATCTACATCGCTGAGGGGGCTGACGTTGATCCATAGCGCCCCTCGGGTGGGGCCGAAGAGTTGGTGTTGGCGGTCGCAGCCAGCCGAGAGCAATTGCGCAGGGGGTGTTCCCCGAGAGGAGTTCGGCAACTGAGTTCGGTAGAGTCCAACCCAGGGAGGCCGAAACCCAATGAGGCTGGTACGAAACGCGGGGAATGACCGAGTCCTTGACCTGATCCAGGCGCATCTGGCGCCCGGCCGACGGCTGGATCTGATGTCCGGCGCCGCGTCGCTGTTTGCGTTCGAAGCCATGCGCGCTTCGGCATCGGCCCTGGCCGGTACCCGTTGGATCGTCCCCGGCGCGGGTGCCGATCTGGCGCTGCTGGGCGGTGAGGCCGACCGGCCAGCGCGCAACCGGCTGCAGGCTGCCCATGTGGCGCGGCAAATGGCCGAATGGTTGCGTCAGGCGGCCGAAGTTCGCGCTGCTGCCGGCTCCATCCCGCAAGGCCTGGCCGTCATTCATGACGAACGGGGTGCGCCGGTGCAGGCGGTTCACGGCTCTTTCGGCCTGTCCACCGACGGCCTGGGCCTGACGCCCGGCAACCCGCTGGCCTTCATCCAGGCGTCTGAATCAGCCACCGAGAGCCAGATGCTGGCGCAGTGGTTCGACGCGCAGTGGGCAGCGTTGGGCCAGCGCGGCGACGACAAGGCGCAGCTGCTGGCGCAACTCGAATCGCTGGCGGCGCCGCGAGACGCGGCCAGCGTGTACGCCGCAGTGCTGTTCCATCTGCTGCAGCGCGACGGGCAGGAGATGGACGAAGACCGCATCGTCAAGGCGGCGACCGGCATCCGCAACACCGTGGTCTGGAAGAAGCTCTACAAGTTCCAGCGCGACGGCGTCGTCGGCGCGATCGACAAGCTCGACCGCTTTGGCGGCTGCATCATTGCCGACAGCGTGGGCCTGGGCAAGACCTTCGAAGCGCTCGCGATCATCAAGTACCACGAACTGCGCAACGACCGCGTGCTGGTGCTCGCCCCCAAGCGCCTGCGCGACAACTGGACGCTGTACAAGGCCAACGACCAGCGCAACGTGCTCGCGTCGGACCGCCTCAACTACGACGTGCTGAACCACACCGACCTGTCACGCGACGGGGGTTTGTCGGGTGACATCGAACTCGGCCACGTGAACTGGGGCAACTACGACCTCGTGGTCATCGACGAGTCGCACAATTTCCGCAACAAGAAGTCGCCCAAACAAGGCAACGAGACGCGTTACGACAGGCTGATGCGCCGCATCATCCGCGAAGGCGTCAAGACCCGCGTGCTGATGCTCTCGGCCACGCCCGTCAACAACCGGCTGGCCGACCTGCGCAACCAGATTGCCTTCGTCACCGAAGGCGACGACACGGCGCTGTTCGACCACGGCATCGCCAGCATCGACAGCACCACACGCCGGGCGCAGAAGTCCTTCAACCGCTGGCTCGAACTGCCGGAAGAAGAGAAGACGCCTGCGCTGTTGGTGGACATGCTGGGCTTCGACTACTTCACGCTGCTGGACCACCTGACCATCGCGCGGTCGCGCCGCCACATCGAGAAGTACTACGGCATCGAAGAGACGGGGCGCTTTCCCAGCCGCTTACGGCCTATCAACATCAAGGCCGACGTTGACCGCGCCGGCGAGTTCCGCCCCATCAAGGAGATCAACCTCGAGATCCGGCGGCTCAGGCTGGCCAGCTACGCGCCGCTGCGCTACGTCAAGGACGGCCGGCTCGCGGCCTACGACCAGAAGTACAGCACCGCCATCCGCGGTGGCGAGAGCATCTTCCGCCAGGTCGACCGCGAAGAAAGCCTCATCCACCTGATGCGCGTGAACCTGCTCAAGCGTATGGAAAGCTCGGTCTATTCCTTCGCGCTGACGGTGGGCCGTCAGCTCAAGGACGTGGACACCACACTGGCGCGGCTGGCTGCCTACAAGGCGGGCAAGGACGGTGAACAGGGCGATGCGGACGAGTTCGAAGAACTCGACATCGCCGACGTCGACGTCGACGATCCGTTGTTCGAACCGCTGCTGGTCGGCCGCAAGGTCAAGGTGCTGCTGGGCGACCTGGACCTCGCTCGCTGGCGGCAAGACCTCACCGAGGATCGCAACCGCCTGGCCACGCTGCACGCCGCGGCCCTGCAGGTGGACGCCGGCCGCGACGACAAGTTGCTGAAGCTGCGAGAACTCATCGCCGACAAGGTGCGCAACCCGATCAACGCGGGCAACCGCAAGCTGATCGTGTTCACGGCCTTCGCCGACACGGCCGGCTACCTGTACGAGCACCTGGCCGGCTGGGCCCGCGACCAGCTCGGCATCGACAGCGCGCTGGTTACCGGCTCCGGCGGCAACCAGACCACGATGCCCGGGCTGCGCCGCGACCTCGGCAGCATCCTTACGACGTTCTCGCCGCGGTCCAAGGAGCGCCCGGCGGCGCTGGCCGACGAGGGCGAGCTCGACCTGTTGATCGCCACCGACTGCATCAGCGAAGGCCAGAACCTGCAGGACTGCGACTGGCTCGTCAACTACGACATCCACTGGAACCCGGTGCGCATCATCCAGCGCTTCGGCCGCATCGACCGCATCGGCTCGCCCAACACCAGCATCCAGCTGGTGAACTTCTGGCCCAACATGGAGCTGGAGGAATACATCAACCTCGAACAGCGTGTCAGCGGCCGCATGGTGCTGCTGGACGTGTCGGCCACCGGCGAAGAAAACCTCATCGAGCAGCAATCCGGCGACCCAATGAACGACCTGGAGTACCGGCGCAAGCAGTTGCTGAAGCTGCAGGACGCGGTCATCGACCTGGAAGACCTGTCCAGCGGCGTGTCGATCACCGACCTGACCTTGACCGACTTCCGCATCGACCTGGCCCGCTACCTTAAGGCGCATCCCGGCAAGCTCGAAGCCATGCCCTTGGGTTCCAGCGCCGTGGTCACCACCACCGAGGCCGACCTGCCCGCGGGCATCCTGTTCTGTCTGCGCGCCGAGGGCGCAGCCGCCGAACGTGCCGTCGAACCGGGCTACCCCTTGGCGCCGGTGTACCTGGTGCATGTGTCCGACAGCGGGAGCGTGCTGCTGCCCTACACCCAGGCCAAACACGCGCTGGACCGGTTCAAGCGGCTGTGCGTCGGGCGCGAGCTGCCCGACGCGGTGGCCGTGGCCCGGTTCGGCAAGCAAACCCGCCACGGCGCCGACATGCGCCATGCCCAGGGCCTGCTGGCGGCGGCGGTGTCGTCCGTGGTGGGCAAAAGCGCCGAGCGCGCCGTCGCCAGCCTGTTCGACCCCGACGGGACGCATGCGCTGAAGGGCGAGTTCGCCGGCATGAACGACTTCGAGGTGCTGGCCTACCTGGTGGTGCTGACCGGGTCCGATGCCGCCGTGGCGGATGCTGGCCCCGCTGCGGTTGTCTGACGCCGGGTATGACGGTCAATGAGCTTCTTCAAGTGCTGCAACTGCCCGAGTCCACCCGGGTGCAGCAGCGTGTACCCAAGAAGCTGCTGATCGAACATGGCGCGGCAACGCCGCAGGACAAGCGCCTTATCCAGGACGGCGTCGACGAGATCACCTGGCTCGCCTCGCTGAAACCGCACCTCACCGGCGTGCCGGCCTACGAGGACGAGCACCGCCACTACCGCGAGGCGGCGGTGCTGAGCCTGACGCTGCGCCCCGGCACCCGCCCTGCGCGGCTGGTGGAACTGCTGCACCGCGCCGTGCCGCACCCGGTGCTGTTGGCGACGACGGTGAACCAGACCTTGAGCCTGTCGGTCGCACACCTGCGCAAATCGCAGACCGAGGCCGACCAGACGGTGCTGGACGGGCCGCTGTTGTCGGTGGCCATGCCTGCGGACGGCGGTGACGCCACCTTCCGCGCCGCGCTGTCGCTCGCCGGCCAGCCCCGCTCGGACCTGTACGCGCTGGTGCAGGGCTGGATGGACACGCTGGCCGCCCTGGACGTGGCGCAGGAAACCGGAACCTTCCAGCCCAGCGCCAGCCGCGAGCAGGCCGCAGCACGGCACGCCGCCCTGCAGCAACTGCGCCTGCTTCGCGCCCAGGCGGCTGAGCTTCGGAACCGCGCCGCCAAGGAGCGTCAGCTCGCCCGCCAGGTGGCGCTGAACGAGGAACTGCGGGCGGTGCAGGCCCAGGCAGAGCAGCTGCGCCAGCAACTGGACGGCGGCGCCGCATGAGTGGCGGCGCCGGCGTGGTGGGCACGGTGCCATGGGCTGCGATGATGTGGGCCGTGCTGGCTCCTGGGACGACGAACGCCGCGACTTGCGCCACGACATAAGACCGACTGAGAACCGAACGATGCCTGTAGAGAAGATCGAACCCGGCGCGCCTGAATCGCAGAGTGCAGACCTGCGTGCCGACAACCTGGCCCGCTTGAAGGCGCTGTTCCCGGAACTGCTGACCGAACGGCAGGTGGACGGCCGCACAGTGCCGGCCGTCAACGTGGACGTGCTCAAGAGCCTGGTCGGCGATGCCACGGTGACCGATGCCGACGAGAAGTACGGCTTGAACTGGCATGGCAAGCGCGCCGCACGCCAACTGGCCCTGACGCCCAGCACCGGCACTCTGCGACCCTGCCGCGATGAGAGCGTTGACTGGGACACGACGCAGAACCTGATGATCGAGGGCGACAACCTCGAGGTGCTGAAGCTGCTGCAGAAGAGCTACGCCGGCAAGGTGAAGCTGATCTACATCGACCCGCCGTACAACACCGGCAAGGACTTCGTCTACCCGGACAACTTTCAGGACAGCATCAAGAACTACCTGGAGCTGACGAGGCAGGTTGAGGGTGGCAGAAAGATCACGAGCAACACGGAGGCCAGCGGTCGGTTCCACACGGACTGGCTCAACATGCTGTATCCGCGCTTGAGGCTGGCGCGTGCGCTGCTCAAGCCGGACGGTGTCGTATTCATATCAATCGACGATCGTGAGTTGAGCCACCTACGATCACTCGCCAATGAGGTGTTCGGCGAAGAGCGCTTTATCGCGACGATCACGGTTGTCAATAACATGAAGGGGCGCAACGATAAGAAGCACGTTGCAGCGACGCATGAGTACGTCGTTGTTTACTCAGGACCCGACTTTGTCTCGAACGGTCTACCGTTGACGGCTGAACAGCGCGCTGCCTTTAAGTACACCGACGAGAGAGGATTCAAGTACGCACTGCGGGACTTACGGAAGCGGGGCGGTCCTGACCGCCGAGAAGACCGCCCAAATATGTACTTTCCAATTTTCTGGAATGAGGGGCTCGGTCTTTGCAGGTTGGAACGACAGGCTGCTACAGATGTCGAGATCCTTCCGATCCGCGGTGACGCTTCCGAAGGACGCTGGCGTTGGGGTATCGACAAGGTGCGTCAGCACTTGGCTTGGATGCATCCAAAGCGTTCGCAACGCAGCGGCAGGCTTGATGTGGAGCATCGGTTCTACTTGGATGCATCGCTCGCTGTTGACGACGATATCGAAGGTGACGAAGGCGACGACGAAGACGAGGAAACGATCGAACGCACGTCAAAGCCGAAGTCTGTCTGGCTTGGAGGCGAGTTTTCAAGTGACAGCGGCAAGCGAGCATTCAAGGAATTCCTTCCTGGCGCAGTCTTCGACTTCCCAAAGGCCATCGACTTTCTGCGTACATGCGTGCTTCTCGGCTCCCGTGGAGACGACATCGTCCTCGATCTATTTGCGGGTTCAGGCGCTGCTTCGCAGGCGGTTATGCAGCAGAACGCGCTTGACGGCGAGAAGCGGCGGTTCATCTGTGTTCAGTTGCCCGAGCCGCTAAATCCATCGGATAAGAAGCAAAAGGCCGCGGCTGCGCTCTGCGACAAGCTCGGGGTTGCACGCAATGTGTCCGAGCTGACCAAGGAGCGTATCCGACGCGCTGGCGCCAAGATCAAAGCTGACAGCCCATTGATCGATGGTGACACTGGATTTCGCGTACTGAAGCTTGATCACTCGAACATTCGGCCTTGGAATCCGGACCGCGGAGACGTAGGACGGTCACTGCTTGATCATGAGAATCATGTTTTGCCTGATCGCACTGAAGACGACTTGCTCTACGAATTGCTCCTGAAGCTTGGCCTTGAGCTGTGCGTCCCGATGCTGCAACAGTCCATTGCAGGGAAGACCGTGCACGCCATCGGTGGCGGAGTGTTGATGACCTGTCTGGACAAGGCCATCACCGCCGCCGAGGCCGAGCCGCTCGCGCTCGGCATCGCGGCCTGGCGCAAAGCGCTCGATCCGGCCGGGGACGTGACCTGTGTGTTTCGCGACAGTGCCTTCGAGAACGACGTGGCCAAGACCAATCTGGCCGCCATCCTCGAACAGCACGGCATCGCCAAGGTGCGGAGCCTTTGACCATGCCGGTACCGGCGCGGCCCAAGATCTATCACATCTGCCATGTGGACCGTCTGGCGTCCATCGTGGCCGGGGGGCTGCTGTCCGACGCCGAAGTTCAACGTCAGGCACCGCCGGGCACCGTCATCGGCATGAACAACATCAAGCAGCGCCGGTTGACCGAGCTGACGCTGGACAGCCACCCCGGGCTGTATGTCGGGCAGTGCGCGCCTTTCTACTTCTGCCCACGCTCGGTGATGCTGTTCCTGATCCACAAGCGAAACCCCGAGCTGACCTACAAGGGCGGGCAGGAGCCGATCGTGCACCTTGAAGCCGACCTGTATGACGCCGTCGCGTGGGCGCAGGCCAACGGCAGGCGATGGGCTTTCACGCTGTCCAACGCGGGTTCGTACTACTTCGAGGATCGGGCCGATCTGGCCCAGCTTGACCAGATTGACTGGACCGCCGTGGCCACAACGCAGTGGCCGGCCGTGAAGGAACGCAAGCAGTCCGAGTTCCTGGTGGAGCAGAGCTTCCCTTGGCACTTGATCGAGCGCATCGGCGTGTACTCTGGGGCGATCAACGCCCAGGTGGCGCACGCCTTGCCCGTGGGCGGGCACCGGCCACCGGTGGCCGTGCTGCCGGCCTGGTACTACTGACAAGGAGACCGCAATGATCGAACTGACCAGCGGCGACATCTTGAAGGACGATTCCGACGCGATCGTCAACACCGTCAACTGCGTGGGCATCATGGGCCGTGGCATCGCGCTGCAGTTCAAGAATGCCTGGCCCGAGAACTTCAAGGCGTATCAGGCGGCCTGCAAGCGCGAAGAGGTGCAACCTGGCCGCATGTTCGTGTACGAGGTAGGCCAGCTGACGACACCGCGATTCATCATCAACTTCCCGACCAAGCGGCACTGGAAGGGAAAGAGCCGCATCGAGGATATTGATTCGGGCCTGACGGCCTTGGTGAGCGAGATCCGCGCCCGCGGCATCCGGTCGGTGGCCATTCCGCCGCTGGGCAGCGGCCTGGGCGGCCTGGAGTGGAGCGACGTTCGGCCCCGCATCGAGGCCGCCTTGAGCGAACTGCCCGACGTGCGCGTGCGCATCTATGAACCCAAGGGCGCGCCGGCGTCTGACGTGATGCAGCACAGCCGCGAGGTGCCCTCGATGACCGCGGGCCGCGCGGCGCTGGTGGAGCTGATGGGCCGCTACATCCGCGGCCTGCTGGACCCGACCATCACGCTGCTGGAGGTGCACAAGCTGATGTACTTTATGCAGGAGGCCGGCGAGCCGCTGCGGCTGAAGTACGTGAAGGCGCCCTACGGGCCCTATGCCGAGAACCTGCGGCATGTGCTGCTAGCCATCGAGGGGCACCTGGTGGCTGGCTATGCCGACGGCGGCGATGCACCCGACAAGCCGCTGACGCTGGTGCCGGGCGCGGTGGACGATGCCAATGCCTTCCTGGAAGCCAATGCGAGCACGCGCGAGCGCTTCGACCGTGTGGGTCGGCTGGTGGAAGGCTTCGAGACGCCCTTCGGCCTGGAGTTGCTGGCCACGGTGCATTGGGTGGCGCGGCACGAGAGCCAGGCGCAGAGTCCTGCGGAGGTGGTGGAGCGCACCTATGCCTGGAACGAGCGCAAGCGGCAATTCACGCCCCGGCAGATCGGCATTGCGCTGAAGGTGTTGTCGCAGCAGGAATGGATAGCGCCGATGCGGGCCGGGGAGGCCGCCGCGTGAGACTGCACTTCGAGGCCGACCTGCCGTACCAGCAAGCCGCCATCGAGGCGGTGTGCGACCTGTTCCGGGGGCAGGAGGTGTGCCGCACCGAGTTCACGGTCACGGTGCGGGCTGCCCGACTGGGCAATGACGCGGCCGCCGCCCAGGGAGCGCTGGAAGGCATGTTGGCTACCGAACAGGGGGGCATAGGCAACCGGCTGACGCTGCTGGACGACGAGATCGAAGGCAACCTGCGCAGCGTGCAACTTCGCAACGGCGTACCGCCGACCACGAAGCTGTCGCCCGACTTCACGGTGGAGATGGAGACGGGCACCGGCAAGACCTACGTCTACCTGCGCACGGTGTTCGAGCTGAACCGTCGTTATGGTTTCACCAAGTTCGTGGTCGTGGTGCCCTCTGTCGCGATCAAGGAGGGCGTGAACAAGACGCTGCAGATCACGCGCGAGCACTTCGAGGCGCTGTATCCGGGTGCCAAGGGCTACGAGTTCTTCCAGTACGACTCGGCCAAGCTGGGGCAGGTGCGCAACTTCGCCACCAGCCCGAACATCCAGATCATGGTGATCACCGTCGGCGCCATCAACAAGTTCGGCGACGAGCAGGAGGCTGCCGCCGAAGAGGCCGACGAGGCGCTGCGCCGCGAGAAGAGCAAGAACGTGATGTACCGCGCCAGCGAGAAGACGGGTGGCGAGAAGCCCATCGACCTGGTGCGGCAGACGCGGCCGATCCTGATCGTGGACGAGCCGCAGAGCGTGGACGGCGGTATGGACGGCCGGGGGCGCAAGGCGCTGTCGCGCATGCACCCGCTGTGCACGCTGCGCTATTCGGCCACGCACGTCGACAAGCACAACATGGTGTACCGGCTCGATGCGGTGGACGCCTACGAGCAGAAGCTGGTCAAGCAGATCGAAGTGGCTGCGGCCACCGTCGAGCAGGCGCACAACAAGCCATACGTGAAGTTCCTGGGCGCCAAGGCCAAGCGCGGCACCGTGGTGGCCACCGTGGAGCTGGATGTGCAGACCAAGGCCGGTGCGGTGAAGCGGCAAGAGGTCGAGGTGCAGGACGGGTTCGACCTGCAGCAGGAGACCGGCCGGGCGGTGTATGCCGACCTGCGCATCGGCAACATCCGCGCCGCAAAGAAGGACGAGTTGCTGGAACTGCACGTGCCCGGTGGCCAGCACTATCTGCGCATGAACGAGAGTTGGGGTGGTGTGGAGCCGCTGGCGATCGAACGCGAGATGATCCGCCGCACGATCAAGGAGCACCTGGACAAGGAGCGTCGCTTCCGCCCGATGGGCATCAAGGTGCTGAGCCTGTTCTTCATCGACGCGGTGGACAAGTACCGCGTGTACGACGCGCAGGGCAATGCACTCAAGGGGGTGTACGCGACGATCTTCGAAGAGGAGTACCGGCGCTGGGCGGGGCACCCCGATTACCACGACCTGTTCGGGTCGGTGGACCTCAGCGCAGCGGCAGCCGAGGTGCACAACGGCTACTTCTCGATCGACAAGAAGAAGGTGGGCGGCAAGACCGTCGAGATGGTGAAGGACACCAGCGGCAGCACGGCCGCTGACGACGACACCTACAACCTGATCATGCGTGACAAGGAGAAGCTGCTGGGCTTCGACTCGCCGCTGAAGTTCATCTTCAGCCACTCGGCGCTGAAGGAGGGCTGGGACAACCCCAACGTCTTCCAGATCTGCAACTTCAGCAACCGCGAGACCGAACGCTGGCGCCGGCAGACCATCGGCCGCGGCCTGCGCCTGTGCGTGAACCAGCAAGGGCACCGCGTGCGCGGGTTCGAGGTGAACACGCTGACCGTGGTGGCCAACGAGAGCTACCAGCAGTTTGCCGACAACCTGCAGAGGGAGATCGAGGCCGACGGCTACCAGTTCGGCGTGGTGCCCGAGCACCTGTTCGCCGGCGTGGCGGTGGCGCAGGCCGATGGCACGCAGAAGCCGCTGGGCTTCGAGCTGTCGAAGGCCGTGACGGAACACTTGCGCGCGGCCGGCATGCTCGACGCCCGCGGCAAGGTGAAGGACGAACTGCGCCGTGCCATCAATGACGGCAACCTGGCGCTGCCGCCAGAAGTGGAGGCGCAGCGCACGCAGATCCTGGAGCTGCTGCGCAAGGTCTCGGGCAAGCTGGAGATCAAGAACGCCGACGAGCGCCGGCAGGTACCGGTGCGGCGCGCCATGCTCGACAGCCCCGAGTTCAAGGCCCTGTGGGACCGCATCAAGTACAAGACCACGTACCGGGTGCAGTTCGACAACGAACGCCTGATCCGCGACTGCATCACCGCGGTGATCCAAGCGCCGCCCATCAGCAAGACGCGGCTGCAGTGGCGCAAGGCGGGCATGGAGATCGGCGAGGCCGGCGTGACGGCGGTCGAGCTCAAGGGCGCCGACATGGTGGTGCTCAACGAGGACGACATCGAGCTGCCGGACATCCTGACCGAGTTGCAGAACCGCACCCAGCTTACGCGTCGCAGCATCGGCCGCATCCTGGTCGAGAGCCACCGGCTGAACGACTTCAAGCGCAACCCGCAGCAGTTCATCGAGACGGTGGCCGAGGCCATCAACCGTTGCAAGCGCGCGGTGCTGGTGGATGGCATCCGCTACCAGCGACTGGGCGACGAGGCCTACTACGCGCAAGAGTTGTTCGAGACCGAGGAGCTCACCGGCTACCTGAAGAACATGCTGCTGGATGCTGAGCGCTCGGTGTACCAGCACGTCATCTACGACTCCGACACCGAACGTGATTTTGCCGACCAGCTGTCGAAGAACGAGTCGATCAAGGTCTACGCCAAGCTGCCCGCTTGGTTCAAGGTGCCCACGCCGCTGGGCAGCTACAACCCCGACTGGGCGGTGCTGGTGGCCACGCCGCAGGGCGATCGGCTGTACTTCGTGGTGGAAACCAAGAGCAGCTTGTTCGTCAGCGACCTCCGCAATGCAGAGAGCGCCAAGATCGAATGCGGCCGAGCGCACTTCAAGGCGCTGGCGGTAGGCGAGAAGCCGGTGATCTACGACAAGTTCAAGGACGTGGCGGGGCTGTTGGAGCGGGCGCAGTCGATGTCTTAGGGCCGCGCTCAGCGCCCTGAGAAGGGCCTACCAGATGACAAGCGGCGCAGGGAGGTTGACTCGTGCAGAAACATCGGGAGGCCGTCAGCTTCCAGCAGCGGTTTGCGCGTTCGGACGATATCGCGGCGGTGCTCGCCGGTCAGTCCGATCAAGCAGTGCGGGTCGACGCTTCAGGAGTCGGTCTTGGCGCCTTGCTCGAACTGCTGATGCTCAAGCGAGGTGCGCCTCAGGCGGTCACGGTCGCTGACACCTCGAGCCGAGGGCGGCTGTTGCGCCGGCTGTTGAGGTCGTCGCAGCCATATCTCAGCGAAGGCGCAAGGAGTGTGCTGCACCGGCGCGCAGGACATGAGTCCGAAGACGCGACCAATGACTTCGCCGATTGTTTCCGAGCGCAGCTGGTGGCCGCCGGCGTGATGACCACCGCTGCCCTGCGCCTGTCGGGGGCGCTGCATGAATTGCTGACGAATGTGGACGAGCATGCCGGTGATGGAGTCGACGGGCTCGGCGCTTTCGAGGTGATCGAACGCGAGGCCTGGATGGTGGTGGCTGACAGCGGACGAGGCGTGATGGGTGGTTACCAGGCATCACCGCTTGCCGACAAGCCTGCCGACGCGGAGCAGGCGCTGAAGTGGGCAGTGATCGATCATCGATCGCGCACCGGTGAGCCAGACCGAGGGACAGGATTTCAAACTGTGATCCAGTCGGTGCGCTCGCTGGATGGCTGCGTGCGCGTGCGCAGCGACGGCGCCAGCCTCGAGCTGGAGCAGCAGGCCGACCGATCGCGCTTTCTACTGCGGGAACAAGGCAAGCTGCGGGGATTCGTCGTCAGCGTCCTGCTGCGCTGGTAGGGCGTTGAAGTCCAGTCGCGCCTGCGGATCCGGTACAGCCGGCGTACGAGACTCGGTGGCGGCCAGACGCAGCGTATGGATGTTGTGGCGTAGCAGAGCTCGAGCCTCCCGGCTGGTACTGGTGTGCACGGGAAGGTAGGCGATCTTGCCGTTCTCGTTGACGTAGGCGCGTCGGCGTTTCGTCGATCGCATGTAGGCGGTCGAATCGATGAAGACGACTTGCTTGTAGGCGGCGCGCAGCGCGCGCGCCGCCTCCGCGTTCCCACGGACCACGAGCGTCAGGTCCCGTCCGACAGCCGCGGCGAGGTCAGCCAAGCGCTCGCAGTATTGGTCGACGCTCTGCTTGGTGGCAGTGCCGGTGAGGAACTCGAACGCGATGGCCTTCACGGCGGGCTGCAGTCGAACGAACTCCGCCCATCGAACAAAGTCGTGATCGGTGCGGCCATTGACATGCAGCGCCGTGCACAGCCCGCCTTGGGTCATGTGATACCAAACCCATGCGATGCGTTTCATCGCGTGCAGGTTGTCGTGTCGCGGGCTGTCGAGAATCGTGCTGAAGTCCGGGGACGTGGCGAAGATGGCGCCGGCGTGAACAAGCTGCCGGGCAATGCGGCTGATGTCGGGCAGAGGCCAGATGCGCTCGACGGCGGGATCCTCCTGCACGCCGGACAGCACCCATCCGTGGCGGGGCCGAACGCCATAACTCTCCCCCAGTTCCTGGCGAGTGCGTCCGCGCGTTGCATGGCCGCGACCCTTGAGAGCGTAGGTGAGCGGCAGGGCCAGGCAATCGTCCAGCGCCGTGGCACGCCGGCCCAGCAGGTTGCCCTGCAGCAGCGGAATCCAGTCCGGCAGGCGCGGAAGTTCAACCGTGCGCGCAGTTGGGATCGTGGTGAGGTCCCAGCCATCGACTTCGCGGTGCCGCGCGACGTAGTCCTCCGGCTTGCGCGGGCAGACGATGTCGCACTGGCTGGTGTCCTCGCAGGTGCAGTACGACATGCAGGAGACCAGCAGCGATCCGGTATTGCGAAGGTGAAGACCGCCGCAGACCTTGCGGTCGATGCAGCTGCCACATCCCAGCAGCGGCTGGCCCGGCCCGACGTCCTTGAACGTCGGTGCGAATCGGACGGCGTCGGCAGCCAGCAAGTCAGCGCTCCACGACGAGGTCGACGCAGCTGGCTGCATCGAGCTGCGACCGGACCTGGGCCACGGCGAGCCCCGCGCCGCGCTGCAAGTCCTGCAGGAGTTCGGGCCTAGGGTGGTTCACTTCGCCGATGCACACGTTCTCGTCGCGAACCATAATGGTTCCGTTGAGGAGTTGCAGCACCACTTTGCGCCCCACCGCTGGCATCTCGCCTCGCACCGAGGCGCGGCAACCCAGCTCCTGTCCCGGCGCAAGCGCGACGAGCATGTCCTGCCCTCCGGAGCGCAGCTGGCGGTTCCAGCCTTTGGCGCGGCCCTCGCGCTGTTTGCGCAGAAATTCATTTCCCATACGACATGCCCTTCACGACGGGGGAGTAGTACTTCGTCTTCCCGGCCTTGCGGTCGGTGAGCAAACCCATGCGGGTCAATGCCACGAGGCGGTTGTTCCAGGCGGTCGTGACGGTGTCCTCTCCCGAGGCGTCACTGACGGCCTTGGCATCGGCTTCACCGAGCTGGAGCACCAACTCGAACGTGGTCTCCAACTTGGCGTCTAGCGGGCCACGGGCGACGACGTCCGTGATGGTCAACCCGTCGAGCTTGCAGAAGAGCAAGACGCTGCCCGACTGGGCCGCAGCGATCAGCCCTTCTTCGCAGGTCACTTCGTTGACGTTGGCGAGCAGGCAAGCGCGGCCGTCATCGGCGGCCCAGCGTACGATGGATAAGATGGCTTCGCGGAAGGCGCTCGCTGTGATCAGCTCGATGCCTTCGAAGGCCAGGACCCACGGTGTGGGCAGCGTGGCGGTAGCGGTCTGGAGCTTGGCGGCGGCCGCGCGGCCTGACGCTGCGCCGGCCAGCGTTGTGCATCCGAGGACGGTGCGGAGCGACAGGATGTTTCGTTCACTCACTTGCATGAGTGAGAATGTATGCGCAAACCGCCTGGTGCGCAATCCCTTCGGTTTTAGTCAACTTCGTCTCACGCGCTTTCGATGCTGGATCGAAAGGCGCGGCGCCAATGCGACTATCCCGCCGCAAGTAACGGGGTCGTCAGACGCCAGACGATCAAGCCCGATATCTGAAGCTGGCGACACCGCCCCTGCACGGTGATTGCTCGAATGGCACTGAGCAGCGGAAGTTACCGATCGTGCAATTCGCTCAGGTCCAGCTACACAGTTTCGGGCTCCACTTTGACTTGAAGCTCATTCCGCAGACAGCGGCATCGATCGGTGGCCGGAGAAGCGCATCAATCGCGCCGACAACATCCTCAAGACTCTCGGCTTGCAACCCTGACTTCGTCACGAAAGCGCGCCACTGCTTCCCTTTGACGGGGTCCGATGCGAACTGCTGGGTAAGCGCGGGCGGGCTGGATTCTGGCATCGGCGTGCCGCGTCGCCCGAACGTGGACCGGAGCGCATCTACCAGGGTACTGCCATCGAGTTCGGATGTCCTGGCGATGACCGCGAGATCGAAGAAGTCCTTCATCCGGCTGTTGTTGATCCCCAGCTCGACCATCGCGTGGAACTTCTCGGCGATCACCGTGTAGATGGGATATGCGCGTAGTTGCGCCGCGCCCATCCCATCGAGCAGGGGCGGGTAGGTGACGAGTTCCGGATCGGGGGTGACCGCGTCGCCAAAACCGATGTCCACCTGGACCGGCAGGCGAGCGCTGCCCACGAAGGCGGTCAACGTCATGCGCAGTCCGCCATAGACGTTGTCCTCGCGGATCGGCGCGATCCGCATGCTGTTGATGTCGTAGCGAACGCCGTCGTTGGCGTCGATCGCGCAGACCGAGGTGAACGTCTCGCGTAGCGTGTCGGCGTCGTCCGCGCCGAAACCGAGCAGGTCGGCATCCTTTGTCGGCCGGTGCGGCGTGTCGTACCAGAGCGCGAAGAGCAGCGCGCCCTTCAGCACGAAGCTGCCGGCGTGCGGCGACACCGAGAGCCGGAACAGCAGCCGCTCGATCACGAAGCGCGACAACAGGAGGTTGTAGTTCTCGCCGGTGCTCCTTGACCGGTTGAGCAGGCGTGCGAGCGCCGAGGCGGAACGGTCCGCGCTCATCCGGTCAGCGCTTCGAGGTACGGCCGCATCACGTTGCTCATCCGGTTGACCTTGGCGTAGCGCGACAGGTCGTCCATCGTCACCTTGCGCGCCTTCCAAGCCTCGCGCAGCGCCTCCAGCGCCACGTCGAGCCCCACCTTGCTGCGCAGCTTGAAGCAGTCGGTGATCGTCTTGGCCAGGGTGTAGACGCGCACAGGTGCCCCGTCGAGCATCACCGTTTCGACGCCTTCGGAGAAGGCTGCGCCCGACAGGCGCGTGACCCGGATTGCCGTGCCTGTCCCCTTGGGCGCGTGCGTGCCGGCTGGCAGTGCGATCCAGACCTCGTGCGGCGCCTGCACACCCACCTCGTGGATCTCCAGCGCCGAGAGCAGGCACACGACGGCTTTGGGAGCTTGCTTGGCCACCTCTATGACCGACTGGTGGGCACTGGGCGATACCTCCATGCCCGTGTAGAGCCCGCGGCCAACGCGGCGCAGGCGGCCGCTGGCAGCCATGCGCGAGAGCACGCGCGGAGGAACGCCCGCGGCCGAGATCTCGCGCGCGGAGACGGCCGGCTGCGCCTGGGCGATGCGCAGGAGCTTGTCGGCATGGTTGGTGCTCATGCCGGGATGGTAGCAAAATGCACTACTTATGCGCAAGTAGTGCATTTCTAGGCATTTCTCTTGGGCCTGCGTGCGCGCCCGCCGCGCCAACGGTGCGGGGGCACGCCACTCGCGGCAGCGGCGGCATGGCTTCGCTTGCCGGATGCCACAGCCACACGGGGATCGAGGGCTCGCACACCTGCCGATACCGCCCATCGTCCTCCACGCCTGCAGGAATGACGAAGAGCAACGGTGCGGGATTTTCGCAGTCGGTCAGCGTTGCACTGGCCAGGGCGCTGCCCGTGCCGAGGTTGTAGCGAAGCCCTTTGACGAAAGATCGCCCGTCGCCGACGAGCCGCTCGACCAGTTGCTTGTGAAATCCGTCCTCGACCGGCAGCCACTGCCGCGTCACCGGCATCAGCGACAGCTCGACGATCGTCGGTATGCCGGACGCTGCAACGCTGAAGGTCGCGATCATCACCATGTGGATGTCGTCGGCGGCGCCCCACAGCCCAAGTTCGGGCCCGAAGCGCCGGCCAAGCCGTCGGTAGGTCTGCTCGTCGAGCGCAAAGGCCTGGTCGGGCACATGCTTGACCACCGCCTTGAAGCCGTAGCGCGCCGGCACGATCTCCTTCACTTCGGCGATCAGCAGCATCAGTTGCTGCGGCTTGCCGGGCACAGCGATGGCCTGGGACCACTGCGCGACGCGTCGGGCGTAGATGGCGTCGCGCTGTTCGACCGTGAACGCCTCGGGGATGTACAGCCGGGCGCGCAGCGAATCCCCGCGCGCGATCTTGTTCTCGGCCGCCTGCAGCAGGTGCTTGCGCACGGTGACCCAGGTTCGTTTGCCGGTAAAGCCGGGATGCCACCGCGTCAGCTCGGCCTGGTCCCACAGGTAGTGCAGCAGGCTGCGCAGCGAGAGCTTCGACCCGCTGCTTGCTACGCTGTCGCTTTCCCCACCACTCGTCGGCACCGACGAACGCCCGGTGACCTTCGACATGGCGAAGTCCAGCTTCAGCGTCGTCTCGCCTGTGGCCGGGTCTTCGGTGATCGCCGAGCCCAGCACCTGCCCCAGGCCGGAGACCTCGGGCGGCGGTTCATAGGAGGCGCAGTCGGGCGCATGGTGGCTGCCCGTGTCCGGCATGCGCTTGACGATGTAGCCGCCATCCGAGCCGGCCAGACGGGCGACGTACATCTCCACGCCGTCCACAAGACAGAGGCAGCGCGGGCGTTGGTGGGCCGCGTGCGCACGGGCAATGGCTTCGGCGAACTCGGGTGAGCCCGCTTCGATCCGCCGACCACCGACCAGGTACGCAGTGCGCCTTCCAGCGGAGTCCATGGATCCAGGTCCGGCCTCACCGCACCGGCGCTGCGCGTTCGCGCGTGCGCTGCACCTCGGGAACCGGCATCACCGCGGGCCGCTGCGAAGGAGCGGCCTTGTCGTACACCTTGACCTTCGGCGCCTGGCCGTCACGCAGGCGCTGCGCCAGCTTCTCGGTGGCGGCGGCCATCACTGCTTCGCGCTGTTTCTCCGGAACGCGCTTGGCCACCAGCACCGCCTCGATGGCCGCCAGCACCGCCTTGCGGCCACCGCTGCCGCGCGCCGAGCCTTTCTCGGCCGGCATTGCTCCAGCAGCCTTATCGCCAGCCGAATCGCGTGCCGGTTCGATGCGGTTAACCAGACGCGATTCGCGCTCGCGCTTGAGCACCTCGAGGTCCGCGGGGTTCGGTTCGTAGCCCAGGGTCTTGACGCCGCGCACCGAGGCTTCCAGCCACACCATGCGCCGGAAATCCTCGTTACCCGAGACGCGCAGCGAGCGCCAGTTGCGAGCCTCGGCCACGTCGACCATCGAGCGCGCGACCGACGGGCTGTTGGTGTCGGTCGCCAGTTTGAAGGTCGATTCCGTGAAGGCCACGCGCGAGGTGTCGCCGCGGAAGCGGTACTCGGTGCGGCCGATCGTCATGTCGCCGACCGTCACCGGCGCGCGCTTGATGAGGTAGCGCTCCATGAGGGCCGTTTCGAGCCGCGCGAGCAGCGCCACGCGTTCGGCCTGGGCATCGAGGCGGGCAATGGTCTTGGCGTCGACCGCGTCGCTTCTTGCGGGCGCTTTCGGAGCCGTCGTTGCGCTCGGCTGATGGGTGGCCTCGTCGCGGGCCACGTCCGGCACCTCGTCGCGGACGGGCAGCGGGTCGAGCGGCCTGTCGGGCGCGGCCGGGCGTTGCGGGCCGCGCTGCCACTCGCCGTCCACCCGCTGCAAGGTCGTGCGATGTCCCTGGGTATCGATCGCGGTGACGCGGCGGCTGCCGAGCTGCTCGGCCTTGGCGATCATCTCGGCGAGATTGCCCGAGCGGTAGGTCAGATCGGCCATGGCGTCGCGCAGCTCGTAGCGCTCGTCGGGTACCTGGGTCGGCGTCTGGAACAAGTCCTTGGCGAGCGTCGCGCGGTCGGCCGGCTCGACCGTGCCACCCTGGGCTCTTGTCGTACGGCGGTTGGGGGCGTGGTCGGCTTCCATGGGGTCCTCGCTTTCAGGGCTGGACAGGGGTGGGCGCCCCGGCCATCGAGGCCGTGTTGCCGACCGAGACCGGCGCGGCGCGGTACACCTCGATCTCGACGCGGCGGTTCAGGGCTCGGCCGGCGGCGGCGTTGTTGTCGGCGGCGTGGTCGCCCGCTGGTTGGTAGGTGGCGCGGATGCGCGCCGCATCGACACCGGCGGCAACCAGGTAGTCGCGCACCGCAGCGGCCCGGTCGCGCGCGATGCGGCTCTCGGCCGCTGCATCCGAATTGCCATCGGTGCGGCCACGCAGCAGCACCAGCGGCGCCGCCTTGGCGTCCGCGATCAAGGCCGCGGCCATGTCCAGCGGCACCACGACGCGGGCACTGCCGAACCCGAAGTGCACGGTGTGGATGCTGTTCGCCCGAGCCGCCGGTGCGGCCGGCTCCGTCATCGCCGCCAGCAACTGCTGGCGCGCCGCCATGTGCGCCAGCGTCGCGGCCGTCGTGTCCGCGAGTCGCCCGGACTCGGTCGCCAGGATGCGGGTGTTCTGCAGGTCGTTCCGGCAGACCTGCAGCTCCACCGCCATCTGCGAGTTGACGGGACGTTTCCTGGATTCGTCCACGGCCGGTGGCTTGGGCGGCGAGCTGCAGGCGGCCAGGACGAGGAGCCAGGGGATGCAGGGGATGGCGGCGCGCATAGGAGGTCTCCTGGGGTCTCAGGATTGGGGTTGGGCTTCGGTCAGGGTGGCTTCGTCGCTCTTCGACGCGCCGCCGCCCGCATCGGGTGCGGCGACATCCAGCGCAGGCAGGACGCCGTCTTCGTCGGCCATCGGCTCGATCGATCCACCGTCTCCCGGGACGTCCGGCTTGCCTCTGCTGAAGAACTCCAAGAGATCGCCGGCCACCTTGTCCGGCGGGCCCTCGAAAGAATCGGGCAGCAGTGCCACGTCGTGGGCCAGGGCTTCGAGGCTGAGCGTCTGCCCCACCGGCAGCTCGTCGTCTGCAAACCGCCAGCGCTGCTGTACCCGGGCCAGATGCAAGTCCATGTCGATGCGCGGCACCTCGGGCGCGGGCTGCAGGCGCTCCCGGAAGACCTTCTCGCGGTGGTAGCGGATCTTCTCGCCGAGGATGGGCTTGCAGTTCTCGCAGATGACCACCAGGCGTTCGCTGCCGAGTTCCTTGAACTCCTGGGGCAGCAGCAGGGCTCGACGCTGCTCGCTCTCGTTGCGGCTGACGGTGCTGTGACCGTGCCCGCTGAAGGACCGGCTGCGCCCGCGCGAGGTGGCGCGCTCGGTGAAGTGGCCGAGCATCGCGCTGTACTCGTCGGCGTCGCGCTGTTCGCGCGGCGCGTAGAGGATCTGCAGCCCGTGGTTGGTCGCGAAGGTCCGCGCCTCCTTGTCGCCGTAGAGGGCATCGAGCTGCGACATGGCCTGCACGACCGTCAGCAGGCGCAGGTTGTAGCCGGCCAGGAAGGCCGCCGAGATCGTGATGATGCCGACCCGGCCGAGGGCCGCGAACTCGTCGTTGACCAGCAGGCACTGCAGCTTCAGCGTCGGGTCCTGCCCGGGCAGCACCTGGGTGTTCAGACTGACCAGCTGCGAGAAGAACAGCGCCAGCAGCGGCCGGGCGTTGGCCAGCCGGTTGGGCGGGATGCGCACGTAGACCGACATCCGGTGGCGGCGCACATCCTCGAGCCGGAAGTCGTCGGCGCTGGTCGCTGCATCCACCACCGCATCCGCGAAGATCGTCAGCGGCGCGTTGAAGGTGGCCACGACGCTGGAGAGCGTGTTCTCCGAGTTCGACAGCAGCCGCTGCAGCGCGTCGACGCATTCATCGGTCAGGGGCTTGCCGTCGTCGCGACGTTCGGTGATCAGGGCGCCGAGGTGATCCTTCAGGGGGCGACCCTTGCCCGAGGACTGGCGCAGCATCTCGCCGACGGTCCGCGGCAGCTCCGGGGTTTCGAGCAGCAGCAGGCCGAGTCCGAGGAACAGGTTCCTGGCCTGGTCGTTGAAGAAGGCCTCGGACGAGGTGCCGCCCCCATCGTTCGGGAAGAAGACCTGGCCGATCGCCAGCAGATCACCCACGCGGTGCAGGTCGCTGCTGCGTACGGTCGACAGCGGATTCCAGCGATGGCTGCGGGCTTCCTCGTCGAACGGCGAGAAGGCGTAGACCGCCTGACCATGGCTGGCCCGGTAGCCGGCGGTGATGGCGTGGTTCTCGCCCTTGATGTCGAGCACCACGACCGAGTCGGGCCAGTTCAGCAAGTTCGGGATCACCACGCCGACGCCCTTGCCGCTGCGGGTCGGGGCCGACAGCATCACCGAGAGCTGGCCCGGCAGGCTCAGGAAGCGCCCGCGGTGGCGACCGATCAGGATGGCTGGCGCATCACCCGTGCCACCCGACAGCCCGGCGCGGGCAATCTCGGCCGTGCTCGCGAAGCGCGCATCGCCGTGCAGGGGCCGCCTGGGCCGCGCTGCCGCGACCAGCGCTGCCGGCAGGACGATGCCGAGCCCGAAGCCGCAGACTCCTATCGAGACCAGCAGCCGTTGACGCAGGGGTGGATCGTCGGCGTAGAGCTGCCAGTAGTGGGCGATGCTGGTGAAGCCGGCTTGTCGCGGGTCGGCCTTGCTGAGCAGCAGAAAAACCACCGCCGACAGGTACACCGCGGCGCACGCCAGACCGACCAGGCACAGACCCGCGAACATTGCCGCCGCGACCTTGCGCCACGCCGGCCAGGTCGCCATCGACAGCGCCGTGACGGTGCTCATCAGCCGGTCCCCACCGCGTCGTCCCAGCGGCCGAGTCGCTGACGCCGTGGCTCGTAGTACAGCTCGGAGATGAAGCGCCCGCGCTCGTCACGGTCGAACTGGACGATCACGTCGACCACGACGCCGAGCAGCCACTTGATCTCGTTCATGCGCAGGCCGCCGCCGGCCCCGGACTCGCGGATCATCAGCGACATCTGCTCCAGGGCGAGGGCGCAGCTGCCGGCGTGGACGCTGGTGATGCTGCCCGGATGGCCCGACGCGGCGAGGCGCACGAAATGGAAGCACTCGTCGCCGCGGACCTCGGCCAGGAAGATGCGGTCGGGCTTCATGCGCAAACAGGCTTCGAGGAGCGACTTGGCCGTCACCTTGGCGGTGCCCTGGGCGTCCTTGCTGTAGAACAGGTGCACGACGTTCGGATGGTTCGGCAGCGTCAGCTCGGCGGTGTCCTGGATCGTGATCAGCCGTTCGTGCCGGGGCACCTCCTCGACGAGGCCCTTCATGAAGGTGGTCTTGCCCGAGCCGGTCTTGCCGCTGACGACGATGGTCTGGTGCTTACGCACGGCCAACCGCAGGAACTCGGCCCAGCGGCCAGCCTCCTTGAGCTTCACGAGTTCCTGTTCGAAAGGCAGCAGCTCGCTAGCTTCGGTGCGGGTGACGGTGGCGGTCCGCTCGAACAGGCCTTCCTGCTCGAAGTCGTCGAGCCGCTTGATCAGCTGCGAGGGCTTGCGCACCGTGACCGACACCGTGCCCCGCGTGACGGCCGGCGGAATCGCGAACTGGATGCGCTCGCCGCTGGGGAGCGTGGCCGACAGCAGCGGGCGCTCCTGGTTGATCTGCTGGTCGCAGTAGGTGGCCACGGCCGTGGCCAGCGACAGGCAGCGCTCCAGGGTCATCTCGGGTGCGGCGGTGACGCGCCAGCCAGTGACGGTCTCGACGAGCAGTTCCCCCGGTCGGTTGATGCAGACTTCGAGAACACCCTCGGCGTCGAGCTGCTCGCGCAGCGGTCGCAGGAACTCGACGACCGAGGTTGCATCGCCGCACCAGGCGTCGCCGCCGTCGGCAACTTCAGCGGGGGCGTGCAGGCGGTTCATCGCGGCGACGGGCTCAGTTCGTAGACCGACGAGAAGTCCACATCGCGCGCGACGTAGATACCGACGATGCCGCCCTGGTTCTGGTAGATCAGCGGCGGGATGTTGATGGTGCTGTCGAGCACCTTCTCGGCGAGCTTGCTGGTGTTGGAGGTCGTCGAGGGCAGGACGATCGTGTCGGCGGTCGACTCGTTGGCCTGGTTCTGGATCACCAGCTTCACCGAGTCGTCGATCAGTGACAGCAGCATCGCGGCGCCGATGCGCTCGCCCCAGCGGTTGTCCACATAGCCGTCGATGCCCGATTCGCCCAGTTGACCGGTACCGGGCGAGTCGATGTCCACCGTCACGCCGTGGGGCGTGCGGATGCGGGTCCAGAGCACCGGGATGCGCACGGTGCCGGGCCGCACCGACGCGATGCGGTACTCGCCGTCGAGGTGCGAACCGCGTTCGATCAGCAGCACGCGGCCGTCGTCGCTGAAGACGTTGCGCTGGACCTGGCAGCCCACCAGGCCGGACACGGCGCTGATGACCTTGGTCTTGAGCGCGCAGGTGAAGGCCGTGCCCTTGGGCAGCGTCAGGCTGCGGTTGCCGAGCAGGGTGGCCGACACACGGGGCGTGGCCGAGCCCTGGAGCTGGCCGCCGAACAAGCCGGCGCCGGCAGCCGCCATGCCCGGCGCGACGTTCGGCAGTTGCACACCCCCGGGCGAGGGCACACCGAGGAGGGCACTCGGGGGTGGCTCGGCGGAGTTCTGACCTGCCGCCAGGGCGGCGGACTGGGTGAGGGTGTCGAGGAGTCCCTGGAGTTGCTGCTGGTAGGCTCGCAGGTTGCTCGCGGTGGCCTCCATCGGATCGTCGGGGTTCACCGCCGGCTCGTTGGTCCCCGCAGGTGCGGCCCGCCTCGTGCCACCGCTGGTCGGCATGGGCGCTCCCGGCAAGGGCGGCCGGGTGGTCACCAGCAGCACGGGTGCATCCTCCGGGGGCGCCACCTTTGCGGCCCCTCCGGCAGGGGCACCCGAGCCGGTGCGGCGCACTCCGATCGGTTCTGCCGCTTCCTCAGCCGTCGGCAGGATCGCGGGGACGACCGGGACGGCCGCCGGCGCCGCACTCGCGGCGATGGGGCGGGCCGGCATCTCGAGCCGCCGTGGCTCCTTCGATGCTGCCGTCGGCCGGTCGCTGACCAGCGCGGCTTGCGATTCGTCGCTCGCCTTGCCGCTGGCGGTGAAGCGCTGGATGGAGACGGCGGCCACCGCGACCATAGACAGCAGCAGCAAGCCGACGGCGAGCAGGCCCTTCTTCGAGATCGGGGTGCGCTGCCGTTCCGCGACGTTCGGTATGCCGGGCTCGCCGGGGAGGGGTGCGATCGATTCGGCGCCGTCGGTCGGGCGGTCGGATGGATGGTCGGTACGACTCATGGTGTGGCCTCCGATCGCGCGTCGCCGGCCGTGACTCGACGGGCAGGTGGAGCCGTCGGACCTTCGACGGTCCTCATCTGGCGTCGGACCCCGGGAACCGTCGTCCCCTCCTGCGGTTGTACGCCGTCCAGGTCGTAGGCGTCGTTCCACACACCGACGACGGCCGAGCCGGCCCGCAGCATCAGCCGGCGGCTGACGCGATCGACCACGAGCACGTCGTCCTCCATCCTGGCGTTGAGCAGCGTCTCGCTGCCGTCTCCGAGCACATGGAAGACGGCCGGCACTTCCCGGTTGCCCGGAAACCTCAGGTAGGTGAAGCGCCCGTCGTCGTAGACCATCGTGGGCACGATGTCTTCCGATGCCTTGCCCTCGGCGACCGAGTAGCTGGCGTTCAGCACCTGCGGCTTGGCCTGCAGTCGCTCCTCGACGATCTGCCGCGGGGTGGGCGCTGGGGGTGTGGGCGCTGCTTGCGTCAGCGCCTGCAGCAGGGCAGCCTGATCCGGGATCGATCGGGGCGATGCGACCAAGGGTGTGACCGGCGCCTTGACGACAAGGCGGTAGATCGGCGACCGGGCGTCGCCATCACCGAGAACGACGAAGCGGAAGCTGTGCATGCGCTGATCCGTGACGACCGCCAGGGTGTTCGGTGCGGATGCCGTGCTCTTCGGCTTCACATACAGATGACGGCCTCCCGGCTGGGCCGCGACGCACCAGGCGGCGTCGGCCTTGGCACAGTCGCCGCCCAGACCGGCTGCGACTTCGGTGATCGCCTCGCGTGCGTCGAGGACGACATGCGTGACCACCCCACGCTTGACGGGCACGGTGACCACGGCGCCCGGGTCGTAGACCACTTCGCGCAATCGCGGGTCCGACGGTGCGGCAGGGCCGGCGCACCAGGCCGAGCTGGTGACCATGCCGGCGAGCAGAGCGACAGACGTTCTGCCGCCTCTCATGGCCGGGCTCCCGTCGCGGCGGTGTTGATCTCCGGATCGGAGCGGTAGGCGACGACGACGAAGCCGAAGGGGTTCTCGAGCCGGTCCTTCTCCTTGGCCAGCACCTTGGGCTGGTACTGGTAGACCACGCTGGCGACGTGGCGCGTGGTCACCTCGGGCAGGTTGCGGTCGGTCAGGCGAACGATCTTGTCGTAGGTGACCTGGGCCTCGCCACGGTTGCCGGCCCGGCCCTCCGCCGCCAGCCGCACGCCCACGACCTGGATGCGCCAGTCCTCGGCCGCGCCCAGCTTCTTCTGGAGCGCGGCGTCACCTTCGAACTGGCGGTTGTAGTCGCCGAACACGGCCGGGACCGCCATACGGGCCACCTGGTCGAAGTCGCGCTGCAGAAACATCCAGCTGTAGCCCTCGCGTGCCCGCACGAAGGTCGCCAGGTTGTGCTTGTCGAGCGCTTCCATCGGCGGGATGCTCTCGACGCTCAGCCGCTGCTGGACGGTGGCCTCGCCGGTGACCCGATCGACGACGATCGGGATGCCGACGACCTGGCGCAGCGGACCCTGCACGAAGACGGCCGCAACGCCGACCAGACCGAGCGCCGCACTGGCGATGGCTACGCGCCAGGCGCGCCGCTCGGAGCGTTCGAGCATCAGCACACGATCAACCTCCCAGGCGCGGTTCGCTGCGAAGCCCGGTTCGCTGGCGTCGGCACGGTGCTCTCGTCCGGTTCGAGACGATGCGGCAGCTTCGGCTGGCTTGGCGCCAGCCGTCAGGACAGCACTCATGGGATGGCTCCGCTAGGGTAGGTAGTCGGCGACCTTGCCGGTGCGGCCGAGCATTTCGTACTGACGCTCACGCTCGCGCGAGCGGGCGATGCGCTCCTCGCTGTCGGCCATGCCTTGCAGCATCTGCACCTGCGAGACCTCGTGCGCGAGCAGGGCGTTCTCGGCGCCGATGCGGGCCTGGATCTCCTGCACCGCCTTCTGGTCGGCGGTCGCGTTGATCTGGCTCATCAGCGAGTTGATCTGCGCCAGCCGTCCCGAGGCGGACTTCATCGCATCCTGCAGCAGCCCCTTGGTCTGGTAGGGCGCGGAAAGCGTGGTCTGGCAGCGCGTCCGCTCGGCGCCATCCAGGTCCAGGCAGTTGTAGACCATGCCGGCATCCCGCAGCGCCTTCGCCGTGCCCGTCAGGCCGCTGTAGCCGCCGGTGCTGACCGCGTTGACGTAGGTGTAGGCCTCGCTCGGCACGTAGTTGCGGAGCGTCGGGTTGTCGAAGACCTGGCCGAGGTTGCGGTAGCCGTTGATGCTCGCGAGCTGGTTCTGCAACTGCGTGATCTGCTGGACCTGGTTCTGGATCTTGGTGATGTCGTTGACGACCTGCTGGATCGTCTGGATCAGATTCGCGGCGTCGATGACGGGGATGCCGCCGGCCCATGCGGGGGCGATGCCGAGCGCGCTGGCCGCCACGCAGACGAGCGTGGCGATCTTGAGTCGAGAACGCATTTGGGGCTCCTTCACGGTCGATCAGGCCCTGCCACGCAGGGCAGCAAGCCGGTAGGCGGCAGTGCGTGCCGCGACGTAACCTTGTCGTGCCGCGGCAGCAGCGCCGGTGGTCATCGAGCCGGCGAATCGGTTGCCGGCGGTCGATGCCGCGCCTGCGGCCCGGCCTATGCCTTGAGGCATGCCGGCCCCCGCACGGATGACGCCACCGGCAGCCGAGGCAGCCGACGCTCCGCGCGAGGCCGACGCCGATCTCAGGCCAGAGACCATCATGGCGTTCTGGATCATCTGCACGCCCTGCTGCACAGCGGCGCCGCCCGTGAGCGCCGATGCCAGGCTCGGTGCCTGGAAGCAGATGATGGCCATGAGGATCATCAGCACGCAGTAGCGCGTCGCCTCGCCCAGCACGTTGAAGGTGCCGCCAAGGAAGCCGCCGCCGCTCTGAATCGCGACGAACATCTGGTTCCCGATGAACGTGCTAAGCCCGAGGGCGAAGAACGCGAACCAGGTCAGTACGACAGCGTTCAGAACCATAGACAGCCAACTGTCGAAGAATCGCGTGGTAGGTCGCCACGCAAGGCAAAGCACGAAGATCGGTCCGACAGCGATCACGAAGGTCAGGAAGAGCTTCGACAGCGTGACAACGAACAAGCCGATGCACAGGAAGATCACCGAGCCGACAGAGAAGACGACTCCGGCGATCACGAGGTCGAGCCGAAACATGCTCGCTTCCTTCATGATGTCTGCGACTTGATCACTGGCCTCGTCGTTGAACTGGTCGAGCAGCGCATACGGCGTCGTGACAGTGTTCGGGTCGACTGCTGCTGGCAAAAAAGTCGAGGCCACGCCCATGGCCAAGGCGTTCGCCGTGTCAGAAACATTGCTGATGTAGAACCCTGACTGGAGAGCAAATGCCAGCACAAGCCCGATCTTGAAGACCTTCCACATGAAGACCGGCAAGGTCTCGGACACTTCGTTCCGGAGTACCGCCCATCCATAGAGCGCAACCCAGAGCGTCATTGCGGTCAGTGCGACGGGGGCAAGTGCGGTCATCAACGCAGACACGACCCCCAGCACGTAGGTGCTGAGCACGCTGTCGAACTGCGATCCAACCCAGTTGAACACCGGTTTTTCCTTTTCTATACCTACTGCACCGCCGAGACAGGCAAGTTCAAGGGTGGGCGTGCGTTCATGTCAACGCACTTGCTGCTGAGGTCGGGGTACTGACACCACAGCCATGTTGAACCGCGCTTAGCGACCCAGAGGCGCGAAATCTTCTGGCTGCCATATGTCGAATCGCGACAGCTCGAAGAGCGAGCGAAGGGCTCGGTGCATTCCCGTAATCCATCGCTCGTCTCGACCATGTGCCAGGGGCCAGGGTGACAACCGGCGTTCGCCGCACACGGCTTTGACTTGGATGCAGCACCTGATGCTGACAGCGCGGGCGTCTCGACCTTTCGCGTCCCATCGGGCATCAGCTTCACGGCCTCATTGCCCTTGACGTACTGGGCTTGTGCGGCGGTAGCGAGCAGGCCGACTGCGAAGGCAAGGGCGAACAGGCGGACGGTCTTCATAGGGCTCCCCTGGAATTGCTGGAGCGCCGATGCTGAACCTCGCGGAGGAGCAGGGGAAGCCATTGAAACGGATCGTCACCGTGTCGTTCGCGGAGGGTGTCGAGCAGGGCGACGTTGTCGGTGGTGGCCGAGAGCACGGTGATCGCGTCGTCCATCCCTGACAGGTCGAGCTCGCAGATCGCGCTTGCGTGACCCTGCTTGACGAGGAAGCGGCGCCCGCCCTGGGCGCCGAGGGATCGGACAATGTCGTACTCGGCGTCGCTGAGCCCGAAGCCTTCGACGTACTCCTCGCGCACCGCCTCCGGGTTGGCGAGGAAGATCTTGGTGACGCTCTGCTCGACCATGGTCCGGCCGATAGGGTGGCGCAGCACGTCCGACGGGCTCTGGGTGTCGAAGATGCCCAGACCGTTCTGCTTGCGGATCGTCTTCTGCTTCTGCTTGGCGAAGTCGCTGAAGATCGGATGGTCGAGTGCCTTCCAGAACTCGGAGATCACGTAGATCATTCGCTGGCCGTCGACCAGGTCTTCCATGACCTGCAGCAGGTAGAGCATCACCGGTGTGCGCACCTCCGGCAGGTCGAGGAACTCGGTGGTGTCGAAGCCGATGACCGGAGCGTCGCCGAGCTGACCCAGGCGGTCGTCTGCCATGTCGAAGACCCAGCCGAGCGCGCCACCCTGGCACCAGCGGCCGAGCCGTTCGTACAGGCTGTTCTCGTCGGACTTCGGCAGGTTCTGGCGAACCGTCGAGAACCGGCGCAGGGCCGTCGGCATCATCGCCACCGCCCGGACGGCCTCGGCGATGGCGCGCTCGTCGGACGGCATCAGCGGCATCGCCGGCGTGTCGAGGCAGGTGCGGATGAGCTGCTCCCAGAACTGCAGCCGGGCCGGCGTCGGCGCCTGCTGCAGCGGGTTGCAGCCGGTCGGCTGGCCGGCTTCGAGGGCGAAGTAGCGCCCGCCGAGGGCGCGGATCGCGATCTCGCAGCCGCGGTCCAGGTCGAACAGCACGAGCCGTGGCGCCGGCTGCCACTTGCGCGTCAGCGTCAACAGGAACATCTCGAGCGTGGTCTTGCCCACGCCGGTCGAGCCGATCAGGAGCGTGTTGCCCGGCAGCTTGCGGTCGGCCGAGTCCTCGCCGTCCGGGCTGGCGTGCAGGTTCAGGTAGTAGGGCTGGCCCGAAGGCGTGCGCAGCAGCGCGAGCGCCTCGCCCCAGGGGTTGCCGTTGCGTTTGCCGCGGGCGAAGTTGTGTCCTGCCGCCAGCGCAGCGAAGGCGCGCGAGCTGAGCTTGGCATCCCGCGGACGCCACTGCCAGTTGCCGGGCATCTGCGCGAACCAGGCCGCGTCGGCCACCAGATCGACCGGCGACATCTGCAGGCTGGAGGCCTCGCCGACGGCCCCGATCGCCTGGGCAGCGCGTCGGCCGGCGTCGGCCACGTCGTCGCCGAAGACGACCAGGCTGTAGTGGTACTCGCCCATGCAGAACTGGCCGTCGCCGAGTTCGTTGAGCGCCACATCCATGTCGGCGACCTGGCTCGCGACCACGTCATCGCTGGCGATCAGCTGGTCGCGCTGCAGTTCGAGGGCACGCATGGCCTCGCGGCGCGGCAGGATCGAGAAGCTCTGGGTCTCGATGAACTCGCTGGACTCGTAGAGCAGGGCGTTCAGGATGCCGGGCTGAACGGCGTCGGCGTACTCCTTGATGTCGACCAGGGAGGCATATCGCACCGTCTCGCCCTGGCGCAGCTCGAGCTTGTCGCCGCCGAAGGACAGCCGCGTCGTGGGCAGGGTGCGGTACAGCGGGCCGGCCTGCGCCGGCACCGGTCGCCCGCAGCCGTTGACCAGGTGGCCGAGAAACTCCGCCACCTCCGAGTAGCGGCGGCCGCGCTCCTCGCGCTCACCGAGCAGCTCGGGCCCGAAGCCACGCAGCACCCGGGCGACCAGCGCCGTGCGCTCCTCCATCACCCGCAGCGCGTCGGCCTGGGCCGCCGCGATTGCCTCTCGCGTCCGCCGGGTCGATTGCAGGGCCCGGCCAAACCGCGAGGCGTTCGGGCGGTACACGAGCGTCAGGTAGAGCTCGTTGCTCATCATCCGGTGCTGCGAAAGCCTGCCCTGGTAGGCGACGGACAGGTCACGGGCGAAGCCGGCGTCGCGGGGGTGTTGCAGTTCGTCGCTGACGGTCCGGTGCAATCGATGGGTCCAGACGGCCCACTGGCCGCCGGCGAGGTTGCGCAGCAGGCTGCACAGGGCTTCATGGCGCTCGGCGATCAGGTGCTCGTCGGCGCACTCGAAGGGCACCCCGTCGAGGCGCCAGGTGCGCAGGTAGTCGCCGCCGCGGGTCAGCACGTCATGCGGGCTCAGCAGGCTCGAGAACGGCACGAAGCGCGCCAGCGGGTTCTCGTCTCGGGCCTGCGCCCAGTAGCGCGGCGCCGTTGGCACCCGTCCGGCCGCGTTTCGGGGTGGCGCGTCGGCCCTAGACATGCCAAGCATCGCGTGCCCCCCGGTACAGCGTCGGTGCGTAGCTGCGCGCGCGCCAGAAGCGGCGGTTGCGGTCGTGCAGGTGGAGCTTGGCCGCGACGAACATCTGGCGGAAGCGCTGGTCGTCCTTCGCGGTCACGTAGCGCATCCATGCGAGCGCCGGCACGATGGCCGCGAACACGACGACGGCGACCCACCCGCTGACAAGGATGCCGCCCCACATCACCAGCAACATGCCGGTGCCGAACAGCAGCACCAGCGGCACCAGCGGGATGCCCAGCTTCATGGCCGGGCGGGTGGCGCCCTTGTAGATGGCTTCGCCTTGCATCTCGTGCCCCTGCTCAAGTCACGATGTAGCTGGCGAAGGCCGCAGCACCGCCGACCAGGGTGCCGCCGATGAGTACGTTCGCCACATCGGCCAGGCGGGCACCCTGGAAGATCATCTTGAAGCCGGCCCAGATGATCGCGATGGTGACGACCGCGATCGAGATCGTCACCAGGATCGCGTTGACATTGCTGACGGTCGTGTTGATCTTGTCGAAGCCCTGGGCGAGGGCGAGCTGCGGCAGCACCAAGGCGGATGCCAGCGCCGGCCCGGCCACCGGTCGGACGGACCGTGCGAGTGAAGCGATCAGGCTCATGAAGCGGACTCCTGAGTTGTCGGGGCCGGCGCTGGTGGCGCCGCAAGGGATCGAGCGCTCGCCACCACCCGGCCGACGTAGCCGTGGCGCATCCCGGTCACGAAGTTGCCGCTGTAGTAGCAGGACAGGGCCCGGCGCAGGGCCGTCTGCGACTCGGCCTTGGGTTGCGCGCGCAGGTAGCACTCGGCGAGCACCGCCTGCATCGCCGTCAGGCTGGTGCAGGGATCGAGCGCTGTCGCCGGGGTCAGGCCCAGGCGGGCGAAGTTCGCCACGTTGATCTGGCCCAGCCCGACGCTGTAGTTCCAGCCGGCCGCCCGCAGCGTGTCGATGGTGGCCAGCGCCTCGGCACGCGTGCGCGGCTGACGGACGAGTGCGCCCCCCACCACGCCGATGGCGTAGGGGTTGAAGCTGCTCTCGACGCTGACGAGCGCCTGGGCGGTCGTGGGGTGGACCTGCGGCGCACAGGCCAGGGCCAGAGCCAGGAAGGTCGCGTTGTCCATGTCGGCGTCTGGTCAGAACAGGTCGATCGACGGCGGCGGTTGCGTCGCCTGCCACTTCGCGTAGTCGTCGTCGAACCGGGTGTCCCAGCTGCCGAGCTGGGTCTTGGCGGCAGCGCTGAACTCGGTGACCGAGTCGCCGCCGAAGCTCCACCAGGTCTGCGAGAAGGGGACTCCGTCGATGGACACCGAGATCGCGCCGCTGTAGTGGCAGTGGTGGAGCACGCCACCTTCGGTGTCGAAGGCCAGCGTGTACTGCGGCGGGCAGAAGGACGGGGCGCGGGCCCAGGCGTGGCGGGCACGGTTGCCGGCGCCGGCCATGCTGCAGTTCGGGAAGGACTTGCCGCGGGCGAGGTCGCGGAAGAGCTGCTTGATCGGCGGCACGCACTGGGGCATCGCGCGCCAGTTCGGTGCAGCCAGGCACAGCAGCACGAGGCAGCCGTCGACGGCGCGCGCCGGCGGCGTGGTGGCCGCCAGCGTCATCGCGACGGCCGCCGGGGCCGCGATGGCGGCCACGCCACGGATGCCGCTGCGGCGCTTCACAGGGCCTGCGCGGCGGTCTAGAGTGCTTGTCACAAACATGCGGCGGGCTCCGAGGACATCGCCGAAGGGGGACTTCGTTCCGTGACGCGCGGTGCGCGCCATGGCTGAAATCTAGGCGGGTCCATTACCGCGCCGAGCGATGACTTCGGGCCAGGAATCATCGGAAGAAGTCGCCATCGCCGGTTCCAACTGCCGTCGCACCCCATGGGCATCGAATCGCTCGCCGGCACCTACCACCCGCATGCCATCGAGGTGCAGGATTTCGCGGGCTATGGTCTCGTCATCGACCTGCGATCGGCGGCCGAGTACGCCGACGATCACATCCCGGGGGCGGTCCATGTCGCGGCTCCCGAGGTTGTCGCCGATCCAGGGCAGGGCGGTTCCGTCGGCGAGCCGGTGGCGACACCGCTGTGGCGTGCGCTGGAGGCGGCGGTCGCAGGCGTGCGGCTCGACCAGGCGCTCCTCGTGTACTGCGGGCAGGGCGGGCTCGTCAGCACGCCGGTCGCGAAGTCGCTGCGCTGGAGGGGCTGGGCCACGGACGTGCTCCCCGGCGGCTGGGTCAACTACCGGCGCTGGGTGCTGGCGGGGCTGGAGGTGTTGCCTCGACTGCTGGCGTTCCGCGTGGTGTCGTGCACGCTCGGCACCGAGACAGCGCGGGTGCTGAGCGCGCTGCACGGCGCCGGGCAGCAGACGCTGGATCTGGAGATGCTGGCGGCAAGCCGGCGCTTCGTGTTCACGCCGGGGCCATCGGTACCCTCTCAGGCATGGTTCGACAGCCAGTTGCTGCAGGCCCTGAGAGGCTTCGATCCGACCCGCCCGGTGTGGGTGGCGGAGCTGGGTCCGCGCGTCGGTGCCATCACGCTGCCGGGTGCCCTCGTCGACGCGCTGGGCATTGCCCCGATGGCTGCCCTTCAGGCACCGGCCGGCGGGCGTGTCGGAGCGTGGATGACCGACGAGCCCCTGTGCGCCGACGCCGAAGCGCTGACGGCCGCCGTCACCTCGATGTGCCCGGCGCCATCCGACGCCCTCGTCGCTTCCTGGCGCGAGCTGGCGGCTCGCAACGCGACCCGGCTGCTGCTGGAGAGCATCCTCGGGGGCTTCCTTGACCCGGCCTACGCCGCTGACCGCGACGCGCGCTCGCCCCGGCGGCATGCGCTGGCGCCGATCGTCACCGGCTCGCTCGCGCCCGGGCCGCTGGGCAGCGCGGTGGCGATCCTGACGGTCGAGCCGTCGTCTTGAGCCCGCTTACCCGAGGATCAGGCCGCACTCGATCGCCAGCTTGACGGCCATGCGCCGGTTGGGCACGCCGAGCTTGGCGTTCATGCGCTGGAAGCGGCAGTCGACCGATCCCTTGCTGACCTGCAGTTCGGCCGCGATCCGTTTGCTGCTGTGGCCCTGCAGCTGGTGGTGCAGCAGCACGAGGTCGTCGTGGCTTAGACGCGCCCTGACGACCAGGCTGCGCCGCAGCCGGGCGAGCCACCAGTCGTGCAGTTCCATCGCCAGCATGCGTGCGCTGACGCGCACCGTCGGCAAGGCCGGGCTGTCGAAGTAGCCGGGCGCTGCGGCGCCGAGACAGAGCGCGCTGATGCGCGCGTGGCCCGCCCCGGAGTGGGCCGGTACCAGCAACGCCGACACGAAGCCGGCCCGGACCGCGAGGTCGATCACCCGGCGCTGAAGCGGATCGACCACCTCCAGTTCGTCGGCCAGCACCGGCTCGGAATGGTGGGCTGCGTAGGCCAGCCAGGGGTCGTGGACGAAGTGCCCGTCGTCCAGGTACATCCGCCCCCAGGCCGGATCGCAGTCGATCATGAAGCGGCACGACGACAGGGTGGTGTCGTCACGAACGAAGCTCACGAACGCAGCGCGCTCCGCACCGAGCGCGGCGACGCCCTCGCGGAACAGCGCATGCACGGCAGGCTGGTCGGCGGCAGCAGGGATGTTGGCTGCGATGGCAGCGACCCTTGCCGTGTAGCGGCTGTCGCTGACATGGGCGAGCAGGCGGTCGCCGCCATCGGCGGCCTGCGGGTACGTGTCGTCAGGGCTCGATGGTCCAGAGCGCATCGCCGTCGCGCCGGAGCTGGGCGTGGAGCAGCGGGTGCCTGAACCGGACGGGATCGTCGCTGCACCATCGCTCGAAGCTGCCGGGGTTCTCGAAGACGAGCGACTGGCTGGTCCTGGTCCCGCGGCGAGGGACTTCTTCGCGTTCGACATAGAGGCCTCCGGCGATGCGTTGCAGGAAGAAGTGGACCTCCCCCTCGCTGCTGCGCGCTTCGGCATGGCGGACGTCGATCCGCTGCGTGCGCGATCCGGTGTCGGTTCTGGGTGCAGGAGGCTGGCGGCGTGCCCGCGGCGACACGGCATCGCCTTCCAACGACACGAACTCCTTGCGCTTCGGCGACGCCTCGTGGGGCGCCGGGTGGTATGGGCGCATGCCTGCTCCAAGCAATCCAACAAGTTCTGGCCCGCTCGGACAGGCGGTTCGTGGTGGCCCGCAGCGCGCGGGCTTCTGCACAGGCGCAAGTAGTGCCCAGGGGAATCCACGATGTCCAGTGGGGCGCCGCGGAAATTCGTAAGCGTTCGTTGACCGCGCGCCTGGATCGGAGCGCCGGTCGGCGCTGTCACACGGCCGCGCTGCGGGCGATTGCCCTGCGCACGGCCGGGCCCTCGTCGCCAGGGTCGCGGGCCGCCGCATTCGCCGTTCGCCCGTCGTGCGAACCGTAGCGCCGCGCGCGCAGGCGCCAGGGCCTTTCGCGGCATAAACGGCCGCCTTCCCGCGCCGGCTGCGCTGCGCTCCGCCGTCGCGGGCCCCTTCCATTTATTCCACGAACCCTGGCGCCCGCGCTGTGACGCGGCGCTGTCGGTGTCGCACGGCGACCGACGAATGCGGGGCAGGCATCACTGCGAGACCCGACCTGACGCCGAGGACCGAACCGCCACGAGCGGCTCCCTCGGAACTTAGGGCAGGGTGGGTTTCAGGTCGAACCCGTCGCTGTCGCGACGGTGGCGAGCGGACCGGGGCATGGAAGGCAAGCGACGTGGCATCGAGGGCTTTGATCGCGAATCGTGGAAGTCAAGCCGGACGTTCGGCTTTACGAACTGTTGCCATGCGCCGCGTCAGGTGTGTTGCGCGAGGGCTGCTGCCGCCGTCCGGCGTGCCGCCGTGACGCGGGTGTCTTGATCCCGCTTCAACCACACATTCACTGTCGGAGAACTCCATGGAACTCAAGAAGGAACTGTTGTCGATCAAGCTCGGCGACCTGCTGCCGTCGGCGCGCAACGTGCGTCGGCATGCGCCTGGCGAGGTGCAGACGCTGGCGGCGCTGATCGCGTCGCAGGGGCTGCTGCATCCGCTGATCGTGACCGAACGCCTGGGCGGGCGCGGCGCGTCCCGCAGGCTGCGCTTCGAGGTCGTCGCGGGCGAGCGGCGCCGCCGGGCCCTGCTGCTGTTGCAAGGCGAGGGGCGTCTGCCCGCGGACCATGAGGTGCCGTGCGAACTGGTGCCGCCCGAGCGGGCGCTCGAGGTCAGCGTGGCCGAGAACAGCGGGCGCGAGGCGCTGCACCCGGCCGACGAGTTCGAGGCCTTCAAGGCGATGGTCGACCAGGGCCGAGGCATCGAGGACGTGGCGGTGCGCTTCGGCGTGACGCCGCTAACGGTGCAGCGCCGGCTCAAGCTGTCGGCGCTGTCGCCCAGGCTGCTGGCGCTGTACCGGGAGGACGGCATCAACCTCGACCAGCTGATGGCGCTGGCGCTGAGCGACGACCACGCCGTGCAGGAGCAGGCCTGGTTCGAGGCGCAGCCCTGGGAGCGCGAGCCCGCGGCGATCCGGCGCCGGCTGACCGCCGGCGAGGTCGAGGCGGCGACGAGTGCGCTGGCCGGCTTCGTCGGCATCGAGGCTTACGAGGCCGCGGGCGGGGTGGTGCGGCGCGACCTGTTCGACGATGCGCAGAGCCGCTTCCTGTCGGACCCGGCGTTGCTGGAGCGGCTTGCTGCCGAGAAGCTGGAAGCACACGCCGCGACGATCCGGGCCGATGCCACGGAGGGTTGGAAGTGGGTCGAAGCGCGCCTGTCGCTCGACCACAAGGGGCTGCGCGCGTTCGTGCCCTGCGAGCACCGGACCCGCCGTCCGAACGAGGCGGAGTCGGCCGCGCTCGCCGAGCTGACCCAGCGGGACCAGGAACTCGATGCCGAGGAAGAGGCGCTGATGGACAGCGGCGAGGCGACCGGCGACGACTGGGAGCGCATCGGCCTGGAGCAGGAGGAGATCGAGGCACGGCGCAAGGCGATCCAGCTCGGGCTGCGCACCTGGTCGGAGGGTCAGCGCCGCCGCGCCGGGGTCATCGTGACCGTGAGCCGGACCGGGGACCTGGAAGTGATCCGTGGGCTGATGCGGCCTGAGGATCGCAAGCCTGCCGCCGACGAGGGGCGGCCGGCCGACGAGGCGGTCCATGATCGAAGAGACGGGGCAGGGCGCGCGGCATCCGCCAGCACCCCGGCTGGGAGCTCACCCGAGCGGCGGGAAGCCGCCCTGCCCGAGAGCCTGGCCCGTCGGCTCGCGGCGCATCGCACGATGGCGTTGCAGGCTTCGCTGCTCCGGCAGGTGCCGGTGGCCCTGGCCGTGTTGACCCATGCCATCGTCAACCGCGCCTTCGGCGACGACTACCGCAGACCGCCGTCGGTGGTGCAGGTGACGCCGCAGTTCTCCGGCAATGCCCTGAAGGCAGCGGCCGACGACTTGGAGGGCAGTGCGGCGTGGCAGGCTGTCGAGGCGGCGAAGCAGGCCTGGGCGGCTCGCGTTCCCACGGCGCCCGGCGACCGCCTGGGCTGGCTGATCGCACTGTCTTCGGAGGAGTTGTTGGAGCTCCTGTCACTCTGCATTGCGCTGACGGTCAACGTGCTGCCGGGCGCCGGGGCGGCCTTCGAGGCGAATGGATTGGCCGATGCGGTCGGTCTCGACATGGCGGACTGGTGGGAGCCGACCGCGGCCAGCTACCTGAACCACGTCCCGAAGGTCCAGATCGTCCAGGCGCTCAAGGAGACCGGGCCGGGGTTGACGGACGGTGGCGTCGAGTCGATGAAGAAGGAGGCGCTGGTCGCGTGCGCGGCAGCGCGACTCGCCGGCAAGCGCTGGCTGCCGGTGCCGCTGCGCAAGTCAACGGCATGACGCGGCGCGTGGGCGGGTGAACCCGCCCGCGTGCCGCAGATCGTAGAAGCATGTGGCTGCTGGTCGCTCGACAACCGGTGCCGGACGCGCCGTACTGGCCCGGCCGGCGCTTGCTTGCGGCAGTCGATGCCATGGCCTGGCCCGCGGCCTGGGTGCTGCTGGTCCAGGTTTCGCCTTGGCCCTTGGGTATCGTCGGGGCCGTGGTCACGGCGTGGGCGGTCTGGGCCGGGCTCGGTCGAATGCGCCAGGCGGTGTGGATCAACCACCGTTACCGGTTCACGACGTGGCGCTGGGGAAGGGGGCTCGTGGCGGTGCTGGTGTTCGGTGCGGTGATCAAGCTCGCCCTGCTGTAGCAATTTGCTCTGATCGAGGCTTCCCTTCTTAGTGAGGACGGCGAGTCTCGCGACTGGGCGCGAAAGACTGGGTGCGGTCGGTCAGCTTCGGCCGCTGAACGACGGCATGGACCGGAACCGGTCGTTCGCGGGGCGGCGGCCCGGATGACCGCTGCGCCTCGTTGACCGGTCGCTCGAGCAAGGCTGCCCGCGGCACGGTACGGGAACGACTGCTTCTGCCCGGGACGACCGACTGAACCCGACCCTGAACCGACATCCACGGCCCTGAATCCGGCGTCACGAAGCGGTCGGCCCGGTACGCCGGTCGCCCCGTGGACGGCACACGCGGGTAGACGGTAGTCAGCGCGATGGAGGCGCAACGCGCGGGTTAAGACCGTGCGGCCTAGCCGCCCTCTCCCAGAGGCGGTTTGTGGCAGCGACGACTTGGTTGCGACCACCGCCGGCAAGAGCGGTTCAATCGGGATCGGTTTGAAGGAGCGGCGCACGAGGACAGGACCTCTTCATCCCGATCACTCAAGCCAGGTGGAGCTTCACATTTGCCGCCGCGGACAGCTCGTCAGCCAGGCAATTTCGCCGCCAGCAGCTCGATCTTCTCGATGTTAGGCGGTGTACTGAGCAAGGCGGCTGCGTTCGCCATCAACGCGGCGGCGATCTGGCCGTGCAGGTGAGCCTCGCGGCCGGCCTCGTCCGCAAAAGCGTCAAAGACGCCGAACGTCGATGGGCCGAACTTCAATGCGAACCAGGCGGTGGTGCCCGATTCGGCGTTGGCGAGCGGCAACGCGCTTCTCAGAAAGTCGGCAACGGCGATTTCCTGGCCAGGCTTGGCTTCAAGGCGGACGAACAGGGCGAACTTGGTCATGGAGTGATCCTCTGGTTGAACGGGTGAAAGCTTTGGCGAGTCCGAAGTCTCAGGTGCCACGGCAGTTTTTGCTAGTGGCAGGAATGACAACATTGATATCATTTCCGCCATGAATCTGCACCTTCTTGTTCTCGATGGCGTGTTCGACCTGGGTCTTGCTGCACTCATGGACACACTGAGCACGGCCAATGAACTGGCAGGCTCGCTCGCACAGGCGCCGCCGCCCATCAACGTCACGTTGGTCGGCGTTCGGCGTCGCGTGCGCACCGCGCACGGTCTGGCGGTACCGGTCGTGCCAGTGCACCGCGTGCAAAACCCTGACGTTGTTCTGGTGCCCGCACTCGGCGCCAAGATGCCAGACGCACTCGCCGCGCGTCTCGCGCATGCGGACGTGGCCGACGCGGTCGTCGCGTTGCAGCAATGGTCAAGCGCCCGCGCGGCCGCTGGCGCCGCCTGCACTGGCACGTTCTTGCTGGCGGAAAGCGCGCTGCTAGATGGCCAGCGCGCCACAACTTCGTGGTGGCTGGCGCCAATGTTTCGGCAGCGCTATCCGCACGTGGTGCTCGACGAGTCCCGCATGCTTGTGAATTCGGCCGGCTTCACCACGGCCGGCGCCGCCTTGGCTCATCTCGACCTGGCATTGAGCGTCGTGCGCAGCCGTAGCCCAGCGCTGGCGGCTCTGGCGGCGCGATACCTGCTGGTAGAGGCCCGCGGCTCGCAAGCTGAGTTCGTGATCCCCGATCACCTGGCCCATGCCGACCCGGTGGTCGAGCGCTTTGAGGGCTGGGCCAGGCAGCAACTCGCGCACGGGTTCTCTCTCGCCGATGCGGCCATCGCAGCGGGCGCCAGTGAACGCACCTTGGCGCGGCGCGTGCAAAGCGTATTGGGCAAGACACCCCTCTCGTACTTCCAGGATCTGCGCGTCGAGCGTGCGGTGCATCTGCTGCGAACCGGCAGCGAGAGCGTCGACCAAATCGCCGCACAGATCGGCTATTCCGACGGTGTGACCCTTCGCAACCTGTTGCGACGCAAGCTGGGCCGCGGCGTGAGGGAGTTGCGTGCACGTGCCTGATCGGCGCCGCGTGGTGCAGCTCAATGAAGTGCCCGAATGCTGCCGGTACTGAACGTCTGCAGATGGCCGCGAGCGTGAGTCTGTCGGACTTCCTTACACCAGACGTTCGCCCCCCCCGGCCTCGCGGCCGGGGGCGACGGCTGAAGGGTCAGATCTCGGTCTGCTCAGATATCTCCAGGGCGTCATCGACCTCGATGCCAAGGTATCGCACCGTCGACTCGAGCTTCGAGTGTCCCAGGAGCAGCTGCACGGCGCGTAGGTTCTTCGTGCGCCGGTAGATCAGCGTCGCCTTGGTCCTGCGCATCGAGTGAGTCCCGTACTCTGCACGGTCGAGACCCAGTTCGTCGACCCAGTGCCCGAGGATCCGGGCGTACTGCCGGGTCCCCAGATGCGGCGAGTCGTGCAGCCGGCTGGGGAACAGGAAGTCCTCCGGCTTGAGCCCAGCTAGCTTGATCCAGGCTTGCAAGGCGTCGCGGGCAGCCTGCGTGATCTCGAACTGCACCGGGCGCTGCGTCTTGTGCTGCATGACGACAGCGCGCGTAGCCACTTGGTCGCCATGGCACACGTCCCGAACCTTGAGTGCGACGAGATCGCATCCCCGCAGCTTGCTGTCGATGCCGAGGTTGAAGAGAGCGAGCTCTCGCACCCGACTCTCCATCTGGAGTCTGACGCGAAGCGCCCAGATGTCCTTGAGCTTGAACGGCGCCTTCTGCCCGACGAGCTTGCCCTTGTTCCAAGGTTCGCGATGAATGGCGCTACCTGCGGTTCCCATGATGGTCTCCCATCGAGTTGAGGGCCACACAGGATGCGCTTTCGGCCGGGCGAGCGGCGTCGTACCTGAGGTGCGCAGCGGCAGAGCGCCGCGCGCCCTGCTGAGGGTCAGCTCCCCGGAGCAGCCGCGAACTCACGGACTCGGCCACAAGCAGCCGTTGGGTGGTGCGTCCGGAAGCGGACGTCGATTACCCAGACCAGCTCATTGCATCAAAGCTTCGATCAATGGGCAGGTGGGCGGAGCGGGCGTCGGCGCCTAGCTAGCTGAAGGGTAATCGCGTGTCGCCGAGGGCTGAACCTTCGACATGCGAAGCGGGGCCGGGACGTTAGCGGGCAGCCCCAGCGGTCGCATCTGCCTGGGCGATGAACGCCAGCAACGCGGGCGTCGACTGCTTCTCACGATGCACAACCAGATGACATTGCCGAAGCTGCCGCGGCAATGTCGTGGAGACGCGGCACAGACGTCCAGCTTCCAGCGCATCGTTCACTACCCAGGCGGACAGGCAAGCCACCCCCAACCCTTCCTGAGCGGCACGCTGGATGGCTTCCGAACTGCCTAGCTCGATGCTGCGCCGGTAAGAACGCAGGTGGGGCAGCAAGCTCTGGTCGGTGGCCTCGCGCGTGCCAGAGCCCGTTTCGCGAACCAGCCAGACCGCCTCACGCAGCGTGCGCAGGGGAATGCGCTCGCCTGCCGTACTCGACCGGGCCAGCGCACTGTCGGGCGCAGCCACGACCACCATCTCGTCTTGCAGCCAGGGGGTGACCACCAGCTCCGGCTGGTGGCTGGGCCCCTCGATCAGCCCCACGTCGAGTTCGAAAGCGGTCACGGCATCGCAGATGGCGGCGGTGTTCCCGATAACGACCTTCGACCGCCAGGCGGCGGCGCTGCCGGGCTGCTGTGCCCCCATGAAGCCAGCGAGCAGCTTGGGCAACACGTAGTTGCCAATCGTCGTGCTGGCGCCGATGCGCAGCGACTGCGCCTGCGCGCTGCCGTCGCGCGACATCTGCTCGATGCCTGCGGCGCCGTCGAGCAAAGCCAAAGCCCGCGGCAACAGCGCGCGGCCGTTGTCGTTCAACAGCAGGCGTTTGCCGGCGCGGTCGAACAGGCGCAGCGACAGCAGGCGTTCCAGCTCGTTGACGGCCGAACTGGTGGCCGATTGCGACAGCGCTATCTCAGCGCTGGCCGCCGTGGTGCTGCCGCTGCGCGCCACGGCGACAAAAATCTGCAGCTGACGCAGGGTGAGTCGAAGCACGTCCACGGTGATTGCCGTTGTTATCGATTTCGCAGGTACATCTTAGTCATACAACCCGTTGGACGGGTTGATTGCCAAGCTCTAAATTTGCCTGGCCGCTCGATCACGGGGCGGCGGCCCGCCGCGCCACCACCGGCATCTGGAGCCCGACATGCTGACCCTTGAACGAACAACCCCACGCCCCGCAGCACCCGGCCCGCTGGCCCCACAGGCACTGCATGCCCTTCAATGGGTTGCTGCCCGGCGGCCAGTGGCGGGCTTCATGGGGCCGACCCGCGACGTGGCCCATGCCGTCTCGACCACCTTGGCCGCCGACAGCAGCATCGACCCGCAGGTGCTGCGCTGGATGCCGGTCGCAGTGCCGATGGCGGCCGTGCTGCTGTGCGCCGGCATCGCCTTGATCTGGGTGCTGGCGTGATGCACGCGCTGTCGACCTCACAAGCCAGCCCTGGCCCGTCAGCCGGCCACCGGGCAGCGCGGTTGCGCTTGCAGTTGGCAGCCCTGCTGCCCGGCCTCGCCTTGAGCGGCGCCCTGGCCGCGACCGGCATCGCGCTGGGCCACATCGGCTGGCTGCAGGACCACGGCTTCAGTGCGCTGACGCTGGCCATCGTGTTGGGCATGCTGGTGGGCAACACGGTCTATCCGCTGGTGCCGCGCCTGGCCGCGGCCAGCGGTGCCGGCGTCAACGTGTCCAAGCAGAACCTGCTGCGCCTGGGGGTCGTGCTGTACGGCCTGCGGCTGACGGTGCAGGACATCGGCCACGTCGGCATCGCCGGCGTCGCCATCGACGCGCTGGTGCTGGGCTCGACCTTCGCGCTGGCCTGCTTCATCGGCACGCGCTGGTTGGGCCTGGACCGCAAGACGGCGATGCTGATCGGCGCCGGCAGCTCCATCTGCGGCGCCGCCGCGGTGATGGCTGCCGAACCGGTGGTCAAGGCGCGAGCCGAGCAGGTCACGGTGGCGGTGGCCACGGTGGTGGTGTTCGGCACGCTGGCGATCTTTCTGTACCCGGCGCTGTTCGAGCTGAACCAGCACTGGGCGCTGATTCCGGGTGGCGCCAACGGCTTCGGCGTCTACGCCGGCTCGACCATCCACGAGGTAGCCCAGGTGGTGGCCGCGGCGCGTTCGGTGGGCCCGGACGCGGCCAACTCGGCCGTCATCGCGAAGATGGTGCGGGTGATGATGCTGGCGCCGTTCCTGGTGATGTTGTCGGCCTGGCTGGCACGTGACGACAAACGCCACGCCCACACTTCCGCCGCCACGGGCCAGGCCCCAGGCAAGCTCGCCGTGCCCTGGTTCGCCTTCGGCTTCGTCGCGGTGGTGTTGTTCAATTCGCTGCAGTGGCTGCCGGCCTCGGTGGTGGCGGTGACCACCGAGATCGACACCGCGCTGCTGGCCATGGCCATGGCCGCACTCGGCCTGTCCACGCACATCGGCGCCATCCGCAAGGCCGGTGCCAAGCCGCTGTTGCTGGCGCTGATCCTGTTCGGCTGGCTCATCGTCGGCGGTGCCTTGATCAACCGCTGGGTACCGGCCCTGCTCGGCTGAAGCCTCGAATTCACGGCCCGACGGAATAAACCACGGGCTCTCCTCGTCCACCACAGCAAGCCTTTCCCTCTTTTCTCAACACTCTCCGAAAGACATCCCATGAATACCTTCTTCCGCACCACCGCGCTGGCCTTGTGCAGCACCTTCGTCCTCGTGACGGCCACCCTGCCCGCAGGCGCCGCCGAAGCAACCCCGGCCCGCGTCACCTTCGACGGCCAGATCCGCAACAACTCGCTGGCCCTGAGCCCCGACGAGGCCACGGCCGTCGTGTCCTACAGCGAACGGCCCGATGTCATCGTCTACGACCTGGTCACCGGCGCCGTGCGCGGTGTGCTGCGCGGCTACGTCACGCCGCGCAACATCGTCTTCGCGCCCGACGGCAAGAGCTTCTATGTCTCCGACAGCAGCCTGGGCACGGTGACGCGCCTGGACACCACCACGCTCAAGCCGCTGGCCACCGCGTCGACGCTGGCGGCCGGCCCCGGCGCCTTCGGCACCGCGCTCAGCAAGGACGGCAGCGCGCTGTACGTCAACAACCAGGCCAGCAGCACCGTGACGCGACTGGACACCGCCAGCGGGCAGGCCAAGGCCGTGATCACCGGCTTTGCGCAGCCGCGCCAGGGCGTGCGCCTGAGCCCGGACGGCGCAAAGCTCTACGTCACCAACTTCCTGGGCGATAAGGTCACCATCGTCGACACGCAGACCGACAAGATCGAGGGCGAGATCGCGGGCTTCAACAAGATCCGCGCCATCTCGGTCACCGCCGACGGCAAGACCCTGTTTGCGGCCAACAGCGGCAGCAACGACATCGCGGTGGTGGACATCGCCGCGCGCCGCGTCACCAGTACCGTGCCGGTGGGCCGCGACCCCTACGGCGCTGCGCTCACGCCGGACGGCCGCTTCATCTACTCGGGCAATCTGGCCGATAACACGGTGTCGGTGATCGACGTGGCCACGCTGAAGGTGGTGGCCACCATCGCCGGCTTCAAGCAGCCGCGCCAGGCCATCGTGTTCACGCGCGACGCCAAGACGGCCTACGTGCTGAACGAGGACCTGAGCATCTCCAAGGTCGAGCGTGCCGGGCAGCGAATCGTCGCCACGGTGGCCGCTGCGCAGGCGGTGGCGGCGTACTGAAAACCGGGAACTGTCAGAGAACCGGCGCACCGCACGACCGAGCCGGGGGCTTGCCGCTTCCGGTTCGCCCCGTTGTCGCCCCGCCCGCACAAAGGATCGAATGAAAACTCTGGCCAACCCCTGCCGGCGCCGCTTGGCGGCACTTTGTCTGGCCATGTGCACGCTGCCCGCCGCGTTCGCAGCTCAGGCCCAGACGGCCGCCCCGCCGGCGCTGGAACTCGTGGTGCTGGGCTCGGGCGGCCCGGGTGCCACCGGCCGCGCGGGCTCGGCCTTCGTGGTGTTGGTGGATGGCGTGGCGCGTGTTTTCGTCGACGCCGGCCCGGGATCTTTCGTGCGCCTGGGTGAAGCCAAGCTGGCGCTGGGTCGGGCCGACATCGTGCTGCTGACGCACCTTCATGTGGACCATGCCGGTGGACTGCCAGGCCTCTTTAAGGCCCGTGCGGTGTCCAACCGCGGGCCGGTCGATTTCAAGATCTTCGGGCCGGCCGGGCGGCGTGCGCTCGATGCCGACGATGCCGACTTCCCGGCCACCAGCCGCTTCATTGACCTCTTGTTCGGCAAGCAGGGCGCCTTCGGCTACCTGAAGGACTTCTCAACGCCGCTGCGCTTTCAAGTGACCGACATCGACGCACCCGCCACGGCGGCGGCGCTGCCCGAGGTGCGCACCTTGTTTGATGAAGGCGGCCTGCGCATCAGCGCCGTGGCCGGCCACCACCGCGACGCGCCGGCCGTCGTCTACCGCATCGACCACGCCGGCAAGAGCATCACCTTCAGCGGCGACATCGACGCCAGCGGGCTGGCGGGTCTGCGGCGAATCGCCCAAGGCACCAGCCTGCTGGTCTTCAACAGCGTGGTGCTCGACCCACCCGGCTCCCCCGACGTGCTGTACACGTTGCACACGCCGCCCAAGGCAATCGGCGAAGTGGCCGATGCGGTGCGCGCCGGCCAGCTGCTGCTGAGCCACTTGTCGCCCGCGCTCGACGCGCAGCGTGACGCTGTGAAGGCGTCGATCACCGCGCACTACGCCGGCGGGGTGGTGTTCGCGCAAGACGGTCAGCGGCTGGCGCCCTGAGGCGCGCAGCCGCCGGCAATAGTGGCAGTACCAGCCCCGAGTTCGACGCCCGTGCCTACCAACCCCACGAAGGTGATCACGCGAGCCATGCCGTCGGGCCACAGGAACACGGCGGCGTCGAACTTCATGCGCTGGCCGACCGATGGGCTGCCGCTCACGAAACCTTCGGTGCCGACACCGCGGTCCAGGCCCCGCAACTAGAAGGCGCCCGCCGTGGTGCCGAGGGCGTCGGCAAAGGTGCCCGAGAAGCTGAAGGTGTCGCTGGCCGGGTCGTAGCCGGCGAACGCGCTCGCCACATCCACGTCGCCGTTCTGCGGACCGATGTACGTGGGCAGTAGGTCGCCAATGGGGTCGGTGATGCCTTGCGCCAGCGCACCGGTCGCGGCGGTGAACAAGCTGGCCAGCAGCAGGAAGGTCAGGGTTCGCTTCATCGGAGCAATTGGTGGAGCGTGTCGGGCGGGTCAACTGCCGATGGCGTGACAGAAAAAGTTTTTGCGTGGGCCGGAATAGACCGCCTGCCGGCGCCGTCTGCCCTTGTGTCGGGACCTCATGGACCCTTCATCCACCACCGACCACCCCTCACTTCACATCAAGCCTTCAACGGAGCCCTCCATGTTCAAGACATTCGCCTTTGCTGCCACTGCCCTGACGCTTGCCGCTGGCAGCGCCTTCGCCGCCCCTTCCGACGACGCCCGCACGCACTTCCAGGCCATCGCTTCGGGCGACACCCAGATCGTGATGCGCGCCTACGCCGACCAGGCCCAGCTGAACTGGGTCGGCGGCCCGCTGGACGGCACCTACGCCACCACCGACGCCATCCGCGGCACCTGGGAAAAGTTCGGCAAGGCCGTCGGCCCGCTGAAGCTCACCATCGGCTCCATCGAAGAATCGGCCAACCCCAAGGGCTCGACGGTCTCCGCCAACGTCGTCTTCGAAGGCAAGATGCCCATCAAGGTGCGCTACGTGCTGACCTACCGCGAAGGCAAGATCGTCAGCGAAACGTGGCAGATCGACCCCAAGTTGAACGTCGCCCTGGCAGCCACGGCCGAAACCGCCGGCAAGACCGCGACCTACTGATCCACCAGCGCCGCGCCGCACCGGGCCAGACCGGGGGCGGTGCGCACCTGCGTCGTTCGGGTTCATTCCCCGCAGTTGACAACGGAATACCCGCAAGCGCCCGTGCGTCGACCTGATTGAAGTGGTTGACGCACTGCTCACCCATCCACCCAGGAGCTCCCCATGCGACACCCGCTTTCCAAACTTTCGGCCGTGCTGATGCATGCTGCCCTCGCGGCCGCGGCAGGCCTTGCTTCACTGCCCGGCCACGCTGCAGACGGCGCTGAATCGCTGACGTATCCGAACATCATCAAGATACGGGACGGCATGGGCGCACGCGGCGACCTCGCACCGATCGCACGCATCGTCTCGCCGCTGGCGGATTCGCAGATCGTGCCGGGCGAAGGCCGCATTGGCGCAGGCAGCGTGAATGGCACCGGCTTCGTGTTGAACATCGAGGTCGTCACGCGCGACGCGACACCGATCGCCGCGAAAGAATCGCTCAACATCAGAAACACCGCGCTTCTCGGCCAGGTCAACCCGAACATTCCGGGCCTCTATGTCTTCCTCGACACCGACCTCGTCAAGCCCGACGGTGGCGTGATCCCGAAGAACACCAACCTGGCGAACCTCTTCAACATCCTGGGCACCGACGACACGCCCGGCGCGGGCGTGACGCTGTGGCTGGGCTGGCACGTGCTTGAATCGCTGCCGCTCGACACGAGCCGCTTCAACATCACCACCGCCGTGGTCGACACCGCCGGTCGCATCGGCTTCGACAGGGTCTCGATGGCGGTGCTGCGCGGCGGTATCACATCGGGGCAGGCACTGACGCCCCTTCCGATCGATGTGTTCGATGACGGCATCGACGACGCGGACGGACCGGAGGTGACGATGATCGCGCCCCGCGTGCCGTCGCGTGTGTCACCCGGGCCGCAAACCGGCAATCCGACGCCGCCTGCGAATGCATCGCTGTTCTTCATTCAAGTGGCGGCGCTGGACCGCTCGCGTCACGGCATCGGCGTCAGCGAAAACGGCCAAGGCACGGCGGCCCGCTCGGTGTTGGGAACCATCCTGGATGGCAGCCAGATCCAGAACCCGATCACGCATCCCAGCAACGGCACGAACCGCAATTTCCCGGGTCTGAACGTGACCTTCGACGTGCCCTTGCGCCAGCCCAACGGCAACGTGGTGCCGGCGGGCTCGAACCTGGCGCCGATCTTCAACGTTGCCGGCAGCGAGCTGGACGCTGACGGCTATGTCGTGACGACGGCCGATTGGGTGGTGGGCGGATCGCTCCTGATGCCCGCGGGCAAGCGTTCGGTCACGATCACCGCCCGGGTCACCGACAACGCCAATCGCACCCGCAGCGTCAGCCACGTCGTGGGCATCAGCCCAGTCGAGAACGGCCAAAACCTGACGCCCGAACCCTGAGAACGAGGCCGCGCGGCTCCGACCATGGAGCCGCGCTCGACGCACAGGGCAGGGGCAGCCCGCCACCCTGCACAACCAACACCCCATCTTTTTTTCACGCCTGCGGAATAAAAGGCCTGAGCGTGCCGTCTGCCCCGATGTGAGCAACATCTCACCCACGCTGCCCAATCCGCCACCACCTCCACGGAGCTTCCCATGTTCAAAACCCTCGCCATCGCCGCATCTGCGGCAACGTTTCTGGTCACTGCCGGCTGTGCCAACATGGTCGAGCCGCCTGCCAAGGCGCCCGCCATGTTGTCTGGCGGCGCACTCGTCACACCCGGCGGCATGACCCTCTACACCTTCGACCAGGACGTGGCGAACAGCGGCAAGAGCGCCTGCAACGGCGGCTGCGCCGCGCTGTGGCCGCCGATGATGGCCACCGCCACCGACCAGACCACGGGTGCCTACAGCATCGTCACTCGCGACGATGGGTCACGCCAGTGGGCCTACAAGGGCAAGCCGGTGTACACCTACAAGGCCGACCAGAAGGCCGGCGACCGCAGCGGCGACAACTTCAAACAGGTCTGGCACATCATCAAGGAATGACGCCTGTACACCCGCCTGCACACCCAGCTTCGCGCGGGCTCACCCCATCGTCAACATCTTGATGAACGACGACCATCAACTGCTGAGCTGGGTGCCGCGTTTGCGCCGCTATTCCCGGGCGCTGGTGAACAACCGTGACGACGCCGACGACCTGGTGCAGGACACGCTGGAGCGGGCCTGGGCCAAGTCGGGCCTGTGGGGCAGCGTGGCGGACATGCGCGCCTGGCTCTTCAGCATCATGCACAACCTGCACGTCGATGGCGTGCGCCGGCCCAGGCTGCACACCGTGACCATGGACGATGACACCCCCGAGGTGCCGGTGATGCCGACGCAAGGCGACAGGTTGGCGGTGCTGGACCTGCAGGCCGCGCTGGACCTGCTGCCCGTCGAGCAGAAGGAAGTGCTGCTGCTGGTGGCGCTGGAAGACATGGCCTATGCCGACGTGGCGCAGGCCCTGGGCATTCCCATCGGCACGGTGATGTCGCGCTTGTCGCGCGGCCGTGAGCGCCTGCGCGGCCTGATGGAAGGTCGTGCCGAACCCGTGCGGCTGAAGGTCGTCAAATGAATGCATTGCGAAGCACCCTATGAGTACCGATCGCCCATCGCCGCCCACCCTCCCGCCCACCCCCCCGGTCACCGAGGCCGAGCTGCATGCGTTTGTCGATGGCCGTCTGCCCGCAGAGCGTGAGGCCGAGATCGCCGCCTACCTGGCCGCGCGCCCCGACGATGCGCAGCGCGTCGAGGCCTACCGTGCGCAGAAGCGCGAGCTGCACGCCCTGTTCGACCCCGTGCTGGACGAGCAGCCGCCGCAACGCCTGCTGAAGTCGGCGCGCCCGCGCGCCGTATCGCCGACGCCTTGGTACCTGCAGCGCTTGGCCGCCGGGCTGGCTATCGCCGTCATCAGCGGCGCCACGGGCTGGGGGCTGCGCGGCGTCGGACCTGGAACAGCCGGTGACGATGCCGCCCGCATGGCGGCTGTGCAACCGGCCCCAGGTGGTTTGACTTTGGTGTCTGCGGGTGGCTTCGCGCAGCGTGCCGCCGTCGCGCACGCGGTCTACAGCCCCGATGTGCGCCGGCCCGTGGAAGTGGACGCCGCGCACGAAGACCAGCTCGTGGCCTGGCTGTCCAAGCGCATGGGCGCGCCGATGAAACCGCCGCACCTGCAGGCGCAGGGCTACACGCTGGAAGGTGGGCGCCTGCTGCCAGGTGGCCAGGGGCCGGTGGCTCAGTTCATGTACCGCAACCAGCAGGGCAGCAAGCTGACGCTGTACGTGTCCAATGACGTGGCCGACGTCGGCAGCGCCGCGGGCTCGGGCGGGGCCGCGAAACCGGATGCGAAACCGGGTGCGAAGAACGCTGACACCGCCTTCCGCTTCGCGCAGGAAGGCGCCGTCAACGTGTTCTATTGGGTCGACGGGCCCTTCGGCTATGCGCTGTCGTCCGACGCCGACCGCAGCGTGCTGGCGCGGGTGTCGGCCGAGGTCTACCAACAGCTGGGCGCACCGCGCTGAAGGCCACGGCAAGTCCCGCAGCGCAGGCGGTTTGCACCGCCATGGAATGAATTGGCCTGAAGCGCGCTCTTTGCTGCGAGCGCCTGACGCACCGACACAGCCCTTCGTTGGGTGCAAGGTCGCGCGTCACGGGCCCCAGTCCACCTTTGCACTGAACAAAGAAAGCACCCATGACCACCCAACGTCGCGACATCCTCAAATACTCGCTGGCCGCCGCGGCAGCCAGCGCGCTGCCCGCAGCACAAGCCCAGGCACCGGCCGCCAGCACAAGCACCAGCACGACAGCGCCTGGCCCCGGCATCGACCCGCGCGACCGCGTCTTCATCACCAACGAAGACTCCAACACGCTCGTCGTCATCGATCCCAAGACCAACACCGTCGAGAGCACGATCAACCTGACCAGCTTCGACGAAGACCCGCGGCCGCCGTTCCGCTACGTCACCGCCGGCGTGGCGCCCACGCACGCGGCGATGATCCACAAGCCGCTGTACCACGGCTGCATCGACGCCCACGGCGCGGTGCCGTCTCCCGACGGCCGCCTGCTGGCCACCAGCGGGCGCGGCTCGAGCAACATCTACCTCATCGACGCCGAGCAGCGCCGCGTCATCGGCAACACGCCGAACCCGGCTGCCGGCCCCACCACCAACCCCGAACGCCTGAGCAGCGGCCTGCTGCTGGGCCGAGAACCGCACGAGCCCACCTTCACGCGCAACGGCAAGGAGCTTTGGGTGACGCTGCGCGGGGAAGACCGCATCGCCATCGTCAACGTCGAACTCGCCCTGCGTCAGTTGAAGGGCACCGACAACACAGGTTCGACGGCCATCCGCCAGTTCCTGCCGACGATCAACGGCCCGGCCCAGGTATGGTTCAACCGCGAAGGCACGCTGGCCTTCGTGGCCAGCCAGAAGGTGTCGCAGGTCGACGTGTTCCGTGTCAACCCGGGCGCCGATGGCCACAGCCAGCCGCAGCGCGTGACGACACTGGACATCAGTGCGCAGGACAAGCCCGGCTTCACGCCCTTCATGAAGACCACGCCCGACGGCGCCGAGGTGTGGTTCTCGCACAAGCTGGCCGATGCGCTGTCTTCTCGCTCGACGCGGGGCGGTTTCGACCTCATTGACAGCGTGCCGCTGGGCATGGGCGCGCGGCCCAACCACGTCGAGTTCGTCAGCAACGCGCGCGGCAGCGTGGTTTACGCCAGCCTGGCGCGCATCGACGACGGCGGCCCCGGCGGCGTGGCCTCCAGCCCCATCGCCATCATCGACCGCAGCGCCGCCGGCGGGCAGCGCAAGGTGGTGGGCAGCTTCTTCAGCCACGGCCGCGAAGCCCACGGGCTGTGGACCAACCCCGAAAACACGCTGCTCTACATCGCCCACGAGCAGGACGAACTGCCCGGCACGCCCAACGCCGGCCAGACAGTGTGCAGCGCCTTCGACGTCAGCGACCCGCTGAAGCCGGTCTTCATCGCGCAGATTCCGCTGGGCAACCTGACCCTGCCTTCCGGAGCGCTGCGCAACAAGAAGAGCATCAACCTGGTCTACGTGCGCGTGGGTGCCAAGGGGCAGACTGCATGAAGGGCATGAAGGGCATGAGGGGCGGACACGCCCAACATGGAGTCAGTGCCTTCGAGCGCGAGATGGACGCTTCGATGGCCCGCATGATGCAAGACATGCACGGCCCGGGCTTCGTGGGCCAGGCCGACATCGACTTCCTGGCGATGATGATTCCGCACCACGCCGGCGCCGTCGACATGGCGCGGCTGGTGCTGCAGCACGGCCGCGACCCGGCCACGCGGCAACTGGCGGAGGAGATCATCGCCGGCCAGACCATCGAGATCGAGAGCATGACGCGGCGGCTGGCGGCCTTGCAGCAGCGCTCTAGCGCGGGTTCGGCAGCCGAATTTCCATCGCTGGGTGGCACGCGCGGGCCGTGATGCCCAGCCTGAGGGTAAGCACTGACGATGGCGATGGAATGAACCGCAGCGCTGTCCGCTCTTGATCACCATGCTGTTCCAGTCTGCCGAGTCCCGCTACAACCAATGGGTGCGGGACCATTACCGCTTCCTGCTGCGCAGCGCCTGGGCGCTGACAGGCTCGCGTGCCATCGCCGAAGACGTGGTGCAGGACTGTTTTGCCAACGCCTGGAAGCACCGCGAGCAGTTGCGCGATGCGGCCTTGGCGCGGGCCTGGCTGTTCCAGATCATGCGGCGCGCCGCCTTCCGCCAGGCCGCGCCGGGCATGCAGTCGCTGGACGACGACGAGCAGCCCGAGCAGGCCGCCCCCGACGCCGGGCTGGACGACAAGCTGGACGTGGTCAAGGCGCTCGCGCGGCTGGCGCCCATCCACCGCGAGGTGCTGGTGCTGTTCTATTTCGACGACATGCCCACCGCGCAGATGGCCGAGGCGCTGGAGATTGCGCCCGGCACCGTGCTGTCGCGCCTGGCTCGCGCGCGCGACGCGCTGAAGCAGGTGATGGGCGTGCCAGTGCGGGCACCCGGCGGCGCCCAGGTCACGCCCTTGCGGAAGACCCCGTCATGAAGCGCGAACTCCGGCCGCCCGAGTTGCCCGACAGCGCGTTCGACTTGCGCACGCGCGCCGAACTGGCGCTGGCCTTCGAGCCCATCGACGCCCCGCCGCACTTGTACCGCAAGGCGCAGCCGCTAATGGCGCGGCGCAGCTTCCAGCGCGCCGTGCTGGGCCTGCTGCTGGCAGGCAGCGGCACCGGCGCCGTGCTGGCCATGCGCCCGCCAGAACTCGTGCGCGGCGCCATCGAACACGAATACTTCGAGCGCACGCTGCGCGGCACCTTCATGGCCAGCGCGCCCTTGCTGCAGCACCTGGGGCTGGCCGGCCAACAGGTGGTGCCCGGCTTCCCGCAGCTGATGCGGCCTTGCGACATCGACGGCCACCTCGTCTACCACCTCACCACCTTCTTCGAGAAGGGCGGCATGGTCACCGTGTTCGCCTTCGACAAGGCGGTGGCACTGACGGAGGGCAGCGGCTGGTGGGGCAACGTGCACTGGAAAGTCATCACCTCGCGCGACGGCAAGCCGCTGGTGCTGGTGGCGCAGAAGAAGCAGGCCCTGGCCGTGGCGCAAAGCCAGTTCGGTCCAGCCACCGACATGTCCCCACCGAATTCCACACCGACCCCCAAGGAGACCCGATGAACAAGACCTTGAACTCGCTGCCGCGGCGCCAGATGCTGGCCGGCAGCGCCAGCGCCCTGGCCGCGGCCGGCCTGGCCACTTTCACGCGCGGTGCCGCCGCGGCTGGCGAAACCCCAGTGGCCAGCGCCACGCCCAAGCCGCTGCCCGCCTACGTGGCGTGGAAAGACCCGGCCAGCGTCATCGTGCACAGCAGCACCACCATCGAGACCAAGCGCGCAGCCTTCGGCAGCGGGGTCATCACGCCGGGCGAGCAGCTCTACATCCGCAACAACCTGCCGGCGCCCGACGCGTCCATCGTCGCCGACCGCGACGCCTGGCAGGTGGCCATCGAAGGCGTGAAGGCGCCGCGCACGCTGACGCTGCGCGAGCTGAAGACGATGGGCGTGGAGACGACCGCGATGGTGCTGCAGTGCTCGGGCAATGGTCGCGGCTACTTCCCCAGCAAGCCCAGTGGCACACCCTGGCAGGTGGGCGCGGCGGGTTGCGTGATGTGGACCGGCGTTCCGGTGCGCGTGGTGGCCGAAGCGCTGGGCGGCGTCGTGCCGGGCGCCGGTTACCTGACCGGCACCGGCGGCGAGAAGCTGCCCGAAGGCCTGGACCCGCTGAGCATCATCGTCGAGCGCTCGGTGCCGGCCGCCGCGATGGCCGACGCGCTGCTGGCCTGGGAGATGAACGGCGTGCCGATCTCGCTGGCCCACGGCGGGCCGCTGCGCCTGATCGTGCCCGGCTACACCGGCGTGAACAACATCAAGTACATCAAGCGCCTGGCCTTCACGGCCAAGGAAACCGAGGCGAAGATCATGTCGCACGGCTACCGCATCTCGCCGCCGGGCGGCAAGGGCGACCCGAGCCAGCCGTCGGTGCAGGAGATGTCGGTCAAGTCGTGGATCAACTCGCCGGCGCCTGATGCATCCAGCGTCAAGGCCGGCCTGGTGCAGGTGCAAGGCGTGGCCTTCGGCGGGCTGAACGGCATCAAGCGCGTCGAGGTGTCGCTGGACGGCGGCAAGACCTGGAACGACGCGCGGCTCACCGGGCCCGACCTGGGCCGCTATGCCTGGCGACAGTTCGTGCTGGCCGCGAAGCTGCCCGCTGGCAGCCACACGCTGGCCAGCCGCGCCACCGACACGGCCGGCAACGTGCAGCCCGAACAGCGGATGGAAAACGCCGGCGGCTACAACAACACGAGCTGGGCCGACCACGCCGTGAAAGTGACGGTGGCCTGAACATGCGCAACACCATCCACCAGCACTTCGTGGTGCATGCCTTGAAAGTCGCGTCGGTGCTCGTCGCAGGCCTGGCACTGCCCGCTCTGCCCGCGCTGGCGGCCGACGAAAGCGCGCAACTCGCCCTGGGGAAGAAGCTCTTCCTGCAGGGCGTCGTCCCGTCGTGCGCCGTGTGCCACACCTTGCAGGCCGCAGGTGCCGAGGGCGCCGTCGGCCCGGTCCTCGACGAGTTGAAGCCCGACGCTGCGCGCGTGGCGAAGGCGCTGCGCAACGGGCTGGGCCAGATGCCCTCGTACAAGGACAAGCTCACCGAAGCAGAGATTGCGGCGCTGGCGCTCTACGTGTCGAAGGCCAGCGGGGGTGCCAAGTGAAACTTCAGGTGGGTGGAATCTGTGGTGCATCCCCACCGATAAAGGCTCGTCCGCGCGGGCCGCAAGACGCTGACTGGCACCGAAACGCAGGGCATCTTCATCGGTCGCCGCCGTCGGCAGCGACTGCTTCTCAACTCCTCGACAGACTGGATTGGGTCGGGTTCAGTCGGTCGTCCCGGGCAGAAGCGGTCATGGACTGGGCGCCGAACGCCGAGTCCGAGGACTACGGCCGCTGTCGCTTGGGAAGCAGGCGTTCGCGCGCCGCGCTGTCGCCATGATCAGTGACCGCCTTGTGGCAGTGAGCGGACGTTCGACCTGTATCGGCGACAGACCGCAACCGCTGCGGAGTTGCCCTTAGAAACCCGTAACCGGCTTCGAGCCGATGTGCCACTTCGAGCCCCGCGTCGGAGCCTAGTTCGTGGGATAAATCCGGGGATAAATTCGGGGAACATGGGTGATCAGTGGGGGTGCTCTTCATAGGAGAAGAGTCCCCTCCGGACGCCCAGAGTTCCCCGGGCGCTTGGGTTCGAGTCCCATCAGCCACCCCACCTGATCGATACCGAAGGCCCGCATCTCGCGGGCTTTTTGTTTTTCTGGTGACGAAGAGGAACCCGTGCGGCTCAGCGCGGCTTGTATTGTTCGCTCCCGAACAGCATCTTGCGCGACTGCTCGTCGACCAGCGGCTTGCGCTGCTGAGCCAGGACTTCGACACCGCGCTGCACCGCGGGACGCGCCGCGATCTCATCGAACCAGCCCTTGAGGTGTGGGTAGTCGTTCCAGGCTATGCCCTGGTTCTTCCAGGAGCGCAGCCAGGGAAAGATCGCGATATCGGCGATGCTGTAATCCGGCCCCGCGATGTACTTCGACTTGGCCAGCTGGCGATTCATCACGCCATAGAGGCGTTTGGCCTCGTTGGTGTAACGGTCGATCGCATAGTCGATCTTTTCGGGCGCGTAGACCCGGAAATGGTGGGTCTGGCCGAGCATCGGGCCGACGCCGCCCATCTGGAACATCAGCCACTGCAGCACGTCGTACTTGCCGCGCACATCGGCCGGCAGCATTTTGCCGGTCTTGCCGGCCAGATAGAGCAGGATCGCACCGGACTCGAACAACGAGATGGGCTTTCCGTCCGGGCCGTCGGGATCGACGAGTGCGGGGATCTTGTTGTTCGGGCTGATCGCCAGGAAGGCGGGCTCGAACTGGTCGCCGGCGCCGATATCGACAGGAAATGCACGGTATGGCAGCCCGCACTCCTCGAGCATGATGTGGACCTTGTGCCCATTGGGCGTGGCCCAGGAATACACTTCGATCATCGTCAGAGCCCTCGGTGGGTGGCAGCCGCTCCGACGGACGGCTTGCAGGCACTCTATTCGATCGCACGGACCCATGCTCGACTCCCTCAAGCGCTGGATCGACGGCAAGCGCGGCGGCCCGGACGGTCGTCTCCTCCAGGCCTGGGCCAAGCAGCGTGGCCTGGTCTTCAAGCGCGTGCGCAACGGCGAGGGAGTGGTGATCGAGGGCGAGATGCACGGCACACCGTGGCGCATGGAGTGGGGCACGCCGCAGCGGGCCTACTTGCTCGATCGCGAATTGCGCCTGCGCATGGACCTCGGCCTGCCGCAGAGCCTGCAGATGATGGTGATCTCGCGCGTGCTCGCCGAGGAACTGGAACAGGCTGCCTATGCGCTGTTCACGCAGGACATGCAGACGCAGATCGACTCCGGCATGCCGGAAGAGATGCGCTGGCTGGCGATGTTCCCGAAGACCCAGCTGGCTTCGTTGAAGACGCTGCGCACGCGCTACTCGACCGCGTCGAATGCCGCGGCACCGCTGGCCGTGTGGCTGGACAAGGACCTGGTCGGCCAGCTCGAAGCCGCCAGGCAGGGCTGGTTGGGCGAAGAGGGCCCGCTCGTGCTGATGACCCTGCGGGGCCGGCTCTACCTGCGCGTCGAGTCCGTGTTGCCCGACGCGGCACTGCTCGACGGCGTGATGGCGCTCTTCGAGGCGGCGGCCCGCAGCGCGCTGGCGGCGGCCGAAGGCGCGTCGTCGCAGACGCAGTGGCCCAGCACCAGCACTACGGCCTGGCAGAGCCACCTGCCGTCACGCTACCCTGGGGAAATGGGGCTCGGCGACGACCGGCGCTGAGCCGGTCGCGCCAGGGGCTTTGCCTCAGGCGGCCGCGTACTTGCCGAGCTCGAGCTTGGCGATCGCGTTCCGGTGCACTTCATCCGGGCCGTCGGCAAAGCGCAGCGTGCGCGCCACCGTGTAGAAGTAGGCGAGGGGAAAGTCCTCGCACATTCCCGCGGCGCCGTGCGCCTGGATGGCCCAGTCGATCACCTGGCAGGCGAGGTTCGGCGCCACGACCTTGATCATCGCGATCTCGGACTTGGCCGCCTTGTTGCCCGCCACATCCATCATCCAGGCGGCCTTGAGCGTCAGCAGCCGGGCCATGTCGATCCTGCAGCGCGCCTCGGCGATGCGCTCCCGTGTCACGCCCTGATCTGCCACCGGGCGGCCGAAGGCCACGCGCGCACTGGTGCGCCGGCACATCAGTTCGAGCGAACGCTCGGCCAGCCCGATCAGCCGCATGCAATGGTGAATGCGGCCCGGCCCGAGGCGGCCCTGGGCGATCTCGAAGCCGCGGCCTTCGCCGAGCATCAGATTGCTGGCCGGAACGCGCACGTTGGTGAAGGTGATCTCGCAGTGGCCGTGCGGCGCATCGTCGTAGCCGAACACCGACAGCGGCCGCAGCACCTCGACGCCCGGCGCGTCGCTGGGGATCAGGATCATCGACTGCTGGCTGTGCCGCGGGGCTTCCGGGTCGGTCTTGCCCATGAAGATGTAGACCGCGCAGCGCGGGTCGCCTGCGCCCGAGATCCACCACTTGCGGCCGTTGATCACGTAGTCGTCGCCCTGGCGTTCGATGCGCGACTCGATGTTGGTGGCATCCGACGAGGCGACGTCCGGTTCGGTCATCACGAAGGCGCTGCGGATCTCGCCGCGCAGCAGCGGTTCGAGCCAGCGCTTCTTGTGCTCGGCACTGCCGTAGCGCACGATGGTTTCCATGTTGCCGGTGTCGGGCGCCGAGCAGTTGAACACCTCGCTGGCCCAGGGCACGCGCCCCATGATCTCGGCCAGCGGTGCGTATTCCTGGTTCGACAGGCCGGCGCCGTAGTTGCCCGCGGTGTGGCTCACACCATCGGCGCTGTCGGGCAGGAACAGGTTCCAGAGGCCTTCGTCACGTGCCTTCGGCTTGAGCTGCTCGATCACCTGCAGTGGCGTCCAGCGCTTGCCGGCGCGTGTGTTGGCTTCGATCTCGGCCCAGTAGGCGGCCTCGGCCGGGTAGATGTGCCGGTCCATGAAGGCCGTGAGGCGGGCCTGCAGTTCCCGGGTGCGCGGCGAGTAGTCGAAGTCCATGCGTGTCTCCTGAGGTTCGGCACCGGTGCGCGGCAAGCGCAGACGGTCCGTGTCGGCGATCGTGGCGTCAGCGTTGCCGTTGTGCGATCGCCCAGCCCAGTTCGGCAAGCGGTCGAGCGCCGGCAGCGGCCTGCCGGGCCTGCTCGCTCGCGGCGGTGCCGTCCAGCACGCGCTTGGCGATGCCCTGCAGGATGCCGGCCATGCGGAACAGGTTGTATGCCAGGTAGAAGTTCCAGTCTGTCACCAGCGCGTCGGTGCCGCCGCGGCCGGTGCGTTCGCAATAACGCTGCATGTACTCCAGCTCTGTCGGGATGCCGAGCGCCGTGACATCGAGCCCGCCGATGCCGCGGAAAGTGCCCGGCGAGATATGCCAGCTCATGCAGTGGTAGCTGAAATCGGCCAGCGGATGCCCTAGCGTCGACAGCTCCCAGTCGAGCACCGCGACGATGCGAGGCTCGCTCGGGTGGAAGATCAGGTTGTCGAGCCGGTAGTCGCCGTGGACGATGCGGGTCTGCGATTCGTCGCGCGCGCTGGCCGGGATGTGGCCGGGTAGCCATTCGATCAGACGCTCCATCGCGTCGATCGACTCCGGGCCTCCGGGGCCCAGCGAGGTCTGGTACTGGCGGCTCCAGCGCCCGATCTGGCGCTCGAAGTAGTTGCCGGGCTTGCCGTAGCTGGCCAGGCCGCAGGCCGCGTAGTCGATACGGTGCAGTGCCGCGATCACGCGGTTCATCTCGTCGTAGATCTCGCCGCGTTGAGCGTTCGTCATGTCCGGCAGTGCCTGGCTCCACAGCACGCGGCCCTCGACGAACTCCATCACGTAGAAGGCACGGCCGATCACCGATTCGTCCTCGCACAGCAGGTGCATCTGCGCCACCGGCACCTCGCTGCCGGCGAGCGCGCGCATCACCGCGAACTCGCGCTCGATCGCATGCGCCGATGGCAGCAACCTGGCCACCGGCCCGGGCTTGCTGCGCATCACATAGCTGCGCTGCGGCGTGACGAGCTTGAAGGTCGGATTCGACTGGCCGCCCTTGAACTGCTCGACGCTGAGCGGGCCGCGGAAGCCGTCAAGAGACGACTCCAAATAGGCCTGCAGCGCTCCGACGTCGAACGCGTGCTGCGAGGTGACGGGTTTCGTTCCGGTCTGGGCTTCCATGGGGTCTCGGCTTCAGTTCATCGTTCGGCGATCGCGAGCAGCAGGTCGCGCGAGAGCACCACCAGCCGCGTGGGTTCGATGCGCACCGCACCCTCGCGCTCGAAGCCCTTCAGTTCCTGGTTCACGCGCTGACGCGAGGCGCCCAGCAGCTGCGCGAGGTCCTCCTGCGCGAGCTGCAGCCCGATGCGGATCTCCTCGCCCTGCGCGATGCCGTAGCTTCGGGCCAGCAGCAGGATCTGCTTGGCGAGCCGCGCCGACAGGGGCCGCGTGTTGAGGTCCTCCACCAGGTCGTAGGCGAGCCGCAGTCGGCGGCAATTGAGGCGCAGCAGCGCTTCGTAGAGCTCCACATGCTGCGCGAGCAGTTCCTTGAAATCGGGCCGGCGCACCACCAGCAGCGTGGTGTCGCCGTGGGCGTTCGCATCGTGCGTGCGGGGCAGGCCGTCGAACAGCGAGGTGTCGCCGAGCCAGACGCCCGGCTCCGCATACGTCAGCGTGATCAACTTGCCCGACAGCGAAACCGAGCTGATGCGCACGGCACCGGCGGCCACGCCCCACCATTCGTCGGCGGCCGCGCCGCGCGAGGTCAGCATGACGCCATCGGGGACCCGGCGCACCGTCGCTCGCGCCAGGATGGCCTGACGCAGCGCGGGAGACAGTTTGCTGAACCACAGGCCGGAGTCGATGTGCTGTTGTTCGTCGAGTGTAAGAACGGGGTTGTGCATGGCTTGTCCCTGACGTGACAGCATCGTGGAAGCTGTACGTCCGATTGTCCACATGGCAATCCATGGGCCGCGGCCGTCGCAGCTGCGGCGTCAGCCTCAGGGAGCCAGGCGCAGGTACTGCGCCAGCACTTTCTCCATGGTGGTGTAACGCTCGTGCTCGTGCAGCCACTGTGTCGGCGCGATGTTCACGGCGCGCACGACGGCCTCGTCGCCGAGGCCGATGTCGAGCACGTTGATGCAGGCCGGTTGCTGCTCGAGGCGGCCGAAGAAGGCGCGTTGCCCGGCCAGGGCCGTCGACAGCAGGGCGCGATTGACCCCGCCGTGCAGCACCAGCAACAGACACTGCCAGTCATCGCGCGCGCACCAGGCGTCGAACGCCGGCAGCACGCGGTCGAGCAACTCGCCGATCGACTCGCCGCCGAGGAAGCGGTGCTGCTCGGCCTCGACCCCGCCGCGGCCCTGGAAGGCGCCGAGGAAGGCCTGTTCCACCTGGTCGGGCGGGATGTCGGCGATCCGCCCGCCGCGGATCTCCTGCAGCGCCGGCTCTTGTTCGAGCGCCAGCGCCTGACCCGAAGCCGACAGCACGCGCTGCGCCGTCTGAACCGTGCGCGGCAACCCGCTCACCAGCACCCGGTCGAAACGCACGCCGCATTGCGAGAACAGGCTGCCCGCGGCGTCGGCCTGACGTTCGCCCTCGGCGTTGAGCGGCACCGTGTCCGGTGGCACCGGCGTGCCATCGGGCAGGAAGTAGTCGACCGATCCATGCCGCATCAGGTAGAGGCGGCGGCGCGTCCGGGGCAGCTTCATCGGGCGGACCGGTCAGCGCGAGCGCGGCTCGCGCTTCTCGAGCGGGGCCGCGGCGCCATGGGCGTGGGACAGGGTGTCGGCAAAGTGGAGACCTTCGGCGTTGAGGTGCTCGTTCAGAGCCAGTCCGCGGGCCTGGTTCACGAGTTCCTTGGTGGCGGCCAGCACGTTAGGCGCGCAGGAGGCGAGCTGACGGGCCAGGCGCAGAGCTTCTGCCATCGCCTGGCCGCTGTCTGTCACGCGATTGACAAGCCCCCAGGCCAGCAGCTCACGGGCCGTCACGGGTTCGCCGAGCCACAGCACCTGCAGCGCGAGCGCCCGCGGCAACGCGTGCGCCAGCAGCCAACTGCCGCCGCCGTCGGGCGACAGGCCGGCACGGCCCTGCGACATCGTGAAGCGCGCGTCCTCGGCGGCGACGATCAGGTCGCAGGCGAGCGCCAGCGAGAAGCCGGCCGCCGCCGCTGATCTCTCGACGGCGGCGATCACCGGCTTGGGATGTGCCCGCAGTGCCTCGACGCACGACTGCAGCGCCTCGACCTGCCGCGCCGCCGCGTCGGCCGGCTCGCTTGTTTCGTTCGCCAGGTGCTGGAGATCGGTGCCCACGCTGAAATGGGCCCCCTCGCCGACCAGCACCACCACGCGGACCGATGCGTCGGTCTCGGCGACGTTGAGTGCCTCGACGGTTGCGGTCAGCGTCTGCGGCGCCAGCGCATTGCGGCTGCCCGGATCACTGAAGGTCAGCACCAGGGTGCCGTCGCGTCGCTCGGTGCGCAGTTCTGCGGTCATCGTCGGGCTGCTGCGGTCTCGGGGCAGGTGAGAATTGTGTCACGCAGGGTCGTGGAGGCCGCGTGATCGGGGCACCCGAGTCGGTGTATCCGCGCTCTCCATAGCGGATTCGGCGAGGCGGCTCCATGCTAGAGTCCATCGCGATCGGCAAAAGAAGAGCTATGCATCTCAGCACGCGAAAACTACTGATCGGTGTGAGCCTGTGGACGTTGACACAGGGCGTCTTGGCCGTCGGTTTCGGGAAACTTCCGGACACCACGACGCTCGGCCAGCCGCTGGAATTGAAGATTCCGCTGCGGGTCGACGCGGGCGAGGATCTGCGCCCCGAGTGTCTGAACGGCGAGGTTCATTTCGCCGACAACCTGCAACAGCCCGGCACCACATCGCTGCGGCTCGACCCTGCCGAGCCCAGCGCGATCGAGCGCGTGCTGCGGCTTTCCACCTCCACGCGGGTCGACGAGCCGGTCGTGACGGTTCAGATCACCGTTGGTTGTGCCTCCAAGGTCACGCGTCGCTTCACCTTGTTCGCTGATCCGCCGATGCTAGCGCCGGCCGAAGCGGCAGCACCGGCCGCTGCGGCCGTACCGCCGCCACCCGCGCCTGCCGCCGTTGCGGCGAGTCGGCCTGAGCCAGATCAACCAGAGCGCATGGTCTCGCCGCCGCCGCCCCGCGCTGCGACTGCGCCGCGGGCCCCGGCGCGCAGCCGCGCGACCACCACCGCGCCACGGCGCGCGCCTGCAGCCGCCACTGCCGGTATCGCGGCGCCGCGCCCGGCGCCGCAGCGCACTGCCCGGAACGCGGAGCCCGGCAACAACGCCCGCCTGAAGCTCGCACCGCTCGAGGCAGGCGCCCTGGTGGCCGCGACGCCGTCGCCGGCCGAAGTGGCTGCCAGCGCGGCAGCCGCAGAGCAGGCGGCCAATGCCGCCAGTGCCGCAGCCATGGCCGAGGCCGCACGTGTCCGTGTCGAGGAACTCGAGGCGGCGATGAACAAGCTGCGCCTGGAGACGGCCACCACCCAGCAGGCGATCGCCGGCTTGCAGACCCGGCTGCAGCGCGCCGAAGGCGATCGCTACAGCAATCCGCTGGTCTATGGCTTGGCGGCGGCGCTCGCGATCCTGCTCGGGGTGGTCATCTGGCTCTGGCGGCAACGCAACCAGGAGCGCCAGTCGCATGCCTGGCTGGTGCAGGCCGCAACGCCGCCGGACGTGCCCTCGGGCGGCTCGGCCGCGCCAGCCGCGACGGCGGAGGCAGCGGCCTTCGCGCCGGTGCCCACGCTCAAGGCCTGGGTCAGCAAGCCCAACGAGATCGATGGCTTCGACGACACGCTGGCCGCCACGCGCGCCGGCAGCATGTCGATGGCCGGCGCGCTGTCGGAGCCCGCGCCCCTGAGTGCGGTGCGGCCGCTCAGCGCCGCACAGAAGCGCGAGGTCTCGGTCGAGGAACTGATCGACCTGGAGCAGCAGGCCGAGTTCTTCATCGTGCTGGGCCAGGATGCTGCGGCGGTCGACCTGCTGATGGGGCACCTGCGCAGCACCTCGGGGACCAGCCCGCTGCCCTACCTGAAGCTGCTCGAAATCTACAAGCGCCGCGGCGACCGCACCGATTACGAGCGGCTGCGCGAACGCTTCAACAGCCGTTTCAATGCCTACGCCCCGGCCTGGGAGACCGATCTCCTGGGAGGACGCACGCTGGAAGACTACCCAGCCGTCATCGAGCAACTCCAGGCGTTGTGGTCGACGCCCACGCGCGCGATGGACGTGCTGCAGGTTAGTCTGCTGCGACCCGACGACGGCAATGCCGATCCCGAGGGCAGCGACAGCTTCGACCTGCCGGCCTACCGCGAACTGATGCTGCTGTATTCGGTGGCGCGCGATCGTTCGGAAATCGAGGCCGGTGGTGCCGTCGATCTGCTCCTGCCGATCGGCGCGGGCGAGCAGAAGGACGAGGCGGGAGCCAGTGGTGTCTTCGAGCGCCTGTTGGCCACGACCTCGCTCGAGGCCCAGCCGGAAGTGCAGAAGCCCCTGGAGGTTGATCTGTCGCTCGAGGATCTGGAGCCCAAGCCGGGTGACGGCGGGTCCGGCCAGGACTCCGGTTCGCGCGGCTGATCTGCCCGCCCGCGGGCGCCTTCAGTTCGGCGGCTCGGCAGACAGCGCGGCGCCCAGCCGCCGCAATGCGGCATCCAACGTGGTCTCGCGCTTGGCAAAGCAGAAGCGCACGACCCGCTGTTCGAATCCGGCGTCGTAGAACGCCGACAGCGGGATCGCCGCCACGCCGGCCTCGACGGTCAACCAACGGCAGAACTCGGCTTCGCTGCGCTCGCGGTGCGCGGCCAGGCTGGCGTAGTCGACGCACTGGAAGTAGCTGCCCTCGCTCGGCAGCAGACCGAGGCCGGTGTCGGCCAGACCCGCTCGGAACCGGTCGCGCTTGCGTGCGTAGAAGTCGGGCAGATCCAGGTAGGGCCGCGGGTCGGCGAGGTAGGCGGCCAGCCCATGTTGCACCGGCGTGTTGACGGTGAACACGTTGAACTGGTGCACCTTGCGGAACTCCGCCATCAGCGCGGAGGGCGCTGCCGCATAGCCCACCTTCCAGCCGGTCACGTGGAAGGTCTTGCCGAAGCTCGACACGATGACGGACCGCGCAGCGAGCTCCGCGTGACGGGCGACACTCTGGTGCGCCTGCCCGTCGAACACCATGTGCTCGTAGACCTCGTCGGCGATTACGATCACGTCGGTGGGCCGCAGCAGATCGGCGAGGCGCTGCATCTCGTCGGCCGTCCACACCGTGGCGCTGGGGTTGTGCGGCGTGTTGACGAGGATCGCGCGGGTGCGCGGCCCGAGGGCGGCGGCGATGCGTTCGAAGTCGGGCCGGAAGCTACCCGGCGTCAGCGGCACCCGCCGCACGTGGCCACCGGCCAGTTCGATGTTCGGCGCATAGCTGTCGTAGCAGGGTTCGAGAACGATCACCTCGTCGCCCGGATGCACGAGCGCGAGGATCGTGGTCAGGATGGCCTGGGTCGCCCCCGCAGTGATGGTGATCTCGTTGCCGGGGTCGTAGCGGTGACCATAGAGCGCGGCGATCTTCGCGGCGACCGCCTCCCGCAGCGCCGGCACTCCGGCCATCGGCGGGTACTGGTTGTGGCCCGCCTGCATGGCCCTCGTCACGGCGTCGACCAGCCGCGGATCACACTCGAAGTCCGGAAAGCCCTGGCCCAGATTGACCGCGCCATGCTCCTGGGCCAGCGCCGACATCACGGTGAAGATCGTCGTGCCCACCCGCGGCAGGCGGCTGGTTGGCAGGGGCGTGCGGGCCAGGGTGTCGGCGGTCGTCATCGGTGCTTCACAGTTCGTAGTTCTCGGCGTCGCCCTGCAGCGCACGTGTGATCAGGTCGCGGGTCAGGCGATCGGACAGCAATTCGGCAAAGCCATAGACAAAGTTGCGCAGGTAGGCGCCCCGCTTGAAGGCGAGCCGGGCCACGTTGTTGCCGAACAGCTGACCGGCCGGGCGCGTGACGAGATCCCCGCCCGGCGCACAGGCGGGGTCTTCGCGCACCGCCATCTCGGCCACGATGCCCACGCCCAGGCCGAGGCGGACATAGGTCTTGATGACATCGGAGTCGATCGCCTCGAGCACGATGTTCGGCTTGAGCCCGCGCGTTGCAAAGGCCTGGTCAATGCGGGTGCGGCCGGTGAACGAGGGGTGATAGGAGATCAGCGGCTCCTGGGCCAGTTGCTCCAGGTTCAGCCGCTCGTGCACGGCGAGCGGGTGGTTCAGCGGCAACACGATCACGTGCTGCCAGTCGTAGCAGGGCAGGGTGACGAGGGCGTCGAAGTCGCTCAGCGATTCGGTGGCGAGCCCGACCTCGGCGGTCTCGTCGATCAGCATCTGGGCCACCTGCTCGGGCGTGCCCTGGTGCAGGCTGATCGCCACCTTGGGATGGCGCTTGCGCAGCGCCGCCACCGGGCCCGGCAGCACATAGCGCGCCTGGGTGTGGGTGGTGGCGATCGACAGCGTACCGGCGTCCTGCTGGCTGTACTCCTCGCCGATGCGTTTGAGGTTGCTGACCTCGCGCATGATGATCTCGATGGCCGAGAGCACTTGCTGGCCCGGCTCGGTGACGCGCTTGAGGCGCTTGCCATGGCGCGCGAAGATGTCGATGCCGAGCTCGCCCTCGAGTTCGAGGATCGCCTTGGAAATGCCGGGCTGTGACGTGTGCAGGGCCTTCGCGGTCTCGGTCAGGTTGAGATTGCGGCGCACGGCTTCCTGGACGAAACGGAACTGATGCAGGTTCATCGGGCGGTGCGCGCAGCTGCGCGAGACGGGTGAGGCGAAATTATCTCAGTGCCGCCAGATCGGCGGTGTCAGCGGGCCGGCGCCTGCGCCAGCGCCCAGGCGGCGTCGGCGATCGCGGCGATGACCGTGTCGATCTCCCCGATCGCCGGTGCGAGCTGCCAGTTCACCTGCGGCAGCTCGCCTCGCAGGCGGTCCAGCAAGGCCGGCAGATCCTTGCGCACATGCCCGCCTGCGCCCAGGAACAGCGGCAGCACGCTCACGGCCGTGCACCCCTGCGCGGCCAGGGCGTGACCCGCGCTGTGCATGTCGGGCGTCATCAGCTCCAGGAAAGCCAGCACGACCGGCATGTCCGGCGCGCGGTCCCGCAACCGCTGGGCCACGGCCTCGAAGGGCCGAGCCCACAGCGGGTCGCGGGCGCCGTGCGCGAACAGGAGGATGCCGTGCCGCTGCATGCCGTTGTCTCTCAACGGTAGCGCACGAGCCAGCTGAAAGCCGCCATCGACAGCAGCAGGTAGAAGGCGCCGGGCGCGGCGGCCGCGACCCAGGGCGTCCAGTCGCGCAGCAGCCCGAGGTGGGTCGACACGTTGTTCAGCAGCACGAAGCTGATGCCTAACAGGATGCCGCCGAACACCTTGACGCTGACCCCACCGGCGCGCGCGTGCAGGTAGGCGAACGGCAGGGCCAGGCCCACCATCACCAGGCAGGCCAACGGGTAGAGCGCCTTCTTCCAGAACTGGATTTCCTGGCGTTGCGCCGCCTGCTCGTTCTGGGACAGGTGGCTCATGTAGCGGTAGAGGTCGACGGTCGACATGCTCTTGAGCGGCGAGACGGCCGCGCCCACCACCGACGGCGTCAGGCGGGTCGGCCAGCGCAGCTCGTCCCGCCGTTCGTCGACCGGCAGGCCGTCGCCGCCCGCCGCTTGCCAGCGCGTGAGGCGCACCTTTTTCAGGCGCCAGGCACCGTCTTCGACCACGGCGTGCTCTGCCGCGACGCGCGCCAGCAACTGGCCGTCGTCGCTGAACTCGTAGATGCGCACGTCGTCAAGCAGGCCGTCGGCCCTGACGTTGCCGACATTGATCGAGTCGGTGCGCTCGCCGGCCGGCAGCTCGCCCGGCGCGGCCGTGCGCCGGTCCTTCAGCCATGCGCTGTTGCCGCCGCCGCCGGACAGCGAGCCGCGCAGCGTGGCGCGCAGCGTCTGCGCCTTGGCGTCGAAATAGGGGCCGACGTAGTCGCCGACCACGAAGGTCAGCACCGCGAACGCCAGCCCGAGCTTGGCGAGCAGCGACAGCGCGCGGCCCGGCCCCAGGCCGCCGGTGCGCAGGATGGTGAACTCCGACGACTGTGCCAGCCGCGCCATCGCGTAGATGGTGCCGATCAGTACCGCGATGGGCAGCAGCTCGTAGAGTCGTCCCGGCAGCTCCAGCAAGCAGTACAGCGCCGCATGGTGCACGCGGTAGGCGCCGCGGCCGATGTCGTCGAGTTCGTCCACGAAGTCGATGAAGAAGAACAGCGACAGGAAGGACACGGCGACGAAGGTCACCGCGCCCAGGACGTCGGCATACAGGAGACGGTGGACGGTGCGCACGCGGCGGCCTCAGGCGGTGACGCGCCGGCGGCGCAGCGCGAACGAGGCGCCGCGCTCGCGCCACCAGAGCAAGGTGACGGCGAGCACGAAGCTGCCGCCGTGGATGAGCAGCAGCACGACACCGATGTCGAGCTTGCCGCTGGCGACCCAGGCCTGGCTCAGGTTCAGCAGGTTGAAATAGACCACGAAGGCGAGCAGCGCGAACAGCAGATTCCAGCTGCCGGCGCGCCGCGGGTTGCCGCCCGCCAGGCCGATGCCCAGCAAGACCAGGTTGATGCCGCCGACGGCCAGGCCGATGCGCCACGCCAGTTCGCCGAAGTGCCGGTTGCTCGGCTGCGTGAGCAGCTCCCAGGTGCTGCGCGCCTTGGGCGGGAGGTTGTCTGCACCGCTGCTGACCGCTTCGCCGGCCAGCACGCGGTAGCTGTCGAACTGCGCGAGCTTGCGCTCGCCGGTCGAGAGGTTGATGTCGTTGCGCTGGCCGCTCTCGAGCACGACGAATCGCTGGTCGCCGTCCATCTCGATGCGCCCGGTGCGTGCCGAGGTCACGCTCTCGCTATCGGGCTTGCGCTCGAGCACGAACACGTTGCGCGCGATGTTGCCTTCGCCGGTGTCACGCTCGATGAAGAAGGTGCGCTTGCCGTCGGCCGAGCTCTGGAACTGGCCGGGCGCTACGCGCGCCACGTCGGAGCGTCGCTGGTAGCGATCCTTCAACTCGGCGATCTGGCGGTTACCCCAGGGCCAGACGAACAGCGCCAGCAGCGCCACCAGCAGCAGCAGCGGCGCGGTCAGCCGCAGCACCGGCGGCACGAAACGCAGCAGGCCCACGCCACTGGCGAACCAGATCACCATTTCGCTGTCGCGGTACATGCGCGTGAGCGTCGTCACCACCGCGATGAACAGCGACAGGCTGAGGATGGTGGGCAGGTTCTCGAGCGCCACGTAGCCGAGCAACAGCGCGACATCCTGCGCGGCCACCGAGCCGCCCGCTGCCTGGCCGAGCGTGCGGATGAGGAACATCGTGATCACGATGGTCATGATCACGACCAGGGTCGCGCCAAAGCTCCTGGCGAGGTCTCGGCGCAGAGTGGAATCGAATAACATCAATTGGATTTCAAACGGATCGCATTATGGACTTTCGCATTCTCACCACGACGACCTCCAGCCTTTCGAAGGTCAGCGCCGACGCGCTCTTGATCGTGGTGGCAGGCGACCCGAAGCAGCAGGGTCTGGACGATCCGCTCGATCGTGCGCTGGCCGACGCGATCGCGGCCGGCGACCTGGCCTTCAAGGCCGGTCGCACGCTCTATCTGCACCGCCCGGTGGGGGTGAAGGCGGCCCGCGTGGTGTTCGCCGTGGCCGGTGACGCCGGGCCCAAGGCCTTCAAGGCGGCGGTGGCCGCCGGTCTGGGCCTGATCAAGCCGCTGGGTGTGAAGCATCTTGCGGTGGCCGCAACCGGCGCCATCGAGGCCACCCACGCCGAAGCCGCCGCGGCGGCGGCGTCCGACGCCACCTACAGCTACCGCCACACCAAGCCCAGCGCGAGCCCCGCGCCGGCCCTGCAGAAGATCACCCTGCTGGTCGACAAGGCCGAAGCCAAGGCAGCGCAGACCGGCCTGTCGCGCGGCGCGGCGATCGCGGTCGGCGTGGCGCTGGCGCGCGAGTGCGCCAACCGGCCCGGCAACCACTGCACGCCGAGCTACCTGGCGGCGGAGGCACGCAAGCTCGCCAAGCTGCCGCGGATCAAGGTCGATGTGCTCGACCGCAAGGCTTGCGAAAAACTCGGCATGGGCTCCTTCCTCGCCGTAGCGCAGGGGTCCGACGAGCCGCCGAAGTTCATCGTCCTGCGCTACGACGGTGCGGCCAGGAGCGATGCGCCGGTGGTGCTGGTGGGCAAGGGCATCACCTTCGACACCGGCGGCATTTCCATCAAGCCGGCCGCCGAGATGGACGAGATGAAGTACGACATGGGAGGCGCGGCCAGCGTGCTGGGTAGCTTCCGTGCACTGGCCGAGTTGCAGCCACGGGTCAACGTGGTGGGCCTCATCCCGAGCTGCGAGAACATGCCCAGCGGGCGTGCCATCAAACCGGGGGACGTGGTGACCTCGATGTCGGGGCAGACGATCGAGGTGCTCAACACCGACGCCGAAGGCCGCCTGATCCTGTGCGATGCGCTCACCTACGCCGAGCGCTTCAAGCCGGCCGCGGTGATCGACATCGCCACGCTGACCGGCGCCTGCGTGATCGCGCTCGGACACCACCGCAGCGGCCTGTTCAGCGCCGACGACGCGCTCGCCGACGCGCTGCTCGAGGCCGGCAGTGCCGGTCTCGACCCTGCCTGGCGCATGCCGCTCGACGACGAATACGAGGAAGCGCTGCGCAGCAACTTCGCCGACATGGGCAACGTCGGCGGCCGTGCCGGTGGGGCCATCACCGCGGCGATGTTCCTCAAGAAGTTCACCGCCAAGTACCGCTGGGCCCACCTCGACATCGCCGGCACGGCCTGGAAGTCGGGTGCGGCGAAGGGGGCGACCGGCCGACCGGTGCCGTTGCTGACGCACTTCGTGCTGTCTCGCGCCCGCTGAAGAGGGCGGGCGGGGTCTTCGCTTGACCGAGATCAACTTCCTCCACGGCGCTGCCGATCCGCTGGCGCACGCCTGCCGGCTGCTGATGAAGGCCTACCTGCGAGGCGCCAAGGTGGCCGTCACGGCGTCGTCGAGCGAGCGACTCGCCCAGCTCGACGTGATGCTGTGGACCTTCGATCCCCTGGCCTTCGTGCCCCACGCCCGGCTGCGCCAGGGAGCCGCTGCGGCCGAGCGTCTGGCGCCGACACCGGTCTGGCTGCTGGACCGGGCCGCCGACGCGCCCCACCACGAGGTGCTGGTGAACCTGGGGCCCGAGGTGCCGGCCGGCTTCGAGAGCTTCGAGCGTCTGTTCGAGATCGTCGGCAGCGACGACGACGAGCGGCGTGCCGGGCGGCAACGCTGGCGCTACTTCGAGAGCCGCGGCTACGAGATCCGCCCGCACGAGGTGCGCGGCTGATCGCGGTGCCTGCAAAGCAGGTGGTCTGCGGCTTGCTACTGTTCTGGCTTCAGGTGCGGACTGCCGGCATCGGCGCTGACGGTGTTTTCCCGGGGCGTCTCCCGAGCGGTGCGTTGCCTGTTTTGGAGTATTGTCTCGGCCGTTGAGAACGACCCGTTTTCTTCAATTTTTCTTCCAACCCGGAGGTTCTTCATGCAACTCAAACTCAAAGCCATCGCCCTTGCAACGGCCCTGCTCGCGACTGGCGCCGTCTCGGCCCAGGAAGTGATCAAGATCGGCCACGTCGCCCCCGTCTCCGGCGCCCAGGCCCACTACGGCAAGGACAACGAGAACGGCGCCCGGATGGCGATCGAGGAACTCAACACCCAGAACATCTCGATCGGTGGCAAGAAGGTCAAGTTCGAACTGGTTGCGGAAGACGATGCCGCCGACCCGAAGCAGGGCACGGCCGCCGCCACCAAGCTGTGCGACGCCAAGGTCAACGGCGTCGTCGGCCACCTGAACTCCGGCACCACCATCCCCGCCTCGAAGATCTACAACGACTGCGGCATTCCCGAGATCACCCCGTCGGCCACCAATCCCAAGTACACGCAGCAAGGCTTCAAGACCGCCTTCCGCATCCTGGCCAACGACAACGCGCTCGGCGCCGGCCTGGCGCTGCACGCCGCCAACAACCTGAAGCTCAAGAAGATCGCGATCATCGATGACCGCACCGCCTACGGGCAGGGCGTGGCCGAGGTGTTCAAGAAGACCGCCCAGGCCAAGGGCATCCAGATCGTCGATGAGCAGTACACCACCGACAAGGCCACCGACTTCATGGCCATCCTGACCTCGATCAAATCGAAGGGCCCGGACGGCGTGTTCTACGGCGGCATGGACCCGCAAGCCGGCCCGATGCTGCGCCAGATGGAGCAGCTCGGCCTGTCGAACGTCAAGTTCTTCGGCGGCGACGGCGTGTGCACCGCCAAGCTCGCCGACCTGTCGGCCGGCGCCAAGACGCTGGGCAACGTGGTCTGCGCCGAAGGCGGCTCCTCGCTCGAGAAGATGCCCGGCGGCACCGCCTGGAAGGCCAAGTACGACGCGAAGTATCCTGGTCAGTTCCAGGTCTACTCGCCGTACGTCTACGACGCGGTGTTCGTCCTGGTCGACGCGATGAAGCGCGCCAACTCGGCCGACCCCAAGGTCTATGGCCCGAAGCTGTTCGAAACCAACTTCACCGGCGTGACCGCGAAGGTGGCCTTCGAGAGCGATGGCGAACTGAAGAACCCGGCGATGACCCTGTACGTCTACAAGGACGGCAAGAAGGTGCCGTTGAACTGATGACGCTTCGGCGTCAGTGGTGAAGAAGGCGCTTCGCGAGAGGCGCCTTTTTTTGTGTCGGCGCGTGGCTACAATCCGTCGCTCCGGAGAGATGGATGAGCGGTTTAAGTCGCACGCCTGGAAAGCGTGTGAGGGTTAACAGCCCTCCGCGGGTTCGAATCCCGCTCTCTCCGCCATTCGCTGAGCATCGTGCGCAGCCAGGGAGAGATTCGCATGAAAGCCGTTGCGGCATTCGCCATGTTGACCGGTCTGTTGATCGGGCCCGCGCAGGCCGCCGGCGAGAATGCGGCCATGAAGGATCGGCCCATCTCCCGCTTCGGTGCCGACGACTACGCGCTGATGAAAGCGCGAGTCGACCAGGCGATCAAGGCAGAGACGGCAGGCGGCACCCTCGAGTGGAAGAATGACAAGTCGGGAGCCTCGGGTAGCGTCACGCCGCTCGACAGGCTGGAATGGCAGGGCATGGCCTGCCGGAGGCTTCAGATCACCAATGTCTACGGACACACCACGGGCAAGGGCGTGTACCGCTTCTGCCAGCAGAAGTCCGGTGCCTGGAAGCTGGTGGGCCCGGACGGCGCGCAACGCTGACGTCACCGGTCCGTCGCTCGACGGACCGGTGACTGTCGCGATCAGTCCGGCGTTGACGCGTGATTCGACAAGCCACCGGCCCCTGACGCTCGAACCACACTGAGACGCCCCGCCACGCGGCTCCCTACCGCGTTTCGACCCGAGTGCTTCGCCTCGTAGCAGGCGGCATCCGCGCTGGCCAACACGGCAGCCGCATCGGTCAGACTCGCTTCGATCTCCACCACCCCGATGCTCGCGCCGACCTCGAGCGAGCGGCCTTCCCAGGGCAGTCGATAGGCCTCGATGCGAGCGCGGATGCGTTCCGCGATCGACAGGGCATCCGATTGGCTGCAGCCGCGCAGCAGGACCGCGAACTCATCGCCGCCGAGGCGAGCCACGGTGTCCTGCGAGCGCATGCGCTCCCCCAGGAGGCTGGCAACGCGCCGGAGCATCTCGTCCCCGGCGGCATGGCCGGCGCTGTCATTCACCGCCTTGAAGCGGTCGAGATCGATGAACAGCACGCATGCCGCCTCGTTCCCGCGCCGCTCGCCCACCTGTTCGGACAGCCGCCGCTCGAACTCGCGCCGGTTCACCAGGTCCGTCAAGGCATCGTGCGTGGCCGACCACGAGAGGCTCTCGCGCTGAGCTCGTTGCTCGGTGATGTCGGTGAAGATCCAGATCGTGCCGGCAGCCATGTCGCCACTGCGCACCGGCGATCCGTGGCGGCGCGCCCAGAAGCGACTGCCATCGCGGCGAACCAGCTCGATCTCCTCGTCGAACGCCTGTCCGGCCTCGAAGGCGGCGGCGACCCGCTGGCCGAGTGCCTGGTGCTGCTCTTCGGACAGGCAGATCAGCTGCGTCGGGCGCCCGACGAGTTCGCTCTCCCGGTAACCGAACATGCGGTTGAACTCGGCGCTGAGCAGCTCGAAGCGGCCCAATTGCGTGAAGGCGATCCCGACCGGGGCGTTGCCGAGCACGGCCTGCATCTTGGCGAGCGCCTCGAGGCTCGCTTGCTGACTGGCAGCCCGCTGCCGCATCACATGTCTGAAGATGCGCGACAGGTGACCGAGTTCGCCACCCGCCTGCGGCCAGCCTTCTTCGTCGGCCACGTCGTCCTGCAACAGTCGCTGGGCGCGCGCTTCCAGCTGGCGCAAGGGGCGCAGCAGCACCAGCGTCAGCAACAGGATGACCATCCCGCCGACAAGCGCCACGGCCACGGCAATCCACAGGGTCTGCCGCCGCGCGGCTTCGATGCCACCGAACAGCGCATCGGCGGGCGCCGTGCGCAACACCAGCCACCCGGCTTCGGGCACACCCGCCATGGCGACAACCTGGCCGTCGACGATCGTGGCCGTGCCCTGCGGATCGACGGGGCGCCCTCGCGCGGTCCACGCAGCCACGGCGCCTGCCAGGCGCGGGTCGGTCGAGGCATCCTTCAGGATTCTGCTGCGATCGGGGTGCGAGACCACGCGTCCCACCGCATCGAGGACGATGGTGCTCGCCGGATCACCCGGATTGCGGCCGCTCTCTGTCAGGTCGGCCATCAGGCCGCTCGACTCGAGCCTGAGCACACCGCCCAGCACGGCGGCCACCTTCCCTTCGCCGGTGAGCAAGGGCAGGGACATGATGAGGATGGGTGCGCTGGAGACGCGACTGACGAAAGCCTCCGACACGGTGGCGCGTCGTTCGGCCAAGGCCTTCTGGAAGTAGCCCCGATCGGCAATCGTGATATCGGACGCCCGGATCCGGTGGCCGTCGGCCACGGCCAGCAGCCGGCCGTCCGGTGCCGCAATGTGGAAGCCGGAGAACAGTCCCAGCAGCACCGGGTTCTGCTCGAGGAAGCGCACCATGGCCTGCGGCTGATCGACGTCCTGCAGAGGCAGCTGACTCGCGGCGCTGCGCAGCGCCTCGCGCAGCGTCATGACGCGCGAGGTCAGCACGGCGGCGAGTTTCTCCGCTTCGCTCAGCTTGGAGTCGATCACCGTCCGCTCGGTGCGTTGTGCGACGGTGTCCAGAACGAAGAAGCCCGTGACGCCGACACTCAGGCTGATCAACAGCACGCCGGCCAGGGCCAGACGCAGCTTCAACGATCCGAAGACGGTGGACCCAGAGCCCGGCATCGCGTCGTGCATGCGTTCTCCTCGGAGCATTGTTGTCGAATGAGGGCGATGTTAGCGAGTGGAAGAGGCGGTTCGAAGCGCAGTCCTGAAAGGACGACCCGCGAGCTTTCGATCGACCCCGTCGCCCAAGGCATTCGCCGTACCGTTCGACGTACATCGTGAGCAGGGCCACGGTGTTTGCCCCGGCTCCGACTACGCGATCGATACGGTGGCCATGTTCTGGGTGCTGGAGCGCGTGGCCGCGTTCTGGAATTGAGCGCCCCCGGGGCGCGCCACTCGGGTCAGGCAAGCGCTGCTTGCACGACGTCTTGGGTCCGTTGCGTCATCGGTTCCGGTCGAGGCGTGCGGGCCGCCGTCGCCTGCGGGGGCGGCGTTTGTCGTGCTCCTCGGGTGTACCACCAGGGCAGCACGCGGCCCAGCGCACAGGCGGTGCCGGGCGTCTTCGCTGCATAGCCGGGCAGCGTCCCCAGTGCGTGCCTCCACGCGGGCGAGCCCAGCAGATCCATCAAGTGGCGCAGCGCCGGATTGCCCTGAAGCTCGCTCTTGCGGACCAGCAGGGCGTAGCGTTCGCGCGCCAACGGAATGAACTGCAGTCGTGCGGCGCGCGCGGCCGCCTCCAGGCCGAAGGCCGCGTCCGCCGCACCGCTGACCACAGCCGCGGCCACGGCATCGTGTGTGGGCTCGACCAAGGCTGGATCCGGAGCAGCCAGACCGGCTTCGGCGAACAGTTCATCGAGCAGGATGCGCGTGCCGGTTTCGGGGGCGTGCGTTGCCCAGTGCACGTCGGGCCGCACCAGGTCGGCCAGCGTTGCGACGCGCAGGGGATTGCCCGGTTGCACCATCAGGCCCTGAGTCCGATGGGCGCACTCGATCAGCTTGTGATGCCCGGGCCTGAGCCAGGGTCGGTAGAGGCGGGCGCTCAGCGATTGCTTGTCGATGCCGTCGCGGACATGGAAGCCGGCCAACGTGCACCGGCCGGCGTCGAGCGCCCTCAGCGCCTCGAGGGTGGTGCTTCTGAACGCGAGGTCCAGCCGCAGTCCGCGCTGCCGTGCCAGATCGCGCATCAGCAACAAGGACGGGTCGTCGCCGGCACACAAGGACAGCGTGTCGACCTGTCGGTCGAAGGCTTCGACAAAGACGCGTTCCAGTTCTGTACGCAGAAGCTCGAGCTGCGGGCGCAGGCGCGCCTGGGCTCGTTGTTCCGCCCACATCAGCTTCTCGCCGAAAGGGGCGAGGGTGGCGCGCTGGCCTTTCGTCCAGACGACCAGTTCGCGACCGAGTTCGCCTTCCCAGCGCTTGAGCTCACCCCAGACGTGACGGTAGGACAGCCCCAGCGACTGTGCGGCGGGCCGGATCGAACCATGGCAGCGCAGAGCCTGGAGCAGCGCGAAGAGCGGGTGTTCAGCGAGCCCCGGCGCCTGCAGGCCGACTGCACCAGCCAGGCGGGTCGGCCACCGCAGCTGATACGACAGGCCGACCCGCACCTCGCCATCCAGCGAGGGCGAGGCCTGCGGCGCGGACTGCGAACGGAACGCGGCGCGATCTTTCATCAGGTCCTACCGGCCTCGCCGACGGGCACCGGGATGAGCGTGAGCAGGGCCCGCTTGAGACCGGCGCCGCTGGGGCTCTCGACGAAGACACAGCGCTTGCCGGTGCGCTTGCAGTGGTCCTTGACGCGCCAGTACGCGTCGTGGCTGATGCAGCCGGTCTGGCAGATCACCAGGTCGGCGGCTGCCAGCGTCGCATCCAGCTTGGCAACGCTGTCTTCGTCGCCGCCGTCGTGATGGAGAAAGCGCCCACCGGTGCGCTCGATCAGCTGGCGGTAGACCGGCACGCTGGCGGGCCGGCCGCCGACGCACAGGACGGCCTGGTCATCCAGGCGCGCAGGGATGTCGTCCGCGCTACTGCTGGTTTCGCGGGCGAGAGGCTCCGGTCGTTCCGCAGAGCGGCGCTGCAGTTCGGCCGCCAGTTCTTCGGCATGGCGTCGCTGCCGTTCGACCTCGTGCTGTGATTGCAACTGCGCGCGTTCGGCCTGATGGACGCGTTCGATCAGGTGCTGGTTCGCGCGCGCCAGCTCGAAGCGGCTCTTCAGGCCCGGGACGGCCGCTTCCAGTGTCTGCAGGTCTTCTCGCAAGCCGGCGATAGCGGTATCGCGCACGATCAATTGGGCCCGCAGGCTCACGACCTGCGCCTGCGACTCGTCGGCGCGTCGCACATGGTCGGCCGCCTGGCGCATGCAGCGTTGCTGCGCGCCGCCCAGTTCGCGGCTCAGCACGGCATTCTCCTGGAGCAGCGCTTCGAAGCGATCGAAGTCCACGCGGGCCGCCATGCCGGCCTGGTGCTGCAGCATGTGCACCTGCCCCTCGATGCGACAGGCCAGCTCCGGCGTGCAGCGCGGGTGCGTGAGCGCCGCCCAGAGCGGCCCGGCGATGTCCTGGCAGCGCAACGCGTCGTCCCACCACGCGGCGAGCGCCTCGGGTGTCTTGACCAGGGTGGCCTGCCGCACGGCGACTCCGTAGCGATGATCCAGCTCGCGCTGCACGGCCTCGGCCACCGGAGTGCGGGCCTTGCATTCGGCGACGGCGCCGCAGTGCAGTTCGTAGTCGTCGGCTTGGGCCGCGCCCCGCAAGGCCTTGTTCAGCACCTGCCGCAGCACACGCATCGGCAGGCACACGCCGAGCACAGGGCAGTGGGCATGGCCGTCGAGCTCCCAGAGCAGCCGCCGCCGCGAGCCCTGCAGCGGTGGACGCCGGGGAGGGGGTGCGGCCGCAGCGACGAGTGCCGTCGTGCCCTCGACCGCCTGGCGGACGAGGGCGTCGAGTTGGAGCGGATCGGGCTTGCACATGCGGGTCGTCTCCCGGTTCAGTTCATCGGTGCAGCGGGCGCGGCGGCGCTCGGTGCGGAGGCCGACAGCGGCGGGGCGAGGTCGGCGCACAGCCGCTCGATCGTCGTCGCCGCAATGCCGTGACGGAACGCGTACCGCTCGTGCGCGCAACCCAGGTTGGCGGCCGCGCCCGACAACAGGGCGCACCGGGCACCCGGCGGCAGCTGAAAGCGCAGGAAGTGCACACCGGAGGGTCGGCCGAGATGCCGATCGGCCTGGTCCTCGTTCGCATGGGCGATGCTGCGCGGCAGCCCGGCGATGTCCACGTAGACGTGGTGCGCTGCTTCGCTGAGGGCCGGCAGTTCGCGGCGGCGCTGGGCGGCATCCGGCAACTCGATCATCAGCGTCGCCTTCCAGTTCGTGCCGTCCGGCAGCAGCGGCGCATACGTGTCGATCTCATGCTGCATGGCGTCGAGGCCGGCCGAGCGCTCGATGTAGAGGACTTCCTGGATCTGGTGGCGGATCGTCAGCGCGTCCTCGAATTGCAGCCGCATGAACGGGCCGAGCGTCACGCTGCGCTCGCGACGATGCTCGATCAGGCCTTGGCGGCGCGCATGCCGCGCGGCGCGGTACGCCGGCCAGGGCATCAGGTCGGCGACGGTGAGGCGCGTGAGCAGCCCATCACCGCGGCGGGAACCGGCGGTCGGTGTCGTGTCGGAACGCATCGTTCAGTCGTGTCCTTGAGAGCGGCACGGCTGGCGAGGCGGCTGGCGGGTGCGGTGGTCGGCGGTGGAGCGGGCGAACTACTTGGTCAGGAGCAGCTTCCCCAAGGAGGTCAGGCGCAGGCGGTAGATGGCGCCGCCATGGTCGATCTCGATTTCGGTGTGTCCGGCCATCAGATCGGTACTGTCCACTCGTTTCGGCATAGGCCGGCCGGCGCCGACAGGTGTGCAGTCGCGGTGGCCGACGAGCGACCTGACGCCGGACGGAGGCCCGCCGCTTTCGGGGAGGCCGTGGGGTGCCGGGCGCATAGCTGTGCAGTCGTGCATCAGTCACTTTAATGCGAATAGGTCGCATTTGCAACCATACCGATGCGAGGCTATTGCAGGACGCCAGCAACTCGCCGGTCGTGGGTGCTGTGAAGCCCCACAGCCGGCGCGGGATTCACCGGTTCACGTCGATCACCGCGCGCCCGCGCACCTTGCCCGACAGCACATCGCTCGCGGTCGCAATGGCCTGGTCGAGGCCGAGCACCTGGGTCACGGCGTCGAGCTTCTTCACGTCCAGATCGCGTGCCAGGCGCTGCCAGGCCTCGGTGCGCAGCTCGTACGGTGCCATCACCGAGTCGATCCCGCACAGCGTGATGTTGCGCAGGATGAACGGCAGCACAGAGGTGGGAAAGTCGAGGCCCTGGGCCAGGCCGCAGGCGGTGACGGTGCCGCGGTACTTGGTGGCCGCGCACACGTTGGCGAGCGTTGCGCTGCCGACCGTGTCGATCGCACCGGCCCATTTTTCTTCGCCCAGCATCTCGCCGGCGCTGGACAGCGTGGCGCGGTCGATGACCTGGTTCGCTCCGAGTTGCCGCAGGAAGGCGGCTTCCTCGAGCCGGCCGGTGGAGGCCGTGACGTCGAAGCCCAGCTTGGCCAGCACCGCGATGGCGATCGTGCCCACGCCACCGGCAGCACCGGTGACCAGGATCGGCCCGCGGTCCGGACGCACGCCGTGCTGTTCGAGCGCCAGCACGCACAGCATCGCGGTGTAGCCGGCCGTCCCGATGGCCATCGCGTTCAAGGTCGAGAACGGACTCGGCACCGGGATGAGCCACTCGCTCTTGACGCGGGCCTTCTGGGCCAGGCCGCCCCAGTGCGCGTCGCCGAGTCCGTAGCCGTTGATCAGCACCTTGTCGCCCGGCTTGAAGCGCGGGTTCGCGCTCGATTCCACGGTGCCGGCCAGGTCGATCCCCGGGACCATCGGCCACTGGCGCACCACGGGAAAGCGGCCGGTGATGGCCAGGCCGTCCTTGTAGTTGATGGTGGAGTACTCGACCGCGACGAGCACGTCGCCCTCGGGCAGGCTGTCCTCGGAGAGTTCTCTCACTTCGGACAGGACGGCGGTATCGGACTTCTGCAGGAAAACGGCGCGAAACATGGGGACTCCTCCGGTAATGGCATGCGGTCAGGCCGGCTTCTCGACACGAAGCAACGGCTTGCGGACAGGGCCAAACTATCTACTCTCATGCCAGAACTCGGGGTGCTGACGACCCCGTGCGCCTAATCCGCGGATGAGTGGAGGACTCCCTTCGAAGATGCTACTACGCAGGCCTGAAAGCTGCGCCCGACGGGTTTGGGTCCACTCGCCGTACGGGAGTTGGGCGCATGCGGCTGTGAGATCCGGCGCATCGGCGTTAAGCTTCGGCCTACGCACACTCCCCATGGGTGCAATCAGATGGCTGCGTACAGTTCCGGGCCGCCCCGCCGGCCTCCGCCTCCTGCCAAGCCGATCCGGCCGTTGACCTCGCTGGCGGTCGACCTCGATCTGAGCGAGCCCGAGCAGGCCGAAGAGGGCGACTGGATCGATTCAACGTTCGAGCTGCGCAGCGGCCTCACTGTGATCGAGCACCCGATCGACACCCTGCCCGGTGAGTTGCAGGACGCCTTCAAGAGGCAGAAGCGCTGAACCTTCGCAGGACGGTCGATCCGAGCTCGGCAACGCTTCAGCCGCGGTCCGCACTGCGACGCTGGTTTCGGCGCTGCTCGGCGCGCACGTTGTCGATGCTCGACGCCGCGCGCTCCCGATCGACGCTCTGCTGGATCAGGACCTCCAGTTGATCGCTGGGCAGGCTGTCCAAGGGGTGCTCGCAGACGTCGAGGCCGAATTTCAGGTCGAACGAGGAAGCCAGCCACCCCGCGGATTCCGGTTCAGCGTCGCTGTTGTTGGCCGATGCGGGCGCGGTCGGTGGGTCACTCGCGCCGAACGGGCGCGCCTTGGCGTGTGACAGGGACATCGAAACTCCAGGCAAAGCGGGCATGGCCGCGATGTCGAAGCTTCGGTGATCGCTGTCGTCGACGCGTCCCGATGGTGGGGTGGCTCTGATGGGGGAGCCGCGCATCAGGTCTTCAGTTCCGACTCGAGCCCCCGGACAAGCGCCCGGGCTGCCTCCGTGGAGATCTCGGCCGGCAGCATCAGGCCGTTGTCGAACTGCATGTGCAAACGCAGGCGCGACGGGTCCTGCGCCGCCACCACGCCGATGCCCAGGCACTTGAGCGCCGGCGGGATGGGCGGCGCGTTGGCTTCACCAGGCACGCTTCCGGCCTCGGCGGCCTTCGCCAGCAGGGTCACGGCGACCAGGGGGGCGAGGTCGCTCATGATCGCAATGGCCAGGCTCCGACGTTCGCCCGCGAGCAGGGCGTCGGCCTTCAACAAGATGGCGGCACCGTCGATGGCAGGTTCTGCCGCCCGGATGGCGGCGATCTGCAGTTCCAGAGGTTGATGATGGATTTCTTCTTGCATACGCAGGGTCCTTTCCCACGTGATCGTTGACATGGGAAAGCGTAACCAGCGCGTCAGGGTTTTCCTGCCGGCGCGGGTCAGCGCGGGCCGTCGGCGGTCGGGCAGGATGCTTGTCGGAATGCGCCTACGCGGACGCGGCGACCGACCGGCCGCTCACAGGGCGTGCGACTGCAACTGCTCCAGCGTGAGGTAAGCGAGCGCTCGTTCGTGCGTGCTGTCCAGAACGACTGGCGGCGCGACACCCGCCTCGAGCGCCTCCTTCCAGCGCAGCGCGCACAGGCACCAGCGATCGCCCGGCTTCAGGCCCGCAAAGCGCCACTCGGGCCGCGGTGTGGCGAGGTCATTGCCGCGCTCGCGTGAAAAGGCGAGGAAGGCGGCCGTGACCCGGGTGCAGATCACGTGCGTGCCTAGGTCTTCGGCGGTGGTGCTGCAGCAGCCATCGCGGAAGTAGCCGGTCAGCGGATCGTAGGAGCAGGCGCGCAGCGTCTCGCCGAGCACGTTCAGGGCCATGGGCGCTTCACTTCGTCGGCACACCCTTGTTGAACAGCGTCATCGCCGTGCCGATCAGCGCCGACACCTCGCTCATGTTGCCCGGCACGATCATCGTGTTGTTCTTCTGCGCGAGCTGGCTGTAGGCATCGACCGCGCGCTCGGCCACCTTCAGCTGCACGGCCTGCTCGCCACCGGGCTCGCGGATGGCCGCGGCGATCTGCCGGATCGCACCGGCCGTCGCCTCGGCGACCGCAGTGATCGCGGCGGCCTCGCCCATCGCGTTGTTGATCTCGGCCTGCTTCTCGCCCTCGGAACGAGCGATGAAGGCCTCGCGCTCGCCGGTGGCGATGTTGATCTGCTCCTGGCGCCGGCCCTCCGACGCCGCGATCAGCGCGCGCTTCTCGCGCTCGGCGGTGATCTGTGCCTGCATCGAGTGCAGGATCGCAGCCGGCGGCGTCAGGTCCTTGATCTCGTAGCGCAGCACCTTGACGCCCCAGTTCAGCGCCGCCTCGTCGAGCGCATGGACCACGGCGGCGTTGATGGCATTGCGCTCCTCGAAGGTCTTGTCGAGCTCCATCTTGCCGATCACGCTGCGCAGCGTGGTCTGTGCCAGCTGCGTGATCGCGATGATGTAGTTGGACGCGCCGTAGCTGGCGCGCATCGGGTCGGTGACCTGGAAATAGAGGATGCCGTCGACGGTGAGCTGGGTGTTGTCCTTGGTGATGCAGACCTGGCTCGGCACGTCCAGCGGGATTTCCTTCAACGAATGCCGGTAGGCCAGCCGGTCGACGAAGGGCACCAGGAAGTTCAGGCCGGGCACCAGCGTCGCGTGGTACTTGCCGAGCCGCTCGACGACCCAGGCACTCTGCTGAGGCACGACCTTGATCGAGCGCGCGATGAAGATGATGGCGATGACGAAGAAGACGATGGCGACGATTTCCATGAGGCGTCTCGGAAGGAGGAAAGGGGATCAGGGATCAGCGAACCAGCAGCAGCCGGGAGCCATCGATGGCGCGAATCACGTGCTCGCCGGGCGACGGAGCCCCGTCGCCGGCGTAACGCGCGCTCCATTGGGCACCGCGGTAGCTGACGGTGGCCGAGCCGTCGGACTGCCACTCGACGACGTGCACGCGCTCGCCGATATCAAGGTTGACGTTGCGGTCGGCGCCGGCCGCCGCGGCCGCGGGTCGACGCAGGCGTTTGAGGTGCCAGGCAATCACCGCGCCACCGCCCACCAGCGCCGCCACGAGCAGCTGCACGCTGAACCCGAGGCCGGTATGCGCGGCGAAGGCCGCTGCCACGAAGCCCAGCGCGAGCATCAGGAGATAGAAGGTGCCGGTGGTCAGCTCGGCCGCGATCAGCGCGCCACTCGCGATCCACCACCAGGTGGCGGCACTCCAGTCCATCGGGCCTCCTCGGATGCGCTTGCGTCTGACGAACAATGTTGCATTCAGTGTACGACGCAGAGTTTCGCGCCCTGGCTCATCGGGCTGTCGCGCATGTAGCCCTAAACTCCGCGCTTCCTTGAGCGGGGTGGTCCCGCCAGCAGCGCCCGCCGGAGGCCTCCAGATGCAGCACTTTCGTTTCCCCATCGTCATCATCGACGAGGACTTCCGCTCCGAGAACACCTCCGGCCTGGGCATTCGCGCATTGGCGGACGCGATCGTGAAGGAGGGCTTCGAGATCCTGGGCGTCACCAGCTACGGCGACCTGAGCCAGTTCGCCCAGCAGCAGAGCCGCGCCAGCGCCTTCATCCTGTCGATCGACGACAACGAGTTCACCCACGACGGCCCCGAGCTGGCGCCAGCGGTGCTGAACCTGCGGCAGTTCATCCGCGAGATCCGCCGCAAGAACCTGGAAATCCCGATCTACCTGTACGGCGAGACCCGCACCAGCCAGCATTTGCCCAACGACGTGCTGCGCGAACTGCACGGCTTCATCCACATGTTCGAGGACACGCCGGAGTTCGTGGCGCGCCACATCATCCGCGAGGCCAAGAGCTACCTCGACGGGCTGGCGCCGCCGTTCTTCAAGGCGCTGGTCGACTATGCGCAGGACGGCTCCTACTCCTGGCACTGCCCCGGCCACAGCGGTGGCGTGGCTTTCCTGAAGAGCCCGGTCGGCCAGATGTTCCACCAGTTCTTCGGCGAGAACATGCTGCGCGCCGACGTCTGCAATTCGGTCGACGAACTCGGCCAGCTGCTCGACCACACCGGCCCGGTGGCGCAGAGCGAGCGCAATGCAGCGCGCATCTTCAACGCCGACCACTGCTTCTTCGTCACCAACGGCACCAGCACCAGCAACAAGATGGTCTGGCACCACACGGTGGCGCCCGACGACGTGGTGGTGGTGGACCGCAACTGCCACAAGTCCATCCTGCACGCGATCATCATGACCGGCGCGGTGCCGGTGTTCCTGCCTCCGACGCGCAACCACCTGGGCATCATCGGCCCGATCCCGAAGGCCGAGTTCGAGCCGGCGGCGATCCGCAAGCGCATCGCCGCCAACCCGCTGCTCGCGCACGTGGACCCGGCCACCGTGAAGCCGCGCATCCTGACGCTGACGCAGAGCACCTACGACGGCGTGCTCTACAACACCGAGACGATCAAGGGCCTGCTCGACGGCTGGATCGACACGGTGCATTTCGACGAGGCCTGGCTGCCGCACGCGGCCTTCCACAAGTTCTACGGCAGCTACCACGCGATGGGCAAGAACCGCCCGCGCCCGAAGCAGGCGGTGGTCTACGCCACCCAGTCGACCCACAAGCTGCTGGCCGGCATCAGCCAGGCTTCGCAGGTGCTGGTGCAGGACGCGCAGAACACCAAGCTCGACCGGCACCTGTTCAACGAGGCCTACCTGATGCACACCTCGACCTCGCCGCAGTACGCGATCATCGCGAGCTGCGACGTGGCGGCGGCGATGATGGAGCCGCCCGGCGGCACCGCGCTGGTGGAGGAGAGCATCCAGGAAGCGCTCGACTTCCGGCGCGCGATGCGCAAGGTCGACAAGGAATTCGGCAAGGACTGGTGGTTCAAGGTCTGGGGCCCCGACAAGCTGGCCGAGGACGGCATCGGCAAGCCCGAGGACTGGATGATCAAGGCCGACGCCAAGTGGCACGGCTTCGGCCCGCTGGCCGAAGGCTTCAACATGCTCGACCCGATCAAGTCGACCATCGTGACGCCGGGGCTGGACGTGGCCGGCAAGTTCGCCAAGACCGGCATCCCCGCCTCGATCGTCACCAAGTTCCTGGCCGAGCATGGCGTGATCGTCGAGAAGACCGGGCTGTACTCGTTCTTCATCATGTTCACGATCGGCATCACCAAGGGCCGCTGGAACACGCTGCTGACCGCGCTGCAGCAGTTCAAGGACGACTACGACAAGAACGCACCGCTGTGGCGCATCCTGCCGGAGTTCTGCGCCGCGCACCCGCGCTACGAGCGCATGGGGCTGCGCGACCTGGCGCAGAGCATCCACGAGGCCTACGTCAAGGGCGACATCGCCCGCCTGACGACCGAGATGTACCTGTCCGATCTGCAGCCGGCGATGAAGCCCAGCGAGGCCTACGCCCACATCGCGCACCGCAAGACCGAGCGGGTGGAGATCGAGGGCCTGGAAGGGCGCATCACGACCTCGCTCCTGACGCCTTACCCGCCGGGCATCCCGCTGCTGATCCCCGGCGAGCGCTTCAACAAGAAGATCGTCGACTACCTGCGCTTCACCCGCGACTTCAACCGCCGCTTCCCCGGCTTCGACACCGACGTGCACGGCCTGGTCGAGGAGGAACTCGACAGCGGTGAGCGCCGCTACGCCGTGGACTGCGTGCAGCAGTGAGATCGGGGCCCGACGGCGATCGATCGATCACCGCCAGCGGCAAGACTCAGGCGTCGGCCATGCCGCTGGCGACCCGGCTGAAGCCGCCGTCGACGTAGGTGATCTCGGCCGTCACGCCGGCCGCCAGGTCGCTGAGCAGGAAGGCCGCGACGTTGCCGACGTCGTCGATCGTCACGTTGCGACGCAGCGGCGCGTTGTTCTCCACCACATCGAGAATCTTGCCGAAGCCCTTGATGCCCGAGGCCGCCAGCGTCTTGATCGGGCCGGCCGAGATGCCGTTGACGCGCACCCCCTTGGGACCCAGGCTGCCGGCCAGATAGCGCACGCTGGCCTCCAGCGAAGCCTTGGCCAGGCCCATGGTGTTGTAGTTGGGCACCACGCGCTCGGCGCCCAGGTAGGTGAGGGTCAGCAGCGCGGCCTTGGGCGTCAGCATCGGCGCCGCGGCCTTCGCCAGCGCCGGGAAGCTGTACGACGAGATGTCGTGGGCGATGCGGAAGGCCTCGCGGCTCAGGCCGTCGAGGAAATCACCGGCGATCGCTTCGCGCGGTGCGAAGCCGATCGAGTGGACGAAGCCGTCGAATTGGGGCCAGGTCAGCGCGAGCTGCTGGAACATCGCATCGATCTGGGCATCGTCGGCGACGTCGCAGTCGAAGATCAGGCTGGAGTCGAACTCGCGGGCGAAATCGGTGGTTCGCCCCTTGAAGCGTTCGCCGACGTAGCTGAACGCGAGTTCAGCGCCTTCGCGCTTGCAGGCGCGGGCGATGCCGTAGGCGATCGAGCGGTTGGACAGCAGTCCGGTGATCAGCAGCCGCTTGCCGGCGAGAAAGCCCATGTCGTGTCTCCATCCCACTGTTTGCAGCCCGAAATTCTGGCACGGCGGGGCCTTCCCGTCGGGCTCTTGACACCCCCGATGCTTGCCGGTAATGCGTGCCCACGCTACAATCCCCCCTTCGCTAGACCAGATTTCGCCAGACAAGAAATTGGGCCGGAGATTCCAGCCCTTTTTTTTTGTTCGATTCTTTTTGCAGTCGTTCTTTTGCAGTCCATTGGGAGCGGGTTTCAACCCGGGAACGTTCAGTCGATGACTTGGCAGGCAGCCGTTGAGAAAACCGTGACCGGTTTCGGTTATGAGTTGGTGGAATGCGAGCGGGGCTCGCAGGGGTTGCTGCGCGTGTTCATCGACCGGATGCCGGGCCAGGCCTACGACAGCGGTCCGGGCGAGTTCGTGACGGTCGAGGACTGCGAGAAGGTGACCCGCCAGCTGCAGTACGTGCTGGAGGTCGAGGGTTGCGATTACTCGCGGCTCGAGGTCTCCTCACCCGGCCTGGACCGTCCGCTGAAGAAGCCGGCCGATTACGCCCGCTTCGCCGGCGAGCGCATCGACATCACGCTGAAGCTGCCGTTCCAGGGCCGCAAGAAGTACCAGGGCGTGCTCGCAGCCGCCGGTGACGCCTGGGAACTGCATTTCAACGACGGCAAGCAGGATCAGGTCTTGGGATTCACGCTCGAGGAAGTCCGCGACGCCCGGCTCGTGCCGGTCGTGGACTTCAAGGGCCGCAAGGGCAAGGAGCAAGCCGAGCCCGCGGCGCAGGTACCCGGAGGTTACGAACAATGAACCGCGATCTGTTGGACTTTGTGGATGCGATCGCTCGCGAGAAGAGTGTCGAGCGCGACGTCGTGTTCGAGGCTGTCGAGGCGGCGCTCGCCTCGGCGAGCAAGAAGCTGCATGGCGGCGAGGTCGACATCCGCGTGTCGGTCGACCGTGACACCGGCGAATACGAGACGTTCCGCCGCTGGCTCGTCGTGCCCGACAGTGCCGGCCTGCAGAACCCGGACGCCGAGGAACTGCTGACCGACGCGCGTGATCGCCTCGAGGACATCGAGGAAGGCGACTACATCGAGGAGGCCATCGATTCTGTGTCGATCGGCCGCATCGGTGCGCAGGCCGCCAAGCAGGTGATCCTGCAGAAGGTGCGCGACGCGGAGCGCGAGCAACTGCTCAACGACTTCCTGTCGCGTGGCGACAAGATCTTCGTCGGCACCGTCAAGCGCCTCGACAAGGGCGACCTCGTCGTCGAGAGCGGCCGGGTCGAGGGGCGGCTGAAGCGCAGCGAACTGATCGCCAAGGAGAACCTGCGCACCGGCGACCGCGTGCGCGCCTACATCACCGAGGTCGACACCACGCAGCGCGGGCCGCAGATCATGCTGTCGCGCAGCGCGCCCGGCTTCATGATGGAACTGTTCCGCCACGAGGTGCCGGAGATCGAGCAGGGCCTGCTCGAGATCAAGAGCTGCGCCCGTGACGCTGGCTCGCGCGCCAAGATCGCCGTGTTGTCTCACGACAAGCGCGTTGACCCGATCGGCACCTGCGTGGGCGTGCGCGGTTCGCGCGTCAATGCGGTCACGAACGAACTCGCCGGCGAGCGCGTCGACATCGTGCTGTGGTCGGCCGACCCGGCGCAGTTCGTGATCGGCGCGCTGGCGCCGGCCAACGTGCAGTCGATCGTCGTCGACGAAGAAAAGCATGCGATGGACGTGGTGGTCGACGAGGAGAACCTCGCCATCGCCATCGGTCGCGGCGGTCAGAACGTGCGCCTCGCCTCCGAACTGACCGGCTGGCGCATCAACATCATGAGTGCCGAGGAGTCGCAGGACAAGCAGGCCACCGAATCGGAGTCGATCCGCAAGCTGTTCGTCGAGAAGCTCGACGTCGATGCCGAAGTCGCCGACATCCTGATCGCCGAGGGCTTCACCAGCCTCGAGGAAGTGGCCTACGTGCCGCTGCAGGAAATGCTGGAGATGGAGTCCTTCGACGAGGACACCGTCCACGAATTGCGCACGCGGGCCAAGGACGCGTTGCTGACGATGGAGATCGCCCAGGAAGAGAAGCTCGAGAGCGTTTCGCAGGATCTGCGCGACCTCGACGGCCTCGACGCCGAGCTGATTGCCAAGCTGGCCGAAGGCGGCATCCACACGCGCGACGACCTGGCCGATCTCGCGGTCGACGAGCTGACCGAGCTGACCGGTGTGGCCGACGAGCAGGCCAAGGCCCTGATCATGAAGGCGCGCGAGCACTGGTTCACCGCCTGAAGCGCCGCCTGAACCGCACTCCGCATCACCGTTCGCACCGATACACCAAGGACACTCCACAATGGCTGTGACTACCGTCGCACAGTTTGCCGCCGAGCTGAATCGCCCGGCCGCGGCGCTGCTCGAGCAGCTTCACTCCGCTGGCGTCGCGAAGGCGTCCACGGACGACGCGCTGACCGAAGCCGACAAGGAGCGCCTGCTCGACTTCCTGCGCTCTTCGCACGGCACCGGGAGCGCCGAGCGAAAGAAGATCACGCTGACGAAAAAGTCGACCACCGAGATCAAGCAGGCCGACGCCTCCGGCAAGGCCCGCACCATCCAGGTCGAGGTGCGCAAGAAGCGCACCTTCATCAAGCGCGACGATGCGCCCGCCGCCACCGAAGAGTCGAGCGCCGCCGCGTCGGTGATCGACGAAGCCGAACTGCAGAAGCGCGAGGAAGAAGCGAGCCGTCAGGCCGAGTTGCTGCGTCGCCAGGAAGAGGATCTGGCCGAGAAGCGCCGCGCGCGCGAGGCTCAGGAGCAGGCCGAGCGCGAGGCCGCCGAGGCGCGCCAGCGTGCCGCGGCCGAAGCCGCTGCGGCCGCGCTGGCGGCAGCAGCCGCCGAACCCGTCGCCGCGAAGGCCGAAGCGTCTGCCGCGACCGATACCAAGGCCTCTGCGCCGGTTGCTGCACCGACGGTGGCCGCGCCGGCCGAGCCGCCCAAGCCCGCGCTGCGCGTGGTGAAGGCCGCCGACATCGAAGCCGAAGAGAAGCAGAAGGCCGCCGACCTCGCCAAGCGCCGCAAGGCAGCCGAAGATGAGGCTTCGGCGATCCGCGCGATGATGAACGCGCCGAAGAAGGTGCTCGTGGCGAAGAAGCCCGAGGAGCCGAAGCCGGCCGAAGGCATCAAGGGCACGATCCACAAGCCCACCGCCAAGCCGGGCGCTCCGGCAGCGGCAGGTGCGGCGGGCGCCGCCAAGCCGGGCGACAAGAAGTCGGTCAAGTCCGAGAAGCTGTCGTCGAGCTGGGCCGACGACGCCGCGAAGAAGCGCGCTGCGCTGCGCGGCGGAGCACGTCCCGATGCCGGCGGCCGCGGTGGCTGGAAGGCACCGCGCGGCGGGCGCCGCGGTGGCGATCGGGGCGACAACCCGTCGACCTTCACCGCACCGGCCGAGGCGCAGGTCTACGAAGTGCACGTGCCCGAGACCATCAGCGTCGCCGACCTGGCGCACAAGATGTCGGTCAAGGCCTCCGAGGTCATCAAGCAATTGATGAAGCTGGGTCAGATGGTCACCATCAACCAGCAGCTCGACCAGGAAACCGCCATGATCCTGGTCGAGGAAATGGGTCACAAGGCCTTCACGGCCAAGCTTGACGACCCGGACGCCTTCCTCGAGGAAGACGTGGAAGTGACCGACGTGCCGCTGGAGCCGCGCGCTCCGGTGGTCACGGTGATGGGCCACGTCGACCACGGCAAGACCTCGCTGCTCGACTACATCCGCACCACGCGTGTGGCGGCGGGCGAGGCCGGCGGCATCACGCAGCACATCGGCGCCTACCACGTCGAGACGCCGCGCGGCATGATCACCTTCCTCGATACCCCGGGCCACGAGGCCTTCACGGCGATGCGGGCGCGCGGCGCCAAGGCCACCGACCTGGTGATCCTGGTCGTGGCAGCCGACGACGGCGTGATGCCGCAGACCAAGGAAGCGATCCACCACGCCAAGGCGGCCGAGGTGCCGCTGATCGTGGCGATCAACAAGATCGACAAACCCGGCTCCAACCTCGAGCGCGTGCGCAGCGAGCTGATCGCCGAGCAGGTCGTGCCGGAAGACTTCGGCGGCGATTCGCCGTTCGTGCAGGTGTCGGCAAAGACCGGCCAGGGCATCGACGATCTGCTGGAGCAGGTGCTGCTGCAGGCCGAGGTGCTGGAACTGCAGGCCCAGGTGGCCGCGCCCGCCAAGGGCCTTGTCATCGAGGCGCAACTCGACAAGGGCCGCGGCCCGGTCGCGACCGTGCTGGTGCAGTCGGGCACGCTCAAGCGTGGCGACGTGGTGCTGGCCGGTTCGACCTATGGCCGCGTGCGCGCCATGCTCGACGAGAACGGCAAGGCCACCACCGAAGCCGGCCCGTCGATCCCGGTCGAGATCCAGGGCCTGACCGAAGTGCCGCAGGCCGGCGACGAGTTCATGGTGCTGTCCGACGAGCGGCGTGCGCGAGAGATCGCCACCTTCCGTTCCGGCAAGTACCGCGACGTGAAGCTGTCCAAGCAGCAGGCCGCCAAGCTCGAGAACATGTTCGAGAACATGGGCCAGGGCGAGGTGCAGACGTTGCCGCTCATCATCAAGGCCGACGTGCAGGGTTCGCAGGAGGCGCTGGGCGCGTCGCTGCTCAAGCTCAGCACGGCCGAGGTCAAGGTGCAGATCGTGCACGCGGCCGTCGGCGGCATCAGCGAGAGCGACGTCAACCTGGCCATCGCGTCGAAGGCCGTGATCATCGGCTTCAACGTGCGGGCCGATGCCGGTGCGCGCAAGCTGGCCGAGGGCAACAACGTCGACCTGCGTTACTACAACATCATTTACGACGCGGTCGACGAGATCAAGTCGGCGATGACCGGCATGCTGGCGCCGGAGCAGAAGGAAGAGCTCATCGGCACGGCCGAGATCCGCACGGTGTTCGTGGCCTCGAAGATCGGCACCGTGGCCGGCTCGATGGTCACCTCCGGCATCGTGCGCCGCAACGCACGCTTCCGCCTGCTGCGCGAGAACGTGGTTGTCTACAGCGGCGAGATCGAATCGGTCCGCCGCATGAAGGACGACGTGCGCGAGGTCAAGGAAGGCTTCGAGTGCGGCATCAAGCTGAAGAACTACAACGACATCAAAGAGGGCGACCAGCTGGAAGTCTTCGAGATCAAGGAAGTCGCCCGAACGCTGTAAGGCGGAGTTGGCCTCGTGCCCGGACCCCGCCCTCGAAAGTCGGCGGGGTTCGTGCTTGAGGGGTCGTCCAGGAGCCCATCATGAAGCACAAGCGCGCCATTCCCAACCGCAGCCTGCGCGTGGCCGACCAGATCCAGCGCGACGTGGCCGAGCTCATCCGCGAGCTGAAGGACCCGCGCATCGGCATGGTCACGATCCAGGCCGTCGAGGTCACGCCCGACTACGCGCACGCGAAGGTGTTCTTCTCGGTGCTGATCGGTGACCCGGCGGAGTGCGCCGCCGCGCTGAACGAGGCCGCCGGCTACCTGCGCAACAGCCTGTTCAAGCGCCTGCAGATCCACACCGTGCCCACGCTGCACTTCCAGTTCGACCGCACCACCGAGCGCGCAGCCGACCTCAACGCGCTGATCCACCAGGCCAACGCCACCCGGGCGAAGGACGCGGACGATCAAACGGGTACCCCCGAGGCCTGACGTGAACCCGGTCGCGTTGAACCGTCCGCCCCGCCGCGCGCCGCAAGCCGCGCGCGAGCCGCGCGCACCGCGCCGTGCGCTGCACGGCGTGCTGCTGCTCGACAAGCCGCTGGGCTGGTCGAGCAACGACGCGCTGCAGAAGGTCAAGGGCATGCTGCGCGCCGAGAAGGCGGGGCACACCGGCACCCTCGATCCACTGGCGACCGGCCTGCTGCCGCTGTGCTTCGGCGCTGCGACCAAGTTCTCTCAGGCCAGTCTGGACGCCGACAAGACCTACCGCGCGACGTTGAAGCTCGGCGTCACGCGCGTCGGTGGCGATGGCGAGGGCGAGGTGATCGAGACGCGTCCGGTCACCTTCGACGATGCGGCGCTGCGGGCCGCCTGCGCCGCCCTGACCGGCGAGACCATGCAGCTGCCGCCGATGCATTCGGCGCTCAAGCACGAGGGCAAGGCGCTCTACGAATACGCGCGTGCCGGCGTCGAGATCGAGCGCTCGCCGCGGCGCGTCACGATTCATCGACTGGACATCCTGCGCTGGCAAGGTGACGAGCTCGACATCGAGGTCTGCGTCAGCAAGGGCACCTACATCCGTACGCTCGCCGAAGACCTGGGCTGCGCGCTCGGCTGTGGTGCGCACCTGGGCGCGCTGCGCCGCGTAGCCAGCGGGCCGGTGCGGCTCGATGGCGCGATCACGATCGACGCGCTGCAGGCGCTCGACCCAGCGCTGCGCGAGCAGCGCCTGCTGCCGCCCGACGTGCTGCTGGCCGACTGGCCGGCCGTGCGACTGGTGGCCGACGAAGCCGGCCGCTTCCTGTCCGGCCTGCGTCGCCGCGTCGACGCCGGCGACTGCACGGCCGTGCGGGTCTACGGACCCGAGCCGCGCGCCTTCCTCGGCAGCGCCCACGTGAAGGCTGGCGAACTGATCCCGGGCCGGCTGTTGAGCCCGGCCGAGGTGCAGGCACTGATCGACGCCGACACCGTGACCGACGTACCCGTTACCGAATCCAAGCAAGTGAGCATGACATGACGACCAGCAACAACGCCCGCCAGATCCGCAACGTGGCGATCATCGCGCACGTCGACCACGGCAAGACCACGCTCGTGGACCAGCTGCTGCGCCAGAGCGGCACCTTCCGCGAGAACGAGAAGGTCGCCGAGCGCGTGATGGACAGCAACGACATCGAGAAGGAGCGTGGCATCACGATCCTGTCGAAGAACTGCGCCGTCGAGTGGAAGGGCACCCACGTCAACATCGTCGATACCCCGGGGCACGCCGACTTCGGCGGCGAGGTCGAGCGCGTGCTGTCGATGGTCGACTCGGTACTGCTGCTGGTCGATGCGGTGGAAGGCCCGATGCCCCAGACCCGCTTCGTCACCAAGAAGGCGCTGGCGCTGGGCCTGAAGCCCATCGTCGTCGTCAACAAGGTCGACCGCCCCGGTGCCCGGCCCGACTACGTGATCAACGCCACCTTCGACCTGTTCGACAAGCTCGGTGCCACCGAGGAGCAGCTCGACTTCCCCATCATCTACGCATCCGGCCTGAACGGCTGGGCGTCGACGACGCCCGGCGAGGTCGGCACGAACATGGCGCCGCTGTTCGATGCGGTGCTCGAGCATGTGCCGCCGCACGAAGGCGATCCGGAAGGCCCGCTGCAGCTGCAGATCTGCTCGCTCGACTACTCCACCTTCGTCGGCCGCATCGGCATCGGCCGCATCAACCAGGGCACGCTCAAGCCGATGCAGGACGTGTCGGTGTTCTCCGGTGAGGACAGCATCCCGTTCAAGGCGCGCGTGAACCAGGTGCTGAAGTTCGATGGCCTGGAACGCGTGCAGGCCACCGAGGCCGGCCCGGGCGACATCGTGTTGATCAACGGCATCGAGGACATCGGCATCGGCGTCACGCTGACCGACATCGACGATCCGGTGCCGCTGCCGATGCTGGAAGTGGACGAGCCGACGCTGACGATGAACTTCTGCGTCAACAACTCGCCGCTGGCCGGCCGCGAAGGCAAGTTCGTCACCAGTCGCCAGCTGCGCGACCGCCTCGACCGCGAGCTGCAGAGCAACGTGGCGCTGCGTGTCAAGGACACCGACGAGGACGGCATCTTCGAGGTCTCGGGCCGTGGCGAACTGCACCTGACCATCCTGCTGGAGAACATGCGCCGCGAAGGCTACGAGCTCGCGGTGAGCAAGCCGCGCGTGGTGTTCCACGAGGTCGACGGCGAACGCCAGGAACCGATGGAGCTGGTGACGGCCGACGTCGAGGAGCAGCACCAGGGCGGCGTGATGCAGGCGCTGGGCCTGCGCAAGGCCGACCTGGTGAACATGGAGCCCGACGGCATGGGCCGCGTGCGCCTGGAGTACCGCATTCCGGCGCGCGGCCTGATCGGCTTCTCCAACGAGTTCATGAACCTGACCCGCGGCACCGGGCTCATCAGCAACATCTTCGACGGCTACGAGGCCTACAAGGGCGAGATCGAGGGCCGCAAGAACGGTGTGCTGATCAGCCAGGACGATGGCGAGATCGTGACCTATGCGCTCGGCAAGCTCGACGACCGCGGCCGCATGTTCGTCAAGGCCGGCGATCCGGTGTACGAAGGCATGCTGGTCGGCATCCACTCGCGCGACAACGATCTGGTGGTCAACGCGGTGCGCGCCAAGCAGCTCACCAACTTCCGCGTCAGCGGCAAGGAAGACGCGATCAAGATCACGCCCCCGATCATCCTGTCGCTCGAGTACGCGGTGGAGTTCATCGCCGACGACGAGCTGGTGGAGATCACCCCGAAGTCGATCCGGCTGCGCAAGCGCCACCTGAAGGAGCACGAACGCAAGCGTGCATCGCGCGAAGTCGCTTGAGTCCTTGCCGGGGTCGATGACACACGGACGTGCGGTCACGCTGATGATCGTGGTGACGCTCCTGTGGAGCATCGCCGGTGTCGTCACGCGCCATCTCGACGCGGCGCGCAGTTTCGAGGTGACGTTCTGGCGCAGCCTGTTCAATGCCCTGGCGCTGACCGTGGCGCTGAGCGCGATGCGCGGTGCGGCGCTGTGGCGCGGCCTGCTGCACGCGCCCTGGCCGGTGTGGGCGTCCGGGCTGTGCTGGGCGACGATGTTCACCGCCTTCATGGTGGCGATCACGCTGACGACCGTGGCTAACGTGCTGGTCACGATGGCGATCGGCCCGCTGATCACGGCGCTGTTCGCACGGCTTTTCCTGCATCACCGGCTGCCGGCGCGCACCTGGATCGCGATCGCGATCGGCGGCGGCGGCATCGCCTGGATGTTCGGTCGGGAGGCCGGTGCGGGCCTGTCGCTGTCGGGCACCCTGATCGCGCTGACCGTGCCGCTGGCGGCGGCCACCAACTGGACGGTGCTGCAGCACGCCAGCCATGGCCCCGGCGACCCCGACGAGGCGGCCGCGACCTCACAGGACATGCTGCCGGCCGTGCTGATCGGCGCGCTGCTCTCTGCGGCCGTGGCGCTGCCGCTCGCCTGGCCGTTGCAGGCCTCGGGTCACGATCTCGGGTTGCTCGGCCTGCTGGGCGCCGTGCAACTGGCCATTCCCTGCCTGCTGGTGGTGAGGCTGACGCGCGAACTGCCGGCGCCGGAGATTGCGCTGCTGGGCCTGCTCGAGGTGCTGTTCGGCGTGACCTGGGCCTGGCTCGGGGCCGGCGAGCGGCCGGGGCCGAGCACGCTGACCGGTGGTGCCCTGGTGCTCGGCGCGCTGGTCGTCAACGAAGCACTCGCGCTGAGGCAGCGGCGCTGAAAGTCCCGAGCCTCGGCGTGGCGCGCAACTGCTAGGCTGGCGACAAGACCAAGCCGCTGGAGCCGCCGAGATGCAGAAGCCCGCCCGTTTCCTGGTGATGATCGAGTCGGACGGTGCGATGCTGGCGCGGTTGTTCGATGCCGAGCGACGGCAGCTCGCCGAGTTCGATGCGTCGTCGGAGGAGGTGGTCGTGATGACCAGCGGGCTGGCGCCCACGAACGACGCCGCCGGCAAGCCGTGGGAGGAGGCGCTCGCCGGCCACAGCGACAGCGAGCGCCATGCCGCGCGGGTCTACATGCTCGATGTCTGAGCCGGCCATGGCTTGCGTCTCGAGGTGTCGTTCCGTGAGCGATTGAAACTGGGGCTCGACAGCCCGGGGCGCCCGCCACAGCATGCGCCGTGCGCTGCACGAGGTGCGCTGTCCAGCATAGCCGGCGTCCTCACGTGCCGCCATTGCTTCGGAGATCGGAAGAATCAGCATGCAGGCCGCTGCATTCGGAGTGCAGGCCGGGGGGCCACGGCCGCCGGTGCGGGCTCGGCGCGCGATCCTGGCCGTCGCTGCTCTCGTGCTGGCAGGAGCGGCTCATTCCGAGCCGTCCTTGCCCTGGACGCCGAGCGCCCAGGCCCGACACTGGCTGCAGTGGCTGGTCGACGAAGCCGGACTGGATCTCACGCTTACGCAATGGCCACTCCCGCGGCATGCGGTGCGACACGCGCTCGATCGCCTGCCATCCGACTTGGCCCCGGCGCTGCAGGACGCACGCCGGCAGGTGCTGAACGAACTGCAGGATGCCGCGGGCGCCAGTATGACGCTCGCGCTGCGCAACCCGGGTGAACGCCTGGCGGGCTTCGGCGAGGACGCGACGCCGGGCAGCGCTGCGTCGTTCCGCTCCCCGGCTTTCGAGGGCGCGCGGGTGGCGGCGCAGCTCGGGGTCCGCGCGGAGCGCGCAGCCGTCGGCCGCAGCGAGGCCGCCACGTTTCGCCTGGAGGGCTCGGCGGTCGCCACCGAACTGTTCGGCGTGCAGTTCCAGGCCTGGTCCCGGCGCAGCTGGTGGGGGCCCGGCTGGCAAAGCAGCCTCGCGTTGAGCGACAACGCGCCGGCGCTCAACGGCGTGGGCGTGCAACGCAGTTCGGCCTCGACCTCCGCATCGCCCTGGCTGGCCTGGCTCGGCCCATGGAACTTCGAGTTCCTGCTCGCGCAGCTCGAGGATGTCGACGTGCCGGCCGATCCCTACCTCATCGGCATGCGCCTGACGCTGCGGCCTTGGGCACCGCTGGAGATCGGCCTGACCCGCACCGCGCAGTGGGGCGGTGAGGGCCGCCGGCGTTCGTTGGGCAGCTTCTTCGACGCGCTGACCGGGACGGGCCTGAACCCGAGCGACGAAGCCGGGCGGGCCCGCGACCCGGCCAACCAGTTGGCCGGGGTCGATGCCCGGTTGCGCTGTCCTTCCTGGCTCAACTGCGCGGCCTACCTGCAGATGATCGGCGAGGACGAGGCGGGCGGGCTGCCCTCGAGCTACCTCGGGCTGTACGGCGTCGAGGTTTGGTCGGGTGCAGGCCGGCACCGCTGGTTCGCCGAACTGCTGGAATCAGGCTGCAAGATGCCCGTGCTTCGCACGGGCACGCGACCCTGCGCCTACCGCAACTACGCCTACCCGGAAGGCTACGTCAGCGCCCATCGCTGGCTGGGCGCCGGCAGTGGCCCCGATTCCCGGCTGCTGGCGCTGGGATGGTTGAACACCGACTGGGACGCGACGCTGCGCCTGTACCACGGCCGCATCGGCTCGCGGATCGGCAGCTTCAGCGCGGCCGATCGCGATCCGCAGACGTCGGGCCGTCTGACGGGTGTGACCGCACGCAGGGAGATGACGTGGGGACGGCTGCGGTTCACGCCGGAGTTCGGCTGGTTGCGCCTGAGCGCGCCGGCAGGGACCTCGCACGATGTGCGTGTCGGGCTGACGATGGACATGATGCTGGGCGACGGCGCGGATCCATGAATCCTGAGGCGGCCGGCGTGAAGCGCAACAGCTAGGCCTTCTTGATGGCGCGGAAGTAGACCCCCACCGTGAAGAAGCGCTCCAGCGGCGCGATCTTCCGCAGGACGTTGAACACTGGAAGCAGAGGACTGCGCCCGCGGTTATAGCGAATCTCGGTGGCAGCCCAGTCGCGCGATGTTATGTAGCGTTGCAACTGGTCGGGACGGAGCTTGTTGAGGCCCAGATCCATGGCCGATCGAATGGTTTTCCCGCACTGCGCCGATACTCTTTGGCATATCCATTTCTCCGGCAGTATGACGTGCAGCCATGGCAGCTTTAACCTGAATCGGCCATGGTCGCCCCAAGGACTGAAATAGAAAGGAGAGAAACCAGCTGCCAACGTTCCTCCAGGGGCCAGCAGGCGATAGATGTGACCGACCATCGCATCGAGTTGCTCGACGTGCTCGAAGGTATCCTTGCTGATGATCAGATCAAATTCGCCCTGCACATCTGCAATATCTATCGTTCGAAAGCGGACGTGTTCTTGCAGTTTCCCGTAGTTGCTTCTGACGTTCGAACTGGCGAACGCGATGCGATCGTCGTCAAGATCGATTCCCAGCACCGACGAGGCCCCGGACTGAGCCGCGTGCACAGAAAGCGCACCATGTCCGCAGCCGATCTCGAGAATCCTCTTGCCGCCGAACGGCAGTTCGACGCCGAGCCGCTCCAGCCAGCCCTTGTTGGCGATCATTTCCCGCTGGAAGTATGCTTGATCGCGGCGCACCTGCAATTCGGCGTCGCTCTCTCCCGGCAGGGATGGCAGAGCCCACGGTTGAAAACTTTGCATGATTATTTCCTTGAAATACCAGGCAATAGTCATCCCCGCATTTGAAATGCGCGGAGTAGTTTTAGCCTGCAAATAGGCTACCGAGTTCTCCGGTTTTTCGGCTGACGCGCAGTTGCACGTCAGATGCTCGTCAGGCCCTTGTCACTCTGCGGACGCCAAGTAGCAACGAGGCCCACGTGGCGGCGATAGCGGTGCGCAGAGCCGCCGGGCCTGAAAGGAGCAGTCGCGCAAGAGTGCGCAAAGTCCGATCGGTCGCCGTCATTCACCCCGCATGGCCGCGCCTTGCTGTGGATGGTCACTTGGAGCTGTGCAACTGGGACAATGCAGGCATTGAGCGTGCATCCCTTGAGTGATCCTCTTCTTTGCACGCGGCTCTCTGGGGCAGCCCAAGTGGAACGAGAACTCTTTTCAGATCAACGGCGGAGTCTGTGGCGTCTGTCGGTTGCGCCGATGATGGACTGGACCGATCGCCATTGCCGCCATTTCCACCGGCTGCTCTCGCGTCGCACGCGGCTCTACACCGAGATGGTCACCACCGGTGCGCTGCTGCACGGCGACGTGCCGCGGCACCTCGACTTCGGGCCCGAGGAGCATCCGGTCGCGCTGCAGCTGGGGGGCAGCGAGCCCGACGATCTGGCGGCCTGCGCGAAGCTTGGCGAGCGCTGGGGCTATGACGAGATCAATCTCAATTGCGGCTGTCCCAGCGAACGCGTGCAACGCGGTGCCTTCGGCGCCTGCCTGATGGCCGAACCCGATCTGGTGGCCGACGGCGTGAAGGCCATGCGCGACGCGGTGAGCATTCCGGTCACTGTGAAGCACCGCATCGGCATCGACCGGACCGAGAGTTACGAGTTCGTGCGCGATTTCGTCGGCACCGTGGCCGCTGCCGGCTGCGAGGTTTTCATGGTGCATGCACGCAATGCCTGGCTGAAGGGCCTCAGCCCGAAGGAGAACCGCGAGCTGCCACCGCTGCGCTACGAGTGGGTCTACCGGCTAAAGCGCGACTTCCCGGCGTTGACGATCGTGCTGAACGGTGGCGTCAAGACCAACGACGAGATCGCGGCGCATCTGTCGCAGGTCGATGGCGTGATGCTCGGGCGCGAGGCCTACCACCATCCCTGGCTGATGGCCGGCTGGGATGCACGCTTCTTCGGCGACGCACCGCTCGAGCGCGATCGCACCGATGTCGAGGCGGCGATGGTGCGCTACATGGAGCTTCAGCTGTTGCAGGGCGAGCCCTGGTCGCGCGTATCGCGCCACATGCTCGGCCTGTGGAACGGCATGCCCGGCGCCCGGCGCTGGCGTCAGGTCTGGTCGGATCACCGGCTCAAGAACGAGCCGCCGGAGGTGGTGTCGGAGCAGGCGCGCCGCCGGCCGGCGATGAGCGAGGTCACGGCGGCGGCCTGACGGCGCCGCGGGCCTTTCGGTTCAGGACGCGGCGTTCCGCTGTGCCGGCCAGGTCGCCAGCACCACGCCGGCCAGTGCCAACGCAAAGGCGCCGAGCTGCGTACTGCTGACCTGTTCGCCCAGCAGCAGCACGCCGACCGCCGCGGCGCTGACCGGCAGCAGTACCGTGAAAACGCCGGCCGACGACGCCGGCACGTGCTTCAGCCCGGTCATCCACAGCCACACCGTGGCCACGCTGGCCGCGAGGGCGTAGAACAGCAGCAGCACCCAGACGCCGCTTCGCACGGCCGTGAAGTTGAACTGCCAGGCCTGCCACAGGCCGAACGGCGTCACCAGCGCCAGGCCCCACAGGTTGACCAGGGCGCTGATGCGGCGCGCACTCAGCTGGCCGGTGAGCTTCTTGCCGATCACCACGTAGAGCGCCTCGCAGAACACGGCACCCAGCAGCAGCGTGTTGCCGAGCAGCGAACTGTCGTCACCTTCGGAGCCGGCCTGGCCGAGCGAGACCAGCGCGATCCCGGCCACCGCGCAGCCGATGCCGCCGGCCACGCGCGGCGCGATGCGCTCGCGCAGCCCGGCCCACGACAGCAGCGCCACGACGGCCGGGAGGGCCGCCATGATCACGCCGGCCGCCAGGGCCGAGCTCAGCGCCACGCCGAACAGCATGCATACCGAGAACAGGAAGTTGCCGAAGAAGGCCTCGAGGAAGAGCAGCCAGCGATCGTGCCGGCTCAACCGCGGCTCGTCGGCGGCCCGGCGCACCCAGTGCGCCATCGCGATGGCGGCGATGCCGAAGCGCAGCCAGGCCAGCAGCAGGACCGGGAACACCGCGACCAGCAGTTTCGACAGGCCGACGTAGCTGCCGACCAGCGCCATGCTGGCGCCGAGGCTGGCGTAGGCCCACCACGGCACGCGGTGGGCACTGCTCGCCGGGTGGGGAAAGGACGGTCCGGCGCTCACGCGCAGAGGGCGCGGAGCAGCGCCGGCCTCACGCCGACTGCGCTGCCCGGTGGCACTGCCAGCGCCAGGCGTCGGTGCACATCTGTTCGAGGTCGCGCCGGGTGCGCCAGCCCAGCCGCTGCAGCGCGAGCGCCGGATCGGCCCAGCAGGCGGCCACGTCGCCGGGCCGCCGATCGACGATGCGGTAAGGCACCGGGCGACCGCTGGCCTTCTCGAAGGCCGCCACCATGTCGAGCACGGAGATGCCCAGGCCGGTGCCCAGGTTCACCGTCAGCAGGCCGGGCTCGCGGGCCAGGCTGTCGAGCGCCGCGACGTGGCCCTCGGCGAGGTCCATCACGTGGATGTAGTCGCGCACGCCGGTGCCGTCGGGCGTCGGGTAGTCGCCGCCGAACACCTGCAACTGCGGCCGCTGGCCCACCGCCACCTGCGCGACATAGGGCATCAGGTTGTTCGGGATGCCCGACGGGTCTTCGCCGATCTGGCCGCTCTCGTGGGCGCCGACCGGGTTGAAGTAGCGCAGCCGCGCGATGCGCCACTGCGGCTCGGATTTCGACAGGTCGGCGAGGATCTGCTCGACCATCAGCTTGGTCCAGCCGTAGGGATTGGTGGCCGACAGCGGGAAGTCCTCGCGGATCGGTACCGAGGCCGGATCACCGTAGACGGTGGCGGACGACGAGAACACCAGCGTGTGCACCGCGGCGCGGCGCATCGCCTCCAGCAGCCGCAGGGTGCCGGTGATGTTGTTCTCGTAGTACGCAAGCGGCTTCTGCACCGACTCGCCCACCGCCTTCAGCGCGGCGAAGTGGATCACGGCGCGGATCGGGTATTGCGCGAACACGCGGTCCAGCGTGGCCGCGTCGCGCACGTCGCCCTCCACGAAAGCGGGCCGCTTGCCGCACAGCGGTGCCAGGCGGTCGAGCACGTCGCGCTGGCTGTTGCTGAGGTTGTCGAGGATGACGAAGTCATGGCCCGCGTTCGCCAGCGCCACGCTGGTGTGCGAGCCGATGAAGCCAGTGCCGCCGGTCACGAGTATCAATTGCTGCTCCCTGTCGATCGTCGAGGGCCCATCGCGGCAGATCCGCTGCAGCGGCAGGCAACCGGGCCATTGTGCCGGGCCGTCGATTGTGTCAATGTGGCAAAAGTCAGCCTGGGGGCATGGCACTTGCTCCCGAGTCCGGCCTACACCCATTTCGGGTGGTCTTGTTGCCTCAGGGGAGTCCCATGAACGAAAGCTTCTTCAAGCTCGGCACGGTGTTGCGCGCACTGGCCGTGGTCGCGTTGATCGGCGTCGGTGCGCCGGCAGCCCATGCGCAGGCCGCGGCGGCGAAGCCGCAGGTGGTGGTGCTCGCGACCGGCGGCACGATCGCCGGCGCGGGCGCGGCCGCAACCAACAGCGCGTCCTACCAGGCTGCCAAGGTGCCGGTGGACAAGCTGATCGCCGGCGTGCCCGAGCTGGCCGACGTGGCCCAGGTGCGCGGCGAGCAGGTGTTCCAGATCGCCTCGGAAAGCTTCACCAACGAGAAGCTGGTCCAGCTCGGCAAGCGGGTCTCGCAGCTGGTGCGCGACCCGGCGGTGAACGGGATCGTCATCACCCACGGCACCGACACGCTGGAGGAAACCGCGTTTTTCCTGAACCTGGTGATCCGCAGCGATAAGCCGGTGGTCGTGGTCGGCTCGATGCGGCCCGGCACGGCGATGTCGGCCGACGGCATGCTCAACCTCTACAACGCGGTGGTGGTCGCGGCCGACCCGGCCTCGCGCGGCAAGGGCGTGCTGGTGGTGATGAGCGACGAGATCCATTCGGGCCGCGACGTCGCCAAGCGCATCAACATCAAGACCAGCGCCTTCGGCAGCCAGTGGGGGCCGCTCGGCATGGCGGTGGAGGGCAAGACCTACTGGTTCCGGCTGCCCGCCAAGCGCCACACGGTGAACAGCGAGTTCGACATCGACAGCATCGAGGCGCTGCCCGAGGTGGCCATCGTCTACGGCTACGGCAACATGACGACCGAGCTGTACGACGCGGTGCTGCGCTCGGGCGCCAAGGCGGTGATCAATGCCGGCACCGGCAACGGCTCGGTGCCCAACTACGCGGTCGAGAAGCTCAAGGGCGTGCGTGCCCAGGGCGTGCAGGTGATCCGCTCCTCGCGCGTGGCCGACGGCTTCGTGATCCGCAACGCCGAGCAGCCCGACGACAAGTACGACTGGGTCGTCGCGCACGACCTGAACCCGCAGAAGGCCAAGATCCTGGCTGCGGTGGCGCTGACGCGCGGCGCGAGCTCGAAGGACCTGCAGCGGATCTTCTGGGAATACTGAAACGGGTTGGTGGTCGACCGGCTGCAATGGCCGGCCCGGTTGCCGCCGTTCAGGCAACAACGGTGGCCGGCTCGGCGCGCTGCAGGCCGATGACCTCGCTGCTCGCCAGCACGTCGGCCTGCCGCAGCAGTGCGGCCAGCGGCACGTCGCTGGCGGCCAGACCGCCCGGCGACGCGGCGGACTCGGCCACCGCGGTCAGCGTGGGGGTGATACGCCAGGTGGCGGCCACCTTGCCGAACAAGGCGTCGCAGCGCAGTTGCAGTGCGATGGAGAAGGTGTCGCTGAGGGCCGGGGCCGGCACGTCGGCGTGCGGGGTAGAGAGCGTCCGAGCAGCCGCTTCGACGCGTGGCTCGAACAGGCCGCTGCGGTCGAGTTCTCGCAGCGCCACGGTCCAGCCGCTGTTGTGCATCAGCCCGGCCAGATAGCCCTCGAACGCGCTGATCCCACCGGCCGACGCCAGAGCGCTGCAATGCTGTGCCTTGGATTCGGAATGCGCCCACAACCGGGTGCCGGTGCGTGCGAACAGGCCGTCGCCCGAGGTCTCGAACAGCGGGCGCAGCACCACGCGGGCGATCGCCGCATTGAGGCCCACCACGCCGAGGCGGCCGAGCGCCTGCGGGAGGTCCAGGCGCTCGTCGCGTCCGCCGTAAGCGGCACTGCGTGCGGTGCGCAGCACCTCGGCGGTGAGCACCAGGTCGCGGCCGACCTGCTGGGCCAGCGCGTTCAGTGCCAGGTCGTCCCGGCGCAGCATCGCCATCAGTTGCGGGATCACGGCGCGCGCTCGGGGCATCAGGTCGATCGGCGCACCGGGCCTCGCGAGCAGTTCGTCGATGAGATGCAGTGCGTGCCGCTCGGTCTCGGCGTCCACGGGACGGCCGGCGTCCATACCTTGTCCCAGCAGCCAGGGCAGCAGCGGCAGCGGCGTGCCACCGAAGACGATGGACGGCGACGGCGGCGTTTCGGCGACCTGCAACGGCGCCGCTCCCGATCTGGCTACGGGGGTGACCGGCCGGGTCGGCGTTTCACGTCCTCGCAGTGCTCGCAGTAACCATCCCACCGTGTTGCTCCACTGGTAGTGCTCGGTGGTTATCGGCCTGGAGTGGGCCGGCTTGAGTGACAAGCGCAACGCCGGCCGGCGTCGGCGCTCAGAACATCGCGCCGTAGCGCGCGTGCTCCCAGTCGCTGACGTGGCGCGCGTAGTCGATCCACTCGGCGCGCTTGAGCCGCACGAACTCGCGGTGCAGCGTGTCGCCGAGCGCGCCGTGCAGCAGCTCGCTGGCCTCGAACGCGTCGACCGCCTCGCCCAGGCTCTGTGGCAGCAGCGCGATGCCGCGCGCCCGGATCTCGGCCAGGCTCAGCGCGAACAGGTCGTCGGTGCAGGCCGGGACGGGATCGAGCTCGCGGTCGATGCCGTCCAGCCCGGCGGCGATCAGCGCCGCGGTCGCCAGGTAGGGGTTGGCCGAGGCATCCGGCACGCGCCACTCGAAACGGCCGGCGAGCGTGCGCACCAGCGCCGTGCGGTTGTTCGGGCCGTGCGCCACATAGGCGGGCGCCCAGCTGGTGCCCGACAGCGACTCGCCCACCACCAGGCGCTTGTAGCTGTTGACCGTGGGCGCTGCCAGTGCGCACAGCGCCGCGCTGTGGGCCAGCACGCCGGCGACGAAATGGCGTCCGAGCCGCGACAAGGGCTCGGACGCATCGGTTCCGCCGAACAGGCAGCGCGCGCCGTCCCACAGCGACACATGGAAATGCAGCCCGCTGCCCGGCTGGTTGGCGAAGGGCTTGGGCATCATCGAGAACACACAGCCCTGCTGTTCGGCGAGCGCGTGCGCGGCCAGCTTGAACAGCATCACGTGGTCGGCGCTGCGCAGCGCCTCGTCGTGGCGGAAGTTGAGCTCGTACTGGCCGTGGGCGTCCTCGTGGTCGATCTGCAGCACCTGCAGGCCAGCGCCTTCGAGTGCGACACGCAGCGCCTGCAGGAAGCCCTGCTGGCGCGGCAGGCTCTTGAGGTCGTAGCTGGGCTTGTCGAGCCGGTCGGCGTCGTCGGCCGGCACGTAGCGCGGGCCCTCGCGGCGGAGCAGGAAGAACTCGGGCTCGATGCCGGTCTGCAGCGTCCATCCGCGTGCGGCGAGGCGGGCGGTGGCGCGCTTGAGCACCTGGCGTGGACAGGCATCGAAGGCGCTGCCGCCGACGAAGCCGTCGCCGACGAGGCGCGCGACGCCGGGCATCCACGGCAACGCCTGCAGCGTGGCGGCGTCACCGCGAGCGTAGTACTCGGCCCGGGGGCCGGTGCGCGGCAGGCCGGTTCCCCAGATCGACGGGCCGGCGAACCCCGCGCCGTCGGCCAGCACGGCTTCCAGCTGGTGCAGCGGCAGCAGCTTGCCCTTGGCAACGCCGTGCAGGTCGGTGAACTGCACCAGCAGCGTGTGCACGCCCTCGGCGGCGAGCGACGCGCCCGCCGAGCGAGAGAACTCGGCAAGCGAGGCCGGCGTCTCAGCCACGCGCGGCCGCCTTCAGCGCATCGCTGAGGATGCCCAGGGCCTCGCCGAACACCGCATGCTCGATGGTCAGCGGGAACAGGAAGCGCAGCACGTTGCCGTCGACACCGCAGCTCAGCAGGATGAGATGGCGACGCAGCGCCTCGGCCTGCACGCGCTTGGTCATCTCGGCGTCGGGCGCCTGGGTCTTGGGGTGCTGGAATTCGACCGCGACCATCGCGCCCAGCCCGCGCACGTCGGCGATCTGCGGGACCTCGGTCCGCAGACCGTTGAGCAGGGTCTTGAGTTCGCTGCCGAGCTGTTGCCCGCGCTCGGGCAGTTTTTCCTCGGCCATCACCTCGATCACCGCATGGGCTGCGGCGATGGCCAGCGGGTTGCCGGCATAGGTGCCACCCAGGCCGCCCGGGGCCGGCGCATCCATGATCTCGGCGCTGCCGGTCACCGCCGACAGCGGCAGGCCGGCGGCCAGGCTCTTGGCGCTGACGAGCAGGTCGGGCAGGACGTTGAAATGCTGCATCGCGAACATCTTGCCGGTGCGGCCGAAGCCGGTCTGCACCTCGTCGGCGATCATCACGATGCCGTGCTCGTCGCACAGCTTGCGCAGCCACTTCACGGCCTCGGCCTGGATCACGTTGAAGCCGCCTTCGCCCTGCACCGGCTCGAACACGATGGCGGCGACGCGGCTGGGCTCGATGTCGGCCTTGAAGAGTTGCTCGACCGCCTTCTTCGCCGCATCGAGCGAGGCCCCGTGGCAAGGGAAGGGCGCGTGGTAGATCTCCGGCGGGAAGGGTCCGAAGCCGGCCTTGTAGGGCTGCACCTTGCCGGTCAGCGCCACCGCGAACAGCGAGCGGCCATGGAAGGCGCCACCGAAGGCGATCACGCCGCCGCGCCGGGTGTAGGCGCGGGCGATCTTGACCGCGTTCTCCACGGCCTCGGCGCCAGTCGAGAAGAAAGCGGTCTTCTTGGCGTGCTTGCCCGGCGTGATGGCGTTGAGCTTCTCGGCCAGCGCAACGTAGCTCTCGTACGGCACGACCTGGTAGCAGCTGTGCGTGAAGCGCTGCAACTGCGCCTCGATGGCGGCGACCACCTTGGGGTGGCGGTGGCCGGTGTTCAGCACCGCGATGCCGCCGGCGAAATCGATGTAGCGCTGGCCCTGCACGTCCCAGAGCAGGGCGTTCTCCGCTCGATCGGCGAAGAAGCTGGCCATCACGCCCACGCCGCGCGGCGTGGCGGCGGCCTTGCGGGCCATCAGCTGTTCATTGCGCGAGATCTTCATGCTCGTCTCCTCTGCCTGCTTGGCGGGCGGTGCGGCCCCCACGGTCTTCAGGCCGCGTTGATGCGCAGCCAGGTCGTCTTCAGTTCCGTGTACTTGTCGAAGGCGTGCAGCGACTTGTCGCGGCCGTTGCCGCTCTGCTTGAAGCCACCGAAAGGCACGGTGATGTCGTCCTCGTCGTACTGGTTCACGTGCACGGTGCCGGCGCGCAGCGCCGCGGCGACGCGATGCGCGCGGTCGATGTGCGAGCTCCACACGCTGGCCTGCAGGCCGTAGGGCGAGTCGTTGGCGAGGCGGATCGCCTCGGCCTCGTCCTTGAACCGGATGATCGACAGCACCGGGCCGAAGATCTCCTCGCGGGCGATCTTCATGTCGTTGCGCACGCCGTCGAAGACGGTCGGCTCGACGTAGTAGCCGCCGGTCTCGCTGCGCGCCTGCTCGCCGCCGGCCAGCACGGTGGCGCCCTCGGCCCGTCCGGCGTCGATGTAGCCCATGACCGTGCGCAACTGGCCGTCGTCGACCAGCGCCCCCATCACGGTCTTGGCGTCCAGCGGGTCGGCGGGGCGGTACTGCGGCGCCTCGGCGGCCACGCGCTTCGCGAAGTCGTCGGCGATGCTCTCGTGCACCAGCAGCCGCGAGGGTGCGTTGCAGCTCTCGCCCTGGTTGAAGAACATGCTGCCGGCCACGGTGGCGGCACAGCGGTCGAGGTCGTCGAAGTCGGGGAACACCAGGAAGGCGCTCTTGCCGCCGAGCTCGTTGTAGACACGCTTGAGGTTGCTGCGTCCGGCGTACTCCAGCATCTTGCGGCCCACGCGGGTGGAGCCGGTGAAGCCGATCGCGTCGACCTGCGGGTGCAGCGCCAGCGCCTCGCCCGCCTCGTGGCCATAGCCGGGCACCACGTTGAACACACCGGGTGGCAGGCCAGCGGCCAGCGCCAGCTCGGCCAGACGCAGCGCGGTCAGCGGGCTCTTCTCGCTGGGCTTGAGCACCACCGAGTTGCCGGCCGCCAGCGCGGGACCGAGCTTCCAGGCGGCCATGATCATCGGGTAGTTCCAGGGCACGATGGCGCCGATCACGCCCATCGCCTCGCGCCGGATCAGCGCCAGCGCGCCGGGGCCGGTCGGCGCGATCTCGTCATAGACCTTGTCGACCGCCTCGGCGTACCAGGCGATGCAGCGCGCGGTGGACGGCACGTCGACGCTGAGCGAATACTGGATGGGCTTGCCCATGTCCAGCGTCTCGAGCAGCGCGAGCTCCTCCTTCGCCGCGAGGATCTTCTCGGAGAAGGCCAGCAGCACGCGCTTGCGCGCGGCGGGCGGGCGCCGCGACCAGCGGCCGTCGTCGAAGGCGGTGCGGGCCGAGGCGACCGCGGCGTCGATGTCGGCGGCCTGGCCGCGGGCCACGCGGCCGAGCACGCGGCCATCGATCGGCGAGACGCAGTCGAAGGATTCGCCGGCCTGTGCCGGATGGCGCTCGCCGCCGATCAGCGCGCGCCCGTCCAGCGTCAGCGCGGCGGAGCGGGCATGCCAGTCGATCGTGGCGGTGGTCATGGTGTGTCCTTCAGGGTCATGATGGCGTAGAGCTTCTTCACCGGCGTGAGGTTCTCCCACACGCCCTCGTAGCCGCCCGGCACCACGAAGGCGTCGCCGGCCTTCAGGCGGGTCTGCGCACCGTCGGCGTCGTTGAGCAGCACCTCGCCCTCGAGCAGTTGGCAGAACTCCTCCTCATGAGCCGCGTACACCACGCGCCAGGCGCCGACGCCACCCGACCAGACGCCCGAAAAGAACTGCCCGCTCGGATCGGTGTAGTGGTTCAGCGTCTCGAAGCGGGGGTCGCCGCGCAACCGCCGCTCCGGGGCCGGCCCTCCCGGCTCGGCGGCGGTGTCGGCGGTGTGAAAGGGGAGCGGGCGCCGGATCATGGTTGGAGAGTCCTGCCACGGCGAGGCCGCGGCAGGGCGCAGGTCAGAAGAACACGACGATCGAGGCTCCGAGCAGCTGATTGGTCTTCTTGAAGCCGCCGCCGTCGACATCCTCGAACACGGCGCGATCCGCGCCGTCGAAGCGGTACTCGGCCTTCAGCGTGGTGTTCTGGTTGAGCGCGTACTTCAGGCCCACCGTCAGCGCGTAGCGGTTCGCTCCGCGGTCCAGGTCGCCGGCGAGATCCGGCCCGATGCCGTTGCGGCCGTCGTTGCCGTAGACCAGCAAGCCGTTCTCGTCGATGAACGAGTAGCCGTTGTAGGTGTACAGACCGCCGCCGTTCTTTTCGTTCTTGAGGTAGTCGGCGCGCACCAGGCCCTGCAGTCGCGGCGTGATCGCATAGCCGGCGAGGCCCGAGACGCCGTACCAGCGCGCATCGCGGTAACGGCCCGAGGCGTCTGGCGTGACCGCGCCTTCCTTCTGCTGGCCATAGCTGACCTGGCCCTGGACCGTCCAGTCGCCGCGGATGAAGTAGCCGTCCACCTCGAACAGGTGGGCCATGGTGTTGTAGCCGGTGTTGAAGTTCGGCGACTTGCCGTGCAGGCCAGCGAAGCCGAAGCCGTTGAACTCGCCCTTGGAATAGTCGACACGGTAGACCAGCGAGGGCGACTTCTCACCCGGGCCACGCTGGGTGGCGTTGACGTTGGCGATCATCCCGCGCATCCACCACTTGCCGCTGGTCACGTCGAGGCCGACACCGGTGTAGCCGAGCGGCAGCGTGAAGTCGTACAGGAGGTTGTGGGTCGTGAACGGGTTGAGCGTGGGCTGCTGGTACTCGTAGCCCGACCAGTCCGGTATCTGGCCGGCGATCAGCCGTGTCTGCAGGTCGCCGAGCGGCACCGAGACGGAGGCTTCCTGCACGATGCTCAGGCCGTCGATGGCGGCGCCGACGCCGCGGTTCGGCGTCAGCGTGAGCTTCCAGCGGGTGCCGCTGTCGGTCTCCTTGGTGAAGTCGATCGATGCCGCGCCCATGTAGGACGTGTCGTAGAAGTAGCCGTCGCCCTGCTGGTTGAGGAACTGGAAGCCCGCGCGGTCCTGGCGCTGGTTGTAGATGAAGACCGGCTCCACGTAGCCGGTGATCGTCAGGCCCTTGAAGCCCCAGGCCTCGAGGTTGTCCTCGATCGACTCCGTCTTGACCTGCACGCGTGCGAACTCCTGCGCCTGCTCCGGCGTCATGCCCCATTGCGCCGCGGCGGGCGCCGCCGCCGGCGCGGCAGCGGCTCCCTCGGCCGACTTGAGCTTGCTCTCGAGTTCGGTCACGCGGTCCTTCAGCGACTGCAGCTCCTTGAGGAGGTCGGCATTGCTCTGCGCCCGGGCGGCGGGGAAGGCCGCAGCCAGCGCGAGCACGAGCGCCGTGGATTGCAAGTTCTTCATCGGTCGGAACTCCTGTTGACGGTTGTTCGGATTTCTTCGGGTGGCGGGAACTCGTCAGCCGCCGTCGCGCTGCGCCTGGGCCATGGCGCGGCTGCGTTCGCGTTCGGCGCGGGCGATCAGATAGCTCGCGGTGATGACGCCGATGAACACGACGGAAATGATCACGGTCGCCATCGCGTTGACGCTGGGGTTCACGCCCAGGCGAGCGCGCGAGAAGATCACCAGAGGCATCGTGGTGGAGCCCGGCCCCGACAGGAAGGCCGATAGCACCACGTCGTCGAGCGAGATCGTGAAGGTCAGCAGCCAGGCCGAGACCAGCGACTGCGCGATCATCGGCAGCGTCACCAGCGTGAACACCTGGGCCGGCCGCGCGCCCAGGTCCATCGCCGCTTCCTCGAGCTGCGGGTTGAGTTCCTGCAGCCGCGCCTGCACCACGACGGTGGCGTAGGCCATGCCGAGCAGCAGGTGGCCGAGCCAGATGGTCAGCGTGCCGCGTTCCGGAAAACCCAGCGCGCGCTGCACCGACACCAGCATCAGCAGCAGCGACAGGCCGACGATCACCTCGGGCATGACCAGCGGCGCGCTGACCATGCCGCCGAACAGCGTGCGGCCGCGAAAGCGCGTGTACTTGACCAGCGCGAACGCCGCCAGCGTGCCGAGCACCACCGAGCCGCAGGCCGTGAAGAAGGCGATCTTCAGGCTCAGCCACAGGCCGGAGAGCATCTCGTTGTCGGTGGCGAGCTTGGCGTACCACTTCAGCGTGAAGCCGGCCCAGACGCTGGGCAGTGGCGAATCGTTGAAGGAGTAGATGACCAGCGCGACGATCGGCAGGTACAGGAACAGGTAGCCGGCGCCCAGCCAGCCACGCGCAAAGAGCCGGGCGAAGCCGGCGCCGAACAAAGTGCGACGGCCGCTGCTCATCGCCGTGCCTCCTGCGCCTGGGCCTGGTAGCGATTGAAGATCGCCAGCGGCACGATGATCAGCAGGATCATCACCACGGCGACGGTCGACGCCATCGGCCAGTCGTTGTTGCTGAAGAACTCGTCCCACAGCACGCGGCCGATCATCAGCGTCTGCGGTCCGCCCAGCAGTTCGGGGATCACGAACTCGCCGACGCAGGGGATGAAGACCAGCATCGAGCCGGCGATGATGCCGGCCTTCGACAGCGGCACCGTGATCTTCCAGAAGGCGGTGGCCGGCGTGGCGCCCAGGTCGGTGGCCGCCTCCAGCAGCCGCAGGTCCATCTTGGACAGGTTCGCGTACAGCGGCAGGATCATGAACGGCAGGTAGGTGTAGACCATGCCGATGACCAGCGAGAACGGCGAGTTCATGAACTTGCCGAGCGAGGGGATCAGGCCGCCGGCCAGCAGCAGGTGGTCGATGCGCAGCGCGATCAGCAGGTCGGCGACCCAGCCGTTCTCGCCCAGCAGACCCTTCCAGGCATACACGCGCAGCAGGAACGAGGTCCAGAACGGCAGCATCACCAGCATCAGCAGCGCGGGCTGCAGCGTCGCCTTGGCGCGCGCCATGAAGTAGGCGAAGGGATAGCCGATCGCCAGGCACAGCACCGTGGTGACGGCGGCGTACTTCAGGCTCGACAGGTAGGTGGAGAAGTAGAGATCGTCCTGCGTGATGTAGATGTAGTTGCTGAACTTCAGCGACAGGTTGATCACGCCGTCGCTGACCGTGATCAGGTCCTTGAAGTGCACGTTCTCCATCTCGGAGACGCTGATCTTCATGACGATCAGGAACGGGAACAGGAAGAACACCAGCAGCCAGACGTAGGGAATGCCGATGACGGAGCGCCGGCCGCTCAGCAGGCCGGCCAGCCACCCCAGCAGCGGCACCTTCTGCACCCGCGCCATCAGGTCGGGGCGGGCGCTCATTGCGTCAGCACCACTTGCGACGACGGCGACCAGGAGGCCCAGGCGGTGTCGCCCCAGGTCAGCTGGACGTCGCGATGCCGCTCGACGTTGCTCTGGCTGATCTTCAGCACGGCGCCGCTGTCGAGCTGCAGGTGGTAGACGGTGAAGCTGCCGAAGTACGACAGATCCTTGATCGTGCCGCGCGCGCGGTTGTGCGGGCCTGGCGGCTCGTCGGGGCCGAGGCCGATCTTCTCGGGCCGCACCGCGACGCTGACCGTCATGCCCTCGGTGCCCGTGATGCCGTGGCCGACGAAGTGGCTGCAGTCCTTGCAGGAGATCACCACGTGATCGGGGTGGTCCTCGCTCAGCGTGCCGTCCATCAGGTTCACATTGCCGATGAAATCGGCCACGAATCGCGTTGCCGGCGTCTCGTAGACGTCGGCCGGCGCGCCCACCTGCAGCACCTTGCCCTCGCTCATGATCGCGATGCGCGAGGCCATGGTCATGGCTTCTTCCTGGTCGTGCGTCACCATCACGCAGGTCACGCCGACTTCCTCGATGATGTTGACCAGCTCGATCTGCGTTTCCTCGCGCAGCTTCTTGTCGAGCGCGCCGAGCGGCTCGTCGAGCAGCAGCAGCTTGGGCCGCTTGGCCAGGCTGCGCGCCAGCGCGACACGCTGCTGCTGGCCACCGGAGAGCTGGTGCGGCTTGCGCTTGCCGTACTTGCCCAGCTGCACCAGCTTGAGCATCGCGTCGACCCGCTGCGCGACCTCGTCCTTGGGCATGCCGTCGCGACGCAGCCCGAATGCGATGTTGTCCCACACCGTGAGGTGCGGGAACAGCGCGTACGACTGGAACATCATGTTGATCGGCCGCTCGTACGGTGGCATGCCGGCCAGGTCCTGCCCGTTGAGCACGATCCGCCCGGAGGTCGGCGTCTCGAAGCCCGCCAGCATCCGCAGCAGCGTGGTCTTGCCGCAGCCCGACGAGCCCAGCAGCGCGAAGATCTCGCCCTGGGCGATGTCGATGCTGACGTGGTTGACCGCGACGGCACCGCCGCCGAAGTCCTTCACCACGTCCTGGATCTGCAGGTAACCGCTGGCGGCCTTTGCGCCGCCGTTGTCGTTCGCCATCACGCCCTCCCTCGTTATGGCCTAACGATCAGATACCGGTCTTGAACGACGTGTAGAGCCTCGTCATGGTCCGTCGGATGTCGCTGCCGATACCGTCGGGCGCGGCCATCTTCTTCAGGTCGGCCTCGTTCAGGAAGACGGTCGGGTTACCGGCGATCTCGGGCTTGACGAACTTCTTGGATTCCTTGTTCGGGTTGGCGTAGAACACCTTGTTGGTGAGGCTGGCCGCGACCTCGGGCCGCATGATGTAGTTGATGAACTTGTGGGCGTTGCCGGGGTGCGGAGCATCCGACGGGATCACCATCACGTCGAAGAACAGCACGCCGCCGGTCTTCGGGATCAGCGCCTCGATCTTCTGACCGGTCTTGCCGTCGATGGCGCGTTGCTTGGCGATGTTGATGTCACCCGACCAGCCCAGCGCGAGGCAGATCGAACCGTTGGCCATGTCGTTGATGTAGCCGGACGAACTGAACAGCGTCACGTAGGGCCGCACGCTCTTCAGCAGCGGAGCGACGCCGGCGTAGTCCGCCTGGTTCTTGCTGTAGGCGGGCTTGCCCAGGTAGTGCAGGGCGGCCGGGACGACCTCGGTGGCCGAGTCGAGCATGCTCACGCCGCAGCTCTTGAGCTTGGAGATGTACTCCGGCTTGAACACCAGGTCCCAGGCGTTGTCGGGCATCGGCAGGTTGCCCAGGGCGGCCTTGACCTTGTCGACGTTGATGCCGACCGTGGTGTAGCCCCACAGCCAGTTGACCTGGTACTGGTTGCCCGGATCGAGCTTGGCGAGTTGCTCCTGCAGCGCCGGATCGAGGTTCTTCAGGTTCGGCAGCTGCGCCTTGTCCAGTTTCTGAAGCAGCCCGCCGTCGGCCTGTAGCTTGGCCCAGTAGGAGGAGGGCACCACCACGTCGTAGCCGGTCTTGCCGGCCACCAGCTTGGCATGGACGATCTCGTTGTTGTCGAAGTTGTCGTAGCGGACCTTGATGCCGGTTTCCTTCTCGAAGTTGGCCAGCGTGTCCTCGGCGATGTAGTCGGACCAGTTGTAGACATTGAGGACCTTCTCCTCCTGGGCGTGGGCCGGGCTGGTCAGCAGGCTGCACGCGGCAGCGACGCTGGCGACCAGGCCCAGGGCACCGACCGCACGGCGCGACGACAACAGCTTCATATGGAATCCTCCGGGTTGAGACTAAGACAAAGGTAAGAACGCAACGCCCTAACGCACAGCTTCCCCGAGACGATGACCCCTGGGCAATTCGGTCAGACCCAGCCCCGGGCCTTGACGTCCGCCCATGTCAGATCCAGGCAACGCTTGATCAGCACCATCATCTCGTCGATCTGGTCGCGGGTCATCACCAGCGGTGGCGCGATGATCATTCTGTCGCCAACGGCGCGCATGATCAGACCGTTGCCGAAGCAGTGTCCGCGGCAGACCATGCCGACCTCCAGATCGGATGCAAATGGCGTGCCGCTCGCCTTGTCCTTGGTCAGCACCACCGCCCCCATCAGGCCGCAGGTCTCGGCGTCACCGACCAGCGGGTGGGCCTTGAGCGCCTCGAAGTGCTGGGCCAGGTAGGGGCCGAGGTCGTCGCGTACCCTGTCCACCAGTCTGTCGCGCTGGATCAGCCGGATGTTCGCCAGTGCCACCGCGCAGGCGACCGGGTGGCCGCTGTAGGTGTAGCCGTGGTTGAACTCGCCGCCTTGTTCGATCAGCACCCTGGCGACGCGCTCGCCGACCATCACGCCGCCCAGCGGGATGTAGCCCGAGGTCACGCCCTTGGCGAAGGTCATCAGATCGGGGCGGGTGCCCATGGTCTCGCAGCCCCACCAGCGGCCGGTCCGGCCGAAGCCGCAGATCACCTCGTCGGACACCAGCAGGATGCCGTACTTGTCGCAGATCGCCTGGATGGCGGGCCAATAGGTGGCCGGCGGGATGATCACGCCGCCGGCGCCCTGGACCGGCTCGCCGATGAAGGCGGCCACGCGCTCCGGCCCGACCTCGATGATCTTCTTCTCCAGCCAGCTGGCGGCAAGGCGGCCGAAGTCGTCGCGGCTCAGTGCCTGCGGCCGGCCCAGTTCGTACCAGTAGGGCTGCTCGATGTGGGTGATGTCGGGGATCGGCAGGCCGCCCTGGGCGTGCATGCCGCTCATGCCGCCGAGCGAGGCGCCGGCCATCGTCGAGCCGTGGTAGGCGTTGTTGCGGCTGATGATCACCTTGCGCTCGGGCTGGCCGAGCACGTCCCAGTAGCGGCGCACCATGCGCACCACGGTGTCGTTGCCCTCTGAGCCGGAGCCTGAGAAGAACACATGCTGGAACTGCGGTGGCGTCACCTCGCTCAGCAGCTCCGCCAGCTCGATCGCCGGGGGCGTGGCGGTCTGGAAGAAGGCGTTGTAGAAGGGCAGCTGCTTCAGCTGGGCGGTGGCGGCGTCGATCAGCTCCTGCTGGCCGTAGCCGACATTGACGCACCACAGCCCGCTCATCGCGTCGAGGATCTTGTGGCCCTCGCTGTCCCAGAGGTAGATGTTCTCGGCCCGCTCGATGATGCGCGAGCCCTTCTTCGCCAGCGCGTCGAAGTCGGTGAAGGGGTGCAGGAAGTGCGCCGCATCGGCGGCCTGCCAGGCTTGCGTGGTTCGGCTCATGTCGTTCGCTTCGCTCGGTCGGTCAGACGTGCAGCAGAAGGTGCTCCCGCTCCCAGGGCGAGATCACCTTCATGAACTCGGCGTATTCGATCTCCTTGACCTCGGTGTAGACCGTGACGAAGGACTCGCCCAGCACCTCGGCCAGGTCCTTCTCGGCGCGCAGCAGCTCCAGGGCCTCGCCCAGGCTGCGCGGCAGCTGGAAGTCGCCCAGGTAGGCGTCGCCCTTGCATTCCGGCGTCGGCTCGATGCGGTTCTTGATGCCCAGGTAGCCGCAGGCCAGCGTGGCGGCCAGCGCGGCGTAGGGGTTGGCGTCGGCGCCGATCACGCGGTTCTCGATGCGCCGGGCCGCCGGGGTGGCCACCGGCGAGCGGATGCCGACGGTGCGGTTGTCGGTGCCCCACTGGATGTTGATCGGCGCGGCGTTCGAGCGCACCAGGCGGCGGTAGCTGTTCACGTAGGGGGCGAACAGCGCCATCGCCGCGGGCACGTACTTCTGCAGGCCGCCGATGTACCAGTAGAACTCCTGGCTCGGCGTGCCGTCCTCGTTGCTGAAGATGTTGCGTCCGGTGGCCTTGCTGACGATGCTCTGGTGGATGTGCATCGCGCTGCCGGGCTCGCCGGCGATCGGCTTGGCCATGAAGGTGGCGAACATGTTGTGGCGCATCGCCGCCTCACGCACCGTGCGCTTGAAGAAGAACACCTCGTCGGCCAGACCCAGCGGGTGGGCATGGAAGAAGTTGATCTCCATCTGGCCCGCGCCGACCTCGTGGATCAGCGTGTCGACATTGAGCTCCATCTTCTCGCAGTAGTCGTACACGTCCTCGAACAGCGGGTCGAACTCGTTGACGGCGTCGATCGAATAGGCCTGGCGCGAGGTCTCGGCGCGGCCGCTGCGGCCGATCGGCGCCTTCAGCGGCACGTCGGGATCGGTGTTGCGCGCCACCAGGTAGAACTCCAGTTCGGGTGCGACCACCGGGTTCCAGCCCTCGGCCTCGAACAGCTCGCAGACGCGGCGCAGCACCGAGCGCGGCGCGAACGGCACCAGCTTGCCGTTGCGATCGAAGCAGTCGTGGATCACCTGCGCGGTGGGGTCGGTGGCCCAGGGCACGATGCGTACCGTGGTCGGGTCGGGCCGCAGGTGCATGTCCTGGTCGGTCGGACTGATGACGTCGTAGTACGGCCCTTCCTCGGGGAATTCGCCGGTCACGCCCATCGCGACCACCGCCTCGGGCAGTCGCATGCCGCGGTCTTCGGTGAATTTCTCGCGCGGCAGGATCTTGCCGCGCGCCACGCCGGTCAGGTCGGGCACGAGGCACTCGATCTCCGTGACGCGGCGCTCATTGAGCCATTGTTCGAGTTCGCTGAATGTGAAGTTGTCGCGGACCACCATAAGTCACCTGTTCGTTCGCTGCGCGCTTTGGGAGGGGGAAGCGGCGCGCCATCGCATCGAGCCGCGCCATCGTGGCGGGCCTGGCAGGGATCTAGGGCACGCGAGGGCGCTCGCGGACGGATTCACGGTTGAGTTCGCGGAAGCTGCGGCAGGCGTCGCCGAAGGCGCGCAGCAGCTTCATCGACACCGGGTTGTCGCGCGCCTGCCACTCGGGGTGCCATTGCACGCCGAGATTGAAGGCCGGTGCCGAGGGCAGGCTGAAGGCCTCGACGACGCCATCAGGGGCGATGGCCTCGGCGCGCAGCCCTGCGGCCAGGCGGTTCACGCCCTGGCCGTGCAAGCTGTTGACCTTGAAGTCGGCGCTGCCGAGCAGGGTGTCCAGCAGGCCGCCGGGCACCACGCTCACGGGGTGGGCCGGACCGTACTGCACGTCCACCGTCTGGGCATCGTCGGAGCGGTGGTCCATCAGGCCCGGCCGCTCCTGCACCGCCTGGTGCAGCGTGCCGCCCAGGGCCACGTTGGTTTCCTGGAAGCCGCGGCAGATGGCGAACAGCGGGATCCCGCGCTCGAGCGCGCGCGGGATCAGCGGCAGCGTCCAGTCGTCGCGCACCGGGTCGAGCGGCAGTCGGGGGTCGTTCACCACCTCGTCGAAGTGGCGCGGATGCACATTGCTCGGCGAGCCAGTCAGGAACACGCCGTCGGCGAGGTCGAGCAGTTCGTCGATCTCGTGCGCCTGGGCCGATGGCACCACCAGCGGCAGGCAGCCGGCCAGGCGGACCGCATCGATGTACTTCTGCCCGGCCACGTGGAAAGGGTGCAGTCCGATGACGCGGTTGCAGGCCGGCACCAGCACGACCGGGCGGGCCGGAGAGCGAGGGAAGTCGGGGCGGTTCATGGGGCGGATCGCGCTGGAGCGCAGGCTGTGCGCGTGGCGTGCCGGAGGCAGCCACACCGTGCAAGCAGCATGCCACGGCCACGGCCGCAGCGGGCAGTCTCACGAGTACGGAGGAGAGCGCTGCAGCGATTCACAGGGCATCCTTCAGCCGGTAGTACGCCATGCCCAGCACCAGTGCCGGCGTGCGCAGCAGACGGCCGCCGGGAAAGGCGTGATGCCTCAGGCGCGCGAAGGTGTCGAAGCGCGAGGCGTCGCCGGCCATCGCCTCGGCCACCAGCTGGCCGGCCAGGCCGGTGAGCGCCAGCCCGTGGCCTGAGAACCCCTGCAGGTAGTAGATGTTCGGCGCGGCGGTTGCGGTGCCGCCTGCACCGCGTGCGGGCAGGCGCCCGAAATCGGGCGCGCGGTTCATCGAGATGTCGACGAAGCCGCCCCAGGCGTATTCGATGCGTGTGCCGTCGAGCTGGGGGAAGGTGCCGACCATGCGTTGCTGCATGCCGGCCGCCAGATTCGTCGGTGTCACCGTGCTGTAGCTGACGCGGCCACCGTACAGCAGGCGGGCGTCGGCGGTCGGGCGGAAGTAGTCGAGCACGAAGTTGGTGTCGCACACCGCCGAACGCGAAGGGATCAGGGCGTCGCAGCGCGCCGGATCGAGCGGCTCGGAGCACACGATGTAGGTGCCGACCGGCATGATGCGGGCGTTCAGCGACGGTGCGATCTGCGGGGCGAGCTCCTGCAGGTAGACGTTGCCGGCCAGCAGCACCTGCCGGGCCCGCACGCTGCCGCGTGCCGTGCGCACGGTGCTGGAGGTGCCGGGAGCGACCGCCTGTTCGAGCGCGGTGACGGCGGAGTGCTCGAAGATGCGCACACCGAGCGATCGCGCGGCGCGTGCCAGCCCCAGGCTGTACTTCAGCGGGTGCAGGTGGCCGGAGCGCGCGTCGTGCAGGCCGCTGTGGAAGCGCGGGCTGGCAATCCAGCGGGGCAGTTCGTCGGGCGTGATCCACTGCATCGGATAGCCGTAGACGCGGGCCATGCGCTCGTGCCAGGCCTGCAGCTCGCGCGCCTTGCGGGCATTGACGGCCAGGCCCAGGTAGCCGTCCTGCCAGTCGCAGTCGATGGCGAAGCGACGGCAGCGCGCGCGGATCAGATCGAGCGCCTCGATCGACATGTTCCAGATGCGCTGCGCCTCGGACAGCCCGAGTTGCGACTCGATCTCCGACTGGTCGCACGCCAAGCCGTGGATCGCCTGACCGCCGTTGCGCCCGGAGGCCCCCCATCCGATCTGCCGCGCCTCGAGCAGAGCGACGCTGAAGCCGCGATCGGCCAGCTCGATGGCCGCCGACAAGCCGGCCAGACCGCCACCGACCACCGCGACATCGGCCGTCAGATCTTCCTGCAGCGCCGGCAAGTCCGCCTCACGCGGCGCGGTGGCGGCGTAATACGAGTCTCGCGTGAGGTCCTGATCGGCGCGAAGGAGGCTCATACGGTAGGCGCTAGGCAGTGCTCTCGGTGAAGGGGTTGCGAGGTCGGAAGGGAACGAGGGCGGTCGGGCTCAGCCGGCGCGTTTCAGCGCATCGCTCAAGGTGCCGACGATCTGGTCGACGTGCGTCTTGGCGATGATCAGCGGCGGCGACAGCGCCACGGTGTCGCCGGTGGTGCGGATCAGCACGCCGCGCTCCCAGCACTCCAGGAAGATGTCGAAGGCGCGCTTGCCCGGTGCACCGTCGATCGGTGCCAGCTCGATGCCGCCGACCAGCCCGATGTTGCGGATATCGATCACATGCGGCAGGCCCTTCAGGCTGTGCAGCGCGTCGGCGAAATAGGCTTCCATCTCGGCCGCGCGAGTGAGCAGGCCCTCCTCGGCATAGGTGTCGAGCGTGCCCAGCGCCGCGGCGCAGGCCAGTGGATGGCCGGAGTAGGTGTAGCCGTGGAAGAACTCGATCAGGTGCTCCGGGCCGTTCATGAACACGTCGTGGACGTGCTGCTTCGCGAACACCGCGCCCATCGGCACACAGCCGTTGGTCAGGCCCTTGGCCACCGTCATCAGGTCGGGCGTGACGCCGAAGCGCTGCGCCGCGAACGGCGCGCCGGTGCGGCCGAAACCGGTGATCACCTCGTCGAAGATCAACAGGATGCCGTGCTTGTCGCAGATCGCGCGCAGGCGCTCCAGGTAGCCCTGCGGCGGCAGCAGCACGCCGGTGGAACCGGCAACCGGCTCGACGATCACCGCCGCGATCGTGCTGGCGTCGTGCAGCGCCACCAGCCGCTCCAGGTCATCGGCCAGTTCGGCGCCGTGCTGCGGCTGGCCGATCGAGAAGGCGTTGCGCACCGGATCGTGGGTGTGGCGGATGTGATCGACGCCGGTCAGCAGCGACCCGAACATCTTGCGGTTGGCGACCATGCCACCCACCGAGATGCCGCCGAAATTGACGCCGTGGTAGCCGCGCTCACGACCGATCAAGCGGGTGCGCGAGCCTTCGCCGCGGACGCGGTGGTAGGCGAGCGCCATCTTCAGCGCGGTGTCGACCGATTCAGAACCCGAGTTCGTGTAGAAGACCTTGTTCAGCCCGGCCGGCGTCAGCTCGACCAGCCGCTCCGCCAGTTCGAAGGCCTTCGGGTGGGCCATGTTGAAGGGCGGCGCGAAATCGAGTTCCAGCGCCTGGGCGCGGATCGCCTCGACGATCTTCGGGCGGGCGTGGCCGGCGTTGACGCACCACAGCCCGGCGATGCCGTCGAGCACCTCGCGGCCTTCGGGCGTCCAGAAGTGCATGCCCGAGGCCTTGGACAGCAGCCGCGGCGCCTTCTTGAACTGCCGATTGGCAGTGAAGGGCATCCAGTAGGCGTCGAGATCTGTGGTCATGGAGCCGGTCCTTCGGAGCACGGGGCACGCCGCCCCGTCGCAGTGAATCACTGACCTCAGTCTAGTCTTCGCGTAACGCAATGTGCTTGCGCAATCGGCCGGTGTGAACCCGCGTCATTCGCATAAAATTCGAATAATTCAGGTAATAACAGAACATCATGGCAAACAAACCTGATCGCAAGCAATCGGATGCTCAACTCGATACCGTCGACCGGGCCATCCTGCGCGAGCTCCAGACCGACGGCCGGGTCTCGAACCAGGACCTGGCCCAGCGCGTCCACCTGTCGCCCTCGGCCTGTCTGCGGCGGGTCAAGCAGCTCGAGGATTCGGGCGTGATCGCCAGCTATGTGGCGCTGGTGAACCCCCGCGCGGTCGCCCAGCCGGGGACCAGCTACACGATCGTCAACCTGGAGCGACTGACCACGGTGGCGATCGAGGCCTTCGAGCGGGCGGTGCTCGACGTGCCGAGCATCCTCGACTGCTTCTACGTCGCCGGCACCAACGACTACCTGATCCGCTTCACCTACAAGGATGCGGACGACCTGGAGCGCTTCCACACCCACGTGTTGATGCGCCTGCCGGGCGTGCTGCGCTCGAATTCGATGCTCGTGCTGCGCACGGTCAAGAAGACGACAGCTCTGCAGGTCTGAATTGCTCCTTTGCGGAGCACCACGGGGAAGCCCGCAGCTTGTGCTCGTCTCGCGGCTTTGACATGCTCGTTTTCGACGGGCCTGACCAGGTTCGCGAAGGAGACCCATGGAGTTGAACGACGCGCAGTTGAGCGACTGGCGCAACCGGGCGCTGCAGTTGGAGTCGCTGGCGGCGCGCGCGGTGATCGGACAGCAGCGTGCGCTGCGACTGATCACGACCGCGGTGTTTGCCCGCGGGCACGTGCTGCTGCAGGGCGACGTGGGCGTCGGCAAGACGACGCTGCTGCGCAGCGTGGCGCACCTGATCGGCGGCGCCTTCGGACGCACCGAGGGCACGATCGACCTGATGCCTAACGACCTCGTCTACCACACGCACATCAGCAGCGAGGGGCGCCCGCAGGTCGACCCGGGGCCGCTGACGCAGCACGGCGACGAGCTGGCGATCTTCTTCTTCAACGAGATCAACCGCGCGCGCCCCCAGGTGCACGCGCTGCTGCTGCGCGTGATGGCCGAGCGCAGCCTGACGGCGTTCAACCGCGAGTACCGCTTCCCGCACCTGCTGGTGTTCGCCGACCGCAACCGCGTCGAGCGCGAGGAAACCTTCGAGATCTCGTCCGCGGCGCGCGACCGCTTCATGATGGAGATCACCATCGACGCGCCGGCCAGCGACGAGGACCGTCGCGCGCTGATGTTCGACCCGCGCTTCCACGACACCGATGCGCTGATCGACGAACTGCCAGCCGGCATGCTGCCCTACCGCGAGTTGCCGGCGGTGGCGGCCGCGGTGCAGCAGGGCGTGCAGGCGTCCGAGGCGCTGCGCGACTACGCACTGCACCTGTGGCGCGCCACCGCCGCGCCGGCCGACTACGGCGTGGTACTCGACGAGGCCGACACCTCGGACCTGATGCTCGCGGGCGCCAGTCCGCGCGGCATGAGCCTGATGCTGCGTGCCGCGCGCACGGCGGCCTGGCTGGACGGCCGCAGCTACGCGACGCCGGAGGACCTGCGCGCGGTGTTCCACGAGACCATCGCCCACCGCCTGTGCCTGCAACCGGTCTATGAACTGCGGCGCGCCGAGATCATCACGGCGCTCATGGAGGGCATCGTCTCGAAGGTGGCGGCGCCGTGAAGCCGGCGGTGCCCGCGGTGCGCGAGTTCCACTACCGTGTGCGGCACGGCGTGGCCGGCCATGTGCCGGGGGCGCACCGGAGCCGACGCGGCGAGGCCGGGCTCGAGTTCCGCGGCCACGTGCCACTCACCCATGCACCCGACACGCGCCGCATCGACGTTCACGCCAGCCTGCGCGACGCCTTCGGCCAGTGGCAGGTGCGGGTGTTCAGCGAGCGCAAGGCCGTTCCGGTCGTCGTGGTCGCCGACCTTTCCGCATCGATGGGCTACCGAGGCAAGCACCGCAAGCTCGACGTGCTGGCCGATTTCACGGATGCGGCGGCCCAGTCGGCATGGCGGTCCGGCGATTCCTTCGGCTTCGTCGGGTGCGACGACCTGCTGCGACGCGACTGGCTGCTGCCGCCGACGCGCCGACGCGGCCTCGGTGGCCTGCTGGCGCAACGCCTGCGCGGGCTCGAACCGCAAGGGTCGGCGCGCGGTCTCGCGCAGGCGGCGCGGGCGCTGCCGCATCGGCGTTCGCTGGTGTTCCTGGTGTCAGATTTCCACCTGCCGATCACCGAACTCGATGCCTTGCTCGGCGGGCTGGCCCACCACGAGGTGGTGCCGGTGCTGGTGTGGGACCGTCAGGAGTTCGATCCGCCGCGCAATGGCCTCACGCAGCTGGCCGACCCCGAGAGCGGCGAGCAGACCCTGGTCTGGATGCGGCCGGTGCTGCGCGAGCGTTGGCGGGCGGCCCAGGTGGAGCGGCGGGCCGCGCTGCAGGCCCTGTTCCACCGGCATCGCCTCGATCCGCTTGTCCTCGACGACGGCTACCGCGCCGATGCGGTGAGCGCTCATTTCGTGCAGGGCTGAGCATGGCAATCGGGAGCGCTCCAAGCGATGGGCGACGGCCCGGACACGCACTGAGGATGGCGCTGCTCGCCCACGCCATGCTCGGCTTGCTGATGGGGAGCGGCATCGCTGCGGCTGCTGCCGAAGATGCCGCGCCGATCGTCGTGCAGGTCGGCGATCCGCGGGCCTTCGGGCATCTTGTGGGCGACGTGCTCACGAGGACGATCGTGCTCGATGTGCCGAACCGGTTGACGCTGGACGACGCCTCGGTGCCGACCGCCGGGCGGATCGGCCACTCGTTCGAACTGCGACGGGTCGCGCAGAGCTGGCGGCCCACGCTGGCGGGCCGGCGCCACACGCTGGTGCTCGACTACCAGGTGTTCCGGGCGCCCAGCGAGCCGGTGGTGCTGGATCTGCCGTCCTTCACGCTGCGCTTCGATGGACAGCCGCGCGGCGAGGAACTGCGCATCGATTTCGCGCCGGTCGGCCTCACGCCGCTGGCGCCGCTCGAGGCGCCATTGCGGGCCGGGCTGGGCACCCTGCGACCCGACGTTCCGGCACTGCACGTCGACACCCGCCCCGAGCAGTGGCGCCTGGGCATCTACGCGGTGCTGGCGCTGCTGCCGCTGGCCCATCTGGCGATGGTCTATCTGGGCTGGCCGTGGTGGCGACGCCGGCAACGACCGTTCGCGCGCGCGCGGCGGCGGCTGCAGGGCGTGCCCATTGCCGGCCCGGCCGGTGAATGGCTGGACGCCTGGCGTGCACTGCACGCAGCGCTCGATGCCACCGCCAGCCGCGTGCTCCATGCCGGCGCCGTCGACCGCTTCGTGGCCGAGCGGCCGGCCTATGCCGGGGTGCGCGGGGAGATGCTGCAGTTCTTTGAGCGCTCGGAGCGCTTCTTCTTCGGTGGGCAGGTGCCGCTCGAGGCCGATCGCCTCTGGTTGCGCGAGTTCTGCCGGCGCTGCTTCGATATCGAACGAGGCCTGGCGTGAGATGGCGATGAACCTGCTGGACTCGATCGGCTGGGCGCATCCGACCTGGCTGTGGTTGCTGCCGCTGGCCCTGCTGCCGCTGCTGCGCGACGGCCGCACGACCCGGAGCCACTCGTGGCTCGCGCTGCTGCCCGCGGACCGCGCCTCGGTGGCGCTGAAGTGGCTTTTGCGCGTGCTCGGGGCCCTGGCCATCGCGGGCATCGTGGTCGCGCTCGCGGGGGTGTACCGCGCCGAGTACGAGGTCGAACGGGTCGGGCAGGGCGCCGAGATCGCGTTGCTGCTCGATCGCAGCCGCAGCATGGACGAGCGCTTCGCCAGCAGTTCGGCGTCCGTCAACGGGCCGACACCGGGCTCGGCCGCCTGGTATGCCTACAACCAGCAGGACGAGCGCGTGCACGTCAGCAAGGGCCAGGCGGCGCGCCAGCTGCTGGGCGAGTTCGCAGCCAGCCGCCAGCAGGACCGCTTCGCGATGGCGGTGTTCAGCACGCTGCCGATCCGGGTGCTCGACTTCACCCAGAAGACCGACGTGGTGCAGGCGGCCATCGCCGCGGGCGAGGTCGGGCGCGGTCTCGGCGAGACCGACATCGCGGCGGCGCTGCTCGAAGGCCTGCGCTTCTTCGATGACCGCCCCTACACCGGCTCGCGCATCGTGCTGCTGGTGTCGGACGGCGGCGATCACATCGATCCGGGCGTGCGGCAGGTCATCGTCGACCGGCTGCGGGCGCAACGCGTCTCGCTCTACTGGATCTACATCCGCTCGGCGCGCAGCCCGGGGCTGCGTGCAAGCGCGGGCGACGCGCCCGGTGCGGCGGACACCGTGCCGGAGATCTTCCTCGATCGATTCTTCCAGTCCGCCGGCGTGCCCTACCGTGCCTACGAAGCGGAGAACCCCGAGGCCCTGAAGCGCGCGATCGCCGACGTGGGCCGGCTGGAGAACCTGCCCATCACCTACCAGGATCTGGTGCCGCGCCGCGACCTGACGGCACACGCCTATGCGCTGGCGCTGGCCGCGGTGTTGCTGCTGTTCGCCAGCCGCTGGACCGAGGGCCGGTCATGGCGCTGATGACGCCGCGGACCCGTCTGAGGCTCGCCTGGGGCACCTTGGTGCTGCTGGCCGTGGCCGCCGGCATCGATGCCTGGCGCTGGCAGGACAAGCAGCGAGACAACGCGCTGATCGGTGCGGGCGTGGCCGACCGGCCCGGGCCGACGGAGCGCGCGGAGCTGCGTTTCGCACATGCGGCCGAGCTGGCCCGCCGCGGTGAGCGCGAGGCGGCCATCGATGCTTACCGGGTACTTCAGGACGACAGCGTGCTCGGTCGTTCGGCCCGCTACAACGCTGCGAACCAGTTGCTGTTGCAGGCGTTGGTGCTGCGCGGCTCGGCGTTGCCGGGCCAGGCGCTGCCGTTGATCGAACTGGCGAAGGCCAGCTACCGCGAGGTGCTGCGGCAGGACCCGGGTCGCTGGGACGCCCGCTACAACCTCGAGCGCGCCCAGCGTCTGCAGCCCGACCCCGACGATGCCGAGCCAGAGGCCGCCGGACCGCCGGAGAACGCCGAGCGCGCTGCCACGACGATGCGTGGCGTATCGCGAGGCCTGCCATGAAACTCGTCGACCTGCGGTCGGCCTTGCGTCGCGGCGGGGCGTCGCTGCGCGCAGGGACGGCCCGCGCGTGCCTGGCGCTCGCGGCGTTGGCGCTGGCCATCACCTTCGTGTCGCCGCACCTCACCTGGCCGCAGCGGCAGAGCGACATGGTGATCGTGCTCGACGTGACGCAGAGCATGGAGGTGGCCGACCAGCAACGCGACGGCCGTTCGGTCACCCGTCTGGCGCAGGCCAAGTGGGTGATCGGCGAAGTGCTGCGCAAGCTGCCGTGCGGAAGCCGCATCGGCTGGGGCCTGTTCACTGAATACCGCTCCTTCCTGCTGATGGATCCGGTGGAGGTGTGCGAGAACCAGCGGGAGTTGCTGTCCCTGCTGTCGAACATCGATGGCCGCATGGCCTGGACCGGCAACAGTGAGGTCGCCAAGGGGCTGTACAGCGGGTTGAAGATCGTCAAGGCCCTGCCGTCCCGACCGGCACTGGTGTTCGTGACCGACGGGCAGGAGGCCCCGCCGGTCAACCCGCAGTACCGCCCCAGCGACGAAGGCGCCGTGCGTGTCGCGCCGGGCCTGGTGGTGGGCGTGGGCGGCCTGTTGCCGGCGCGCATCCCGAAGCACGACCTCGAAGGTCGCGCCTACGGCTACTGGGAAGCCGATGAAGTCATGCAGCTCGACCCGCGCAGCTACGGCCGGGGCGGCAGCGTGGCGGGAGAGCAGATGGTCGAGGACGGCAGCGACCGCCCCGGCGTGATGCTGGGTTCGACGCCGGGCAGCGAGCACTTGTCGTCGCTGCGCGAACCCTATCTGCAACTGCTGGCCAGCGAAACAGGCCTGGCCTACCAGCGGCTCACCACGCCCCAGGCGCTGTATGCGGCGCTGACCAGCGAGCAGCTGGCGCATCCGGTCGCGTCGCGCGTGGATCTGCGCTGGCCCTTCGGGCTGCTGGGCTTGCTGGCGCTGCTCGCGGTCTACCTGCCGGCGCGGCGCCCGGGGGGCGTCAAGCGGGCCGGTGGGCGCCACGGCGCGCCATCTGTCCGCACAGATACGTCCACACGAAACTTGCCGCGGCATAGCTCGTGAGTTCGGCGTGATCGTAGGGTGGGGCGACCTCCACGCAGTCCATGCCGACGAAGTCGAGATCGGCCAGTTCCTCCAACAGCGACAGCACCTGGTTCGTCGTCATGCCACCGGGCTCGGGCGTGCCGGTGCCTGGCGCGAATGCCGGGTCGAGGCAATCGATGTCGAGGCTGAGGTAGAGCGGCGGATGGCCGTGGGCTGCGAGCCGTTCACGGATCGCCGTCGTCACCGGTGCCAGCTGCACCGGGCTCTCCAGGCCGCGCAACTGCCTTGCATCGAAGATCTGCCCGCCCTGGGTTCGCACGTAGTCGCGAGCCTCGCGAACGCCGGCCGAGCGGATGCCGATCTGCGTGAAGCACTCGGGAATCACCAACCCTTCCTGGATGGCTTCGTAGACCCAGGTTCCGTGGCCGCTGGGTTCGCCGAAATGATCTTCCCAGGTGTCGCAATGGGCGTCGAAATGGATCACGGCCAGCGGTCGGCCCAGCCAGTCCCTGTAGGCCCGCAGCAGCGGCAGCGTGACCGAGTGGTCCCCGCCGATCCAGGCCATGTGGTGAGCTCGGATCATCTCGCCCACCAGCGGTGCCATCGCCGCGCGCATGCCTTCGAGGCTGGTGTTGGGGAGCGGCAGGTCGCCGAGGTCGGTCAGGTAGGGTGCCGGGCTGACATCGAAATGCGGATGGATGCCATCGCACAGCATGTGGCTCGCCTCGCGGATTGCGCGCGGACCGAAGCGCGCGCCGGGCCGATTGGTGACCGAGCCGTCCCACGCCAGCCCGGCGACCGCGTAGGGTCGATCGGCGCGCAGCGGAAGTTTCAGGAAGGTGTTGCCGGAGAGAAAGGCGAAGGTGCTCATGGCCGCGATCATCCTCGGTCGCGACCCGAATGACAGTCGGATGCGCATCCCTGGCTGAATTTCCCACGATGAGAAATTGTCTTGTCGCGATGCAAAACGCTAGGATGCTGCAGCGCCGCAGATTTTTTCATGGCGAAAGAATCGATTTCACATGCGGAAATTTTCATTCCAAGTTGTTGTTTTAAATAGATTTCTGGTTGAGTCTTATATAAGATAGAAGTCTTCCTCGGCGCACCGTTTGGCCTTACGCTGAGACATCGTTTCCCCACCTTCTTTCACTCACTTCCGGAGCCCGACATGAGCCAACCGACCCGTGAACAACAGATCGCCGCCCTCGAAAAAGACTGGGCCGAGAACCCGCGCTGGAAGGGCCTGAAGCGCGGCTACAGCGCGGCCGACGTCGTGCGTCTGCGCGGCAGCCTGCAGCCCGAGTACACGATCGCCAAGCGCGGCGCCGAGAAGCTGTGGGCACAGTGCAACGGCGCGTCGAAGAAGGGCTACGTCAACGCCTTCGGCGCGATCACCGCGGGCCAGGCCATGCAGCAGGCCAAGGCCGGCGTCGAGGCGGTCTACCTGTCGGGATGGCAAGTGGCTGCCGACGGCAACACCTCCGAGACCATGTACCCCGACCAGTCGCTGTACGCCTACGACTCGGTGCCGACCATGGTCCGCCGCATCAACAACACCTTCAAGCGCGCCGACGAGATCCAGTGGTCGCGCGGCACCGGCCCGGGCGACAAGGACTTCGTCGACTACTTCCTGCCGATCGTGGCCGACGCGGAAGCCGGCTTCGGCGGCGTGCTGAACGCCTTCGAACTGATGAAGAACATGATTGCCGCCGGCGCTGCCGGCGTGCACTTCGAGGACCAGCTCGCTGCGGTCAAGAAGTGCGGCCACATGGGCGGCAAGGTGCTGGTGCCGACCCAGGAAGCCTGCGAGAAGCTGATCGCCGCGCGCTTTGCCGCCGACGTGATGGGCGTGTCGACCATCGTGCTGGCCCGCACCGATGCCGAAGCTGCCAACCTCATCACCAGCGACCATGACGCCAACGACAAGCCCTTCCTGACCGGTGAACGCACTCAGGAAGGCTTCTACCGCGTGAAGAACGGCCTCGAGCAGGCCATCAGCCGCGGCGTCGCCTACGCCGCCTACGCCGACCTCGTGTGGTGCGAGACCGGCACGCCGGACCTGGGCTTCGCCCGCGAGTTCGCGCAGGCCGTGCATGCCAAGCACCCGGGCAAGCTGCTGAGCTACAACTGTTCGCCGTCGTTCAACTGGAGGAAGAACCTGGACGACAAGACGATCGCCGTGTTCCAGGAAAAGCTCTCGGAGCTGGGCTACAAGTACCAGTTCATCACCCTCGCGGGCATCCACATCAACTGGTACAACACTTTCCAGTTCGCCCAGGCTTATGCCAAGGGCGAGGGTATGAAGCACTACGTCGAGATGGTGCAGGAGCCCGAGTTCAAGGCGCGCGAGCAGGGCTACACCTTCGTGTCGCACCAGCAGGAAGTCGGCGCGGGCTACTTCGACGACGTGACCACCGTGATCCAGGGCGGCTCGTCGAGCGTGAAGGCGCTGACCGGCTCGACCGAAGAAGAGCAGTTCCACTGATCGGGGACCAGCGAGCGGCGCCTACAATGCGCGCTCGCACCCACGAACAAGGACGAGAAAGGCACGCCGGGTTATGACACCGCGAACGTCGACCACCATCCACCAGGGTTGTCCGACCGCAGTCTGAGCACGTCTGTTCTTTCTTGTCTCAAAGCGCGGTCTCCACCGCGCTTTTTTCATTTCAGAGGCTCTTCCATGATCGTGATCACGCTTCCCGATGGCTCGCAACGCGAGTTCCCCGGCCCGGTCACCGTGGCCGAGGTCGCGGCCTCGATCGGCACCGGGCTCTCAAAGGCGGCGCTGGGTGGCCGTGTCGACGGCAAGCTGGTCGACACGGGTCACCGCATCGAGGGCGATGCACGGCTCGCCATCGTCACCGACAAGGATGCCGACGGCCTCGAACTGATCCGCCACTCGACGGCCCACCTGCTGGCGTACGCGGTGAAGGAACTGTTCCCCGATGCGCAGGTGACGATCGGTCCGGTCATCGAGAACGGCTTCTACTACGACTTCTCGTACAAGCGCCCGTTCACGCCGGAGGATCTGGCGGCCATCGAGGCCAAGATGACGGAGCTGGCGAAGAAGGACGAGAAGGTCCTGCGCCGCGTGCTGCCGCGCGACGAGGCCGTCGCGCACTTCAAGTCGATCGGCGAAGACTACAAGGCCGAGATCATCGCCAGCATTCCGGCCGGCCAGGAGGTGTCGCTGTACCGCGAAGGCTCGTTCGAGGATCTGTGCCGTGGCCCGCACGTGCCGAGCACGGGCAAGCTCAGGCACTTCAAGCTGATGAAGGTGGCCGGGGCCTATTGGCGCGGCGACCATCGCAACGAGATGCTGCAGCGCATCTACGGCACGGCCTGGGCCAGCAAGGACGAACTGCAGCAGTACCTGCACATGCTCGAGGAGGCCGAGAAGCGTGATCACCGCAAGCTCGGCCGCGAACTCGACTTGTTCCACCTCGACGAGCATGCGCCGGGCTTGGTGTTCTGGCACCCGAAGGGCTGGACGGTGTGGCAGCAGGTCGAGCAGTACATGCGCGCGGTCTACCGCGACAACGGCTATCTCGAGGTCAAGGGTCCGCAGATCCTCGACCAGGGCCTGTGGGAGAAGACCGGACACTGGGACAAGTACCGCGAGAACATGTTCGTCACGGAGTCGGAGAAGCGCGACTACGCGCTCAAGCCGATGAACTGCCCGGGCCACATCCTGATCTACAAGCAGGGCATCAAGAGCTATCGAGACCTGCCGCTGCGCTATGGCGAGTTCGGGCAGTGCCACCGCAACGAACCCACCGGCGGCCTGCACGGCATCATGCGGGTGCGCGGCTTCACGCAGGACGACGGCCACATCTTCTGCACCGAGGAGCACATCCTGCCGGAGTGCGTGGCCTACACGGCCTTGCTGCAGAAGGTCTACAAGGACTTCGGCTTCAACGACATCATCTACAAGGTCGCCACCCGGCCCGAGAAGCGGATCGGCTCCGATGCGGTCTGGGACAAGGCCGAGCATGCGCTGGTGGAAAGCCTGCGGGCTTCGGGCTGCGAGTTCGTCATCTCGCCCGGCGAAGGCGCGTTCTATGGCCCGAAGATCGAATACACATTGAAGGACGCCCTGGGCCGTCAATGGCAGTGCGGCACGATGCAGGTCGATTTCTCGCTGCCGGAGCGGCTGGATGCGGTCTACGTGGCCGAGAGCGGCGAACGCCTGTTCCCGGTGATGCTGCACCGGGCGATCGTCGGCAGCCTCGAGCGCTTCATCGGCATCCTCATCGAGCAGCACGCCGGCGCGCTGCCGGCGTGGCTCGCACCGGTGCAGGTGATGGTGCTCAACATTACCGACGGGCAGGCCGACTACGCCGCCCAGATTGCGAAAACGCTGCAAAAACAAGGAGTTAGAGCCGGCGTCGATTTGCGCAACGAGAAAATCACGTATAAAATCCGCGAGCATTCCATGCAAAAGCTCCCGTACATCCTCGTCGTCGGCGACAAGGAAAAGGCTGCGGGGGCCGTTGCGGTGCGCGCCCGGGGCAACCAGGACCTCGGCGTGATGCCTCTAGATGCCTTTTCCCAGAGGATGGCTAGCGACATCGCCCACAAGGTGTGATGCGGGAGTTCGTTTCCCACACCACACCTTGGTTGTCCAGGCGCGTGTGTGTTCGATGTGGAGCCTGAGCGCTGGAACGCACAGGGCTCGAAAGGATTCTGACCATCGCTAATTTCTTTGACCGTCGCACCCGTAACGACGAACGCAAGCACCGGCTGAACCGGGAAATCATGGCGCCGGAAGTGCGCCTGAACGGGCCCGAGAACGAGCCGCTGGGCATCGTCAGCATCCAGGAGGCCTTGCGCCTGGCGGGTGAGGCGGACGTCGATCTGGTGGAGATTTCGGCGACTGCGGACCCGCCGGTCTGCCGGCTGATGGACTACGGCAAGTTCAAGTACGCGGAACAGAAGAAGGCCGCGGAAGCCAAGGCCAAGCAGCACGTCATCGACATCAAGGAAGTGAAATTCCGGCCCGGTACGGATGAAGGCGATTACGCGATCAAGATGCGCAACCTGCGTCGCTTCCTCGAAGAGGGCGACAAGGGCAAGGTGACCTTGCGGTACCGCGGCCGCGAGATCACGCACCAGGACATCGGCATGCGGTTGCTCGAGCGCATTCGCGACGAACTCACCGATGTGTCGGTGGTGGAGAACATGCCGAAGCTCGAAGGGCGCCAGATGATCATGGTGCTCGGGCCGAAGCGAAAGAAGTGAGTTCACCGTCGTTGCGGTCTGGTCGCTGCAACGAAGGCACAAGTGACCGACAGGCCCCAAGTCCGCGAGTGGTTCGCGGCGCCTGCGGGAACAAACTAGAAGGAGCAGTCATGCCCAAGATGAAGACCAAGAAGAGCGCTGCCAAGCGTTTCCGTGTCCGCCCGGGCGGCACCGTCAAGCGGGGTCAGGCGTTCAAGCGCCACATCCTCACCAAGAAGAGCACCAAGAACAAGCGCCACCTGCGTGGCACGGCTGCGGTGCACGAGACCAACATGGGCCACATGGCCCAGATGCTGCCGTTCGCAGGCCTCTGAGCCGCGACGTCCAGGTCTCAGATCAATTCTTGAAGGAGTAGAAACATGCCTCGCGTCAAACGTGGTGTCACCGCACGCGCTCGTCACAAGAAGGTCCTGGAGCTCGCCAAGGGCTTCCGTGGCCGCCGCAAGAACGTCTATCGCATCGCCAAACAGGCGGTGATGAAGGCGGGTCAGTATGCCTACCGTGACCGTCGCAACCGCAAGCGCGTCTTCCGTCGCCTGTGGATCGCCCGCATCAATGCGGCTTCGCGCAGCCACGGCATCACGTACAGCCGTTTCATGGCCGGCATCAAGAAGGCCGCGATCGACATCGATCGCAAGATGCTCGCGGAGCTGGCGGTCAATGATCCGGCCGCTTTCGGCAGCATCGTCGAGAAGGTGAAGGCCCAGCTCGCCTGATCGATGTCGGGCCTCGCAGGCCCGATGTGCACTGCAGGGGCCGAGGCGCGAGCGTCGGCCCCTTGCTTTTTCAGCGTCACCTCCTTCATCCGCAAGACAGAGATCTGATGGAAGCATTCAGTCAACTGGTGCAACGAGCAGTGCAGGCCTTCGCCGGGGCCCGTACGCCGGCTGAACTCGAGGATGCGAAAGCCATCTTCCTCGGCAAGAGCGGCGAGCTCACGGCCCAGATGAAGCAGCTGGCGAGCCTGCCGGTCGACGAGAAGAAGGCCCGCGGCGCCGAGATCAATGCGGCCAAGCAGCAGGTCGAGGCCGCGCTCGCGGCGCGACGACAGGCGCTGGCCGATGCCGAACTGGCGCTGCAACTGCGTGCCGAGTCGCTCGACGTCACGCTGCCGGGCCGGCGCCGTGGCAGCGGCGGACTGCATCCGATCACCCGCGCGATGGAGCGCATCGAGGCCATCTTCGGGTCGATGGGCTTCGAGGTGGCCGACGGCCCCGAGATCGAGACGGACTGGTTCAACTTCACCGCGCTCAACACGCCGGCCGATCACCCGGCGCGCTCGATGCACGACACGTTCTACGTCGAGGGCGGTCAGGTGCTGCGCACCCACACCAGCCCGATGCAGATCCGCCATGCGGTGCGGCACGTGAAGGCGCACCGCGCCGCGCTCGATGCCGGCCTGCCGATGCCGGAGATCCGCGTCATTGCTCCGGGGCGCACCTACCGCGTCGACAGCGATGCGACGCACTCGCCGATGTTCCATCAGGTCGAGGGCCTGTGGGTGGGCGAGAACATCAGCTTCAAGGACCTGAAATCGGTCTACGTGAGCTTCATCCGGGCCTTCTTCGAGACCAGCAATCTGCAGATCCGCTTCCGGCCCAGCTATTTTCCGTTCACCGAGCCGAGCGCCGAGATCGACATGATGTTCGGCAGCGGTCCGCTGAAGGGCCGCTGGCTCGAGGTATCTGGGTCGGGGCAGGTGCACCCGCAGGTGATCCGCAACATGGGCCTGGACCCGGAGCGCTACATCGGCTTTGCCTTCGGGTCGGGCATCGACCGGCTGGCGATGCTGCGCTATGGCGTCAGCGACCTGCGGCTGTTCTTCGACGGCGACCTGCGCTTCCTGTCGCAGTTCAAGTGATCCGGTTTCCTCAACGACACAGGTCTCATGCAATTTCCTGAATCCTGGTTGCGCGAGTTCTGCAACCCGCCGCTGTCGACCGCCGAACTGGCCGAGACGCTGACCATGGCCGGCCTCGAGGTCGAGGAGCTGTGCCCGGTGGCGCCGCCGTTCGACAAGGTTGTGGTGGCCGAGGTGCTCTCGATCGAGAAGCATCCCAATGCCGACCGGCTCAATGTCTGCCGGGTCGATGTCGGCACCGAGGCGCCGCTGTCCATCGTCTGCGGGGCGCCGAACGTGCGTGCCGGGATCAAGGTGCCCTGTGCATTGGTGGGCGCGGAACTGCCGCCGGCCGAGGCAGGCGGCGCGCCGTTCCGGATCAAGCTCGGCAAGCTGCGCGGCGTCGAGAGCCAGGGAATGCTGTGCTCGGCGCGCGAACTCAAGCTGTCGGAAGATCATGGCGGCCTGCTGATCCTGGCCGACGATGCGCCGGTAGGGGCGAGCATCCGCAGCCACCTCCAGCTCGACGACACGCTTTTCACGCTGAAGCTCACGCCCAATCTGGCCCACTGCCTGAGCGTCTACGGGATCGCCCGCGAGGTGTCGGCGCTGACGGGCACGCCGCTGAAGAAGCCTGTTTTCCCGCCTGTGCCGGCGGTGCACGATGCCAAGCTGTCGGTGCGCATCGAGGCGCCCGATCTGTGCGGCCGCTTCTCGGGTCGCATTGTCCGCGGCGTGAACCCGCAGGCCGCGACGCCCGCCTGGATGGTCGAGCGCCTCGCGCGCTGTGGGCAGCGCGCGGTGAGCGCGTTGGTCGACATCTCGAACTACGTGATGTTCGAGTTCGGTCGCCCCTCGCACATCTTCGATCTCGACAAGATCCACGGCGGATTGCAGGTTCGCTGGGGACGTCCTGGCGAGAAGCTCGAATTGTTGAATGGCAGCACCATCGAAGTCGATGCGGCCGTCGGCGTGATCGTCGACGACTTGCAGGTCGAATCGCTGGCCGGGATCATGGGCGGCCAGGCCACTGCGGTGAGCGACGACACTCACAACGTGTACGTCGAGGCGGCGTTCTGGTGGCCGCAGTCCGTCGCCGGACGCTCGCGCCGCTACAACTTCAGCACCGACGCCGGACACCGCTTCGAGCGTGGCGTCGATCCGGCGCAGACGGTCGAGCACATCGAGCGCATCACGCAGCTGATCCTCGACGTTTGCGGCGGTGAGGCCGGTCCGATGGACGACCAGACACTCGGCCTGCCCGAGCGCGCACCGGTATCGATGCGCGTCGATCGTGCCAGCCGCGTGATCGGCATGCCGGTCTCGCAGGAGCAGTGCATCGGCGTGTTCCGGCGGCTGGGACTGGATTGCCGCGAGGATGCTGGAAGCGTCATCGTCGCACCGCCGAGCTGGCGCTTCGACCTGCAGATCGAGGAGGACCTGATCGAGGAGGTCATCCGTGTCGTCGGCTACTCGATGCTGCCGGACACGCCGCCGCGCGCACCCGTGACGCCGCGCGTGCTGTCGGAGTCTCGTCGCGGCCTGCACACGCTGCGGCACGCCATGGCTGGGCTCGATTACCAGGAGACGGTGAACTTCAGCTTCGTCGAAGAGCGCTGGGAGCGCGACTTCGCGGGCAATGCGACGCCGATCCGGCTGCTCAATCCGATCGCAGTGCCGCTGGCCGTGATGCGCTCCGGCCTGATCGGCAGCCTGGTCAACGTGTTGCGTTTCAACCTCGCGCGCAAGGCGGCGCGCGTGCGCGTCTTCGAGGTCGGCCGCGTGTTCCTGCGCGATCCCGCCGTGGGCGACAGTGATTCCAGCGTGGCCGGGGTCGACCAACCGTTGCGCCTGGGCGGCCTGGCCTACGGCCCCAATGACGAGCTGCAGTGGGGCTCGGCCGAACGCAGCGTCGACTTCTTCGACGTGAAGGGTGACGTGGAAGCCCTGCTGGTGCCGAGCCGGCCGCGTTTCGTCGCGGCCGAGCACCCGGCGCTGCATCCGGGGCGCAGCGCCCGCATCGAGCTCGACGGCCGGGCCATCGGCTGGATCGGTGAGTTGCACCCGCGCTGGCGGCAGGCCTACGAGCTGCCCCTGGCGCCGATCGTGTTCGAGCTCGATGCCCAGGCGATCGCCGAAAGCCGCGTGCCGGTCTATGCGCCGATCCCCAAGCAGCAGGCGGCCGTTCGGGACATCGCGCTGATCGTCGGCGACGTCGTCACCCACGACGCTCTGATGCAGTCGATCGCGACGGCGCCCAGCGGTGGCGTCGTGCGCAGCGCACGCTTGTTCGACGTCTACCGCCCCAAGACGCTGACCGCGGACGTCGCCGCCGGTGAGCGCAGCGTGGCGATCCGGCTGGAACTGCTGGACGAGCTGGGTACGCTGACCGACGAGCGCATCGACGCGGCGGTCCAATCCGTGCTTGACACACTTTCCGCGCAACTTGGCGCCCGCCTGCGTGCCTGAGCGGCGCCGATACGGAAGAATCCGACCATGGACCGAGTGCTGTTGCCGACCCTCGAGACGCCGACGCTGACCAAGGCCGAGCTCGCCGAACTGCTGTTCGAGCGCCTGGGGCTGAACAAGCGCGAGTCCAAGGACATGGTCGAGGCCTTCTTCGAGCTGATCCACGGCCAGTTGGTCGAGGGGCACGATGTCAAGCTGTCCGGCTTCGGCAATTTCCAGATCCGGCGCAAGGCGCCCCGGCCGGGGCGCAACCCGCGCACCGGGGAGGCCATCCCGATCAAGGCCCGTAATGTGGTGACGTTCCACGCAAGCCACAAACTCAAGGGTGTCGTGCAAGGTGACATACCGAGCACGGAGGAGTTCGAGTAAAGTCTGAGGTCATACGCCACAGGCCCTTGATTTCCAATGGAAAAATCGCTGCCGCCGATCCCTGCAAAGCGGTATTTCACGATCGGTGAAGTCAGCGAGCTGTGCGGCGTCAAACCCTACGTGTTGCGCTATTGGGAGCAGGAGTTCTCGCAGCTCAAGCCCATGAAGCGACGTGGCAACCGCCGCTACTACCAGCACCACGAAGTCTTGCTGATCCGGCGGATCCGGGAACTGCTGTACGAGCAGGGTTTCACGATCAGCGGTGCCCGCAATCGCCTCTCGGAGGCCGGTGTGCGCGCCGCCCTTGCGGCCGAGGCGGCGCAGGCGCCAGCGGACGCAGGCGAGGGTGCGGACGGCGCACTGCCGGTCGGCGAAGGACTGCCGGAGATCGAAACGATGGAAGCGGCCGCGGTCGCCCCAACGGCCTCGGTCGCGCGGGTGCTCGTCAACGCCGCTCCGCCGACCCTGGCGACGATGCGCGATGAATTGGTGTCGATCCGACAGTTGTTGCTGCCCTAACGAAATCGTCCAACGATCGGCACGTGCTGTTCGAGCGCCGGCACGCACCCGAAAAGACAAAAGGCCTGACCAGTGGCAATCACCGGTCAGGCCTCGTCTTTTCTTTGGTCGGGACGGCGGGATTCGAACTCGCGACCCCTTGCACCCCATGCAAGTGCGCTACCAGGCTGCGCTACGCCCCGACAAGCCGCGCAGTATAGCCCAGTGACCGTCATCGACGGCCCTTGATCCGCGTGGCCCGGACACCTGCTGCACCGCTTCGATCCGCTGCACGCCGGGTCGGCTTTCGTTCAACGGGACGAGGGGGGCTTGGGCGCCGGGGGGGCGACCGGAGCAACGCCAGGTCGCGCATCCGCCAGCGCCTTGGCGCGAGCGTCGAGCTCGCTTCGGGGCGTGGTCGCCAGAGGTGCGTCCGTGATCGGGCAACGCGCCGCGGCGTCGTCGCCGGCACGCCAGTCGCCCTCGGGCAGGGCGCCGGTATCGATGCGCGAGAGCCCCAGCGCCGCCACCGGGCGCTGCGCGCTGCGTTGTCCGGCCGGGTGCTTCACGTTTGCATGCCAGACGTTCAAGTCCCCAGGGGAAACGGCCGAAAAAGTTCCGATGTCTCCGAGCGCGACTGTGTCCCTTCCTGCCCCGCGAATGCCGGCGCTTCCGAGCGTCGCGCCGTGGTGTTCAGGAGCGCTGGCGATGTGGCTTCTGACCTTGGCGCTGCTCGTGCCCGGCGTGTTGCCCTGGGCCTGGGATCGCGACCGAATGCTCGATACCGCGCAGCGCCACGGGCCCGAGGCGGTGAGTGGCGTGCGACAACTGCAGTCGACGATCGCCGCCACGCAATCGATGCCGGAGGAGGCGCGTCTGCAGGCGTTCAACCGCCTGTTCAACGAGCGCATCGTCTTCGCCGAGGACATCGACGCCGCGGGTCAGGTCGATCAGTGGGCCAGCCCGCTCGAACTGCTGGCGCGCGGTGCCGGCGATTGCGAGGACTTCGCGATCGCCAAGTACTTTTCGCTGATCGCCGCTGGACTGCCGTCGGCAAAGCTGAGGATGGTTTACGTGCGTGCCGACCTGGGCGGCAACGTCCGGGCCCACATGGTGCTGGCCTACTACGCCCAGCCCTCGGCCGAACCCCTGATCCTCGACAACCTGATCTCCGAGATCCGACCGGCCTCGTTGCGGCGCGACCTGAGTCCGGTGTTCAGCTTCAACGCCGAGGGGCTGTGGCAAGGCACCGGCGCGCAGAAGGCCGGCGATCCGACGGCACGGCTCTCGCGATGGCGAGAGGTGCTGGCCAAGGCACGAGCGGAAGGCTTCGTATGAACAAGGCCCTGTGCAACTCAAGAGGCGAGCGATGTCTCTGATCCGACAACTCTGGCTGCTGCTGCTCGCGACCGTGATGGTCGGCGTGCTGGGCAGCGCGCTGGTCACCGTGGGTTCGACGCGCGGCTACCTGGAAATGCAGTTGCGACTGAGGCGCCGTGCACGCGGCAGACTTCCAACAGGCAGTCCAGCAGCGGGTCGGGGTGGATCAGGTCTTCGCGCAGGCGGGTCGAGGCGGGGGCGGTGGCGGAGGAGGGCAGAGCCGTCATCGGGACAGGAGTGTGCTCATGCGATATCGGCACAGTGCAGCCCGAATTGACCCTCCGCCCGGTCGGCGAAGTAGCGGCGCAGCGTCTCGGCCGTCGTGCGGAAGGCCAGGTGATCCCACGGCACCTCGGCTTCGCGGAACAGCGCCACCTCCAACGACTCGACGCCAGGCGCGAAATTCAGGTCCTGCAGCGCGGCGCGGTAGAAGAAATGCACCTGGCCGACGCGCACCACGTTCAGCACGGAGAACAGGCCTTGCAGCTGCACCCGGGCGCCGGCCTCCTCGTCGGTCTCGCGCAGCGCGCCTTGCTCCAGCGTCTCGCCGAGCTCCATGAAGCCGGCCGGCAGGGTCCACAGGCCGTGGCGCGGTTCGATGGCACGCCGGCACAGCAGCACCTGGTCGTCCCAGGTCGGCAGCGTGCCCACCACGTTCAGCGGATTCTCGTAATGGATCGCCTCGCAGACCGAGCAGACCGCGCGCTCGCGGCTGTCATCCGCCGGAACGCGGTATTCGACGGCACCGCCGCAGGTCTTGCAATGCCGGAAACTGCGCGCGGAGAACATGGCGAGCGAGTGTACCGGGGCCCTCGCGACTCGCCTCTCGCAGGCCTATGCCCGGACCTGCGTGGCATCATCTTCGATGCCTTGTTGACGTTCGCCCAACGACCATGCCGACCCTTCACCACGTGATCGATCTTCCCCTTGTGCCCAGTGTGCCGGTTCAAGGCCGCAGCGAACGCTTTCCGGTACGCCGCATCTACTGCGTCGGCCGCAACTACGCCGAGCATGCGATCGAGATGGGCCACTCCGGCCGCGAGGCGCCGTTCTTTTTCATGAAGCCGGCCGATGCGGTGCTGGCGGTCGATGCCGGCGCGATCGGCGAGATGCCGTACCCGGGCCTGACGAAGAATCTTCACCACGAGGTCGAACTCGTGGTGGCCCTCGGTCGCGGCGGCCGAGACATCCCGGCCGCAGCCGCCCTCGATCATGTGTGGGGCTATGCGGTCGGGCTGGACATGACCCGGCGCGACCTGCAGAACGACATGAAGAAGGCCGGTCGCCCCTGGGAGATCGGCAAGGGCTTCGAGGCCTCCGCGCCCATCGGACCGCTGACGCCAGCCGCGCAGGTGCCCGGCATCCACACGGCGCCGATCGTGCTCGACGTCAACGGCACGGTCCGCCAGGTCAGCCACATCGACCGCATGATCTGGAGCGTCGCCGAGATCATCGAACACCTGTCGGCGGCCTGGACGCTGGCGCCCGGCGACCTGATCTACACCGGAACGCCCGAGGGCGTGGCGGCGGTCGTGGCCGGTGACCTGCTCGAGGCGCGCGTCGAGGGCCTGGAGCCGCTGCGGTTGCGCATCACCGGCTGAGAAAACCCGCCATGGAGCTGTACAGCTACTTCCGCTCTTCCGCCGCCTTCCGCGTGCGCATCGCGCTGGCGCTCAAGGGGCTGAGCTACGACTACCGCGCGGTGCATCTGGCCCGCAACGAGCACCTCGCCGAAGCCTATGGCGCGGTGTCGAGCGCCCGGCTCGTGCCCCAGCTGATCGACGGCGATCACTCGATCAGCCAGTCGCTGGCGATCATCGAGTACCTCGACGAAGTGCATCCCCAGCCGCCGCTGCTGCCGGGCACGGCGCTCGAACGCGCGCGCATCCGCTCGCTGGCACTCGACATCGCCTGCGAGATCCATCCGCTGAACAACCTGCGGGTGTTGCGCTACCTGGTGCGCGACCTGCAGGTGGGCGAGGAGCCCAAGAACGCCTGGTACCGGCATTGGGTGGAGCAGGGCCTGGGCGTGGTCGAGCGGCGGCTCGTGCAGGAGCCCGGCATCGGGCGCTACTGCCATGGCGATGCGCCGACCCTGGCGGACTGCGTGCTGGTGCCGCAGATATTCAATGCGCAGCGCTTCGACTGCCGGCTGGACCACGTGCCCACGGTGATGCGTGTCTTCGAGGCCTGCATGGCCGAGGCGGCCTTCCAGCGTGCCCAGCCCTCGGCCTGCCCGGATTTCGAACCGTGACCGAGCCGCTCGGCGACGCTATCCGGCCCCGTTTCGTGGCGGCGCGGGTCGGCGCGTTGATGAGCACCCGGGCCGGTGGCGTCAGCGACGGTGTGTTCGCGTCCCTCAATCTCGGCAGCGCGGTCGGCGACGATCCGCTGGCCGTGACGGAGAACCGGCGTCGTTATGCGACCGCGCTGGGCGGCACCCCGGTGTTCCTGCGCCAGGTTCACGGCGTGCGCGCGGTTCGCCTGCCGCTGGCTGAGCTCAACGATGCAGCGCCCGAAGCCGATGCCTGCTGGACGACCACGCCCGGCGTGGCCTGCGTGATCCAGGTCGCCGACTGCCTGCCGGTACTGTTTGCCGCACCCGATGGCCGGGGTGTCGCGGCCGCCCACGCCGGCTGGCGCGGTTTGTCGGCCGGCGTCCTGGAAGCGACTGCGAAGGCCCTGTGCGAGGCGACCGGCTGCACTGCGGCCGAGTTGGAGGCCTGGCTCGGCCCCTGCATCGGACCACGACAGTTTGAGGTCGGTGCCGACGTGCTGGCCGGCTTCGGCGTGACGCCGGGGTCACCCCACCCCCGTTTCGTGCCGTGCGCGGTGGGAAAGTGGCGGGCCGATCTGGCCGGTCTGGCTCGCGACCGCCTGGCGGCCTTCGGCCTCGAGCGAATCGACGGCGGCATCTGGTGCACCGTCGAGGACGACTTACGGTTCTTCTCGTTCCGCCGCGACCGTCCGCTCCATGGCAACAGTGGGCGCATGGCCGCGGCCATCTGGATCGAGAGGGGCTGAAGCCTCGGTCGCTTCCGCCCGGCGCCGGGCGGCACGACGCGCCGGCGTTCCCAGCAGGTACATCACCAGCCCCACCGGCCCCAGCCCGTACAGCAGGAAGGTGAAGACGGCACCGAGCACGCTGCCCTGGCTGTGGGTGGCTTCGGTAGCAGCCATCAGCAGTGCCACGTAGAGCCAGGCGATTGCAACCAAGTACATTGGATTCAGTTCTGCGCAAGGGTGAGTCGCATAATGAATCAGGGTTGCACGCAACGGCAAGGGGTTCAGCGAAACCCCGTGGGCAGCCGACCATCGAAGGCGAGTGGCCGACAGCGAGGAGACACATGAACACAGGCGCAACCGGTTGGGGCGGCGTTGCCCCGGGGATGGACTTCGCCCAATCCGCGCAGCAGTTGGCCCAGGGCTGGACCGACGCCCTCAAGGGCATGACCGGCGTGCAGCTTCCCGCCGACGCGCTGCCCGCGCTGCAATCGACCTACCTGAGCGAGGCGGCCGCGCTGTGGAACCAGGCGACGCAGGGCACCGACGGAGCCCCGCCGACAGCGGACCGGCGGTTCGCGGCCAAGGACTGGATGTCCAACCCGGCGGCGGCCTTCACGGCGGGCATGTACATGCTGAACGCCCGAACGCTGCTGCAGCTGGCGGACCAGGTGCAGGCCGACGAGAAGACCCGTCAACGCATCCGCTTCGCGGTCCAGCAGTGGATCGACGCATCGTCGCCGGCCAACTACCTCGCGCTGAACCCCGAGGCGCAGCGCAAGGCGATCGAGACGCAGGGCGAGAGCATCACCCAGGGGTTGCAGCACCTGTGGCACGACGTGCGCCAGGGCCACCTCTCCCAGACCGACGAGAGCCTGTTCGAGGTCGGCCGCAACGTGGCGACGACCGCAGGCGCGGTCGTCTTCGAGAACGAGCTCTTCCAGCTGATCGAGTACACGCCGCTGACGGCCAAGGTGCACGAGCGGCCGCTGCTGATCGTGCCGCCGTGCATCAACAAGTTCTACATCATGGACTTGCAGCCCGACAACTCGCTGGTGCGCTATGCCGTGAGCCAGGGACATCGCGTGTTCATGCTGAGCTGGGTGAATGCCGACGAGAGCATCGGCGACAAGACCTGGGACGACTACATCGAACACGCGGTGATCCGCGCGATCCGCGAGGTGCAGGCGATCTCGAAACAGGAACAGATCAACACCCTGGGCTTCTGCATCGGCGGCACGCTGCTGGCGACCGCGCTGGCCGTGCTGGCCGCGCGCGGCGAGGAGCCGTCGGCGAGCCTGACGATGTTGACCAGCTTCCTCGATTTCACCGACACCGGTGTGCTCGACCTGTTCGTCGACGAGCAGATGGTGGCGATGCGCGAGATGGCGCTCGGGCAGGGCGGCCTGCTCAAGGGCAAGGAACTCGCGGCCACCTTCAGTTTCCTGCGCCCGAACGACCTAGTGTGGAACTACGTGGTCGGCAACTACCTGAAGGGCGAGACGCCACCACCCTTCGACCTGCTGTACTGGAACTCCGACAGCACCAACCTACCGGGGCCGATGTACTGCTGGTACCTGCGCCACACCTACCTCGAGAACAACCTCATCAAGCCGGGCAAGGTGACGGTGTGCGGCGAACCGCTCGACCTGCGCAAGGTCAAGCTGCCGACCTTCATCTACGCCTCTCGCGAGGACCACATCGTGCCGTGGCAGAGCGCCTACTCGACCGTCGAGGCGCTGCCGGGCAAGAAGCAGTTCGTGCTGGGCGCCTCGGGTCACATCGCCGGCGTCATCAACCCGCCGACGAAGAACAAGCGCAGCCACTGGACCAACAGCCGGCTGCCGAAGACCGCCGAGGCCTGGTTCGAGAGCGCCACCGAGCATCCCGGCAGTTGGTGGCCCGCCTGGACCGACTGGCTCAAGCCGCTGGGCGGCAAGCTGGTGCCTGCACCGAAGACGCCCGGCGACCGCACGCACAAGCCCATCGAACCGGCCCCCGGACGCTACGTCAAGGTCAAGGCCTGACCCGTTCCACACTTTCACTCTTCACCCCGCCGCGGAATCGCTCATCCCCGGTCACTTCAGCAAGGAGAAATGCCATGACCACCGACATCGTGATCGTCAGCGCCGCCCGCACCGCCGTGGGCAAGTTCGGCGGCACGCTCGCCAAGACCCCGGCGCCGGAACTCGGCGCTGCCGTGATCCAGGCCCTGCTGGCGCGCAGCGGCCTGTCCGGCGAGCAGATCAGCGAAGTGATCCTCGGTCAGGTGCTCACCGCGGGCAGCGGCCAGAACCCGGCGCGCCAGTCGGTCATCAAGGCCGGACTGCCGCACGGCGTGCCGGCCATGACCATCAACAAGGTCTGCGGGTCCGGTCTGAAGGCCGTGATGCTGGCGGCTCAGTCGATCCGCGACGGCGATGCCGAGATCGTGATCGCCGGCGGCCAGGAGAGCATGAGCCTCGCGCCGCATGTGCTGCCGGGCTCGCGCGACGGCCAGCGCATGGGCGACTGGAAGCTCGTCGACACGATGATCGTCGACGGCCTGTGGGACGTCTACAACCAGTACCACATGGGCATCACCGCCGAGAACGTGGCCAAGAAGTACGGCATCACGCGCGAGCAGCAGGACGCGCTGGCGCTGGCCTCGCAGCAGAAGGCCGCCGCAGCCCAGGATGCCGGCAAGTTCAAGGACGAAATCGTGCCCTTCAGCATCGCCCAGAAGAAGGGCGACCCGATCGTCTTCGCGGCCGACGAGTTCATCAACCGCAAGACCAACGCCGAAGTGCTGGCCGGCCTGCGTCCGGCCTTCGACAAGGCGGGTGGCGTGACCGCCGGCAACGCCTCCGGTCTGAACGACGGTGCGGCCGCGGTGCTGGTCATGAGCGCGAAGAAGGCCGATCAGCTGGGCCTGAAGCCGTTGGCGCGCATCGCGTCCTACGCGAGCGCCGGCCTCGACCCGTCGCTGATGGGCATGGGCCCGGTGCCTGCCAGCAAGCGCGCGCTGGAGCGGGCGGGCTGGAAGCCGGCCGACCTGGACCTGCTGGAGATCAACGAAGCCTTCGCCGCCCAGGCCTGCGCGGTCAACAACGAGATGGGCTGGGACACCAGCAAGGTCAACGTCAATGGCGGCGCCATCGCCATCGGTCACCCGATCGGCGCATCGGGCTGCCGCGTGCTGGTGACGCTGCTGCACGAGATGCAGCGCCGCGGCAGCAAGCGCGGCATTGCGTCGCTGTGCATCGGCGGAGGCATGGGTGTTGCATTGACGGTGGAGCGCTGAGGAGCAACGGCGCATCCATTAAGGGTGAGCCCGGATCGGGCGAATACCCTTGACCCACCGGTACCGGCACGCGACGCTAGAGCGGCCATGACAAACCACAGAGGAGCAGAACAATGAGCAAGAAGGTCGCATACGTCACGGGAGGCATGGGCGGCATCGGTACCGCGATCTGCCAGCGTCTGCACAAGGACGGCTTCACCGTCGTGGCCGGCTGCGGCCCGAGCCGCAATTTCAAGAAGTGGCTCGACGAGCAGGCCGTGCTCGGCTACAGCTTCCACGCATCGGTGGGCAATGTGGCCGAATGGGAGTCGACTGTCGAGGCTTTCAAGGAAGTCAAGGCCCAGCACGGTGCGGTCAGCGTGCTGGTGAACAATGCCGGCATCACGCGAGATGGCATGTTCCGCAAGATGACCCGCGACGACTGGACCGCGGTGATCAGCACCAACCTCGACAGCCTGTTCAACGTGACCAAGCAGGTGATCGACGAGATGACCGATGCCGGCTGGGGCCGCATCATCAACATCAGCTCGGTCAACGGCGAGAAGGGCCAGTTCGGCCAGACCAACTACTCGGCGGCCAAGGCCGGCATGCACGGCTTCACGATGGCGCTGGCGCAGGAAGTGGCCAGCAAGGGCGTGACGGTCAACACCGTGAGCCCGGGCTACATCGGCACCGAGATGGTCCGCGCGATCCGCCAGGATGTGCTCGACAAGATCGTGGCCACCATCCCGGTCAAGCGGCTCGGTACGCCCGAGGACATCGCCTCGATGGTGTCCTGGGTAGCCTCCGACGAGTCCGGCTTCGCCACCGGTGCCGACTTCTCTGTGAACGGCGGCCTGCACATGGGCTGATGAGAAGCGAGCCGGGTGGACCACCCGGCTCGTGATCGGCCGGATCTCTGGAAACTCAGATCCGCCGCTCTTCGAGTGCCGCCAGGCTCTCGAGCGCCGCACACACCTCGGCGAACGATCCGCCGATCGCGGCACGCCGCTGGTCCTCGGGGTCCAGCGTCATCCAGAACCGTCTCGCGGCACGCCGTGCGCCATCGATGCCCACGGCGCGCGGTAGCGCGGCCCTGAAGGGCGTGACCGGCCGCGATCGCGGCACGGCGGCGCCGACGGGCCGGGTTCGGAAGGCTGGCTGCCTGAATACGAGTGCAGGGACTGCGGCGGGCGCAGGCGCCTGGAAGGCGGTCTGCCACCAGCGGCGCAAGGGGTTCCACAAGACCGTGACCATGGTGAATCTCCAATCGGAAGTTCAGCAGGATTGATGGCGATCGGTCCGGTCCGCGGGATAACACGCCGTGCGGCGCGCATGCCCACCACCCGCGGGGACCAGGAATTCAGGGGCCGGTCGGCCTCACATGAGCAGGGTGTTGCGGATGAGCCCGACGGCCAGGCCCTCGATCTCGAACTCACCGCTCTCCGGCGTGACGACGATGGGCTCGAAATCCGGGTTCTCGGGCAGCAGTTCGATCGTGCCGCGCACGCGCCGGAAGCGCTTGACCGTCACTTCATCACCCAGCCGAGCCACGACGATCTGCCCGTTCTTCGCTTCCCGGGCCTTCTGCACCGCGAGCAGGTCGCCGTCGAGGATGCCGGCATCGCGCATGCTCATGCCCCGCACCTTGAGCAGGTAGTCGGGCCGGCGCGGGAACATGCTGGCCTCGACCGCATAGGTCTGGTCGATGTGCTCCTGCGCCAGGATGGGACTGCCCGCGGCCACGCGCCCGACCAGCGGCAGCATCAGTTGCGACAGGCTGGGCAGCGGCAGCGAGAACTGCTTGTTGCGCAACTGGTTCAGCGAACGCAATGTGTCAGACTGGAGACGGATGCCCCGCGAGGTGCCACCCACCAGTTCGATGACGCCCTTGCGCGCCAGGGCCTGCAGGTGCTCCTCGGCCGCGTTGGCGGAGCGGAAACCGAGTTCGGCGGCGATCTCGGCGCGCGTGGGCGGTGATCCGGTGCGCTCGATCGAGGTCTGCACCAGATCGAGGATCTGCTGCTGCCTGGCGGTGAGCTTGGGGGCGTCGTCCATGCGGGTGCTCCTGCGGTGTCGGGAGCCGGGCTGTCACCAGACCGGCGCACTGAATTTTTATCCAGTGACTGTATTTTTATCCAGCTTTCCAGAAAATGCAAAGCCCTGAACCCCAAACCGTGGCGCGCATCGTGATCCTGGCCACCGGCGGCACCATCGCCGGCACCGCGGCCACAGCGACCGACAGCCTCGGCTACTCCGCAGCGCAACTGGGCATCGCGCAGCTGCTGGCCGCCGTGCCGGCCTTGGCCGGCCAGCCGATCGAAGCGGAGCAGGTGGCCCAGATCGACAGCAAGGACATGGGCATGGAGGTGTGGCGGTCGCTGACCCGCCGCGTCGCGCATCATCTTGCGCGTCCCGAGGTGAGTGGTGTCGTGGTCACCCACGGCACGGACACGCTGGAGGAAACCGCCTACCTGCTGCAGCGCGTGCTGGCACCGTCCAAGCCGGTGGTACTGACCGGCGCCATGCGGCCGGCCACCGCCGTACAGGCCGACGGCCCGCAGAACCTGCTCGATGCGGTCGCTCTGGCGCGCGAGCCGGGCGCGGCAGGCGTCTGCGTCGTGTTCGCCGGCTCGGTGTTCGGAGCCTTCGACGTACGCAAGCGCCACACGCATCGGCTCGACGCATTCGGCGCTGGCGATGATGGAGCCATCGCCCTGATCGAAGGGGGTGGCGTGCGGCGCCTGCGCGATTGGCCGGCGGGCCTGCCGCTCGGCATCGAGGTCCTCGAGCGACCCGAGCCATGGGTGGAGATCGTCATCAGCCACGCCGGCGCATCGGGCGCGGTGGTCGAGGCTTTGCGTGCGCAGCGAGTCGATGGTCTCGTCGTGGCAGGCACCGGCAACGGCAGCCTGCACCATGCGCTGGAAGCGGCGCTGCGGACCGCTCAGGCGGCGGGGATCCCGGTGCAGCGCTGCACGCGCGTGGCCGACGGCGCCGTGCTGCCGACCGGCCACGACGCCTTGCCGATCAGCGATGCCCGGACACCTGCCCAGGCCCGCATCGAACTGATGCTGACGCTGATGGCGCGCGGCGCCTGATGCCTGTACGGCTCAGCGCGCCGGCTTGATGACCCCGCGCGCGCGAATGCGCCGCGGCGGCGCGCTGTCCTTCCGCGACAGCGCGCTGGGCTCCTCCACGGCGCTTTCCGACACCGATTCGGCCGCCGCGTGCGGTACCTGTCCCACACCGCTGTAGCGCGGTGGCCAGTCCAGCAAGCGCGAGCGCCGCAACAAGGCGACGCCCGCGCCGACGGCGTAGCTGCGCTCGAACACGTGCGTGACGAGCTGGCGCTTCACGCGCTCGGTGATCACCAGCGTGGAGCAGCGCGTGCCGTAGCGGCCGTCCGGCGTGCGGATGAAGGCGGCGGAGAGTTGCGTCTCCAGTTCGCGAGGAATGCCGGTCGATGGCAGCTCGGCGTCGGCCGCGACGCTGCGATCCGCCAGCGCTTCGAACAGTCGCCCGGCGAGCCCGTCGACCGGCTCGTCCGCCGCCGTTTCGGCGAGGGCGCCTTTCACGCGCACCTTCAGGTGCTCGACCTTGGGCCACGGAGTGTCGAGCGCCGCATTCGACAGCCCGTAGAGCCCGCGCTCGATGCGGCGGGGCAGCGCCGTCGAACTGCTGGCCCAGAAGCACTCGCCACGTGCGAAATCGGCTGCGACGAGGTTGAATCCGTTGTAGCCCGACACGGCCACCTGGGTCCAGAAGCGGTCGAGCGGCTGCTCGCCATGCAACCAGTGCGGCACCAGGCCGCCGCGCGAGGGGGCCTGGGCGTCCTGCTTGCCCGGCGCCCTGACATTCGTCACCAGCGCCATGCGACCGGCGGCGGTCAGGCCCAGCCAGGTGCCGCCGGCCTGCAGGTCGCGTCCTCCCAGGATGTCAGGGCCGCCGCCCTGGGGCGTCCACCAGGCGAGGCGCGCCGTCGGTCGATCGAAGAACTCGTCGCGGTTGGACGCGAGCACCAGCGGGAAGCGCCGGTCCTGGTCGAGCGCCAGTGCTACGAGGCACATGCGACGAAATGCTCGACGTGGCGCGGGCCGACCAGCCACTGTGCGAGCCCCTGAGCGGCTCGTTCGACATCGGCCGCCAGTGCGGCCGGAGCGGCCTGTGGCGGCAGGTCGTAGGTCTCCATCCAGGTGTGCAGGCCCTCCTGCGCGTCAGGCCGGCGCAGCAGGCGCACGGCCAGTCCTGCATGGGCCGCCTGAAGGGCGGTCTGCATCGCCGTGGCCGCCGCCATCAGTTCGCTGGCGTGCACGTCGCGAACACGGTAGTAGATGAACAGCGCCTGCCGCCCCACCGGTGAGACCGCCTGCATGGCCGATTCAGGCCGCGTTCTCGCGCGGCACCACATAGGGCAGCGCCAGCGGCTGCAGCCTGGCGCCGCCACTGCTGCCGAGGTGCAGGCTGCCGTCGTCGAGCGCCACCAGCTTCAACTCGACCAGCGCATCCCACCCGCCGCCGGGGGCCGGTGCCGCCAGCGCAATCAGGCCGCTGGGCTGAGCAGCGTCGCCGCTCCAGAAGACTTCCTGGCCTGGCAGGGCCGCATCGTCGCCATGAACGAGCGCGGCGCGGCGCTTGATCGTGCCGCGGTACTGGCTGCGCGCGACGATTTCCTGGCCGGGGTAGCAGCCCTTCTGGAAGTTCACGCCGCCCACCAGTTCATAGTTCAGCATCTGCGGCACGAAAGCGTCGACGGTGTTCGCCACGATGGGCGCGACGCCGCTGTGCACCTCGAGCCAGTCCCAGCGGTCCAAGGCGAGCGAGGGCAGGGCATCCACCACTGCGTCGGCGTCCGCCGCGGGGCCGGCCCACAGCCAGCGGGCTTGTCCGGCACCGTCGGGCAGACGCACCACCAGCGCAGCACCCACCTCATGACGCGACCAGATCGCGCCGGTCGCCGCCGCAGGCAGCATCTGCGTCAGCCAGGCCGCTGCGCCTGGGCCGGTGAGTCCCAGCAGCGCGGCGTCGTCGCCGCCCTCGCTCAGCTGCGCCTTGGCTCGCAGCACGAACATGCGCAGGCGCTTGAGCGTGGCCGGCAGCACATCGCTGCGGCAAGCCAGCCAGATCTCGTCGTGGCTGCGCTTGAAGGCCACGAAGCTCGCCAGCATGCGGCCCTTCGGTGAACAGTAGGCGGCGAGCCGGGCCTCGCTCAAGCCCAGCCCGGTCATGTCGTTGGTGAGCTGGCCGTGCAGGAAGCTCGCGGCGTCGGGACCGACGGCGCGGATCACGCCGCTGTGCAGCAGGCGCGCTGCGCCATCGGCCACGGCGGCGCTGGAGGGGAGGGGGTTCGACATGGCCTGATTATCATCAGCGCAGACATGAGAGTTCTCCCCCGACGATGAAGCGCGCACTGAAGCGAGGGCTGTTGCTGCTGGTGGTGCTCGGGCTCGCCGCCGGCGGCCTGGGCGCCTGGTGGCTGACGCAGCCGCTGGCGCTGGCCTCGTCCAGCGTCGAACTGTCGGTGGAGCCGGGCACGTCGCCGCGCGAGATCGCGCAGGGGTGGGCGGACGCGGGTGTTCGGGCGCCACCGCTGCTGCTGTACGAGTGGTTCCGCTGGTCTGGCCAGGCGCGCAAGATCCGCGCAGGCAGCTACGAGATCGGCCCCGGCACCACGCCGCTCACGCTCCTGAACAAGATGGTGCGCGGTGACGAGGCCCAGGCCACTGTGCGGCTGATCGAGGGCTGGACCTTCCGGCAGTTCCGCGCCGAACTCGCGAAGGCCGAGGCGCTGAAGCCGACCACCGCCACGATGAGCGATGCCGAGTTGATGGTGGCCCTGGGCTCGCCGGGCCGATCGCCGGAGGGCTGGTTCTTCCCCGATACCTACGCCTACAGCAAGGGTGCGAGCGACCTGGCCGTGCTGCAGCGTGCCCACCGCGCAATGCAGCGCCGACTGGAGTCGGCGTGGCTCGAGCGTGCGCCCGACACGCCGCTGAAGAGCCCCGAGGAGGCGCTGACGCTGGCCTCGATCATCGAGAAGGAAACCGGCCAGGCGGCCGACCGGGGCAAGGTCGCCAGCGTGTTCGTGAACCGGCTGCGCATCGGCATGCCGCTGCAGACGGATCCCTCGGTGATCTACGGGCTCGGCGAGGCCTTCGACGGCAACCTGCGGCGGCGAGACCTGCAGACCGACAACCCGTACAACACCTATCTGCGCGCAGGCCTGACACCGACGCCCATCTCGATGCCGGGCAAGGCGTCGCTGCTCGCGGCCGTGCGGCCGGAGGCGAGCAAGGCGTTGTATTTCGTCGCGCGCGGCGATGGCAGCAGCGAGTTCAGCGAGAACCTCGCCGACCATAATCGGGCGGTGAACCGATACCAGCGCGGCAGCGGCCGCGGCTCCGCGCCATGAGCGAACCCTTAGCGCCGCCGTCCGGGCGCTTCATCAGCTTCGAAGGCATCGACGGGGCCGGCAAGTCGAGCCACCTCGACGCGGTCGCCGAGCGCTGGCGGCAGCGCGGCCTCGAGGTCGTGCGCACGCGCGAGCCGGGTGGTACGCCGCTCGCCGAGACCCTGCGAGAGCTGGTGCTCCACCAGGGCATGGATGCGCTGACCGAGGCGCTGCTGATCTTCGCGGCGCGACGCGACCACCTGCAGCAGTGCATCGCCCCCGCGCTCGAGCGCGGCGCCGTGGTGCTGTGCGACCGTTTCACCGATGCCACCTTCGCCTACCAGGGCGCCGGTCGCGGCTTCGACCTCACGGTGCTGTCCATGCTGGAGGCCTGGGTGCAGCGCGGCCCCACAGGGCTGCGCCAGCCCGACCTGACGCTGTGGTTCGACCTGGACCCGGCCGTCGCGGCGCAGCGCGTGGTGGCCGCGCGCACGCCGGACCGCTTCGAGCGGCAGGACGAGGCCTTCTTCCATCGCGTGCGCGAAGGCTATCGAGCGCGCTTCGAGGCCCAGCCGGATCGCTTCGTGCGCATCGACGCCTCGCAATCGCGCGACCAGGTGGCGGTGCAGATCACGGCCGTGCTGGCGGAGCGGGGTTGGTGAGCGCCGGGCCGGACGACGGGCTGCTGCCCTGGCTCGAAGCCCCGCTCGCGCAGGCCCTGCACGGCACGCGGGGTCATGCCTTGCTGCTGCACGGCATGCAGGGTGTGGGGCAGTTCGAGCTCGCGCTCGCGGCGGCGGCCGCCTGGTTGTGCGAGGGCGATGATGCAGCGGCGCGTCCCGGCGGCCGCGCCTGTCTGGTGTGTACGGCCTGCCGGTTGATTGCGGCGCGCACGCATCCCGACCTGATGGTCCTGATCCCCGAGGCGCTCCAGGAAGCACTGGGCTGGTCGGGGAGCGACGAGGCCGCCGACGGGGAGGGCGGCAAGAGCAAGGCCAAGCCCAGCCGCGAGATCAAGGTCGAGGCGGTCCGTGCGGCCGTGGGCTTTGCCCAGCAGACCTCGTCGCGCGGTGGCGCCAAGGTGACGGTGATCTATCCGGCCGAGCGCATGAACGCCGCGAGCGCCAACACGCTGCTGAAGACGCTGGAGGAACCACCGGGGAGGGCGCGTTTCGTGCTGGCCAGCGCCGCGCCGCAACGCCTGCTGCCGACGGTGCGCAGCCGCTGCCAGACCCTGCGCGTGCCCCTGCCGGCGCCCGACGTCGCGGCCGGCTGGCTGGCCGCGCGGCAAGTCGCGCAACCCGAGGTGCTGCTGGCGGCGGCCGGCGGCCAACCCCTGGAGGCGCACGAACGGCTCGCGCTCGGCGTCGATGCGCCGGCCTGGCTGCGTCTCCCGCGCGAGGTGCTGGCGGGCCAGGCAGCCACCTTGGCGGCCTGGCCGCTGCCCCTTGCGATCGATGCGCTGCAGAAGCTCTGCCACGACGCACTGGCGATCGCGGTCGGGGCCGTGCCGCGCTACTTCCCCGCCGACAGCCTGCCGCCTCGCGGCGACGTGGCGCACCTGACCGACTGCGCCGCAGACCTGCGCCATGCGGCGCGACACGCCGAACACCCATGGAACGCCGGCCTCGGCGTGGAGGCCCTGGTGGTGCGTGTGCGCGCGGCGTTGCGACCCAGCAAAGAGGGCGATGCGCAACACTCTCGCGGCCCGGCATTGGCTACACTGAAGCGATGAACGAACCGAACGCCCGGGGCCCTGCCAGCGCTGCTGCCAACAGCGCGCGCCCGAGCGTGATCCAGCTCGTGTTCCGCGAGAAGGGCGCGCTCTACGCGGCCTACATCCCGCTGTTCGCCGAAGGTGGCCTGTTCGTGCCCACCACGCGCGAATACCGGCTCGGCGAGGACATCTACCTGCTGCTCTCGCTGCCCGACGACCCGCAGCGCTACCCGGTGGCCGGCAAGATCGGCTGGGTCACGCCGGCCAATGCCTCCGGTGGCCGCACGCAGGGCGTGGGTGTCCGCTTCCCGACCGACGAGAAGACTCGTCTGCTGAAGGTGAAGATCGAGGAAATCCTCGGCACCTCGATCTCCTCGGCCAAGCCGACGCAGACCATCTAGCCGGTGGCCGCGCCGGCCGAGCTGAAGAGGGCGGTCCACCTGCGCAACGCCGATCGTTCCCATGTCTTCCTTCTGGCGAATCTGCCCGCGATGTTCGTCGACTCCCATTGCCACCTGAGCTTCCCCGAACTGCAGGCCGACCTGCCCGCCATCCGCGCGGCGATGGCGCGTGAGCGGGTCGATCGCGCCCTGTGCATCTGCACCACGCTCGAGGAGTTCGACACCGTGCACGCGCTCGCCTTGGGCCACGACAACTTCTGGTGCAGCGCCGGCGTGCACCCCGACAACGAGGGCGTGCAGGAGCCGAGCGTCGAGGATCTGCTGGCGCTGGCGGCACGGCCGCGCGTGGTGGCCATCGGCGAGACCGGGCTCGACTACTACCGCCTGGGTGACCGCACCGTCGACGACATGGCATGGCAGCGTGAGCGCTTTCGTGTGCACATCCGAGCGGCACGCGAGAGCCGACTGCCGCTGATCATCCACACCCGCAGCGCCAGCGACGACACGCTGGCGATCCTGCGCGAAGAGGGCGCTGGCGCCGACGGCGGCGTCACCGGGGTCTTCCACTGCTTCACGGAGACCCGCTCGGTTGCGCGCCAGGCGCTGGGGCTCGGGTTCATGATCTCCTTCTCCGGCATCCTGACCTTCAAGAATGCCGTGAAGCTGCGCGAGGTGGCGCGCGAGGTCCCGCTCGACCGCTGCCTGATCGAGACCGACAGCCCCTACCTCGCACCGGCTCCCCACCGCGGCAAGACCAACAACCCCTCCTACGTGCCGCTGGTGGCCGCGCAGCTGGCGCAGATCAAGGGCTGCTCGATCGAGGCCGTGGCCGACGCGACAAGCCGGAACTTCGAGCGCTTGTTCGGGCCGACCGTGCATCTGACGGAGCACACGTCAACTTGAGAAATGACATGAAAAAGCTGCTCTATCTTGTTGTTGCTTTGTCATTTTCTTCGGCACATGCCGGCTCGTACGATGATTTCTTCCGGGCCGTCGTCAGCGACGACAGCGCCGCGATCCGCAAGCTCGTCGCGCTGGGTTTCGATCCCAACTCACCGGACCCCAAAGGCCAGCCCGCCATCACGCGCGCGCTGTTCGCCGAATCTCCCCGCGCGGCGCTGACGCTGGCACGCCTGCCCGGCACCGACCCGAACGTGCGTAACCGGTCCGGCGAGACGCCGCTCATGGTCGCCGCCCTCAAGGGCGAGCCTGAGGTGGCGCTGGCGCTCATCGAACGCGGGGCGGTCATCGACCCACCGGGATGGACGCCGCTGCACTACGCGGCAGCAGGCAATTCGCTGCCGGTGCTGCAACTGCTGCTGAAGCGCGGCGCGGCCGTCGACGCCCGAGCACCGAACGGCCGCACGCCCTTGATGCTGGCCGTGCTGCACGCCAGCGAGGAGGTGATCGATGCCTTGCTCCTGGCCGGCGCTGACCCTCAGGCGCGGGAACGCAACGAACTGACGGCCGCCGATCTGGCGCAAAGGGCCGGGCGCGAACGCCTCGCGCTGCGGCTCGCGGCCTTGCCGGCGCGCTGACGGCCGCGGTGGGCCGCGACCCGACAGCGTGTCATCCAAATTCCGACACGGCATTTGGCGCCGGGACGACTACGACAGGCCCTGTGGGCTGCCTACATTGGGATCATCGCCACGCCACCTTCAAGAGGTACAGCATGCTTCCGATCCAGATCACGTCGAACCCGTTCGCTTTGCTGATGGAGCCGGAAGCGGTGGTCCAGGCGATGGAGCATTCCGACCGCCTGAACCGCCTGCAGCGGCGCATCTGCCGCCCGCTGGATAAGCAGTCGCCGCTGCCCGGTGAGACCGCCTCGGCGTCGTTCGATCGCGAAGTCGAGGCGGCGCCGGACGTGGAACCGGAGCCGATCATCACGGCTTCTACCAGCGCTGCAGATCTGATCTGATCGACCCAGGAGCCGTGAGCGCCGCCAGGGCGGGCTCGACGATGCAGTGGGGCTGAATTTCATGGGAGAGTCCGTCCTTCGGGCGGCCTGAACAATCGCGCCAATGTATAGAGGTCAGTACAGGGCGCGTTAGTGAACGCTACTGCTGGGAAGCAGGGTCGCCGGGCTGTCTGGCACGTGAGGGGAACGCACAAAAGAGCGGTCTTGTGTCCCTCTTTTTGCGTTTTCATGGTGCGTGGGCCTGCGGTCCACTGCCGGCATGATTTATCTGACCCCCAAAGCGTTGCCGTCGTTCGAGTTGCTGCTCGATGACGTGGGCGGGCCGCGCGCTGCTGCGGCCTATCTGGGCGTGTGCAAGCGTTCGATCCGGCGCTGGCAGACGTCGGGGAAGGCGCCGCGGCTCGTGCTGCTGGCGCTGTCCTGGGTGTCTCGCTGGGGGCAGTCGGCGATCGCGTGCGAGGCACACAACGATGCGGTCATGTACGCGGGGATGGTGCGGTGCCTGCAGGAGGAACTGCGGGACCAGGTGGCGCGCAAGCGTTGGCCGCGTCCGATACCGACCAGGTCGAAGGTCGGGAAGCCGGCGACCTGGTCTCGGCCGAGCGCTCGGGCCACTGCGCGGCCTTCGTCGCAGAAGCTGCGAATTCCGACACTGGCGCAGTACCTGAAGCGGGCAGGGGTGAAGTAGCCTTCGTCCTCGTTTGCAGGGCCTGGGCGGCAGCCGCTCCTTGCGATGTTTTTCCTGAACGCGTTGCGGTGTATCTGGGCACTCGCGCGCAGTTGATTGCGACGTGCATGTCCTCGAATCGAACGAAGATCGATAGCTTGGAGGGGACTCGCGCGGTCCTCGCGATGGTGGTTTTTTTTGCTCATTCGTGGCTGAGCTTTATCGGGCCGCTCGACGGGCTCGAGGTCACGGTGTTCAGTCGCATCGTGTCGACGGCGTCGACGTTGGCGGTGACGTGCTTTTTTGTGCTGAGCGGCTATGTGATCGCGTTGAGCATCATGGCGAACCGTGCGCGGAACGATGGGGTTTTCAAGCCGCTGGACTACTTCGCGGCGAGGTGCTTCCGGATCTTGCCGCCGCTGTTGGTGACGATGGGTCTGTGCTGGCTGCTGGCGATGGGTCTCGGCCTGGTCGGGGCCACGGAGACGAACATCGTGGGCGCTGAGCGGGAGCGCTTTGCGGTGTCGCTGTTACCGCAGTTCGTGGCGTTGGTAAGCGTCTCGGTACTTGGCGAGCTGGAGGGCGGCATCAATGGTCCGCTGTGGTCGTTGCTCTGGGAGATCCGGTTCTATGTGTTTGCCGGGCTCCTGGCCGTCGCGGCTTGGGGCAAGGGGGTCAGTCGCGTCGTGGGTGCGTTGGGCGCGCTGGTCTATGCCTGGCTGCTGGAGTTGACCGATCCGCTGGAGCTGGGGATCGCTGTGCCGCTGTTCGTGTATTTCGGATTGGGTGCGGTGGTTGCGTTGATTAAGCCAGGTGTGATGACGCGGCGGTCGCTGGTGTGGTCGGCGTTGATGCTGCTTGTTGCCAGTGCCGGGATCGGTTGGCTGGTGGGCGAGGATCTGTTCGTGGAGAGTCTGCGGCCGGCGAGTATTTCTCTGGAGATGCTGACCGCAATGTGGTTCGTGTTGGTGATCCTGGCGGTTCAGCAGCTGCACTGGCTGGCGGGTTTGGCGCCGCTGGGAGCGGTGTCTTACACGCTCTACATCCTGCATTTCCCTGTGCTGCAGGCGATGTACTTCGTGTTGGCCAACCATGCGCCTGGTGCTCTGCAAGGGGCAGGGGTGTGGCTGACGTGGCCAGTGGCGACGATGGTGACGCTGTGGGTGTGTGGCGCGGTTGGGCGCGCCGTCGAGCAGCCGGCGGCGCAGAGGGCGTTTGTTGCGGCTCTTGTGAATGCTGGCGATCGGCGCTCGCGTGTGACGAGCAGATCGTAGCTGCGGTCAGGGTGATTCCCGCAGGAGAAGATCTGCGGGATGGTGCTGGCTAGAGGTGGCGGAAGAAGGCAACGATCGCCGGCCAGTGCTTGTGGGTGATCCAACCTGTGCCGAACCAACCGATCGTGGTCCAGCAGCGGACCTTTTTTCAGAAGTCCTTGAGCAAGGCTGTAACAACCGCTGTAGCCGTGCTTTTGACGGTGGCTGCAGCCCTAGGAGGGGCTCAGCTCACAGGGCCTGCGGGCTCTTTTCGTCGTAGGTAAAACCGCGCCAATGTATATTATGTCAACTCTTGGGCTTGCCCTGAGTGTGTGGCAGTGGCTCACCGGCCGTGCGAAACCGCACCGCTTTGGCGTCCCGAACGCGACATGCGTTACAGAACTGTCCCCGGCCTGACGATGCTGCGCCATGCTGACACGGCTGCCTCGGCAGCTCCCCGCGTTCCCTGACTTGCTGGCCGACCTGGGCAACCCAGGCGCGGCCTTGCTCGCCCGCGCCCTGGGCGTGACCGACCGCACGGTGCGGCGCTGGCTGGTGGACGGCAACGCGCCGCGGCCGGTGCTGCTGGCGCTGTTCTGGATGACCCGCTGGGGTCAATCGGAGGTGGCGTGCGAGGCGCACAACAGCGCCGTCATGCACGCCGGCATGGTGGGCTGCCTGCAGCGCGAGATCGCGGCGCTACGCCGCGAGCTGGGCCGCGTGCTGGCCCTGGGCGAGTTCGGGGCCGCCAACAGCCCGAGCGCTGTCCACGTCGAGCACCAGCCCGACGACGAACCACAGCACGACGGCCGGCGCGACGGTGGCCGCGAGATCGGCCCAGCTCGGGGTGTGCCGGTCTCGGTGGGCAAGGTCGTACAGCTCTTTCCCCGCCCCCACCGCCACGACGACGCCGAACGCGGCCGGGCCTGAGTCGAGCAGCACCCAGGCGATCAGGAACACGAGCGCGCCCGCTATGGCGTGCAGTACCTTGTCGCGGCCGATCACAGGCGCACCCCGCGGAGCTGGCCGGTGCTGTCCACGTACTGCCACGGGCCGATCTCGACGGGCTTCGCCTGGCGCTCGACGCGCCGCAGGATCAGCGCTGCGATGACCGCGACCGCGACGCCGATCGCGATCGACTTCGCGGTGCCGTTCACTTCTTGCGCCGGCGGAATTGGCCGTTCTTCTTGCGCGGGGGCAGTCGCTTCGCCATGGTGGTTCTCCGTTGAAGGTCAGGATTCCAGCGGGGCATGCCCGCTGCGTTGAATGGCCCACTCCAGCCGCGCAAGGCGCAGCTCTAGGCGGACCATGTAGCGGCCCAGGCCGACCATGGCCGGCAACACGAGCACGTTGATGGCGCTGAGCGCGAGATTCAGGTGAGCGGTGTCCATCAGGCTTTCCCGTTGCGCCGATCGACGGTGCGCAGCGTGCCCAGGCCCAGCAGTCCGCCCAGCAGCACCAGCAACGTTTCCACGTCGAGCGCTGGTATCGGTGGCAGCACCTTCCCGGTCAGCACCGTGACGACCCACGGCAGCAGCGGCGCGGCGATGAACTGCACGCCCAGGCCGCTGACGCAGACCCAGCCGGCGGCCGGCCGCCAGCCGCCCTTGAAGATGCCGGGCGATGCCGCTTCGGTGTTGTTCACGCCGATCTGCGCGAGCGCCAGCGCCTGGGCCGCGCGTTGATCGAACGTGCCTTCGGACTGCGCCTTCAGCAGCTCGACCTCCGCCTGGGCGCGCTGCACAGGATCTGGAAAAACGCGGTCGAGCACGGAGCGCACCGCGTCGCCAAGGAAGCCGATGGCAAGCGGGCTCATGGCATGCCGGTCCAGTTGCCGAGCGCGTCATAGCCGCCGCTCAAGTCGGGCTGGCCGTTGCTGCCATTGCGCCCCGACGTTTCGTAGTAGTCCGCGCGGTCGATGCGCGCGAAATCGCCCGTGGTGGCCTGCGGCTGGAGCTGCAGCAGCGCCGCATGCGCTGGCGAGCCGACCGGGGGCGGCGTGCCGCTCCACGCGGTCATCAGCGCGCCTTGAGCGAGCGCGCCGGCACTGGCCCAGCGGGAGGCGAAGAAGAAGCCTCCCACGTCGATCAGGTAGCGCGCCTGGGCCGGGCTGGTGACGGCCTGCGAAGGGGTCGGCAGGCCGACCACGGCACCGACGCCACCGACCACACCGGCCGCAGCGCCATCGGCGGCCCGAATTGCGCCCGTGGTGAGCACTTCGGCCGCGTTCTGGATGCCACCCCGCTTTAGCACCCACATGGCGATCAGCAGGCCCGCGCCGAGCACGCCGCCGATCACGACGGTTTCGACCTTCGGGAAGCCGCTCATGCGAGCACCCCGCCGGCCCGCTCGTAGGCATCGACAAGGGCCGTCAGCCGGCGCTCGGGCTGGCCGTAGCCGGCGCCGGGCAGGCTGGCCCATTCGAGCCGGCACTTCGCGACGGCATCGGCCACGCGGCCCGCTTGCACATCGTCGAGCGCGCCGCGCTTGCGGATCAGGTAGACCGCGGCCGCGTCCTGGCTCGCCGGGCCGAAGTCGGTCAGGCCGAGCTGCCGCTTGCACAGGAGCCACGTGGACTTGATGAGCTGGTAGCGTCCTGCCGCGCTGCTCACGCAGCCGGGCCCGAAGCCCGCGCCCGCGCACATCGCATCGGGCAGGCGCTCGCCCTTCCACTCGCCGGTCACGGCCGGGTGGTCCGACAGGTCGGCGATGGTGTGCGCGTAGGCGTAGCAGACGCGGTAGGGGTCTGGACGTCGATCGGTGCCTTCGGCGCTCGCGATCATCGCGAGGAATGCGGCGGTGTTCGTGTCTTGCATGGCTGCCTCGGTTTGGAACTGCTCCACCTGGCGCTCCAGCGCGCCCAGCGGGTTGAAGTAGTCGAGCGCGGTCGCGCCGTCGCCCTCGCCCATCGCTTCGGCCTGGGCCGCGCCGTCGGCCGCGCGGCGCGCGAGCACCGCGCCGCCGACGAGCGCCACGGCAGCGACAGCAGCGACGGCAACGCGGCTCATGGCTACAGCTCTTCCACGTCGAAACCGAAGCCCGCTTCGGTGTTGATCGCCGGGCCAGAGATCCCGAAGCAGTACCCAGCAGGCACGACCAGCGGCGTCGTCAAAGGGAACTCGGTCAGCACGTTGGCAGCGGCGTATATCGTCATCAGCAGCACCACGCCCGGGACTTCGACGCCGGTCGGGTTGATGGTGGCCGCGAGGGCACTGAATCGCAGCGCCTGAGCGTCGGCCGCGCCGATCTTCTTGTTTCGGACGCCGAGCGTCAGGTAGCTATCGGTCGGCGCTCCCGTGCCGCTGAACAGCGTGCATATGCCCGCCGCCGCAGCGGTGTAAGAGAAGCGCTTTATGACGATCGACTTCGAGCCGGCGATCACACCAACGAGCCCAACCTTCGTCGCGCTCCCGACCCGCCGACTCAGGCCGAAATACTGGGTCTCCCGGTTCGTTTTTTCGACGTTCTCGTCAACGACGCGCACCACGCCCGGCTGTCGGCGCGAACCGCCCCTCCCTTCGTGAATCATCAGCGTGACGGTCTGCGCCGCCGCGCCGTTGCTCACCGTGAACTCGGTGAAGGGGCCCGAGACGAACAGGCCCGACAGCGCGCCCAGCATGCCGTCGGACTTGCCGCCGTTCTCGTCATAGAAATCGACGGTGAGCGCATAGGCCGAGTCGATGATCTCGAAGTAACGGCCGGCGCGCTTGAACACCTTGATTTCGTTGGCCGCGATCGCGAACGTCAACAACTCCATGTCACTTTCCCTTCGAGAGGATGAACAGCGCCGCGACGGCAGCCGCCGCGATCGCCGAATACTTGAAGCCGTCGGCCAGCTTTCCGTCGCTGGGCGCGCTTGCCGCGATGGCGCCGCTGTAGGCGTTGGTCGTGTTGCTGCCGGCCTGGGCGTACAGGCTGGTGACGGACTCGCCCAGGCTCTTGATCGTGTCGCTGCCGAGCTGCGCGATGAACTTCACCGCGTCCGACTGCGACTCGGCCATGGCGCCCTGCAGTTGCGCGTTCAGCTCGACGATTCGGGCCGCGTCGGCGTTGTTGACCGTCGTGCTGGTGCTGGTGCTGGTGGTGGTGTTGCGCGTCGAGCTGTCGCGCACGTTCAGGTTCGTCGAGCTGTTCGACGACAGCGAGCCGCCGGCACCGATGACGGTCGAGCCCTCGGCCGCAACGCGGTTGTCCTGCTGCGTGCTGGTGCTGCTGCTGGCGCTGCTGCTCTTCTGTTTACTGCCCATGGCTCACAAGTCCTTTTCCAGCTCGATCGAGCGGATGCGATAGCCGCGCTCCACGAGCAGCGGCACCAGCGCGCCGCGCCGCGTGAACATGCCCAGCAGCACCGCGCCGGCATCCTTGGCCGCAGCCTCCAGCGCGCCGAGCGCTTCGTAGGTTTCGGTGCCGGTGGTGGCCGCGGCCTTCAGCGTCGCCACGTTGCCGTCGATCGACACCGCGACGGCGCCGACGACGCGGCCCGCCTCGATCACGTCGAGCAGCTCGCAGCCCTCGGCGATCTCCGCCGCGGTCGAGCCATCCACCGAACGACGATCGACGGCCGCAAGCCGCGCCAACGATGCAGCGCCGTCGATCGTTCGCACAACCGTCGCGCTGCTCTTGTCCGTGGAAGCCATGTCACCCCCGCTTGCGCTTCATCAGCACGATCAGCAGCAGCACGCCGGCCGCCGCGGCGATCAACACCGGAGAGACACCGCCAGCGGTGACGAGGCCGCCCGGGGATGGCAAGCCTTCCGAGCTGTAGTCGGTTTTCGAGGGGGTCGCAATCTGCGTCCCGCTCCCGAAGTTGACCGACCAGCCCGAGCCGTCGAGCCGGTTGCCGTGAGCTGCCGATCCGGCCTCACCGCCCAGGAAGGGGCCGCCGCCACCGCCGCCGCCGGCAAGGTCCATCGCGCCGCCGAGCACGGCGCCGGCTGCGGCGCCCCAGGGTCCGAAGGCAGCGCCGGCCGTTGCGCCGGCCTGAATGCCGCCAGCCATGGCGTCAGCGCTTCAGCAGCGCGAAGGCCGCGAGAGCGACGCCGCCCAGCAGCAACCACGTGCCCACGCCGCCGCCGAGCGCGCCGCTCAGCAGGGTCTGCCCGGTGGCGTTGGGGGCTTGGTAGTAGGTTTTGCCGTTCGCGCCCGCGAAGGTGCCCGGCATGCCGTTGCCCGTGATGTTCTGCGGGGCCAGCTTGTTGTCGATCGCCTTGACCAGCCCGTACTGCACCACGCCCTCCCACCAGGGGGCGCCGGTCTGCGTGGGTTGAAACGGCGCCATCTTGGCCGTGTCGCTCCAGTCGCCCGGCATGGACGACGTGTAATAGGGGTCGCCAACGGCGGCGTCGAGTGCTGCGCTCATGCTCTGTTCCTTTCAAATCGGGCGGCCGGTGTCAGTGCCGGCCGCCCTGCCCTCTGGCTTCGCTTCGGGGGTGGTGTGGGGTCAGAGCTGCGAGTTCAGCGCGTACGCTTCGGTGTAGATCGTCAGCGTGTCGGCGGCCGAAGTCGTCAGGCGGAAATCGAGGTTCTGCACCGGCACCGCCTGACCCTGGGCCACGAGGATGTTCGCGGTGTTCAGCGCGTTCGCCTGCAGGCTGTCGGGCAGGAAGTCCACGACGAAGTACCCGGCCTGCGGCACGCGGCCGAAGTCCTGGGCGCGCTGATTGGCGAACGCCACCGGCAAGTCTTCGTAGATGTCCGAACCATCGCGACGAACGCGCACGGTGGACAGGTTCGCGTGCTTGATGATCACGCGCTTGAGCTGGTAGCCGTTGGCGCCGTAGGGGATGTAAATCTGTTCCTGCGCCGCGGCGGCGATCACCTTCTGTGCGTACTGCACGCGCTGAATGATCCGGTTCGCGCTCGGCGCTTCCACGTCGGCCCAGCCCGTGATGACGGAGGCCGCCACCTGGGTGTACGCGCCGAGATCGAATTCCAGCGTGAACTGCTGGACGCCGGCCTCTTGCGTGGCCGCGATGGTGCCCAGCGTGAGGGCCGCCTCTTCGCGAGCAAGCCGCTCAGTGAAGTCGATGACGATGAAGCTGGTGGCGTCGAAATTGCCCTTGTACTTGTTCAGGCCGCTGATCATGTCGGCGGCCGTGGCCCAGCGCTGGAACTCCTTGTTGTTCAGCTTGAGCACGATGTTCGTGACCAGCGAAGTGAGGATGTTCGTGCCGAGCTGGAGGTAAATCTTCTGGTACGTCAGGCCCAACGGCAGCGCCAGGGAGGCCCGCTGATTCGGCTGCACGTTCTGGATTTGGGGGAGGCGGATAGCGCGCATGTCGGGTTCCTAGAGCTGCGTTGGTGAGTGCCTGTCGATCAGCCGATCAGCGCCTTGTCCACGATGCTGCGGGTGGCCGAGACCTGGCGCAGCGCGTAGATGGTGGCGAGCACGATCGCGGTCGTGATGGCGGCGTTCTTCAGTTGGGCTTTCATGGGGTCGATTCCTGTGCAAATGGTGGGTGGAAGAGAGCCACCAGTGCACACCGCGCCGCTGTACGTTGGGGCCCCGGACGCCCGTACGTAGCCCCTACGTAGCCGCCCTCACCGAGACATGCGAATCGAGCCTTTTTGCAACACCCCGGCCCGGAAATCCCGCTCCAGGTACGCGATCGTGGTGGCCTTCTCGGTCTCGACGGTCTGCAGCGCCGACACATCGGCCAGCGGCACGTCGAGCGCCTTCGCCATGGCGCTGCGATCGTCGCTGTAGCGCAGCGTGAAGCACCGGATGAAGGTGCAGTTGCCCAGGAAGGTTTTATCGATCAGCGCCGGCCGCTGGGCCGCGCCGATGATGTGCAGCGCGCGGTGCCGGCCCTGCGTGATGCAGCGGCGCCACGCGGCCGGCGCCTGGCTGGCCGTCGTCACGTCGCTTAGCTCTTCGGCCAGGAACACCAGATGGCCGACCTCGAAGGCGAGCGAGCAAACCAGCGCGAAGGCGTCGGCCAGCGGCATGCCCGAGCCCGCCACGTAGCGCACGCGCACGGGCCCGGCGCTGGCCTTCCTAAATTCGGCCACCAGCGCCGGCAGCGTCGTGACCCGCTTCGCGTGTTTGCCGTACTCGTCACGCGGATCCCAGATCAGCAGGCGCGCGGGCTTCAGCGACGCCAAGGCCTTGTTGATCGAAACGCCCTTCCCGCTGCCGCTGGCGCCGATGTAGGCCCATACCATCGGCCGATTCAGCACGCTCATGGCCGCACGCCCTCCTCGGCCTCGGCCGGCTCCGCGCGCGGCATGGCCTGCCGCGCCTTCTCGGCCTTGATCGCCTGCAGCGTGACCATCGTGGGCGGTGCCGTCGCCAGCGCGAGCGCGATGTACGGGCCCCAGCTCGACATGAGATCGCCCAGGCTCCAGCCGTGGCGCTCCATCACCTGGGCGCCGGCCGTCGAGATGCCCTGTAGCGTGCCGTCGCTCCACGTGTCGCCGAACTTCGGCCACCACTCGAACATCGGCGCGACCAACAGGCGAGCCATCGTCAGCGCGCCCAGCAGCTCGGCCGAGCTGTCCGCGATGACCTGGGCGGGCTCCGGTGGCCGCATGCCCGGCGGTAGCGCGCCGTGCTCCAGCTCGACAGCCTGGGCGGCGAGTGCGTCGAGCCCGAGCGATTCGGGCGCCTGGGGCGCGTCGTCGTCATGCATGGCCCAGCACCCCCCACCCCATCGGCGCGCGCGTCGCTGGCGCCGGTTGCGGTGCCGTGGCGATCGGTGCCGGCGGTGCCGGCGGATCGTCGGCCGGCGGTGGCGGTGCTTCGTGCACGATCAGCGCGCGGACGAGCTCGTCCGATCGATCGGACCTGGCGAAGAGCTGGATATTGCAGCCGTTGCACGTGAGCACCGGCAGCCCCGACTTCGCGAGCGACAAGCGCGCGCGGTCGGAGCGGCACAGAGGGCACGTGCAGCGGCCGATGGACTCGGCCGCCATGGATCAGCCCTCGGTCGAGCTGGGGGCCGCGTCGTCGGGCAGCAGGCCCGCGGCGTCGAGCGTCGCGACGATGCCGGCGTTCAGCTCGCGCTGCAGCTCGATCGCCTTGACGACGTTGACGGGCACGAAGGCCTTACTCGAGCTGGCGTGCAGCTCGTCGAGTTCAGCCGCGACGATCTTCGGGCTGCGGTGGGGGGTGGTTTCGCTCATGGTCGGACTTTCGATGGTTGATGCCGACCCCGGCGCCATGCTCTTGTCGATCGATCAGGGTTCGCCAGCCCACCAGCGGCGCCCCTTTCGGCAGGATCACCCCGCCGATGCGGGTCGGCATCTGCCGCCCCCGCGTACAGTTATTGAAACGGGTCCGAGTGAGCGTCGGCGCCTTCGGCGCTCTCCGCTCATCCTGGCGCCATGCACCCTTCGGGCGCCACTCGCGCCGGGCCGATCGCACGATGTTGTGCGGCTCGCTCGGGTCAAACACGCCCACCGGGCGCGGCTTCTCGATCGACTCGTATCGACCGTGATGCAGCTTCGTTTCCTCGGCCACGCGCACCGCGTAGAACCGGCCCATCATCAAGCCGCCCTGGGCCTCGACGTAGGCGCCCCAATCGGCCCGCTTGTCGTCGTTGCGGTGCGCCGCCACCCAGGCCCGGCAGGTGCGGTGCGACGCGCCCAGCACGTCACCGGCCTCGACGCGGCGCAGCTCGCGCCATGGCGTGACCGGAGGCTGCCCCAGCGCCTGAAACTGCCGAATGCCCCAGGCGCTGGCCCAGGCCTCGACGCGCTGCGCGGTGCCGCCGAACATGTCGGCCTGTGCCGGCATGGGCACCGCCTCGCCGTTGAATTCGTCGGTGTGGCCTTCGTCGCCGACCGCGCCCGCGTCGTCGATGTTCTTCGCGATGTACTTGGCGACGTAGCCGCTCGCGCCGCCGGGGTGCATGGCCTTGACGGTCAGGCGGTGCTCTGCTGCGCCGGCCTCGGCGCCATCGTCGGCCAGCCAGTAGCGGCGCAGCACTTCCACCAGCTTGTCGGCGTGGCGCTGCACCGTCCACAGCAGCAGGTGCCAGTGCGGGCAGCCGTCGTGATGCGGCTCCGCGACCCTGAACCCGTACATCGGCACGCCCAGCCGGTCGAGCGCAGCGCGAGCGCGCGCCCAGGCCCTGCACAGCCACCGCTGCGCGTCGCGCGGGCTGTTGGGCTGCACCGGGCCGAAGTCGCCGCGCCACTTCGGATTCGCGCCGCCGTGGCGCAGCGTCGAGTGAAAGCGCGACGGCGCCGTGGCGGTGACGAACAGGCCAGCGTGACCCGATGCATCGGCGAGCGACTCGCAGCCGGTAATGCGGGTCATCAGCTCGCCGCGGCGGATGGCCTTGTTCGACGTGGACGCCGCTGCAGCATCGGCGAGCTTGATCACCTGACCGTCGGCCGACTCGATCTCGGTCGCCGCGAGCATGGCCGCGTTGCGGCCGTTCTGCTCGACGCGACGCCGCAGCGTGTCGTTCGTGACGTAGGGCTGCCGGCGCGTTGCACAGACTTCGCTGCGCGCGATGCCTTCGGACTCGCGCAGCCGGACGACGGCGCGACGGAGCTGGCGGCGCCACCACGCGGCGCACTGCGCACGCGCGATCAAGCCGGCGAGCTGCTGCGCGTCGGTGCCCTTCCCGATCAGCCGCAGCGGCTGGCCGTCGAGCGCCTGCACCTGGGCGTTGATCCAGGACACATAGCCGGGAACGTCGCGGGGCTGCCGATCGTTCGTGATGCGCGCCGCCATGGTCTCCGCGCGGCGGTCGGCCAGCTCGCGCAGGAAGGCGTCCGGCATGTCGGAGCGCACCGGCTGCGCGCCGCGATCGACGCGCACCGACGTGATTTCGTCGACCGCCCTAGCCCGCTCGTTGTGCTGGAACTGGCGATGCTTGTAGACCCGCTCGCGCTGCCGCTCAAGCTCGATCCAATGCCGAGCGGTCGTGATGGCCTGCCTCATGACGGACGACACCTAGCATCGAGATGGCATGCTTCGCAATCCTTGGGAGGGATCACATGAACACGCTCTGCATGACTACTAACCTCAGCTCCAGCGATATAGCTGCCTGGGCGCAATTCGGCGCCGCCGTCCTCGGGGCACTGACGACAGTTGGCGTGGCCTATTGGGCCAGCCAAGCTCAGCGATATCAAAGCCTCAGGGCGCTCGGCATGATGTCCGCTCAACTCGAATTCGTTCTGAACGAGGTACAGGCAGCTTGCAAGGCCAATGATGAAGGCAAGCTGCGTCGCGATTTCGGGATGCTCAAAGAAGTCGAAACCGCAATTCGTGGAATTCCGATGCACACGCTGCCCCTGCACCACATGCGCAATTACGTAGAACAACTCAAGATCTGCCGAACGGCGGTCGACAAGCTGGAAGAATGGGAGCTGAACGGTATTGAAAGCCTGTCCGACACCATCAGGGTGCTGGCGCCCACCTTCGAGACGCTTTACATGCAGGCGCGCACCATTACCAATCGCGGGTAAACGGGCCGCGCCCTGTACCGTGGCCATCACCGCGGCGCACTCCTCTCTTCAAGAGCCAGAGCCGTAGGCGCTGGCTCGACGCTCGCGGCGGCGTAGGCGGCGAGGATGGCCAGGACGAGCACAAGGCGCTTCACTGCAGGCACTCCGGCCGATGCGCGAGCGAGCGGCAGCCGCTGCACTCGCCGCACACGCGACGCAGGTTCGCGAGCGGCTCGCGGTGCACCCAGGAGTGCCCCGCGAGGCGCAGCCATGCGGAGGGCCGGTGCTGGTGATCGTCGGCGAAGCCTTCGACCGTGCCGTAAAAGGTCGAATCGGACCACGTGAAGCACACGCGGTCGCCGATGATGATCGGCAGGCGCGGCGCCGTCGCCGCCATCAGCGCGTCGAGCCGCACGCGCAGGGCGAGCAACTCGGCGTGCTGCAGGGTGGAGAGATCGAAGCTGCTCATCACGCCACCCCCAGGCCGGCGGTTGCGTTGCGCAGATAGCGCCCGGCATAGTGCAGCAGCCCAACATCCGACGCAGAAAGGCCGGCATGGAAACGAAGCTCATCGAAGGTGTACCGCCGCTCGCCAACGACAAAGAAATCCTGGCCCTTCTCGCCGAGGAACACGACCCCAATGGCCCCTCGGGGAAGGCGATGGATATCGCCCTCCTCGGGTCCGACGGCCGGCTTTACCGCACCGTGCGCGCCTGGGGCCTCGGCGAGTACTTGGGCATTGCCCAGGGTCTCGAAGGCCTGGGCCTGACGAACACCGGGCGCGCGCTGAAGGCGCACGGCATCCGGTTCGATGATGTGTTTTCCGGCTGACGCCACGATGGAACCCCTTCCATTGCCGCCCCGCCCCTGAGGGGTCGCCCCGGGCTGGGCCGGGGTCGGGCTTCGTTGTGGACGAACCGGGGCGACGGGACGCAATGTACCGGACACATGGGTTAGTACACAAGGGGGTGCCTTGCGCTGCCCGTTGCAGTCCTGTACGGTACAAACACTAACGTACGTACCGAACGGGGGCTCCCAATGCTGACTACCCAAGAGCTTCTGGCCGCAGCCAAAGCCGCCAACGACAACTGCTCAAGCTACCGTCTGGCGCGCCTTTGCGACGTGCCGGAGAAAACGATGATGCGGTGGGTGAGCGGGAAGAACTTCCCCGACGACGCGCACGCGACCCGCCTTGCCGAGCTGGCCGGCCTTGATGCTGCCGACGTGCTCACGGCGATCAATGCGGAGCGCGCCACAGAGCCGGCCGTTCGCGCCGTTTGGGAGTCGATCGCCAAGCGGCTGCACGCGAACTCGGCCACATCCCTGGCGATTCTTTCAGCGGTCGTTTTGTCCGCCCTCTTCGGCTTCGACGGCGGGCCGGATGCTGGTGCCGCCCTGCTCTCTTCTGTCGCTATCACCGCCGAAAATGCCGGGATCGGCCTGTATATTATGTAAATTTAAAGATGAACGGGCGGCGATGAAGCTGCACGGTCCCACCGCCCGCCTTTGTCGCTCGATTCGGCGCTGATACTTCTGCGCGTGGACCCCTCGAATCCAGACCTGTTCGGCACAGATGCATCGACTCCGCCCGATCCCCGCAGAGCGCGCGGTACGACGGTGATTCGCGCCGTTGAAGCCGATGCGCAGCTGAAGCAACGGGCGGCCGACCTCGGGCCGCTGGTCCGATTCGGCACGTCGTCCTGGTACTTTCCGGGTTGGGAAGGACTGGTATTTCGCGACCGGCATCCCCAGGGCATGCTGTCGAAGCACGGTCTGGCGGCCTACGCCCAGCACCCGCTGTTGCGGACCGTGAGCCTCGACCGCAGCTTCTACCGGCCCTTGTCGACCGCGAACTACGCTGCGCTCGATGCCCAGGTGCCCGACGATTTCCGCTTCGTCGTCAAGGCCGGCGCGTCGGTGACGGATGCGACGCTCCGAGAGCCGTCCAACGGCGCTCCCACGCAGCCGAATCCGCTGTTCCTCGATCCGACGGTCACGCTGGAAACGGTACTGCGGCCAGCCGTCGAGGGCTTGGGCCGCAAGCTGGGCGTGCTGCTGTTCCAGCTCTCGCCGTTGCCCGCCGAATGGTTGTCGTCTGCAGCTCCGAGCCGGTTGCTGCAGGCACTCGACCGCTTGTTCACCGCCCTGCCGCGCCCCGAACACGGCCTGCTCGCGGTCGAACTGCGTGACGCCGAACCGCTGGTTCCCGAGTTGGCTGCGCTGCTGAAGCGGCATGGTGTCCGCTACTGCCTCGGCCTGCACGACCGCATGCCGCCGCTGGAGGCGCAGTTGCCGATGCTGCGCGCCACCTGGCCCGGCCCGCTGGTGTGCCGGTGGAGTCTGCAGCGGGGACTGCGCTACCGGCAGGCCAAGGCGCGGTTCGAGCCTTTCGATGTGCTCGCCGCGCCCGACCCCGCCACGCGCCAGGCGCTGGCACGGTTGATCGCGGTCACGGTGGCAGCGGGACAGCCGGTCTTCACGACCATCAACAACAAGGCCGAAGGCAGTGCGCCGCTGTCGGTCTTCGCGCTGGCAGAGGCCGTGTCGGCCCGGATGTCGGCATCACCCGACGGTGTCGCCGGAGCCGGTCCCCTGCCCTAGCGTGGCTTCAACTCGAGGATGCGGCCCGGACGGCCATCTCCCCAGAGCGGCAGGTACTCCACCCTGGCCCAGCGCTCGGTGAGGTTGCGGTAGTCGGCGCTGAACACGATGCCGCTCTGCCCGCTCGAATGGATGAACCGCGAGCGCTTGCGGGCCCCGAGGTCGTACAAGGCCCTCAGGCCGGCGCCGTGGTCGCCCAGGTAGAGCTCGCCGCTGCTGGCGTCGGGCCGCAGACTCACGCGCGAGGCGTTGATGGTGTAGGCATCACCGCCCACCGGGGTTCTCAATTCGAACCATCGCGCCAGCCAGGGCACGTTGCTGAAAGGGCGGTGCTCGAGCCGGGCCAGATGGGCCTGGCCCCAGCGCCACTGGCTCACGTCGTCGCCCTGCGCCGCCTGCAGTTCGTCGAGCGCGCGCGTGAAGGCCGCATCGACCTGCTCGGCGCAGGTCTCGACCGCGGGCGTGGCGATGTCGTCGCACCAGCTCGTGTCGTTGCGGTCCAGCGCGCCCTCGAGCGCTTCTCTGAAGCTGCGGCGTCCCAGTTGATCTACAAATAGGGCTTCGCCCAGGTCGTCGGCAAAGAGACCGCGCGTCAGCTGGCGCACCCAGGCCGTGAAGATCAACGGCGCCGCGCGTTCGGCGGCCATCGTGCCTTCGAAGCCTTCGAGCGCATGCTGCGCCGCCGGGGCCAGCGGGTGCAGGGACTGCGCCTGCCGCAGAAAGGGCAGCAGCCGCTGGGTGGCAGTCGACAACAGGTCCGCCTGGATCGAGGCCAGGCTTTCCAGGCTGTGCAGTGGCCGGGCGGCGAGCAGTCGCTCGATGCGCTGCTGTCGGTAAGGCGGCGCCCATTCGCTGGTGATGAAATGCGGGTACTGCGGCCCGTGGATGCGCTGGTTCGCGCTCGCGATCCAGCCGCGTGCCGGATCGCGGTCGCGCGGCGTGGCCGTCGGCGCCAGCCAGCCGGCCCAGTCGTAACGGGCATCCCAGCCCGGTGCAGGCACCAGCCCCATCAGGTCGTTGTCGGGGCGCCGCAGCGGTACCCGGCCGGCCGAGACGAAGGCGATCTGCTGCGCGTCGGCGACCACCATGTTCTGCATCGGCGCCATGTACAGCGCCGACGCGGCGAGGAACTCGTCCACCGAGCCGGCCAGGTTGAAGGCCAGGCCGGCGGCCAGGGTGTCGGACGCGTCGAGTTCCAGCGCGGTCCATCGCAGCGCCAGCGCATAGCGCGGCACGGGGCCGCCGTTGCCGGTCAGGCCCTGCATGGAAGGCAGCGCATCCGAGAGCACCGGGCCATGGCGTGTCTGACGCGCGGTGAACGGCACGTCGGCAGCGCCCTTGACGTGGATCGTCTCCGCGAAGCTCTCGAAATGGGCCCAGCCGTCCGGTGTCTCGTAGCGCTCGGGGTCGTTGGTGTCGATGCGCTCGATGTAGAGGTCCTGCACGTCGGGCGCGGTGTTGGTGAAGCCCCAGGCCACCCGTTCGTTCTGCCCCAGCACGATCACCGGCAGGCCCGGAATCGTCGCGCCGGCCACCTTCAGACCCGGCGCCTCGAGCCGGGCCACGTACCAGAGGGTCGGCGCGCTGAGCTTCAGGTGCGGGTCGTTGGCCAGCAACGGGCTGCCGGTGACGCTGCGTGCCCCCGCCACGGCCCAGTTGTTCGAACCGACCCCCTCGACGCCGCTCTGGATCTGCCACGGCAGGCTGGTCGCGTAGGCCGCATCGGCCATCTGCAGCGGCTGCCCGTCGTTCACTTCGAGCCGACGGTACAGCGCCGCGTAGTCGGCCGTGGCCAGCGGCTTCTCACCCGGATAGGGCGGCAGCAGCTGCTGGATGCGCGCGATGGGCATGACCTGTGCCAGGCGCATGCGCAGCAACTCCGTGCTCCAGTTGCCGCCCAGGTCCCAGGCCATCATGGTCGACCACGCGAGGCTGTCGACCGGGCTCCACGCCTCGGGCTGCAATCCGAGCATCAGGAATTCGGGTGGCCGGGCCCGCAGGTGGTCACGCAGATAGGCATTGATGCCCGCCGCATACGAGGTCAGCATGGCCCGCACGCCCGGTCCGGCCTGGTCCCATTGCGCCTGCGCGGCACGGCGCACGCCCAGCGCCCGCAGGAAACGGTCGCTCTCCACCGCACGGGGCCCGAAGGCCTCCGCCAGCCGTCCCGCGCCGATGCGCTTGTGGGTCTCGAGCTGCCACAGCCGGTCCTGCGCATGCACGAAGCCCAGACCGAACCAGGCATCGTCGATCGACGCCGCGCGGATGGTCGGCACGCCCTGCGCATCGCGCTCGATCTGCAGCCCCGCGCGCAGGCCGTCGACCGCCAGGCGCCCTTCAGTGAGCGGCAGCGCGAGTTGCCGATAGGCGAGCAGCGCCGCGATGGCGCCCACGCCCGCCAGTAGCAGGACTGCCAGACACCGAAGCATCCACTTCATGGGGACAGGCTAGTCGCTGCCCCCCTGCCCCGCATCGGGGTTCGCACGGGCGCGTGGGGCTTCAGCCCCCGCGCAGGTAGTCGGCCTTGCCCAGTTCCACGCCGTTGTGGCGCAGCAGCGCATAGGCGGTGGTGACGTGGAAGAAGAAGTTCGGCAGCGCGAAGTGCTTCAGGTACTGCTCGCCAGTGAACTGCAGCGGATCGCGCCCGCGTACCGGCACGCTGATCGGCTTGTCCTCGCTGCCGTCGACCTGGGCTGCCGTTACACCGCGGAGGTAGGCGGCCGTCGCCTCGATGCGGGCTTGAAGTTCGGCGATGGTGGACTCGGTATCCTCGAACTTCGGCGCCTCGCCGCCAGCCAGTCGCGCGACGCCGAACTTGGCGCTGTCGCAGGCGATCTGGATCTGCTTGCCCAGCGATAGCATGTCGGGTGCCAGGCGCGAGGTCAGCAGCGTGTCGGGATCGAACTTCTTCGCCTGGGCGTGCGCCACGGCCTTGTCCAGCCATTTCGTCAGATTGCCGAGCATCGTCAGAAAGAGCGGCACGCTGGCCGAATGCATCGTGATTGCCATGGGAGTCTCCTCGTGAGGAGGCGGATGCTACCGGTAACCCCAGGCTGGCGTCGGGCGTGCACAATCGACCGCACTGGCCGCAGCATGGCGGCCCATTGCTGCCCATGAACATCATCATCCTGGACGACTATCAGGACGCGGTGCGCAAGCTCCCCTGCGCCGCCAAGCTCGAAGGCTACAACGCCAAGGTCTTCACCAACACCGTCAAGGGAAACGGCCAGCTGGCCGTGCGTCTGCGCGATGCCGACGTGCTGGTGCTGATCCGCGAACGCACCCAGTTCACGCGGCCGCTGCTGGAGAAGCTGTCGCGCCTGAAGCTGATCGCGCAGACCGGCCGCGCCGGCCCGCACATCGACATCGAGACCTGCACCCGCCTGGGTATCGCGGTGGCCGAGGGCGTGGGCTCGCCGGTGGCGCCGGCCGAGCTGACCTGGGCGCTGATCATGTCGGCCATGCGCCGGCTGCCGCAGTACGTGAGCAACCTCAAGCACGGCGCCTGGCAGCAGGCCGGCCTCAAGTCGCAGTCGATGCCGGCCAACTTCGGGCTCGGCATGGTGCTGCGCGGCAAGACGCTGGGTCTGTGGGGCTATGGCCGCATCGGCCAGCTGGTGGCGGGCTACGGCCGCGCCTTCGGCATGGATGTGGTGGTGTGGGGCAGCGAGACTTCGCGCTACAAGGCTCAGGCCGACGGTCACGAGGCGGCCACCTCGCGCGAGAGCTTCTTCGAGTCCTGCGACGTGATCTCCTTGCATCTGCGGCTGCACGAGGCGACCCGCGGTCTGGTCCGGCTCGAGGACCTGCAGCGCATGAAGCCCACCGCGCTGTTCGTCAACACCGCGCGCGCCGAACTGCTGGAGGAACACGCGCTGGTGTCGGCGCTGAACCGCGGCCGGCCCGGCATGGCGGCGGTCGACGTGTTCGACAGCGAGCCCATCATGCAGGGGACGCCGCTGCTGCGCCTGGAGAACGCGATCTGCACGCCGCACATCGGTTATGTCGAACAGGAGACCTACGAGCAGTACTTCAGTGCCGCGTTCGACAACGTCGTCAATTTCATCCAGGGCAAACCGACCAACGTCGTGAACCCCGAGGCCCTGCGGGTCCTGCGTGGATGACGGCCCGGGCGCGGGGCTGAGCGCCGAGACGGCTTCGTCGCGAACCCGCCAGGCCGACGCCCTGCGCGGCGCCCGCTGGGCGCTGCTGTTCGGCAACTTCGTGATCGGCTGCGGCGTGATGGTCATCGCCGGCTCGCTGAACGACCTGACGCGCTCGCTGCAGGTGAGCGTGGCGCTCGGCGGCCAGCTGATCGCCATCGCCGCGGTGATGATGTGCCTGGGCGCGCCGCTGCTGGCCGCGGCGGTCGGCCGCGTGGACCGCCGCCGTCTGCTGGCCTTCACGCTGGCCTGGTACGCCGTCGGCCATGCCGTGTCGGCGCTGATGCCCAGCTACGCCGCGCTGGCGCCGGTGCGCGCGTTCTGCATGCTCGGTGCAGCGGTGTTTACTCCGCAGGCCGCGGCGGCGATCGGCTGGCTGGCCCCGGCGGCGCAGCGCGGCCGGGCGATCACCTTCATCTTCCTCGGCTGGTCGGTCGCGTCGGTGTTCGGCATGCCGCTGCACAGCTACATCGGCGAGGCGCTCGGCTGGCGCTGGGCCTTCGGCCTCGTCGCGCTGCTGGCGGCCGGCGGCGCCGTCTGGGTGTGGGCGGTGATGCCCGACGGCGTGCGGCCACCGGCCATGGACCTGCGGGCCTGGCGCGAGGTGCTGACGCATCCGCTGCTGATGGCGATCGTGGCGGTCACGGCCCTGTTCGGCGCAGGACAGTTCACCGTGTTCACCTATTTCGCGCCGTATTACAAGGCGGTGCTGGGGGCCGGGCCCACGCAGATCAGCCTGCTGTTCGCGTGGTTCGGCGCCTTCGGTCTGATCGGCAACGTGCTGCTGTCGCGACACGTCGACCGCATCGGTGCGGCGCGTGCCGTGACCCTGCTCCTCGGTGCCGTTGCCCTGACGATGCTCGTCTGGCCGCTGGGCACCGGCTACCTGTCGATGGCCTGCGTGCTGCTGCCGTGGGCACTGGGCATGTTCGCGGCCAACTCCGCACAGCAGGCGCGGCTGGGCCAGGCCGCACCGGCGCTGGCACCGGCGCTGATGGCACTCAACACCTCGGCCATCTACCTCGGCCAGGCAGTCGGCGCGGCGGGTGGCGGCGCGCTGGTCGCGGCGCAGGAAACCGCCGGCGCCAGCGGCCCGGGGATCTACGGCGGGCTGCACTGGGTCGGCCTGGGCTGGCTGCTCGCGGCGCTGGCGCTCAGCCGCTGGGCCGAAAAACGCATGCGGCGCGATAGCCGCCCCACCTGAGCGCGTGCGGCTCAGCCCTTGGTGCCGAAGATCTTGTCGCCGGCGTCGCCGAGGCCGGGAATGATGTAGCCGACCTCGTTGAGGTGGCTGTCGATCGCCGCGGTCCAGCAGCGCACCTCGGGATGGGCTGCGGTCAGCGCCTTGACGCCCTCCGGCGCGGCCACCAGTACCAGCGCGCGGATGTCACGGCAGCCCTTGCGCTTGAGCAGGTCGACGGTGGCGATCATCGAGCCGGCGGTGGCCAGCATCGGGTCGATGATCAGCGCGGTGCGCTCTTCCAGCGAACCGACCAGGTTCTCGAAATAGTGCTCCGGCTGCAGCGTGTCGTGGTTGCGTGACAGGCCGACGACGCTGATCTTGGCGTTCGGGATCATGTCGAGCACGCCGTCCAGCATGCCCAGCCCGGCGCGCAGGATCGGCACGATGGTGACCTTCTTGCCCTTGATCTGGTCGACCGCCGTCGGCCCGCTCCAGCACTCGACCGTCACCTGCTCCAGCGGGAAGTCCGCCGTCGCCTCGTAGGCCAACAGGCGGGCGATCTCGGCGGTGATTTCGCGGAATTTCTTGGTCGAGATGTCGGCGGCGCGCAGCAACCCGACCTTGTGCCGGACCAGCGGATGATGGACTTCGAGGACGGGCATGGCGGCAGTCTATGCGGGCCGGCCGTCAGGGCATGCCGCGCTGGCGCACCGCCTCGTACAGCCCGATGCCGCTCGCCACCGAGACATTGAGGCTCTCCACGGCTCCGGCCATCGGCAGGCTGACCAGTTCGTCGCAGGTCTTGCGCGTGAGCTGGCGCATGCCCTGCCCTTCCGCGCCCAGCACCAGCGCGACCGCCTGCCTCAGGTCGGCCGCGTACAACGTGCGCGGCGCGTCGTCGGCCGTGCCGACGACCCAGATGTTGCGCTCCTTCAACTCGCCCAGCGTGCGCGCCAGGTTCGTGACCATGAAGTAGGGCACCGTCTCGGCCGCGCCGCTGGCCACCTTGGCCACCGTCGCGTTGATGCCGACGGCGTGGTCCTTCGGCGCGATCACCGCGTGGGCCCCGGCTCCGTCGGCCACGCGCAGGCAGGCGCCGAGGTTGTGCGGGTCGGTCACGCCGTCGAGCACCAGCAGCAGCGGCGGGCCCTCCACCGTGTCGAGCAGGTCGTCGAGCGACTTGGTGGCCGGCGCCGCCGTGACCTTGGCCACCACGCCCTGGTGGCGGTGCGTTCCGGACAGCGCCTGCAGGCGCAGCTCGTCGCTCTCGATCAGGCGCACGCCCGCTTCCTTGGCGCGCTCGACGAACTGGCGCATGCGCGCATCGCGCCGTGTGGCGTCGATGTAGAGCTCGACGACCGAGCCGGGAGCCGTCTTGACGCGGACGGTGACGGCGTGGAAGCCGAAGAGGATGCGGGGGGGAGAAGACATGGAAGGGATTATCGGGGGACGTTCCACGGCGGCGGCGGCCGAGCGACCGCGGGCTCGCTATTCACCGCCCATGCCGCAGGGCAGGTATGCGTCCGCGGGTGCCTTGCTGCGCAACGGCTGCCGCGACCGAGCTCACGAGGAAGTCAGTTGCCCCGCCTCGATCCTGACCTGGCGGTCGCAGCGGGCGGCGATGGCGCGGTCGTGGGTCACCAGCACCAGCGTCGTGCCCTGCTCGCGGTTGAGCTCGAACATCAGCTCCATGACTTTTTCGCCGGTCGCGAAGTCCAGGCTGCCTGTGGGCTCGTCGGCCAGCAGCAGCGCCGGCTTCACGACGAAGGCCCTGGCCAGCGCCACGCGCTGCTGTTCTCCGCCGGACAGCACCTTGGGGTAGTGCCCCAGCCGCTCGCCCAGCCCGACGCGTGCCAGCATCTCGGTCGCCGCGGCGCGGGCGTCGCCGCGGCCCTGAAGTTCCAGCGGCAGCATCACATTCTCGAGCGCGGTCAGGTTGCCCATCAGCTGGAAGCTCTGGAACACGAAACCCACGCGCTCGGCCCGCACCGCGGCGCGGGCGTCCTCGTCGAGACGGAACAGGTCGATGCCGGCGAGCCTGACCGTGCCCTCGCTCGGTGTGTCGAGCCCCGCGATGATGGCCAGCAGCGTGCTTTTGCCCGAGCCCGATGCTCCGACGATGGCCGCCGATTCCTGCGCCGCGAGCGAGAAGTCGATATCGTGCAGGATGGTCAGTTCGCCACTGGAGTCCTGCACACGCTTGGTGACGTGCTCGACGGCGATGATCGCTTCGGTCATTGAGGAGGAGTCGGATGGCAGTGAGTCGCAGGGACTGTATCAAGCAGCTCGCCGCGTCGGTGTTTGCGGGGCTTGTCGTCCTGTCCTCGCAGGCACAGGCCGCCCGACGCGTGATCCTGGTCGTGGGCGACAGCCTGTCGGCCGAGTACGGCCTGCAGCGCGGCAGCGGCTGGGTGGCGCTGCTGGAGAAGCGTCTGGCCCAGGAGAAGATCGCCGCCACCGTCGTCAATGCCAGCATCAGCGGCGACACCACGTCGGGTGGCCGCTCGCGGCTGCCGGCGCTGCTGGCGCAGCACCAGCCGGCGGTCGTGATCATCGAGCTGGGCGGCAACGACGCCCTGCGCGGCCTGCCGCTGGCGATGACCGAGCGCAATCTGGCCGAGATGGCGCGCGCCGCGAAGGCCGCCGGCGCCAGGGTCCTGCTGGCCGGCATGCAGGTGCCGCCGAACTACGGCCGCCAGTACAACGAGGACTTCGCCGCGCTGTTCGGCAAGGTCGCCCGGGCCGAGGGCACAGCGTTGTTGCCGTTCTTGCTGAAGGGCGTCGGTGATGCGCCGAACGCGACAGAGCTGTTTCAGCCCGACCGCATCCATCCGAAGGAGGCGGCCCACCCGATCATCCTGGGCAATGTGTGGCCGGTATTGCGGCCCCTGCTGAAGTGATCCGTCGCCGTGGCGGCGGATCTCGGCGCCATCAATCGTCCTCGGTCGAGTCCAGTCCGGGAAAAAGGACCTCGGTGTAGCCGAACCGGCTGAAGTCGCGCACCCGCATCGGGTAGAGCACGCCGACCAGGTGGTCGCATTCGTGCTGCACCACGCGGGCGTGGAAGCCCTCGGCCTCGCGGTCGATGGGCTGGCCCTGCGGGTCGAAACCGGTGTAGCGGATCAGCCGGTAGCGCGGCACCACGCCGCGCAGGCCGGGCACCGAGAGACAGCCTTCCCAGCCGTCTTCCAGTTCCTCGGACAGCGGCGTGATCAGTGGGTTGATCAACACCGTGCGCGGCACCGGTGGGGCGTCAGGGTAGCGCTCGCTCTTCGTGAAGCCGAAGATCACCAACTGCAGATCGACCCCGATCTGCGGCGCCGCCAGGCCGGCACCGTTGGCGGCCTCCATCGTGTCGAACATGTCTTCGATCAGCGCATGCAACTCGGGGGTGTCGAACTCGCGCACCGGGTGCGCGACGCGCAGCAGGCGGGGGTCGCCCATCTTCAGGATCTCTCGAACGGCCATGATGTCTTCGCCTCCCGGGTTTTGCTTCAGGCCAACAGCGAACGCAGCGCGGCCTCGTCGATCACCGCCACACCCAACGCCCGGGCCTTCTCCAGCTTGCTGCCGGCTTCTTCTCCGGCCACCACGTAATCCGTCTTCTTCGACACGGACCCGGCCACCTTGCCGCCGGCGGCCTCGATCTTCTCCTTGGCCTCCTCCCGGCTCAGCCCGGGCAGCGTGCCGGTCAGCACGAAGGTCTTGCCGGCCAGCGGCTTGGGGGTGAGATCGGCCTCGCCGTCGTGCTCGTCCCAGGCGATGCCGGCGGCGCGCAGCTGCTCGACAACCTCGCGGTTGTGCGTCTGCTCGAAGAAGCTGCGGATGCTCTGTGCCACCACGGGGCCCACGTCGTTGACCTCGAGCAACTGCTCGAGGCTCGCGTCCATCACGCGGTCGAGCGCGCCGAAGTGGCGGGCCAGGTCCTTCGCCGTGGCCTCGCCGACGTGGCGGATGCCCAGCGAGAACAGGAAGCGCCCCAGCGTCGTGCGCTTGCTCTTCTCGAGCGCCGCCACCAGGTTGGCCGCGCTCCTGTCGCCCATGCGTTCCAGCTCGACGAGCTTCACCACGCCGAGCTTGTAGAGCTCGGGCAGCGTGCGGATGATGCCGCCGTCGACCAGTTGCTCGACCAGCTTGTCACCCAGGCCCTCGATGTCCATCATGCGCCGCCCGGCGAAATGCAGCAGGGCCTGCTTGCGCTGCGCTGCGCAGAACAGGCCGCCGGTGCAGCGGTAGTCGACGCTGCCTCGTTCGCGCAGCGCCTGGCTGCCGCACACCGGGCAGGCGCGCGGCATACGGAAGTTGGGCACATAGCCTGCGCGCGGTTGCGGCACGCGGCCCACCACCTCGGGGATCACGTCGCCGGCGCGCCGCACGATCACCGTGTCGCCGATGCGGATGCCCTTGCGGCGCAGCTCGAAGCGGTTGTGCAGCGTGGCATTGCTCACCGTCGTGCCGCCGACGAACACCGGCTGCAGCTTGGCCACCGGCGTCAGCTTGCCGGTGCGGCCGACCTGGATCTCGATGCCTGCCAGCTGGGTCGACTGCTCCTGCGCCGGATACTTGTGCGCCACCGCCCAGCGCGGCTCGCGCGACTTGAAACCGAGCTGCTGCTGCAGCGCGCGGTTGTCGATCTTGTAGACCACGCCGTCGATGTCGAACGGCAGCGCATCGCGCTCCGCCGCGATGCCGGCATGGAAGGCGGCCAGCGCCTCGCCGCCTTCGGCCACCGTGCGGTGCGTGTCGACCGGCAGGCCCAGCACGGCGAGCGCATCGAGCAGGCCCGAGTGCGCGGGTGGCACATCCCAGCCCTGCACGTCGCCCAGCCCGTAGGCGAAGAAGCTCAGCGGTCGCTGGCGCGCGATGCTCGCGTCGAGCTGGCGCACGATGCCGGCGGCCGCATTGCGCGGGTTCACGAAGGTCTTGAGCCCGGCCTCGCGCTGGCGCTCGTTCAGCGCCTCGAAGTCGTCGCGCCGCATGAAGACCTCGCCGCGCACCTCGAGCACCGGTGCGGCCGTGCCGCGCAGCTGCTTCGGTATAGACGCGATCGTGCCGACGGTGTGCGTCACGTCCTCCCCGGTCTCGCCGTCGCCGCGCGTGGCGGCCTGTACCAGCCGCCCCGCCTCGTAGCGCAGGTTGATCGCCAGGCCGTCGAACTTCAACTCCGCGGCGTAGCGCAGCGGCGGAGCGTCCGGCGCCAGCTTCAGCGCGTTGCGCACCGCGGCGTCGAACTTCAGCGCGCCGGCCGGCGTGGTGTCGGTCTCGGTCTTGATCGACAGCATCGGCACCGCGTGCCGCACCGGCTGCAGGCCGTCGAGCACGGCGCCGATCACGCGCTGCGTCGGCGAGTCGGGCGTCAGCAGCTCGGGGTGCTCGGCCTCGAGCGCCTGCAACTGCTGAAACAGGCGGTCGTACTCGACGTCGGGAATCTCCGGCGCATCTTGGGTGTAGTAGCGGTGCGCGTGCCGTTCGATCTCGGCGCGCAACGCTGCGGCGCGCTCTGCGGGCGTGGACATCTCAGGCATGCGCGCCTGGCTCGACGCGCCGAGCGAATTTCGCGCGACCCAGTGGCCGCCGCGGAGCCGGCTTCGCCGGTCTGCCAGCGGCGCCCCCCGGGGAGGGAGCGGCGACGCCGCAACGAGGGGGCGCCATGTCCTTAGCTGAACAAGCGCCGTGTGGCGGGCGAGCCGGCGGCCAGATCGCGTTCGGCGAGCGCGGCATACAGCGTCTGCAGCGCGTCGCCGATCGATGCGAACGCGGCCGGCTGCAGCGGCTGGCCGCCGTCGTCGTACATCGCGGCATCGAGCTCGGCGGCCAGCGCCTCGCCGGCGGTGCACCAGGCGGTGAAGGGCGCGGCAGAGGCGGCGGTCTGCGGCACGTCGAAGGCCAGCGTGAGTTCGCGCACGGCCGCCTGGCTGGGCTCGTCGGCCAGTGCGGCCTGCGGATCGAACTGCAGCGTCAGCACCGGCGGCGCGCCTTCGTCCTCGCCCGGCTGCACCAGGCGGCCCGGCAGTGCGCCGACCATGAAGCCGTGGCGGGAGGCGTGCTGCTGCACGTAGCCCAGCGACCAGGCGGCGCTGCGCGACACCAGTCGCAGCGCGAGCTGTGCGTCGTGCTGGCCGGCGAAGGCGTCGAGCTCACGGGCCCGCGCGACGACGTCGAGCATGTCGGGGAAGTCGGGCAGCGCACCGATGGGCTCGGCGAAGGCCTGCACCTTTTGCACGTACTCGGAGTACTCGATCTCGTTGAGCGCTCCGCTGCGGTTGGCCAGTTGCACGCCGGCCTGGAACTCGCCGTAGCGCTGGCCGGCGGCCGGCGTTTCCCATTCGCCCGACTCGGCGTTCAGTCCCTCGACCAGCAGCGGCTTGCTGCCGGCGCGCCGGGCCGGCGGCAGGTGGGCGATCGCGGTCTCGCCGCTCACCGGGTTGTCGACGGTCAATGTGGCGATCGCGTCGATCAGCGCGTCGAGGCGCGGCAGACCGGCGGCGCGGCGCACCAGCGTCGGCTCGATGCGCGGCGGCTGGCTGTCTTCGGCCGCTACCTTCGGGCTGCCTTCGTCGGGCTGGGGTGGCGCGGTCGGCGCAAAGCTCGGCTCCTGCGGCGGCGCGGGCTCCGCGCCCGGCTCCAGCGCCACGCGCTTGATCTCGTTGCGGCGAGCCTGCCAGGTGCCGTGGGCCACGATCGCGGCGAGCACCAGCCCCCCCAGGATGGCGAGCGACAGCTGTAGCGTGCTCATGGTCATGCGGCCTCGGCCATCGAGACCGCTGCGTCCATGTCGACCGCGACGATGCGCGACACGCCCTGCTCCTGCATGGTCACCCCGATCAGCTGTTCGGCCATTTCCATCGCGATCTTGTTGTGCGAGATGAACAGGAACTGCGTGTTCTGCGCCATGCTGCGCACCAGCTTCGCATAGCGCTCGGTGTTGGCGTCGTCGAGCGGCGCGTCCACTTCGTCGAGCAGGCAGAACGGCGCCGGGTTCAACTGGAAGATCGCGAACACCAGCGCGATCGCCGTCAGCGCCTTTTCGCCGCCCGACAGCAGGTGGATGGTGCTGTTCTTCTTGCCCGGCGGCTGCGCCATCACCTGCACGCCGGCGTCGAGGATCTCGTCGCCGGTCATCACCAACCGCGCATTGCCGCCGCCGAACAGCTCCGGGAACATGCGGCCGAAGTGCTCGTTGACGGTGTCGAAGGTGCCCTTCAGCAGGTCGCGTGTCTCGAGGTCGATCTTGTGGATGGCGTCTTCCAGCGTGGTCATCGCGTCGACCAGGTCGGCCGACTGCGCGTCGAGGAAGGTCTTGCGCTCGCGCGACGCGGTCAGTTCATCGAGCGCGGCCAGGTTCACCGCGCCCAGCGCCGCCACCTCGCGGTTGATGCGGTCGATCTCGCCCTGCAGGCCGTAGAGCTTGACGTTGTTGTCCTCGATGTTCCTGCCCAGGACCTCGAGGTCGACCTGGGCCGCCGTCAGCTGCTCCAGGTACTGCGCGCCGCCCAGCTGTGCGGCCTGCTGCTCGAGCTGCAGCTTGCCGATCTTCTCGCGCAGCGGCTCGAGGCTGCGCTCGAAGCCCAGGCGCTGTTCTTCGGCCTGGCGCAGGCGCGCCGACAGCTCGTCATAGGCGCTGCGCTGCGCGCCCAGCGCCTGCTCGCGCTCGAGCTTCAGCGCCAGCGCGGTCTGCAGGCCGGCCTGCGCGGCGGCATCGGTCAGGCGCCCGAGCTCTTCCTGCAGCTGGGCAGCGCTCTGCTCGTTGGTGGCCACCTGCTGGGCGGCGGTCTCGATCGAACGCTGCAGCTCGCCGCGCCGCGCGGCCAGCGCACGCGAGCTGAACTGCGCCTCCTGGGCCTCGCGCTCCAGCGTGCGCAGCTGCTCGCGTGCGCCGCTGAGCTGGCGTTCGGCCTGGATCACCGCCTCTTCCAGGTCGGCGTGGCGCTCCTGCTCGTTGGCGAGCTGCAGGTCCAGCTCCTCGAAGCGCGCCTCGCCGGTGACGCGGCGCTCCTGCAGTTCCTCCAGGCCGGCGTCGATCTCGGCCAGCTCGGATTCGATCTGCTCGCGCCGCGCGCTGGTCTGCTCGCTCAGCTGGGTGAGCCGCAGCACCTCGACCTGCAGCTGGTGGTGGCGCGTCTGGCCCTCGGCGGCCTCGCGGCGCGCGCTCACCAGCCGCGACGAGGCGTCGGTGTAGGCCGCCTCGGCCCGCACCAGGGCGGCGCGCGACTCGTCGACGATCAGCGCCTGGGCGCGCGTCTGCTTCTCCAGGTTCTCGATCTCTTGGGCGCGCGCCAGCATGCCGGCCTGCTCGGAGTCGGGCGCGTAGAAGCTCACCGCGAACGGGCTGACCGCGTGGCCGGCCGGCGTCATGATGACCTCGCCGTGGGTCAGCTTGCCGCGGTTGGCCAGTGCCTCGTCGAGCGAGGCCGCGGTGTAGACGCCCTCGAGCCAGTCGTTCAGCAACGCTGCCAGCCCGGCGTCGCCGACCTGCCCGCCCAGGCGCAGCAGGTCCGACAGCCGCGGCAGCGTGGCATGGGTGTTGGCGATCGCGCCGCTCGGCGGCGTGTAGAAGGCCAGCTTGGCCGGCGGGGCGTCGCCCTCGAAGGCGCGCACCGTCTCCATGCGGCCGACTTCGAGCGCATTGATGCGTTCGCGCAGCGCCGCTTCCAGCGCGGTCTCCCAGCCGGTCTCGATGTGCAGCCGCGTCCACAGCCCGCTCAGCCCGTCGAGCCCGTGCTTGGCGAGCCAGGGCTTGAGCTTGCCCTCGGTCTGCACCTTCTCCTGCAGCGCGCGCAGTGCATCGAGGCGGGCGCTCAGGTCGGCCTGGCGGCCGGTCTCGGCGTTGACGCGCTCCTGCTTGACGCGGCGATCTTCATCGAGCTGGGGCACCGACGCGGTCAGTTCCTCGGCGCGGGCATCGGCCACCGCCTGGCCTTCCTCGGCGCCGGCGAGTTGAACGCGCAGGCCTTCGAGGCGCGCCTCGTCGGGCGCCGCCAGCGTCTGGCGCTCGCCGGCCAGGCGCTCGCGGCGCTGCGTGAGCGCGCGGCCCTGTTCCTCGACGCTGCGCGACTCGGCGGCCAGCAGCTGGATCTGCTGCTGCACCTGCCCGGCCTTGCCGCGCTGTTCGTTGGCGCGGCCCTGCGCGGCGCGCACCGTGTCTTCCACGCCCGGCAAGGCGCCCGATTGCTCCTCGGCCTGCGCGGCCAGCAGCTCGGCCTGCTCGTCGGCCAGGGCGATCTGCGCGGCGATCTCGTCGAGCTCGGCCACCGCCTGCTGGCGCCGCTCGTCCCAGTTCGCGTTCTGGCCCGTCAGCTCGGCCAGCCGCTGCTCGACGCGCTGGCGCCCCTCGACCACGTAACGGATGCGTTCCTCGAGCCGGCTCACCTCGAGCGCGGCCTCGGCCAGCGAACCCTGCGCGGTGTGCAGCGCGTCGCTCGCCGCGTAGTGCGACTGGCGCACCGTCTCCAGCTCGGCCTCGACGTGGCGCAGCTCTGCCAGCCGCGATTCGATGGCGTTGGTGGCTTCGAGCACGGCCTTGTGCACGCGCTCCTCCTCGGACGCCGCATCGCGATGCTTCAGGAACCACAGCTGGTGCAGCTTCAGCGTGCCGGCCTCCTGCAGGCCGCGGTACTGGGCCGCGACCTCGGCCTGCTTCTCGAGCTTGTCGAGGTTGGCGTTGAGCTCGCGCAGGATGTCGTCGACACGCTGCAGGTTCTCGCGCGTGTCCTTCAGGCGGCTCTCGGTCTCGCGGCGGCGCTCCTTGTACTTGGAGACGCCGGCGGCCTCTTCGAGGAAGAGCCGCAACTCCTCGGGCTTGGACTCGATGATGCGGCTGATCGTGCCCTGGCCGATGATCGCGTAGGCGCGCGGGCCCAGGCCGGTGCCGAGGAACACGTCCTGCACGTCGCGCCGGCGCACCGGCTGGTTGTTGATGTAGTAGCTGGAGGTGCCGTCGCGCGTGAGCACGCGCTTGACGGCGATCTCGGCGAACTGGGCCCAGGAGCCGCCGGCGCGGGCATCGGCGTTGTCGAACACCAGCTCGACGCTGGAACGGCTGGCGGGCTTGCGGTTGCCCGAGCCGTTGAAGATCACGTCCTGCATCGACTCGCCGCGCAGCTCGGAGGCCTTGCTCTCACCGAGCACCCAGCGCACCGCGTCCATGATGTTGGACTTGCCGCAGCCGTTCGGACCGACCACACCGACGAGCTGACCGGGCAGCTGGAAGTTCGTCGGCTCGGCGAAGGACTTGAAACCGGAGAGCTTGATCGAGTTGAGGCGCATCGCGGGCGGTTCGCAGGGCGCTGCGCCGGGCGTCTGCAATGCCCCGTGCTGCGCCGCTAACTCGTTGATTTGTAATGAGAAACCGGCTCGGAAGCCGGCTTGAGAGTGCTCAGGATGATAGCATCGGGCCCTCCCCTGAACTGCAAGCAAACGTCGACTGCGCGGGATGTGCAGCGGCGTCGAACCATGGCCAAGACTGCCAAGAAATCCAGCCCGCGTACGCCGCCCCGGCAGCGCCCGATGCCGCCCAATCCGCCCACGGCGCCGAGCAAGGAACTGCACGTGTTCCCGAACCCGGCGCCGGAGCGCGACTACGTCATCCAGTTCCAGATCCCCGAGTTCACCTGCCTGTGCCCGCTGACCGGGCAACCCGACTTCGCGCACTTCACGATCGACATGATTGCCGACGGGCTGTGCGTCGAGCTCAAGAGCCTGAAGATGTACATGTGGAGCTTCCGCGACGAGGGCGCGTTCCACGAGAAGGTCACCAACGACATCCTCGGCAAGATCGTCGAGACCACGGCGCCGCGCTTCGCGCGCATCACCGCCAAGTGGTACGTGCGCGGCGGCATCTACACCAGCGTGGTCGCGGAGCACCGCAAGAAGGGCTGGAAGCCCGAGCCTCTCGTCGCGCTGCCGCAGCACGCCGCGGAGCGTGGCCTGCCGACCTGAGTCCCGCAGGCGAACGCTGTCGGGCGCTCAGGTGTCGGCGTTCGAGAGCAGCGCTGCCCGCAACTGCTGCAGCGCCTGAGTCAATCCCTGGCGCTCCCGGTTGGAACAGGCCGTCGCGCAGGCCACCTGCTCCTGGATGGCCGACGCGGCGGTGCTGAGATCGCGGCCGGCCCGTGTCAGCGTGATCAGCACCTGGCGTTCGTCGGCGGCGCTGCGGGTGCGCTCGATCAGGCCGAGCGCCTGCATGCGCTTGAGCAGCGGCGTCAGCGTGCCTGAATCGAGCGAGACGCGCTCGCCGAGCTCGCCGATGTTGAGGCCGTCGCACTCCCACAGCGCCAGCAGCACCACGTACTGCGGATAGGTCAGACCGATGCGCGCGAGCAGCGGCCGGTAGACCTTGGTCATCGCCAGCGACGCGGCGTACAGCGCGAAGCACAGCTGGCCGTCGAGTGCCAGATCCGAGGCGTCGGCCTGGAGCGATGCGGGAAGTCGGCGGGTTTGGCTCATGCGGTGGCTTTGATTCGTCTGCAAGCATTTTGCACACGAAAGAATGGCGGTGTGGTGCGGGCCGTGCGCAATGCAGGCCGCGGGATAATCCTCCTTCATGAACCCCCTGCTTTCCCGGTTGCAGCCCTACCCGTTCGAGCGGCTGCGCGAACTGACTCGCGACGTGCTGCCGAATCCGGCGCTGCGGCCCATCAGCCTCGGCATCGGCGAGCCCAAGCACCCGACGCCACCGTTCATCCGCGAGGCGCTCGCCGCGGCGCTGGACGGACTGGCCAGCTACCCGGCCACCGCCGGCGAGCCGGCGCTGCGCGAGGCCTGCGCCGCATGGGTGCATCGGCGCTACGGCGTGACGCTCGATGCGTCGACCCAGCTGCTGCCGGTCAACGGCTCGCGCGAGGCCCTGTTCGCGCTGGCGCAGACCGTCGTCGATCCCACGCGCCCCGGCGCCACAGTGGTCTGCCCCAATCCGTTCTATCAGATCTACGAGGGCGCGGCGCTGCTGGCCGGCGCGCAGACGGTGTTCGCCAACAGCGACCCGGCGCGCAATTTCGCGATCGACTGGTCGGCCATCGACGACGCCACCTGGGCGCGCACGCAACTGCTCTATGTCTGCTCGCCGGGCAACCCGACCGGCGCGGTGATGCCGCTCGACGAATGGCAGCGGCTGTTCGAGCTGTCCGACCGGCACGGCTTCGTGATCGCCTCCGACGAGTGCTATTCCGAGATCTGGTTCCGCGACGAGCCGCCGCTCGGCGGCCTGCAGGCCGCGCTGGCGCTGGGGCGCGGCGATTTCCGGCGCCTGATCGCATTCACCAGCCTGTCCAAGCGCTCCAATGTGCCGGGGCTGCGCTCGGGCTTCGTGGCCGGCGACGCGGCAATCCTGAAGGCCTTCCTGCTCTACCGCACCTACCACGGTGCGGCGATGGGTCCGGCCGTGCAGCGCGCCAGCCTCGCGGCCTGGGGCGACGAGGCCCACGTGGCGGCCAACCGCGCGCTTTACCGGCAGAAGTTCGAGCGCGTGACGCCGCTCCTCGCCGGCGTGCTGGACGTCGCGCTGCCCGACGCTGGCTTCTACCTGTGGGCCCGGCTGCCGGCAGCCGTCTGTGGCGGCAGCGACACCCGCTTCGCCCGCGAGCTGCTCGCTCAATACAATGTGGCGGTGCTGCCTGGCAGCTACCTCGCCCGCGAGGCGCGTGGCACGAACCCCGGCCAGGGCCGCATTCGCATGGCGCTCGTGGCCGGCGTCGACGAATGCGTCGAAGCGGCCGAACGCATCGTTTCCTTCATCCAGTCCAGCTGAGCCTCCATGTCCCATACCCAACTGCAATCGACCATCGACGCCGCGTGGGAAGCCCGCGCCAGCATCACCGCGGCCAACGCCCCCGAAGTGCGCGAGGCGGTCGAACAGGTCATCTCTGACCTGAACAAGGGCCGCCTGCGGGTGGCCGAGCGCCAGGGCGTCGGCCAGTGGCAGGTGAACCAGTGGGTCAAGAAGGCGGTGCTGCTGAGCTTCCGCCTGACCGACAACAAGATCATGCGGGCCGGCGACCTGGGATTTTTCGACAAGGTCGACACCAAGTTCGCCCACCTCGACGAGGCTGCGATGCGCGCCACCGGCGTGCGCGTAGTGCCCCCGGCGGTAGCCCGCCGCGGCAGCTTCATCGCCAAGGGGGCGGTGTTGATGCCCAGCTACGTGAACATCGGCGCCTACGTCGACGAGAACACCATGGTCGACACCTGGGCCACGGTGGGGTCCTGCGCGCAGATCGGCAAGAACGTGCACCTGTCGGGTGGCGTCGGCATCGGCGGGGTGCTGGAGCCGCTGCAGGCCAACCCGACCATCATCGAGGACAACTGCTTCATCGGCGCCCGCTCCGAGGTGGTGGAAGGCGTGATCGTCGAGGAGAACTCGGTGATCAGCATGGGCGTCTACATCGGCCAGAGCACCAAGATCTACGACCGCGCCACCGGCGAGGTGAGCTACGGCCGCGTGCCGGCCGGCTCGGTGGTGGTTTCCGGTAATTTGCCCAGCGCGGACGGCAAGTACTCGTTGTACTGTGCGGTGATCGTCAAGAAGGTCGACGCGCAGACGCGCGCCAAGACCAGCATCAACGAGCTGCTGCGCGCCTGATCGGTCCGGCGCCGGCGTGCAGCGACGGCATTACTCAACGGGAGGGTCGGTGCGATGAGCGGAAACATGGAGCGGGTGCTGCGGCTGATGGCCGAGAAGCGGGCCTCGGATGTCTACCTCACGGCCAACGCGCCGATCCAGATCAAGATCAACGGCCAGCTGCTGCAGCTGTCCGACCAGTCGCTCACGCCGGAGCAGCCGCGCCAGTTGCTGGCCGAGCTGCTGACGCCCAAGCAGCTCGAGGAGCTCGAGGAGCTCGGCGAGCTGAACATGGGCATCGGACTGCAGGGCGTCGGCAGCTTCCGGCTCAGCGCGTTCCGGCAGCGCGGCTCCATCGCCGCGGTGTTCCGCTGCATCCCGGTCGAGATCCCGACCCTCGATTCGCTGAAGCTGCCGGAGATCCTGAACACGCTGATCCTCGAGAAGCGCGGTCTCATCCTGCTGGCCGGCGCCACCGGCACCGGCAAGAGCACCACACTCGCCTCGATGCTGGAGCACCGCAACCGCAACCTCGCCGGCCACATCCTCACCATCGAGGACCCGATCGAATTCCTGTTCACCAACAAGAAGGCGATCGTCAACCAGCGCGAGGTCGGCCGCGACACCCAGTCGCTGCAGATCGGCCTGAAGAACGCGCTGCGCCAGGCGCCGGACTGCATCCTGATCGGCGAAATCCGCGACCGCGAGACGATGACGGCGGCGATCTCCTACGCACTGTCGGGCCACCTGGTGGTGTCGACGCTGCACGCCAACAACAGCTATCACGCGCTGGGCCGCATCCTGAGCTTCTACACGCCCGAGGCGCGCCCGGCCCTGCTGGGCGACCTGTCCTCGGCGCTGAAGGCCGTGGTGTCGCAGCGGCTGGTGCGCTCGACCCAGGGCGGCCGTGTGCCGGCCGTCGAGGTGCTGCTGAACACCAAGCTGGTCGCCGACCTGATGGCGCAGGGCGACTTCCCGGGGGTCAAGGAGGCGATGGAGCAGTCGCTCGCCGAGGGCTCGCAGACCTTCGAGCAGGAGCTCGCCCGCCTGATCAACGAGGGCGTGATCACGCGCGACGAGGGCCTGAGCTACGCCGATTCGCCGACCAACCTGATGTGGCGGCTGCAGAACGACAGCCCCACGCAGTCGAAGCTGGCGCCGAAGAAGGAAGAGAAGGACGAGGGCCCCTCCTTCACCGACATCACGCTGGACGTGCGGCAGGACGATCGCCGCACGAACTTCGGCGCGCTGTGAGTCATTCGCGCGGATGAGTGCCCTGCCCCCGACGGCGCTGACCCTGGCCGAACAACTGATCGCGCGCGCTTCCGTCACGCCCGAGGACGCAGGCTGCCAGGCGCTGATCGCGCAGCGGCTCCAGGCGCAGGGCTTCGACTGCCACACCCTCGAGAGCGGCCCGGCCGACTTCCGCGTCACCAACCTGTGGGCCATTCGCCGGGGCAGCGCCGCCGATGGTTTCGCGCTCGTCTTCGCCGGACACACCGACGTGGTGCCCACCGGCCCGCTCGAGCGCTGGACCAGCGACCCCTTCGTGCCCAGCCACCGCGACGGTCGACTCTATGGCCGCGGCGCGGCCGACATGAAGACCTCGCTTGCCTGCATGGTGGTGGCGATCGAGGAGTTCATCGTGGCGCATCCGCGGCACACCGGTTCAATAGCGCTGCTGCTGACGAGTGATGAGGAAGGCCCGGCGCTCGACGGCACGACCCAGGTGGTGCGCTGGCTGCAGGAGCGCGGCGAGCGGCTCGACGGCTGCATCGTCGGCGAACCGACCTCGGTGAACGCGGTGGGCGACATGATCAAGAACGGCCGCCGCGGCTCGCTGTCGGGGCGGCTGGTCGTGCAGGGCGCGCAGGGTCACATCGCCTACCCGCACCTGGCGAAGAACCCGATCCACGCGGTGGCGCCGGCGCTGGCCGAGCTGGTGCAGGTGGTCTGGGACGGCGGCAACGAGCATTTCCCGCCGACCAGCTGGCAGGTGTCGAACCTGCACGCCGGCACCGGCGCGAGCAACGTCATTCCGGGCGAGGCGGTGGTCGACTTCAACTTCCGCTTTTCGACCGAGTCGACGCCGGAGACCTTGCAGCAGCGCCTTGCCGCGGTGCTGGATCGCCACGGCCTGCAGTACACGATAGCCTGGACGCTGGGCGGGCGCCCCTTCCTTACCCGCCCGGGCAGTCTGACCGAGGCGCTGGGCGGCGCGATCTTGCAGGTGACCGGCCGCATGACCGAGTTGTCCACCACCGGCGGCACCTCCGACGGCCGCTTCATCGCGACGATCTGCCCGCAGGTGGTCGAGTGCGGGCCGGTCAACGCCAGCATCCACCAGATCGACGAGCACGTCGCGGTGGCCGAGATCGAGCCGCTGAAGGAGATCTACCGCAGCACGCTCGAGCGTCTGATCGCATGACGCTGATCGAGCTGATCGAGTCCCAGGCCGCGCGCCTGCAGGGCGCCGGAGTGTCGTTCGGGCACGGCACGACCAATGCCTTCGACGAGGCCGCCTGGCTGGTGCAGTGGGCGCTGGACCTGCCGCTCGACGGGCTGGACGAGCACGCCGGGAGACCGGTGTCCGCCAGCGAGCGGCTGGTGGTCGATGCGCTGATCGATCGGCGCATCCGCCATCGCCAGCCGGCCGCCTACCTGACCAAGCAGGCGTGGCTGCAGGGCGTGGCCTTCTACGTCGACGAGCGGACCATCGTGCCGCGCAGCTTCATCGCCGAGCTGCTGGCCGACGGCACGATCGACGCCTGGCTCGGCACCCACACGCGGCGCGTGCTCGACCTGTGCACCGGCAACGGCAGCCTGGCGGTGCTGGCCGCGATGGCCTGGCCCGAAGTGCAGGTCGACGGCAGCGACCTCTCCGAGGACGCTCTCGCGGTGGCGAAGATCAACATCGACGCTCACGGCCTGGGCGATCGCGTCACGCTGCTGCGCTCCGACGGCCTGGTGCGAGTGCACGGCCCCTACGACCTGATCCTCTGCAACCCACCGTACGTGAACGCCGCGTCGATGGCGGACCTGCCGCCCGAGTACCAGGCCGAGCCCGAGCTGGCGCTGGCCGGTGGCGAGGACGGCATGGACTTCGTACGCAAGCTGATGCAAGACGCGCCGGCGCAGATGACCGAAGATGCCGTGCTCGTGCTGGAAATCGGCAACGAGCGCGCGAACTTCGAGCGCGCCTTTCCCACCCTCGAGGCCGTGTGGCTCGAAACCAGCGCCGGCGACGACCAGGTGCTGCTGCTGACCCGGGCTTCCCTGCTGTCCTCATGATCGTTCTCAAGAATCTCACGCTGCGCCGCGGTCCGAAGATCGTGCTGCAAGGCGCCAACCTCACGCTGAATCCTGGCGAGAAGGTCGGCCTGGTCGGCCGCAACGGCGCCGGCAAGTCCTCGCTGTTCGCGTTGCTGACCCACCGGCTGCAGGCCGACGCTGGCGACTTCTCGATCCCGCCGCGCTGGCGCATGGCCGAGGTGGCGCAGAACATGCCAGAAACCGACCAGCCGGCCACCGCCTTCGTCCTGGAAGGCGACACTCGCCTGATGGAGGCGCAGGCCGCGCTGGCCGCCGCCGAGGCGGCCGACGACGGCAACGCCATCGGCGAGGCGCACGGCCTGCTCGCCGAGGTCGGTGCCTTCGATGCGTCGCCGCGTGCCCAGGCGCTGATGCTCGGCCTGGGCTTCAAGAGCGCGCAGCTCGACGCGCCGGTCAACAGCTTCTCCGGCGGCTGGCGCATGCGGCTGCAGCTGGCCCGTGCGCTGATGTGCCCGAGCGACCTGCTGCTGCTCGACGAGCCCACCAACCACCTGGACCTCGACGCGCTGGTGTGGCTGGAGGCCTGGCTGCAGCGCTACGAAGGCACGATGCTGGTCATCAGCCACGACCGGGAGTTCCTCGACGCCATCACCCGGGTGACGGTCCACCTCGAGGAAACCCAGCTCACGCGCTACGGTGGCAACTACAGCGCCTTCGAGGGCATGCGCGCCGAGCGCATGAGCCAGCAGCAGGCCGCGTTCGGCCGCCAGCAGGAGAAGGTCGCGCAGCTGCAGCGCTTCATCGACCGCTTCAAGGCCAAGGCCAGCAAGGCCAAGCAGGCGCAGAGCCGCGTGAAGGCGCTGGAACGCATGGAGAAGATCGCGCCGGTGCTGACCGCGGCCGACTTCAGCTTCGAGTTCCGCGAGCCCGAGAACCTGCCGAACCCCATGCTCGCGATGCGCGAGATGCGGTGCGGCTATGCCGTCGAAGGCGGCGAGCCGATCACCATCGTGCGCGACATCGACCGCTCGGTCATGCCCGGCCAGCGCATCGGCATCCTCGGCGCCAACGGCCAGGGCAAGTCGACGCTGGTCAAGACACTGGCGCGCGTCCTGCCGGCACTGGGCGGCAGCGTCACCGAGGGCAAGGGCCTGGCGATTGGCTATTTCGCGCAGCAGGAGATGGACGTGCTGACGCCCGAGAGCGGGCCGATGGAGCACATAATCCGGCTCGCCAAGCAGGTGTCGCCGGGCGCACGCGAGCAGGAACTGCGCAACTTCCTGGGCCAGTTCCGCTTCACCGGCGACATGGTCCACCAGCCTGTGGGCTCGCTCAGCGGCGGCGAGAAGGCGCGCCTGGTGCTGGCGATGATCGTCTGGCAGCGCCCCAACCTGCTGCTGCTCGACGAACCGACCAACCACCTCGACCTCACCACCCGCGAGGCGCTGTCGATGGCGCTCAACGAGTTCGAGGGCACGGTGATGCTGGTCAGCCACGACCGCGCGCTGCTGCGCGAAGTCTGTGACGAGTTCTGGCTCGTCACCGCCGGCGGTGTGAGCGAGTTCGACGGTGACCTCGACGACTACCAGCGCTGGCTGCTGGAGCAGTCGCGCGAGCAGGCGCGCGCCTATGCCCAGGCGGCGCGTGGCGCGGCGGCACCAGCGGTGGTCGAGGCGGCCTCGAAGCCCTCGAAGACGCCGGACGAGCCCGCGGATCGCCGCGAGGACCGCAAGGCACAGGCCCAGGCGCGCCAGCGGGCGGCCGAGCAGGCTCGACCGCTGAAGGCGGAGTTCGGCAAGCTCGAGGCGCGGCTCGCCACCGCGGTGCCGGAGCGCGATGCACTGGCGGCCAGCCTGGCCGACCCGTCGCTGACCGCGGCCGAACGCGCCGAGCGCGGCAAGCGCCTGAAGCTGCTCAGCGAGCAGATCGAGACCTTCGAGACCCGCTGGCTGGAACTGGGTGAAGCCATCGAGGCGCTCAGCACCACCACGGCCTGAGCCGCGGCGCCGCCCGACGGGGCGTGGCCGCCCCGCCCGCGCTCAGAACGTGCTGCTGCCCGCCTCGCGGTCGCCCAGCGCGACGATCATGTCGATCTCGACCGCCGCGTTCTTGGGCAACTGGGCCACGCCGACCGTGGTGCGGGTGTGGCCACCGCCCGGCTGGAACAGCGTGTAGAGGATGTCCGAGGCGGCGTCGGCCACTTCGCTCTGCTCGGTGAAGTTCGGTGCGCTCTGCACGTAGACCGTCATGCGCAGGATGCGCTTCACGCGGCTCAGGTCACCGCCGGCGGCCTGGCGCACGACGGCCAGAGCCTTCACGATGCAGATGCGGGCCGCGTGTCGGGCCTCCTCGCGCGAGATCTCGGCGCCGACCCTTCCTGCCACGGCCACCGCGCCGCGGATGCGCGGGATCTGGCCGCTGACGTAGAGGATGCCGTCATGCTCGACCGAGACCTCGTAGTGCGGCACGGCGCGGATCTCCTCGGAGAACTCCACGCCCAGGTCGTTGGCCAGTTTCTTGAACAGTGCGTCGCTTGCGGTGCTCATCGGGGGTGCCTCGTCATCATCCCGGCATGATGCCTCGCGCCGCCGCACGGTCCAAGCGCCGGCGATGCCCGCGCGCTACAGGCCGCGGCGCATCTCCACATGCGGGATGCCCGCATCGTCGAACACCGGCCCACGCTGCATGAAGCCGGTGCGGACGTAGAACGGCACGGCCGAGAGCTGGGCACTGAGCACGATCTCGCGGTCGCCGCGCCGGGCAGCCAGCGCCATCAGCGCGTCGAGCACCGCGCGCCCGGCCCGGCCGCCGCGCAGCGGCCGGCGCACCGCCATGCGCCCGATGCGGGCCAGGCCGTTGGCCTCCGGCACCAGTCGGCCGGTCGCCAGCGGGAAGCCGAGGCGGTTGTAGGCCACCGCATGCACCGCGCCGGCATCGGTCTCATCCCATTCCATCGCGGCCGGGATGTGCTGCTCCTCGATGAAGACCTCGGTACGGATCGAGCGCGCCGCCTCGCCCAGCGCGGCCCAGTCGCCGGTGCGCACCTCGAGCATGGTCTGGCCGACCTCGAAGCCCTCCAGCACCTCGCGCAGCGCGGCCGGCACCGGCCGGCTGGTCTGCGTGGCCGGGTCGGCGAACACGTAGACCAGCTCGCCGCTGACCAGCAGGTCGTTGCCGCGCAGCACCGCACCATGGAACAGCAGCGACGAGGTGCGGATGCGGGTGCAGCGGATGCCGATGTCGAGCACGTCGTCGTAGCGCGCCGAGCCCTGGTAGTCCAGCGTCGCCTTGCGCACGTAAAGGTCGCCGCCGAAGTGCTGCATCGATTCGGCGTAAGGCAGCGCCAGCGCGCGCCAGTAGTCGGCCAGCGCGGTGTCGAAGTACATCAGATAGTGGCCGTTGAACACGATCTGCTGCATGTCCACCTCGGCCCAGCGCACCCGCAGGGTGTGCAAGTGGCGGAAATCGCTGCGCTGGAGTGTCATGACGCGAAGGCCTCCTGGAGGGCACGGGCGGCCGCGGCGTGCGCCTGGCGCGCCTCCGGCACCGCGCGGCCCATCTTGATGAAATCGTGGACCACGCCGCGCCACAGCTCCAGCTGTACCGGCACGCCCGCGGCCCGCAGCACGTCGCCGTAGGCGATGCCCTCGTCGACCAGCGGGTCGCATTCGGCCAGCCCGATCCACGTGGGCGCGACGCCGGCGTGATCGGGCGCGAGCAGCGGCGCGAAACGCCAGTCCTCGCGGTGCTCGGGCGCGATGTAGTGGCCGAAGAACCAGTCGATCAGCGGGCGCGCCAGCAGCACGCCCTCGGCATAGCGGCGGTGCGAGTCGCTGTCCTGGCGCGCGGCGGTGCCCGGGTAGAACAGCAACTGCAGCGCCAGCGGCAGACCGGCGTCGCGTGCCATCAGTGCGCACACCGCGGACAGGGTGCCGCCGGCGCTGTCGCCGCCGACCGCGAGCCGCGTGGCATCGAGGCCCAGCGCCGTGCCGCCGTCGCGCGCCAGCCACTGCAGCGCGTCCCAGGCATCGTCGACCGCGGCCGGGAAGCGGTGCTCCGGCGCGAGCCGGTAGTCCAGCGACAGCACGGCCGCGCCGCCCTGCAGCGCGAGCTGGCGGCACAGGCTGTCGTGGGTCTCCAGGCCACCGATCGTGAAGCCGCCGCCATGCAGGTACAGCAGCACCGGCAGCCGGTCGCGGCTCGCTGCGTACAGGCGCGCTGGCATCCCGCGACCGTCTGGGGCAGGAATGCGTACCTCCTCGATCCGGGCCAGCGGAACTCTCGGCAGGTCGAGGATCTCGGCGCCGAGCCGGTAGGCCTCGCGCGCTTCGCCGACGCTCATCGTGTGCAGCGACGGCCGGCCGGCGCGGCGCATGCGGTCGAGCACGTCGCGCATCGTGGGGGTCAGCCCGTACTCGGGCGTCTGGGAGGCGGCGGACGGCATCGAGCGCGAGCATACTGGCAGCCGCCATTTCCGGCGCAGATGGAGACACCGCCCGGCGCCCTTGCGCGCTCGAGGACATGCAGCATGGCCAGCATCTTCTACATCACCCAGGTCCAGTTCGATTTCGGCGCGGTGCGCGAGCTTGCCGCCGAGTGCGCGCGGGTCGGCATCAGCCGCCCGCTCGTGATCACCGACGCTGGCGTGCGTGCGGCCGGCGTGCTGCAGAAGGCACTCGACGCGCTGAGGGACCTGCCCGTCGCGGTGTTCGACGGCACGCCGTCCAACCCCACCGAAGCGGCCGTGCGCGCGGCCCGCGAGGTCTGGGATGCGCACCGCGCCGACGGACTGGTGGCCGTGGGCGGCGGCTCGAGCATCGACCTGGCCAAGGGGCTGGCGATCCTGGCCACCCATCCCGGCGAACTGAAGACCTACGCCACCATCGAAGGCGGTTCGCCGAAGATCACCGCGGCGGCGGCCCCGCTGATCGCCGTGCCCACGACCGCCGGCACCGGCAGCGAGGTCGCCCGCGGCGCGATCGTGATCGTCGACGACCACCGCAAGCTCGGCTTCCATTCCTGGCACCTGGTACCCAAGGCCGCGATCTGCGACCCGGAGTTGACGCTGGGCCTGCCGCCCGGCCTCACCGCCGCGACCGGCATGGACGCGGTGGCGCATTGCATGGAGACCTTCATGTCGGCCGCCTTCAACCCGCCGGCCGACGGCATCGCGCTCGACGGGCTGGCGCGGGCCTGGGCCCACATCGAGCGCGCCACCCGTGATGGTGGGGACCGAGAGGCGCGGCGCCAGATGATGAGCGCGTCGATGCAGGGCGCGATGGCCTTCCAGAAGGGCCTGGGCTGCGTGCATTCGCTGTCGCACAGCCTCGGCGGCATCGACCCCCGGCTGCACCACGGCACGCTCAACGCGATGTTCCTGCCCGCCGTCGTGCGCTTCAACGCCGACGCCGACAGCGTGCGCGGCGAGCGGCGCCTGGAGCGCATGGCCCAGGCGATGGGCCTGGCCTCGGCCGGCGACCTGCCGGCAGCCCTCGTCGACATGAACGCCCGGCTCGGCCTGCCGACCGGCCTGGCCGCGATGGGCGTGGATGCGGCATGGCACGAGCGCGCCGTCACCGGCGCCCTGCTCGACCACTGCCACAAGACCAACCCGCGGCTCGCGACCGCCGACGACTACCGGGACATGCTGGCCGCCTCGATGTGAGGCTCGGGCGCGCCGGTTGCGGCAGCCGAAGCCACCACCGGCGCCGCGGCCTCGCCGACGCGGTAGTAGCCGCGGTAGTAGGGCCTCGGATAGGGCCGGTCGTAGCCCGGGCCGTAGATGGGCCGTTGCACCGGCACGACCGGCACCACGTAGCAGCCGCCGAGCAGGGCCGGGATCAGCAGCATGCCGAACCGGGCCCGGCGCCACAGGGAAAGGGAGTTGGGCATGAAGGGTCTCCTCAGCGGTCCGGGTGTCGGGCCCACCCCTTTTCAACGCCGCGCGGCATGCGGCGTTGATTGCTGTCAGGTAAAGACGGCCGCCGTGCGCGATCCCGGGCGCTGCTCAGTCGATCGCGGTGCCGCCGTGCTCGAAAGCGAAGCGCGGGCGCAGCAGCCCATCGACCATCAGCGATTCGGTGAACATGGCAAACGGCCGCACCCACAGGCCGTGATCACCGTACAGCGGGCGGTAGAGCACCAGCGGTTCGCGCGTCTCGCTGTGCCGCACGACGCCGAGCACCTCGTAGCGCGCGCCCTTGTAGTGAGCGTAGGTGCCGAGCGCGATCTCGGGCAGCGGGGCAAGCGGATCGTCGAGGGCCATGCGGTGATTGTGGCGCGCCGCGCGGCCGCGGTCAGAGCGGCTCGACCGCCAGCCCCGGCCCGGCCGCCACCGCCGCGGCCAGGTCGTCGGCCAGCCGCTCGCTCTCGGCCACCGCGCGGCGCCACACCGCCATGCGTCCGCGCAGGTCGGTGGCGTACTGCTTGAAGTCGCTGCGATCCGGCAGCTTGCCGTGCGGCAGCGTGCGCACCCAGGCCGGATCGGGCGCCAGCACCACCACGTTGTCGAGGAAGGGTGTGGCGCGATGGCGGTGCTTCAGGGCCTTGTCGAGCCAGCCGGGCACCACCGCCTTCTGGAAATGCGGATACAGCACCAGGCCGTGGGCGAGGCCCGTGCCTTGTGCCGCGCCGCGGTTGATCGACGGGTAGTTCCAGTGCAGGTGGTAGTCGGTGATGCCGCCATCCCAGTAGGCGCCGGGCGGTGCACCGGGGATGTCGTGGACGGCTTTCAGCGCAAACGGGATCGAGCACGAGGCCAGCAGCGCCGGCCGGAAGTTCTCGGCGGTCAGCCGCACTTGCCGGTGGCGCAGATCGCTCAGGTCGACCGGTAGCGCCTCACCCGGCGAGGAGAACACCACGCGCTCCAGCCAGGCCCCGAGCGTGCGTCGGCTGAGCGCATTGCTCAGCAGCGCGCCGGCGTAGCCGAGCGGCGTGCGTACGCTGCCTTCGCGACCGAGCACATGGCGCCCGCGCGAGGTGACGATGTGCAGGCGGTAGCGCGGATGGGTCAGCAGCGCCTCGACCTGGCCGTCGAAGAAGGCGCGCAGCTCCTGCTCGAAGCCGCGGCTGACCTGGGCTGCGTTCGGGAGCGTGCGCCCCGGGTCGAGTTCGTAGGTCTGGGCGATGTAGTCCTCGGTCAGTCGCGCGAAGCCCGCCCGCGGATCGGCCAGGGCGGCCGTCGCCATGCGCCAGGCGCCGATCGAGGCCCCCGCGAGATGGACCGTCTGCCGGCTGCCGCTCAGCCACTGGCCGAACAGGTAACGGTCCATCGGCCCCAGCACCAGTCCCTTCGGTCCGCCGGCGGCGCCAGCCACCACGCGCACGTCCTGCGGCCGAAGGCCGTGCTCGGCGAGGTGCGCCCGGGCGCTGCGGCCGGCATAGATGCGCAGTGCGGGTGTTGTCATCGACCGATGCTACCGGGCCGTTCGAGGGTCGGCTCCGGCACGTAGGCCACGGCCTACAGGCGGAGTCGGTGGCGGCCGATGGTCGGCGACGACGCGCCCCACGAACATGCATTCACACCCTCGTTCGTTTCAGGGACTGCAAACGGCGCCAGTCCGCGCAACAATCGTGCTGCATCGCACCAAATCATCGAACCCCACTGTCCCGTGACCGCCGCTGCCGCCGTTTCCCCGTCGCCTGACCGTGCCCGCTCACGGTCGGCCCGTTCGCTCCTCTGGGGATGCGCGGCGGTCGGCCTGTTGATGGGCGGCAAGGCGCGGGCCGCTTTCGATCTGAATGTGCTGACCGAGCGCGCCAAGGCGCTCGCCGCCACGCCCTACCGCGAACAGGCCACGTTCACGAATTCCCGCCTCGACGCCCTGAGCTACGACGACTACCGCGCGATCCGCTTCCGGCCTCAGTCGGCCTGGTGGCGCGAGGCCGGGCTGCCGTTCGAATTGCAGTTCTTTCATGTCGGCGGCAACTACACCCGGCCCGTGCGTGTGCACGAACTGGTCCAGGGCCGGGAGCTGCCGCTGAGCGTGCCCAGCAGCGCCTTCGACTTCGGGAACGCCGCCCCTGCCGTCGCGGGGCAGGCACAGGCCGAACTGGCGGGCTTTCGCGTCCACTACGCGCTGAACCGCGCCGGCTACAAGGATGAGTTCACCGTCTTCCTGGGCGCCAGCTATCTGCGCGCAGTGGGGGCCGGCCAGCACTACGGCAGCTCGGCTCGGGGCGTCGCGATCGATACCGCCGGTGACGCCGGCGAGGATTTCCCCGCCTTCGAGGCGTTCTGGATCGAGCGGCCGGCTCGCGGCGCGAAGTCACTGACCGTCTACGCCTTGCTCAACGGCGCGCGTGTCACCGGCGCCTACCGTTTCGAGCTGCGGCCGGGCAGCGTGACCGAGGTGGCGGTCCAGGCCCGGCTGTTCCTCCGGGGCGCCGTCGCCACGCTCGGGATCGCCCCGCTGACCAGCATGTTCTTCGGTGGCGAGAACCATCCGAAGCCGCTGCAGTCGCTGGGCGACTTCCGGCCCGAGGTGCACGACGCCGACGGACTGCTGATCGAGACCGGCGACGGTGAGTGGCTCTGGCGCCCGCTGCTGAATCCGGATCGACCGTTCACCACCAGCTTTGCCATGCAAAGGCTGCGCGGTTTCGGGCTGATGCAGCGTGACCGCTCGTTCGCCAGTTACGAAGATCCCGAAGCGCGGTACGACCAGCGCCCGAGCGTGTGGGTCCGACCCGAGGGCGATTGGGGCGCCGGCCGCGTCGAACTGATGCAGTTCCACTCGCCGGACGAAACCAACGACAACGTGGTGGCGTACTGGGTCCCGGAGCGTCTGCCGGCCGCCGGCCAGCCGCTGACGCTGAGCTACTCGATGCTCTGGCAAGGTTCTGATCAGCAGTCGCCGCCGCGACAGGGCCGGGTGCTGCAATCACGCCTGGGCCGTGGCCTGGAGCGTCCCCAGCCCGGAGAATGGCAATTTCACATCGACTATGCCGGTGGCCCGCTCGACGGGCTGTCGGCGGTTGCCACACCTCAGGCGTTTGTCACATCGAGTGACAACGCACGCGTCTTGCTAGCGAACGTCTACCGCAACCCGGCCACCAAGGGATGGCGCCTGAATCTGAAGGTTCAGCGTCTCGATGCCAAGCAGCCTGTCGAGCTGCGGGCTCTCTTGAAGGACGGTGCCAACGTGCTCACCGAAACATGGACCTACGCCCTGCCCCCGGAATGAACACCACCGCCAAGCCCTCTCCCCTGCGCCCCACGCTGGAGCGCACCGAAACAGCGCCGCCGGTGCGGCGCGGCAGCATGACGCCGGTGCCCTGGACCGGCGTGCCGGTGGGGCTGAGCCGGCTGTTCGGCACCCGAGGCGATCGCAAGACGTTCGCTGCGCCGGCGTGGCTCGCCGCGGCGACGGCGCGCCGCCGCCTGCTGCTGGCGCTGGTGATCGGCAGCGCCGGCCTCGCCACCGCGGTGCTGGACAGCGCCGCCGGGCCGGGCCACAGCGGCCCCTGGGCCATGCTGCAGACGGGCTTGTTCGCGCTGCTGTTCGCCTGGGTGGCGGCGGGCTGCGTGACCGCGGTGATGGGCTACGTGAGCCTGCGCCGCGGCGACCACCATGCGCTGAGCCCCGAAGACGTGGCCGGCCGGCCGATCGCCGAGGACGCCCGCACCGCCGTGGTGATGCCGATCTGCAACGAGGACATCGCCACCGTCGTGGCCGGCTTGCGCGCCACCATCGAGTCGCTGTCGCGCGCCGGCTCCTTCGACCGCTTCGACGTCTACATGCTGTCCGACACCGGCGACCTGACACTGCGCGACGCCGAACTGGCCGCCTGGCGCGGCCTGCGCGAGGCGCTGGCCGCCGACGGCTACGACAGCAGCCGCGTCTACTACCGCTGGCGCCAGCGGCGCACCAAGCGCAAGGCCGGCAACGTGGCCGACTTCTGCCGTCGCTGGGGCCGCGACTACCGCTACATGGTGGTGCTGGACGCCGACAGCGTGATGAGCGGCGACGCGCTGCTGACGATGGTGCGCCTGATGGAGGCTCAGCCCAAGGCCGGCATCATCCAGACCGCGCCGCGCTCCTGCGGCCACGATTCCCTGCACGCCCGCCTGCAGCAGTTCGCCGGACGCGTGACCGGCCCGCTGTTCAGCGCCGGCCTGCGCTTCTGGCAACTGGGCGAATCCCACTACTGGGGCCACAACGCCATCCTGCGCGTCGAGCCCTTCATGAAGCATTGCGCGCTGGCCAGGCTGCCCGGCAAGGGCGGGCTCAGCGGCGAGATCCTGTCGCATGACTTCGTCGAGGCCGCGCTGATGCGCCGTGCCGGCTACGAGGTGTGGTTGCTGCCCGAACTCGACGGCAGCTACGAACAGGCTCCGCCGCACCTGATCGACGAACTGACGCGCGACCGCCGCTGGTGCCAGGGCAACCTGCAGAACGCCCGTCTGGTGGCCGAGCCGGGCTTTGCCGGCGTGCACCGGGCGATGTTCGTCACCGGCGCCATGTCCTACGTGGCCTCGCCGATCTGGCTGGCGTTCGTGCTGCTCGGCGTGCTGCCCTGGTTTGCCGGCGACAACCTGCAGGATGCGACCGAGGGCGTCGGCCTGCCGCTCGCGCAGATGATGCTGTGGAGCGCCACACTCGCGCTGCTGCTGGTGCCGCGCGTGCTGGCCGTGCTGCTGGTGATCCGGCGTCGTCAGGAAGCCGGCTACGGGGGCCGCCAGACCCTCGTGACCAGCGCGCTGCTCGAGGCGCTGATGTCGGCGGTGCAGGCGCCGGTGCGCATGGTGGCCCACTCGATCTTCGTTCTGGGTGCTTTGACCGGACTGAAGCTGAACTGGAAATCGCCGTCGCGGGAAGCCACCGCGGTCGGCTGGCGCGAGGCGATCGGTCGTTTCGGCGTCGTCGGCACGATCGTTGCCGCCGCAACGGCCTGGTGGCTGGCCGGTCAGCCCGGCGAGGCCTGGCGCGTGCTGCCACTGGCGCTGCCGCTGGTGCTGGCCGTGCCACTGGCGGTGATCACCAGCCGCAGCGAGTTCGGCCTGGCCTGGCGTCGCCGCGGCTGGCTGCTGATCCCCGAGGAATCGCGCGCCCCGGCGGTGCTGCAGGCCGCCTGGCGCTATGCCGGCGTGGTGCGCCCGACGATCACCGCACCAGCGCTGACCGGTGTTCGCAATGACGTGGCGCTCGGCGGCAGGGGTGTAGCGACCTGGCAGCGTCGTGCGCTGGCCACGGTGGGTCTGGCGATGGCGACCGGCGTGGCGGTGATTCCGCAGACGGTGGCGACCGGTGGCCTGTCGCACAGTGACCTGGCGGCGATGCGGATCGTGATGCAGGCGTCCAGCCCGTCGGCCGCACCGCGCGTCCTCGGCGCGCTGCCGGTCCGTCGTGTCTCGACGATGCCGGTCGACAGCGTGCGTTACCCGGTGGTCCGCCGCACCGCCACGCGCACCTGAGGCACCGCTACGCTCGCCCTGCCCTCTTCCCGGAGAGGGACGCGAGACGGCCGGTGGATCAACGCCGCGTCTGCAGCTTGGCGAACGCCGCGGCCATGGCATTGCCACCCGCGGGCTGAGGCGCAGCACCCCGCGGCGGCCCGCTGCGGGCGCGCTCTTCGCGCCCGGCCGGCCGGTAGCCGTTCTCGCTGCCTTCGCCGCGCCCGTCGCGGCCGCGCGCCACGCTGGCGTCGAGCTTCATGGTGAGCGAGATGCGGCCGCGCGCCAGGTCGACCTCGAGCACCTTGACCTTGACGATGTCGCCGGTCTTCACGATCTCGCGCGCGTCGTTGACGAACTTGTTCGCCAGCTGGCTCACGTGCACCAGCCCGTCCTGGTGGACGCCCAGGTCCACGAAGGCGCCGAACTGCGCGACGTTGCTGACCGTGCCTTCCAGCGTCATGCCGGCCTGCAGGTCCTTGATGTCGTCGACGCCCTCGTTGAAGCGCGCCACCTTGAAGTCCGGGCGTGGGTCACGGCCGGGTTTCTCCAGCTCGGCGAGGATGTCCTTCACGGTGATCGCGCCGAAGCGCTCGTCGGCGTAGACCTCGGGCCGCAGCTTGCGGATCACGTCGCTGTTGCCGATCAGATCACCGACGGGTCGGCCGACGGCGGCGATGATCTTCTCGACCACCGGATAGGTCTCGGGGTGCACGCCCGACAGGTCCAGCGGGTTGTCGCCGTCGCGGATGCGCAGGAAGCCGGCCGCCTGCTCGAAGGTCTTCTCGCCCAGGCCGGTGACCTCTCGCAGCTGGCGGCGGTTGCGGAAGGCGCCATGCGCATCGCGCCAGCGCACGATGCCGGCCGCGACCGCGCCCGACAGCCCGGACACGCGCGACAGCAGCGGCGCCGACGCGGTGTTCAGGTCCACGCCGACCGAGTTGACGCAGTCCTCCACCACCGTGTCGAGCGTGCGCGCGAGCTCACTCTGGTTCACGTCGTGCTGGTACTGGCCGACACCGATGCTCTTGGGGTCGATCTTCACCAGCTCGGCCAGCGGGTCCTGCAGTCGCCGTGCGATCGAGACCGCCCCGCGCAGGCTGACGTCGAGTTCGGGCAGTTCCTTGCTGGCGAACTCCGAGGCCGAATAGACGGAAGCCCCCGCCTCGCTGACGACCACCTTCTCGATGTGCGTGCCGGGGGCCAGCTGCTGCATGCGCTTGATCAGATCGGCCGCCAGCTTGTCGGTCTCGCGGCTCGCGGTGCCGTTGCCGATCGCGATCAGGTTGACGCCGTGGGTCGCCGCCAGCCGACCCAGCGTGTGGATCGAACCGTCCCAGTCCTTGCGCGGCTCGTGCGGATAGACCGTGGCCGTGTCCAGCACCTTGCCGGTGTCGCTGACGACGGCCACCTTCACACCGGTGCGGATGCCGGGGTCCAGGCCCATCACCACGCGCTTGCCGGCCGGCGCGGCCAGCAGCAGGTCGCGCAGGTTCTCGGCGAAGACCTTGATCGCCACCTTCTCGGCATCCTCGCGCAACCGCGCGAACAGGTCGCGCTCCAGGCTCAGGCTGAGCTTGACCTTCCAGGCCCAGGCCACACACTTGCGGATCAGCTCGTCGGCCGGGCGCTTCGCGTGGCTCCAGCCCAGATGCACGGCGATGCGGCCTTCGGCGAGCGAGGGCCGGCCGGGCACCATCTCTTCGTCGAGCACCAGTTTCGCGTCCAGGATCTCCAGCGTGCGGCCACGGAACACCGCGAGAGCGCGGTGCGAGGGCACGGTGCGGATCGGTTCGTCGTAGTCGAAGTAGTCGCGGAACTTCGCGATCTCCGCGTCCTGCTCGTTCTTGCCGTCCATCAGCTTGGAGCGCAGCAGGGCCTCGTCCCAGAGCCAGCCGCGCAGCGACTGCACCAGCGCGGCGTCCTCGGCCCAGCGTTCGGACAGCAGGTCGCGCACGCCGTCGAGCACCGCGTGGGCATCGGCAAAGCCGGCCTCGGCCAGCGCAGAGGCCCCGCCTTCGTAGGCCGCGATGAAGGCCGCGGCCTGCGCCAGCGGCTCCAGCGTCGGGTCGGCGAACAGGCGGTCGGCCAGCGGCTCGATGCCGGCCTCGCGGGCGATCATGCCCTTGGTGCGGCGCCGGGGCTTGTAGGGCAGGTAGAGGTCCTCGAGCTCCTGCTTGGTCGGCGCCGCCTCGATCGTGGCTCGCAGCTCGGGCGTGAGCTTGCCCTGCTCGTCGATGCTCTTCAGCACCGCGGCGCGGCGCTCCTCCAGCTCTCGCAGGTAGGCCAGGCGCGCTTCCAGCTCGCGCAGCTGGATGTCATCGAGGTTGTCGGTGACCTCCTTGCGGTAGCGCGCGATGAAGGGCACCGTGGCGCCCCCGTCGAGCAGTTCGACGGCAGCATTGACTTGGGCCGGCCGAACCTTCAGCTCGGCGGCGATTTGCAGCAGGATCTTGTCCACGGACTCGGGAGGGGCCCTGCGACGGGCCACGGATCATCGGGAAGGCGCGCAGTGTAGCGACCGGCCGGACACCGGCGGTTGCATCTCGGCGTGCCCTTCAGCCCAGCTTGCGTTCGGCCGCGGGCGGCGGGCTCCACTGGTAGAGCCAGGTCTCGCTGAGCGACTGGCCATCGCAGCGCAGGTAGACGCGCAGGTCGATCGGCTCGGTGCCGGCGGGCGGTACCACGTCGAACATCGCCCGGAAGCCCGAGACCGAGGCCAAGGGCCTCGCCGACGTGATCTCCACCCGGCCGCGCGAGGCGCTGACGACGGCCTCCACCTTGGCCTTCGGCCCGATCAGCGACAGGTCGCCACCGGCGAAATCGACCGCGAAGCGCCACGAGAAATACTTGCGCGGCTGACCGATCACACCGCCCAGGCCGGTGCGCGTGGCCACGCAGCGCGCGAGCGGCGGCCGCGCCGGCGGCTGCGCACCCCAGTAGAGCCGGTAGGCGAACAGCAGCTCCTCGCCGGCCTGGGGCTGGCGCGCCGGATTCCACAGCGCGACGATGTTGTCGAAGGTCTCGTCGGCGGTCGGGATCTCCACCAGTTGCAGCGAGCCGGCACCCCAGCCCGACTTCGGCTCGACCCACACGCAGGGCCGCTTGTCGTAGAACACGCCGTCGTCCTGGTAGTGGTTGAAGTCGCGGTCACGCTGCAGCAGGCCGAAGCCGCGCGGGTTCTCGTCCTGGTAGGCGTTGAAGCGCAGCGTGGCCGGGTTCGTGAGCGGGCGCCAGATCCACTCGCCGCTGCCGGTCCACATCTGCAGGCCGTCGCTGTCGTGCACCTCGGGCCGCCAGTCGTTGGCGACGCGGCGGTCGTTCTCGCCGTACTGGAACATGCTGGTCAGCGGCGCAATGCCCAGGCGCTCGATGGGTTTGCGCGGGTAGAGCGCCGCATCGATGTCCATCACCTGCGTGTCGCCCGGCGTGATGACGAAGCGGTAGGCACCGGCGATGCTGGGCGAATCGAGCAGGGCATAGACGGTGATGCTGCTGGACTGGCGTGCCGGCTTCTCGAGCCAGAAGGCGACGAAGTTCGGAAACTCCTCCGGTCGCGGCAGGCCGGTGTCGATGGCGAGGCCGCGCGCCGACAGGCCGTACTGCCAGTCGCCGCCGACCGCGCGGAAATAGCTCGCGCCCAGGAAGGCCGAGATGTCACGCTCGAGGTCGGTGTGGAAGTTCAGCCGGAAGCCGGCGAAGCCCAGATCGCTCGGCAACTGGCTGCCCTGCACGCCGCTCTTGCCGTAGTCGAACATCTCCGCGTCGTAGGCCAGTTCGCGGGCGCGGCCGTCCACGAGTTCATGAATGCGCACCGGCGACTTGAAGAACAGCCCCAGGTGAAAGAACTGCGCCCGAAAGCGCAGCTCGTCATCGCCCCACAAGGCGTGATCGGGTCGGAAGCGGATGGCCTGGTGACGGTCCCAGTCGAGCGAATCGATCGCCTTCGGCAGTGTCGACCGCGGCGCCTGGTAGGCCTTGGCAGCCAGCGCCCGGGCGCGGCCCTTGAGCAGCGCGTAGTCGAAGGCCTCGGCCTGGCCGATCGCCTTCAGGCCCGCCGCAGCGGCGTTGCCTCCCAGCAGGGCTTGCAGCGTGGCGGACGCGGCGATGCCGCGAAGCAGTTGTCGTCTTTGCATGGAGAAAACGAAGAAGGAGGAAGCGAGCCTCCGTACGATACCGGAGGCTGCGGCAGGCCGGGCGGCCTGCGGCTTCAGGCGGTCGCGAGCGGAACGAGTTCGGAGCCGATCGCGATGCGGATCGTCGGGCGCAGGCCCGGCCGACGCAGCAGCAACTGCGCCAGCAGTTCCTGAGCGGCGCGCCACAACGCGCTGCCGCGCGGACGGTCGCCCTGGCACTCGCGGCGGGGGATCACCAGTTCGGATTCGACGCGTTCGCCCCGCCCGGCGTAGTCGATCACGCAGCGCGCGACCAGCACCTGGTGCGTCGCGAGCAGCACTTCGGTGCTGTGATGCGCCTCGAGGTCGAAGCCGATGTCGGCCGGGGCCTGCGATGCCTCGAGAGCGGCGCTATCAGGCTCGAGAAGGAGGGATTCGGCTGTCATGGCTGCAGATGCTAGATCGCCGTCCGTGACAGTCTGTAGGCGGCCGAAAACGGGCGCTGTAGGACAACATGCTCTCCACCGGAGAGAGGCTTCACCGCACGGTGCAGTCCGTCGGCCCCACTACAATTCCTCGCATGGTCTCCCGGCTCCACGCCCTGCTCGTCGCGCTCTTGCTGTGCTGCTGCGGCCTCCTTGCGCCTGCCGCGGCGAGCCCCGACAGGACGGCCCCAGGGATGCAGGCCGACGCCGCGGCGACCGAGCGTGCCATCGATCGTTTTTCGGTGTCGGACCCGATGACGCAAGGGCAGGCCGAGAGCGCAGCCGATGGCCCGGGGCTGCCGGCGGCGACACCGTTGCCGACCTTCACCGCGTCGAGCGCGGCGTTGCTCAGGCCTTATGCCGACGGCCTCCTGCGCCCGCCCTACCTGGACGGGCTCCAGCGCCCACCCCGCGCGACGGCCCTCTTCGCCTGAAGCCCGCCGCGGACGCTCCGCGGCCCCAACGTTCCCCCGGCCTGCGTTGCAGGCCTGCTGCGGCATCGCCGCATTCACGCTTCTGCCATGGAATTCCTTCTCGACCCCAATATCTGGATCGCTTTCGCGATGCTCACCGCCCTGGAAATCGTCCTGGGCGTCGACAACATCATCTTCATCTCCATCCTCGTCAGCCGCCTGCCACCCGAGATGCGCGACAAGGCACGCCGGCTCGGCCTGGGCTTCGCGATGGTCTCGCGGCTGCTCCTGCTGTTCTCGCTGAGCTGGGTGATGGGCCTGACGGAAGATCTCTTCTCGGTGCTCGGCCAGGGCATCAGCGGGCGTGACCTGGTGCTGCTGTTCGGTGGCCTGTTCCTGCTCTACAAGGCCTCGCACGAGATCTTCGTGGAGGTCGAGGCCCCCGAGAAGGACGGCCCGCCCGTCACCGACGCCGCCGCGCTGAAGGCGGCCGGCAACCGCCTGTTCTGGGGCGTCATCGGCCAGATCGCGGTGATCGACATCGTCTTCTCGCTCGACTCGGTGATCACCGCCGTGGGCATGGTCGACCAGATCGGCGTGATGGTCGCCGCGGTCGTCACCTCGGTCGGCGTGATGCTGGTGGCGGCCAAGCCGATCGGTGAGTTCGTCGAGCGCCATCCGTCGGTCAAGGTGCTGGCGCTGGCCTTCCTGGTGATGGTCGGCATGGCCCTGACGGCCGAGGCCTTCGACATGCACGTGCCCAAGGGCTACATCTACGCGGCGATGGCGTTCTCGCTGGGCGTCGAGGCCCTGAACATCCGCTCGCGCGGCAAGCGTCGCGCCGCGATCGAGGCCGGCAAGGGAGCGGCCTGAGGCGGCGGCGCAGCGATTCAGCCGGCAGGGCCGCCTCACGGCGGCCTTGTCTTTGAGCCGTGCAGCGCCGAAGCTATCAAGCTGGTGCGATGGATGTGCACGCGGTGCCGGGGCCGACGACGCTCCGACCGGCACGCGGCGCCAGCACGTCGGGGCGTTCTGCCCGGGTGACCGGGCTCCACGAGGGGAATGCCATGCCTGCCTTCATCACACTGGTGAATTTCACCGACCAGGGCGCACGCAGCATCAAGGACTCGCCGGAGCGATTCGAGGCTTACAAGGCGCTGGCCGAGGGCCTGGGCGTCACGGTCAAGAGCGTGCACTGGACCCAGGGGCCCTACGACCTGGTGCTGATCACCGAGGGCCCCGAGGAAGGCGCAATGCTCAGCGCGCTGAAGATGGCGCAGTTGGGCAACGTGAGGACGCAGACGATGCGCGGCTACTCGGCCAGCGAGATGCGCGGCTTCGTCAAGAAGCTCGGTTGAACAGGCCCGTGCCCGCCGTGCAGGCACCGCTCCCCGGGTTCAGGCCGACTTGAGGCCGAGCCGCTCGAACAACGCCTCGTCGCGCTCGACGTCCGGGTTGCCGGTCGTCAGCAGCTTGTCGCCGTAGAAGATGGAATTGGCGCCGGCCAGGAAGCACAGTGCCTGGATCGCGTCGCCCATCTCCTGGCGGCCGGCCGACAGCCGCACGTAGGCGGTGGGCATGGTGATGCGCGCGACGGCGATGGTGCGCACGAACTCGAAGGGGTCGAGCTTCTCGCTGCCGGCCAGCGGCGTGCCCTCGACCTGCACCAGTTCGTTGATCGGCACCGACTCCGGATGCGGGTCGAGGTTGGCCAGTTGGGCCACCAGCCCGGCGCGCTCGCGCCGGCTCTCGCCCATGCCGACGATGCCGCCGCAGCACACGTTCATGCCGGCGTCGCGCACGTGCGCCAGCGTCTGCAGGCGCTCCTCGTAGACACGGGTGCTGATGATGCGGCCGTAGGCCTCGGGCGAGGTGTCGAGGTTGTGGTTGTAGTAGTCGACGCCGGCTTCCTTCAGCGCCTGCGCCTGGGGCTTGCTCAGCATGCCCAGCGTGCAGCAGGCCTCGAGGCCCAGCGACTTCACCTCGCGCACCAGTTCGACCACCTTCTCGATGTCGCGGTCCTTCGGCTCGCGCCAGGCCGCGCCCATGCAGAAGCGCGTGGCACCGGCCGCGGCCGCGGCCTGGGCCGCCTGCCGCACCGTGGCCACGTCCATCAGCTTGTCGGCCTCGACGCCGGTGTCGTGGTGGACCGACTGCGGGCAGTAGGCGCAGTCCTCCGGGCAGCCGCCGGTCTTGATCGAGAGCAGCGTCGAGCGCTGGACCGCGTTGGCATCGAAGTGCTCGCGGTGCACCTGCTGGGCGCGGAAGATCAGGTCGTTGAACGGCAGCGCGAACAGGGCCTCGATGGCCTCCACGCTCCAGCGTTCGCTGGACGGATGCACATGGACGGGCGCCGGGCGCACGAGATGAACAGGCTGGGTGGCAGTCATCCCGCCATTGTGCCTGCTGACGCCGGCCGGGCGTCGCGCCCGCTTCAGTGCTGGCCTGCTGCCAGCCAGGCCAGCATGCCCTGCCCCGCCGCACGGCCGGTGGCGAAGCAGGCATTGAGCAGGTAGCCGCCAGTCGGCGCTTCCCAGTCGAGCATCTCGCCGGCGCAGAACACGCCGGGCAGCGCCTTGAGCATCAGCCGTTCGTCGAGCGCCTCGAAGCGCACGCCGCCGGCGGTGCTGATGGCCTCGTCGAGCGGCCGGGCCGCCACCAGCCGCAGCGGCAGCGCCTTCAAGGCCGCGGCGAGGCGCACGGCATCGTGCAACTGCTCCTTGTCCAGCAGCTCGTGCAGCAGCGCAGCCTTCACGCCGTCGATGCCGAGCCGGCTCTTGAGGTGGGTCGACAGCGAGCGCGGCCCGCGCGGCCGCGCCACTTCGGCGGCCACCCAGTCCGGGCTGCGGTCCGGCAGCAGGTCGAGCGTGAGGGTCGCCTCGCCGTGCGCGGCGATCTCGTCGCGCAGCAGTGCCGAGGCGGCATAGACCAGGCTGCCTTCGATGCCCGTGGCGGTGACGACGAACTCGCCCTGGCGGTGGAATCGGCGGCCATCGGGCGTCTCGACGCTCAGCGCCACCGGCTTCACCGGCGCGCCGGCAAAGCGCTCGCGCAGGTGGGTGCTCCAACCCGACGCCTGGCCGGTACGTCCGACGTCGAAGCCGCAGTTCGAGGGCTGCAGCGGCGCCACGTCGACGCCGCGCGCGGCGAGCCAGGGTCGCCAGGCCCCGTCGGAGCCGAGCCGAGCCCAGCTGGCGCCGCCCAGGGCCAGCAGCGTCGCGTCGGGACGGATGGTCAGCTCGCCGGTGGGCGCCGCGAAGCGCAACGCGCCCTCCTCCGTCCAGCCGCACCAGCGATGGCGCTGGTGGAGGCGCACTCCGGCGCTGCGAAGGCGCTGCAGCCAGGCCCTCAGCAGCGGCGCAGCCTTCAAGTCCGCTGGAAAGACCCGGCCGGAACTGCCGACGAAGGTCGCGATGCCCAGCCCACCGGCCCATTGCCGCAGTGCGGCCGGGTCGAAGGCCGTCAGCCAGGGCGCGAGTTGCGCCTGCCGTGCACCATAGCGGGTGAGGAACAGCTCGAAGGCCTCCCCATGCGTCAGGTTGAGCCCACCCTTGCCGGCGAGCAGGAACTTGCGTCCGACCGACGGCATGGCGTCGAACAGGTCGACCTGCACGCCGCCCGCCACCAGCACTTCGGCGGCCATCAGGCCGGCGGGGCCGCCGCCGATGACAGCGAGTTGTCTTGGGGCACTCATCGAATCGCCTGCAACGGCGCGCGAGCCGTGCAAGGTGCCGGAGCGTGGAACATCGGGGGCGACTTCATGGGCGGCGCAGTGTGCCACGCGAGCCCATGTCAGGTTCTCGTCGCGAGATCGACTGCAGCTCATGTGCCCGAGGAGCCCTGCGATGCTCAAAGTCCTGACTGCCCTGCTGCTGGTTCCCGCCCTGGCCGCGGCGGCCGAAGCGACATGCAGCGCTCGTTCCGGCCCGACGGCGCCGCTGGTGGTCGAGCTCTACACCTCGGAGGGCTGCAGTTCCTGCCCGCCGGCCGACCGCTGGCTGAGCACACTGGCGCGCCGCAGCGATGTCGTTGCGCTGGCCTTCCACGTCGACTACTGGGACCGGCTCGGCTGGGTCGACCGTTTCGCGAGCCCCGAGTGGACGCTGCGTCAGCAGCGGGTCGGCCGGGTCAGCGGATCGAGCTTCGTCTACACGCCGCAGGTGCTGGTCAACGGACGGGACCACCGTCGCTGGCCCGCGTTGCCGCACGCATCGGCGCCGGCGGCGGTCTCGCTGGAGCTGCTCCGTGAAGGCGACGATTACCTGGCCCGTGTCCAGCCGCTCGCCGGCGCGCCCCGCGAACTGTCGGGCTACTGGGCCGTGACCGAGGACGGTCACCGGACCCAGGTGCGCAGCGGCGAAAACGCAGGCGCGGCCTTGCAACACGACGCCGTGGTGCGCGAGCTGCAATCCGTGGAGCGAATCGCCGACCGACCGCTGCGTTTCAGTCCACGGGTCGATCCGGAACGGCTCGACGGACCCTCGAAACGGCCGCGCCGCATCCAGTTCGTCGTCGTCGACGCTCGCACCGGCCTGCCGCTGCAAGCGCTCCGGCTGGATTGCTGAGCGGCCTTCGTCGATAGGCATGGCTCACGGTCGCCCGATCGAGCCCCCTAGGTCCCGGAACTCCGCTCGCACGAGCCACGCCGGGTGTTAGCCTTCGCGCATTCCACCAGCGCCGCGACGCCCTCGCCGGGCCGCCGGACAGACCGATGCGCCGTTCGCTGTCGATCCTGAGCCCCCGCCTCGATACGCAGTTGAAGATCGGCCTGGGTTTCGCCCTGCTGGCGTTGTTGATCTTCTCTGCCGTCGCGGTCGTGTCGGGCCACCAGGCGAGGCGGCAGGTCAGCAACGACATCGGCGAGAGCCTGACCCTGCTGGCTTCGCGGATGGCAGCCAGTCTCGACAACGGCTTGTTCGAGCGCTATCGCGAGATCCAGAACGTCGCGAGCTTCAGCGAACTCTTCGCCACCGAAGAGCACCCGGACCGCTGGCGGCCGGTGCTCGAGCAGTTGCAGCTCACCTACCAGCACTACGCATGGATCGGCGTCACCGATGCGGACGGCACCGTGCTGGCGGCCACCGGCGGACTCCTCGAGACGCGCGACGTCTCCCAGCGCCCCTGGTTCAAGGAAGCCCGGTCCGCACCCTTCGTCGGCGACGTGCACGAGGCCGTGCTGCTGGCGAGCCTGCTGCCCGGCCCGAGCGGGAACGAGCCGCCGCGCTTCGTCGACGTGGCGGCTCCGATCGTCCGTGGCGATCGCAAGGTCGGCGTGCTCGGCGCGCACCTGAGCTGGAAATGGGCCGAGGAGCGCCGCCAGAACGTGCTGAAGCCGGTCGAAGCCGAGCGCCGGGTCGATGTGTTGATCGTCGATCGCGATGGCCAACCGCTGCTCGGCCCGCTCGGCCGCGCCGATGCACGGCTGCCGCAATCACGCATCGCGCCCCTGCTCCTGCGCGGGCACGGCACCGAGACCTGGAGCGACGGCCAGGACTACCTCACCGCGGCGGTTCGAGGCTCGGGCCACCGCGACTACCCCGGTCTGGGCTGGACCGTGCTGGTGCGTCAGCCCATCGACACGGCGCTGGCGCCGGCCCGTCAGCTGCAGTGGCAGATCACCGCAATCGGTTTGCTGGGCGCCGGCCTGTTCGGACTGTTCGGCTGGTGGCTTGCGGGGCGCCTCACGGCGCCCCTGCGCGACGTGGCACGGCAGGCGCAGGCGCTGGCGGTCGAAGGCTGGCCCGTGATCGACGATGGGCCCCCGCGCGACGAGATCACGCAGCTGTCCGCCTCGCTCGGCACGCTGATGTCGCGGCTGCAGCAGCGCGGCCAGGAGCTGCTTCGGCTCAACGAGACGCTGGAACAGCGCGTCAGCGAGCGCACCGAGGCGCTCGAACTGGCCAACGCCGATCTCAAGAGCTTCAGCCACAGCGTCTCGCACGACCTGAAGGGACCGATCGGCTCGATGGGCATGGCGCTGCGGCAGGTGCTCGACCAGGAAGGCGACCGCCTGGAAGAGCGCTCGCGGAGCCTGCTCAAGCTGCTGGCGGCCGAATGCGACCGGCTGCGCCTGTTGGTGGACGAGTTGATGGTGCTCGCACAAGTGGAGCAGCAGGAACTGCAGTACGTCGTGGTGTCGATGGAGGACCAGGCACGCGCCGTGGCCGAACCGCTGCGCTCCGCTCAGGTCGCGGTTGCGGGCCAGGGGTTGCCGGCAGTGGTCGAGGTGGTCATCGCCGAATTGCCGCAGATCGAAGGCGATCCGGTCCTGCTGCGACAGGTGTGGCAGAACCTGCTCGCCAATGCCTGCAAGTTCAGCCGCCGTACCGCCTCACCGCGCATCGAGATCACGGCCGAAACCACCGATGACGAAGTGATCTACCGCGTCAGCGACAACGGCGTCGGCTTCGACATGCGCCAGGCCGCGCGCCTGTTCGGTGCCTTCCAGCGTCTGCACCGGAGTTCCGAGTTCCCCGGCACCGGCATCGGCCTGTCGATCGTCAAGCGCGTGGTGCACCGCCATGGCGGCCGCGTCTGGGCCCACTCCGTGCCGAATGAGCGCACCAGTTTCTACTTCGCGCTGCCACGCAGAAATCACTTTAAGAATGAAATTTAATTGTTTAAAAACAATAGTTTATTAATTTTTCTTAAAGTGATAAATCACGTCAAGACGCTGGACGCAGTGCCGCCTTCAGTTGCTGGCCCAGCTCGGGCTTGCTCTGATAGGGATCGCTGGGGTTGCGGCCCTGGACGATGTCCTCCATCCGTGTCTGCACGCCTGCCAGGGCCTGCGGATGGCTGTAGACGTAGAAGCGACCTTCTCGCACGGCATCGAACACGAACTGCGCCACCTGCGCCGCACTGACCCGCCCCGATTCCACGGCCTTGCCGATCATCGTGTGCGCGACGCGCTGGCTCTGCGTGGCCCGCTGTCCGCGCAAGTCGGTCGGCCGGTTGCGGTGGCTGTCGCCGATGCCGGTCGGTACGAAGTACGGGCAGAGCACCGAGGCGCCGATGCGGTCGGTCACCATCCTCAGATCCTGGTACAGCGTCTCGCTGAGCGACACCACGGCATGCTTGGTGACGTTGTACACGCCCATGTTCGGCGTGTTCAGCAGTCCGGCCATCGACGCCGTGTTGACGATGTGCCCTTCGTAGCCGGGGTCCTGCGCCGCAGCCGCCAGCATCATCGGTGTGAACACGCGGACACCATGCGCCACGCCCATCAGGTTGACGCCGACGACCCACTCCCAATCCTTCAGCGTGTGCTCCCAGATCAGGCCTCCTGCACCGACTCCGGCGTTGTTGAACACCAGGTGCGGCGCGCCGAAGCGCGCCAGCGTCGCGGCCCCGAGCGCCTCGACCTCGGCGGCCTGCGCCACGTCGAGCCGGAACGGCAGCACCTCGGCCCCCAGCGCCTCGATCTCGGCCACGGCCCGCTCCAGCGCGTCGGCCTGCACGTCGGCCATCACGAGTTTCATGCCCGCGCGGGCCGCGACGCGCGAGGCTTCCAGGCCGAAGCCCGAGCCCGCTCCGGTGATGACCGCGGTGCGGCCGGCAAGCTGCTGGATCATGCCGTCGCGTCCTTCTTGATCTGGAAGCCCAGGCGCGGGAAATGCACATGCAGCCGCCCTGCCCGGTCGTCGCGGCGCTCGACCGTGACGGACTCTCGCGTCAACCCGACCAGCGGCCCGACCACCGGGTCACGGCCGTAGTCCACAGCCGACACCGCGACGCGCTCGCCCGACTCGAAGCCCAGGCCCGGCTCCACGCTCACCGGCGCGTGCGCCTTCGCACCGGCCGCGATGGCCAGAGCCTCGTCTTCGCCGAGCGCCTCGGGTCTTCCGTGCCCGAAGGCCAGTACGCGGGCATGCCAGGCCAGCAGCTTCGGGTAGGCGTCGAGGATGCCGACCACCGGCGGCGCGCTCTTCACGAACCAGACGCAGTGCGCCACCGAGAAGTCCGCGATGCTCGGCGTGCCGCCCCCCAGGAAGGCCCGGCCGTCGGCCAGCCGCTGCTCGATCCAGCCCAGGTGGTTGTGCAATTGCGCGGTCGCGTCGCTCACGGCCGGCCAGTGCAGCCCCGATGTCATCGCTGCGCGATCGGCGCCGAAGGCGTTCAGCACCTCGGGCGGCGCGCCGGCGAAGATGGCCGCCATGCCGGCCGGCTGCAGCGTGTAGGGCACCGCCGTCCAGAACAGAGTGAAGTCGGCCCACTGCGCGATCAGCGGCGCCACGCCCGCCGATTCGGCCGGATAGAGCGTGGGCTCGGGCGCGCGGGCCTCGATCACGCGGGCGATCAACGCGGTGTCGCAGTACACATCGGCGCCGACCTGCAGCACGGGCGTCTTGCGGTAGCCGCCCGTCAGGGCCACCAGGTTCGGCTTGGGCATCATGATCGGGATGGTCACGCTGCGCCAGGCCAGCCGCTTGTAGCCGAGCATGAGCCGAGTCTTCTCGGCGAACGGCGAGGCCGGGTAGTGGTGCAGGATCAGGTCGCTCATGGTGTCGAGGCTCCAGGGAAAGTCGGGGGTGCGGCGCGGTGCGCGGGCCGTGGCGCGAAGATGCGGTGGAAGGTGTCGGACAGGTCGCGCACCTCGGCGCCGTCGAGCACACCCTTGGCCGCCAGCAGCCGGTGCAGCCGCGGCAGGTGGTAGTGCGGCACGGCCGGGTACAGGTGGTGCTCGAGGTGGTGGTTCACGTGGTGCGGGAACAGCAGCGCGCGGCCCAGCAGGTTCAGCAGCGTGTCGGCCGCCCGGCCGCTCTTCGCCGCCCCGGTGAGATTGCTGCGCGCCGCCGTCAGCGGCGAGCCGAGATCGGCGACCGCGCCGTGCTCGCAGATCGCGCGCAGCCGCAGGATGGGCTGCAGCACCGTCAGCAGCGGCAGCGCCCACAGCACCGCGTACTGCGCCAGTCCCTGCCAGCCGCCGAGGCCGAAGCTCGCCGCCGGCAACGCCAGCTGTGCGGCCACCACTCCCCAGCGGTCCTGGCGCGCGGTGCGCCGCAGGCCCTGCGAGGTGTCGTTCAGCAGCTTCTGCGTACGCCCTGCGCCCTCGCCCGCCGCAGCGGCCTCGTCGCGGATCGCCGGCGCGCCGAAGAAGTAGGCGTAGGTCTTCCAGGCGTTCCAGCCGAGCAGGTCTTCGCCGAGCTTTCTCCACAGGTAGGCCACGCCGCGCGGGTAGCCGCCGTGGATCGCGGTGTCGGGGTCCTGCGGGCCGTAGAGGTGGTTGTGGTGCAGCCGGTGGATCACGCGGTAGGTGCTCATCGAGATGCCGCCGGCCATGCCGATCAGCCGCCCCAGTACGTCGTTGAGCCGCCGGTTCGACAGCAGCCGGTAGTGCGCCGCCTCGTGGGCGAGGATGAAGAAGCCGTGCTGCTGCACCCCGACCACGAGAACGCTCGCCAGCACCCAGGGGCTGGGCCAGACGGCCAGCCCGAAGGCGATCGCCGCGGCGCTGACGCCGACGCTGAGCGCCAGCGCACCCATCGAGCGGCCGTCGCTCAGGCGCGTCAGCGGCGCCAGTTCCTGCGCGCTGAGCACGCGGCGCGCGGCGGCTGTGCCCTGCCCGGCGCGCGCCGCCGGCGCGGCCAGCGGCCGCAGATCCTCGCGGAACTCCTCGCCCGCGTGCGGCGGCGGCGTGCTGTCGTCCATGCGGTGCTCCTGCGATGCCCTGGAGGTTCGACGGCTCGTGGGCGCTGCCGGTTCCGACCCGGGCTCAGACCAGCTTCACCAGCTGCTTGCCGAAGTTGCGGCCCTTCAGCAACCCGAGGAAGGCCTGCGGCGCGCCGGCCAGGCCCTCGGCGATGCTCTCGCGGTACTTGAGTCGGCCGCTCGCCACCGCCTCCGCGAGCTCTTTCAGTGCCTGTGGCCACAGCGCCATGTGCTCGCTGACGATGAAGCCCTGCAGCTTCATCCGGTTCACCAGGATCAGCGAAGGGTTCTGCATCGGGATCGGCTCGCCGTTGTAGCCGGCGATCATTCCGCAGAAGGCGATGCGGCTGAAGGCATTCGCACGCAGCATCACGGCGTCGAGGATCAGTCCGCCGACGTTCTCGAAGTGACCGTCGATGCCGTTCGGGCACGCGGCCTTCAGCGCGGCGCTCAGCGACTTGAGATCCGGATGCTGGCGGTAGTCGATGCAGGCGTCGAAGCCCAGCTCGCCGCTGACGTAGGCGCACTTCTCCGGCCCGCCGGCGAGACCGACCACGCGGGCGCCGCGCGCCTTCGCCAACTGCCCCACCGCACCGCCGACCGCACCGCTCGCCGCGCTGACCACCACGGTCTCGCCGGCCTGAGGCGCGATGATCTGCGTGAGGCCGTACCACGCCGTCACGCCCGGCATGCCCACCGCGCCCAGGTAGGCCGGCAGCGGGACCTGGCTCGTGTCGACCTTCTGCAGCGCACCGCGCTGCTTGGCGTCGACAGTCTGGTAGAGCTGCCAGCCGCCCATGCCGACGACGGCATCGCCGACGGCGAAGTACGGATTGCGCGAGGCCGCCACCTCGCCGACGGTGCCGCCGATCATCACCTCGCCCAGCGGCTGGGGCTGGGCGTAGCTGCGGCCCTCGTTCATGCGGCCGCGCATGTAGGGGTCGAGCGAGAGGTAGTGGTGGCGCACCCGCACCTGGCCGTCCTCCAGCTCGGCCAGCGGCGTCTCGACGAGGCGGAAGTTGTCGACCGTCGGCTCGGCCTCGGTCCGGGAGGCGAGCAGGATCTGCTGGTTGATCGTCGCGTTCATGGTCGCTCTCCGGTGCGGGTTTCAGTCGGAGCCGCTGCCGTCGAGACGGCGCTGCAGCGACTTCGGTTCGCGCGCGCCGGCCGGCAGCGCGCGCAGGTACTTGAAAGTGCCGGTCGCGTGCGCGCACAGCGCGCCGTCCTCACCGAGCACGCGGCCTTCGCAGAACGCCAGCGTGGCGGTGCGGTGCAGCAGCCGACCGTGGCAGCGCAGCAGTCCCTCGCCGGGACGCAGGAAGCTGGTCTTCATCTCCACCGTCACGACGCCGGGGCCGAGCCCCGCCTGCGCGTGGTTGGCGCTGCGCGCGGCATGGGCCATCGCGACATCGAGCAGCGTCATCGTCAGGCCACCGTGAGCGACCTGGAAGGAGTTGGTCAGGGCGTCCACCACGCGCACCGTGATCTCCGCCTCGCCGTCGGCCAGGTGGACCAACTCGAAGCCGAGTTGCTCCACGAAGGGGATCTGTACCGGGAAGTCCATCGTGTCGGGTCCGTCGGAGGAAGGCGCCGGCTCAGCGCTCGAGCCACTCGAAGAAGGCGGCGTTGCTCGGCGCACGTCCCAGGAAGCGAGCCACCAGCTCGGTGGGCGGGGCCTGGCCGCCGTTGGCCAGCACCGTCTCACGGTAGCGCCGACCGACCGCCGGGTCCAGCGGATCGGCCGCGAAGGCGGTGCGCAGATCCTGCGCGATCGCCAGGCTCCAGAGGTAGGCGTAGTAGCCGGCGCCGTAGCCGCCGGCGACGTGCGAAAAGCCGGCCGGGAACAGCGAGCCGGGCTCGTAGCCGAGCGGTGTGGCGCTCTCCATGCGGGCCCACAGCGCCATCGGGTCCGGCGCGTCCTTGTCGTGCAGCGCGAGGTCGTAGCTGGCGTACAGATGCTGGCGCGCGAACTGCAGCCCCTTGGCGAAGCTGCGCGACTGCACGGCGCGCGCCAGCAGGTCGGCCGGCACCGGCTCGCAGCTCGCGCAGACCTGCTGGAACAGCGCCAGCACCTGGGCGTCGTAGACCCACTCCTCCAGCATCTGCGACGGCGCCTCGACGAAGTCGAGCTTGACCGCGGTGCCGGCCTGCGCGGCATAGCGCGTGTGCGACAGCGTGACGTGCAGCGCATGGCCGAACTCGTGCAGCAGCGTCTCCAGCTCGTCGATCGTCAGGCCCTGGCGGTCGAAGTTGGTCACCAGCGCGGCCGTCGGCAGCTGGCCGCTCCAGGTCGACGAGCCGCGCAGCGGCCACACCGCCGCGTGGCCGTACTTGTCGGCGCGGGGGTAGAGGTCGAGGTAGAGCGTGGCCAGCGGCTTGCGGCTGGCCGCGTCGACTACGGCGTAGGCCTTCGCATCCGGGTGCCACAGCGACTGCGGCACCGGCTCGAAGTCCACGCCGAACAGCCGGCCGGCGAGCGCGAACACGAAGTCGACGCTGGCCTGCGGCGGGAAATAGCGGCGGAAGCTCTCCTGGTCGAGCGCAAGGCGCTCGCGCTTGACGCGCTCGATGTAGTAGCCCACATCCCAGCGTTTCAGCGGCGTGGTGTCGGGTGCGGTCTTCAACTCGGCGGCCTTGGCCGCCCGCAGTTCGGACAGGTCGCGTTCCTCGCGCTGGCCCAGCTCGCCCTTCACCTCGCCGAGGAAGGCTTGCACGTTGCTCACGTTCAGTGCCATGCGGCGGCGCAGCGTGAAGTCGGCATAGCTCTCGACGCCGAACAGGCGCGCGTAGCTGCGGCGCTTCTCGCCCAGCCGCGCCAGCGTCTTCAGGTTCGCCTGGCCGCCACGCGCCTGGAAGGCCCGCCACATTCGTTCGCGCGCCACCGGGCTGCGGGCGCTCTCCACCACCGGTGAGTAGGTCGGGTAGTCGAGACCCAGCAGCACCTGGCCCTGCGCATTGCGGGGGGCGGTGTTCCACACGCCGACGGGCACGCCGTCGAGCTCGGCGTCGGTGAAGGCGACGCGGGTCTTGTCCTCGCGCAGGCGGCGCTCGAAGTCCTGCGACAGCCGGCCCAGCTCGTCGTTCAGCGCGCGCGCGCGGTCGCGCTTCGCGGCGGGCAGGCCGACCCCGGCGTCCTCGAAACTCGCCAGCAGATCGGCCCGCATCTGCTGGTCGATCGCATCGGCGGTCTGCAGCGCCTGCAGGCGCCGGTAGATCCTGGCGTTCTGGTACAGCCGGCTGGTGAAGGCCTGGTAGCGCAGCTCGCAGGCCTCGGCAGCGTCGCGCACCGCCTTGGCCGGGTGCACGTTGGCCAGGAAGAACACCGGCGACAGGCTGTCGTCGGCCGTCTGCCCGAGTCGGTCGATCTCGAGCAGCACGCCGTCCGGGCCGACACCAGCCGCGATGCGCCGCGCCTGCGCCTCGATCTCGCGCAGCGTGAGGTCGCAGCGCGTCTTCACGGTGGCGCCGTCGCGGTAGCTCGGAAAGACATAGGGCGCGGTGTCGGCCGCGGCGCTCCAGCCGCTGGCGCCGAACAGGGCGACGCAACTCGACAGCCGGAGCAGCAGGGAAAGGGAAGCGAGGACGGAAGCGTTCATGCGGCTCGGGAAAGGTGGGGGTCGGCGATCGCCGGGGCCGGGCGGCACGTTCCGCGCGAGGCCGTCGGTGGCCGGCCTCAGGGCGACGCGTAATCGACGCCGCGGCGGTCGCTGCGCAGCGGGCCGAGTTGCGCAGCGACCGCCTGATGGGCCGGATGCTGCTGGTAGGCGTCGAGCGCGGCGGCATCGGCGAACGCGGACACCAGCACCACGTCGGCATTGGCTTCCAGGCCGGGCGTGCGGATGCCGACATCGAAGGCCAGCATGCCCGGCACCAGGTCGGAACAGCTGTCGAGCAGGGCCTTGAAGCGCGGCGCGTCGGCCGGGTCCTTGAGGGTCCAGATCACCACGTGGTGGATCATCACGGCCCCCCTTCGCCGTTACCGTCGCCGGAGGCCGGCAGGCGCGAGCGCAGCCAGATCATCACCGCGCCGACGGCGATCAGCACCGTGCCGCTCCACGCCAGGCCGTGGCCGAGCAAGGCGGAGGCATCGATCGTCCAGAGGCCGAGCATCAGCAGCGCCATGCCGCCGAAGATCAGCGGCCAGATCAGGGAGTCGAGGGTTTGGGGTTTCATCGTCAGAGGAAGTCGGGGTCCAGGTCACGGCAGGTCGCGTCGCGCGTCTCGACCACCGCGAGCCAGGCGCCGATCTTCGGCAGCTCGTAATGGAAAAAGTAGCGCGCCGCGGCGAGCTTGCCATGGTAGATCGCGGCGCCCCCCGCGCCTGACGAGGAGCCGGCCGGCGCGTCGAGAGCGACGCGGGCCGCGAGCGCGAGCTCCAGCCACATCCACGCCAGCGCCACGTGGCCGAAGGCCTGCAGGTAGGGCGTGGCGTTGGCGAGCGCGTCGCGCGGCTCGCCGCTGGCCCAGGCCGCCTTGGTGGCGGCGCCCAGGTGCTGCAGCGCCCGCGCCAGCGCGTTGCCCTGCTCCGCCAGCCCGACCACCTGGCCGGCACGCGCGATGCTGGCGTCGATGCGGCCGGCCAGCAGCCGCAGGCCCTTCCCGCCCTCCATCACCACCTTGCGGCCCAGCAGATCCAGCGCCTGGATGCCGTGGGTGCCCTCATGGATCATGTTCAGCCGGTTGTCGCGCCAGTGCTGCTCGACCGGGAAGTCGCGCGTGTAGCCGCTGCCGCCGAGCACCTGGATCGCCAGGCTGTTGGCCTCCAGGCACCACTCGCTGGGCCAGCTCTTCGCAATCGGCGTCAGCAGCTCCAGCAGCACGCCGGCCTCGGCCTGCTCTGTGGCGTTGCCGCTGCGCTTGTCGTCGACCAGGCGCGCGCAGTAGAGCGCCAGCGCCAGACCGCCCTCGACATAGGCCTTCTGCGCCAGCAGCATGCGCTTCACGTCGGCGTGCTCGACGATCGCCACCGGCGGTCGGCCGGCGTCCTTGGCGCCGAGCGGCCGGCCTTGCGGCCGCTGCTTCGCGTAGGCCAGGCTGCTCTCGTAGCCGGCGTAGCCCAGCATCACCGCACCGAGGCCGACGCCGATGCGCGCCTCGTTCATCATGTGGAACATGCAGCGCAGGCCCTCGCCCGGCGCGCCGACGCGGTAGCCCACCGCCCCGGCCGCACCGCCCGGCCGGAAGCGGCCTTCGCCGAAGTTCAGCAACGTGTTGGTCGTGCCGCGGTAGCCGAGCTTGTGGTTCAGGCCCGCCAGCGCCACGTCGTTGCGCTCGCCGGTGAGTCGGCCCCCGGGCTGCACCAGCCACTTCGGCACGACGAACAGCGACAGGCCCTTCACGCCGGCCGGCAGCGTGCCGTCGTCCGTGGGGATCTTGGCGAGCACGAGGTGGACGATGTTCTCGGTGAGCTCATGCTCGCCACCCGAGATCCACATCTTGTGGCCGCTGAGCCGGTAGCGCGGCCCCAGCGGGTCGAGCTCGCTGCCCTCGCCGTCGGGTCGGGCGCGGGTGGCCACGTCGCCGAGGCTCGAGCCGGCCTGCGGCTCGGACAGGCACATGCTGCCGAACCAGCGACCGGAGAACTCGTGCCGCGCGAAGCTGTCGATCTGCTGCGGCGTGCCGTGCGCTATCAGCAGGCTGGCGTTGCCGGTGGTCAGCATCGCGTAGGCACTGATCGCCACGCTGCCCTTGAAGAAGAAGGCGTTGGCGGCCATCTCGACCACGCAGGGCAGCTGCATGCCGCCGATCTCGGCGTCCTGCGCCGCAGCCAGCATGCCCGACGCGGCGTAGGCATCGGTCGCGGTCCTGGTGCTGTCGGGCAGGTGCACGCGCTCGCCGTCGAAGCGCGGCTCCTGCGCGTCGGCGCGCCGGTTGGCGGGCTCGAAGGTCTCGCGGGCGATGCGCTCGCAGGTGTCGAGCACCGCGTCGAAGGTGTCGCGGCTGTGCTCGACGAAGCGCGGGCGTTGCGTCAGCGTGTCGACGCGCAGCCAGTCGTGCAGCAGGAAGTCGAGCGTGGCGCGAAAGCTCATGGCACGCAGGCTCGATTCACAGCACCTCGAACACGCCGGCCGCGCCCATGCCGCCGCCGATGCACATCGTGACGGCCACCCGCCTGGCCCCGCGGCGGCGGCCTTCGAGCAGCGCATGGCCGACCAGGCGCTGGCCGCTGACGCCGTAGGGATGGCCCACCGCGATCGCGCCGCCGTTGACGTTGAGCCGGTCCATCGGCAGGCCCAGGCGGTCGGCGCAGTACAGCACCTGCACCGCGAAGGCCTCGTTGAGCTCCCACAGGTCGATGTCGTCGATGGCCAGGCCCAGGCGCTGCAGCAGCTTGGGCACCGCGAACACCGGGCCGATGCCCATCTCGTCGGGCTCGCAGCCGGCCACCGCGAAACCGAGGAAGCGGCCCAGCGGCTTCAGGCCCCGGCGCTCGGCGAGCGTCTCGTCCATCACGACGCAGGCGCCGGCACCGTCGGAGAACTGGCTGGCGTTGCCGGCCGCCACCACGCCGCCCGGCAAGGCGCTGCGGATGCCGGCCACGGCCTCGTAGGTGGTGCCGGGGCGCAGGCCCTCGTCGGCACTCACGGTGACTTCCCTGCTGCGCACGCCGCGCACCGGATCGGCCGTGCCCGCCGTCACGCTGACGGCAACGATCTCGTCTGCGAACCGGCCGGCCTCCTGCGCCGCGCAGGCCTTCTGCTGGCTGGCCGCCCCGTAGCGGTCCATGCGCTCGCGCGCGATGCCGTAGCGCCGCGCCACCGTCTCGGCGGTCTGCAGCATCGGCCAGTAGATCTCGGGCTTGTGCTCGCGCAGCCAGGGGTCGGCCAGCATGTGGCGGTTCGTCTCGTTCTGCACGCAGGAGATGCTCTCCACGCCACCCGCCACATAGGTGCTGCCCTCGCCGGCCACGATGCGCTGCGCGGCGAGCGCGATGCTCTGCAGGCCGCTGGAGCAGAAGCGGTTGACGGTGAGGCCGCTCACGGTGACCGGCAGCCCGGCCCGCAGCGCGACCTGGCGCGCGATGTTGCTGCCGGTCGCGCCCTCGGGGAAGGCGCAGCCGAGGATCACGTCCTCGACCTCCGCGGGCTCGATGCCGGCGCGCTGCACCGCGGCCTGCACCGCGAAGCCGCCGAGCGTCGCGCCGTGGGTCATGTTGAAGGCACCCTTCCAGCTCCGGGCGAGCGGCGTGCGGGCGGTGGAGACGATCACTGCTTTCGTCATGATGACTGCGTCCTAACCGAATGTGGTGCCGTCGGTGGCCAGGCGCGCCAGCAAGGGCGCGGGCTCCCAGAATGTGGCGTCGTCGAGCGGATTGCGCTGGAAGCGACGCATCGCTCGCACGACGTTGAACAGGCCCACCTCGTCGGCATGGCGCATCGGCCCGCCACGGTGCAGCGGAAAACCGTAGCCGGTGAGGTAGACCATGTCGATGTCGCTGGCCTTGGCGGCGATGCCCTCCTCCAGCAGGTGCGCGCCCTCGTTCACCAGCGCGTAGACCAGGCGCTCGACGATCTCGTCGTCGCCGATCTTGCGCGGTGTGATGCCCAGCGTCCTGCGATGGCCTTCGATCAGCTCGAGCACCACCGGCGACGGGATCGCGTCGCGCTTGCCGGCCTGGTAGTCGTACCAGCCGGCACCGGTCTTCTGACCGAAGCGGCCCTTCTCGCACAGCAGGTCGGGGGTCTTGCTGTACTGCATGTGCGGCCGTTCGGCGTAGCGGCGCTTGCGGATCGCCCAGCCGATGTCGTTGCCCGCCAGATCGCTCATGCGGAATGGGCCCATCGCGAAGCCGAAGCGCTCGATCGCCTTGTCCACCTGCTGTGGCGTGCTGCCTTCGTCGACCAGCAGGAAGGCCTGTCGCAGGTACTGCTCGACCATGCGGTTGCCGATGAAGCCGTCGCACACGCCCGAGACCACGCAGGTCTTGCGGATCTTCTTGCCCAGCTGCATCACGGTGGCGAGCACGTCCTTCGCGGTCTGCTCGCCGCGCACCACCTCCAGCAGCTTCATCACGTTGGCCGGGCTGAAGAAGTGGGTGCCGATCACGTCCTGCGGCCGCTGCGTGAACGCGGCGATGCGGTTCAGGTCGAGCGTGGAGGTGTTGGAGGCGAGGATGGCGCCGGGCTTCATCACCTCGTCGAGCCGGCGGAACACCTGCTCCTTGACGCCCAGGTCCTCGAACACGGCCTCGATCACCATGTCGGCGTCGGCCAGGTCGGCATAGTCCAATGTCGTGCTCAGCAGGCCCAGGCGCTGCTCGGCCAGCTCGGCCTTCAGCTTGCCCTTCTTCACCTGGGCGTCGTAGTTGCCGCGGATCGTGGCGACGCCACGGTCCAGCGCCTCCTGCTTCGTCTCCAGCATCACCACCGGCAGCCCGGCGTTCAGGAAGTTCATCGCGATGCCGCCGCCCATGGTGCCGGCACCGATGACGGCGAGCCGCTTCACGCTGCGCACCGGCGTGTCGGCCGGCACGTCGGCGATCTTGCCAGCGGCGCGCTCGGCCATGAAGACGTGCCGCAGCGCCCGGCTCTCGGGCGTGAGCATCAGCGCGGTGAAGGTCGACCACTCCAGTCGCATGGCCTCGTCGAACGGCAGCTCCAGTGACGCGGCGACCATGTCGATGCACTTGCGCGGCGCCGGGAACTGCTTTGCCATGGCCGCGGCGGTGTTGCGGGCGAACTGGAAGTAGGCGTCGGGGTTCGGGTGGCTGGCCGCGAGACGGCGCACCAGCGGCAGCGGGCGCTGGTCTGCCACCTCGGCCGCGAAGGCCAGCGCACCGGCCAGCAGATCGCCGTCGATCAGCCGGTCGAAGAGTCGCTGGCCGGGCAGCTTTGCCAGCACCTCGCTCGCCACCGGTTCGCCGCCGAGGATCATGTTCAGCGCGGTCTCGACACCCAGCACACGGGGCAGGCGCTGCGTACCACCGGCGCCCGGGATCAGGCCGATCTTCACCTCGGGCAGGCCGACCTTGCAGCCCGGCGCGGCCACGCGGTAGTGGCAACCGAGCGCGAGCTCCAGCCCGCCTCCCATGCAGACGGTGTGGACCGCAGCGACCACGGGCTTGGACGACGCCTCGATGGCCAGGATCAGGCTGAGCAGGTTGGGCTCGCGCATCGCCTGCGGCGAATCGAATTCACGGATGTCCGCCCCGCCCGAGAAGGCCCGGCCGGCGCCGGTGATCACGAGGGCCCGCACGGCCGGGTCGTCCTGCGCGCGCGCCAGGCCGTCGGCCACGCCGCGCCGGGTGCCGTAGCCCAGGCCGTTGACCGGCGGATTGTCGAGCGTGATGACGGCCACCGGGCCGTGAACTGCGTAGCTGGCACTCATCGATCAGGCCCCCGGGTAACGGCGAAAATAGAACGGTCGTTCGATTCTGACGCAGGAGCGCGGCCGCCGCGTGTCGCTGCCGTGACAGCGGCCAGGGTCTGTTGACGCTCCCGGAGGGCTCGCGTGACCCAGGAAACGGACGCCCTCAAGGCGCCCAGCGCAGCCGGGGTCGCTCCCCGGCGAGCATGGGCAACGCCGAGGGCGCCCGTTTCCTGGGATCACCCTTCGGGCCCGTGCTGCGCAGGCCTCCGGGAGCGTCAACAGACCCTAGACCTCCAGCCACTCCCGGCGGACCTCGGCATCGGCGCGCAGGACCGCCGGGGTCCCTTCGAAGACGATGCGCCCGTGGCCCATCACGTAGCAGCGCTGGGCCACGTCGAGCGCGATGGTGAGCTTCTGCTCGATCAGCAGCACCGCGACGCCGCGCTGCTGCAGTTCGCGCAGGAAGCCGGCCACCTGCTCCACCAGCCTGGGCGCGAGGCCTTCCGTCGGTTCGTCGATCAGCACCAGGTCGGGGTCGCCCATCAGCGTGCGACACAGCGTCAGCATCTGCTGCTCGCCGCCCGACAGCAGGCCGGCTTCGGTGTGCTCGCGCTCCTTCAGACGCGGGAACAGGCGGTAGGTATCGTCGAGGCGCCAGCGCGGCGGCCGCGCGGTCCGCCCTGCCCCGCCCTTCTGCCCGAGCCTCAGGTTCTGTTGCACCGTCAAGGTCGGGAACACGTCGCGGCTCTCGGGCACGTAGCCGACGCCGCGGCGGGCGATGTCGAACGGGGCTCGCCCCAGCAGTTCCTCGCCCTGCCACTTGACGCTGCCGCGACCGTCGACCAGGCCCATCACCGCCTTCGCCGTGGTCGAGCGGCCCGAACCGTTGCGGCCGAGCAGGCTGACGATCTCGCCCGGCCGCACCTGCAGCGACACGCCGTGCAGCACGTGGCTCTTGCCGTAGTAGGCGTGGAGTTCGTCGAGGCGCAGCATCACGCATCCTCGGCCGCGACCGCGGCGCCCAGGTAGGCCTCCTGCACCGCTGCGTTGGCCCGCACCGCGGCCGGCGTGTCGCAGGCGATCACCTCGCCGTAGACCAGCACCGCGATGCGATCGGCCAGGTCGAACACCACGCCCATGTCGTGCTCCACGGTCAGCAGCGTGCGGCCCTCGGTCACCTCGCGGATCAGTTGCACGAAGCGGCGCGTCTCGCTGCGGCTCATGCCGGCGGTGGGTTCGTCGAGCAGGATCACGCCGGCCCCGCCGGCGATCGTCAGGCCGATCTCCAGCGCGCGTTGCTCGGCGTAGGTCAGATCGGCCGCCGGCACGTCGCGCTTGCGGTCGAGCCGGAGCATCGCCATCACCTGCTCGGCGCGCTCGTTGGCATCGTGCAGGTCGGCCAGGAACTTCCAGAACGCGTAGCGATGCCCCAGGCTCCACAGCACGGCACAGCGCAGGTTCTCGAATACCGACAGCCGCGTGAACAGGTTGCTGACCTGGAAGCTGCGCGCCAGGCCCAGGCGGTTGATCTCGTGCGGCGCGCGGCCATCGATGCGTGTGCCGTGCAGCCGGATCTCTCCGCTGCTGGGCGCGAAGCGGCCGCTGATCAGGTTGAACAGCGTCGACTTGCCGGCGCCGTTGGGGCCGATCAGCGCCACGCGCTCGCCGGCGCGCACCTGCAGGTCGGCGCCGCGGATGATCTCGGTCTTGCCGAAATGCTTGCGCAAGCCGCGCAGTTCGAGCGCGAGGTCGGCCGTGGGGCTCACGAAGCCTCCTTCTGCCGGATCTCGTGCGCGATCTGCTGCTGCACGGCTCCCCATCGACGGGCGAACTCGCGGCGCGTGAGCTCGAACAGGCCCAGCCCGGCAAGCGCCACCAGGGTCGCGCCCCCCCAACTATCGATGCCATGCGGGTCCAGCGGCGCACCCAGGAATCGCAGCGGGCCACCACCCAGCGCGGCATCGAGCCGCAGGTGGTAGACCATCTCGATCATCGCGCCGACGCCGGCCAGCACCGTGAGCGCCGTGCCGGCCAGCGCGAGGTAGGCCGGCCACAGCGGGCGCAGCCGGCCGTAGGCCGCGACGCGCAGGTTCATCATCACGAGCCCGGCCAGGCCGCCCGGCGCGTACATCACCATGAACAGGAAGACGAGGCCGAGGTAGAGCAGCCAGGCCTTGGTGAATTCGCTGAACAGCACGAAGGCCAGCACCATCAGCACCGCGCCGAGGATGGGGCCGAAGAAGAAGCCCGCCCCACCGAGGAAGGTGAACAGCAGGTAGGCCCCCGAGCGCTGCAGGCCCACGACCTCGGCGGTGACGATCTCGAAGTTCAGCGCGTACAGGCCGCCCGACAGCCCGGCAAAGCCGCCCGCGATGATGAAGGCGAGGTAGCGCACCCGCTGGGCGTCGTAGCCGATGAAGCCGACCCGCTCGGGGTTGTCGCGCACCGCGTTGAGCATGCGGCCCAGCGGCGTTCGGGTGAAGGCGAACATCGCCGCGGTGGCGAAGAAGGTGTAGAGCGCGATCAGGTAGTAGACCTGGATCTGCGGGCCGAAGCTGATGCCCGCCACCGGCCGGCCGATCACGCGGTCGGCGGCGACGCCGGCCTCGCCGCCGAAGAACTCGGGCACCATCAGCGACATCGCGAACACCAGCTCGGCCAGGCCCAGCGTGATCATCGCGAACGGCGTGCCCGACTTGCGGGTGGTGACGAAGCCCAGCAGCACCGCCACGCCGATCCCGGCGAGCGCACCGACCAGCGGCACCAGGCTCACCGGCAGCGGCAACTGGCCGCCGGCCACGCGGTTGAGCGCATGGATGGTCAGGTAGGCGCCGAGGCCGCTGTAGACCGCATGGCCGAAGCTGAGCATGCCGCCCTGTCCCAACAGCATGTTGTAGGACAGGCAGGCGACGATCGCGATGCCCATCTGGGACAGCAGCGTGAGCGACAGGCCGCTGCCGAACAGCAACGGCGCCCCGGCCATCAGCAGCGCGAACAGCGCCCAGACGAGCGCCCGCGCGACGTTGCGCGGGCGGTAGCGGAAGGCCGGCGTCATCGCGGCTTCAGCCCTCGCGCGTGCCGAGCAGGCCGCGGGGACGGAAGATCAGCACCAGCACCAGCAGCAGATACGGCAGGATCGGCGCGACCTGCGACACCGTGAGCCGCAGCAATGAATTGCCCGCCGCGGCGGGCCCGAACTCCAGGCCCAGCGAGCGCAGCAGCGCGCCGAGCGAGTAGTCCACCGCGACCGCGAAGGTCTGCAGCACGCCGATCAGCAGCGAGGCGACGAAGGCGCCCGGCAACGAGCCCATGCCGCCGACCACCACCACGACGAAGATCACCGAGCCCACGGTGGCGGCCATCGCCGGTTCGGTGACGAAGGTGCTGCCGCCGATCACGCCGGCCAGCCCCGCCAGTGCCGCGCCGGCCCCGAACACCCCCATGAACACGCGCGGCACGTTGTGCCCCAGCGCCTCGGCCATCTCGGGATGGGTCAGTGCCGCCTGGATCACCAGGCCGACGCGGGTGCGGGTGATCAGCAGCCACAGCGCCAGCAGCATCAGCAGCGCCACCAGCATCATGAAGCCGCGCGTGGCGGGGAATGGCGAGCACGCGGCCCCGGCGGCGCTGCACAGGGCGGCCGGCGCCGCGCCCCACAACACCTGCAGGCCATCGCCGGCCGTCGCGACCAAGGTGAAGGCCGGTCCGCGCAGCGCGGCGGGGGGCTGGAAATCGAGCGCGACTCGCCCCCACAGCAGCTGCACCACCTCCAGGATGACGTAGGACAGGCCGAAGGTCACCAGCAACTCGGGCACGTGGCCGTGGCGGTGCAGCCGGCGCAGGCAGGCGCGCTCGAACAGCGCGCCGAGCACCCCGACCGCCAGCGGCGCCAGCAGCAGCGCCGGCCAGAAGCCGACCCACTTCGCGATCGTGTACCCGAGGTAGGCGCCCAGCATGTAGAAGCTGGCGTGCGCGAAGTTCAGCACGCCCATCATGCTGAAGATCAGCGTCAGGCCCGAACTGAGCATGAACAGCAGCAGCCCGTAGCTCAGGCCGTTGAGCATCGAGAGGGTGAAGAACTCCATCGGGCGCCCGTGCTCGCGTCCGCGCAGCAGAGAAGAAGGCCTAGGGCCGCTTCATCTGGCAACTGGTGGGCGTGCTCGACACGAAGGCCGGCAGTTCCTTCACCATCGCCAGCGTCATGCCGGTGTTCTCGGGGCTGTAGGGGGATTTCGCATCGGCCTGCTGCCACACGGTGATGAAGAGCGGCTGCTGCAACTGGTGGTCGGACTTGCGCATCTCGACCTCGCCGCTGAAGCTGTTGAACTTCAACCCCTCCATCGCTGGGGCCACCTTCAGTGGGTCGGTCGATTTCGCGCGCGCCATCGCCTGCGAGAGGATGTTGTAGATGTGGATCACCGAGCCGGTGTAGAAATCATCGTTGAGCTTCTGCCTGAACTCGTTCTGCCACTGGCCCATCTGACCAGCCATGTTGTAGTGGTGGTAGGCGACCTGGTAGATCCGGCCCTCGAAGTTGCGGCCGAGCGCGGTGGGCGCGCCGCTGACGCCGGTGTAGTAGGTGAAGAAGCGCCCGGCGTAGCCGCTCTCGTTGGCCGCTTTCATCAGCAGCGACAGGTCGGAGCCCCAGTTGCCGGTGATCACGCTGTCGGCGCCGCTCGCCTTGATCTTGGCGATGTAGGGCGCGAAGTCGCGCACCTGGGCGAGCGGGTGGAAGTCCTCGCCGACCACCTGCACGTCGGGCCGCTTCTTCGCGAGGTTCTCCTTCGCGTAGCGCGCCACCTGCTGGCCGTGCGAGTAGTTCTGGTTGAGCAGGTAGACCTTCTTCACGTCGGGCAGGTCCTTGATGAAGGTGGTCAGCGCCTCCATCTTCATCGAGGTGTCGGCATCGAAGCGGAAGTGCCAGTAGCTGCAGCGGCTGTTGGTGAAGTCGGGGTCGACCGCGGAGTGATTGAGGTAGATCACCTCCTTGCCCGGGTTGCGCTCGTTGTGCTTGGCCACCGCGTCGATCAGCGCGCCGGCGACCGACGAGCCGTTGCCCTGCGTCACGTAGCGCACGCCCTGGTCCACCGCGGTCTTCAGCGCGTTGAGGGTCTCGCTGGGGCTGAGCTTGTTGTCGAACGGAACGATCTCGAAGCGCACGCCCGCCGGGTTGAGCCTGGCGTCCTTGTTGAACTTCTCGGCGAAGAACTGGAAGCTCTTGACCTGGTTCTGGCCCACCGGTGCCATCAGGCCCGACAGCGGATCGATCCAGGCGATCTTGACCGTTTCGCCCTTCTGCGCGGCCGCCGTCCCGACGGCCAGCAGCATCAGCGAACCGACCGCCGTTCGGTGCACCCAGGTCGCGATCCGCATCGTCGTCTCCGCTCGTGGTGGGCTGTTCGGTCAGGCGGTCGGCAGCTTGTGATCCTTGAGCTGCTCGCGCAGCCGCATCTTCTGGATCTTGCCGGTGGCGGTGTGCGGGATCTCGGCGACGAACACCACGTCGTCCGGGATCTGCCACTTGGCGATCCGGCCCTCGTAGTGCGCCAGCATCTGCGCGCGCGTGAGCTCCACACCGGGCTTGAGCACCACCACCAGCAGCGGCCGCTCGTCCCACTTCGGGTGCACCGCGGCCACCACCGCCGCTTCGTGCACGCCCGGATGCGCCATCGCGATGTTCTCCAGCTCGATCGAACTGATCCACTCGCCGCCGGACTTGATGACGTCCTTGCTGCGGTCGGTGATCTGCATGTAGCCGTCGGCGTCGATCGTCGCCACGTCGCCGGTCGGGAACCAGCCGTCGTGCAGCGGCGAGGCCGGCTGCTTGAAGTAGCGGTCGATCACCCACGGCCCGCGCACCAGCAGGTCGCCGGAGGTCTTGCCGTCCCAGGGCTGCATCGTTCCGTCGTCGCCGACGATCGCCATGTCGACGCCGTAGACCACCTTGCCCTGCTTCTCCAGCAGGTGGCGCTGGGCCTCCTTGGGCAGCGCGTCGTGCTTGGATTTCAGGCGCGCCAGCGTGCCCAGCGGCGACATCTCGGTCATGCCCCAGGCGTGGATCACCTCGACGCCATAGTCGTCCTCCAGCGTCTTCAGCATCGCCGGCGGGCAGGCCGAGCCGCCGATGACGGTGCGCTTGAAGGTGGAGAACTTCAGGTCGTTCTGCTTCACGTAGGTCAGCAGGCCCAGCCACACGGTGGGCACACCGGCGCTGAAGCTCACGCGTTCGGCCTCGAACAGCTCGTACAGCGACTTGCCGTCGAGATGCGGGCCGGGAAACACCACCCGGCAGCCGGTCAGCGCCGAGGCATAGGGCAGGCCCCAGGCGTTGACGTGGAACATCGGCACCACCGGCAGCACGGTGTCGCGCGCCGCCAGCGCCATGCCGTCCGGCAGCGCCGCCGCCATCGCGTGCAGCAGGCTGGAACGGTGGCTGTACACGGCGCCCTTCGGGTTGCCGGTCGTGCCCGAGGTGTAGCAGATGCTCGACGCCGTGTTCTCGTCGAAGCTGGGCCAGCGGTAGTCGCCGTTCTCGGCCTCGACCAGCTCCTCGAAGCACAGCAGGTTCGGCACGCTGGTCTGCGCCGGCATGTGGGCGCGGTCCGTCATCGCGACGAAGTGGCGCACCGTCGGCAACTGCGCGGCGAGCTTCTCGACCAGCGGCAGGAAGGTCAGGTCGAAACACAGCACCTGGTCCTCGGCATCGTTGACGATCCAGGCGATCTGCTCCGGGAACAGCCGTGGGTTGACGGTGTGGCACACCAGGCCCGAGCCGGACGAGGCGTAATAGATCTCGAGATGGCGGTAGCCGTTCCACGCCAGCGTGCCGACACGGTCACCCGACTGGCAACCCAGCCGGGCCAGGGCCTGCGCCAGCTTGCGGGCCCGCAGTTCGGCGTCGACCCAGGTGTAGCGATGCACGTCGCCCTCGACGCGCTTGGAAACGATCTCGGTGTCGCCATGGTGACGCGCCGCGTGCGTGATCAGCGACGAGATCAGCAGCGGCATCTGCATCATCTGTCCCAACAACAAAGCCATCTTGGTTCCTTCGAAACGCTGCGATTGAATTCAAGGATCATAGAAAGCGTCCTGCAAGGCTTCGGATGGGGTAAGCCCTAGACGGCAGCAGGTGCGGAGCGCGTCGCTAGACTGCCGGGCATGCAAGCCGCTTCCCTGCCGGTGCTCGACCGGCCCAACACCTCGCCCGCCGGACTGCGCTGGCGCAACCGCTACGCTGCGCTGGGCCCGGCCTTCCACACGCGGCTCGCAGCGCAGGCGCTGCCGCAGCCCCACTGGGTGGCCGTCAGCGGCAGCACCGCCCGCCTGCTCGGCTGGCCCAGCGACTGGGCCGAACGCCCCGACTGGCGCGCGCTGGAGGTGCTGTCCGGTGGCGCGGATTGGGCGGGCAGCGAGCCGCTGGCCACCGTCTACAGCGGTCATCAGTTCGGCGTCTGGGCCGGGCAGCTGGGCGACGGCCGGGCCCTGCTGCTGGGCGAGATCGACACGCCGGACGGGCCGATGGAGCTGCAGCTCAAGGGAGGCGGCCGCACGCCCTATTCGCGCATGGGCGACGGCCGCGCGGTGCTGCGCTCGTCGATCCGCGAGTTCCTGTGTTCCGAAGCGATGCACTTTCTGGGCATCCCGACGACGCGCGCGCTGGCGGTCGTGGGTTCGCCGCTGCCGGTGCGGCGCGAAACCATTGAAACCGCCGCGGTCGTGACGCGGGTGGCGCCGAGCTTCGTGCGCTTCGGTCACTTCGAGCATTTCGCGCACCACGGACTGCCCGCGGAGCTGCGCGCGCTGGCCGACTTCGTGATCGAGCACCACGACCCGGCCTGCCGCGATGCGGCCAATCCGTATGCCGCGCTGCTGGAGGCCGTGGCACGCCGCACCGCGGCGCTGATGGCCGACTGGCAGGCGGTGGGCTTCTGCCATGGCGTGATGAACACCGACAATCTGTCGATCCTCGGATTGACCATCGACTACGGCCCGTTCGGCTTTCTCGACGGCTTCGACCCCGGTCATGTCTGCAACCACTCCGATCATCAGGGCCGCTATGCCTACGCTCGCCAGCCGGGCGTGGCGTTCTGGAACCTGCATGCGCTGGCGCAGGCGATGCTGCCGCTGATCGCGATGGGCGACGAAGTCACCGAGGCCACCGGCGACCTGGCGCTCGAGGCGATCGAACCCTACAAGGCGGTGTTCGCCGACGCGATGGCGACGCGGCTGCGCAGCAAGCTGGGTCTGGCCACTGCGCGCGATGACGACGGCGCGCTGGCCGACGACTGGCTCAAGCTGATGGCCGCCGAGCGGGCCGACCATACGATCACCTGGCGCCGCCTGGCGCAGTGGTCTCCGGCCGAGCCGCAGGCGGTGCGCGACCTCTTCCTCGACCGCCCTGCCTTCGATGCCTGGGCCGGGCGCTATGCGCAGCGGCTGGCCGCCGAAGGCCGCGTGGAGGCGGAACGCCGCTTGCAAATGGACCGCGCGAACCCCAAGTACGTGCTGCGCAACCACCTGTGCGAGAACGCGATCCGCGCGGCGCAGGGCGGTGACTTCGGCGAGACGCAGCGCCTGCTGAAAGTTCTGGAGCGGCCGTTCGACGAACAGCCAGAGCACTCGGCCTATGCCGAGTTCCCGCCCGACTGGGCGCAAACCCTGGAGGTGTCCTGTTCATCATGAGTTCCACCGACAACAAGCCCCGCAAGGTGCAGAAGACCGACGCCGAATGGCGTGCCCAGCTCGACCCGATGCAGTTCGAGGTGACGCGCCACGGTGCCACCGAACGTGCCTTCACCGGCCAATATGCCGATCACTGGCAGGCAGGCGTGTACCACTGCGTCGGCTGCAACGCGCCGCTGTTCGACTCCGGCACGAAGTTCGATGCCGGTTGCGGCTGGCCCAGCTACTTCCAGCCCTTGCGCGGCGAGATCATCGACCGCGTGGTCGACCGCAGCCACGGCATGGTGCGGGTCGAGGTGCGCTGCCAGGACTGCGGCGCGCACCTGGGGCACGTGTTCCCCGACGGCCCCGAGCCGACCGGCGAACGCTTCTGCATCAACTCGGCCTCGCTGGGCTTCGAGCCCCGGAAATGACGCGATGCCGGCGCCCCGGCGCCGGCATCGCACAATCGGGGCCCTGGGCAACGATCGACCCTCGCGATGAAGTTCCTGTTCGACCTGCTTCCCATCGTCCTGTTCTTCGTCGCCTTCAAGGTGGCCGAAGGCCAACCCGACACGGCGGCCGCGTTTGCCAGCCAGCATCTCGGCTTCCTGGTGTCCGGCGGCGTCGTCGGCCCGAAGGAGGCCCCGGTGCTGCTGGCCACGCTGGTGGTCATCGTCGCCACCTTTGCCCAGATCGGCTGGCTGCTGCTGCGCGGCCGCAAGGTCGACACGATGCTGTGGGTCAGCCTCGGGCTGGTCACGGTGCTCGGTGGCGCGACCGTCTGGTTCCACAACGAGACTTTCATCAAGTGGAAACCCAGCGTGCTGTACTGGGTCATGGGGACGGCGTTCTGGCTCAGTCACGCCGTGTTTCGAAAGAACCTGTTGCAGACGCTGATGGGCGGCCAGCTGCAGCTGCCGCCGGCGGTGTGGCGCAACCTCAACTTCATGTGGATCGCGTTCTTCGCGTTCATGGGTCTGGCGAACCTCTACGTCGCCTACAGCTTCCCGACCGACGTGTGGGTCAACTTCAAGCTGTTCGGTGGCGTCGGCCTGATGCTGCTGTTCACGCTGGCGCAGGGGCTGTACCTGAGCCGCCACGTGAAGACCGAAGATGAGTGAAACCCGGGCGAGCAGCGCCCCGGCCTTCGCCCCGACCGCAGCCGAACTCGAGGCCGCATTGCGGACCGCGCTGGCGCCGCAGTCGCTGCGTGTCTCCGATGACAGCCACCAGCACGCCGGCCACGCCGGCGCCCGCGAAGGCGGGCATTACAGCGTCCATCTGGTCAGTGAGCGCTTTGACGGTTTGTCACGTCTGGCGCGGCACCGCCTTGTGTATGATGCCGTCGCCTCGTGGATGCCCCGCGGCATCCATGCCCTGGCACTGACCACGCTCACTCCCACCGAAGCGGCCCGCAGCACCCCTTGAAGCCGTCGCTCCGCGACGCCGCCCGCCGCCCTTTCCCTACCGAGGTCTTGACCGCATGAAGCCGTACTCCCTTGCCGTTCGCGCGTCGTCCATCGCGCTGGCCGCCGCCCTGCTCGCTCCGGCGCTGGCCGCGGCGCAGAACATCGCCATCGTCAACGGCAAGCCGGTCCCGAAGGCACGTGCCGAAGCCTTGCTGCAGCAGGTGACGAAGCAGGCGCAGAGCCAGGGCCAGCAACTGCCGCCCGAAACCGAGCGCCAGGTCAAGGACGAGGTGGTGCTGCGCGAGATCTTCACGCAGGCCGCCGAGAAGCGCGGCGTGACCGCCACCCCCGAGTACAAGACGCAGATGGAGCTGGCGCGCCAGAGCATCCTGATCCGCGAGCTGTTCGCCGACTACCAGAAGAAGAACCCCGTCACCGACGCGGAAATCCAGGCCGAGTACGACAAGTTCAAGGCCCAGGCCGGCGACAAGGAGTACCGCGTGCGCCACATCCTGGTCGAGACCGAAGACGAGGCCAAGGCCCTGATCGTGCAGATCAAGGGCGGCGCGAGCTTCGAGGAAACGGCCAAGAAGGCCAGCAAGGACCCGGGCTCGGCGCCCAACGGCGGCGACCTCGACTGGGCCGCGCCGGGCAGCTTCGTGCCCGAGTTCTCCAATGCGATGGTCAAGCTCGAGAAGGGCAAGATGACCGAGGAGCCGATCAAGAGCCAGTACGGCTTCCACATCCTGAAGCTCGAGGACGTGCGCGACGCGCAGTTCCCGCCGCTGGCCGAAGTGAAGCCGCAGATCGAGCAGCGCCTGAGCCAGCAGAAGGTCGCCGCCTTCCGCGACGAACTCAAGAGCAAGGCCAAGACCGACTACAAGTTCGAGTGACCCGACCCCGGGCCCTCGACGACACCAGGCGCCCTGCGGGGCGCCTTTTTCATGCTTGGCGGGCACGGGCCCGTGCCTTGTACGGATTTGGGTTTGATGGAATCGGAATGAGTGACGGCTCGACAAGGTGCTGTGAAAACCATTCCGCGTTCGTATGCGCGGCAGCCAAGGCCATCGGGTGGCCGACTGCGCTCATGTCCCCCGGCCAGGCTGCGCCTGGCCTCCGCCTCTACTTCGCTCCGTCGGCCACCCGATAGCCTTGGCAGGCACAAAGGCGAGTTGCGACGGTCGAACACCAATGACGGTGGTCGATCAGGCCGGTGGGGCGCTTTGCGGAGCGAAGTAAGAGGAGGAGCGGTCGGCCCGTAGGGCTGGCCGCGGGGGACATGAGCGCAGCAGAGCGCCCCGCCGGCCTGAGCTCGCGCCCGACGGCCGGTCTTGTCCGTTTGAAAAACGCATTCGCGTATCAGTGCTCGTCCGGCACGCGCGGCACCGCCTGCGGCGCGTCGCAGGTCTGCAGCTGCGCGAAGACGAGCGCGGCGCAGACCGTCATCAGGCCGATGCAGGCGAAGGCGGCGTGGAAGGTCTGCACCACGGCCGCCGATCCCTGGGCCTGCGTGTGCCCGCCGAACGCCACCAGCAAGGCTGCCGCCGCCGCGACGCCCAGGCTCATCGACACCTGCATCACCACCGACAGTAGGCTGTTGCCGGCGCTGGCGTTGCCGCCCTCCAGGTCGCCCAGCGTCAGTGTGTTCATGGCGGTGAATTGCAGCGAGTTGACGATGCCGAACGCGGCCAGGTGCAGCATCAGCGCCCAGCGGCCGGTCTCCAGATCGACCAGCGCGAAGCTCGCGATCATCAGGCCCAGCAGTACGGTGTTGCCGATCAGCGTGCGGCGGTAACCCAGGCGCCCGATCAGCGGTTCGGCGAAGGTCTTGGACAGCATCGCGCCGAGCGCCGTCGGGATCAGGCTCATGCCGGCGGCGGCCGGCGAATAGGCCAGCCCGACCTGAAGGAACAGCGGCATCAGGAAGGGAATCGCGCCGCTGCCGAGCCGCGCGAACAGGTTGCCGATCAGGCCCACGGCGAAGGTCGGGATCGAGAACAGGCCAAGGCCGAACAGCGGCTGCGGCGCGCGCGCCGCGTGCAGCCAGTAGCCGCCGAGCGCCGCGAGGCCGGCAAACAGCAGCAGCATCGAGCTCGCGAAGCCCAGCGCCCGTTCGCCCAGGCCCTGCAGCGCGACGGAGATCATCACGATGCTCGCGCCGAACAGCACGTAGCCCCACAGGTCGAAGCGCTGCGCCACGCCGGCCCGCAGGTCCGGCATGTAGCGCCGTGCGACCGCCACGCCCACCAGACCCACCGGCAGGTTGATCAGGAACACCCAGTGCCAGGTGGCCACCTCGACCAGCCAGCCGCCCAGGCTTGGACCGATCAGCGGCCCGACCAGGCCCGGGATCGTGACGAAGGCGAGCGTGCGCAGCAGTTGGTCCTTGGGAAACACGCGCAGGATGGCGAGCCGGCCCACCGGCAGCAGCAGCGCGCCGCCCACGCCCTGCAGCACGCGCGCCGCGACCAGCTGGCCCAGCGAGCCCGACAGCGCGCAGGCCGCCGAACCGGCGCTGAACACGACGATCGCGCCGATGAAGATGCGCCGCGTGCCGAAACGATCGGCCAACCAGCCCGAGACCGGGATCAGCAGCGCCACCGTCAGCATGTAGGCGATCACGACGGCCTGCATGCGCAGCGGGCTCTCGCCGAGGTCGCGCGCCATCGCGGGCAGCGCGGTGTTGACGATGGTGCCGTCCAGCGTCTGCATGAAGAAGGCCACCGCCACCAGCCAGGGCAGCATGCGGCGGGTGCGCTCGTCGATCGCGGCGCCGTCCGTCATTGTTTGCACCTCACCTCACCGCACGGCCAGCCACAGCGTCAGCGCGCCGATCAGCAGCGGCTGGTGCAGCATGTAGAAGCTCAGGCTCCAGCGCCCCAGCACCGCCAGCGGCCGGGCCGGCGCCGGCAGCGGGCCGCCGAGCCAGGCCGGCCGGCGCTCGATCAGCCAGCGGCCGGCCGCCAGGCCCCACCACATGACGCCCAGCCAGGGCAGCAGCGGCACGTAGTCCTCGGTGACCGGCCGGCGCGTCACCAGGCCGACCCAATTGGTGAGCCGGCTGTCGAACAGCGGGTGCTGCACGAACTGCGGCAGCAGGATCGCCGCCAGCCCCAGCGGCCACAGCCAGCGGCCGGCGCCGGCACCGACACGGCAGATGATCAGCATCAGCGCGATGCCGTGCAGCACGCCGAAGCTGATCCAGCTGCGCGGGAACATCAGCGCGCTGCCGGCGCTGACCAGCAGCGCGCAGCCGGCCACCTGCGCCCAGCGCCGCCAGAAGCGCGGCCAGCTCTGGCCGGTGTGCAGCGCCACGGCCTGGCCGAGGCCTGCGCAGAACAGGAACAGGCTGACGATCGCGGTGCGCTGGTGGAGCCAGAACGGATCGGCGCGGAAGTTCGCGTCGGTCAGCCGGAAGTGCGCGAGGTCGAAGCAGAAATGAAACACCGCCATCCAGACGATGGCGAGACCGCGCAGCGCATCGAGGCGGGCATGCCGGTCCGCGGGGGACCGCAGCGGCCCGCCTCCCATCAGGCGGCCCAGCGGCGCGCGTTGCGGAACATGCGCAGCCAGGGGCTGGCGACGGCGATGTCGCCGCCGCTCCAGCTCATCTGGACGTTGCGGAACACGCGCTCGGGGTGCGGCATCAGCGCGGTGTAGCGGCCATCGTGCGTGGTCACCGCGGTCAGGCCCTCGGGGCTGCCGTTGGGGTTGCAGGGGTAGGCCTCGGTGGCGCAGCCGGCCGGGTCCACGTAGCGCATTGCGCGGTGCACGGCCCGGGCGTCGCCGCGCTGCGAGAAATCGGCAAAGCCCTCGCCGTGCGCCACCGCGATCGGCAACCGGCTGCCGGCCATGCCGGCGAAGAACAGCGACGGGCTCTCCAGCACCTCCACCTGCGCCAGCCGAGCCTCGAACTGTTCGCTGCGGTTGCGGGTGAACTTGGGCCAGGCTTGCGCACCGGGGATGATGGGCGCCAGCGCCGCCATCATCTGGCAGCCGTTGCACACGCCGAGAGCGAAGCTGTCGTCGCGGTTGAAGAAAGCTGCGAACTGGTCGGCCAGCCGCGGATCGAACAGCACCGAGCGCGCCCAGCCCTCGCCGGCGCCCAGCGTGTCGCCGTAGCTGAAGCCGCCGCACGCGACGAAACCGCGGTACATGTCGAGCCGGGCCCGGCCCGACTGCAGGTCGCTCATGTGCACGTCGTAGGTCTCGAAGCCGGCCTGCGCCATCGCATAGGCCATCTCGATGTGCGAATTGACGCCCTGCTCGCGCAGGATGGCGAGCTTCGGGCGGGCGAGGTTCAGGAACGGCGCGGCCACGTCCTCGGCCGGGTCGAAGCTCGGCTGCCACTGCAGGCCGGCATCGTCCGGTGCACCGGCCGCCGCGTGCTCGGCGTCGGCGCAGGCCGGGTGGTCGCGCAGCGCGGCGATGCGCCAGCTCACCTCGTCCCAGGCCTGGTGCAGCTCGCGCAGCGGCGCGCTGAACACCGCCTTGGCATCGCGCCAGACCTCGACGACGCCGCGCTCGTTGGGCTTGCCGATCACGTGGCTGTGGCGGCCGAGGCCGGCTTCGCGCAGCACCTGGATTACCGCGTCGCGCTCGGCGCTGGCCACCTGGATCATCGCGCCCAGTTCCTCGGCGAACAGCGCCTTCAGCGTCAGCTCCTTGCGGCGCTCGCCCACCTGGCCGGCCCAGTTCTTGGCATCGCCGCTGTCCATGCGGCTGTCGGACACGCCGTCGCCCTCGATCAGCAGCAGGTCGACGTTGAGCGACACGCCGCAGTGACCGGCAAAGGCCATCTCGCAGACGGTCGCCCACAGGCCGCCGTCGGAGCGGTCGTGGTAGGCCAGCAGCCGGCCTTCGGCACGCAGGCGGTTGATGGCGGCCACCAGCTGCTTCAGCAGCGCGGCGTCGTCGAGGTCGGGCGCGCTGTCGCCCAATTGTTCCAGGGTCTGCGCCAGGATGGAGCCGCCCAGGCGGTTGCGGCCCTGGCCCAGGTCGATCAGGATCAGCGAGGTGTCGCCCGGCTGCAGCTGCGGCGTGAGCGTGCCGCGCACGTCGGCCAGGCTGGCGAAGGCGGTGACGATCAGCGAGACCGGTGCGGTCACCTGCTTCGCCTCGCCGGATTCGGCGTCGCTCCAGCGCGTGCGCATCGACAGCGAATCCTTGCCGACCGGCACCGAGATGCCGAGCGCCGGGCACAGCTCGAGGCCGACCGCGCGCACCGTGTCGTACAGCGCGGCGTCCTCGCCGGGCTCGCCGCAAGCGGCCATCCAGTTGCAGCTGAGCTTGACGCGCGGCAGCTCGATCGGCGCGGCCAGCAGGTTGGTGATGCTCTCGGCCACCGCCATGCGGCCGGCGGCCGGCGCGTCGATCAACGCCAGCGGCGTGCGCTCGCCCATCGCCATGGCCTCGCCGTGGAAGCCGGCATGGTCGGCCAGCGTCACCGCGCAGTCGGCCACCGGCACCTGCCAGGGGCCGACCATCTGGTCGCGGTGGCTCAGGCCGCCGACCGTGCGGTCGCCGATGGTGATCAGGAAGCGCTTGCTGGCCACCGTGGGATGGCGCAGCACGTCGAACGCGGCCTGCTGCAGCTCCACGCCCGCCAGCGTCAGCGGCACCCCGCGGCGCGCCACGCGCCGCACCTGGCGGTGCATCTTCGGTGGCTTGCCGAGCAGCACGTCCATCGGCATGTCGATCGGCGTGCCGTGCTCGCCCTGCCCGCCGGGGCCATCCTCGAGCACCAGCTGCAGCGCGTCGCTGGCGACGCCGACCACCGCATACGGGCAGCGTTCACGGCTCGCCATCGCCTCGAACAGCGGCAGGCTCTCGGGCGCGATGGCCAGCACGTAGCGCTCCTGGCTCTCGTTGCACCAGATCTCCTTCGGTGCCAGGCCGCTTTCCTCCAGCGGCACGCGCCGCAGGTCGAAGCGCGCACCGCGGCCGGCGTCGTGCACCAGCTCAGGAAACGCATTGCTGATGCCGCCGGCGCCGACGTCGTGCACCGCGAGGATCGGATTGCTGACGCCGAGCGCCCAGCAGTGGTTGAGGACCTCCTGCGCGCGCCGCTGGATCTCCGGGTTGCCGCGCTGCACCGAATCGAAGTCCAGCGCCGCGGTGTTGGCGCCGGCCGCCATCGAGCTGGCCGCGCCGCCGCCCATGCCGATGCGCATGCCGGGCCCGCCGAGCTGGATCAGCAGCGTGCCGGCCGGGAACGGGATCTTGTGGGTCTGGCCGTCGCTGATCGTGCCCAGGCCGCCGGCGATCATGATGGGCTTGTGGTAGCCGCGCCGCTGCGCTTCGGCGCCGGCGCCGACGGTCTGTTCGTAGACGCGGAAGTAGCCACCCAGGTTGGGCCGGCCGAACTCGTTGTTGAAGGCCGCGCCGCCCAGCGGGCCGTCGATCATGATCTGCAGTGCGCTGGCAATGTGCTCGGGCTTGCCGTAGCGCACACGCTCCCAGGGCTCGTCGGTGCCGGGCAGCTGCAGGTTGGAGACCGAGAAGCCGGTCAGGCCGGCCTTGGGCCGGGCGCCGCGGCCGGTCGCGCCCTCGTCGCGGATCTCGCCGCCGGCGCCGGTGGACGCGCCGGCGAACGGCGAGATCGCCGTCGGGTGGTTGTGCGTCTCGACCTTCATCAGCACGTGCGCCGTCTCCTGGCGCGCGCCGTAGACCGGCGCATTGGTATAGCCCTGCGGAAGCCAGCGCTCGATCGCGTAGCCCTCCATCACCGCCGCGTTGTCGCTGTAGGCCACGATGGTGTGCTGCGGCGAGGTCTTGTGGGTGTGGCGGATCATCTGGAACATCGAGTGTTCCTGCGCCTCGCCGTCGATGCTGAATTGCGCGTTGAAGATCTTGTGGCGGCAGTGCTCCGAGTTCGCCTGCGCGAACATCATCAGCTCCACGTCGGTCGGGTTGCGCTGCAGGCCGGTGAAGGCGGCGACGAGGTAGTCGATCTCGTCGTCGCTCAGCGCCAGCCCGAAGTCGCGGTTCGCCGCCTCCAGTGCCGTGCGGCCCTGGCCGATCACGTCGACCGTCTCCATCGGCTTGCCCGGCTGGGCATCGAACAGATGGGCCGCCGCGCCGTGCTCGAAAGCCACGCTCTCGGTCATGCGGTCGTGCAGCAGTTCGGCGACCGCCGCGCGTTCGGCGTCGGCCAGCGGCTTGCCGCCGCCGAGCAGCCCGCCCTTGAGCGTCAGCCGGTACTCCGTGACGCGCTCGACGCGGCGGATGCCCAGGCCGCAGTTGTGGGCAATGTCGGTGGCCTTGCTGGCCCAGGGCGACACCGTGCCCAGGCGCGGCATCACCAGCACCAGCTCGCCTTCGGTCGGGCCGGCGTAGGCGTCGCCGTAGCGCAGCAGGCCGGTCAGCTTGTCGCGTGCCGCCGCGTCGAGCGCCGCCTCCGCCGCCACCCAGTGCACGTGCCGCGCGTGGACCGCGGTGATGCGCGCGGCAAGCGCCTGCAGCCGCGGCAACAGGGCCTGGGCACGGAAGGCGGACAGCGCGTTGCCGCCGTCGAAGGAGAGGATCGTGGGCTGGGTCATGGGGCGCGCGGAAGTCGCGGGTCTGGAGGGCGTGCGGTGCGAGGCGGGATGTCCCCTCGCAAACCCTAGATTTTACGGGCCTGATGAGATAATGCCCGGCTATGTCGATCACGATCAAGACCGCCGCCGACGCCGACGGCATGCGCATCGCCGGAAGGCTCGCCTCCGAGGTGCTGGACATGCTGACGCCGCACGTCAAGCCCGGCATCACCACCGACGAGCTGGACCGCCTGGCGCACCGGCACATCGTCGAGGTGCAGGACGCCATCCCGGCGCCGCTGAACTACGCGCCGCCCGGCTACACGCCCTACCCCAAGTCGGTCTGCACTTCGGTCAACCACCAGGTCTGCCACGGCATCCCGAACGACCGTCCGCTGAAGAACGGCGACATCGTCAACATCGATGTCACCGTCATCAAGGACGGCTGGCACGGCGATACCAGCCGCATGTTCGTGGTCGGCGAAGGTTCGATCGCCGCCCGGCGGCTGTGCTCGCTGACCTACGAGGCGATGTGGCGCGGCATCGTCAAGGTGAAGCCCGGCGTGCGGCTCGGCGACATCGGGCACGCGATCCAGACATTCACCGAGCGGCAGGGCTTCTCGATCGTGCGCGAGTTCTGCGGGCACGGCATCGGCCGCAAGTTCCACGAGGAACCGCAGGTGCTGCACTACGGCCGCCCCGGCACGCTGGAGGAACTGGTGCCCGGCATGGTGTTCACGATCGAGCCGATGGTCAACGCCGGGCGCCGCGAGATCAAGGAACTGGGCGACGGCTGGACCATCGTGACCAAGGACCGCTCGCTCTCGGCGCAGTGGGAGCACACGGTGCTGGTCACCGACACCGGCTACGAGGTGCTCACCCTCTCGGCCGGCAGCCCGCCGCCCCCGCCGGAACCCAGCGCGGCCTGATGAGCGCAGCGCTGCTGCCCGCCACGCCTCCCGCCCCCACCGTGCCGGCGCTGCGCGCGCGCCTGCGCGACGGCAAGGCCGCGCTGATCGAGCACTTCCGCGCTTCGCGCCCCACCGCACCGGCCGCCATGCGGCTGATCCGTGGTCTGGCGCGGCACGTCGACGGCACGCTGCTGCACCTGTGGCAGCACGCGCTGATGCCCAAGGGCGCCGCGCTGGTGGCCGTCGGTGGCTACGGCCGCGGCGAGCTGTTCCCCTACTCCGACGTCGACGTGCTGGTGCTGCTGCCGGCGACCCACGGCGACGCGCACGACAACGACGCGCTCAAGTCCACCATCGGCGGCTTCATCACCGCCTGCTGGGACATCGGTCTGGAGATCGGATCGAGCGTGCGCACCGTCGCCGAGTGCGTGGCCGAGTCCGAGCGCGACGTGACGGTGCAGACCGCGCTGCTCGAGGCGCGCTTCCTGTGCGGTTCGCGCCGCGTGTTCGAAGAGTTCCGGCACGCCCACCTGGCCGCGCTCGACCCGGCCAACTTCCTGCGGGCGAAGACGCTGGAGATGCACCAGCGCCACACCAAGTACGAGGACACGCCGTACTCGCTGGAGCCCAACTGCAAGGAAAGCCCGGGCGGCCTGCGCGACCTGCAGACGGTGATCTGGATCGCGCGCGCGGCCCGGCTCGGCAAGACCTGGACCGCGCTGGCCGCCAACGGCATGGTCACGCCCTTCGAAGTCAAGCAACTGCAACGCAACGAGGGCCTGCTCAAGCTGATCCGTGCGCGCCTGCACATGGTGGCGGGCCGGCGCGAGGACCGGCTGGTGTTCGACCTGCAGACCGCCGTGGCCGAGAGCTTCGGCTACCAGAACACGCGCGAGCGCCGCGCCTCCGAGGCGCTGATGCGGCGCTACTACTGGGCCGCCAAGGCGGTGGCGCAGCTCAACCAGATCCTGATGCTCAACATCGAGGAGCAGATCCAGGGCACCGGCCAGTCGCCGATGCGCCCGATCAACGACAAGTTCCTCGACCGCGGCGGCATGCTCGAGGTCGTCAGCGACGACCTCTACCAGCGCGATCCGCACGCCATCCTCGAGACCTTCGTGACCTACCAGCAGACGGTGGGCATGAAGGGCCTGTCGGCCCGCACGCTGCGCGCGCTCTACAACTCGCGCGACGTGATGAACAGCGCGTTCCGGCGCGACCCGGTCAACCGCGCGCTGTTCATGCAGATCCTCATCAACCCCTCGGGCCGGCAGACGCACGCCTTCCGGCTGATGAACGAGACCTCGGTGCTGGGTCGCCACCTGTGGGTGTTCCGCCGCATCGTCGGGCAGATGCAGCACGACCTGTTCCACGTCTACACCGTGGATCAGCACATCCTGATGGTGCTGCGCAACGTGCGGCGCTTCTTCATCGCCGAGCATGCCCACGAATACCCGTTCTGCTCGCAGCTCGGCGCGCAGTTCGAGCGGCCCTGGGTGCTCTACGTGGCGGCGCTGTTCCACGACGTCGCCAAGGGCCGCGGCGGCGACCACTCCGACCTCGGCGGCATCGAGGTGCGGCGCTTCTGCCGCGACCACGGCATCTCTCGCGAGGACGCGCAGCTGATCGAGTTCCTGGTACGCGAGCACCTGACGATGAGTCGGATCGCGCAGAAGGAGGACCTGAGCGACGCCGACGTCATCGAGACCTTCGCCGCCAAGGTCAAGGACCAGCGCACGCTGACCGCGCTCTACCTGCTGACCGTGGCCGACATCCGCGGCACCAGCCCCAAGGTCTGGAACGCGTGGAAGGGCAAGTTGCTGGAGGACCTGTACCGCGCCGCCCTGCGCGCGCTCGGCGGCGCCAAGCCCAACGTCGCGGCCGAACTGGAAGCGCGCAAGCAGGAAGCCCTGCACGTGCTCAACCTGTATTCGCTGCTGCCGGGTGTGCAGCAGCCGCTGTGGGACACGCTGGAGCTCAGCTATTTCGTTCGCCACGACGCCGCCGACATCGCCTGGCACGCCCGCTCGCTCTACCGCCACGTGGACACCCGCATTCCCGTGGTGCGCGCGCGGCTCTCGAGCGTCGGCGAAGGGCTGCAGGTGCTGGTGTACGCGCCGGACCGGCCCGACCTGTTCGCCCGCATCTGCGGCTACTTCGACAGCGCCGGCTTCAACATCCTGGACGCCAAGATCCACACCACCACCACCGGCTATGCGCTCGACACCTTCCAGGTCATCTCGCAGCACGTCGAGCAGTACGTCGACGTGGCCTACCGCGACCTGATCTCGCTGGTGGAGATCCAGCTGTCCGAGGCCCTGGCGGCCGACGGGCCGCTGCCCGAACCGAGCCGTGGCCGGCTGTCGCGCCGCGTCAAGTCCTTCCCGGTGACGCCGCGCGTGCTGCTCAAGCCCGACGAGCGCGCCCAGCGCTGGCTGCTGAGCGTGTCGGCCAGCGACCGCTCGGGCCTGCTCTACGCGATCGCACGGGTGCTGGCGCGCCACCAGCTCAACCTGCAGCTCGCCAAGGTCACCACGCTCGGTGAGCGCGTCGAGGACACCTTCCTGATCAACGGCGCGTCGCTGCAGCAGAACCGCCAGCAGATCGCGATCGAGACCGAGCTGCTGGACGCCATCGCGCCCTGAACCCGGCGCTGCGCAGGACGGCAGCCGGTCCGACCGGCTTCACTCGATCTTGAACTCGAACTCCTGCACGGCGATCACCTCGTCCGCACCGCTCACGCACTTGTACTGCAGCATCGCGCTGCGCACCGCGGCGTGGAAGACGCGCGGCCCCGACAGGATCGTGACCTCCTTCACCACGCCGCCGCTGATGCGCGCCTGCGCGCGCACCACGCCCGAGGTGCCCTCCTGCAAGGCGCGGCGCGGCAGTTCCGGCTTCACCTGCGTCGGGCAGACCACCGTGATGTCGCTGCGGCTCGGCGCCGGTGGCGCGGGAGGCGCCGGGGGCGGTGCGGGCGGCGGCGGCTCGATCTTGTATTCGACCTTCGGCGGCTCCGGCGCCACGGTGATCGGCGGTGCGGGGGCCGGCGGCGGGGTGATCTCCGGCGGCGGCACGTAGGGCGGCGGCGGCGCCTTCACCTTCGGCGGCGGCGCGGGCTTCTGGATTTCCTTGGGCGGCGGCGGGGGGGGCGGAGGGGGCGGCGGCGGGAGCTCCGCGATGATCTTCGCCTCCAGCGGCTTGCGGACGACCTCGACCACGCTGCGGGCCAGGCCGGACACCAGCGCATAGAAGATGAAGACGTGCAGCACCGCCACGACGACGAAGCCGACGAAGCGCCGCGACGGCGGTTGCCGCTCGTAGCTCAGGTCCATGCCGTCGGCCTCCGGGCGCCGGGGCGCAGCGGTCCGGCTGCGGCGCTATTCGATGAACTGTTCACTGCCGACGATGCCGAATTTGGTGAGGCCGTTGCGCTGCACCGCGGCCATCACGCCGGCCACGGTGCTGTACTTCGAGAGCCGGTCGGGCCTGAGGTGCAGCTCGGGCTGCGCCTCCGGCGGCAGCGCCGCCATGGCCTGAAGCCGGCGCTCGGCCTCGACCAGGTTGGCGACCGGCTCGGCATTGAAGAAGATCGCATCGTTGGCGTCGATGTCGATCTTCATCACCTGCGGCGGCACGAGCTGCGGCGGCGGCGGGCCGACCGGCATGTCGAGCTTGACCGCGTGCAGCTGGATCGGGATGGTGATGATGAGCATGATCAGCAGCACCAGCATCACGTCGATCAGCGGCGTGGTGTTGATCTCCATCATCAGTTCGGGCTCGTTGCCGGCGTCGGCGCCCAGCGGGCTCATGGCCATGGTCGGAAGGCTCCTGCGTCAACCACCGCGCGGCGGCGGCTCGGTGATGAACGACACCTTGGTGATGCCGGCGCGCTGGCAGGCATAGACCACCTTGCCGACCGCGTCGTAGCGCGCCGCGAGGTCGCCGCGGATCTGCACCTCGGGCTGCGGCTTCATCGCCGCCACCTTCTTGAGCCGCTCGACCAGCGCGTTGGCGTTCGGCACGCGGCTGTCGTACCAGTACATCGCGCCGCCGGCGTCCACCGAGATGATCACGTTCTCGGGCTTGCTCTCGCGGACCTGGATCGTCTCCTTCGGCAGCGTGACGGGGATCGAGGTGGTGACGACCGGGATGGTGATCAGGAAGATGATCAGCAGCACCAGCATCACGTCGACCAGCGGCGTGGTGTTGATCGTCGAGACGACCTCGTCCTCGTCTCCGCCCGCCGGGCCGACGCTCATCGCCATCGCTCAGGCCTTGGCCGGGGCTCGGCTCGTGGCGAGCAGCACCGAATGCAGGTCGTTGCCGAAGGCGCGCACCTCCTCCATCGAGCCCTTGTTGCGACGCACCAGCCAGTTGTAGCCCAGCACCGCCGGCACGGCGACCGCCAAGCCGATGGCCGTCATGATCAGTGCCTCGCCCACCGGGCCCGCCACCTTGTCGATCGAGGCCTGCCCGGCCACGCCGATCGCGGTGAGCGCGTGGTAGATGCCCCAGACGGTGCCGAACAGGCCGACGAAGGGCGCCGTGGAGCCCACGGTGGCCAGGAAGGCCAGGCCGTCCTGCAGGCGGCTCTGCACGCGCTCCATCGCGCGCTGGATCGACATCGTGACCCAGCTGTTCAGGTCCACATGCTCGAACAGGCCGCCGTGCTTCTTGGTCGCCTCGAGGCCGGCCTCGGCGATGAAGCGGAACGGGCTCGTCGGCTCCAGCGTGTCGGCCCCCTGCCGCACGCTGCCTGCGCTCCAGAAGCTCTTCGCGGCCAGCTTGGCCTGGCGGTTGAGCCTGGCCTGCTCGATGAACTTGACGACGATGATGTACCAGCTGCCCATCGACATCACGACCAGGATCAGGAGCACCGCCTTCGCGACGCCATCGCTGGTTCGCCACAGCGACTCCAGGCCGTAGGGGTTCTCGACCACCGCCGTCAGTGCCGGCGTGGACACGACCGCGGCCGGGGCCACCGGCTCGCCGGCCGCGGACGCCTGGGCCTGCGCGGGCGATGGGGCCAGGGCCACGCCGGTGAGTGCGATACCGGCCACGGCGATCGACAGGGCAAGGACGGAACGGAGAACGAAGCGACGGACCATGGGGACTCCGAAGGGGGCGTGCGATGGGCTGTGGGAGGGACCGCGGACCGGATTGCGATCCCGACGGCAATGGCGCTGAAGCCCGTTCAGAGCCGGGAGCCTTGCCTGGGCGATGCCGTCGGCCGGTGGGCGAGGCAGGGCTGGGTGACCACAATTATGCGGTGGCGCTGATGGACGAGTGTTCAGGAGACCGAGCGCCGGCCTGTGGTTTGCCTGACGCACGCGCCCAGAGGCCCTAGTTGAACTGATAGCTCGCATTCAGGAAGAAGAAGCGCCCGCGGTTGGTGTACAGCTCGGCGAAGCCGAGCTGGCTGTAGCGGCCGTCGGAGGCATTGGTGACGCTGAACGGCGGCATGCGGTCGAACAGGTTGCGGATGCCGAAGTCGAGGCGCAGGTTCTGCAGGCCGGTGAAGCCGGACACCCAGTCGACCTCGTGATGGGAGGCCACCTTGCGGGTTCCGGGTGCAGGGTCGGGCTCGTCGGTGTCGTAGAAGCCGCCGGTCGAGCGCAGCGCCAGGGTGTTGGCCCAGGTCGCCAGCTCCCAGGTCACGCTGAAGAGGTTGCGCCACTTCGGCGCGGCGTAGGTCTCCTTCAGGTCCTGCCAGGGCTGGCCGGGGCCGTCCTGCCGTTCCTGCTTCAGGTAGTAGGTCGTGTCGTTGCGCAGCGTGAAGCTGCCGGCGCCCGCGCTGCCGAGGCGCTGCTCCAACTGCAGGTCCAGCCCCTGCACGCGGGCCTTCGAGAAATTCTGCAGGTCGGTGTCGACGACGATGCGGCCCTGGGCATCCTGGGCGAACTTGCCGGCTGCGATGGCCTGGTCGATCGTGGGCGTGTTGATCTGGTCGGCCACCTTGATCTGCCAGACGTCGAGCGAGGCATTGAAGCCGCCGTCGGGCGACAGCACGAAGCCGAGGTTGTAGGTGCGGCCCTTCTCCGGCTGCAGCCGAGGGTTGGAGCCGTTGGCGAAGAAGCCCGACAGCGTGCAGCCGGCGGGCTGGCCGAAGGCGGCGCACAGCGTGTCGTTGCTGAAGTCGGCGGCGCCGCTCTCGCGCGCGCCGTAGAGCTGCTTCAGGCTCGGCATGCGAAAGCTCTCGCTGTACGAGACGCGGGTGCTGAAGGCCGGCGTGAACAGGTAGCGCGCCGCCACCTTCGGGCTGGTCTTGCTGGCGTTGGGGTAATGGTCGTAGCGCAGCGCCACCTGGCCCTCGAGCTGCGGCGTCACCGGCACGTTGAGCTCGGTGAAGAAGGCGTAGGCCTTGCGCTCGGCATCGACGGCCGCCTGCTGGATGCTGCCGACGATCTCTCCGGCCTGCGACAGCGCATCCGGCGTGTCGACGATCGACTCCTTCCAGACCGAGGTGCCGACCGCATAGGCCAGCGGGCCGGCCGGCATCTGCAGCAGTTCGCCGGTCAGCTTGCCGTTGGCGAACAGGATCTTCGACTCGCCCGCGCGACGCGGCCGCACCTTCAGCGATTCGACCAGCGCCGGGTCGTTGGTCAGCGAGGTGGCGTCGAGCTGGTCGACGCCGGCATAGGTGAAGTAGTTGCGGTCGTCGTTGACGACCCGGCTGCGGCCCTGGCCGACATCGACCTTCCATTCGACCTCTCCGAGCGTGCCCTCGAGCCCGGTCGACAGCTGGAGCAGATTGGCCGTGCGCTGGGTCAGGCGCGGCCCGCCCTGCATGAAACGGCCGACGAAGAAGTCGCCGTTGCCGTCGAGGAAATAGTCGGGGGCGGGATGGCCGACGAAGGTGTCGCGCGAGCGCGAGGCCAGCACCTCGGCGAAGCCCTGGAGCCCCGGCGTCAGCTGCACGGTGCCGAGCAGCATGCCGCTGAGCCGCTCGGCGCCGTTGTAGGCGCTCAGCAGGCTGGCGTTGAAGTCGTAGCGGCACAGGCCGTCGGCGCCGATCTGCGCCGGCGGGCAGGGTCTCACATAGGCGCCGGGGATGGGGATGAAGTCGGCGTCGACGTAGTTGCCGGTGGGTGCGAAGACGCTGCGGCTGTCGGGCCCGCCGAAGCGCCGGAAATCTGCCGAGCTGGACATGTCGCGGTCGCTGCGCTGGATCGGGTCGCGCTTGAACAGGTCGAGGCCGGCGAACACGTTGTAGCCATCGGCCGCCAGCGAGCCGAAGCCGGCCGCCAGGCCGGCCTTGCGCTCCTCGCCGTCGCCGCGGCTGGAAATGCCGTAGCCGGCGCGCAGCTCGAAGCCGGTGTAGCTCTTGCGAGTGATGAAGTTGACGACGCCGGCCACCGCGTCGGCGCCATAGATCGCCGAGCCGCCGTCCTTCAGGATCTCCACGCGCTCGATCGCGGCGAGCGGGATGGAATTGACGTCGACCGCGGCACCGGCGCCCGAGGAGTCGTAGAGCGCATTGATGGGCAGCCGGCGGCCGTTCAGCAGCACCAGCACATTGGTCTCGGCCAGGCCGCGCATGAAGACGATGGCGGTGCCCGAGCCGACCGGCGTGCCCGAGGACAGCTCGCCGTCGTCGAAGATGTCGAGCGACACGATCGACTTCATCAGTTCGTTGATCGTCGACGCGCCGGTCCGCTCGATGTCCTTGCGGGTCACCACCTGCACCGGCACCGGCCCCTCGACCTGGCTGCGCTTGATGGCCGAGCCGGTCACCTCGACCCGCTCGAGCTTCTGCGCGTCCTGCGCCTGCGCGCCGGCGGCGAGCGACAGGAGCGCGCTGCCGACGAGCGCCGTGCAGCGTGCTGAAGGCGGGGTTCTCCGGGACATCGGGGTTGCTCCTGCAAGTCAAAGTCAAAAAACTGGGGCGATTGGAACATCTAGACGGCGCGGGCCAGCCTCGGCACGGCCGCCAGCAGGCGGCGCGTGTAGGCACTGCGCGGCGCCTCGAGCACGCTGCCGACCGGGCCGGTTTCCTCGAAGCGTCCGCGGTGCATCACGACCACCTCGTCGGCGATGTACTCGACGACGCCGATGTTGTGCGTGATGAACAGGTAGGACACGCCGAGCTCGCGCTGCAGCTCGCGCAGCAGGTTGAGGATCTGCGCCTGCACCGACACGTCGAGCGCCGAGGTCGGCTCGTCGCACACCAGCAGGCGCGGCTCGACCGCCAGCGCGCGCGCGATCGCGATGCGCTGTCGCTGGCCTCCCGAGAACTCGTGGGGCCAGCGCTCCAGCGCGTCGCGGCGCAGACCCACGCGCTCGACCAGCGTCTCGATGCGGGCGCGGCGCGCGGCGCGGTCGAGCTCGGGCCGCAGCGCGATCAGGCCCTCCTCCAGCGCCTCGAACACCCGCATGCGCGGGTCGAGCGACGCGAACGGATCCTGGAACACGATCTGGATCTCGCGGCGCGCCCGCCGCAGGGCTTCGCCGTGCAGCGAGAACAGGTCCTCGTCCCGCCACAGCGCACGGCCCTCGATGGCCGCCGTGCCGCGCAGCAACTGCAGCAAGGCCTTGCCGATCGTCGTCTTGCCGCAGCCCGACTCGCCCACCAGCGCCAGCGTGCGCCCGGCGTCGAGCTGGAACGACACACCGTCGACTGCCGTCACGTGCGCACGGGCGCGCTGCAGCAGCCCGCCGCGCACCGGGAAACGCACCACGAGGTTCTGCACGTCGAGCAGCGGCGAGGGATCAACCGGCGCCGGTCGGGCCGCGGGCGCGACGGCCGCTGCCGAAGCCGGCGTCGCCCCGGGCGATGGCGCCCCGTCGGCATACAGCAGGCAGCGCACCTGATGGCCTGCCGCGGTCTCGATCAACGGCGGCTCGGTGCGGTGGCAGCGATCGAACACGCGGTCGCAGCGGTCGGCGAAGCGGCAGCCCTCGAAGCGCCGCCACAGCGGTGGCACGCTGCCGGCGATCGCAGCGAGCTCACCGCCGCGCTGGCTGGCGTCGGGCACGGCCCTCAGCAGCAGCCGGGCATAGGGATGGCGCGGGTGGGCGAAGAAGTCCTTCGCGCTCGCCACCTCGACGATCTGGCCGGCGTACATCAGCGCCACCGTCTGCGCCATGCCGGCCACCACGCCGAGGTCGTGGGTGATCAGCATCAACCCCAGCCCGCGCTCACGCTGCAGCTCGCGCAGCAGGTCGAGGATCTGCTTCTGGATCGTGACGTCGAGCGCGGTGGTCGGCTCGTCGGCCACCAGGAACTCGGGCTCGGCGGCCAGCGCGATGGCGATCATCACGCGCTGCTTCTGCCCGCCGCTCAAGCGGAACGGGTAGTCGTCGATGCGCCGCTCGGGCTCGGGGATGCCCACGCGCTGCAGCCAGTCCAGCGCCTTGGCCCGCGCCGCCGCACCCCGCAGCGGCGTGTGGGCCTCGATCGCTTCGACGATCTGCGTGCCGATCTTCATCACCGGGTTCAGGCTGGTCGCCGGCTCCTGGAAGATCATGCCGATGCGCGCACCGCGCACCGCCCGCATGCGCGACTCCGGCAGGTCCAGCAATTCCTCGCCGCCCAGCCGCACCGAGCCCGCGGTGACGCGGCCGTTCTCGGGCAGCAGCCGCATCAGGGCCAGCGCGGTCATGCTCTTGCCGCAGCCGGACTCGCCGACCAGCGCGAAGGTCTCGCCGCGCGTGATGGCCAGGCTCAGGCCGTCGATCGCGCGCACCAGGCCGGCGTCGGCATCGAGCGCGACGTGCAGCGCCTCGATGGCCAGGGTGTCGGAGGGAGCCACGCTCACTGGACGACCTTCGTGCTGCGCACTCCGGTATTCGCCCTTGGGGCGGCCCGGCGCGCTCATGGCACCGCCTTGCCGGCGGCCGGCAGCACGCGGGCGCGGAAGCTGCGCGAGCGCGGGTCGAAGGCGTCGCGCACGCCGTCGGCGAACAGGTTGGCCGCCAGCACCAGCGTCACCATGAAACCGAAGGCCGCGGCGAACGACCACCACACCACCGGGTCGCGGCTCATCTCGCTGCGCGCCAGGTTGATCATGCCGCCGTAGCTGTTCATCGACGGGTCGACGCCGACGCCCACATAACTGAGCACCGCCTCGTAGAGGATCAGCGCCGAGAACTCCAGCACCGTGGTGATCAGCACCAGGTGCATCACGTTGGGCAGGATGTGGCGCGCCATGATGCGCAGCGGCCCGACGCCGAAGGCGGTGGCCGCCTGCACGTACTCGAGCTCGCGGACCTTCAGCGTCTCGGCGCGCAGCAGCCGGCACAGCGAGGCCCAGCCGGTCAGGCCCAGCACCAGGCAGAGCAGCAGCAGCCGCACGTCGGCGCGCTCGGCGCCGGTCTCGAACAGCTCCGGGTGCTGGTCGATGAAGGACTGCACCATCAGCACGCAGGCGGCGATCAGCAGCACGTTGGGCACCGACGACAGCGTGGTGTAGACGTACTGGATCAGGTCGTCGACCCAGCCGCGGAAGTAGCCGGCGACCACGCCGAACACGATGGCCAGCGGCAGCGTGGCGATCGTCGCCAGCGTGCCGATCACGAAGGCGGTGCGCACGCTTTTCAGCGCCTGCAGCAGCACGTCGTTGCCGGTGCGGTCGGTGCCGAGCACGTGGTAATGGCCCATCAGCGCGATCACCGGACCGGCCAGCAGCGCCATCGCCGCCAGCGTGAGCCACGCCGCGCGCAGCGGCAGGTCGGTCTCGTTGCGCAGCAGGCCGCGCAGCGACTGCGCGAAGGAGTGCTGGTTGGCCCGCGCCCGCGCGCCGGCCAGCGCGGCGCCGATCGCCAGCGCGACCGCGACGCCCGCCGCCAGCCCGGCGAGTGCGCGCCGCGTCACGTCGGCGGCCCATTGCGTGGCCGGGTCCGCGAGGTGGGCGCCGGCATGCTGCAGCCGGGGGTAGCCGCGCTCGGTGCTGCCGCCCACCTGCAGGCTCTGCTTCGCGAAACCCTGCCAGGCCAGCGGGCGCGAGTAGGTGGCCTCGCGCATCTCGAACTGGCGCGCCAGTAGCGCGTCGAGCACCGATTCCGCGCGCGGGCTGTAGGCCTGCACCTGCCCCTCGCCGGCCGGCAGGGCGCGGCGGAAGTGCAGCGAATCGAGCAGCGCGACCGTTCCGAAGGCCAGCAGCACCAGCGCGGAGCACAGCGCCGGTGCCTCGCGGAAGGCCTTGCGCCAGGGACGCCGCGCCTCCGGGTTGCGCGCCACCCGCCACGCGTACAGCGCGCCGCCCAGCAGCAGGAGCAGCATCACCGCGTCGGTCCAGAGGAAGACGAGTCGGGGCATGCGCGTCGCTCCGTCAGCCCAGCCGCACCCGGGGGTCGGCCCAGGTGTAGAGGATGTCGATCAGCACATAGGACGCGATGTAGAGCACCGAGCCGACGAACACCATGCTGCGCACGATCGCGAAGTCCTGGCCGCTGATGGCGTCGATCACGTAGGCGCCCAGGCCCGGGATGTCGAAGAAGCGCTCGAACACCAGGCTGCCGAGGAAGACGTAGGGCAGGTAGGCGCCGGCGCTGGTCATGATGGGCAGCAGCGCATTGCGCAGCACGTGGCGCAGCAGCACCACGTGCTCGGCCAGGCCCTTGGCCTTGGCGGTGCGCACGTAGTCCTTGTTGAGTTCCTCGAGGAACATCGCGCGGTAGAGCCGCGCCTCGCTGCCCAGCCGCGACAGCAGCGACAGGAACACCGGCAGCACCAGGAAGCGCCAGGCGTCCCAGCCCGGCGAGTAGCCCGAGATCGGCACCAGCCGGAACACCCGCGAGAACAGGTACTGGCCGACGATGATGTAGAACAGGCTGGAGATCGACAGCATCACCACGCACAGCACGACGCCCCAGAAGTCGAGCCGCGAGTGGCGGAAGAACACCAGCAGCAGCGCGAACAGCGTGCTCACGATCACCTGCAGGATGAACAGCGGCAGTGCGAGCTGCAGGCTCGCCGCCATGCGGCTCTGGATCTGCGTGCCGATGTCGCCGGCCGACTCGGCGTCGGCGCGGCCGAAGTCGAGCGCGAACAGGCTGACCGAGCGCTCCCAGAAGATGGTGTTCGTGGCCTGCCGGGTGCCGGTTTCCGCGCCGTTCCAGTACAGCGGCTTGTCGTAGCCGCGCTCGGCCTTCCACTTGTCGACCTGCTCGGCGGTGACGCGCTTGCCGCCGATGTTGAGCCGCGCCATGTCGTCCGGCGTGTTGACGCTGAAGAACAGGAAGAAGGTGAACAGGTTGACGCCGAGCAGGACCAGCAGGCCATAACCCAGTCGGCGCAGCGCGTAGGCGGTCATGCTCCAGCGCCCTCCCCGGCGGCCCTGCGTCCGCGCGCGGTGCTGCGCTCGCGGGCCAGGAACACCCGGCGCGCCAGCCACGCCACGGCGAGCGCGGCCAGCGCCATCAGCACCAGCGGCCACCACTGCGGCCGGTTCCACTCGGCCTGCTTCGCGACGCGCAGCGCCGGGTCGACCCGGTAGTAGCGCGCCATGTCGCGCACCATCACGCCGGGCTTGCCGTTGTGCACCCAGGGCTGGAAGGCGCTGGCCGAGTACGGGAAGAAGCCGAAGGTCCAGGGCGCGTCCTCGCGCAGCAGGGCCACCATCTCGTCGATCAGCTGCTGCTTCTGCGGCCCGTCGTCGAGCAGGCGCAGGCGCTCGTAGCGCCGGTCGTACTCGGCGTTGGCGTAGTTGGCGGCGTTCTCGCCGTCGTTGCCGGCCTTGGCGTTCGGGCCGTAGAGCAGGAACAGGAAGTTCTCGGCGTCGGGGTAGTCGGCCAGCCAGCCCCACCAGAACACCTGCTGCTTCCCCTTGCGCATCTTGTCCTGGAACTGGTTGTAGTCGGTCGCGCGGATCTCCAGCGTGACGCCGAGCTTCGCGAACTGCTTGACCATCCAGTCCATCTCGGCCTTGAGCTCGGGCGTCGGGATGCGCTGGTAGTCGTAGTTCAGCACCAGCGGGCGGCCGCTCTTCGCGTCGCGGCCGCCCGGGTAGCCGGCCTCGGCGATCAGGCGCTCGGCCTCGGCGAGCGGTCGCCGCCGGATCTCGCCGTTCACCTGCACATGCGTGACCGGGTTGAAGCCGGCCGGCGTGCCGTGGCGCGAACCGAACATGCCGGCCGGCAGCGGGCCGTGGGCCGGCTCGCCGCCCTTGTTCGGGAACACGCGCACGTACTCCTCCCAGTCGATCGCGATCGACAGCGCCTGCCGCAGCTTGCGGTTCTTCGCCTGCTGATCCGGCGTGTCGCCCTTGCCGATCACCGGATCGAGCCAGTTGAAGCCGACATACCAGTTCGACACGTCGACCGCGCGCGGAAAGCGAAAGCCGCGCTCGGCGAACAGCCGCCGCGTCGCCTCGGAGTCGTCGGCATCGGCATAGAACTCGATGCCCCATTCGGGCCGCTCGATCTCGGGCACGTCGGAATAGCCCTGGATGAACTTCGACTTGATCGGCACCTTCTCCTTCTCGGCTCGGAACACCAGGCGGTCGACGAAGGGCATGCGCTTGCCGCAGTCGGCCAGCAGTTCGGGCGCATCGTCCGGCGCGCCGTCGCAGGGGTAGAGATCGTCCTGCCGGTAGTTCGGGTTGCGTTCCAGCACGTGGCGGCGGTCCTGCTCGTAGACCGTGGCCATGTAGGGGCCGGTGCCGACCGGCCAGGTCTCCAGGCTCATGCCCTGGCTCGCCATGCCGGGCTGGGCGTAGAAGGCATCGGCCTCCCAGGGGATGGGGGCCAGGAAGGTCATCGCCATCCAGTACGGCCACTGCGGGTACTTGCCGAGGATGCGGATGCGCAGCAGGTGCGGGTCCGGCGCCTCGGCCCCGACCAGCGGGAACTTGCGCAGGTCGAGGAAGGGCTTGTCGAGCGCCGATGCGGGCAGGCCGGCGAGCAGCTTGCGGTCGGCCTCGTGCAGCAGCGCGCCGTAGTCCTTGAGCCCGAGCACGTAGGCCGAGAACACCGAGAACACCGGCGCCTGCACCCGCGTGCTGGCGTGGCGCTTGATGGCGTAGACGAAGTCCTCGGCCACCAGCTCGCGCGTGCCCTGCTGCTCGAAGTCCAGCGGCGAATGGCGGTCGCCGAGCTCGGCGCGGGTCAGCGCGTGATCGGTGTGGTATCGGTAGCGGCCCTGCCCATCCTTCGCGAAGGCCGGGTGCGGCGCGTAGCGCACGCCGGGCTTGAGCGGCACCTCGTAGACGCTCAGCGCGACCTGCTCGCCCGGCGCGTCGTCGGGCAGCGGCCGGCCGGCCTTGTCGAAGTATTTCGGGGCGACGATGGCTGCCGCGACCTTGGGCACCAGTTGGTAGGGTCGCTTCAGGTAGTGGTAGCCGTAGAGCGGCTCGTAGACCTGGTAGGTGATCTTGGTCTCGTCGTTCGAGTACGACGCGGTCGGGTCCAGGTGGCGTGGCGACTTCTCCTGGAAGCCGGTGAACAGCGTGTTGGTGGCCGCCTCGCCGGCCGGCAGCGGGCTGTTGTTGCAGCCGGCGACGAGGGCCACGCCGCACAGCAGCAGCGCCAGTCGCCTGGACAGCGCGGGGAGGAAGCGACTCGACGTCGGCGACACGGTGGGCGGCGGATCAGGCTCGGAGCGGAGGCGGCAGGCCCGATGGTAGCGAGCCGCTCGTCCGGCGCTCAGGCCCAGCCGATCATCGCGTCGCGCCCTTCGACGACCAGCGTGGCCCGGCGCCCGACCGGCAGGCAGACCTTGGTCGGCACGTGGCCGAACGGCAGCCCGGTCAGGATCGGTGTGCGCGTCGTGCCGCGCAGGTGCTCGACGGCGCTCCTGAGCGTGTAGCCGCGGTCCAGCGGCGACTTGCGGTAGTCGGTGAAGCCGCCCAGCACCACCGCCTTCTGCGCATCCAGCACGCCGGCCTGCTGCAGTTGCAGCAGACTGCGCTCGATGCGGTAGGGATGCTCGTTCACGTCTTCGAGGAACAGGATGCCGCCCTTGATGCGCGGCCAGTGCGGCGTGCCCAGCAGCGACAGCAGCACGCACAGGTTGCCACCCCACAGCGTGCCGCGCGCCTGCAGGCCGTCGAAGCCGGCCTCGGTGCGGAAACCGATGGCCTCGAGTTCGCCGCGCATCGCCTCGGCGAAGCAGGCCTCGGTGATGTCGTCGACACCGCCCTGCTCCGGCGTGCGGCCGAAGTCGTCGCAGGCCAGCGGTCCGGCCCAGGTGGGCCGTTGCGTGTGGGCCAGCACCGCGAGCTGGAAGGCGGTCTGGTCGCTGTAGCCGACCCAGCGCTTGCCGGCGTCGATGGACTGCGCGATCAGCGGGTAGTCGATGCGGTCGAGCAGGCGCGTGAGGCCGTAGCCGCCGCGCGAGGCCAGCGCGATGTCGCGGCCGTCGCGCGCCACGCGGTGCAGCGCCGCGAGGCGCGTTTCGTCATTGCCGGCGAAGCGCTGCGAGCGGGCGCGCGCCGAGTCGTCGACGTGGGCGTCGAATCCGAGCCGGCGCAGGTGGCGCTGCGCGCGGGTCAGCGCCGCGCCCTGGCTCACCACGCCCGAGGGCGAGTGGATCGTCAGGCTGCGTGCCGGGGCGTCGTGGTCGTGGTCATGGTCGTGGTGGTGACCATCGTGGTCGTGCGAGTGGGTGGGCTGCATCAAGGGTCCGTCAGGTCGCCGGGCATCGTGTCTTGCATCTCGATCACCTCGACGATGTTGTAGTCAGGTTCGGCCGTGCCTGCGGCCGGTGCCAGCGGGGCGGCCGTCGACTCGCCGCGTTCGCGGCGCGCCTGGGCGCGGCGCTCGGCGAAGAACTCGCGCAGCAGTTGGCCACAGGCGTCGGCCAGCACGCCGCCCTGCACCGCGGTGTGGTGGTTCAGTTGCCGCTGCGCGAACAGGTCGATCACCGAACCGGCCGCGCCGGTCTTGGAGTCGGCGGCAGCGAACACCACGCGCTTGAAGCGCGCGTGCACCAGTGCCATCGCGCACATCGCGCAGGGCTCCAGCGTCACGTAAAGCTCGCAGTCGGGCAGCCGATAGTTGCCGAGCAGCTGCGCGGCATGGCGCAAGGCCACGATCTCGGCGTGCGCGGTCGGGTCGTGGGTGGTAATCGGACGGTTGTAGCCGGTCGCGACGACCTGGTGCACGCCATCGACCTCGCGCACGATCACCGCACCGACCGGCACCTCGCCGACCAGCCAGGCGTTCTGGGCCTGGTCGAGCGCGAGCCGCATGGCGGCCTCGTCCTTGCGGGACTGCTCGGCGGGATCGTTCATGCCGAGAGCCTCATGGGGGCGTGCCGCCCTCGACCCGCGCCGGCGCCTGCTGCATCAGCCGGTTCACGTCGTCGCCGATCTGGCGCTGCAGCTGCTGCGACTGCTGGGCCGGCGTGCCCGAGGTCGCGGGCAGCGCCACGCCGACGGCACTGGCCGCTTCGGGCCGCACCGGCGCGCCAACGGCCTGCAGCTGCCGCTTCACCAGCGAGCCGACGATCGCCAGCGTGACCAGCAGTCCCAGCACCCCGAACACGATGCGCATGCGCCGCTCCTTTTGCGTCTCTGCCGTGGCCCGGATCGCCGTTCACTCGAAGCCGGCGATCGCATGCGGAATGTACGGGGCCTGCAGCGCCTGAAGATCTTCGGGCGTGAGGCGCAGCGACAGCGCCGCGACCGCATCGTCCAGATGCTGCAGCTTCGAGGCCCCGATGATCGGCGCGGTCACGCCGGTCTGCTGCGCCACCCAGGCCAGCGCGACCTGGGCGCGCGGCACGCCGCGGGCGGCGGCCACCCGGGCCACCGCCTCGACCACCTGCCGGTCCGACTCGGCCGTGCGCTCGAGGTAGAGGCGCTTGCCGACCTCGTCGGTGGCCATGCGGCCGCTGCCTTCGGCCCAGTCGCGGGTGAGGCGGCCGCGCGCCAGCGGGCTCCACGGCAGCACGCCGATGCCGGCATCGCGGCACAGCGGCAGCATCTCGCGCTCTTCCTCGCGATGGATCAGGTTGAGGTGGTTCTGCATCGTCACGAAGCGCGTCCAGCCGTGGCGCTCGGCGGTGTGCAAGGCCTTGGCGAACTGCCACGCGTACATCGACGAGGCGCCGATGTAGCGCGCCTTGCCGGCCTTCACCACGTCGTGCAGCGCCTCCAGCGTCTCCTCGATCGGCGTGCCGTAGTCCCAGCGATGGATCTGGTACAGATCGACGTGGTCGGTGCCGAGCCGGCGCAGGCTGTTGTCGATCTCCGTCAGGATGGCCTTGCGCGACAGACCGCCCACGTTGGGGGCCTGCCGCGACGGGAAGAACACCTTGGTGGCGATGACGATCTCGTCGCGACGGGCCAGCTCGCGCAAGGCACGGCCGACGATCTCTTCCGACGTGCCGTCGGAGTAGCTGTTGGCGGTGTCGAAGAAGTTGATGCCGAGGTCGAGCGCGCGCCGGATCAAGGGGCGGCTCTGCGCCTCGTCCAGCGTCCACGGGTGGGTGCCGCGCTCCGGTACGCCATAGGTCATGCAGCCCAGGCACAGCCTGGACACCTTCAGCCCGGTCCGGCCGAGCGGAACGTATTCCATCGGGTCTCCTTGCACGATGAGCTGGGTGGCCGGCACACCTGAGGCCGGCCCGAACCGCATTGTGCTGCGGGCGGCAGCGCCACGGCGCTGCACCTGCGCACGCAGCTCGCAAGCGCGAGATTCAGCGCGTCAGGTCACAGGCTGCGCCACGCCGGCCTCGTCGGCCAGCGGCCTGGGTTGCTTGCGCTGCAGCCACAGGTAAAGACCGCTGCCGAGCACGATGATGGTGGCGATGTCCAGCAGCGCCCACAGGATCTTCATCGGCATGCCCGCGTAGTCGCCGAAGTGCAGGGGCTGGGACACCAGCAACGCGGTCAGGTACCACGGCAGCTTCGGCGCCGCCGTGACGTCGGTGGTCCTCGCGTCGACGAGCACCGGTTGCAGCAGCTTGGACGTGAGCGGTTCGCCCCCTCGCAGGAAGAAGGTGGTGTGATGCGGGCTCGAGAACGCCGTGCCCGGGAAGGCGATGAACGACAGCTTGCGGCCCGGCGCCTGAGCCAGCGCGCTGTCCAGCGAGCGCTGGACCGAGCCGCGCTCGCCCTCGGGCACGGGCAGTTGGCCCTTGTAGGGCTCGAGCAGCGCGCTGAGCTGGTCGTACTGCCAGTACTTGATCAGCAGATCCGCCCAGGTGTTGATCATTCCGGTGGCCCCGACGACGAAGGCCCAGACCAGCGTGACGACCCCCAGCAGGTTGTGCAGGTCCAGCCACTTGACGCGCGTCGAGCGCTCGCGCCGCACCTCGCCGAAGCGCAGCTTGCGCATGAAGGGCGCGTACAGCACCACGCCGCTGACGATCGCCACGAGCAGCAGCAGGCCCATGAAACCGAGGAACAGCGTCCCGGGCAGGCCGGCGAACAGGTCGACGTGCAGCTTGAACATCACGTGCATGAAGCCCTCGTCGAACTTCGGCTCGGCCAGCACCGCGGCCGTGCGCGCATCGACCACCACCGACTTGAAGTCCTCCGTCGGCGCCGGCGTGGGCGTGAGCGTGACGAACCACAGGTCGGTGCTGTCCTCGGGCTGCGACGCGAACTGGACCACGCGCTCCGGATGGCGCGCACGCGCGACCTCCAGCACCCGGTCCAGACTGGCGTAGGGCGTGCCGGCCGGCATCGGCGGCGCCTCGACCTCGGTGCCCAGCAGGTGACCGATCTCGTGATGGAAGATCAGCGGCAGGCCGGTAAGGCACAGCAGCAGCATGAACACCGTACAGACCAGGCTGCTCCACTTGTGCAGCCAGGTCCAGGACCTGATGGCGCGTGCACTCAGCATGCGGCGGCCGCGCCTCAGAAGTCGACGCTGGCGCTCAGCACGAAGGTGCGGGGCGCGCCGATGTTCAGGTAGCCGGCATCCGGATAACCGCCGACCGAAGCCCAATAGTCACGGTCGGTCAGGTTGTCGATGCGCGCACGCAGCGTCACCAGACGGTCCTGCACATCCAACAGGTAGCGCGCCCCCACGTCCACCCGGGTCCAGCCGGGCACGCGCAGCGTGTTGGCGCTGTCGGCGTAGACAGAACCGGTACGGACCACGCGGGCGTCGAGCGCAAAGCCCTGCACACCGGTCACGTCCCACTCGACGCCGAGATTGGCCTGCGTGCGGGGAATGCCCAGCGTGCGCTTGCCTTCGGTGGCCGCGCTGCCGGTTTCCTTCTGCTCGGCATCGAGCCAGGTCAGGCCGCCCAGCACGCGCAGGCCGCGCGCGGCCTCGCCGTAGGCGGTCAGCTCGACGCCCCGGTGGCGATCCTCGCCACCCGCGGTGAACGTGGTCCCGGGGGCGCCGCCCACCGCGCGCGGCTTGTCGGTGCTGAAGAGGGCCGCCCCCAGGCCCAGGCGGTCGGCCTCGTACTTCGCGCCGATCTCCTTCTGCTTGGAGACATAGGGCGCCAGCATCGCGTTCGGATTGTTGGCCATGGCCGGCGCGGTGTCGCCCTTGCTCAGGCCTTCGATGTAGTTGGCGTAGAGCGACAACTGCTTCGTCGCCTTGTAGACCGCGCCGACCAGCGGGCTGACGCGGCTGTCGTCGTAGACCGGTGCGGCAACGCCGGTGGTGTAGGCGTAGTTCTCGATGCGCAGGTTCTGATGGCGGGCACCCAGTGTCAGCAGAAAGCGATCGCCCAAAAGCGACAAGGTGTCGCCGAGCGCCAGGCTGGTGAGGCGGGTGCGCGCCGTCAGCGCCGGCGAGGCCAGATCGTTGCCGCCGCCGGCGCCGCCGCTGAATGCCGGCTCGGGCGACCGCACCGGACGATAGAGGTTGGTGGCCTGCTGATTGCCGAAGTCGAACAGATAGGCGTTCTTCGTTTCCAACCTGAAGTAGGACGCCGAGACGACCCACTCGTGACCCACGCTGCCCGTCCTGAGCTTGCCGCGCAGCCCCAGCTCACCGGTGTCGACGCGGTCTTCGCGGGTGTTGTCGAAGCGATAGGTGTAGCCGTCGCCGCTGACCGGGTCGAGCAGTGTGAAGTTCGCCAGCGAATTGGCCTCGTCGCTGCGACGCAAGCCGTAGGCCGCCCAGGCCGTGACGTCGGCGCCGAGGTCGACTTCGCCGCGCAAGGTGCCGAACACGTCTTTCTCGTTCGAGTACGACCACGGTTGCGACGCGTTCGTCTCGTTGTCCGGCACGGCCGGCATCGCCGTCACCGGCGTCAGGAAATCGCCCAGCGTCACGCTGCTGCGGGTGCGCTTCAGACGGTTGTCCTGGAAGCCGATGTCGCCGGAGAGCCGCACGTCGCGGCTGCGCCAGTCGGCGCCCAGCGAGACGAGGCCGAGACGGGCCTTTTCCTCGTCGACCGCGGTATCCCCATCGCGGTAGGCGGCGTTCAGGCGCAAGCCGGTGCTCTGGTCCGGACCGAAGCGACGGGAGATATCCACGGCCGCGCTGCCCTGCGGCCCGCTGGCCGCGCCGACCGTCACGCGGTTCAGGTCTTCGTTGGAGGCGCGCTTGGGCAGCAGGTTGATGCTGCCGCCGAGACCACCACCCGACGGCGTGGCGCCGGACAGGAAGGCGGACGCGCCACGCAACACTTCCACGCGCTCGAACAATTCCGTCGCGATGTACTGCCGCGGCAGCAGGTTGTACAGGCCGTTGTAGGCCACGTCGTCGGAGCTGAGGATGAAGCCGCGGATGAAGTACGACTCCTGGAAGTTGCCGAAGCCGCGCGCCACGCGCACGCTCGGGTCGTTCTGCAATACATCACCGACGCTGCGCGCCTGGCGGTCCTGGATCAGCTCGTTGGTGTAGCTGGTGATGCTGAACGGCGTGTCCAGGTTGTCCTTGGTGCCGAGGATGCCGGCGCGCCCGCCGCGCGCCACCTGCCCGCCCGGAAACGCCGGAGACAGCCCTTGCGCCGAGGCGTCGGCGCTGGCCTTCACCGTGATCGGCGGCAGCGTCACGGTAGCGTTCGCGTCGGCCGGAGTCGGGGCCGGTGGCGTATCGGATTGCGCGTGCGCGATGGGGAGCTGACAGGCCATTGCCGCAGCCAGCGCCACGGGGGCGAGTGTTCTCATCGTCTGTTCCTCAGGGTGTCTCGATCTCGCCCGGTTGCGGCCGGCAGAGGCCAGCGTGCGCCGTGCCAGGCCATGACCGCGACGGGTACGCCGAGCGCAAACCACGACCAGATGTCGCCCCAGGCATCCGACAACAACGCCGACACGAGGCCGGTGGCCGTCAAGACACCCAGAACGACCGGCCAGGCCCAAAGGCGGACGGCAGATGAATCCATGGGATGGTTCGGCCAAGAATAGCGCGAATGATAATAATTCGCGTTATCTTATATTCAATCGAGGCATCACCGCAAGTCGTTGTCAACCCCGCGCCGATCCGATCTGACGAGGCAAAGCTGCCGTGCGACGAAGCCCCCTCGCTGCAGACCGCCCTACTCCCACTCGATCGTCGCTGGCGGCTTGCTGCTCACGTCGTAGGTCACGCGGTTGATCCCGCGCACCTCGTTGATGATGCGGCCCGAGGTGCGCTTCAGCAGCGCATAGGGCAGTTCGGCCCAGTCGGCGGTCATGAAGTCGCTGGTCTGCACCGCGCGCAGCGCCACCACGTAGTCGTAGGTGCGGCCGTCGCCCATCACGCCCACGCTCTTGACCGGCAGGAAGACCGCGAAGGCCTGGCTGGTGAGCTCGTACCAGGTCTTGCCGGAGGCCGGGTCGACGGTGTTGCGCAGTTCCTCGATGAAGATCGCGTCGGCGCGGCGCAGCAGGTCGGCGTAGTCCTTCTTCACCTCGCCGAGGATGCGCACGCCCAGGCCGGGGCCCGGGAAGGGGTGGCGGTAGACCATGTCGGGCGGCAGCCCGAGCGCCACGCCGAGCTCGCGCACCTCGTCCTTGAACAGGTCGCGCAGTGGCTCGAGCAGCTTCAGGCCGAGTTGCTCGGGCAAGCCGCCGACGTTGTGGTGGCTCTTGATCGTGGTGGCCTTCTTCGTCTTGGCGCCGCCCGACTCGATGACGTCCGGGTAGATCGTGCCCTGCGCGAGGAAGGTCGCGCCGCGGTGCCCCGCGCCGCTCGCCTTGAGCTTCGCGGCCTCGGCCTTGAAGACGTCGACGAACAGCCGGCCGATGATCTTGCGCTTGGCCTCGGGGTCGGCCTCGCCGGCGAGCTCGCGCATGAAGAGCTCGCTGGCATCGACGCGGACCACCTTCGCGTGAAGCTTGCCGGCGAACATCTCCATCACCATGTCGCCTTCGTTCAGGCGCAGCAAGCCGTGGTCGACGAAGACGCAGGTCAGCCTGTCGCCGATCGCGCGGTGGATCAGCGCCGCCGCCACGCTGGAGTCCACACCGCCGGACAGGCCGAGGATCACCTCCTCGTCTCCGACCTGCGCACGGATCGCCGCCACCGCCTCGGCGACGTGATCCTTCATCACCCAGTCGGGCTGCGCCTTCGCGATCTCGAGCACGAAGCGCTCCAGCAACGCTCGACCCTGCACCGTGTGCGTGACCTCGGGGTGGAACTGCACCGCGTAGTAGCCGCGCGATTCATCGGCCATGCCGGCGATCGGGCAGCTCGGCGTGCTGGCCATCAGCTTGAAGCCGGGCGGCAGCTTGGTGACCTTGTCGCCATGGCTCATCCAGACCTTCAGCATGCCGTGGCCTTCGGGGGTGCTGAAGTCCTCGATGCCCTGCAGCAGCCGGGTGTGGCCATGCGCCCTCACCTCGGCGTAGCCGAACTCGCGGTGCGCGCTGGCCTCGACCTCGCCGCCCTGCTGCACCACCATCGTGAACATGCCGTAGCAGATGCCGAGCACCGGCACGCCCAGGTCCCACACCGCCTGCGGGGCGCGCAGGTCGTGCGCCTCGTAGGTGCTGGCATGGCTGCCCGACAGGATGATGCCCTTCGGTGCGAACTCGCGGATGAACTCGTCCGACACGTCGTTCGGATGGATTTCGCAGTACACATGGGCCTCGCGCACGCGCCGTGCGATCAGCTGCGTGACCTGGGAGCCGAAGTCGAGGATGAGGATCTTGTCGTGCATGGTGGAAGGCTCGAGACGGTTCGATCAGACGGGAGATTCGGTCGCGACGGTCGCGCCACGCAGGCCGCGCTGCGCGCGGAAATGCCGCAGCGCCAGCAGCATGGCCGTGGCCTGCAGCGCGGCGCAGAAGTAGTAGGGCGTACCGATGCGCCAGTCGCCCTGCGGCAGATGCGACACTAGGCCGAGCAGCGGCGCACCGATCACCGGCGCCACCACGGCCATCAGGCTGTTCAGCGACGACACCGCGCCCATCGTCTGTCCCTGGGTGCGCGGGTCGGCGGCGTTCGACACGATGCTCTGCAGGCAGGCCGTGACACCGAAGCCCAGTACGTTGCACGCGATCACGACGTACATCATCCAGCCCTCGCTCGCGAGGCCCCAGCAGACATAGGCCAGGCTCGAGGACACCAGGCCGGTCACCGCCAGCCGCTGCGCGCTGAAGCGCTTGAGCAACCGGCCCAGCAGCACGCCCTGCACCAGCGCCGACATCAGCCCGACCGCGAATAGCGACCAGCCGTTCTCCAACGGCCCCCAGCCGAACTTGTAGGTCGTGTACAGCACCCAGGTGATGTGCAGCGTGAACTGCACCAGCCCCGACAGCGCCAGCACGGCCACCAGCGAGCCCACGCCCTTCAGTTCGGACAGGTCCTTGAGAGCGGTGAATGGGTTGGCGCGTTTCCAGTCGATCTCGCGCCGGCGCTCGACCGGCAGCGACTCGGGCAGCACGAACCAGCCGTACAGGCAGTTCACCAGGGCCAACGTGCCCGCCACGTAGAACGGCAGATGCAGGTCGATCGCGCCGAGCAGCCCGCCCAGCACTGGCCCGAGGATGAAGCCCAGGCCGAACATCGCGCCCAGCAGGCCGAAGCGCCGCGCGCGCTCATCGGGCGGCGTGATGTCGGCGACGTAGGCATTGGCGACCGCGGCATTGGCCTGCATGGCCCCGCCGACCAGGCGCACGGCGATCAGCATCCACAGCGCCGTCGACAGCGCCGTGAAGAAGAAGTTGAGCGCCAGGCCGCAGAAGCCGATCAGCAGCACCGGCCGGCGGCCGTAGCGGTCGGACAGCGCACCGAGGATCGGCGAGCCGAAGAAGTTCGCGATCGCGAAGGCGAAGGTGACCACGCCGAACCAGAACGCGGTGTCGGACGGCGAACCGGTGAAGCTGCCGACCAGCAGGGGCAGCACGGGAATGATTAGGCCGATCGACACCATGTCGATCAGCACCGTGATCAGGATGAAGGGCATGGCCGCTACACGGGCCCGCGGCGGGGAGGTCATCGGCTCGGTCTTTCCAGCCCGCCATCGGCGCGGGCGCCACGGGTCGGCGCGCACCCGGCGCGCCGCCGTGTCGGTTCAATCGGCGCGGTAATTCGGCGCTTCCTTGGTGATCTGCACGTCGTGCACGTGGCTCTCGCGGATGCCGGCCGAGGTGATCTCGACGAACTCGGCGCGCGCGCGCATCTCGTCCACCGAGGCGCAGCCGCAGTAGCCCATCGAGGCGCGCAGGCCACCGGCCATCTGGAACAGGATGGCGATCACCGAGCCCTTGTAGGGCACGCGGCCCTCGATGCCTTCGGGCACCAGCTTGTCCGCGTTCGGGTTGGCGCCGGTGTTGTCCTGGAAGTAGCGGTCGGCGCTGCCCTGCTGCATGGCGCCGATCGAGCCCATGCCGCGATAGCTCTTGTAGCTGCGGCCCTGGTACAGCACGATCTCGCCCGGCGCTTCCTCGGTCCCGGCGAACATGCCGCCCATCATCACGGTGTTGGCGCCGGCGGCCAGGGCCTTGGCGATGTCACCGGAGTAGCGGATGCCGCCGTCGGCGATCAGCGGCACGCCGCTGCCCTTGAGCGCGGTGGCCACGTTGTCGATCGCGGTGATCTGCGGCACCCCGACGCCGGCGACGATGCGGGTGGTGCAGATCGAGCCCGGCCCGATGCCGACCTTCACGCCGTCGGCGCCGGCCTCGGCCAGCGCCAGCGCCGCCTCGCCGGTGGCGATGTTGCCGCCGATCACGTCGACCTGCGGATAGTTCTTCTTGACCCAGCGCACGCGCTCGATCACGCCCTTGCTGTGGCCGTGGGCGGTGTCGACGACGATCGCATCGACGCCGGCCTTCACCAGCGCCTCGACGCGCTCTTCGGTGCCCTCGCCGACACCGACCGCAGCGCCGACGCGCAGCTTGCCCTGGGCATCGCGCGCGGCGTTCGGGAAGTTGGTCTGCTTGGTGATGTCCTTCACCGTGAACAGGCCGCGCAGCTCGTTGGCGGCATTCACCACCACCACGCGCTCGAGCTTGTGGCGGTGCATCAGCGCCTTGGCTTCCTCGAGCGTGGCGCCCTCGTTGACCGAGATGAGGCGCTCGCGCGGCGTCATGATCTCGCGCACCGGCGCATCCAGCCGGGTCTCGAAGCGCAGGTCGCGGCCGGTGATGATGCCGACCACCTTGCCGTCGTCGACCACCGGGAAACCGGAGATGCCGTGCTGACGCGACAGGTTGATCACGTCCTGGACCCGAACGCCCGATGAGATGGTGATCGGGTCGCGCAACAATCCCGACTCGTAGCGCTTGACACGCGAGACCTCGGCGGCCTGCTGCTTGGGGCTGAGATTCTTGTGGACGATGCCGATGCCGCCCTCCTGCGCCAACGCGATCGCGAGGCGCGCCTCGGTCACGGTGTCCATGGCGGCGGACGCCAGCGGCAGGTTCAACGTGATGTTGCGGGACAGGCGCGTCGCCAGGCTGGTGTCGCGCGGCAGGACCTGGGAGAAGGCAGGCACCAGCAACACATCGTCGAAGGTGAGTGCTTTGCCGAGAAGGCGCATGGGAAAAGCTCCAGTCGCAAAAGCAGATTATACGGAGGCCGCCCTTCGCGACGTTCCGGCGTGAGGAATGCACGCTCGTTGCCGCCGGCTACTGCACCGCTGCCCACCGGCGCCACGGTCGCTCGCGGGTCGGCCGCTAAACTCGGGCCATGACCGCATTCACCACCCGCTGGCTCGGCGCCCTGCTCGGCGCCTGCGCGCTCATCGCCTGCCTGCCGGCGCAGGCGCAATGGAAGTGGCGCGACGGCCGCGGCCAGGTCCAGTACAGCGACTTGCCGCCGCCCTCCGGCACGCCGGCAAAAGACATCCTTCAGCGACCGGTGAGCGCAGCGCCGGTGATCGTGCAGCCCGCCGCCAGCGCGGCGTCCGCACCGGCCGCTGCGGCCAGCGCCAGCGACCCCGCGCTCGAGGCCAAGCGCAAGCAGGCCGAGCAGGAAGAGGCCGCCAAGCGCCGCGCCGACGAGGCGCGCGTCGCCCAGCAGAAGGCGCAGAACTGCGACCGCGCCCGCACCTACATGCGCTCGCTCGACAGCGGCCAGCGCATCGCCCGCACCAACGCGCAGGGCGAGCGCGAGATTCTCGACGACGCCGCCCGCGCCCGCGAGGTCGAGCAGACCCGCCAGGCGATGGTCACCGAGTGCCGTTGAGCCGGCTGCGCTGGCGTCGGTAGCGCAGGCGCCGCGCCTCCTTCGGATCGACCGTGAGGGGGCGGTAGACCTCCACCCGGTCACCTTCGCGCAGCAACTCGTCCGTCGGACACAGACGCCCCCACACGCCGACACGCAGCACCGTCCGGTCGATCTCCGGGTGCCGCTCGAGCAGGCCGCTGGCCCGCAGGGCCTGCAGCGCGGTGCTGCCTTCGGCCAGCACCACTTCGCTGAGGTCGACCGCGCGCCCGCGCGGGCTGTAGGCCACCTCGACCCGCAAGACCCGGCCCTCAGCGCGGTCCATGCACCTGCTCGGCGCGCTTGACGAAGGAATCGACCAGGGTGTTGGCGATGCGGTCGAACACCGGGCTCACCACCGCCTCCAGCGTCAGGCTGCTGAAGGCATAGCGCAGGTCGAGCTCGACGCGGCAGGCCCGCGGTGCGGCGCTGTCGTCGGCCGGGGCGCCCAGCGGCACGAACTGCCACACACCCTCGAGCTGCGAGAACGGCCCGTCGACCAGCGAGACCACGACCGACTGGCCGGGCACGTGCTCGTTGCGGGTGGTGAAGGCATGGCGGACGCCGTGATAGGCCAGGTGCAGACGGGCCGTCATGCCGCCCTCGTTCGACTCGAGCACCTCGGTGCGGTCGCACCACGGCAGGAACTGCGGGTAAGCGGGGATGTCGGTGACGAGCGCGTACATCTCCTGCGCCGAGTACCACAGCAGAACGGACTTCTTGACGTGCTTCATACAATGAAGAGATTCTATTGAGAGGCTTCATGGCCATCGCAGACAACAAGAAGGCCCGCTTCAACTACACCATCGAGGAGCAGTTCGAGGCCGGCATGGTGCTCGAAGGCTGGGAAGTGAAGGCCATCCGCGCCGGCCAGGTGCAATTGACCGACGGCTACGTCGTCATCAAGGACGGCGAGCTGTTCCTGATCGGATGCCGCATCAACCCGCTGCGCACCGCGTCCACCCACGTCCATCCGCAGGCCGACCGGACCAAGAAGCTGCTGATGAAGAAGGACGAGATCCGTCGTCTGGTCGGCAAGGTCGAGCAGAAGGGCTACACGCTGGTGCCGCTGAACCTGCACTACAAGGGCGGGCGCGTGAAGGCCGACGTTGCCCTGGCGAAGGGCAAGGACCTGCACGACAAGCGCGAGACCGAGAAGAAGCGCGACTGGGAGCGTGAGAAGGGTCAGCTGATGCGGCACAAGATCAGCAGCCCGCGCAAGGACGCCTAGGGACTTGTCAACGCGGCCAGGGCCTGTTCGAGGTCGGCCTGCAGATCCTCCGCGGCTTCCAGCCCGACCGAGAAACGCACCAGCGTGCCCTGCCCCGCTCCCACCGGTCCGCGCAGTGCGGCCAGGTCGTAGGGCACCGCCAGGCTCACCGGCCCGCCCCACGAATAGCCGATCTTGAACAGTCGCAGCGCATCGACGAAGGCGTCGACCTGCGCCACCGCGTAGCGCGCATCGAAAACCACCGCGAACAGCCCTGCCGCCGCGCGGCAGCAGCTGACCCAGTGCGCATGGCCGGGGGCACCGGCCAGCGCGGGATGCAGCACCTGGGTGATCTCGGGCCGGTTCTGCCACCAAGCCGCCAGGCGGCGCGCGGCGGCGTCGTGCGCGGCATAGCGCAGCGCCAGCGTCGGCAGCGAGCGCAGCACGAACTCCACGTCGTTCGCACCGACGCCCAGGCCCAGGCGCATGTGCGTCATCGTCAGGCGCTGATGCAGCGCCTCGTCGCGTGTCGTCACCGATCCCATCAGCACGTCGCCGCCACCCGACGGGTACTTGGTCAGCGCGTGCACCGAGATGTCGACGCCCTGCTCGAAGGGCGCGAAGGCGACGCCAGCGCCCCAGGTGTTGTCGAGCGCGGTCGTCACGCCGCGCGCCCGGCAGGCCGCCACCAGGCCGGCCAGGTCGGGGAACTCCATCGTCACCGACCCCGCGGCCTCGATCCAGACGAGCTTCGTCTGCGGCCCGATCATCCCGGCCAGCGCCGCGGCATCCAGCGGGTCGTACAGCCGGTGCGTGACCCCGAGGCGCGCCAGCTCCTGCCGAGCGACTTCCTTGCCCGGACCGTAGGCATTGGTGGGCAGCAACACCTCGTCGCCCGACTTCAGCAAGGCCAGATTCACCAGCACGATCGCCGCGAGCCCGCTGGGTGCCAGCAAGGTGTGCCGCCCGCCCTCGAGCGTCGCGATGCGTTCCTCGAGCGTGAAGGTGGTCGGCGTGCCGTGCAGGCCATAGGTGTAGCCGGTCTTTTCCTTCCAGCTGCGCGCGCGCAGGGCCGCCACGTTGCGGAAGATCACCGTCGAGGCCTTGTGCACCGCCGGCGGCACCGCGCCGAAGCCGGCCGGCGGCTCGTAGGGGTGGTGGATCAGGCCGGTGGTGAGCGGATCGTCCCCGCGCCGCCCGCCGTCGCTGCCGCCGCTCATCCGCGACTCACAGCGGTTGGCCCACCAGGTCGTGGCCCTGTGTGCCGACGATGCGGGCGCGCGTGAACTCGCCCACGCGCAACTGCTTCGAGGCCTTCAGCGGCGGCAGCAGGTGCACCACGCCGTCGATCTCGGGCGCGTCGGCATAGCTGCGGCCTCGTCCGCCCTTCTTGCCGAGCGCCGGCGCGGCGTCGATCAGCACCTGCATCTCGGCGCCGACGCGCTCGCGCAGCTTCTCGGCCGACACCGCCTCGGCCACCGCCATGAAGCGCGCCCGGCGCTCCTCGCGCACGGCGTCGGGCAAGGCTCCGGCCAGCTCGTTCGCACTCGCGCCGTCGACCGGCGAATAGGCAAAGCAGCCGGCCCGGTCGATGCGGGCCTCTCGCATGAAGTCGAGCAGGTGCTCGAACTCGGCCTCGGTCTCGCCGGGGAAGCCGGCGATGAAGGTGGAGCGCACCACGATCTGCGGGCAGGCCTCGCGCCAGCGCTGCAGGCGCTCGAGGTTCTTCTCGCCGTTGGCGGGCCGCTTCATGCGCTTGAGCACGTCGGGGTGAGCATGCTGGAACGGCACGTCCAGGTAGGGCAGCACGCGGCCGGCCGCCATCATCGGCAGGATCTCGTCGACGTGCGGGTAGGGATAGACGTAGTGCAGCCGCACCCAGGCGCCGAAGGGCTCGGCGAGTTCGCCGAGGCGCTCCACGAGATCGGTCATGCGCGTCTTCACCGGCTTGCCGTCCCAGAAGCCGGTGCGGTACTTCACGTCGACGCCGTAGGCCGAGGTGTCCTGGCTGATCACCAGCAGTTCCTTCACGCCCGACTCGAACAGCGCGCGCGCCTCGTTCAGCACGTCGCCGATCGGCCGCGACACCAGGTCGCCGCGCATGCTGGGGATGATGCAGAAGCTGCAGCGGTGGTTGCAGCCTTCGCTGATCTTCAGGTAGGCGTAGTGCCTGGGCGTGAGCTTCACGCCATAGGCCGGCACCAGATCGACGAAGGGGTCGTGCGGCTTGGGCACGTGCACATGCACGGCGTCCATGACCTCCTGCGTCGCGTGCGGCCCGGTCACGGCCAGCACGCTCGGGTGCATCTGGCGTACCAGGTTGCCGCCGCCCTCGCCCGCCTTGGCACCCAGGCAGCCGGTGACGATGACCTTGCCGTTCTCGGCCAGTGCCTCGCCGATGGTGTCGAGGCTCTCCTTCACCGCGTCGTCGATGAAGCCGCAGGTGTTGACGATCACCAGGTCGGCACCGGCGAAGCTCTTGGACGTGTCGTAGCCCTCGGCGCGCAGCTGCGTGAGGATCAACTCCGAATCGGTCAGCGCCTTGGGGCAGCCGAGCGACACGAAGCCGATCTTGGGGATGTTCCGGGAGGCGGCATCGCCCGAGGTCAGGGCGGTCGATGCCGCGGCAGCAGTCTGGGTCATCGATGGATTTTCGCCGATCCGGGTCGAACCGGCGTCGCGGCGCGCCAGGGCGGGCCGGTTGCGGCTACTTCTTGGCGCCGGTGGTCGCCGAGAACAGGCTCTCGGTCTGCTTGTGCATCTGCTCCTGCATCTGCACGAACAGGTTCTTCGACTGGTCGAGGTAGCTGCTCATCAGGCCCTGCATCATCGGCGCCTGCACGTTCATGAACTGCGCCCACAGCTCGGGGCTGTAGGCCTTGCCGGTGCTCAGGCCCGACTGTTCCGCGAAACGGCTCTGCATCTCGGTGAAGGCCTGGATGTTCTTCTCGAGGTAGGAACCCAGCAGCCCCTGCATCGTGTGGCCGTACAGGCGGATGATGTGCGCCAGCACCGGCGTCGTGAACATCGGCATGCCGCCGGTCTCGGCCTCCAGGATGATCTGCAGCAGGATGCTGCGCGTCAGGTCCTCGCCGGTCTTGGCGTCGCGCACGACGAAGCTCTCGTTGTCGAGGACCATCTGCCGCACGTCGGCCAGCGTGATGTAGCCGCTGGTCTGGGTGTCGTACAAGCGCCGGTTCGGGTACTTCTTCAGAATCCGAAGGCTGCCGGCGGCGTCCGGGGCTTCGTCGGCCGGGGCCGTCGTGCTGCGCGGAGACCGGACTTTCGCTTGCGTCATGGGATCCTCTCCTGAGAAGGATTCCCATTCTAGGAGGCGGCCGCCAGCGGCCCCGGAGGGTTTTCCCGCCGCGCCGCAGCAAAAAAGTGCGGTGGGCGGTCGCTGGCGAGCTACTGGTGGTTCGGCGGCGTGATCTTGAAGCGCTTCATCTGCCGATAGACCGTGGCCCGGCAGACCTTCAGATCCTGCGAGGCCAGCGTGATGTTCCACTTGTTGCGCTTGAGCGAGCTGAGCAGCCGCTCGGCGTCGATGTCGTCACCGCCCGCCGCCATCGCGATGCCTTCATCGCCCAGCCGTGCCTGCAACTGCAGCGGCCGGCCATGGCCCAGGCGCTGCATGCCGATCTCCTGCGGCAGGTCATCGACCGTCACCGGCCCGTCGCCGCTGATCGCCAGCGCGAAGCGCAGCACGTTGCGCAGCTCGCGGATGTTGCCCGGCCAGCTGTAGGTCAGCAGCAGTTCCATCGCCTCGGCGGAAATGCCGGCATGCTCGGTCAGGCCCTTGGCCTCGTCGTTGAAGACCGACTCGATGAGGTAGCGCTTGTCGGCGCGCTCGCGCAGTGCCGGCAGCGACATCGTCGCGCCGCACAGGCGGTAATAGAGGTCTTCGCGGAAGGTGCCCGCGGCCACGCGATCGCGCAGGTCGCGGTGGGTCGCGGCGACGACGGTGAAGTCGACCGGGATCGGCCGCTCGGCACCCAGCGGCAGCACCTCGGATTCCGACAGCACGCGCAGGAAGCGCGTCTGCAGGTGCAGCGGCATGTCGCCGATCTCGTCGAGGAACAGCGTGCCGCCGTGGGCCTGCAGGATCAGGCCCTTCATGCCCTTGCTCTTGCCGCCGGTGAAGCTGCCCGGCGTGTAGCCGAACAGCTCGCTCTCGATCAGCGACTCGGGGATCGACGCGCAATTGACCGCGACGAAGGGCATGCGCGCGCGCGAACTCGACTCGTGCAGCGCCTTGGCGAACACCTCCTTGCCGGAACCGGTCTCGCCGTGGATCAGGATGTTGACCTTGCGGTCCACCAGGCGCTTGGCCTGCACCAGCAGGCGGTCCATCGCCGGGTCGCCGCCGGCCAGCCGGTCCAGCGCCGGGAAACTGTCGGACGACCGCGCCACGGTCGACACCGCGACCGGCCGATCCGTCAGCAGCGAGGTCAGCGCACCCTTCTCGCGCGGCGCGACCACCGTCGCGTAGTAGTGCTCGCGCGGCTCGGAGCAGGTGACCGACACGTCAAGGCCGGTGCCGGCCCGTGCGATGCGCCAGATGGCTTCCATCGGCGTGGCGAACACCTCCGACAGCGAGCGGCCGACCAGCGCACCGCCCTGGCGGCCGCGCGCCGACGGCCACAGCTTGGCGCGCGCGCCGGTGTTGGCACCGACGATCAGGCCGTCGTCGTCGAAGGCCAGCATGGTGTCGCCAGACACGTCGACCAGGCCGCAGGACTTGCCGAGACGCAGGATCCAGTTCTTGCGGAAGTGGCGCAGGAAGTTCGCGTCCTCGATCATCTGCGCGTACATCGACGTGAGATGGAACACGAGGTGCTGGCTGTCCTTCGCGCGCGGCGAGCGCAAGGCCGACACGTCGAACACGGCCAGCAGCTTGCCGTTCGGGTCGAACAGCGGCGCGGTGGTGCAGGTCAGCCCGATGTGCGTCGCGTCGAAGTGCTCGGCCTGATGGCAGGTGATCGGGGTCTGCTCGATCAGGCAGGTGCCGACGCCGCAGGTGCCGGCGTGAGCCTCGTTCCAGTCCGCGCCGAGGTAGAGGCCCGCGGCGCGCAGTTCGCTGTCCCAGGCCGGGTTGCCGATGTAGTCGACGGTGATGCCGGCGGCGTCGGTCAGCAGCAGCATGTAGCCGAGGTCGGCCACGCGCCGGTACATGTCTTCCATGCCGGAGCGCGCGACACGCAGGAATTCCTCGATCTGCTGCTGGTGCTCGCGCACCTCCTGCGACGGCAGGATGCGCGCCGGGGTCGGCCGCGAGGGGTCGAGCCCGTAGTCGTTGACGCAGCGGGCCCAGGACTTGTAGACCCGGCTCTTTTCGGAGGCCTCGTCGATGGGGTTGGTGACAACCGACACCACGTTGTCGATGTGCTGCGTGCGCTCAGAAATCATTCGTCACCTCCGATAGCTTCTGCCGTTGGCTTGCGCTGGCTGAAGTTCTTCTTCTTGTTCGATGATCACCCGACCGCCGTGGCCCGTGCCACAGCGGAAACCCCCGGGATTCATGGGGCGCGCCACGCGAAAAGCGCGTCCCGGACACACCGGCGGCCGCTGCACGCGCTGCAGCGACCGCCCCTGGAATAGCACGCGGCATGCCCGTCCGCGTTCCATCGGTGGCGTCACGGTCGTTCTCCTGCGCGGGCCTCACGACAAGCCGTTCCCGCACCCGGAAATGCTGCGACACATGTCGCATTCCGGCCTCTGTCTGCGACACATGTCGCAGCGCGTTCGCGGGCGCACAAACGGCTCGATGGAATTTCATCGCCGCCCTGCATTGACAGTCGCTCACGCCGGCTTCCACAATGAAGACTGCTCCGGGGTGCACGCAGTTCTGCGTGCTGAGACGGTTATCCGAACCCGCGAACTTGAACCGGTTAGTACCGGCGGAAGAAGAGCTCTCACTCCAGCGGCGTCACCCCTTCCCGGGTGGGCGTCTTCATGGGGCGACCTTCGGAGCAACCACTCTCACGAAGGAGCCCCTCGATGAACGCCCCCGACAAGATCGCCACCCTGCTCTCGCTGACGCGCGAGCCCTTCCCCGCCTCGCGCAAGTCCCATCTGCAAGGTTCGCGCAGCGACCTGCGCGTGCCGATGCGCGAAGTGACGCTGACCAACGGCGAGACGGTCTCGCTGTACGACACCTCGGGGCCGTACACCGAGCCCGGCGTCGCCATCGACGTGAAGCGCGGCCTGCCCAGTGTGCGCACGCCCTGGCTCGACGCGCGCGCCGACACCGAGGTCTATGCCGGCCGCCTGCACCAGGCGCTGGACGACGGCGCGAAGCACGAGGATCGCGAGGCGCAACGCATCGAGCAGTTGCGCCTCGACGCCGCCGCGCTGCAGCGCCCGCCGCGCCGTGCCAGGGCCGGCGCCAACGTGACGCAGATGCACTACGCGCGACGCGGCATCGTCACGCCGGAGATGGAGTACGTGGCGCTGCGCGAGAACGGCAAGCGCGAGTGGATGCGCGAGTACCTCGGCGATGCCTCGCGCGAGCAGCGCCTGCGCGGCAACCCGATGGGGGCGCAGATCCCCGCCATCGTCACGCCCGAGTTCGTGCGCGACGAGGTGGCGCGCGGCCGCGCCATCATCCCGGCCAACATCAACCACCCCGAAGTGGAGCCGATGGCGATCGGCCGCAACTTCCTGGTGAAGATCAACGCCAACATCGGCAACTCGGCCGTCACGTCGAGCATCGAGGAAGAAGTGGAGAAGCTGGTGTGGGCGATCCGCTGGGGCGCCGACAACGTGATGGACCTGTCCACCGGCCGCAACATCCACACCACGCGCGACTGGATCCTGCGCAACTCGCCGGTGCCGATCGGCACCGTGCCGATCTACCAGGCGCTCGAGAAGGTGGGCGGCGTGGCCGAAGACCTCACCTGGTCCATCTTCCGCGACACGCTGATCGAGCAGGCCGAACAAGGCGTCGACTACTTCACCATCCACGCCGGCGTGCGCCTGCCCTTCATCCACCTCACCGCGGACCGCCGCACCGGCATCGTCTCGCGTGGCGGCTCGATCATGGCCAAGTGGTGCATCTCGCACCACCGCGAGAGCTTCATCTACGAGCACTTCGAGGACATCTGCGACATCATGAAGGCCTACGACGTGAGCTTCTCGCTCGGCGACGGCCTGCGCCCCGGCTCGGCCGCCGACGCCAACGACGAGGCGCAGTTCGCCGAACTGCGCACGCTGGGCGAGCTGACCCAGGTGGCCTGGAAGCACGACGTTCAGACCATGATCGAAGGCCCGGGCCACGTGCCGATGCACATGATCCAGGCCAACATGGACGAGCAGCTCAAGCACTGCCACGAGGCGCCGTTCTACACGCTGGGGCCGCTGACGATCGACATCGCGCCCGGCTACGACCACATCGCCAGCGCCATCGGCGCGGCCATGATCGGCTGGTTCGGCACCGCGATGCTGTGCTACGTGACGCCCAAGGAGCACCTGGGGCTGCCCGATCGCGAGGACGTGAAGCAGGGGATCATCGCCTACAAGATCGCCGCGCACGCGGCCGATGTCGCCAAGGGCCACCCCGGCGCCCGCGCCCGCGACGACGCACTGTCCAAGGCGCGCTTCGAGTTCCGCTGGATGGACCAGTTCAACCTCTCTCTCGACCCCGACACCGCGCGCGACTTCCACGACGAGACCCTGCCCAAGGACGCCAGCAAGGTGGCGCACTTCTGCTCGATGTGCGGGCCGAAGTTCTGCTCGATGAAGATCACCCAGGAGGTGCGCGACTACGCCGCGCAGCGCGGCGTCAGCGAGACGCAGGCGCTCGGGGCCGGCATGGCCGAGAAATCGAGCCAGTTCCGGCAGGCCGGCGGCGAGATCTACATCCCGCTGGCCGTCGACAGGGGCTGAACGCCATGCCCTTGCTCGATCTCGGCATCGCCGGCGCCGGCCTGCTGGGCCGGCTGCTGGCCTGGCGGCTCGCGCGCGCAGGCCACCGCGTCAGCGTGTTCGATCCGGCGCCCGGCCCGCAGCCGCGCTTCGATGGCCAGGGCGCCGCGGCCTTCAGCGCGGCCGGCATGCTCAGCCCGCTGGCGGAACTCGACAACGCCGGCCCGGAGATCGCGGCGCTCGGGTGGCGCTCGATCTCGCTGTGGCGCGACATCGTCGCCGTGCTGCCCGATCCGCCCGCCTTCGGCCAGCTCGGCAGCCTGCTGCTCGCTCATCGCAACGACCTCGCCGCGGCACAGCGCGTGCTGGCGCGCCTGTCCGCGGCTCCCGGCGCAACCGCGTCACCGCTGTCGGCGCCGCAGCTGGCCGACATGGAGCCCTCGCTGCAGCCGCCCGGCCATGCCTGGCTGCTGCCCGGCGAGGCACAGATCGAACCGGTGAAGGCGATGTTCTCGCTCTACCACCATGCCCCCGGCGTGCAGTGGCACTGGGGCTGCCGCGTCACCATGCTGCATGACGGCGCGCTGCAGGTCGACGGCGCCGAGTCCGGCTGGCGACGCTTCGACTCGGTGTTCGACGTGCGCGGCCTCGGCGCCCGCCCCACGCTGCCGCTGCGCGGCGTGCGCGGCGAGACGGTGTGGCTGCATGCGCCCGGCCACGGCCTGCTGCGGCCGGTGCGGCTGCTGCATCCACGGCACCGCGTCTACCTGGTGCCACGGCCGGGCGACATCGTGCTGCTCGGCGCGACCGAGATCGAGAGCGAGGACCGCTCGCCGATGTCGCTGCGCAGCGCGGTCGAGTTGATGGCGGCCGCGCACAGCGTCATGCCGCTGCTGGCCGAGGCTCGCATCCTGCGGCTCGATCGCAACCTGCGTCCCGCGCTGCCCGACAACCAGCCGCACACCGAAGTCACGCCGCACAGGGTGGCCCTCAACGGCCTGTTCCGCCACGGCTGGCTGCTGGCGCCGGCCCTGGTGGAGGATGCACTGGCCGCCTGGGCACGGCTGCGCGCCGACGCGGCGCTGCCCGGACCGGAGATCGAGCGATGAGCGGCCTGCCAGCACACAAGGACGCGATGGTGACGGTGCACCTCGAGGGCCGCGGCTGCCGGCTCGCACGCGGCAGCACGCTGGCCGACCTGCTGCGCCTGCTCGGCCACGCGCCCGAGGCCATCACCACCGCCGTCAACGGCGAGTTCGTCGCCCGTGCCCTGCGCGCCGGCCACGTGTTGCAGGACGGCGACGAGATCCTGCTGTTCCAGCCCATCGTCGGCGGCTGAGCCGACCGACCGGGCGTCCGTCCACACGACGTTTTCCCACGAGGACCTCCCCATGCTCCAAGCGACCCTGGGCGCCCCCCCGCCCGCCGACATGGCCGAAGACGACCCCTGGCAGGTCGGCGGCGTGCGCCTGCACAGCCGCTTCCTGCTCGGCACGGCCGGCTACCCTTCCCCGGTCGTGCTGCAGGGCGCGCTGCTGGCGGCCCGCACGCAGGTCGTCACCGTCGGCCTCAAGCGCACGCTCGCGGCCGCCGGCGACAACGGCTACATCGCCACGATCCGGCAGACGCTGCGCGACACCGGCGCGCGCCTGCTGCCCAACACCGCCGGCTGCCGCACCGCACGCGAGGCCGTGCAACTGGCGCACATGGCACGCGAGCTCTACGACACGCCCTGGCTCAAGCTCGAGGTGGTCGGCGACGAGCACACGCTGCAGCCCGATCCGTTCGAGCTGCTGGCCGCCGCCGCGCAGTTGGTGCGCGACGGCTTCACCGTCTTTCCCTACTGCACCGACGACCTCGTCACCTGCCGCCGCCTGCTCGACGCCGGCTGCCCGCTGCTGATGCCCTGGGGCGCGCCGATCGGCTCGGGCCAGGGCCTGCTGAACCCGTTCGCGCTGCGCACGCTGCGCGAGCGCCTGCCCGACGCCACGCTGATCATCGACGCCGGCCTCGGCGCGCCCTCGCATGCCGCGCAGGCGCTGGAGCTGGGCTTCGATGCGGTGCTGCTCAATTCCGCCGTCGCGCACGCCCGCGAACCGGTGGCGATGGCACGCGCCTTCCGCCTGGCGATCGAGGGCGGCCGCGCCGCCTGGCGCGCCGGCGTCATGGCGCGCCAGGATTTCGCGGTTGCCAGCACGCCGGTCACCGGCCAGCCCTTCACGCTGCCGGACCCGCCCGCCGACGCTCAGGCCCTGCGGCCGGCCACGCCATGACGGCGGCCCACGCGGCGCGCCCGGTCGTCTGGAGCATCGCCGGCACCGACAGCGGTGGCGGCGCCGGCCTCAGCGCCGACCAGCGAGCAGCCGACGCCTTCGGCGTGCATCTCTGTCCGGTGGTGGCGGCCGTCACCGCGCAGAACTCGCTGGCGGTCACGCGCATCGAGCCAGTATCGCCACTCGCGCTCGAGGCGCAGCTGCAGGCGCTGGCCGACGACCTGCCGCCGCAGGTCGTGAAGACCGGCCTGCTCGGCGGCGTCGAGCACGTGCGCCTCGTCGCGCACTGGATCGACCGGCTGCGGCGCCGCCATCCGGTCGCGCTGGTGGTCGACCCGGTGCTGGCGGCCAGCACCGGTGCCGCCTTCGCCGACGCGTCGATGCTCGCCGCCTACCGCGAGCTGCTGCTGCCACGCGCGACGCTGATCACGCCCAACCGCCGCGAGGCCGCGGCGCTGCTGGGCCAGCCCGAGGCAGGCCTAGCCGGCTTGCCGACGCAGGCCCTCGAATTGCGCCGCCGTGGCGCGCAGGCGGTCTGCATCACCGGCGGCGACGCCGCCGACCTGGACGGCCGGGTGCTGGACTTGATGGCCACCGAGCAGGCCGACGGCTGGCTGGCCGCGCCGCGCATCGCCACCGAGCACCACCATGGCAGCGGCTGCACCTTCGCCACCAGCGCGGCGGCGGCGCTGGCGCTCGGCTTCGTGCCGGCCGACGCAGTGGTGTTGGCGAAGATGGCGACCGGCCACGCGCTGCGCCACGGCCACCCGGCCGGCGCGGGTCGCGGCCCGGTGCGGGCCACATCCGGCTTCGCCGCCGACGCGAGCCTGCTGCCCTGGCTGTCCTGGGGCGCATCGCCGACGTTCGCCCCGCCCGGCGAGCCGGACGCGCCGCGCGCCTCGCTCGACCTCTACGCCATCGTCGACAGCGCCGCGCGTGCGGAGCAGGTGCTGGCCGCCGGCGCACGCACGCTGCAGCTGCGCATCAAGACGCCCGCTGCCCCCGACGCGGCCTGGCAAGCCGCGTTGCGCACGGCCCTGCAGCGCAGCATCGCCGCCGCCCGTGAGGCCGGCGCGCGCCTGTTCGTCAACGACCACTGGCAGCTCGCTGCCGAGCTGGGCGCCTTCGGCGTGCACCTGGGCCAGGAGGACCTGCTGGCGCTCGGCGACGACGGCCGCGCGCGGTTACGGGCCAGCGGGCTGGCGCTCGGCATCAGCTCGCACAGCCTGTGGGAGCTGGCCCGTGCGCGCTCGATGGCGCCCTGCTATGTCGCCTGCGGCCCCGTCTGGCCCACGCTGACCAAGGCCATGCCGTGGCGACCCCAGGGCCTGGACAACCTGGCCTGGTGGTGCGCGATGGCCGGCCTGCCGGTGGTCGCGATCGGCGGCATCCTGACCCCCGAGCAGGTGGAAGCGGCCGCGCGTTGCGGCGCCGACGGCGTGTGTGCGGTGCGCGTGCTGGGCGACGATCCGGCGCGCGTGCTGCCGCAGCTGCAGCGTGCGCTGCAGGCCGGCCGGCAGGCCGCCACACCGTCGCCGGTGCCCGCGCTGCCGCACCCTTCACTCGCCGCGAGCGTCGCACCCCCGCCGTCCTGAGCGACGCGCGTCGCTGCGACAGGTGTGTCTCGCACCGATGCGCCGGTGCGACACCGGCCCGCCGTGCGCCGCGGCGGGCCGCCCGCAAGGGCGAGATTGTGGTGGCGCCACCACGAAAGCGCGCCTGCCACCCGGGGCTGTTGTCGCGTTGGCCATGGGCATGGCGATTGCACCTTCAGCCCGCCTGCAGACAGACAGGTGCGGCCCGCGCCCCCGTGGGTCGACGAACGAGTGCATCCACCCCAAGGAGACAAACCATATGAATGCATTGAACGCGATCTCGCTCAGCGTCGGCCTCTGGGTCGGCATCTGGTGCTTCGCCACGCTCGGCTACCTGGAGCCCAAGGTGATGACCTGGATCACCTTCCTGACCTGGGCGTCGTTCTACGCTGCCGGCGGCGGCAAGGCCGGCCTGGTGAAGGCGATCGCCAGCGCCTTCGCCGGCACGCTGATCTCGGCGGCGATCGTCTGGCTCAACGGCCAGCTCGGCGGTGGCGTGCAGGGCGTGGGCCTGCTGATCTTCAGCCTGCTGCTCGCGGTGCTGGGCTGGGCGCTGTGCCAGCTGTCGAAGGTCGACCTGTTCAGCTTCATTCCCGGCGCCTTCATCGGCGCGGCGTCGTTCTTCGGTGCCGGCGCGCCGCTCGACGGCAAGCTGGGCTGGGTGCTCGTGTCCATCGTGTGCGGCGCCGTGATGGGGCTGATCTCCGAGCGCATGGGCCAGGCGATGACCGCCAAGGCACCGGCCTGAGCCGCGCCGGCATCGCTCGATGACAACCCGCGGCGGCGGCACGACGGCGTGCCGGCCGCTGCGGCTTCCCCGCCCCTCCGGAGACCGCCCGTGACGCGCCTGACCCTCAAGGGCACCCCCGTCTACACCGAAGGCCACCTGCCGGTGGTCGGCCACGAGGCCCCCAGGTTCACGCTGACGGGCAAGGACCTGGTCGACGTCGGACTCGAGCAGTTCGGCATGCAGCGCAAGCTGCTGAGCATCGTGCCCAGCCTGGAGATGCCGACCTGCGCCGCATCGCTGCGCCGCTTCAACGACCACGCGCGCCAGGCCCCCGGCACCGTGGTGCTGTCGATCTCGCACGACCTGCCGTTCGCCACCCAGAGCCGCATCGACGCGGCCCAGCTCGACCGCGTGGTCGCGCTGTCGCTGTTTCGCAGCCCGCATTTCGCGCGTGCCTACGGCGTCGACATCGTCAGCGGCCCGCTCAAGGGCCTGACTGCGCGCGCGGTGCTGGTTCTCGACGGCCACAACCGCGTGCTGCATGCGCAGCTCGTGCGCGAGATCACCGACGAGCCCGACTACGCGCTGGCCGCCGCCGCGCTGACCCGAAGCTGCTGACCCGAAGCCGCCGAGCGCGACCGATGCGCCGGCGCGACGGCTGTCGCATCGGGCCTGTCACACCTGTCTCGCTGCGACGCCGCAGCGTCTGCGCCGGACCGCACCGCTGCAGGGCAAAGCCAGCATTGGCGCGGGCTGCAGCCCGATCAGCGTCAGCAACCCCGGCATGGCACGCGGCTTGCGCTGAAGGCCGCATAACCAAATCTGGAGACTTCCGAATGTCCGCTCCCGGAGCGACCCCGGCGCCTTGCATCGGCATCATCGCCAACCCGGTGTCGGCGCGCGATATCCGCCGCATCATCGCGAACGCCGGCAACCTGCAGATCACCGATCGCGTGAGCATCGTGATGCGGGTGATGAGCGCCGCCGGGGCGATGGGCGTGAAGAAGGTCCTGATGATGCCGGACAACGGCGGCATCCGCGCCATGCTGACGCGCAACCTCAAGCGCGAGCACGAGATGCACCACGCCTTCCCCGAGCTCGAGTTCCTGGACATGGAACCGACGACGACGGTGAACGACACCTTCACTGCGGCGCGCCTGATGCGCGCGGCCGGCGTGCGGGCGATCGTCGTGCTCGGCGGCGACGGCACCCACCGCGCGGTGGTGCGCGAATGTGCCGACATCCCGATCGCCGGGCTGTCCACCGGCACCAACAACGCCTTCCCCGAGATGCGCGAGTCGACCATCACCGGCATCGCGGTCGGCCTCTATGCCTCGGGCCAGTTGAGCGACGCGCAGGCGCTGATGCCGAACAAGCTGCTCGAGGTGTCGATCAACGAAGGCGAGCGGCGCGACATCGCGCTGGTCGATGCGGTGATCTCGACCGACCGGTTCATCGGCGCCCGCGCGGTCTGGAAGACCGAGAGCCTGACCGCCGCCTACCTGACCTTCGCCGAGCCGCAGGCGATCGGCCTGTCGGCCATCGGCGGGCTGCTGCAGCCGGTCGGCCGGCGCGACCCGGGCGGCCTGGCCATCCAGCTCAGCGAAGACCCGGCAACACGCAAGCTCCAGCTGCTGGCGCCGATCGCGCCGGGCATGGTGCGCCCGGTCGGCATCGCGCATTGGGAAACCATGCCGGCCGGCCAGCCCTTCACCGTGGCGCTCGACGCCGGGGTGGTGGCGCTCGACGGCGAGCGCGAGCTGACCTTCGACGCCGGCGACCGCGTGCAGATCACGCTGCGCGAGAACGCTTTCCCCACGGTGGACGTGGCCCGTTGCATGCAGCTCGCTGCGAGCGAAGGCCTGTTCCGCCTCATGACCCACCCAGCCTAGATAGGAGACAACACCATGGCAGGCAAGAACCCGTTCCCTCTGAGCAAGGAAGCGCTGCTGAAGTGCTATCGCTCGATGCGCACGATCCGTGATTTCGAGGAACGACTGCACGTGGACTTCAGCCGCGGCGACATCCCCGGCTTCGTGCACCTGTATGCCGGTGAAGAGGCAGGCGGCGTCGGCATCATGAGTCACCTGGGCGACGGCGACCGCATCGCCTCCACGCACCGCGGCCATGGCCACTGCATCGCCAAGGGCGTGGACGTCGTCTCGATGATGAAGGAGATCTACGGCAGATCGGGCGGCTGCGGCAACGGCAAGGGCGGATCGATGCACATCGCCGACCTGTCCAAGGGCATGATGGGCGCCAACGGCATCCTCGGCGCCGGCGCCCCGCTGATCTGCGGCGCCGCGCTGGCGGCCAAGTTCCGCAAGAAGAACGAGGTCGGCATCTGCTTCGTCGGCGACGGTGCCTCCAACCAGGGCACCTTCCTCGAGAGCCTGAACCTGGCCGCGGTGTGGACCCTGCCGGTGATCTTCGTGGTCGAGAACAACGGCTACGCCGAATCGACCTCGCGCGACTACGGCACGGCGGTGGACAGCTACGTCGACCGCGCCTCCGGCTTCGGCATGCCCGGCATCACGGTGGACGGCACCGATTTCTTCGCGGTCTACGAGGCCGCCGGTGAAGTGATCAAGCGCGCCCGTGAAGGCGGCGGCCCCTCGCTGCTCGAAGTGAAGATGGTCCGCTTCTACGGCCACTTCGAAGGCGACGCGCAGACCTACCGCGCGCCGGGCGAGCTCGACGACATCCGCACCAACCAGGACTGCCTGCTGAAGTTCAAGGCGCACGTCACGAAGGCCGGTGTGATCAGCGCTGCCGAACTCGAGGCGATCGACAAGGAAGTGGCCGCGCTGATCGAGGACGCCGTGAAGCAGGCCAAGGCCGCCCCGCTGCCCACCGCCGCCGACCTGCTGACCGACGTGTACGTGTCGTACTGACGCGCGCGTCCACCACAAGATACCCGAACAGACCCAGGAGACATTTCATGGCCAGAAAAATCAGCATGAAGCAGGCGATCAACGAGGCGATTGATCAGGAAATGACGCGCGATCCCTCGGTGATCATGCTCGGCGAAGACATCGTCGGCGGCGCCGGCGGCCAGGGCGAGATGGATGCGTGGGGCGGCGTGCTCGGCGTAACCAAGGGCCTGTACGCCAAGCACGGCGACCGCCTGATGGACACCCCGCTGTCCGAGAGCGCCTACGTCGGTGCGGCCGTCGGTGCGGCCGCCTGCGGCATGCGCCCGATCGCCGAACTGATGTTCATCGACTTCATGGGCGTGTGCTTCGACCAGATCTTCAACCAGGCCGCCAAGTTCCGCTACATGTTCGGCGGCAAGGCCGAGACGCCGGTGGTCATCCGCGCGATGGTCGGCGCGGGCTTCCGCGCCGCCGCCCAGCACAGCCAGATGCTGACGCCGCTGTTCACCCACATCCCCGGCCTGAAGGTGGTGTGCCCGAGCACGCCCTACGACACCAAGGGCATGCTGATCCAGGCGATCCGCGACAACGACCCGGTGATCTTCTGCGAACACAAGAACCTGTACGGCATGGAAGGCGACGTGCCCGAGGCCTCGTACGCCATCCCGTTCGGCGAGGCGAACGTGGTCCGCGACGGCAAGCACGCCACCATCGTGACCTACGGGCTGATGGTGCACCGCTCGCTCGACGCGGCCGCCACGCTGGCCAAGGAAGGCGTCGAGGTCGAGATCGTCGACCTGCGTTCGCTGTCGCCGATCGACATGGACACGGTGCTGGACAGCGTCACGAAGACCGGCCGCCTGATCTGCGTCGACGAAGCCAGCCCGCGCTGCAACATCGGCACCGATGTGGCGGCCCAGGTCGCGATGCAGGCCTTCGGCGCGCTGAAGGCCCAGATCGAGCTGGTGTCGCCGCCGCACGTGCCGGTGCCGTTCTCGCCGACGCTGGAAGACCTGTACATCCCGTCGGCCGCCCAGGTGGCCGACGCCGTGCGCCGCACGATGAAGGGGAAGCACTGATGGCTGGCATCACCCCCATCGTCATGCCCAAGTGGGGCCTGTCGATGTCCGAAGGCACCGTCGTCGCCTGGCTGGTCGACGTGGGTGACGAGATCGAGGTGGGCACGCCCATCCTCGACGTGGAGACCGACAAGATCGCCAATGCGGTCGAGGCGCCGGACCCCGGCGTGCTGCGCCGCAAGGTGGCCAACGACGGTGAACTGCTGCCGGTGAAGGCCCTGCTCGGCGTGATGGGTGGCAGCGACGTGAGCGATGCCGACATCGACGCCTACATCGCAGCCTACGTGATGCCCGCGGCCGACGAGGACGACGAGGCCAACGCCGGGCCGGCCTACCTGTACGCCGATGTCGACGGCACCCGCATCCGCTACGCCCGCAAGGGCGCGGAAGACGGCACCCCGGTGCTGTTCATCCACGGCTACGGCGGCGACCTGGACAACTGGCTGTTCAACATCGACGCCATCGGCGAGAAGAACCCGGTGATCGCGCTCGACCTGCCCGGTCACGGCCAGTCGGACGCCAAGCTGCCGGGCACGAGCATCGAGGCGCTGGCGGACTTCGTCGCGCGCTTCATGGGGGTCATCGACGTCGCTCAGGCGCACGTGGTCGGCCACTCGATGGGCGGCGCGATCGCGTCTCAGCTCGCGCTGTCGCACCCGAAGCGCGTGGTGTCGCTGGGCCTGATCGCCAGCGCCGGCCTCGGCCCGGACATCAACAACGGCTACACCGAGGGCTTCGCCAACGCCGCGTCGCGCCGTGACCTGAAGCCGGTGCTGGAGCAGCTGTTCAAGGACCCGGGACTGGTGAGCCGCCAGATGATCGACGACGTGCTGAAGTACAAGCGTCTCGATGGTGTGAGCGAGGTGCTGGCCGCGCTGGGTCGTGGCCTGTTCGCAGCCGGGCGCCAGGCTTCGCAGCCCGGCCTGCAGCTCGAGTCGACCGGCAAGCCGGTGCTCGTGGTCTGGGGTCGCGACGACCAGGTGGTGCCGGCTGCCCATGCCGGCAACGCCCCGGCCGGCGCGACGGTGGAGGTGTTCGACGACGCCGGCCACATGGTCCAGATGGAACGGGCCAACGACGTCAACCGGCTGCTCAAGCAGCATGTGGGCGGCTGAGTCGCACCACGCCGCACCGATGGTCGAACCGTCGGTACGGCGCCCGTTCACCCTGCTCGACGGCGCGCCCGCCGACAGCGATGGCGTGGCCATCGAGCAGGCGCTGCTGCAACGCGCGGCCGAGGGCGTGGCGGTGGCGCACGTGTGGGAGGCGACACCCGGTTTCGTGGTGCCGGCCTCCTACAAGCGCTTCGATCGCTTCGAGGCCGCCTGTGCCAGCTTTGCAGCGCAGGGCCTGCCGGTGCAGCTGCGCTGCTCGGGCGGTGGACTGGTCCCGCAGGGGCCGGGCATGGTGAACCTCAGCCTGGCGTGGCGCACCCACGCCGCCATGGGTTCCGCCGCCGATGCGGTGTACATGGCGCTGTGCCGCCTGTTGCAGGCGAGCGCAGCCACCTTCGGCATCGTCGCGACGCCGCAGGCGGTGTCGGGTTCGTTCTGCGATGGCCGCTACAACCTCGCGGTGAATGGTCGCAAGGTCGCCGGCACCGCGCAATACTGGCGGCGCGCCAGCGCATCCGAGCAGATCGTGCTCGCCCATGCCTGCCTGCTGGTCGATGCCGATCTCGACACGCTGACCCGCCATGCGAATGCCTTCGAGGCCGAGATCCGCAGCGACCGCGTCTACCGCAGCGATGCCATCACCAACCTCGCCCGCGGCGCCGGCGGCCCGGTACCGGCCGGCGGCACGCGCCGCCGCATCACGCCGCCGCATGTCGTGAGGCTGCTGCAACAGAGCGCCAGCTCCAGCATGGTGCTGTGCTGACACGGAGCTTGTCATGACCTACGACCCGCTCACCAAGCAGAAGGCACAGGCCAAGACGGCGCGCATCCCGATCAAGGTGGTGGCCGCGGAGGTGCTGAAGAAGCCCGAGTGGATCCGCGTCAAGGCCGGCAGCCCCAGCACCCGCTTCTACGAGATCAAGCAGATCCTGCGCGAGCACAAGCTCCATACCGTCTGCGAGGAAGCCAGCTGGCCAAGCAGAAGGCACAGGCCAAGACGGCGCGCATCCCGATCAAGGTGGTGGCCGCGGAGGTGCTGAAGAAGCCCGAGTGGATCCGCGTCAAGGCCGGCAGCCCCAGCACCCGCTTCTACGAGATCAAGCAGATCCTGCGCGAGCACAAGCTCCAYACCGTCTGCGAGGAAGCCAGCTGYCCCAACATCGGCGAATGCTTCGGCAAGGGCACCGCCACCTTCATGATCATGGGCGACAAGTGCACCCGGCGCTGCCCGTTCTGCGACGTCGGCCACGGCCGCCCCGACCCGCTCGACCCCGAAGAGCCGCTGAACCTGGCCAAGACCATCGCCGCGCTCAAGCTCAGCTACGTGGTCATCACCAGCGTCGACCGCGACGACCTGCGYGAYGGCGGCGCGGCCCACTTCGTCGAGTGCATCCGCCAGGTGCGGGCCCTCTCGCCGGCCACCCGCATCGAGATCCTCACGCCCGACTTCCGCGGCCGCGCCGACCGCGCGCTGGAGATCCTGAARGCCGCTCCGCCGGACGTGATGAACCACAACCTCGAGACCGCCCCGCGCCTGTACAAGGAGGCCCGGCCCGGTTCGGACTACCAGTTCAGCCTCGACCTGCTCAAGCGCTTCAAGGCCTTCGCCCCMGGCGTGCCGACCAAGAGCGGCATCATGGTCGGGCTGGGCGAGAGCGACGAGGAGATCCTGCAGGTCATGCGCGACATGCGCGCACACGACATCGACATGATCACCATCGGGCAGTACCTGGCGCCCAGCGGGCACCACCTGCCGGTGCGGCGCTACGTGACGCCGGAGGCCTTCAAGCGCTTCGAGG
>NZ_LMDY01000002.1 GCF_001425905.1 Methylibium sp. Root1272
GATCAACCCGATCGCGATGGAAGAAGGCCTGCGCTTCGCCATCCGTGAGGGCGGCCGCACCGTCGGCGCAGGCGTCGTCGCCAAGATCATCGAGTAATGCATGACGGCGGGCGGGCACGTGTCCCGCCCCGCCTTTCACCACCCCGCTGCGGGCGCTGCCCGCCGCACCGCTCTTTGAAGGAACCGTCATGCAAAAGCAAAAGATCCGCATCCGCCTGAAGGCATTCGATTACAAGCTGATCGACCAGTCGGCCCTCGAGATCGTCGATACCGCTAAGCGCACCGGCGCCATCGTCAAGGGCCCGGTGCCCCTGCCGACGCGCATGCAGCGTTTCGACATCCTGCGTTCGCCGCACGTCAACAAGAGCTCTCGCGACCAGTTCGAGATCCGCACCCACCAGCGCCTGATGGACATCGTCGACCCCACCGACAAGACCGTCGACGCGCTGATGAAGCTCGACCTGCCGGCTGGCGTGGACGTCGAGATCAAGCTGCAGTAAGTCCTGATCGGGCCCGCTGCGGGCCCGGGTGGTTGCGGCTTCGGCTGCTGCTGCTACAATCGCAGGCTTTTCTGCCCTCGGCACTCTGGTGTCGCGGGCAAAACATCGTGGTGACCCGGGGCAATGCTTTCGGTCACCTCAGTGAAGTCAGTCCGGCCAATCGATGTCGGACATTGGAGAAGAACCATGACTACAGCCAATCCGGGCGATCGCCTCGGCTTGCTGGGCCGCAAGGTGGGCATGATGCGCATCTTCACGGACGACGGCGATGCCGTGCCCGTGACGGTGCTCGACGTGTCCAACAATCGCGTCACCCAGGTCAAGACCGTCGAAACCGACGGCTACAGCGCCATCCAGGTGACGTTCGGCGCACGCAAGGCGTCGCGCGTCACCAAGCCCGAAGCCGGGCACCTCGCCAAGGCGGGTGTCGAGGCCGGCGAGATCCTGCGGGAGTTCGCGGTCAGCGCCGAGGTGGCGGCCGAGTACAAGCCGGGCGGCACGCTGCCGGTCGGCCTGTTTGCCGCCGGCCAGAAGGTCGACGTGCAGGGCACGTCGATCGGCAAGGGCTTCACCGGCACCATCAAGCGTCACAACTTCGGCTCGCAGCGCGCGTCGCACGGCAACAGCCGTTCGCACAACGTGCCGGGTTCGATCTCGATGGCGCAGGACCCGGGGCGCGTGTTCCCGGGCAAGAAGATGTCCGGCCACCGCGGCGACGTAACCAAGACCACCCAGAACCTCGACATCGTGCGTGTCGATGAAGCCCGCCAGCTGCTGCTGGTGCGCGGCGCGGTTCCTGGCGCGAAGAACGGTTTCGTGACCGTGCGCCCGGCCGTCAAGGTCAAGGCCAAGAAGGGAGCGAACTGATGGAACTCGAGCTCCTGAACGAACAAGGCCAGGCCGCCTCGAAGGTGGACGCGCCGGACACCGTGTTCGGCCGCGACTACAACGAAGCGCTGGTGCACCAGGTGGTGGTGGCCTACCAGGCGAATGCTCGCCAAGGGACGCGCGCCCAGAAGGACCGTCAGACGGTCAAGCACTCGACCAAGAAGCCGTGGCGCCAGAAGGGCACCGGCCGGGCTCGTGCTGGCATGACCTCGTCGCCGCTGTGGCGCGGAGGCGGTCGGATCTTCCCGAACAGCCCGGAAGAGAACTTCAGCCACAAGGTCAACAAGAAGATGTACCGCGCCGGCATGGCCGCCATCTTCTCGCAGCTCGCCCGCGAAGGCCGCCTGGCCGTGGTGGACTCGATCAAGGTCGAGTCGCCCAAGACCAAGGCACTGGCCGCCAAGTTCAAGGCCATGGGCCTGGAGTCGGTACTGGTGATCGCTGACGAGGTGGACGAGAACCTGTTCCTCGCGTCGCGCAACCTCGCCAACGTGCTGGTGATCGAGCCGCGTTACGCCGATCCGCTGTCGCTGGTCTTCTACAAGAAGGTCCTGGTGACGAAGGGCGCGATCGAGAAGCTCAAGGAGATGCTGGCATGAGCGCTCTCAAGTTCGATGAAGGCCGCCTGATGAAGGTGCTGGTCGCGCCGATCGTGTCCGAGAAGGCCACGGCGGTCGCCGAGTCGCACAACCAGGTGCTGTTCAAGGTGCTGCAGGACGCGACCAAGCCCGAGATCAAGGCGGCCGTGGAGCTGCTGTTCAAGGTCGAGGTCGACAAGGTGTCGGTCGTGAACACCAAGGGCAAGACCAAGCGCTTCGGCAAGGGCGTGGGCCGCCGCGACAACGTTCGCAAGGCCTATGTCTGCCTGAAGGCGGGTCAGGAGCTCAACTTCTCCGGGGAGGCCGCGTAATGGCCGTCGTCAAAGTCAAACCCACGTCCCCCGGCCGCCGTGCCGTGGTGAAGGTGGTGCATTCGCACCTGCACAAGGGCAAGCCCGAAGCGTCGCTGCTCGAGCCGCAGATCCAGAATGCGGGCCGCAACAACAACGGCCACATCACGATCCGTCACAAGGGCGGTGGCCACAAGCACCACTACCGTGTGGTCGATTTCAAGCGCGACAAGGACGGCATCCCGGCGAAGGTCGAACGTATCGAGTACGACCCGAACCGCACCGCCCACATCGCGCTGGTGTGCTATGCCGATGGCGAGCGTCGCTACATCATCGCCCCGCGCGGTCTGGAAGTCGGCGCCACCATCCTGAGCGGCTCGGAAGCGCCGATCAAGGCCGGCAACACGCTGCCGATCCGCAACATCCCGGTGGGCTCGACGATGCATTGCGTCGAGTTGCTGGCCGGCAAGGGTGCGCAAATCGCGCGCTCGGCCGGTACGTCGGTGACGCTGCTGGCGCGCGAAAGCACCTACGCTCAGGTCCGCCTGCGCTCGGGTGAGGTGCGCCGCATTCACATCGAGTGCCGTGCCACGATCGGCGAGGTGAGCAACGAAGAACACAACCTGCGTCAGTACGGCAAGGCCGGTGCGATCCGCTGGAAGGGCATCCGCCCGACCGTTCGTGGCGTGGCCATGAACCCGGTGGACCACCCGCACGGCGGCGGCGAAGGCCGCACCGGCGAGGGCCAGGTGCCGGTGTCGCCTTGGAACACGATGACCAAGGGCTACCGCACTCGCAGCAACAAGCGTACGCAGACGTTCATCGTCTCGCGTCGCAAGAAGTAAGGGGCACGCTCGATGGCACGCTCACTGAAAAAGGGTCCGTTCGTGGACCACCACCTGGTGGCCAAGGTCGAGAAGGCCGTGGCGATCAAGGACAAGAAGCCGATCAAGACCTGGTCGCGCCGCTCGACGATCCTGCCCGATTTCATCGGACTGACGATCGCCGTGCACAACGGCAAGCAGCACGTCCCCGTGTACGTGACCGACCAGATGGTCGGCCACAAGCTCGGCGAGTTCGCCCTGACCCGCACGTTCAAGGGTCACCCGGCGGACAAGAAGGCGAAGAAGTAAGGGGATGACGATGGAAACCCGAGCAATCGTTCGCGGCGTGCGCCTGTCGGTCGACAAGGGTCGGCTGGTGGCTGACCTGGTCCGCGGCAAAAAGGTGGACCAGGCACTCAACATCCTGGAATTCACGCAGAAGAAGGCCGCCGTCATCATCAAGAAGGCGCTGGAATCGGCGATCGCCAATGCCGAGCACAACGACGGTGCCGACATCGACGAGTTGAAGGTCAAGACGATCCACGTCGAGCAGGGTGCGACGCTGAAGCGTTTCTCCGCGCGCGCCAAGGGCCGCGGCAACCGCATCAGCAAGCCGACCTGCCACATCTTCGTCACCGTCGGCAACTAAAGGCAGAGAAGACCATGGGACAGAAGATTCATCCGGTCGGCTTCCGCCTGCCCGTCACCCGCAACTGGTCCTCGCGCTGGTACGCGTCGAATCGCAACTTCGCGACGATGCTGGCCGAAGACCTGAAGGTCCGCGAGTACCTGAAGGCCAAGCTCAAGAGCGCGGCCGTCTCGCGTATCCTGATCGAGCGCCCCGCCAAGAACGCCCGCATCACCATCTACTCGGCCCGTCCGGGCGTGGTGATCGGCAAGAAGGGCGAGGACATCGAGAACCTGAAGGCCGAACTGACGCGCCGCCTGGGCGTGCCGGTGGCCGTGAACATCGAAGAGGTGCGCAAGCCCGAGATCGATGCACAGCTGATCGCCGACTCGATCACCCAGCAGCTCGAGAAGCGCATCATGTTCCGCCGTGCGATGAAGCGCGCGATGCAGAACGCCATGCGCCTGGGGGCCCAGGGTATCAAGATCATGTCGGCCGGTCGACTGAACGGCATCGAGATCGCTCGCACCGAGTGGTACCGCGAAGGCCGCGTGCCGCTGCACACGCTGCGCGCCGACATCGACTACGGCTTCTCGGAAGCCAAGACCACCTACGGCATCATCGGCGTGAAGGTCTGGGTCTACCGTGGTGACCGTCTCGCCAATGGCGAGGCGCCGGTCATCAAGACCGACGAACGCGAGGACGACCGCCGCAATCGCCGTGGTCCGCGCAGCGACCGTCCGGCGGGTGACCGCCGTCCGCCGTCGCGCGACGGTGCGCGCCCGGGCCCGCGCGGTCCGCGTGCCGACGCCGGTGCTACTACCGCGACGGACAAGCCGGCCGAAGGTGCTGCGCCCGCTGCTGCAGACGGCCCGAAGGCCGCCGTGAAGCGCGTGCGCAAGGCCGTCGCCCCGGGCGCTGCCCCTGGCGACGCCAAAGGAGAATAAACATGCTGCAACCCTCTCGTCGCAAGTTCCGCAAGGAACAGAAGGGCCGCAACACGGGCATCGCCACCCGCGGTGCGAACGTGTCGTTCGGCGACTTCGGCCTGAAGGCCACCGAGCGTGGCCGCCTGACGGCGCGCCAGATCGAGGCCGCGCGTCGCGCGATCTCTCGTCACGTGAAGCGCGGCGGCCGCATCTGGATCCGCATCTTCCCCGACAAGCCCATCTCGCAGAAGCCGGCTGAAGTCCGCATGGGCAACGGCAAGGGCAACCCCGAGTACTACGTGGCCGAGATCCAGCCCGGCAAGGTGCTCTACGAGATCAACGGCGTCCCCGAAGAACTCGCACGCGAAGCGTTCACGCTGGCCGCTGCCAAGTTGCCGCTGCGCTGTACCTTCGTCGCGCGTCAGATCGGCGCTTGACGCTTCGGAGTAATCGACATGAAAGCATCTGAACTTCGCGCCAAGGACGTGGCGGCCCTCGAGCAGGAGGTCAAGGACCTGCTCAAGGCCCACTTCGGCCTGCGCATGCAAAAGGGCACGCAGCAGCTGGGCAATACCGCCACGCTGCGCCTGACCCGTCGTGACATCGCTCGCGCCAAGACCATCCTGGCCGAGAAGAAGAAGGGAGCCGCGCAATGACGACTCAAGAGACCGTCAAGAACACGCGCACCCTGGTCGGTCGCGTGGTCAGTGACCAGCGTTCGAAGACGATCACCGTGCTGGTCGAGCGTCGCGTCAAGCACGAGCTCTACGGCAAGATCGTGGCCCGCTCGCGCAAGTACCACGCGCACGACGAAAAGAACGAATACAAGCTCGGCGACGTCGTCGAGATCTCGGAAGGCCGCCCGATCTCCAAGACCAAGGCGTGGGTCGTGACCCGGCTGGTCGAGAAGGCTCGCGTGGTCTGAGCTTGACTCGCCGTCGAGGGCTTTGATCAGCCTGTGACGAAGGCGACCGGTACGCTGGCATGCTGGCGACCGGTCGTTTTTTTTCGGCGCTTTTCCGTCCATCACCAGGAGACACACGATGCTGAAAGTCGGCGACAAGCTGCCTGAGGGCACGCTGCAGGAGTTCATCGAGGTCGAAGGCGACGGCTGCTCGCTCGGCCCGAACAGTTTCGAGGTCGGCAAGTTGACCGCTGGGAAGAAGATTGCCGTGTTCGCCTTGCCGGGCGCGTTCACGCCCACCTGTTCCGCCCAGCACGTGCCCGGCTTCGTCGAGCATGCCGAGGCGTTCAAGGCGGCGGGCGTCGACGAGATATGGTGCCTGTCGGTCAACGATGCCTTCGTCATGGGAGCCTGGGGGCGCGAGCAGAAGACCGGTAGCAAGGTCCGCATGATGGCGGACGGCAGCGCGGCGTTCGCGCAGGCGACTGGCTTGACGCTGGACCTCAACGCCCGCGGCATGGGGCTGCGCTCGCAGCGCTACTCCATGCTGGTGGTCGACGGCACCGTCAAGACGCTGAATGTCGAGGCGCCGGGCAAGTTCGAGGTCAGCAATGCGGAGACGCTCCTGGCTCAGGCCAAGGCCTTGTGAGCGAGCGCAGCGCGAACCGCCGACGGCCAGTCTTCAGCGCTTGACACGTGGTTCGCGTTCGCAGATACTACTAAGCTTCGCCGATCGTCGGCTTGGGATTGCGGGGCCTGAAAAGGCTTCGCCGGGTCGCTGACCCGAATCGCCCAAGACGGCCTCGGTCTCGCCCTAAGCAGAGGGTGCCTCGCGGCAACGCAGGCGCCCGATGACGGGCCCAAGACTGCTCACAAGCGGCCCATGGTGGGTCGGGCGCGAGACAAGTTGGGGACAGACAATGATTCAAATGCAATCGCGGCTCGATGTCGCGGACAACACGGGCGCGAAAAGCGTCATGTGCATCAAGGTGCTCGGCGGCTCCAAGCGTCGCTATGCCGGCATCGGCGACGTCATCAAGGTCTCCATCAAGGAGGCTGCGCCGCGTGGTCGTGTCAAGAAGGGCGAGGTCTACAGCGCCGTGGTCGTGCGCACGGCCAAGGGCGTGCGCCGTCAGGACGGTTCGCTGGTCAAGTTCGACGGCAATGCCGCCGTGCTGCTGAATGCCAAGCTCGAGCCGATCGGCACCCGCATCTTCGGCCCGGTGACCCGCGAACTGCGGACCGAGCGCTTCATGAAGATCGTGTCGCTGGCCCCCGAGGTCCTCTGAGCGACTGCGAGGAACACACCATGAACAAGATTCGCAAGGGCGACCAGGTCATCGTGCTGACCGGGCGCGACAAGGGCAAGCGCGGCGCCGTCGCGTCGCGTGTCGACACCGACCACCTGCTGGTTGATGGCGTCAACATCGTGAAGAAGCACGTGAAGCCGAATCCGCTGAAGGGTTCGACCGGCGGCATCGTCGACAAGACCATGCCGATCCACCAGTCCAACGTGGCGATCTACAACCCGGCGAGCGGCAAGGCCGATCGCGTGGGTATCAAGCTCCTGGCTGACGGCAAGAAAGTGCGCGTCTTCAAGTCCAGTGGCGACGAGATCAAGGCTTGAGGCCGAGGTAAGCAATGGCTCAACAACAGACAGCTCGTCTTCAGCAGCACTACCGCGACAAGGTCGTCGCCGATCTGGTGGCCAAGTTCGGCTACAAGTCGGTGATGCAGGTCCCGCGCCTGACCAAGATCACACTCAACATGGGTGTGAGCGAGGCCGTGTCGGACAAGAAGGTCATGGATCACGCCGTCGGCGATCTGACCAAGATCGCCGGCCAGAAGCCCGTGGTCACGAAGTCGAAGAAGGCGATCGCCGGCTTCAAGATCCGTGACGGCGTGCCCATCGGCTGCATGGTCACGCTGCGTGGCGTGCGCATGTACGAGTTCCTCGATCGCTTCGTGACGATCTCGCTGCCCCGCGTGCGCGACTTCCGCGGCATCTCGGGTCGCTCGTTCGATGGTCGCGGCAATTACAACATCGGCGTCAAAGAGCAGATCATCTTCCCCGAGATCGAGTACGACAAGATCGACGCGCTGCGTGGGATGAACATCAGCTTCACGACGACCGCGAAGACCGACGACGAATGCAAGGCGCTGCTCGCCGCATTCAAGTTCCCGTTCAAGAACTGAGGTGGCCTGTGGCAAAACTTTCGATCAAGCAGCGTGAGCTCAAGCGTGAGCAGCTGGTCGCCAAGTTCGCGAAGAAGTACGCGGAGCTGAAGGCCATCATCAACGACGCGGGCAAGTCCGACGAAGAGCGCTATACCGCGCGCCTGGCGCTGCAGAAGCTGCCGCGCAACGCCTACCCGTCGCGCCTGCGCAACCGCTGCGAACTGACCGGCCGCCCCCGCGGCACCTTCCGCACCTTCGGTCTGGCGCGCAACAAGATCCGTGAACTGGCGTTCAAGGGGGACATCCCCGGCGTCGTCAAGGCCAGCTGGTAAGCCGGCACGCGAACGTACAGGAGAAAACCCATGAGCATGAGTGATCCCATCGCCGACATGCTGACCCGCATCCGCAACGCGCAGATGGTGGAGAAGGCTGTCGTGGTGATGCCGTCGTCGAAGCTGAAGGTGGCGATCGCCCAGGTCCTGAAGGACGAGGGCTACATCGATGCCTACGCCGTCAAGGGCGAGGCCGAGAAGCCGCAACTCGAGATCGGCCTGAAGTACTACGCCGGTCGCCCGGTGATCGAGCGCATCGAGCGCGTGAGCCGTCCCGGCCTGCGCGTCTACAAGGGGCGTCACGAGATTCCCCAGGTCATGAACGGCCTGGGCGTGGCGATCGTGACGACGCCCAAGGGCGTCATGACGGACCGCAAGGCCCGCGCTGCCGGTATCGGCGGCGAGGTCCTGTGCTACGTCGCCTGACGCGAAGGAACTGAAGAATGTCTCGCGTTGGAAAGATGCCGATCGCCGTCCCCAAGGGTGTGGACGTGGCGATCAATGCTGAACAGATCAGCGTCAAGGGCTCGCTCGGTACGCTGGTGCGTCCGGTGAACCGACTGGTCTCGGTCAAGAACGAAGACGGCAAGCTGAGCTTCGCGCCGGCCGACGAGTCGGCGGCCGCGAATGCAATGAGCGGCACGATGCGCGCGCTGGTGGCCAACATGGTCAACGGCGTCAGCAAGGGCTTCGAACGCAAGTTGACGCTGGTGGGCGTGGGCTTCCGGGCCCAGGCGCAAGGCGCCAAGCTGAACCTGCAGGTGGGTTTCTCCCATCCGGTGGTGAAGGATATGCCGGCCGGCATCAAGGTCGAATGCCCGACACAGACCGAGATCTTGATCAAGGGATCGGATCGCCAGGTGGTCGGTCAGATCGCGGCTGAAGTGCGTGCCATCCGTCCGCCCGAGCCGTACAAGGGCAAGGGCATCCGGTATGCCGAAGAGAAGGTCTCGCTCAAAGAGACCAAGAAGAAGTAAGGAGCAGCTCGATGTTGAACCGCAAAGATCAGCGCCTGCGTCGCTCCAAGCAGACCCGTGTGCGCATCGCCTTGCAGAAGGTGGCGCGCCTGACGGTGTTCCGCTCCAACCTGCACATCTACGCCAGCGTCATTTCCGACGACGGCTCGAAGGTCCTGGCCAGCGCCTCGACCGCCGAGAAGGAAGTGCGCGCCCAGCTCGGCGCCGCAGGCAAGGGTGGCAACACCGAAGCCGCGGCCCTGATCGGCAAGCGCATTGCCGAGCGCGCCAAGGCGGCAGGCATCGAGTCGGTCGCGTTCGACCGTGGTGGCTTCGCCTATCACGGTCGCGTGAAGGCCCTGGCCGAAGCGGCGCGCGAAGCCGGCCTGCAGTTCTGAGTGCGTTTGCGCACCCTGACTGCACTGCACATCGAAGGAATCTGACATGGCAAAGTTTCAACCCCGGATCGCTGACGACGGTCGTGACGACGGTCTGAAGGAAAAGATGATCCAGGTGAACCGCGTGACCAAGGTGGTCAAGGGCGGTCGCACCATGAGCTTCGCGGCATTGACCGTGGTCGGCGACGGCGATGGCCGTGTCGGCATGGGCAAGGGCAAGGCCAAGGAAGTTCCGGTCGCGGTGACCAAGGCGATGGACGCGGCGCGCCGCGACATGGTGAAGGTCAGCCTGAAGAACGGCACCGTGCACCACAACGTGACCGGCGAGCACGGTGCGGCCAAGGTGCTGCTGGCGCCGGCGGCGCCGGGGACCGGCATCATCGCCGGCGGTCCGATGCGCGCGGTGTTCGAAGTGATGGGCGTGACTGACATCGTGGCCAAGAGCCTAGGGTCGTCCAACCCTTACAACATGGTGCGCGCGACCTTCAATGCGCTGCGTCGTTCGACGACGCCGTCGGAGGTCGCATCGAAGCGCGGCAAGTCGGTCGAAGAGATCTTCAACTGAGCCGGCAGGGGAACGACATGACGGACAAGAAGACGGTCAAGGTGAAGCTGGTGCGCAGCCCGATCGGCACCAAGGAATCGCATCGCGCCACGGTGCGCGGTCTCGGCCTGCGCCAGATCGGCAGCGAGCGCGTGCTCGAAGACACGCCCGCGGTGCGCGGGATGATCAACAAGGTGAGCTACCTGGTTCAAGTGCTGTAAGGCGCGGACGGACCTGGAGAAGACGATGGAACTCAACACGATCAAGCCCGCCTCGGGCGCCAAGCATGCCAAGCGCCGTGTCGGCCGTGGTATCGGCTCCGGCCTGGGCAAGACCGCGGGCCGTGGCCACAAAGGTCAGAAGTCGCGTGCCGGTGGCTACCACAAGGTGGGCTTCGAAGGCGGTCAGATGCCGCTGCAACGTCGCCTCCCCAAGCGTGGCTTCAAGTCGCTGACGCTGAAGTACAACGCCGAGATCACGCTGGCCGACCTGCAAGTGCTGGCGGCTGACGAGGTCGACGTCCCCACGCTCAAGCAGGCTGGCCTGGTGGGCGAGCGCGCCAAGGTGGTCAAGGTCATCAAGTCGGGCGAACTGAGCAAGAAGGTCGTGCTCAAGGGCGTCGGCGCGACGGCGGGTGCGAAGGCGGCGATCGAAGCTGCCGGCGGCTCGGTGGCCTGAGCCCGCGTGTCCGGACGACTCTAGGATTCCTGCGTGGCAACCAACGCGAATCAACTGGCCAAGAGCGGCAAGTTCGGCGACCTGCGTCGCCGGCTCGTCTTCTTGCTGCTGGCGCTCGTCGTCTACCGCATCGGTGCGCACATTCCGGTCCCGGGCATCGACCCGAACGAACTGCAGCAGTTGTTCAAGGGCCAGCAGGGCGGCATCCTGAGCCTGTTCAACATGTTCTCGGGGGGTGCGCTATCGCGCTTCACGGTCTTCGCCCTAGGGATCATGCCGTACATCTCGGCGTCGATCATCATGCAGCTGATGACCTACGTGGTGCCGACCCTGGAGGCGCTGAAGAAGGAAGGCGAAGCCGGGCGTCGCAAGATCACGCAGTACACGCGCTACGGCACGCTGGGTCTGGCGATCTTCCAGTCGCTGGGCATCGCGGTCGCGCTCGAAAGTTCGGCGGGGCTGGTCATCTCCCCGGGCATGGGTTTCCGGTTGACCGCGGTGGTGAGCCTGGTCGCCGGCACGATGTTCCTGATGTGGCTCGGCGAGCAGATCACCGAACGCGGCCTGGGCAACGGCATCTCGATCATCATCTTCGCGGGTATCGCCGCCGGCTTGCCGAGCGCGATCGGCGGACTGTTCGAACTGGTGCGCACCGGCGCGATGAGCATCGTGGCAGCGCTGTTCATCATCGCGATCGTGATCGCCGTGACCTATCTCGTCGTGTTCGTCGAGAGAGGCCAGCGCAAGATTCTGGTGAACTACGCGAAGCGCCAGGTAGGCAATCGCGTCTACGGCGGGCAGTCGTCGCACCTGCCGCTGAAGATCAACATGTCGGGCGTGATCCCGCCGATCTTCGCGTCGTCGATCATCCTGCTGCCGGCCACCGTGGTGGGTTGGTTCGCGACCGGCGACGGCCTGCGCTGGCTGAAGGATCTGGCCGCGCTGTTGTCGCCGGGCCAGCCGATCTACGTGATGCTCTATGCCGCGGCGATCGTGTTCTTCTGCTTCTTCTATACGGCGCTCGTCTTCAACAGCCGCGAGACGGCCGACAACCTGAAGAAGAGCGGCGCCTTCATCCCGGGCATCCGTCCGGGTGAGCAGACCGCAAAGCACATCGATCGCATCCTCGGGCGTCTGACGCTCGGCGGCGCGGTGTACATCACCGCCGTGTGCCTGCTGCCCGAGTTCCTGGTGCTCAAGTACAACGTGCCGTTCTATTTCGGTGGCACCTCGTTGCTGATCATCGTCGTCGTGACGATGGACTTCTGGGCCCAGGTGCAGTCTTATGTGATGTCTCAGCAGTACGAGTCGCTGCTGAAGAAGGCCAATTTCAAGGCCAGCTGAACAGGAACGGTTGACGAGAACACATGTCGAAAGATGACGTCATCCAGATGCAGGGCGAGATCCTCGAGAACTTGCCCAACGCGACCTTCCGTGTGAAGCTGGAGAATGGGCACGTTGTGCTCGGTCACATCTCCGGCAAGATGCGCATGCATTACATCCGCATCCTGCCCGGTGACAAGGTGACCGTGGAACTGACGCCCTACGATTTGAGTCGTGCTCGCATCGTCTTCCGGGCGAAGTGAGAACAGAGCAACACCCGGAAGAGCGCAAGAGGTCAAGGAGAAGGTCATGAAGGTAGCTGCATCCGTCAAGAAGATGTGCCGCAATTGCAAGGTCATCCGTCGCAAGGGTGTGGTGCGCGTGATTTGCACCGACCCGCGCCACAAGCAGCGCCAGGGCTGATCGCTCGGCGACGCGACTAGTTAGAGGACGAACATGGCACGTATTGCTGGTATCAACATTCCCCCGCAGAAGCACGCCGAGATCGGCTTGACCGCGATCTATGGCATCGGTCGCACGACCGCGCAGAAGATCTGCGACAGCTGCGGCATTGCCCGTGACAAGAAGATCAAGGATCTGACGGACGGCGACCTCGAGAAGATCCGCGAGGAAGTCGGCCGCATGACGATCGAGGGCGATCTGCGTCGCGAGACCACGATCAACATCAAGCGTCTGATGGACCTGGGCTGCTATCGCGGCTTCCGTCACCGCCGCGGCCTGCCGATGCGCGGTCAGCGCACGCGCACGAATGCCCGCACCCGCAAGGGCCCGCGCAAGTCGGCCGCCGCGCTGAAGAAGTAAGCAAACCCGCCGCGACGCCCCCGTCCGACGAACCGCTCAGATTGAAGAGAGTCAAGCATGGCCAAAGCACCTAATACCGCCGCACAGCGCGTGCGCAAGAAGGTCCGCAAGAATGTGTCGGACGGCGTTGCGCACGTTCACGCGTCGTTCAACAACACCATCATCACGATCACCGATCGCCAGGGCAACGCGCTGGCGTGGGCGTCGAGCGGTGGCCAGGGCTTCAAGGGTTCGCGCAAGTCGACGCCGTTCGCTGCCCAGGTGGCTGCGGAAGTCGCTGGCCGTGCCGCCCAGGACCAGGGCATCAAGAACCTCGAGGTCGAGATCAAGGGTCCCGGCCCGGGTCGCGAATCGTCGGTGCGCGCCCTGGCTGCGCTCGGCATCCGCATCGTGTCGATTTCCGACGTGACGCCGGTTCCGCACAACGGCTGTCGTCCGCAGAAGCGTCGTCGCATCTGAGCATGCGTGTGTGACCCGGGTGACCGGGCTACAATACGCAGTTACCCGATTCGCCGGTGGGCACTCCAGTGCGCGCCGGCGGTTTTCGTTGAAGCCGCAAGGCTTCGCTAAGCCCACCGTCTGGTTGACAACGAAGAGCGACCCTAGAGCGCTCGAACCCCCGGCCAGACTTGCGTGAGGCGCGGCTCCCAGCCGCTCCCCACGTCAGAGAACCAAGGAAGCAACGTGGCACGTTATCTCGGCCCCAAGGCCAAACTGTCCCGCCGTGAAGGCACCGACCTGTTCCTGAAGAGCGCCCGCCGCCCGATCGGGGACAAGTCGAAGTTCGAAACCAAGCCCGGCCAGCACGGCCGCACCTCCGGCTCGCGCACCTCCGACTTCGGTCTCCAACTGCGCGAGAAGCAGAAGGTCAAGCGCATGTACGGCGTGCTCGAGCGCCAGTTCCGTCGCTACTTCGCCGAGGCCGAGCGCCGCAAGGGCAACACCGGCGCGAACCTGCTGCTGCTGCTCGAATCGCGCCTGGACAACGTGGTCTACCGCATGGGTTTCGGTTCGACCCGTGCCGAGGCCCGCCAACTCGTGTCGCACAAGGGCATCACCGTGAATGGTGAGGTCGTGAACATCGCTTCCTACCTGGTCAAGACGGGTGACGTCGTCGCCGTGCGCGAGAAGGCCAAGAAGCAACTGCGCGTGACCGAGTCGCTCAAGCTCGCAGAGTCGATGGGTCTGCCCGCCTGGGTGCAGGTCGATGCGGCCAAGCTCGAGGGCGTGTTCAAGAAGTCGCCCGACCGCGACGAGTTCGGTTCGGACATCAACGAATCCCTGATCGTCGAACTCTATTCGCGTTGAATTTCCAGCGCGCTGCAGCGGTGCCCGGCCTTCGGCCTGCACCGCCCGGCGCGCAAGCGCTTTCCCGGTCCGGGTTCAACGTCGCCGCCAGGCGCGTCGTTCCCGGTGCTCCATCAGCCTTATCGGTGTAACGAGCCGAGGGTAATGACAGGAAGACCTGATGCAAACCAATCTGCTGAAGCCCAAAGCCATCAACGTCGAGCCGCTGAGCGCCGCCAAGGGCGCCCACCGCGCCAAGGTCACGCTCGAACCCTTCGAGCGCGGCTATGGCCACACGCTGGGCAATGCCCTCCGCCGCGTGCTGCTGTCGTCGATGGTGGGCTATGCGCCGACCGAGGTCACGATCGCCGGCGTCCTGCACGAGTACTCGGCCATCGATGGCGTCCAGGAAGACGTGGTTCACGTCATGCTGAACCTCAAGGGTGTGGTGTTCCGCCTGCACAACCGCGATGAAGTGACGCTGGTGCTGCGCAAGGAAGGTGAAGGCCCTGTCAAGGCCGGCGACATCCAGACGCCGCACGACGTGGAGATCATCAATCCGGACCACGTGATCACGCACCTGTCGCAAGGCGGCAAGCTCGACATGCAGATCAAGGTCGAGAAGGGCCGCGGCTACGTGCCGGGCACGATGCGCCGCTTCGGCGACGAACCGACCAAGTCGATCGGTCGCATCGTTCTCGATGCGTCGTTCTCGCCGGTGCGCCGCGTCAGCTACACGGTCGAGAGCGCGCGTGTCGAGCAGCGTACCGACCTCGACAAGCTGGTCATGGAGATCGAGACCAACGGCGCGATCACGCCGGAAGAGGCGATCCGCGCTTCGGCCAAGATCCTGGTCGAGCAGCTCGCCGTGTTCGCGCAGCTCGAAGGCCAGATCAACGACATCTTCGACGCCCAGCCTGCGCAGCGCAGCACGCAGTTCGACCCGATCCTGCTGCGTCCGGTCGACGAGCTCGAGCTCACCGTACGTTCGGCCAATTGCCTGAAGGCCGAGAACATCTATTACATCGGCGACCTCATCCAGCGTACCGAGACCGAGCTGCTGAAGACACCGAACCTGGGCCGCAAGTCGCTCAACGAGATCAAGGAAGTGCTGGCCTCGCGCGGGCTGACGCTCGGCGGACGGCTGGAGAACTGGCCGCCGCAAGGTCTCGACAAGCGGTAACGCTGGGCGAGCAGAAAACCCGGCCTGATGAAGGCCGTCATCGGATGACGAACGCGCCTGGCGCGCTCGATCACGCAACCACCAGTACCTGATCCGGCTGGCGGTCATTAGCAAGTCAGAAAGCAAGTCGAAAGGACTTCACCATGCGTCACCGTCACGGACTTCGCAAACTCAATCGCACCTCCGAGCACCGTCTCGCGATGCTGCGCAACATGGCCAACTCGCTGATCCAGAGCGAAGCCATCAAGACCACCGTGCCCAAGGCCAAGGAACTGCGCCGCGTCGTCGAGCCGTTGATCACGCTGGCCAAGGAGCCGACGCTGGCCAACCGCCGCCTGGCCTTCGACCGCACGCGCGACCGCGATGTCGTTGCCAAGCTGTTCAACGACCTCGGTCCGCGCTACAAGGCGCGCCCGGGCGGCTACACCCGCATCCTGAAGATGGGCTTCCGCGTCGGCGACAACGCACCGATGGCCTTCGTCGAACTCGTCGACCGTCCGGAGCCCGCGGCGGAAGCAGCCACGGCCGACAAGGCCGAGTAAAGCGTGCGCCGGGGGTGCGGGCAGGTGGACCTGCCCGGCTCCCGCCCCGCGGTTCTGCAAAAGGCCAGCCCTCGTGCTGGCCTTTGTCTTTTGTGCCTCTGGTGGCGGGCCCGATGCGATCGACTTGGAACCGTCAGGAATGACGCACAGTCTGACGTTCCGGTACGGCGTCGGCGGCCATGGCACGCTACGCTGCAAGGGTCGGTGCTTGCGCACCGATCATCTCGATCTTCGACATGACCGCCTGCCCGTGATGCCCTCTCTGTTCCTGCGTGCCCTGCTGCTGTGGATGGCCTCGCTGTTTCCCGTGCTTGCGCCGGCAGCCGAGGACTTCCTGCCACCGGAGCAGGCGTTTCGGTTTGACATGCGTGTGCTCGACGACAAGACGGTCGAGATCGGGTTTACCGTCGCGGACGGCTATTACCTGTACCGCGACCCCTTCAAGTTCGTTGCCGAAGGTGAGGCGGTGGCGCTCGGCGCGCCGGAGATTCCGCCGGGCAAGGTCAAGTTCGACGAGACCTTCCAGAAGGATGTCGAGACGTATCGCGGTCGCGTGGCGATCCGCCTGCCGGTCGACACCGCGCCGGCGTCCTTCCGTCTCATCGTCACCAGCCAGGGTTGCGCTGACCAGGGGCTTTGTTATCCGCCGATGCAAAGCGCTGCGGACGTGCAGTTGGCGGGCTTCGGCGGCGACGGCAGCGTTCGGGTGCAAGGGGGCGGTGGCGGGGTGGACGGCGCCCTTGCCGCGTCACGTTCATCGTTGGCCATTTCGCCGTCGAGCCGCAGCGGTGACGCCGGCATCGACAGCGCGTTGCGCAGCGGCCGTTTCTGGCTGGTGGTCGTCGCATTCTTCGTGGCGGGGCTCCTGCTGTCGTTCACGCCGTGCGTGCTGCCGATGCTGCCGATCCTGTCGTCTCTCATCGTCGGACAGGGTGGGCAGTCCGTGGCGCGCTCGCGTGGCCTGCTGCTGGCCGGCACGTACTCGCTCGGCATGGCCTTGGTCTACACCGCGCTCGGCGTCGCTGCCGGGCTGGCCGGCGAGGGCCTGGCGGCGGCCTTGCAGAACGCCTGGGTGCTCGGTACGTTTGCTCTGTTGCTGGCGCTGTTGGCCTTGTCGATGTTCGGCGCCTACGAGTTGCAGTTGCCGGCCGTTCTGCGCGACCGTCTCGCTGCGTCGTCGGGCCGTCTGCAGGGCGGGCGGCTGGCGGGCGTGTTCGCGATGGGCGGGGTATCGGCTCTGATCGTCAGCCCCTGTGTTGCCGCGCCGCTGGCCGGCGCCTTGCTGTACATCAGCCAGACGCGAGACGTGGTGCTGGGAGGCAGCGCTCTGTTCTCGCTAGCGGCCGGCATGAGCGTGCCGCTGCTGCTGCTCGGCGCTTCGGCCGGGGCCTTGCTGCCGCGCGCAGGCGCGTGGATGGAGAGCGTCAAGCGCTTCTTCGGTCTGTTGCTGCTGGCCGTTGCCTGGTGGATGCTCAGCCCGGTCATTCCTGGGGCGCTCGTGGTCGCTGGCTGGGGCGTGCTGCTGATCGGTGCCGCGGTGTTCCTGCATGCCTTCGACCGCCTGCCGGAGATTGCAGGCGCGGACCGTCGGTTGGTCAAGGGGATCGGTCTTGCTCTGGCCGTGGCGGGCGCCACGCAGATCGTTGGCGCCGCGGCGGGCGCACAGGACGCGCTCAGGCCACTGCAGCCGTTCGTCGTCGCTGGCGGCCCGTCCGCTGCCGGGGCTGCGTCGGTCGACGGTCTCGCCGCGCCGCACACGGGTATGAGCTTCCGGCGCGTCGCCTCGATCGAGGAACTCGATGCTGCAGTACGCGGTGCCGGCCGACCTGTGATGCTCGACTTCTACGCCGACTGGTGCGTGAGCTGCAAGGAAATGGAGCGCTTCACGTTCACCGATCCGGCGGTGCAGGCGCGGCTCGACAAGGCCTTGCTGCTGCAGGCCGACGTGACGCGCAACAGCGACGCGGACCGGGCGCTGCTCAAGCGTTTCCAGCTCTTCGGCCCGCCCGGCATCGTGTTCTTCGACGCCGGGGGTCGCGAGCTCGACACGCGTGTCATCGGCTTCCAGAACGCAGAGCGCTTTCAGCAGAGCCTGCAGTCGGCGGGCCTGTGAACTGACGCAAAGCAGCCCGCGCGTGCTATAATTTTTGTCTCAGTCGCGGGGTGGAGCAGTCTGGTAGCTCGTTGGGCTCATAACCCAAAGGTCGTTGGTTCAAATCCAGCCCCCGCAACCAAAAATCACGAGGCGCGAGCCTATCGAAATGCCCACCAGTCGGTGGGCATTTTGCTTTGTGCAGCGCACTGGCAAATGCTCCGTCGACCTGCTCATCGCATCCGATCATGTCTCGGCATCTCGCTCTCGTGCCAGCGGCCGAGCAGCCACTTCGACAGGCCCGAGAACACCAGGAAGATCGCCACGCCCAGCAGCGATACCAGCAGCAGCGCGGCAAACATCAAGGGCGTCTCGGTGCGAAAACTCGCCTCGAGAATGCGCGAGGCCAGGCCGGTCTCGCGGCCGGCCGTGCCGGCGGTGAACTCGGCCACCACGGCGCCGATGAGGCTCAGGCCGCCGGCGACCTTCAGGCCGGCCATGAAATAGGGCAACGCGCTCGGCACGAGCAGGAAGCGCAGTCTTTGCCAGCGTGTCGCGCTGTACAGCGTGAACAGGTCGCGCAAGCGCGCATCGGCGCTCTTCAGGCCGACGGTGGTGTTCGCCAGGATCGGAAAGAAGGCGACGATCCACGCGCACAACAGCAACGCCAGCGTCGTGTTCTCGACATAGATCAGGATCAGCGGCGCAATGGCGATGATCGGCGTCACCTGCAGAACGACCGCGATCGGGAACAACGCCACCTCGATCCAGCGCGACAGCGCGAACGCCACCGCCAGCAACACGCCGCCCAGCACGGCGGCGCTCAGCGCCAGCAACGTCAGCTTGACGGTGAACCAGAGCGACGGCCCGAGCGATCCCCAGTGCTCGACCAGCGTTCGAACGATCAAGGACGGCGCCGGCAGGATGTAGTGGGGCACCTGCTGAATCCGCACGATCAGTTCCCACGCCACCAACAGCGCGACGATCAGCGCCGCCGGCACGATCACGCGCAAGGCGCGCTCTACCCATGCCGCGGGCCGTGGGGCCGAATCGGCGCGGTGTCGAGCGGAAACCGAGGCCATCGTCGGAGATCAGGCCGTTCGAGCGGCAACGCCGTCGACGGCACGGCGCAAGGCTCGCGAGACGGCGACGCATTGATCGCCATAGTGCGCCGCAGCGCGGAAGGCCTCGCCGCGCGGTCCGCGTGGATCGATGCGGACTTCTTCGTGGATGCGACCCGGAGAGCGGCCCATCAACAGCACGCGGTCTGCCAGGTAGACCGATTCGTAGACGCTGTGCGTCACGAACACCACGGCGAAGCCCTGCTCGGCCTGGATCGAGAGCAGGTCGTCGTTGAGCTTCTGGCGCGTCAGTTCGTCGAGGGCGCCGAAGGGCTCGTCCATCAGCAGCAATCGCGGCCGAAGCACCAGGGCTCGCGCGATCGATGCACGCATCTTCATGCCACCCGACAACTCGTGAGGGTAGGCCAGTGCTGCATCCGTCAGGCCGACCCGCTCCAGCGCAGCGGTGATCGTGGCGGCGGCCGAGGCCCGTGTTCGGCCTTGCAGACGCAGCGGCAGGAACACGTTGTCGGCCACGCTTGCCCAAGGCATCAGCGTCGGTTCCTGGAACACGAAGCCGAGCTCTGGCATGCTGCCGCCGGCCCAGACCACGGTGCCGGCCCCCGGACGCTCCAGGCCGGCGATCAGCCGCAGTGCCGTGCTCTTGCCGCAGCCCGAGGGGCCGAGCACGCTGAGGAACTCGCCTTCGCGCAGCTCAAAGCTCAGCCGGTCGAGTGCCACGCCGCCGTTGGGGTAGCGCAGACCGACCTCGCGCAGGCTCAGCAGCAACGGCGAAGCTTCAGCAGTGTTCATCCGGGTTGGGCACGGCACAGTCACGGGCCATTGTCGCCAAGCCCGTGCCGCTGGGCTTGGCCTCGGCCCTCACGCCTGCGGCGATTCGGCAGCGCGCGGCGACGGGACGGCCGATCCGGACTTCTTCTGCGCCAGGTCGACCCCGTGACGAACTGCGATCACCTCCGCCAGGATGGACACCGCGATCTCGGCCGGCGTCTTGGCACCCAGGTGCAGGCCGATCGGGCCGTGCAGCCGGTCGATCTCTTCGGGTGTCAGATCGAACAGCGCGAGCCGCTCCTTGCGCCGCGCGGTGTTGCCCCGTGAACCCAGCGCACCCACGTAGAACGCGGGCGATTTCAGGGCCTCGAGCAGCGCCAGGTCGTCGAGCTTGGGATCGTGCGTCAGCGCCACCACCGCGCTGTGCGGGTCGAGCTGCAGCTCGACGACCAGATCATCCGGCATCGCGGTGCTGAAGCGGCTGCCCTGTAGATCCCAGCCCAGGTGGTATTCCTCGCGCGGATCGCAGCAGACGACCTCGAAGTCCAGGGCCAGCGCCATCTGTGCCAAGGTGCGCGACAGCTGGCCGGCACCGATGATCACCAGGCGCCAGCGGGGGCCGAACAGCGCGCGCAGCGTGCGGCCGTCGAAGCTGAAGGCCTCGCCGCGCGAGGCCGGCTCCAGGGTCACGGTGCCGCTGGGCAGGTCGAGCCGGCGCGCCACCAGCTCGTGGCGTGCGGTGCGCGCCAGGAGTTCATCGATCCAGGCGATTGAGCTCAGCGGCTCCTGCAGCAGGCGCAGGTTGCCGCCGCAAGGCAGGCCGAAGCGAGCGGCCTCCTCCTTGCTCACGCCGTAGTTCACCAGTGCAGGGGTGTCGACGCGCTCGCCATGCCGCACGCGGTCGATCAGGTCGTCCTCGACGCAGCCGCCCGACACCGAACCGACCACCTGACCGTCGTCGCGCAGGGCCAGCAGCGCGCCCGGCGGGCGGGGCGCCGATCCCCAGGTCTCCAGCACGGTGACCAGCCAGACACGCCGGCCGTCGGCGAACCAGCGGCGCGCCTCCGTCAGCACTTGCAGGTCGAGACTGTCCATCGTGAACTCGGGCCGGTGAGGATCTGGCGGGTCGGGCGGCCAGGGTGCGAGCAAGGGAGCAGCGTCACACCGTTGGAGCGAGGCATGATCATCGCCGCATGCGCAGACCCGCGCCGATGTCGGGGCTTGTCAGGCGGGGATGTCGTGAGCGAGGTGGCAGTCCGCTGACGCCACACTTGGGCGTCCGGCGAAGGGGCGGGCGCTCGGTTCACCCCGCCCGTCGCGACGCGGGGACCGGCCCGCGGCGTGCACCCGCGGACGATCAGTCCGCGCTGCTGGTTTCGCTGGTTTCCGCGGCCGCAGCCGCTGCGGCGGCTGCCGCGAGCTTCTTGCTGCGCGGATTCTTCTCGCACAGCGGCTCGCAGACCGGCTGGCTGCGCCCGAGCACCTTCTGCATGGTGCGTCGGTTGGGGGGCTGGTGAGCGCCGCAGAAGAAGCAGGACATGGTGTTCGTCGCCCCCGAGAACGCGCCAGGGCGCGGAGAGAACGGCGAGCCCGGGGCCTTGCTGGTGTAGCGAAGTCCGTCCTGCTGGATGCGGGTCGTGGTGTCTTTGCGTGAGGCCATACCGCTATTGTCTCAGGCTCTGGGCCACTTTGTCGGCGCGGGGCAACCCGCAGCGAGCGAAAACGGGTTTCCGGGCCTCCGGCCCCGCACGATGATCAGCGCCGAGTCAGCAAGATGGCCAGCTCCGCCCAGCCATTGGCCGGGTGCGGGACACGGCGGTAGGGCGGGCGGGGCCAGGCCCAGCGATCGGCCGGCAGCACGGCCCGCAGCGCGTTCACGTCCACGTGGTAAGGCGGACCCTCGATCAGTCCCTGGGCGGCCCCTTCGCGCGGTGCCTGCATGGCCAGCAGGGCGAGCGTGCCGCCCGGACGCAACCACGCGTGCAGCCGGGCCGCATAGGCCACCCAGTGGTCGGGATGCAAGGCGCACAGGCAGGTCTGCTCGTAGATCGCGTCGAACGGCGCCTCGGGCTCCCAGGCCAGCACGTCCGCCTGCACGACCTCGGCAACCAGGCCGGCGGCGGCGAGGCGGGCCTGCGTAAGACGCACGGCGCCAGGCGCGTAGTCGATGGCGGTGACCGAGAAACCGCCGCGGGCCAGCGGTACGACCTCGTGGCCGCTGCCGCAGCCGGGCACCGCGATGCGCCCGGGCATCAAGCTGCCGTCGCCCAGCCAGACCTGGAGCTGTGGGCTCGGCGCCCCGCGATCCCAGGGCAGCTGCCCTGTGTCGAAGCGCTGCTGCCAGAAGGGGATATCGGGACCGCTCATGCTGAGCAGTCTAGGGCCTGTCGCGGTGGTCGAGGCGAGCCGTCTCGGCGAAAGCTGGGCGGTGGTTCGGTCAGCCGTCGATCGCGCGCACCAGCGTCTCGGTCGCCGGCAGCGACAGGTTGAGCAGGCGTGCGATCGCCGCCAAGTCGTCGGGCACCGCCGGGTTGTCCCAGCCGCGCGCCGGATCCTCGGTGTGGCGGGCCAGGCGGATGGCCAGCACCACGTTCTGCACCTGGGGTTGGGCGGCCTGGCTGTTGTCGTCGGCGATGCGCACCAGCAACTCGGGCAGCGCCCAGGTGTGCATCAAGGCCTGCTGCAGCGCGAGCAGGTCGATGTTCAGCAGCTGGCGCTGTGCGTGGTCGGAGCGCAGCGTGGGATCGGCTCGCTGGCGGCTGGCGATCTCGAGGGCCAGCGCCGGAGCGTGGCACCACAGCAGCATTTCCGCGAAGTCGTGCAACTGCGCCGCCAGTTGCAGCACCTCGGCGTCGTCGTCCATGCGGTGGACCGCGAAACCGAGCGAGAAGTTGGCAGCTCGGTGCGCACGCCGCAACACCCGCTGCAGGCCGGCCAGGGCCTCGGGCTGGCTGGCCAGGTGCACTTCGACCTGGGTCATGCCGCTGAAGGTGTGGAAGAACGGACCGATGCCCATCATCACCAGTGCGGCCGTGACCGTCTCGGGCCCGCCGCTGTCGCCGCCGCCCCGTTTGCGGCGCAACTGGGCGACCGCCGCGAGCAGCTTCAGGGTCATCAAGGGATCCTGCCGAACCGGATCGGCGAGCTGGTGCGCGTCGACATCGCCCCGGGTCGCCTCCACCCGTTCCAGCAATTCCAGCTCCTCTGCCGTGGCCGCCAGCACCGGGATCGGCGCATCGCTGAACCAGCGGGTCCAGGCGGGCAGGTCGGGCAGGGCGTGGGTGAGCATGGGGGAGGGATGGGAGCGATGCGCAGTTATCGGCTTGAGGACGAGAACCTGAAGTTCGCCGAGTTCCGCGAAAGCCAGCTGGGGCTCTTGGCTCGAGACTTCATGCGCTTGTGAAGTACCAAGGCCCGCTGCAGTTTCCTGCAGCGGGCCTTGGTGTGGTGGTGTGAGTCGTCGTTTGGCGCTTCTGTCAGTTGGAGAGCGGCAGTTCGCGCCAGTTGAGTCGCTTCAGCCCGATCGTGGTGCCGAAGTTGCCGGGGACACGTTGAACCGCGCCGCGGTCACTGCCCGACACGAGGCGAACCTTGCCGTCGACGCTGAGGAAGCGAAGATCGGTGATGACCCCCGTGCCGCCGGAAATGTAAGAGACCACCGTGGTGTTCTGGGTCAGCTTCGAGAGTCCGTTCGAGAAGTCCGTGCCGTAGATTCGGCTCATACCGGAGGGGCTGCAGGCATCTCCGTTCGGCAAGGTCGGTGCGAAGGCCACCGTTCCGAAGAAGGTCGTCGGATCGGAAACCAGTCGCCAGGCGACGTTGTTCCCGGCGTTCTTGCCGAGGTCGACGAACCAACCCATCGGCTTCGCCGTGGTGGCGGTGTAGCCTGTCAGCAGGTCGGTGTTCGCTACCAACTGAGTCCGAGTGATGGGGAAGGTAATGCCGGTCGGCAGCATGGCCGTCGTATTGAAAGACACCGAGTTGCCATCGGCGATCGCGTAGAAGGTCTGCTCCTGCGTCGAGGCAATGTCGGTGTCGGCCAGCAAGCGGCCTGTCCCGACCATCACCACGCGTTGCTTCGTGCGCGGGTGCAACTCGATGATGGGCCGCGAGGTCACCGGTTGAGCGCCATCGGTCGGGTGACTGAGCGTTGCGAGGCGCAAAGGCGCGGGGTAGGTACCACTGGCGCCCGTGACGTCGAAGCGCCACAGGTTGCCCAGCAGGTCGCCGGCGTAGACGGCATCGGCATAGCCGTCGGTGAAGTCGACGACGTAGGCATTCGCGTGCGCCAGACCTGCATCGTTGGCGACAGATCCCACGCCGGTCGCGACGGTTTCCAGCAAGGCCCCGGTGCTCGGGTTCACGAAGAACAGGTAGCCCTGACCATCCGGCGTGTTGTAGCCCGACGGCAGGATCACCGTCCAGCCGTACTTGCGCGTCTTCACGACGACCGGTTCGCCGAAGGTATAGCCCATCTGGGGTGCCGTGAACTCCCACAGCACATTGGCGGCAGCCGTCGCCTCGTTGGTGATGCCGGCAGGGTTGGTGACGTCGATCGCGTAGTAGGCCCGCCCTCCCTTGCCCAGGCCTCCGATCAGGACCGAGCGCCAGTTGGTCGAGGTGCCCACACCGGAGCCGTTCCATGTCTTGCCCATGTCGACGTCATACGACGTCGGGGTGGCATTGACAAGATAGCGATGGTTCAGCGGCGAGCGGCCCAGCGAGGCCAGGCCGCTGACACCCGGCGTACCGTCGGGCCCATTGAACACGGCGTTGGGCACGTACGCGAAGACCTCGCGGCCGGCGTCGGCGCCGGTGAGCGCGCCGTTGAACGCATGCAGCATGCCGTCGTTTGCGCCGACATAGACGACCGTCGGGCGCGTTCTCCAGGTCGTCCTGAACGTGCTGTAGCCGGGATTGGTCGCGTCGGACAGCGGCAGCGAAGGCGGGCCGACCGGCCGTGCCCGCGAGCCGACGATGTCGCCGAGCAACTGCGTGCGCGTGCGGTAGGCGCGTGTGCTCCCGGTGACCGTCGAGGCCTGCTCGTGCGTGCGATCGCCCCGCAGGTAGTTCAGGTAGTCGGCGCTGTCGTTGTCGGCGCGATAGGTCGTGTCGAGCAGACCCAGTTGCGTGGCGTTGACGCGCCCCGCGCCCGTGCTGGTCGAACGGAAGGCCACACCGGTAGGCGTCGCGGCCAGCGGATCCCAGGTCACCACATTGCGGTTGGTGTCCCAGCCCGTTCCTGCCAGCTGCGCGGCGAGCTTGCTCGTCGCAGTCCATTGAGCGGTCAAGGTCGGATCGCCAACGGCATTGAACGACAGTTCGCTGGCCTGCACCTGGCCGGTCCAGTTGTTCGGGTCGTATTGCGCGCTATAGCTGCCGTTGCCGGACACGGCCACCTGCGGCACCGAGGTCGAGAACGAGGTCGTGAAGGCCTCCAGCGCCGCGGCAATCTTCTCGAATGCCGTAGTGAGGCCCACCACCATCGTGTCGGGTCGGCCCGCGGTGAAATAGTTGTCGGGGCGGTTCTGGGCACCGACGGTCTGACCTGTCGTGGACCACCACTCGTTCGGCAGCGCTGCGGTGCGGGTGGCGGCGTTGTAGTCGTCCGGCACATCGAAGCCGCCGTACTTGGCGGCAAGATAGAACTGATTGTCGGCAACGAAAGGCTGCTCCAGAACGTCGACCCAGTAAGTCTGGATGGTCTGCTTTCCTTCGGTTGCTACATTGCCCGTCACGGTCGGGCGGATGTCCGTGGTGTTGGCGTAATACGCCATTCCGACGATGCCCGCCGAGTTGGCTCGGCCGCTGTAGTCATTCCAGTTCGGGTTGGCCAAACCCTGCAGCGTAAAGGCGTTGTTGGTCCATGTGGTGACACTGGCTCCCGCGCCAAAGGTGTTGTCACCGGAGACCAGGGCCGGCACGGCAGGTTCGTCGGTGCGTCCGGTATTGCCGGGCAGGTTCTTGTCGCGGTGGGTGTAGATGTCGCCGATGCCCAGGATGAAGTTGCGCTGGCACGAGTACTGGATCGGGTCGTTCCAATTGGTGATGACCGGGAAGTCGTCGAGGTAGGTCGTGCGGGTCGCCGCATTGGCGGCCCCCATGGTCGTGTATTCCGGGACGTTGCCCTGATTCTTGAAGTAGCGCAGCGCGGTGTAGTAAAGCTCGCTGACGGGGTCGTAGCTCTTGTAGTCATTGGTATTGAGCTGACCGAACTTGTTCAGATAATTCATCACCCCGCTGTTGGTGATCGAGACGCTGGGAGTGAAGTCGGTATTGGTCTGCGTCGCGTCGGTCGCATCGGGGTTGATGTAGAAAACACCTGTCGTTGCATCCCATTCGGTCGCAGCATTCGTGACTGCGGGCTCGCCGGGAACGGGACGCGTGGGGCCGACGAACTTCTGTTGCGCGCGCAGCACCGCACCGTCGCGCAGGAAGTCGCTGTGGTTCAGATAGCCAAACGCACTGAAACGGATGCGGTTCGAGTATTTCTGGATCAATCCTTCCGGCTTCCAATTACTGCCGTACTGCTTGCAGTTGGCCTCGACCCCACCTGCTGCGGTGGCCGTGTCGCACACCTTGACCCGCATCACCGCGCGGTAGACGGTGCCAACCACAGGAGCGACAGCCGGGTTGTAGTCGGCTACGGCGCCGCCAAGCGCTGCCGACGACGAGGCGAAGAGCATGTTGATGCCCTGGCTCTGGATGCGCGTATGGAGGTTGTTGAAGCCGAGCGGTGACGCCTCGGCCACCGTGGCTGCCGCCGTGATGCTCTTGTCAGGCGCAAGGCCCTGACCCGTGTCGCGCGACTTCTGGAGGATAGTCGTCGTGGTCGTGTCGATGATCCGGTATCCGCCGGTCATCGCCCAACGAAACGGGTCGATGGTCGGTGTGGAGGCCCAGTTCAGATAGTTGCCGCTCCACTCGTTGGCGCCGGTGCAGTTGTGCGCTGTGTTGACCCCATTGGGATAGAAGTGGCGGAGTTCAGTCGCTGTCTCGGTTGCGTAGTACTGGTAGAGGTAGCACTTGTTCGGATCGAAATATCCGAGGTAGGTCTCGGTGCTCACATAGGCTGTGGTGTGCGCGGAGCGCACTGCGGTGGGCCATTCCACGGAGAGCGCCAGTGCCACGTTGCCAGGAACCGCACTGGTGGCGAACACCGGCGAATCGGCCAGGGTCGTGGCGGCACTCGCCTGAAGCGTCCACGCCAGCGTCGAGCCGACCACCAAGGCTTGTGCCGCAGCGCCAAGTCGCCGCAGAACCTTGCGTTCCGGAGCGGGACGATTTCGGGGGGGTCGAGTGGTCATGACGAGTACCTCACGCGGATTCACGAAGAGTTCTGGGGCGCGCATCGAAGACGATATCCGGGCAGACGGCAGCGTTCTTCAGCTGTCGCAGCAGGAGAACGTGCTCTGGAAGAAGGACTGCGTGTTGCGAGGCCCGGTCGCGCGGATGGTGAGCCGGTAGACCACCGGCTGCGCCACCGCACCGCGGGCCCCTCCCACGCTGGCGCGCTCTGCGCGCTGCCACTCCGAGGCGCTGCCGCCGGGCTGCAGGCTGGCATCGGCGACCGAGCAGTTGTCGGGTGTTTCGGATCCCGTGCCGGCTGTCGCGCACATCCTGTCGACGACGTAGCGCAGGGTGATCCCCTGGCCGGCGTTGATGTCGGCGCCAGTCCAGGCGCCGGTGAACGTGGCGTCGTTCGCCAGCAAGGTGTTCGGGATGCCTTGCGGGTTGCTGGGCAGCACCGTGGCGCTGTAGTTCAGTGCCGGCGAGTTGGCTTCTCTTGCTGCCGCACCGATCAGCGCACCGCCCGCGCGGAACCGGGCTAGGATGGTCTCGGCCGCCTGCTCGCTCTGTTGCGCCAGATCGCGCTTGAAGGCCAGATTGCCGGCGGTCGTCAGCGAGATGTCGAACGACCGCATCAGCGCCGCGGCCGAGATCAGCATCACCACCAGCACGATGAGGCTGATGATCAGGACGGCGCCGCGCTGCCCGCGATCGTGGGCGGAGCGCAAGACAGCAAGCGTGTGTCGGTGGTTCATGGTCAGGGACGCAGCAGCAGGTTGCGGACGGGGACCGTGAGCTCGATGGTGCGGTGGCGCATCGTGCGATCGGCGGTGGCAATGGCCACGGTGCGCGTCAGCGCTCCTGGCGTGCCGCCGCTGCTCAGGTCGGCAAAGAGGCTGACGGACGCGGGTGCCACGTCTTCCCTTTCAACCAGGGAAGATCGCATGACCAGACCGAGTCTCACGGCCACGATGCGCCGCAGATTCGTGGTCGAAGCCGCAGAGCCGTCCATCAAGGCTGTGCCGCCCCAGGTCGCGCCCGAGGGCGCGACCCAGTCATCGATCACGCCGTTGTCGTTGGTGTCGACCCCGTAAACCGCGCGCAGGGCGATCACGCCTTCGGCCAGCGGCAGCGGTGTGTTCTGGCCGTTGATGAGCAGCAGGTCGTAGCTGAACAGCGTGCTGTTGTCGCCGACGCCGAACAACTGGAACTGGGGGGTGTTGTTCGCGATGTTTCCGATGGCAAACGCGTCGGCACTCGACAGCGATGCCAAGGTGGCCAGCGACGTGTTCGTGCCGCTCGCGGTGTAGTAAGCCCCCGCTGTGTCAAAGGGCAGGGCCTGCGTTGCGCCACCGGCGAATCCGGCCGTCAGTTGCGTGAGCAGGCATTCGCCTGCACCCGACAGCATCACAAGGTCGCCACCGCGAAAGCCGATCGTGTTGTTGAGGCGCCATTGGTTGGCCGCCACATCGGTGCCGGTGCGCGGCAGCAGCGAGGCAGGCGACTCGCCGAAGCCTGCTGATCCGCTCATCACCATCACGACATCCGAGCCGGTGGCCGACGCCCCCTGGAAGATCACGATCGGCGCAAGACGCAATGTCTGGGGCACGCCGGCAAATGGTGCGGGCAGCGCGGCCGTGCGGGGCCATGCCTGGCTGGCGGGCAGCCGAGCATTCAAACGGCAAGCCCCGACACGGGTCCACCCGTCGGCAAATCCCGAGCCGGCACTGCGAATCAGGCGGTCGAGGGTGTAGGCCGCATAGGCACCAGACTGGTTGGCGTCATTGAGCGACACCGACGTTCGCTTGCGTCCTTCGCTGGCGGCCAGCACGCCGAAGACCGCGAGCGTGACGACGAGGCCGATGGCGACCGCAACCAGCAGTTCGACGAGCGAGAAGCCCCGCACACCGCGCGACCTCGACAGGCGGCCTCGAGAGGCGCTAGACATGCTCATGTCACCTCCTCGGTCGTCAGAACGACCTCGGTCACCAATTGACTGGTCAGCGTCGAACGGGGTTGCTGCCACGTGATCGTGATCAGTGCCGTGTTGCCGGCGACCGTGATCGTGGCGGTACCGCTGGGCAGTCCCTGTGTCGTGGCGTCGGCGACCCGCGTCTGCCACGCCGTGATCTGAGCCGTGGGCAGCGTGACCGTGCGGGCCAGACGCATCTGCGCGGCGAGGTCATCAGCCAGCAATGCTGCACGATTGCGGTCTTCTGCATCGACCGAGTACTGGGTCGCGCGGACTTGCATCGCCACGAGGCCGAGAATGCCGAACGAGAAGATCAGTACCGACACCAGCACTTCGAGCAGCGTGCTTCCACGCTGCCGTTGTGACGGTCGCGGGGGAGAAGAGGGTTTCACGAAGAGATTCATCACTCAACACCCATCGGGATTGGTGGCGGACAGGGTCTTGGCAGGATCGCACATGCGCACGCGACCCCCCAACGAAGCGGTGACACGCAGCGACCGGTCGACCCCTGCCACGGCACTGCCGTGCGCGACGTCATAGGTCACCGTGGGTGAGGTGGGATCGATGGCGCAGCCCTCGGTCGCATTCGCCACCTGCTGGCCGGCGGCGTTGAAGCACACCGCACTGGGCCCGGTGATGTTGACGCCCGCGACCACGCCGGCCAGCGCACCGCTGCGAACGAGTTCTGCCGTCTCGCCGGTGATCAGCGTCAGCGTGCGGACGCCCCAGTTGCTGCCGTTGGCTGCAGCGGCCGAGGTTGCTGTGGGGTTCGCGACGTTGGTCAGGAAGAAACTCACGGTCCGATTGCGCCGCACGGCCTCGGCCTGCGCCAGCCGCAGGCCGTCCTGCAGTACCTGGGTCGTGGTGCGTACGCGCGTGTTGCGGATCCAACTCGCGAACGACGGGGCCGCAACAGCCAGCAGGATCGCCAGCAATGTGACCGAGACCATCAGCTCCACCAGCGTGAAGCCGCGAGCGCGGCGGCCCGGAAGCATCAGCACTGCCCCTTCTTGACGAGCCAGCAGGCGCCACCCGTGGTCCAGCCGGTGACAGTCGTCGTGGTCGCACGCACATCGGCCTCGGTGACGGTGAAGCCGAAATTGACCACCGGACCGTTGCCGGTCGCGAGCAGCGTGTAGGTCGTCGCTGTCGGACCCGCGGAACAGCTCACCACGAAGTTGCCGAACGTCCGCGCCGCGGCAGCACGTGCGCAGGGCGTGGTGAAGGCGCCGACCGTCGCGTAGGTCCGGTTGTCCTGGAAATGGCGCTCCATCTCGGCGCGCATCGACGCGAGACCATTGGTCCCGTCGACCAGTCGTCCGCGCAGGATGTAGTCGCGATAGCTCGGATACGCGATCGCTGCCAGGATGCCGATGATCGCGACGACGATCATCACCTCGATGAGCGTGAAGCCCGACTGTCGCTTGAAAGTGAATCGTCGCATGTGACTTTCCCGTTCCGGTTCGCTGGCTTGAAGGCCTGGATAGCGCAGGCCGACTCGAATTCGTTGGTCGGAGAGCCGCCGCCTCATGGCAGGCCGCGGATCCGCTTGCAAGCAGTATGGGTGGTGGCGCCGCGCGTGCCCATGAAGCATGTCACGCATTCCGTGGGGTGCTGGATGGCAACCGGACGAAGTGCCGTCTGCGGTCGATGAACGGTCGGCGAGCGTCGCACCGCCGTCACGCCGGCCCGCCGGGAGAAGCACTGCCTGCGGCTACGCCGCGCTGCCCGGCCTCACACCTCTTCCCCGACGTGCGCCGCCGCCAGCGCCTGCTGCACGCCCGCCGGCGCCGCCTGGTAGTGGCTGAAGCGCAGGATGTAGCGTCCCTGGCCGCCGGTCAGCGCATGGAGGCGCGACTGGTAGTTCGCCAGTTCCGACAAGGGCAGCAGCGCCCGCACCACCATCTGCCCCGGTCGGGCCGCGTTGCTGCCGATCACCTGCCCGCGTCGTGATGCCAGGTCGCCGGTCAGGTCGCCCATGTGGGTCTCGGGGGCGGTGATCTCCACGTCGACCACCGGCTCCAGCACGATCGGCTGTGCCGCGCGTGCCGCGGCGACGAAGGCCTTGCGCGCCGCGGTCACGAACGCGATCTCCTTGCTGTCGACGCTGTGGTGCTTGCCGTCGTGCACCACCACGCGCACGTCGAGCACCGGGTAGCCGGCGATCACGCCTTCGGCCATGGCCTGGCGCACGCCCTTCTCGACCGCCGGCATGAAGCTCGACGGGATCGCGCCACCCTTCACGGCGTCGATGAACTCGAAGCCGGCCCCGCGCGGCAGCGGCTCGATGCGCAGGTGCACTTCGCCGAACTGCCCGGCGCCGCCGGTCTGCTTCTTGTGGCGGTGCTGGCCGGCGGCCGGCGCGGTGACGGTCTCGCGGTACGCGATCCGCGGTGGTCGGGTCGTCACCTCGAGTCGGTGCAATTCACGCAGGCGCATCAGCAGCGCCCGCAGGTGCAGCTCGCCCAGGCCCCAGACCACCGTCTCGTGCGTCGCCGCGACCTGTTCGATGCGCAGGCATGGGTCTTCGGCCACCAGCTTCTGCAGGATGTCCCACACCCGTTGCTCGTCCCCATGGCGCTGCGGCTCGATGGCCAGGCCGTGCACCGGCACCGGAAAGTCGAGCGGCGCCAGGTGGATGTGGTCGTCCTCGGCAGCGTCGTGCAGCACCGCGTCGAAGTGGATGTCGTCGACCTTGGCCACTGCGCACAGTTCTCCCGGCCCAGCCCGTTCCACCTCGATCAGGCTCTTGCCCTGCAACAGGAACAGGTGCCCGACCTTGAAAGGCTTGCGGCCATCGCCCACGTAGAGCTGGCTGTCGCTGGTGACGGTGCCTTGGTGGATGCGGAAGATGCCGAGCTTGCCGACGTACGGATCGACGGTCAGCTTGAACACGTGCGCCAGCACGTGCAGTGCCGGGTCGGGCCGCGCGGTGATGGGCGTCGCCTGCGCGCCCTCGCCGCGCAGGAAGCGCGGCGGGTTGCCTTCGGCCGGGTTCGGCATGAGTGCGGTGAGGATGTCGAGCAGTTCGCTCACGCCGGCGCCGTGGCGGGCAGAGACGAAGCAGATCGGGATCAGGTGCCCCTCGCGCAGCGCCTGTTCGAGCGGCGCGTGCAGTTCGCGCGGATCGACGTCGCCGCTCTCCAGGTAGCGCTCGACGAGCGCCGCATCGATCTCCACCACCTGCTCGACCAGCGCGCGGTGGGCCGCGGCGACCGAGGAGAAGTCCGCTTCGTGCCCGGCCGCGGCCTCGGGGCGGAAGAAGCAGTCGACCACCTCGCTGCCTCCGCGCGCCGGCAGGTTCAGCGGCAGGCATTCCTTGCCGAAGGTGGCGCGCAACTGCTCGACCAGCGCCGCCAGATCGACATCCTGCGCGTCGATCTTGTTGACGATCACGAGCCGGCACAGGCCGCGGCTTGCGGCCGTTTCCATCAGGCGCTGCGTGCCGGCGTCCACGCCGCTGGCGGCATCGATCAAGATCGCGGCAGTCTCGACGGCCTCCAGCGCTGCCAGCGCCGGTCCGCTGAAGTCAGGATGGCCGGGGGCGTCGATGAGATGGATGCGCGTGTCGCGGTGCCGCAGGTGCACGAGCGAGGTGTTCAGCGAATGCTGGAACTGTCGTTCCAGCGGGTCGTGATCGCTGACGGTGCTGCCGCGCTCCACGCTGCCGGGGACACCGATCGCCCCGGCCCGGTGCAGCAGCGCCTCGACGAGCGTGGTCTTGCCGGCAGCGACGGCGCCGATCAGGGCGACCGTGCGGATCGCGTGCGGGTCCAGTGCGTTCATCCCCTGCGGCATGGCACTCTCCTTCGGCCGGATCGGCATCGAGTGGGATGGCCCGAGCGTAGAAGATCGATCGGCAAGCCACAAGCGGGCCATGGAACTTTGTGTGCGGCCGTCGGCTCATCTCCAGGGCGACATCGGGCGGGTGCCACAGACTTCACGCTTGATCGGGCCCTAGCGCGTTGGAGGCCCGCAGACGCGGGAGGACATCTGTCCTTGCGCGCGCTGGAAGCCACTAAGATCGCATGCTGACCCCTATCGAGACGGAACCATCACACCATGCTCAAAGCGCTCTCCAAGTTGAACCCTGAGGCTCGTGTCGTTACGCTGGCGGCTTGTGGCCTGGTCGTTTTGTTGACCGCATGCGGCGGTGGCGGCGGCGGTGGCGGTGGCGGTGATTCGGGAACGAATGCTCCACCGCGGCCGGCGGCGGGCCTCAGTGATCCGTCCTTGACCCTGCAGCAGAATCAACCGACGGCCATTTCGTTGGCGCAGGAGATGGTGCTCACCTATCAGCTCTCCGACGAGGCAGCTGCCGCACAGCAACTGGTCGAAATGGCACCCGGCGTGCTCGACGCGTCCACTTCGCCCTATGCTTGCCCGGGCGGAAGCGGCACCATCACGTTCGCGACGAACGGTGCGGGTTTCAACTACACCTACAACGCGTGCGCCAACGCCGGCTACGCCTTCACCGGCAGCAGCGTCATTTCTCCAACCGTGGTATCGAGCACGGTGACCGAATACGACCTCGACTTCAGTAACGTGACCGTGACGGGCACGAACGCGCCGAACACGGCCTTGACGGGCTCTTCGGTTTGCACGCCGGGAACGAGCAGCGTGTCGTGCATCACCACCCTCGGGGGCTACGTGTGGGGCAACGACGCGAGCTACAGCGCTGGCCTTGCGAACGGTAGCCACCAGTGCGACTGTGGCAATGGCACATGGAACGTGCTGTTCGACGACTTCGGCGCGACCTCTGGCGCTGCCTATGTCTATGCGAGCAATGGCGAGGCCTCGGTCACGCGGTTGAGTGCCAACACCTTCCGTGTCGTTCTCACCGTCAACGGCGTCACGACGACCTACGACGTCACGACGACCTGACCCCTCGACCTCGCTGGAGCGCTGGGCACCTCGAGCGTCGGGGCTCCGCCGCCCCAGCGCTCACTGAAACGCCACCTCCGCAAAGCTCCTCAGCTTGCGGCTGTGCAGCTGGTCGATGCCGTTGCGCCGCAGCAGCTCGACCGCCCGCAACCCGATGCGCAGGTGCTGGTTCACGCGCTCGCGGTAGAAGTGGTTGGCCATGCCGGGCAGCTTGATCTCGCCGTGCAGCGGCTTGTCGCTCACGCACAGCAGCGTGCCGTAGGGCACGCGGAAGCGGAAGCCGTTGGCGGCGATGGTGGCGCTCTCCATGTCGAGCGCGATCGCACGGCTCTGGCTGAAGCGGCGTTCCGGCGTGCTGTGGCTGTGGTGAAAGGGCAGCAGCTCCCAGTTGCGGTTGTCGGTGCTGGCGACGGTGCCGGTGCGCATCACGCGCTTGAGTTCGCTGCGCTCGAGCTGGGTCACGTCGGCCACCGCGGCTTCCAGCGCCACCTGGATCTCCGCCAGAGGCGGGATCGGCACCCACAGCGGCAACTCCTCGTCGAGCACATGGTCCTCGCGCACATAGCCGTGGGCCAGCACGTAGTCGCCGAGTTGCTGCGTGGTGCGCAGGCCGGCGCAGTGGCCCAGCATGATCCAGGCGTGCGGGCGCAGCACGGCGATGTGGTCGGTGATGGTCTTGGCGTTGCTGGGGCCCACGCCGATGTTCACCATCGTGATGCCGGCGCGGTCGTGGCGCACCAGGTGGTAGGCGGGCATCTGCGGCAGCCGCGGCGGCGGCGTACCCAGAAAGTCGCCGGCCTCCAGCGTGCAGCCGCTGCGCCGCATCACCACGTTGCCGGGCTCGACGAAGGCCACGTAGCCGTCGTCCTGCCCGTCGCCGCTGCCACCCTCGAACAGCGAGGCCTGGCCGCGGGGCAGGTGCATCAGTTCGTGGCCGAGCTTGATGAACTCGTCGATGTAGAACTGGTAGTTCGTGAACAGCACGAAGTTCTGGAAATGTTCTGGCGTGGTGCCGGTGTAGTGGCGCAGCCGGTGCAGCGAGTAGTCGACGCGCGCCGCGGTGAACAGCGCCAGCGGGTGCACCGCCGCGCCGCTGGCGTCGGGCGCCGGTTCGTGCGTGCCGTTGGCGATGCCGTCGTCCATCGCGCCCAGGTCGGGCAGGTCGAACAGGTCGCGCATCAGCGTGCGCCGTTCGGGCGTCAGCGTGCCCTCCACATGGTCGTGCTCGGCGAACGAGAAGTGCACCGGGATCGGCTGCGTGCTGCTGCCGATCTCCAGCGCGACGCCGTGGTTGCGCAGCAGCAGGCGAAACTGCTCGAGGTAGTAGTCACCGAACAGATCGGGCCTCGTCAGCGTGGTCTCGTAGCGGCCCGGGCCGGCGACGAAGCCGTAGGCGAGCGGCGTGTCGGCCCGCGCCACGGTGTCGACGTGGACGGCCACGCGGGGGTAGCAGGCGCGCACCCGCTGCGGGAAGTCCTCGCCTGCCAGGAAGCGCTGCAGGTGGTCGCGCAGCCGCGCCAGACTGGCGTCGTAGAGGCCGCGCGCGGCGTCGAGGGCGGCCTGCGCATCGGTGTAGCGCCGAGGGCCGTCGTCCGGGGGAGGCGTCGTCGTTGTCGTCGTCATGACGGCATTCTGCGGCCTGAGCGAGGCGACGTCTGTGGCGTGTCGCCTCCGTCCGTCTGCGAGCGGGTCGACGCCGGCCCGACCGTGTAATAAGGTCGCGCCATGCCGATCGCTCCCCGCCACGTGCTGCCGGTCATCGTGGCCGCCCAGTTCGCGAGCACCTCGCTGTGGTTCGCCGTCAACGCCGTGATGCCCGACCTGCAGCACGCGCTCGGGCTGGCGCCGGCGGCCGTCGGTTCCCTGACCTCTGCGGTGCAACTGGGCTTCATCGCCGGCACGCTGGTGTTCGCGCTGGGATCGGTAGCCGACCGCCACTCGCCGCGGCTCGTGTTCCTGCTGTGCGCGATCGCAGGCGCGCTGTGCAACGCCGCTCCCGTGGCCTGGCCGCCCGGCGCGCTGGACCTGCCGACGCTGTGGGTGCTGCGGGCCTTGACCGGCTTCGCCCTTGCCGGCATCTACCCGGTGGGCATGAAGATCGCCGCGGGCTGGTACCCGCAGGGGCTCGGCCGCGCGTTGGGTTGGTTGATCGGCGCGCTGGTGCTGGGCACGGCGTCGCCGCACGCGCTACGGGCCATGGGTGCGCACTGGCCGTGGCAGCAGGTGATGCTGGGGGTGTCGACGCTCGCGGTGCTGGGCGGATGGATGGTGTGGCGGTGGGTGCCCGAAAGCGACCATCTGCCGCGGTCCACGCGCCTGCAGTGGCGCGCCTTCGGTGCCGTGCTGGTGGATCGCCGGCTGCGCGCGCCGGTGCTCGGCTACTTCGGTCACATGTGGGAGCTCTACACGCTGTGGGTGCTGCTGCCGGCGCTGCTGGCCACGCGGCTCCACGGGGCCGCCATCTCGGTGGGTGCGTTCGCTGTCATCGGCGCAGGCGCGATCGGGTGCGTCGCGGGTGGCTGGCTGGCGCAGCGCCACGGCAGTGCGCGCGTGGCCGCGATGCAACTGGCGCTGAGCGGCCTGTGCTGCGTGCTGACGCCGCTCGCGATGGCCGCACCCGATGCGGTGTTCGCGGCCTGGCTGCTGGTGTGGGGCATCAGCGTGGCGGGTGATTCGCCGCAGTTCTCGGCGCTGACGGCGACGCATGCCCCGCGCGAGGCGGTCGGCAGCGTGCTGACGCTGGTCAACTGCATCGGCTTCTCGATCTCGATCCTGAGCATCCAGGGCTTCGTGGCGCTGGCGCAGCACTACGATCTTTCGCTGCTGCTGCCGTGGCTCGGTCTCGGGCCGCTGCTCGGCCTGTGGGGCCTGCGGCCCTTGCTGGTCCGCGATGGTTCGCCGCGCTGAGGCCTCCCGCGGCTGCGGTCTTCAGTCTTCCCACTCCAGCTCGGCGTAGGCCGCGGTCACGTTGCGGGCGTGAAAGACGTCCAGCAGCCTCCAGTCGGGCCGATCGGGGGCGATGCGGGCCACCGCCTGCGGCAGCGTCAGCCCGGCCTTGAGGGCCGCGCGCACATCGGACTGCAGCCGGGTCAGGTAGGCCTGCTCGGCATCGAGCGCCGCCGGCCAGGCCCGGCTCGGCGCGCCGTGGCCCGGCACGACGGTGACGATGCCCTGCCAACCGCGCAGTTGCGCCAGCGCCGCCAGCCAGCCCTTGAGCCGCCCGTCGACCACCGGCGTGTGGTCGACGAACAGCAGGTCGCCGAGGAAGAGCGTGCCGCTGGTCTCGTCCAGCACGCTGAGGTCGGCATCGGTGTGGGCAGTCGGCCAGGCGCGCAGGCTGAGGCGACGCCCGCCGAGGTCGAGTTCGAGCGTGTCGTCGACCAGCCGGGTCGGGGGCACGATGCGGGCGCCGTCGGCGAAGTCGGCACCGAAGTCGCGCTTCAGCGCGTTCAGGTAGAACGGTCCGCGTGCAGCCAGCGCGGCCGGCAGGCGCCGGTGGCCGACGAACTGCGGTGCCGCCTGATCGGCCGGCCGCGCGGCATCCGCGAACACGCTGTTGCCGAGCACATGGTCCGGGTGCGCGTGGGTGTTGATCACGTAGCACACCGGCAGCGGCGTCACGTTCCGCACGGCGGCCAGCAGGCGCTGGCCGACCGCCGCGCTGCCGCCCGTGTCGATGACGGCAACGCAGCGACTGCCGACCACGATGCCGCTGTTCGAGACATCACCCTGGTTGGTGGCGCCCCAGTCTTCCAGCACGCCGCGGTGCAGGTAGACGCCCGGAGCGATGGGATCGAGCGCCGCCGCGCGGACTGCGCAGACGGACGCGCCGGCCAGCAGCACCACCGCTGCACGGCGCAGCGCGCGGCGGACTCCGTGGGATGACCGTCGCGCCGGCCGGCTCCGCGCAAAGACGGCCTACTCCTTGATGCCGACGTCGAAGAAGCAGCTCTTGCGCGCGGCCGCCTGCAGTTCACGGAAGCGCTTGATCTCGACCTGCATCGCCTCGACGTCCCGGATGCTGTTGCCACGCTCGCCGCCCATGCTGTTGGCATTGGTGGCGGTGCTCATGGTCGTGAAGTCGTCGAAGGAGATCTGGCTCGCCAGCTTGTCCAGCACGCAGGAGCACTTGTTGAGCATCTCGTAGTGGTGCCCGGGGTTCTGCTTCATGCATTCCTGGACGTACACCACGCGATCGGCGGTCGGGTAGTCGTGCGCAGCGGCGGGCGTCGCGGCGACGGACAGCAGAGCGCAGGCCGCAGCGGCCGACCGCAGCGAGGCCGGGCGACGCAGGGAGGAGAGGAGTTTCATGGGCATCACTTCTTGCTGGGTTGCTTGTCGACGGCCACCGGGCCGGCGAGGGTCATGACTTCCTCGAGCACCGGCGCGTCGCTCGGCAGCGCGCCGGGGAGTGCGGTCCGCACCTGGTACACGCCGCCGGGCACACCGCTGGCCAGCACGAAGGTATAGCGCTTCTGCGCATACTTCTCGAAGCGGGCGCGCAGCGGATCGCTTTCGTATGGGTTGAGACTCACCTCCTGCGCATCGACCTCCCGGCCGTCGTAGCTGACCTTGGTGTCGCGCACCTTCGCCTCGTCGACCATCGTCATGCGGATGCGCTTGCGGAAGTAGCCCGACTTGCCCTTGGTCAGGCGCTCCATCTCGCGGATGTCGCGCTCGAGGAAGTACAGGATCACCGGGTTGGCCTGGGCCTCCTCGATCTCCGGCAACTTCATCTTGCGTTCGCCGCTGAGGAAACTGCCCTGCACCGTGCAGCACACCTTGCCCTTGCGTTTCACGTCGATGCGCACCTCGTCCTCGAAGCCCGGCTCGAGCGAGCCCGATTTCACGAAGGTGTAGCGTATCGAGGCGGGGGCCTTGACGTTGGCCAGTTGGTGCTCGACGAACACCAGTTTCTCCGCGCGCGAGAACTCGCTCGGATCGGCGGCGAGGGTGGGAAGCGTCGTCGTGCAGACGATCGCCGACAGCAGCAGCGTGGCGAGAGCGCTGCGCTGGAAGGGGGCTTGCGCCGGAATCATGGTTTCTCCAGTTCGGCCGCGAGTTCGCGGGCCTGTTTCGGGTCGAGCGTGGCGAGGCGCGCCACGGCATGTCGTGATTCGCGCAACTGGCCCTGCCGCTTGTAGGCCTGGGCGAGCCGAGCCCAGCTGCGGTCGTAGTTCGGATCGATCTCCACGCTGCGCCGGAAGGCGCGGATGGAGGGCTCGGGTTGGTGCAGGGCCTCGAACGCGACGCCGAGCACGTAGGGCGCCTCCGGATCGTCGCCGATCTCCTGCTGCCAGCGTTCGGCGAGCTCGGCGAGGGCGGTCCACCGCTGGCTTTGCTCGAGCGCGGCCGCCTGCAGGAAGTAGGGCTGCTCGGCGTCCGGCTGTTCCCAGAAGCTCTTGCCGGGCAGTGGGGCCACGGCGTTGTAGGGCAGCTCGTCGTTCAACTGCGCGAGCAGCCAGTCGGCCGGCGCGGCGAAGTAGTGCTTGGCGCCGCCGCGCAGCCGGAAGGTCAGAATGCCCACCAGCGCGCCGTCCGCATTGAACAGGCCGCCGCCGCTCGCGCCGGAGCTGAACCAGTTGCTGCTCTGCACGATCTGGCTGCCGGACCAGCGGTGCAACGCCACCACGTCACCCTCGCTGAGCTGGATGCCCACGCCGCCGGTGTAGCCCATGGCCAGCACCTGCTGACCGGGCTGCAGCGTCGCCGCGCGTGCGATCGTGACGGCATCGCCCTCCAGTCGCGGCACTCGCAGCAGGCACAGGTCGCGCAGCATGTCGGCGGCCTGCAGGTTGGCCCTCCAGCGCACGCCACCCTTGACCACCTGTACGCGTTCGGCATGGCGCGTCACATGGCAATTGGTCACCACCTTGCCGGGGCCGACGATCACGCCGGAACCCAGCTGGAAGCCCCCCGACGGGCTGACGGCCTCGATCTTCACCACGCTCGGCGCGAGCCGGATCAGGGCGGCCCGGTCGATGTCGGCCCGCACGTCGAGCGGCAGGCCGAGGCCCAGCAGCAAACCCGCTGCGAGGAGGTGGGGAATCCGACGCATGGAGCCTGCGACTGCACTCGGCGGCGGGATGGACGGCTCACTGCCGCGCGGTCGCGGCCGGGTCGTTGTCGAGCAACGGCACGTTGAAGTCGCGCAGGATAGCCGTGATCTCGGGTCGCAGCTTCTCGATCAGCGTCTCGATCTGCTGCTTCCACTCGCGTTCGCCATAGCGCACGCCCATCGCCATCGGGAAATCGAACTTGACGCCCGGCTCCGAGCGCATCGGCACGACCACCAGCTGCGGCTGCTGCACCTTCTTCGCGAAGTAGCCGCCGATCGGCCCCCACACGATGGCGGCATCGATCTTGCCGCTCGCGAGGTCCTTCTCGATGATCTCCCCCGGATACTGCTTCGGGTCCGCGTTCATGATCTGGTAGGGCACGCCCTGCTCGACCAACTGGTGCTTGTTCAGCCACTCCGATGCCGGCGAGCGGTCGTAGAGGCCGATGCGCAGCTTCTGGAGTTGCGCGCGATCGAGTGCGAGAAAGTCGTCGATCGACTTCACACCATCGAGACCCTTGCCCGGCGCGTAGACCAGCGCATAGGTCGATCGGTAGTACGGCTTGGTGGCCGATACCTGGTCATAGCCGGCCGGCACGCCCATGATGATGTCGCAGCGGAAATCCTCGCCCGGCAGCTTGTAGCGCAGCGTGTTGCGCACGAAGGCCAGCCGCTGCGGGAACGAGTAGTACTCGACCGGCAGGCCGAGTTCCTTGGCGAACAGTTCGGCGATCTTGTTCTCGTAGCCCTGCCCGTCGAGGCTGGAAAACGGCAGGTTGTTCGGGTCCTGGCAGACGCGGAAGGCCTTGCGCGGCGGCGGCGCCTCCTGCGCGACGGCCGGCAAGGCCGCGCCGGTCAGCGCGGCCAGGGCCAGCACGCCGGCGGCGACGGCTTCGCGTCGTGCGGTGCGCGTCATTGGATCTCTTCGACCTTGGAACGGGTGATGGCACCGTCCGAACGGCCCTTGAGGTACGCGTAGAGGTGATCGATGTTGTCCATCACCTGCGGGCTGCTGCCGAAGCTCTGCATGCCCTTGTCGAGACGGCCGTCACGGACCGTCTTGACGAAATCTTCCTTGCTCAAGGTCTTGAGGCTGGCAATAAGCGACGGGCCGACCATGCCTTCCTGGTTCGCGCCGTGGCAACGGTCGCAGGCGGCGGCACGCCAGGTGCGGAAACCCTTCATCGTGTTGGCATCGACCTTGTAGCCATCGACGACCTTGTAGAGCGGCTTGTCCTGCGCGGACGCCAACGGGGCCACGCTGCCCAGGGCAACGGCAGCAAAAGAGACAAGCAGGCTATTCAGTCGGAACATCATGATCAACTCAGGGAAGTAAAAGACTCTCATTGAACGACAAGGGGATGGCGAGCGTTGACCGTTCACCATCCCCGCAACACACCTTTCGTGAGGGGCTCATGCCCCATCACGAAGCTAACGCTTGCAGATCAGTTCGGCAGTGCAAAGACCGTCAGCGAGCCGCCGAGTTCCGTGTACTGGTTCAGCTCCTTGTAGCCGCCCACAGCACCCAGGCCGTCCTGGTCCTTCTCGAGACCCGCTGCCATGCCGATGCCGGCCCAGCCGCCGATGCCCGAGAACACGCCCAGGTACTGCTTGCCCTTGTGCTCGTAGGTGAACACGTTGCCGATGATGCCGGACGGGGTCTTGAACTTGAACAGTTCCTTGCTGATGTCCTTGGCATCGACGCACTTCAGGTAGCCCTCGAGCGTGCCGTAGCAGCTCAGGCCGCCCGCGGTGTTGAGCGAACCGCTCCACACCGAGAACTTCTCGGCCTTGCTCTGCACGATCTTGCCGGTGCCCGCATCCCAGGTGATGTAGTTACCCATGCCACCATGGCTGCCCGGAGCCGGGAACATCGACAGCGTCGCGCCGACGTACGGCTGGCCCGCGGTGTACTCGACCTTGAACGGCTCGTAGTCCATGCAGACGTGGTTCGTCGGCACGTAGAACAGCTTGGTGTTCGGGTCGAACGAGGCCGGCTGCTGGTCCTTCGAGCCCAACGCCGCCGGGCAGACGCCCTTGGTGTTGACGTCGGGGCCGTTCTGGGCCGTCGAGTACTGCTTCACGACCTGGGGACGGCCGGTCTTCATGTCGACGTGGGTCGCCCAGTTCACCTTCGGGTCGTACTTCTCGGCCACGAGCAGCGCACCATTGGTGCGATCCAGCGTGTACGCGAAGCCGTTGCGGTCGAAGTGCACCAGCGCCTTGGTCGGCTTGCCCTTCACATTGATGTCCGCGAGGATCATCTCGTTGATGCCGTCGAAGTCCCACTCGTCGAACGGCGTCATCTGGTAGACCCAGTTGACCTTGCCGGAATCGACATCACGCGACCAGATCGACATCGACCACTTGTTGTCACCCGGGCGTTGGCTCGGGTTCCAGGTCGACGGGTTGCCGGTGCCGTAGTACATGGCGTTCAGCGCCTTGTCGTAGCTGTACCAGCCCCAGGTGGTGCCGCCACCGATCTTCCACTGATCGCCCTTCCAGGTCTTCAGCGACGAGTCGGCGCCCACCGGAGCGACCTTGCCGTCGGTCCAGGTGGTGGTCTTGGCCGGGTCGATCAGCATCTCGGCGTCGGGGCCCACGCTGTAGCCCTTCCACGCCGGCTTGCCGTCCTTCAGGTTGTAGGCGGCGATGAAGCCGCGCACACCCCACTCACCGCCGGAGATGCCGGTGATGACCTTGTCCTTGAAGACGTGCGGGGCGTTGGTGTTCACGGCGCCGAGCTTCGGATCACCGTTCTTCACGCTCCACACCACCTTGCCCGACTTGGCGTCCAGGGCCACGAGGTTGGAGTCGGCCTGCTGCAGGATGACCTTGCCTTCGGCATAGGCCAGACCGCGGTTCACGGTGTCGCAGCACATCTGCGGGATGACCGCCGGATCCTGCTTCGGCTCGTACTTCCAGAGAATCTTCTGGGTGTTCAGGTCGATCGCGAACACCTTGTTCGGGAACGGCGAGTGCAGGTACATCGTGCCGTCGATGACCAGCGGCGAGCCTTCGTGGCCGCGCAGCACGCCGGTGGAGAAGGTCCACGCGACCTGCATCTTGCCGACGTTGCCCTTGTTGATCTGGTCGAGCTTGCTGTAGCGCTGGTTGAACATGTCACCAGCCTGCATTGCCCAGTTCTTGGAATTGGCAATGTTCTTCTCGACGTCCGCATTCGCTTGCACGACTGCAGGTACCGCGAGCAGCGCCAATCCGAGGGGGCGCATCAGGCGCCAACCCGAATGCTTAGAAACTTTCATCGTCGTCTCCGTAGTTGGAATGAGTGGGTACAGCTTTGGGTTTGCTCCGTAGCGCTCCCCGACTCTTTTGTAGTCCCGACGTGAGGTACCGAGTACCTAGGACAGACCCTGACCGATCTCGTTCGGGTGGACCCGCCTGACTCAGAATGGCGCAGACACTAGGGGTTGCCCGAGGCTGAACGCAAATAAATCGGCCGGGAACCAGCATCGTGCACCTGCTGTGCGGCACTGCTGCGCTGCACAGCGCCGTCGACGACGGCATAGAAGGCGATCAGGAACACCGCTGCGAGGCTCAAGCCCAGCACGATCAGCGCGCGGTGTGCACGCAGCGCCGGCGGCAACGCGCACCAGCGACGTTTCGCTGCGTCGCGCAGCGCGGTCCACTGGGCGCTGCGCTGCGCAGGGGCCACGCTCTGCATCAAGCCGAGCCCTCGCCCTTCTTGCTGAACGCAGCGTCGGGCCAATGTCGGGCCTGCAGCGGAGGCAGCGCGGCCTCGTAGCCGAGCATCGCATGGTCGCTGTCGTCGCCACGCGGCGACGTGCCGCTGGCCGAGCCGTCGATTCCGCCACGCTGGCACCAACGCCGTACGTCCGCCACCCACTCGTCATCGCTCGCCATCACGCAGCTCCGGCATCGCCCGGGACGCCGGGCCGTTGGAAAGATCGTCGGTCAGCATGGCCCGAGCGGCAATCGGCCGACAGAGCGGGCCGCTGTAGGACGAGGCCTACAGCCCGGTGGACAGGGCCGCCGGGGCATTTGCCGTCCATCGCGCCAGACACCAATGCCGCTCCGCCTTGTCGGAGTGCTCGCCGCAACGCGCAAGTTCGCCGCTCGGCGTCGGTGTTCCTTCCTTCATCCCGGGGGACGCCTCGGTGGGGCGCGAGCCACCGACGGCGATCACGAACGCCGACAACAGACCGATGGAGAGCGCGCCGATGGCGGCGGTGACACGGTGCAGCCATGCCGGCATGCCGCCGCGACGGTCGGGCGCGGGGCGGCTGCCGCGAGAGACGCCGGATGTACGGGTGGTCATGTCGATCTCCTTGCTGGTCGCGGCGGCTGCCAGCTCCCTCCAGCGCCAGCATGGTGGCGGCGCGCCGGGGCGGTCGCCATCGGCCGCCGTAGCGACGCACTGTCGGACGGCGCCTACAAACCACGCTCCGTCGGACCTTCGCGCCTCGGCAGGCAGCGAACCGCCGAAGAACCGAGCCACAATTCGCGACCAACCTGGTCCTCGATGAGTTCGACGCCACCGCCCCCCGTCAAGACCGCTCTGGGTCACGAAGAACTGCGCCAGCGCACGCGCACGTTCAGCCAGCGCCACCGCACAGTGCTGCTGCTCGTCGACGGCAAGCGCCAGCGGGACGAGGTGCTCGCGCTGGCGCTGAAGGCCGGGGCGGCGCCGAATTGCTTCGACGAGCTGGTGGCTGCCGGATTGGTCGACCTCCAGGCGCCGCCGGAGCCCTTCGCGGCCGAGCCCGAGGCCATCTCCGAGGATGCGCCCGAGTCTGCGCCAGCGGACGCGACGGTCGCCGATCCGCCACCGACGGATCGCGCCGATCTGGACCTGGCCGTGTTCCACGACGTGGTGCTGGGGGTCGAGGTGCCGGAGACGCCGGAGGTGGCCAAGGTTGCGGACGCCGCGGTCGGCGGCGGCGCGATACGGACCGAGCCGAGTTTCGAGGACAGCGTGCCGGTGCCGCTCGTGCTGCCGGCCGCCAGCGCCGAAGCGCTGCCCGTGCGGCCCGCCCGAGTAAAGTTCGCCGCGCCGCTGTACCAGCCGCCGCCACGCACGGCCGCATCGCATCGGACCACCACGCCCCGGCTGACGCCGGGGCCGTCGCAGCTTGCCCAGCGCGCCGCGGACGGCGGCGTGCTGCGCGACGAACCGAAGCCGGCGCCCATCGACGAGGAGCCATTGCTCGCCGAGGTGCGCAGCCTGCTGATCGGCACCTTGCTGATGGACGGCCCGGTCAGCAGCTCGCTCACGGTGCTGCGCGTCGGCCGTGCGCGCGATCGCTACGAACTGATCGGCCTGGTCTGGCAGATCGAGCGCGCCCTGGTCGAGGCGCGCCGGCCCCTCGAGGCGCTGAGCCGATTGCGGCGTGCCCGCGAACTGCTGGGCCTGGGCAATACCATCGTCGAAGAAGACACCAAGCCCGGTTCCAGCACCCACTGACGACGAAGCCCGCCTCGGCCATGACCCTGCTCGCGATCGACATCGGCAACACGCGTCTGAAGTGGGCGTTGTATCCCTCGCCCGTGCCCGGCAGCGAGCCCGTGGCCCACGGTGCGCGTTTCCTCGAGACCATCGACCAGCTCGGCGAGACCGAATGGGCCGGCCTGGCGCCGCCACCGCGCCATGTGCTCGGCTGCTGCGTCGCCAGCGACTCGGTGCGCCACCGCGTCGAGGAGCAACTGGAGCTGTGGGACGTGGCGCCGCGCTGGGTGGTGCCGGGCGCGGCCGAGGCCGGCGTGACCAACGGCTACGACCACCCGATGCGCCTGGGCAGCGACCGCTGGGTGGCGCTGATCGGTGCCCGCGCGCGCGTGCTCGCCGCCGGCGCGCGCCGGCCGGTGCTGGTGGTGATGGCCGGCACGGCGGTCACGGTCGACGCGCTCGATGCCGACGGCCGTTTCCTCGGCGGGCTCATCCTGCCCGGCCACGGCATCATGCTGCGCGCGCTGGAAGCCGGCACGGCCGGCCTGCGGGTGCCTACCGGGGAGGTGCGCGAGTTCCCGACCAACACCAGCGACGCGCTGACCAGTGGCGGCAACTTCGCCATCGCCGGCGCGATCGAGCGCATGCACCGCCATCTGCAGCAGCGCTGCGGCGAGCCACCGCTGTGCATCGTCACCGGCGGCGCGGGCTGGAAGGTGGTGCCCGCGCTGACGATCGATCACGAACTGATCGACACCCTGATCTTCGACGGCCTGCTGACCATCGCCGCGCAGCGCGGCTGAGCCGTCCGGGTCTCAAGGAAACGCCGGGCCGCCCCAGGTTTCCTTGAGACCCGCGGGGGGGCGGGCTGGGCGCAGGCCGGCCCTGGGGGTGCTCAGAGGATGAAGCGGGACAGGTCCTCGTCGATCGCCAGCGCCCCGAGCTTGCGGTCCACGTAGGCCGCGTCGATCGCGATCGTCTGGCCGCCCAGGTTCGGCGCGTCGAAGCTCACCTCGTCGAGCAGGCGCTCCATCACCGTCGACAGACGGCGCGCGCCGATGTTCTCGGTGCGCTCGTTGACGTCGAAGGCGATCTGCGCCAGCCGGCGCACGCCCTCGGGCCGGAAGTCGAGCGTGACACCCTCGGTACCCAGCAGCGCCTGGTACTGGCGCACCAGGCTGGCGTGGGTCTGCGTCAGGATCGCCTCGAAGTCCTCGACCCGCAGCGAACCCAGCTCCACACGGATCGGAAAGCGGCCCTGCAACTCCGGGATCAGGTCGCTCGGGCGCGCCAGGTGGAAGGCGCCCGACGCGATGAACAGGATGTGATCGGTCTTGACCGTGCCGTGCTTGGTGCTGACCGTCGTGCCTTCGACCAGCGGCAGCAGGTCGCGCTGCACGCCCTGGCGCGAGACCTCGGCGCCGCTGGCGCCGTCGCCGCGCGACGTGACCTTGTCGATCTCGTCGATGAAGACGATGCCGTTCTGCTCGGCGCTGGCCAGCGCCTGCGTCTTGATCTCGTCCTCGTTGACCAGCTTGGCCGCCTCCTCGTCGACCAGCAGCTTCAGCGCCTCGGCGATCTTGAGCTTGCGTGTCTTGCGCCGCGTCTGGCCCAGGCTGGCGAACATGCCCTTGAGCTGCTCGGCCATGTCTTCCATGCCGGGCGGGCCCAGCAGTTCGACGGCGGGGCGCGGTTCGGCGAGTTCGAGTTCGATCTCCTTGTCGTCGAGCGTGCCCTCGCGCAGGCGCTTGCGGAAGGTCTGGCGCGCCGTGCTGTCGGCCGGGGCGGGGGCCGGCGAGGCGGTGCTCAGCCCGAAGCCGGCGCTGGCGTGGGCGGGCGGCGGCAGCAGCACGTCGAGGATGCGTTCCTCGGCGGCGTCCTCGGCGCGGGCGCGGTGGGCCCGGATCGCGGCCTCGCGCGTCTGCTTGACGGCCAGGTCGACCAGATCGCGGATGATCGAGTCGACATCCTTGCCGACGTAGCCGACCTCGGTGAACTTGGTCGCTTCCACCTTGATGAAGGGCGCGTCGGCCAGTTTCGCGAGCCGGCGGGCGATCTCGGTCTTGCCGACGCCGGTCGGGCCGATCATCAGGATGTTCTTCGGCGTGATCTCCGGGCGCAGCTTGTCGTCCACCTGCTGGCGGCGCCAGCGGTTGCGCAGCGCGATCGCGACGGCGCGCTTGGCGTCCTGCTGGCCGACGATGTGGCGGTCCAGCTCGGACACGATCTCCTGCGGGGTCATCGCGCTCACTTGCTGACAGGCTCCGCGTCGGTCAGCACCTCGATCGTGTGGTGCTGGTTGGTGTAGATGCACAGGTCGCCGGCGATCTCGAGCGACTTCTTGACCATCTCCGCCGGGCCGAGCGTGGTGTGCTCCAGCAGCGCACGCGCCGCGGCCTGGGCGTATGCGCCGCCCGAGCCGATCGCGACGATGCCGTGTTCCGGCTCCAGGACGTCGCCGTTGCCGGTGATGATCAGCGAGGTGTCGCGGTCGGCCACCGCCAGCATGGCCTCGAGCCGGCGCAGCACGCGGTCGGTGCGCCAGTCGCGGGTCAGGTCGATCGCGGCGCGCACGAGGTTGCCCTGGTGCTTCTCGAGCTTGCCCTCGAAGCGCTCGAACAGCGTGAAGGCGTCGGCCGTCGCGCCGGCAAATCCCGCCAGCACCTGCTCCTTGTAGAGCCGGCGTACCTTGCGCGCCGAGGCCTTGACGACGATGCTGCCGAGCGTCACCTGGCCGTCGCCGCCGAGGGCGACCTCGCGGCCGCGGCGCACGCTGAGGATGGTGGTGCCGTGGTAGGAATCCATGGGGAAGCAGTTGAAGGCAGGAGCGGGGGCTTCAAGCCCGGGAGCCGGCGCGCATCGATCCGTGGCGCCGGACTGCGTTCGAGCCGCCCGACGGGCGTGACGCTCAGATGTTGCGCACCTTCACGCGCGCATGCTCGTTGATGCCCATCGCGTTGAAGAACAGGCCGAGCAGGCGGTGGGCGTCTTCGAAATGGACGAGGCGGTTCTCGTTGCGGCGGTGCAGCACCCAGTTGAGCAGGTCGCCGGCCGCCACAAAATCCATGCGGATCAGTCGCGCGCAGTTGACGCTGACGACCGTGGAGTTGCCGAGCTGGGATTCGAGCCGCTGCAGCACGCTGCCAATGTCGCCGACCAGCTGGCCCGACAGGTCGACCGCTGCGGTGCGCACGCCGCCGGCCTCCTCGAGCACCTGAGACTCCGCGAAGCCGCTCGTCGCGTCGCTGGTCACCATCGAGCGCGACGCGAGGGTCATGCCGCCGGCATCGGCCATCTTGACGACGCACAACGACGACTCCCACGACGGCGGCGACACCTCGTAGGTCACGCAGTAGTCGATCGCGATCTCGTCGAACTGGTCGGGCCGGTTGCACAGCCTCAGCGTCGCCAGGCGCAGCAGCCAGTAGGCCGGGTCGGCATCGCGCACGCCGGTGGGCGCGGCCTCGGCCAGCACCGAGAGCAGCTGCTCGGCGCCGATCCAGCGCATCTGCAGCTTCTGCGTGCCCCAGTGGTGCATCAGCTGGCTCAACTCGCCGCACGCCTGGGCGTCGATCGCGCGCAGCGGGCTCCAGTCGATCACCCACGGCATGGGCAGCTGCAGCGTCCTGGCGCGCAGCTGCGCGACGCCTTCGCCATCGAGCCGTGCCGGTGCCGCCCAGCCGATGTGGCCCTCGCTGCGAGCTGCCGGCCCGCTGCTGGCGGCTGCCGCGTTCTCGGCGGCCACCAGTTGGGGGATCGAGAACCACTGCGGCGCCGACCAGCCGAAGCGTTGCACGTAGTCGAGCGCCAGGCTCTCGAACGGCGGCTGCTGCCCGGTGGCGCGGTACAGGTCGAACAGCACGAGCCAGGTCTCCGCGTGGTTCGAGCGTTCGCCGTCATCCGAGATGAGACCGCGGATCGAGCGCTCGCAGCCCTCGAACTCGGCATTGGCGAAGGAAATCACCGCCTCGTCGAGCTCGGGATCGTGGGCGATCTCGTTGACCTCGACGGCGAACGGGTTGCCGAAATCGGACATGCCCGGCCGCCCCAGGTGTACCGCGGGAGGTGCCGCGGGCGCAGCAGTGGGTGCGCCGGAGGCCGTCGGCGCCATGGCCGGCGCCGGCGGTGAGGCCGGGGCGGCGGCGGGGGCCGCGTCCCAGGCAATGTGGCCGTCTTGCGGCGGTGTCGTGACGGCGGCGTCGAGCACCGGGATCGACGGCACGCTGACGGGGTCCGCATCGGGCGGGGGCGCCGCTGCCGCGCCGTCGACGTTGAACGGCTCGTTCATCGGTGCGGCCTGCTCGTCGAGCGTGCCCTGCACGGTCGAGGCGGTGTAGAACCCCGGGGGCTTGGTCGGGTTGGCGCGGCGGGCGATCACCTCGCCTTCCATCTGCTGCTCGATCTCGTCGATCTTGGCCTTGACCGCCGCGTCGTCCGGGCGCGCCACGCTGTTGGAGCGCGACTGGTCGGAGTCGTCCAGGTCGGAGATCTGCAGGCCGGCCAGGCCATCGGCCGGCAGGCCTTCGCGGCGGATCTTGCGCAGCATGTCGAACTCGCGCTTGCGCACAAAATCATTGCGCCGCTTGCGCTCGATCATCGCCTTGAGCTCGCTCTTGGCGTAGCCGCTCTGCAGAGGCTCCTCGGTCCCGCCGGGCGTGTTGAGCTCGGTCCAGTCCGTCGCCGGGTTGGCGACGAACTTCACCACCTTGCGGAAGAAGCTGGTGCCTCCGGCCTTGGGATCGGGTTCGATGTCGGCCATTGCGGCAGCGAGCTCGGGTTCGGGAAGGAAGAACGAGGGGAGGGTTCGCTCAGTCGCCGAACATCTTCTGCTTCATCTCGCGACGCTGTTGCGCCTCGAGCGAGAGCGTCGCAGTCGGCCGGGCGAGCAGGCGGCCCAGTCCGATGGGCTCGCCGGTCTCGTCGCAGAAGCCGTAGTCGCCGGCCTCGATGCGGGCGATCGACTGCGAGATCTTCTTCAGCAACTTGCGTTCGCGGTCGCGGGTGCGCAGCTCCAGCGCGTGCTCTTCCTCGATCGTCGCCCGGTCGGCCGGATCGGGCACGATCGACGTGTCCTCGCGGAGGTGCTCCGTGGTCTCGCCGGCGTTGTCGAGCAGGTCGTTGCGCTGCTGCATCAGCCGGGTCCGGAAGAACTCCAGCTGCTTGTCGTTCATGTACTCGCTGTCGGGCATCGACAGCAGTTCATCCTCGGTCAGGTCACGTCCGGCCTTGGTTTTCCAGACATTGGCGAGCTTCGGGTCGATCTTGCGCGGCGGGCGCGGCAGGTCGATGACATTGCTGGGCGGCGGCCGGTTCGGGGGGGGCAGAGGGATCGACGGCGGATGGATGTCGGCCGGGGCGGCCACGGACTTGGAAGCGCGCAGCCGGGTGACCGGCTTCGCCGGTGCCTGTGGAGGGGGCGCTTTGGGAGGGATCGGCTGGCTCACGGACGGGGGCGTCGCTTTCTTATCAAGGAGGGGCGCTGCCGGCTTGGCAGCTGCCTTCACGGCAGGAGGGGGCGGGGCGGGAGCCCGCTTCGGAGTCTTGGCGGCGGCAGCCGGAGCGGCGGTCTTCTTCGGAGCTTGCTTGACGGCGGACTTGGCCGGCGGCGGGCGCTTCACCGCCGCCTTCGTGGGCGTTTTCGCCGCAACGCCCTTCTTGGCGGGGGGCGACGCTGCCGCTTTCTTGGCGGGCGGCGATGCTGCCGCCTTCTTGGCGGTGGGGCGGGGGGCGGCCTTGGCCGGGGTCTTGCTCACAGCGGGGATCTCCTCACGGCGGCTTCACGTCTTCCTCACCCGGGCATGCTCTGTGGATGCCGTGCCCGGGTCAAGCGCCGCGCATTGTAGCGACGTGGTGTCGATGCCACGTGCCGCGCCGGGCACCAGGGGCCGCTTCAGGCCAGACATTGCTCCAGCCCCTGGAGGAAGACGTCCTTCGGCAGGTCGATGCCGATGAACACCATCTTGCTGCCCCGGGTCTCCCCGGCGGCCCATAGCGGGCCCACGTCGCTGCCCATCAGCTGGTGGACACCCTGGAAGATGACCTTCTTGTCGAAGCCCTGCACCCGCAGCACGCCCTTGTAGCGCAGCATCCGCGGGCCGTAGACGTTGACCATGGTGCCCAGGAAGTCCTCCAGCTTGGCCGGATTGAACGGGCGGTTCGAGCGGAACACGAAGCTCTTCACGTCGTCGTCATGCGCGTGGTGATGGCCGTGCGCGTGCGACGGGTGGTCGCAGTGTTCGCCGTGATCATGGTCGTGGTGCTCGTGGTCGTCGGCCTTCAGGAAGTCGGGGTCGATGTCGAGCTTGGCGTTCAGGTTGAAGCCGCGCAGGTCGAACACGTCCTTCAGCGGGACCTCGCCGAAGTGCACCGCCTGCAGCGGCGCGCGCGGGTTCATGTGCTTGAGGCGGTGGATCAGCGCGTCGGTCTCGTCCTTGGCGACCAGGTCGGTCTTGGACAGGAAGATCTGGTCGGCAAAGCCCACCTGGCGGCGCGCTTCCTGCCGGTCATCGAGCTGCTGGCCGGCGTGCTTGGCATCGACCAGCGTCAGGATCGAGTCGAGCAGGTAGCTCTCGGCAATCTCGTCGTCCATGAAGAAGGTCTGCGCGACCGGGCCGGGGTCGGCCAGGCCGGTGGTCTCGATCACGATGCGGTCGAAGTCGAGCTCGCCCTTGCGCTTCTTCGCGGCCAGGTCGGTCAGCGTGGCGCGCAGGTCCTCGCGGATCGTGCAGCAGATGCAGCCGTTGCTCATCTGGACGATCTGCTCCTTGCTGTCGGTCACGAGGATGTCGTTGTCGATGTTCTCCTCGCCGAACTCGTTCTCGATCACGGCGATCTTCTGGCCGTGGGCCTCGGAGAGCACGCGCTTGAGCAGGGTGGTCTTGCCGGAGCCGAGAAAGCCCGTGAGGATCGTGGCGGGTATCAGTGACATGGTGGACGCTCGGCCGTGTGAGGAGACTCACACACATGAGGGTGGGCGACTGTCGATCAAGGACCCGGGGCTGTCAAGCAAGCCGCAGGCCCGACCGGGGGCGAGATGGTAGCTGCAGCGCGAGCCCGTCATGGCGCTGGGGTATTCTTGAAGGACCTCCACTCTTGGCACCGCCCGTGTCCGAGCCTCAACCAGGTCGACCTGCCCGTGCAGGCGACAAGGCCGCGCCCCACGCCGTCAAGGCGGGCGACAAACGCAGCCTGTTCGAACGCGTCGTCGAGTTCCTTTCGCCCGGCCCGGATTCCAAGGACGAACTGATCGAGACGCTGGCCGACGCCGAGTTGCGCGAGCTGATCGAACCTGAGTCGCGCATCATGCTCGAGGGCGTGCTGCGCATGGCCGACATGACCGCCGGCGACGTGATGGTGGCGGCGCCGCGGATGGACCTTCTGGACATCGACGCGCCCTACGACGAGTTGCTGGAGGTGGTGATCGACACCGGCCACTCGCGCTTCCCGGTGTACGACGGCGAGCGCGACAACGTCATCGGCATCCTGATGGCCAAGGACCTGCTCAAGCTGCACCGGGCGCCCGAGCTGAACCTGCGCGCGCTGCTGCGCCCGGCGGTGTTCGTGCCCGAGACCAAGGGCCTGAACGAGCTGCTGCGCGACTTCCGCTCCAACCGCAACCACCTGGCGATCGTGATCGACGAGTTCGGCAAGACCGCCGGCCTGATCACCATCGAGGACGTGCTCGAGGAGATCGTCGGCGAGATCGAGGACGAGTTCGACGAGAAGGACCACGACTCCGGCGTGTTCACGCTGGCCGACGGCAGCCAGCGCGTCGCCGGCGACGCCGGCATCGCCGAGGTCAACGCCGTGTTCGACACGGCGCTGCCGGAGGACGACTTCGACACCATCGGCGGCCTGGTGGCGCACGAACTCGGCCGCGTGATGCGCCGCGGCGAGACGGTCGATGTCGGCGGGCTGCGCTTCGCCGTGATGCTGGCGCGCGGCGGCGCGGTGCGCTGGTTCAAGGTCACCCGCGCGGACGGCCCGCCGCCGGCGTCGCCGCCCGAGGCTTGAACCCGCTGTCCGCCCCGTCCGCCGCAGGCGCGCGCGGGGCGCCGTGGCCCCTGTGGGCCGACCTGCTGCTGATGGCGGCGGCCGGCGGCCTGCACGCCTTCGCGTTCGCGCCGCACGAGGCCGGCTGGCTGCAGCTGGCGGCCGTGGCCTGGCTGGCGTGGCGGGTCGGCGCGGCGCGGACGCCGGCGCGCGCGGCCTGGCTGGGCGGCAGCTTCTCGATCGCCTGGCTGGTCGGCGGCACCTGGTGGCTGTTCATCAGCCTGCACCGCTACGGCGGTCTGCCGGCCTGGCTGGCGGTGGCGGCGATCGGGCTGCTGTGCGCCTTCCTGTCGCTCTACGTCGCCGCGGCGATGGCCACGTGGCAGCGCTGGCGGCCCGGCAACCCCTGGGGCGGCGCGGTGCTGTTCGCCGTGCTGTGGCTGCTGGCCGAACTGGCGCGCGGCGTGATCTTCACCGGCTTCCCCTGGGTCGCGGCCGGCTATGCGCACAGCGACAGCGCGCTCGCCGGGCTGGCGCCCTGGCTCGGCGTCTACGGCATCGGCGCGGTGTCGGCGGGCCTCGCTGCGCTGGCCGCGGCCGCGCTCGCCGCGCCAGGGCGGACGCGCTGGGTGCTGGCGGGCGTCGCGCTGGCGCTGTGGTGGCTGCCGACGGCGCTGCCGCGGCACTTCACTGAACCTACCGGCACGCTGTCGGTCGCGCTGCTGCAGGGCAACGTGGCGCAGGACGAGAAGTTCGCGCCCGAGCGCCAACCCGAAGACCTGGTGTGGACGCTGCGGGCGATGGTCGAAGCGCGTGCCGACCTCGTTATCGCGCCGGAAACCGCCATCCCGCTGCTGCCCTCGCAGCTGCCCGAGGGCTTGTGGGACGGGCTGCGCGCGGCTTTCGCCGATGGTGAGCGGGCGGCCCTGGTCGGCCTGCCACTGGGCGACCCGCAGGCCGGCTACACCAACTCGGTCGCCGGCCTGTCGCGCGAGGCGGCCGCTGCGCCCGGCGGGGTCTACCGCTACGACAAGCACCACCTCGTGCCGTTCGGCGAGTTCATCCCGCTCGGCTTCCGCTGGTTCGTCGACCTGATGAACATGCCGCTCGGCGACTTCAACCGCGGGCCGCTGGTGGCCCCGTCGTTCGCCGTGAAGGGCGAGCGGGTGGCGCCTAACATCTGCTACGAAGACCTGTTCGGCGAGGAGCTCGCGGCGCGTTACGGCGCGGGGGGCGACGCACCGACCGTGCTGGCCAACGTCAGCAACATCGCCTGGTTCGGCGAATCGGTCGCGATCGACCAGCATCTGCAGATCTCGCGGATGCGCTCGCTCGAGCTGCAGCGGCCGATGATCCGCGCCACCAACACCGGCGCCACGGTGATCATCGATCATCGCGGCAAGGTCACCCACTGGCTGGCGCCGCACACACGCGGCGTGCTCGAGGGCACGGTGCAGGGCCGCAGCGGGCTCACGCCCTTCGCGTGGTGGGCCGGGCGCTTCGGGCTGTGGCCGCCGCTGGGTCTGGCTTTGGCGATCGTGGCCCTTGCGGTGTGGCGTGGGCGCCGCAGTTGCGAGGGTGATCCGGCCTGAATCTGAATCGGGTCTGAACCGCGGCTGAACGGCGCACTGCTGCGGTGCGCGGCGCCCCGGGGCGCGACTACAGTGCAAAGTCAGGAGAAATTCCCATGACCTTGCGCTTGAAGTTTTCTGCGGTACTGATCTCTGCGTTCGTGGGCTCGGCGGCCCATGCCGACCCGGCCGACTACATCTTCAGCCCGGTCGTCGAGCACGGCGAGCGCGAGATCGACAGCAAGGCCGGCATCGCCCAGGACCGCCACGGACGCAGCTTCTGGGGTGGCAAGCTCGGCGTCGAGTACGGCTTCACGCCGTGGTGGTCGAGCGAGGCCACGGTCAACTTCGGGCGAGAACTCGGCGAGTCGACCCGCGTGCATTCGCTCGAATGGGAGAACCGCTTCCAGTTCACCGACACCGGCGAGCAGCCCTACGAGATCGGCCTGCTGATCGAGGTCGAACGCGAGCGCGAGTCCTCCGAAGGCTACGAACTGCGCTACGGGCCGCTGCTGCAGGCGAGCTGGGGCGCGGTGCAGGGCAACCTGAACCTGCTGTTCGAGCGCCGCCTGCATGCCGACGAAGGGGGCACGCCCACCGAGTTCGGCTACCAATGGCAGGTGCGCGTGCATGGCGATTCGGCCGTGGACTGGGGCGCCCAGGGCTTCGGGCACCTGGGGCGCTGGGACCACTGGGCGCCGCGATCGCAGCAATCGCACATCCTCGGCCCGGCGGTGTTCGCCCGGCTTGGCGACGACGACGAGGACCCGGAAGTGGAGGCCGGCCTGCTGTTCGGCACCGGTGGAGCGGCTCCCCGCGCCACGCTGCGGCTGCAGGCGATGGTTCCGTTCTGAGGCGAGGCTCTCCGGTCGGCTTCGCGCACACTCTGGCGGTCCGCTGACCGTGGAGAGACGATGCGCATGCCGACCGAAACCGATGCCGATGTCCGTGCCGGCCCTGCGGCCGCAGCGCCGCTGCGGTCGGTGGCCGAGTTGCCGGGGCCGCGTGGCTGGCCGCTGATCGGCAACCTGCTGCAGTTCGACCTGCCGCGCCTGCACCAGCAGTTCGAGGCCTGGGCCGAACACCATGGCCCGACCTACCGGCTGCGCCTCGGCCGGCGCGAGGTCCTGGTGATCTCCGACGCGCAGACGATCGCCGGCGCGCTGCGCGACCGACCCGACACCTGGCGGCGCATGCGCCCGATCGAGGCGGTGATCCGCGAGACCGGCGGTCACGGCGTGTTCTCCGCCGAGGGCGACGACTGGCGGCGCCAGCGCCGGCTGGTGATGGGCGCCTTCGACCCCGGCCACCTGAAGCGCTTCTATCCCTCGCTGCTGCGGGTGACCGAGCGCCTGATGGCGTCGTGGCGCCAGGCGGCGCGGCGTGGCGAGCCCATCGACCTGCAGGCTTCGCTGATGCGCTACACGGTCGACGTGACCGCCGGCCTGGCCTTCGGCGCCGACGTCAACACCCTCGAGGCGCCGCATCCGCTGCAGCAGCATCTGGACAAGCTGTTCCCGATGCTGTTCCGTCGCATCAACCTGCCCTTTGCGTACTGGCGCTACCTGAGGCTGCCGATCGACCGCGAGCACGACCGCCATCTGGCCCACGTGCACGAGGCGGTGCGCGGCTTCATCCGCGCGGCGCGGCAGCGCCTGCAGGACGACCCGTCGCGCCGCGAGCGCCCGTCCGACTTGCTGGAGGCGATGCTGGCCGCCCAGGATGTCGACGGCAGCGCGCTGACCGAGGAAGAACTGGCCGGCAACGTGCTGACCGTGTTGCTGGCCGGCGAGGACACCACCGCCAACACGCTGAGCTGGGCGATCTGGTTGCTGCACGAGCACCCCGACGACTGGCAGGCCCTCGTCGCCGAGGTGGATGCCGCGCTCGGCGACGCGCTGCTGCCGCCGAGCTTCGACGCCGCGCGCGGCCTGGCCTCGATCGAGGCCAGTGTCAGCGAGGCGATGCGCCTCAAGCCGGTGGCCCCGCTGCTGTTCATGGAGGCCAACCGCGAGACCGCGCTGGCCGGCTTTCGCCTGCCGCCCGGCGCGGTGGTGTTCTGCCTGATGCGGCGCGCGGCGCTCGATGCCCGGCTGGCCGAGGACGTGGCCGACTTCCGGCCGGGCCGCTGGCACGACGGCGCTCAACGGGCCACGCAGAAGGCGTCGATGCCGTTCGGCGCCGGTCCGCGCCTGTGCCCCGGCCGCTACCTTGCGCTGCTGGAGATGAAGATGGTGCTGGCGATGCTGGCGCGCAACTTCGAGCTGCAGTACGTCGGCACCGCGAGCGGCGCACCACCGCAGGAGCGCATGGCCTTCACGATGTTCCCGGTCGGCCTGCAAATGCGGCTGACCGAGCGCCGCATGCACTGAGCCGCCGGGGCCGGGCGCGGAGGCGCCACCTAGAATCCGGGGTCCGGCCCGGCGCGTGCGCCTCGGCCCCACCTCCCACCTCATCACGATGCTGAGCTTCCAGCAAATCATCCTGCGTCTTCAGCAGTACTGGGCCGACCAGGGCTGCGCCCTGCTGCAGCCCTACGACATGGAGGTCGGCGCCGGCACCAGCCACACCGCCACCTTCCTGCGCGCGCTGGGCCCCGAGCCCTGGAAGGCGGCGTACGTGCAGCCGTCGCGGCGGCCGAAGGACGGCCGCTACGGCGAGAACCCCAACCGCCTGCAGCACTACTACCAGTACCAGGTGGTGCTCAAGCCGGCACCGAGCAACATCCTGGAGCTCTACCTCGGCTCGCTCGAGGCGCTGGGCTTCGACCTGAAGGTCAACGACATCCGCTTCGTCGAGGACGACTGGGAGAATCCGACGCTGGGCGCCTGGGGCCTGGGATGGGAGGTCTGGCTCAACGGCATGGAAGTCACGCAGTTCACCTACTTCCAGCAGGTCGGCGGCATCGACTGCCGGCCGATCACCGGCGAGATCACCTACGGCCTGGAGCGCCTGGCGATGTACCTGCAGGGCGTCGACAACGTCTACAAGCTGCAGTGGACCGAGGGGCTGACGTACGGCGACGTCTACCTGCAGAACGAGCAGGAGCAGAGCGCCTACAACTTCGAGCACAGCAACGTCGATTTCCTGCTGACCGCGTTCACGGCCCACGAGGGTAACGCGCAGCAGCTGATGACGCAGCAGCTCGCGCTGCCGGCCTACGAGCAGGTGCTGAAGGCCGCGCACACCTTCAACCTGCTCGACGCGCGCGGTGCGATCAGCGTCACCGAGCGGGCCGCCTACATCGGCCGCATCCGCAACCTGGCGCGCGCGGTCGCGCAGAGCTACGTCGACAGCCGCGCGCGGCTGGGCTACCCGATGGCGCCGCGCGAGTGGGTGGCCGAGATCGAGAAGGCGGGCGAAGCCGCCCGCAAGCCGGCCAAGGCCGCGAACGCGGAAGAGGCGGCCCGGGCATGAGCGACACCAAGAACCTGCTCGTCGAGCTGTTCGTCGAGGAATTGCCGCCGAAGGCGCTGAAGAAGCTCGGCGAGTCCTTCGCCCACACGCTGGCCGAGAGCCTGAAGGCCCAGGGCCTGGCCACCGAGCACTCGGCCACCACGCCCTTTGCCTCGCCGCGGCGGCTGGCGGCGCACATCAGTGCGGTGCTGCCGGCTGCGCCCGACAAGGCGGTGTCGCAGAAGCTGATGCCGGTGAGCGTGGGCCTGACGGCCGACGGCCAGCCGACGCCGGCGCTGCTGAAGAAGCTCGCCGCGCTGGGCGCCGATGCCTTGGCACTGCCGCGGCTGGAGCGCCGCCCGGACGGCAAGGCCGAGGCGCTGTTCTTCGACAGCCTGGTGCCGGGCGCGATGCTGGCCGTCGGGCTGCAGAAGGCGCTGCTCGAGGCGCTGGCGAAGCTGCCGATCCCCAAGCTGATGAGCTACCAGCTCGAGACCGGCGAGTTGCCGGGCTGGGCCAGCGTGCAGTTCGTGCGCCCGGCCCACGGCCTGGTGGCCTTGCACGGCGCCGACCTGGTGCCGGTGGCCGCGCTCGGGCTCGAGTCGCGCCGCGAGACGCACGGCCACCGCTTCGAGGCGCAGATGGATCCGGTGGTGCTGCAGCACGCCGACCACTACGCGCAGCAGTTGCAGGACCAGGGCGCGGTGATCGCCAGCTTCGCGGCGCGCCACGGCGAGATCGCGCGCCAGCTGCAGGCCGCGGCGTCGAAGGAAGGCCTGGTGCCGATCGACGACGCGGCGCTGCTGGACGAGGTGACCGCGCTGGTCGAGCGGCCCAACGTGCTGCTCGGGCAGTTCGAGGAAAGCTTCCTGGCGGTGCCGCCGGAATGCCTGATCCTCACGATGAAGGCCAACCAGAAGTACTTCCCGCTGCTCGACGCGGCGGGCCGGCTCACCCACAAGTTCCTGATCGTCAGCAACATCAGTCCGGACGACGCCAGCGCCGTGGTCGGTGGCAACGAGCGGGTGGTGCGCCCGCGGCTGGCGGACGCCAAGTTCTTCTTCGACCAGGACCGCAAGAAGCGTCTCGCCGATCGCGTGGCTGGCCTGGACAAGGTCGTCTACCACGGCAAGCTCGGCACCCAGGGCGAACGCGTCGAGCGCGTGCGGGCCATCGCGCGGGCGATCGGCAGCCAGCTCGGCGGCGAGGCGCTGGCGGCCAAGGCCGACCAGGCCGCGCTGCTGGCCAAGGCCGACCTGCTGACCGACATGGTGGGCGAGTTCCCGGAGTTGCAGGGCACGATGGGCCGCTACTACGCGCAGCACGACGGCCTGGGCGACGACATCGCGTTCGCGATCGAGGACCATTACCGCCCGCGCTTCGCCGGCGACGAACTGCCGCGCAACGAGGTCGGCACCGTGGTCGCGCTGGCCGACAAGCTGGAAACGCTGGTCGGCCTGTTCGGCATCGGCCAGCTGCCGACCGGCGACAAGGATCCGTTCGCGTTGCGGCGGCATGCGCTGGGGGTGATCCGCATGCTGAGCGAGAAGGCCTTGCCGCTCGACGTCGATGCGCTGCTGAAGACGGCCTCGCCGGCGTTCGGCGCGCTGATCGCCGATCCGTCGGCGGCGCTGGCCGATTTCATCTTCGACCGCCTCGCCGGCAGCCTGCGCGAGCAGGGCTACCGCGCGCAGGAAGTCGACGCCGTGCTCTCGCTGCGCCCTCAGCGGCTGAGCGAGGTGGCGCAGCGCCTGGCGGCAGTGCGGGCCTTCGCGGCGCTGCCCGAGGCGCCGGCGCTCGCCGCGGCGAACAAGCGGGTCGGCAACATCCTGAAGAAGGTCGAGGGTGCGGTGGAGCCGAAGGTCGACGCGGCGTTGCTGAAGGAGCCGGCCGAGGCCGCACTGGCACAGGCGCTGGCGGCGGTGAAGCCTGCGGCCGATGCCGCCTTCGCGCGCGGCGACCACGCGGCCTCGCTGCAGTCGCTCGCTGCGCTGAAGGCGCCGGTCGACGCCTTCTTCGACGGCGTGATGGTCAACGCCGATGACCCGGCGCTGCGCGCCAATCGGCTCGGTCTGCTGGCCACGCTGCATGCCGCGATGAACCGCGTGGCCGACCTCTCCAAGCTGGCGAGCTGACATGCAGCCCCCCAAGCTCGTCATCCTCGATCGCGACGGCACCATCAACGTCGACAGCGACGACTACATCAAGTCGGCCGAAGAATGGCAGGCCTTGCCGGGTGCACTGGAAGGCATCGCGCGGCTCAACCATGCCGGCTGGCACGTGGTGATCGCCACCAACCAGTCGGGCCTGGGCCGCGGGCTGTTCGACATGTCGACGCTCAACGCGATGCACGCGAAGATGAATCTCGGGCTGGCTCAGGTGGGGGGGCGCGTCGACGCGGTGTTTTTCTGCCCGCACGCGCCCGACGAGGCCTGCGCCTGCCGCAAGCCGCTGCCCGGCCTGTTCACGCAGATCGGCGATCGCTACGGCGTGGAGCTGTCGAAGGTGCCCGCCATCGGCGACAGCCTGCGCGATCTTCAGGCGGCCCAGGCGGTCGGCTGCGAGACCCACCTGGTGCGCACCGGCAAGTGCGCGGGCCTCACCGACGCGCAGATCGCCGACATCGTGCGCCACGTGCCCGGCACCGTGGTGCATGCCGACCTGGCGACCGCAGCGGAGTTCATCGTGCAGCGCGAACGCCACGAGCGGGCCATCGCGCGCGGCACGGTCGAGGTGCCCGACAGCAACCCCGGGGCGTTGGGGGCATGAGCCCGCCGGGCCGCCCCAAGGGCGAATACCGGAGTGCGCAGCACGAAGGTGGTCCGGTGAGCCGCTTGGTGGCGGTGCTGCGCTCCGCGGTCTTCATCGCGTGGCTGGCGATCACGGTGGTGCCGATCGCGATCGCGGCGCTGCTGCTGTCGATCTTCGTGCGCGGCGATCCGGTGTACTGGGTCTGCATCAGCTGGCTGCGCCTGTCGATCTGGGGCGCCAAGGCGATCTGCGGCGTGCGCTACCGCGTGCAGGGCATGGAGCGGCTCCCGGCCGACCGGCTCTCGCCGGTGATCCTGCTGCCCAAGCACCAGAGCACCTGGGAGACCTTCGCGTTCCCGACGCTGATGTCGCACCCGCTGTGCTACGTGTTCAAGCGCGAGCTGCTCTACATCCCCTTCTTCGGCTGGGCCATCGGTCGGCTCGACATGATCCACATCGACCGCAGCAAGCGCACCGAAGCCTGGAACCGCGTGGCCGAGCAGGGCCGCAAGTACATGGCCCATGGCAACTGGGTCATCATGTTCCCCGAAGGCACGCGCACGCCACGCGGTGACCAGGGCGTCTACAAGAGCGGCGGCACGCGGCTCGCGGTGACGACCGGCACACCGGTGGTGCCGATCGCGGTGAGCTCCGCGAAGTGCTGGCCGCGCAAGAGCTTCGTGTTGCGGCCCGGCGTGATCGACGTCGTGATCGGCACCCCCATTCCCTCCGCCGGCCGTCAGCCCGACGAACTGATGCGCGAAGTGGAGGCGTGGATCGAGGCCGAGATGCGCCGCATCGATCCCGAGGCCTACCCGGCCACCACCGCGGCGCGATGAGTTCCGGCGGGAGGCGCGGCGCCATGGTCGGCTTCTATACTCGCCCCCCATGACGCGCCGGGCCGCCGTGGCCGACCCCAACGCCCCTTTTCGCCAGCTCGACCTGCCGCTGTTCGCGCAGGACGAGCCTGCCGCATCCGCCGCGCCGCAGGCGGCCGCGCTGGCGGCGCCGGAGCCGGCGCCCCGCCTCAGCGTGCCGGCTGCGCCGCCGTCGCCCGCCAGACCGCCCGGGCCGGCGCTGAGCCCGCCGCTGTTCCGTCACCCGCGTGCCTCGCGCGAGATCGACCTCGGCCGCGCCGTCGTCGCCTATGAATTCCAGCGCGCACGGCGCCGCTCGATCGGCATGGTGGTCTCGGCCGAGGGGCTGAGCGTGCGAGCGCCGCGCTGGGTCGGCCGCGGCGAGATCGACGCCGCGCTGCGCGAGAAGGCGGCCTGGATCCAGGCCAAGCTGGTCGAGCAGCACGAGCGGGCGCAAAAGCACGCGGCCGCACGCATCGAGTGGCGCGACGGCGCCAGCCTGCCTTTCCTCGGCGAGACCCTGATCCTCGTGCTCGACCCGCGCGCCACCGGCGCGGTGCTCAACAGCGACGCGGCGGCGCTGCCCGGCGTGCCGCGGCTCACGCTGCACATCGGCCTGCCGCACGGCGCGGCGCCCGAGCAGATCCGCGACGTGGTGCAGGCCTGGCTGCAGCGCCAGGCGAAACGCCTGTTCGAGGAGCGCTGCACCCACTTCGCGCCGCGCCTGAAGGTGCAGGTGCGGCGGCTGGCGCTCAGCTCCGCCCAGACGCGCTGGGGCAGCGCCAGCGCCGACGGCTCGGTGCGGCTGAACTGGCGCCTGATCCACTTCGCGCTGCCGACCATCGACTACGTCGTCGCTCACGAGCTCGCCCACCTGCGCGAGATGAACCACAGCCCGCGCTTCTGGGACGTGGTGCGCTCCGTCATCCCCGATCTCGACACCGCACGCGGCGCGCTGCGCCACGAGATGGTGCCGGCGTTCGACTGACGCTCGGACGGGTCGTCGCGCCGGCCGCCGGGCGACAGGGCTACCAGCCCAGAGGCCCGGCCCAGCCCCGGTAGAGCTTGGGCAGCGGCGTCGCGTAGTCGCCGTGCTTGCTGGTGCGCAGCCCCAGGCCCACCAGGGCCTCGGCCAGCTTGACTGCGGCGGCCACGCCGTCGATCACCGGCACGCCCAGGCGCTGCTGCAGCGTGCCGCACAGCCCGGCCATGCCGGCGCAGCCCAGCACGATGGCGCCGCTGCGGTCCTGCGCCAGCGCGGCGCGCGCGCTCGCCTCGATCTGCGCCAGCACTTCGTCGCCGGCGTCCTCGAGCGCGAGCACCGGGATGTCGGTGCCGTGGATGCCGCGGCAGCGCCGCTCGAAGCCGTACTTCAGCACCAGGTGCTCGGCGATCACGCAGGTGCGCGTCATCGTCGTGACGACCGAGAAGCCGGTCGCCAGCATCGACGCGACGTGGAAGGCCGCCTCGGCGGTGCCCAGCACCGGTGCGTCGGTGGCTTCGCGGGCCGCGTCGAGGCCGGGGTCGCCGAAGCAGGCGATCAGCACCGCGTCGGGCGCCAGCGGCGCGGCCTGCCGCACTTGCTCGGCCACGCCGGCGGCAGCGAACACCTCGTCGTAATGGCCCTCGATCGAGGCCGGCCCGAAGCCGGGCTGGGTGGCGATCACCTCGGTGCCGGCGGCGGCCACCGCGCGCGCCGCGTCGGCGATGCCCGCGGTCATGCCGGCGGAGCTGTTGGGGTTGATGAGCAGCAGCTTCATGGTCGTCGTCTCGTGAACAAGATCAGTGCGTTTTGCATACAAAACGCGCGGGGCGGACCAGCGATGGTGCGCGCTTGCGGTTGGTCACGGCGGCTCGCCCCGCGCCTTGCGGGGTGCGAGCAAGGACCGCACCCGGGCGTCGCGTCCGGCAGGGCCGCGGCGGCGGGGTCGACGCGTCGGCTGGCACATGCTTTGCGTGCCGGCTGCGCCATGAACCCACGCACCGACCTGGAACTCGTTCACCTGGTCAAGCGCTACGGCGACGCGGTCGCCGTAGCCGGGATCGACCTGAAGATCGCCGCCGGCAGCTACTGCTGCCTGCTCGGGCCCTCGGGCTGCGGCAAGACCTCCACGCTGCGCATGATCGCCGGCCACGAGCTGGCGAGCGAGGGCGACATCGTGCTCGGCGGCCGCAACATCACCAACCTGCCGGCGTCCGAGCGCGGCACGGCGATGATGTTCCAGAGTTATGCGCTGTTCCCGCACCTGAGCGCGCTCGACAACGTGGCCTTCAGCCTGAAGATGCGCGGCGTCGACAAGGCCGCGCGGCAGAAGAAGGCGGCCGACCTGCTGGAGCGCGTGTCGCTGGGCCACCTGGCGCACCGCAAGCCGGCCGAGCTGTCGGGTGGCCAGCAGCAGCGCGTGGCGCTGGCGCGCGCGCTGATCACCGAACCCAAGGTGCTGCTGCTCGACGAGCCGCTGTCGGCGCTCGATCCTTTCCTGCGCATCAAGATGCGCGCCGAGCTCAAGGGCTGGCAGACCTCGCTGGGCATGACCTTCATCCACGTCACGCACTCGCAGGAGGAGGCGATGGCGCTGGCCGACCAGGTGGTGGTGATGAGCCAGGGCCGCATCGAGCAGGACGGCTCGCCGCACAGCGTGTTCAACGCGCCGCGCAGCGAGTTCGTGGCGCGCTTCATGGGCGGGCACAACGTCATTCCTTCCTCGCGCGGCCTGGTGGCCGTGCGCGCCGACAAGACGCGCCTGAGCCGCGAGCCGCTGCCGGCCGGCGACACGGTGCTGCCGGCCACCGTGCGTGCCACCGAGTACCAGGGCACCTACGTGCTGCTGACGCTGCACAGCCCGACGGTCGAGGAGTTCAACGTCGTGCTGCCTGAGGCGGCCTTCGAGGCCCAGCCCTGGCGGCCCGGCGACAGCGCCTGCGCCCACTGGGACGCCGCCGACGTCCATCCGCTGGCCGCCTGAGCGGCCCCCCTTCATCCCCAGGAGAAGCCACCATGTCCGAATTCCGTCGCCGCCAACTGCTCCAGGGCACCGCCGGCATCCTCGCCACCGGCATCTTCCCCGCCATCCACGCGCAGGAGAAGATCACGCTGCGCTACCTGGGCACCGCGGTGAACCAGGACAAGGCCATCGCCGAGAAGTTCAAGGCCGACACCGGCATCACCATCCAGTACATCGCCGTCAACACCGACGAGGTGACCAAGCGCGCGGTGACTTCGCCGAACAGCTTCGACCTGATCGACACCGAGTACTTCTCGCTGAAGAAGATCGTGCCGACCGGCAACCTGAAGGGCATCGACACCAAGCGCATCAAGAACGCCGACAAGATCACCACGCTGTTCACCACCGGCGTGGTGGGCGGCAAGGCGGTCGGTGACCAGGGCACGGCGCCGAAGAAGGTGATCTACCTGGAAGGCGAGAAGAGCAAGGTGTTCGCCAAGGCGCCGACGCAGTTCATGAGCCTGATCCCCACGGTCTACAACGCCGACACGCTGGGCATCCGGCCCGACCTGATCAAGCGCCCGATCGAAAGCTGGGCCGAGTTGCTGAACCCGGAGTTCAAGGGCAAGGCCGCGATCCTGAACATCCCGTCGATCGGCATCATGGACGCGGCGATGGTCGTGGAGGCCAAGGGGCTCTACAAGTACCCCGACAAGGGCAACATGACCAAGAAGGAGATCGACCTCACGATCAAGACGCTGATCGAGGCGAAGAAGGCCGGCCAGTTCCGCTCGCTGTGGAAGGACTTCAACGAGTCGGTCAACCTGATGGCCTCCGGCGAGGTGGTGATCCAGTCGATGTGGTCGCCGGCCGTGACCGCGGTGCGCACCAAGGGCATCGACTGCGTGTTCCAGCCGCTGAAGGAGGGCTACCGCGCCTGGGCAGCCGGCTTCGGCGTACCGGCCACGGCCAGCGGCAAGAAGCTCGACGCCACCTATGAGTTCATCAACTGGTTCCTCGACGGCTGGGCCGGCGCCTACCTGAACCGCCAGGGCTACTACAGCGCCGTGCTGGAAACCGCCAAGGCCAAGATGGAAGCCTACGAGTGGGCCTACTGGATGGAAGGCAAGGCGGCCGAGAAGGACATCAAGTCGCCCAACGGCGACCTGCTCGCCAAGGCCGGCAGCAAGCGCGACGGCGGCTCCTACGAGCAGCGCATGGGCGGCATCGCCTGCTGGAACGCGCTGATGGACGAGAACACCTACATGGTCCAGAAGTGGAACGAATTTGTCGCGGCGTGATGACGCTCCCCCCCGTTGCGGCTGACGCCGCTCCCCCAAGGGCCACGAAGAGGCCCTTTCAGTGCCTTTAGGGCGCCGCTGGCGGACCGGCAGAGCCGGATCCGCGGCGTCCGCTGGGGGGACGGCATCGCTGCGCTCGCCTTGCGCGTCGCAGGGGAGCGCCGGTATGAAGTCCGGGGCGCTCGGAGGGGGGCCGCCCGCTTGGCTGCAGGCGCTGCCGTTCGGGGCGGTGTTCGCGTTCTTCTTCATCGCGCCGCTGCTGCTGATCGGCGCGGTGAGCTTCTGGCCGACCAGCGACTACGAGCTGATCCCCGGCTTCACCGGCCAGAACTACGTGTCGATCTTCGAGGGCTGCAGCAACCTGGCCGAGCCCTGCGTGACGCTGAAGACCTACTGGTCGACGCTGCGTTTCTCGCTGCTGACCTGGGCTGCCGCGCTGCTGATCGGCTTCACGATCGCCTATTTCCTGGCCTTCCACGTGCGCTCGCCGGGCATGCAGACGCTGCTGTTCGTCATCTGCACCATCCCGTTCTGGACCAGCAACGTCATCCGCATGATCTCGTGGGTGCCGCTGCTCGGCCGCAACGGGCTGGTCAACCAGGGGTTGATGGGGCTGGGTCTGGTCGACAAGCCGGTCGACTGGCTGCTGTTCTCGGAGTTCTCGGTGGTGCTGGCCTTCGTGCACCTGTACACGATGTTCATGCTGGTGCCGATCTTCAATTCGATGATGCGCATCGACCGATCGCTGCTCGAGGCCGCCGACGACTGCGGCGCCAGCGGCTGGCAGACGCTGTGGAACGTGATCGTGCCGCTGTCGCGCACCGGCATCCTGATCGGCTCGATCTTCGTCATCACCATCGTGATGGGCGACTTCGTGACCGTCGGCGTGATGGGCGGCCAGCAGATCGCCTCGGTCGGCAAGGTGATCCAGGTCCAGACCTCCTACCTGCAGTTCCCGCTGGCCGCGGCCAACGCCGTGGTGCTGCTGGCGGTGGTGCTGATGATCATCGTCGCGCTGACGCGGCTGGTGAATCTGCGCAAGGAACTTTGAGATGAACCGCGACCGCCGCTCGAGAGGCTTCTGGCCGCTGGCCCTCGTGTTCGGCCTGTTCGTGCTGTTCCTCTACGGGCCGGTGATCACGATCTTCGTGCTGAGCTTCCAGGGCCCGGAGGGCGGCCTGACGCTGCCGATGCGCGGGTTGTCGTTGCACTGGTACCACGAGCTGTGGAAGGGCCTGGGCGTGGTCGACATCGGCGCCGCGCTGCGCCGCTCGCTCGCGCTCGGCGCGGTGGTGATGCTGCTCACGGTGCTGCTGGCGCTGACCGCCGGGTTGGCCTTCCGCAAGCGGCTGGTCGGTGCCGACGCGCTGTTCTACGTGACCGTGGCCAGCCTGATCATGCCGTCGATCATCGTGTCGCTCGGCATCGGCCTGCAGTTCCGGCTGCTCGACGGCGGCATCAAGTGGTTGCTGGAGGCCGTCGGCGCGACCGCCACGCTCGAGAGCTACACCACCTCGCTGGGCCTCTACACCTCCGGCCTCGGCGCCCACCTGACCTGGACGCTGCCGTTCGGCCTGCTGATCATGTTCGCGGTGTTCAACCGCTTCAACCCGGCCTACGAGGAAGCCGCGCGCGACCAGGGCGCGACGCCATGGCAGACCTTCCGCCACGTGGTGCTGCCGCTGATCGGGCCATCGGTGGTCGGCATCGGCATGTTCGGCTTCACGCTGAGCTGGGACGAGATCGCGCGCTCGTCGCAGGCGATCGGCGACCTCAACACGCTGCCGCTGGAACTGCAGGGCCTGACCACCACCGTCACCACGCCGTCGATCTACGCGCTGGGCACGGTGACCACCGGCATCTCGCTGCTGGTGGTCGGATTGGCGCTGGCCGGCGCGGCCGCGCTGCGCCGCCGCGGCGGCCGGCGCGCCACCTGACGCGGCCCGCGCTCGTCCGCATGACGAAGCGACGCGTCGCCGGTGCCGGCTCCGACGTGCCGCCGCCGGCCATGCCGACCGATCGCGTCTACGAGGCCGTCTACGCCGCGGTGATCGACCAGCGCCTGCCACCCGGCACGCGGTTGCGCGAAGAAGAGCTGGCGCAGGCCTTCGCGGTCTCTCGCACGGTGGTGCGCCAGGCGCTGCATCAGCTGGCGCAGGACGGCATCATCACGCTGCAGCCCAACCGCGGCGCCCGCGTGCCCGAGCCGACACGGCGCGACGGCGAGCACGTGTTCGACGCCCGCCGTGTCGTCGAGTGCGAGGTGGTGCGCCGCCTCGCCGGCAAGCTGAGCGCGGCGCAACTGGCCGAGTTGCGCGCGCTGGTGGCGGCGGAGGAGCGCGCGACGCGCTCGCAGAACAAGCAGGAGGCGATCCGCCTGTCCGGCCGCTTCCACCTCGAGCTCGCGCGCCTGAGCGGCAACCCGATCTTCCTGCGGCTGCTGGAGGAACTGCTGCCGACCACCTCGCTGCTGATGGCGCTGTACAAGGCGCCGGGCGAGCCGATGTGCGTGGCGCACAGCCACCGCCGCCTGCTGGCGGGCCTGGAGCGCGACGGGGCGGGCGCCGCCGCGACCGAGATGCGCCGCCACCTCAACGAGATCGAACGCTCGCTGTCGCAGCTGGCGTCCCCGGCGGTGCCCGCGCTGCGCGACGTGTTCAGCGCCTACCGCGGCGGCGGCACCTGACGGGCGGTGCGGGTCGGGCCGTTCCCGTCAGCCGGTGACGGCGAAGCGGTAGACGCCACTCACGTGGTCCACCTGACGCACCAGCCGCCCGTCGAACCACAGCGCGTGCAGGTGGGCGATGGCCTCGCCGAGCGCGAAGGTGGTCTGGTGCAGGTCGAGCGGGCGCTTGAACAGCACCGGCAGCAGCTCGGTGGCCGTCTTCGGGGCGGCAGCGCAGGCAGTCAGCACGTCGGCGAAGCGCTCGGCATGGTGATCGCGCAGCTGGTCGACGCGGGTGTGCAGGCCGGTGAAGGGGCGGCCATGGGCCGGCAGCACCAGGGTGTCGGGCGGCAGCGCGCGCATCCGCTCGATCGACTCGAGGTAGAGCCGCAGTGGGTCGGCCTCGGGTTCGAAGTCGAGCACGCTGACGTTGGTGCTGATGCGCGGCAGCACCATGTCGCCCGAGATCAGCACGCCGAGCGCCTCGCAGTGCAGCGCGATGTGCTCCGGCGCATGGCCGTAGCCGACGTGGCAGCGCCAGCCGTGGTCGCCGACGCGCAGCGTCTCGCCGTCGAGCAGACGGTGGTAGCGCTGCGGCACCGACGGCACCATCGAGGCGTAGTAATTGGAGCGCCGGCGGATCTTCTGGAGCGCGTCGGCGTCGGTGACGCCATGGCGCGCGAAGTGGTTCGCCGCCTCGTCGCCGCCGACGCCGGTGGTGCTGCGGCAGGCGATCCGTGCCGCGTTCCAGTCGGTCGCGCTGATCCACAGCGGGCAGTCGCGCCCGAGCACGCTCCAGCGCGTCGTCAGCCAGTCGGCCAGCCCGATGTGGTCCGGATGCATGTGGGTCACGATCACGCGCAGCACCGGCAGGCCGCCCAGGTGGTCTGCGAACACCTGCTCCCAGGCGGCGCGGGTGGTGTCGTCGCCGATGCCGCAGTCGACGATGGCCCAGCCCTCCACCGGGCCGTCCGGGCCCTCGACCCGGTCGCGCAGCAGCCAGAGGTTGATGTGGTCCAACGCGAAGGGCAGCCGCATCCGCACCCATTTCACGCCGGGGGCGACATCGAGGGTGCTGCCCAGCGCCGGCAGGTCGTCGCCGAACGGATAGCCGAGCTGGTGTTCGAGTGCGTTCATCGCAGGTCGGGCGCGCCGCGCCGCCGTGAAGTCCGGTGGCACGTTAACGCAAACGCCGGGACAGGTCGGTCGCCGACGCGTCACGGGGCGCCTGCGTAAAATTGAGGCAAACGAGGAGCCGACGCATGACCACCGACCTGAAAGAGCTGTTCGACAACAACCGCGAGTGGGCCAAGCAGACCGAGGTGCGCGAACCCGGCTTCTTCTCGCGGCTGCTCAAGCAGCAGTCGCCGCAGTACCTGTGGATCGGCTGTGCCGACAGCCGGGTGCCGGCCAACGACCTGGTCGGCCTGCTGCCCGGCGAGCTGTTCGTGCACCGCAACGTCGCCAACGTGGTGGTGCATTCCGACCTCAACTGCCTGTCGGTCGTGCAGTTCGCGATCGACATGCTGAAGGTGCAGCACCTGATCGTGGTCGGCCACTCCGGCTGCGGCGGCGTGGCCGCGGCGCTGGCCAACCGCCGCGTCGGCGTGGCCGACAACTGGCTGCGCCATGTGCAGGACGTGCGCAACAAGCACAACGCCTGGCTCGACACGGTGCGCGAGGTCGACCGCGTCAACGCGCTGTGCGAGCTCAACGTCGTCGAGCAGGCGCTGAACCTGTGCAGTACCACGGTCGTGCAGGACGCCTGGCAGCGCAGCCAGCAGGTCGTCATCCACGGCTGGTTCTACGGCCTGCACAACGGCCTGCTCGAGGACCTGACGATGACGGTCGACAACGCCGACGCGGTGGCCCCCGCCTACGCACGGGCGCTCGCCACGGTGAAGGCGCGCTACGACGCCCGGGGGGTCGCCTGATGGCCGGCAGCGCCTTCGTCACGACCCTGAACGACCCGCGCGCCTTCGACATCGCCCAGGCGCTGCTCGACGGTTTCAACCGCCACTACAAGCTGTTCCGCCAGACCAGCGCCGAGGCCAAGCAGCGCTTCGAGATGGCCGACTGGCACGGCCAGCAGCGCGCGCAGCGCGAGCGCATCGAGTTCTACGACCTGCGCGTCGACGAGGCCGCGGAGCGGCTGGAGAACGAGTTCCGCGCCAGCTCGCTGTCCGAGGAGACCTGGCAGCAGGTGAAGCTGTACTACATCGGCCTGCTGATCAACCACCACCAGCCCGAGCTGGCCGAGACCTTCTTCAACTCGGTCACGACGAAGATCCTGCACCGCAGCTACTTCCGCAACGACTTCATCTTCGTGCGCCCGGCGGTCAGCACCGAATACATCGAGAACGAGGAACCGGCCTCGCTGCCGACCTACCGTGCCTACTACCCCAGTCGCCCGGGCTCGGCCGAGGGGCTGCGCGAGACGCTGCTGCGCATCGTCGACAACTACCAGCTCCAACGAGAGTTCGAGGACCTGGGGCGCGACATCGATTACGTGCTGCAGGCGTTTCGTAACCAGTTCGGCGACGTCAAGCTCAGCGCCAACTTCCAGATCCAGGTGCTGGCCTCGCTGTTCTTCCGCAACAAGGGCGCCTACATCGTCGGCAAGGTGATCAACGGCTTCCGCGAGACCGGCTTCGCGCTGCCGGTGCTGCACAACTCGCGCGAGCTGCTGACGATCGACACCGCACTGTTCGGCGAGGACGAACTGCTGCTGCTGTTCAGCTTCGCGCGCGCCTACTTCCTGGTCGACATGGAGATCCCGTCGGCCTACGTGCAGTTCCTGCGCTCGCTGATGCCGCGCAAGCCGCGCTGGGAGCTGTACAACGCGCTGGGCCTGCAGAAGCAGGGCAAGAACCAGTTCTACCGCGACTTCCTCTATCACCTGCGCCACTCTTCGGACAGCTTCCGCATCGCCCCCGGCATCAAGGGCATGGTGATGCTGGTGTTCGACCTGCCGAGCTTCCCATTCGTCTTCAAGGTCATCAAGGACTTCTATCCGCCGCAGAAGGACACCTCGCGCGAACTGATCCAGAGCAAGTACCAGCTGGTGAAGACGCACGACCGCGTCGGCCGCATGGCCGACTCGCTGGAGTACAGCAACGTGGCCTTCCCGCGCCAGCGCTTCGAGCCCGAGCTGATCGAGGAGATCCGCCACTTCTGCCCCAGCCTGCTGGAGGAGGAGGGGGACAGCCTGGTGCTCAAGCACCTGTACATCGAGCGGCGCATGATCCCGCTCAACATCTACCTGCAGGAGGCCACGTCCGAGCAGATGAAGCACGCCGTCATCGAGTACGGCAACGCCATCAAGGACCTGGTGGCGGCCAACATCTTCCCCGGCGACATGCTGTGGAAGAACTTCGGCGTCACGCGCCACGGCAAGGTGGTGTTCTATGACTACGACGAGATCGAGTACCTGACCGACTGCAACTTCCGCAAGGTGCCCGAGCCGCGCAACGAGGAGGAAGAGATGTCGGGCGACGTCTGGTACTCGGTCGGCCCGAAGGACGTGTTCCCCGAGACCTTCGGTCCCTTCCTGCTCGGCAACCCGACGGTGCGCGAGGTGTTCATGCAGCACCACGCCGAACTGCTGGACCCGGCGTTCTGGCAGGGCCGCAAGGACCGCATCGCCGGCGGCTACGTGCACGACGTCTTCCCCTACGATCCGCACAAGCGCTTCCGCCGGCCGCTGGGGCTGGGCTTCGGCAGCCTCGACGCCGAGGCGGTGTCGCTGCATCCGGCATCGGCGACCACTCAACTGGGCCACAACCCCATCTGATCTTGTGAAGGAGCCTTGCCATGTCCAACGATGATCCGGTCGTGATCGTGTCGGCTGCGCGCACGCCGATCGGCGGGCTGCTCGGCGACCTGGCGCCGCTGGCGGCCTGGGAGCTGGGCGCCGTCGCGATCCGTGCCGCGGTCGAGCGCGCCGGCGTGCCGGGCGATGCGGTCGACGAGGTGCTGATGGGCAACTGCCTGATGGCGGGCCAGGGCCAGGCCCCGGCCCGCCAGGCGGCGCGCAAGGCCGGCCTGCCGGATGCGGCCGGTGCGGTGACCCTGTCGAAGATGTGCGGCTCCGGCATGCGCGCGATGATGTTCGGCCACGACATGCTGGTGGCCGGCTCGGCCGAAATCGTGGTGGCCGGCGGCATGGAAAGCATGACCAATGCGCCGCACCTGAGCTTCGTGCGCAAGGGCCTCAAGTACGGCGCGGCGGTGCTCTATGACCACATGGCGCTCGACGGCCTGGAGGACGCCTACGAGCGCGGCAAGTCGATGGGCGTGTTCGCCGAGCAGTGCGTCGGCTCCTACGGTTTCCGGCGCGAGGCGATGGACGCCTTCGCGGTGGCGTCGACGCAGCGCGCGATCGCAGCCCACAACGACGGCAGCTTCGACTGGGAGATCGCGCCGGTCACGCTGGCCGGCCGGGCGGGCGACGTGGCGGTCGACCGCGACGAGCAGCCCTTCAAGGCCAAGCTCGACAAGATCGCGGCGCTGAAGCCGGCCTTCGGCAAGGACGGCACGATCACCGCCGCCACCTCGTCGAGCATCTCCGACGGCGCCGCGGCGCTGGTGCTGATGCGTGCCTCCACCGCCCTCGCGCGCGGCCTCGCACCCATCGCCGTGGTGCGCGCGCATGCGGTGCATGCGCAGGCGCCAGCCTGGTTCTCCACCGCGCCGGCCGGTGCGATCCGCAAGGTGCTGCAGAAGACCGGTTGGGCCGTGCAGGACGTGGAACTGTGGGAGATCAACGAGGCCTTCGCTGCGGTGACGATGGCAGCGATGGCCGATTTCGAGCTGCCGCACGAGCGGGTCAACGTGCACGGTGGGGCGTGTGCGCTGGGCCACCCGATCGGCGCGTCGGGCGCCCGCATCGTGGTGACGCTGCTCGGCGCGCTGCGACGGCGCGGCCTCAAGCGCGGCGTGGCGGCGCTGTGCATCGGCGGCGGCGAGGCCACGGCGCTGGCGGTCGAGTTGCCTTGATCGCCCTCGGCATCCACGACCTCGGGCTGTTCATGCTGACCAGCCTGGTGCTCAACCTCACGCCCGGCGCCGACACGCTGTACGTCATGAGCCGCAGCGCGCGCGGCGGCTGGCGCCATGGCGTGGCGGGCGCCTTCGGCATCGGGCTCGGCTGCATGGGCCATGCGGTCGCGGCGGCGCTGGGCGTGGCGGCGGTGCTGGCCGCATCGCGCTGGGCCTTCGACGGGCTCAAGTGGGCCGGCGCCCTCTACCTGGCGTGGCTGGGCCTGCAGATGCTGCGCGCGGCGTGGCGTGGGTCCGGTGCCACGGCCGTGGCACCGGACCAGGCGGTGGCGCCGCTCCCGACGCTGCGCCAGTCGTTCACCGCCGGGCTGCTGACCAACCTTCTGAACCCCAAGGTCGGGCTGTTCTTTCTGGCCTTCGTGCCGCAGTTCGTCGACGTGCACGCGGGCCGACCGCTGCCGGCCTTCCTGCTGCTGGGCCTGCTGTTCAACCTGAGCGGCGTGAGCTGGCTGCTGCTCGTCGCCCTGCTGACGGATCGGGTGCGGGGCCGCGTCGCGCCATCGCTGCGGCGGGCGCTGCAGGGGCTCGGCGGCGGGCTGTTCGTACTGCTCGCGGCGCGCCTCGCGACTGCCCGCGGCCCAGGCTGAGGTACGCCCTTTTCCTGTGCGCGGACGGCCCGGCTGCGTTGCGGGAACTACGTATGGGGTTAACGACAGCGGCGCCCTGCGAGGCCGCTCCTTACCATCGGCAAGCTTTCAAACAGACCCGGGTTCGCTGTCGAGAACCCGTCGTTTCGTGCCCAATCAGGAGATGCCCATGACCCAGAAGACCGCCCCGCAACGTCGTCGATTCCTCAAGAAGGCTTCCGCAGGTGCCGTCGGCGCCACCGCGATGGCTGCCCCGATGGTGTCGGTCGCCCAGACGACCTCGCTGCGCTTCCAGAGCACCTGGCCCTCGAAGGACATCTTCCACGAGTACGCGCAGGACTTCGCCACCAAGGTCAACAACATGGCCGGTGGCCGCCTGAAGATCGAGGTGCTGCCGGCGGGTTCGGTGGTGCCGGCCTTCCAGCTCCTGGAAGCGGTCAACAAGGGCACGCTCGACGGCGGGCACGGCGTCGTGGCCTACCACTACGGCAAGAACTCGGCGCTGGCGCTGTGGGGATCGGGCCCGTCGTTCGGCATGGACCCCAACATGCTGCTGGCCTGGCACAACTACGGCGGCGGCAAGGAGCTGCTGGCCGAGATCTACAAGAGCCTGAACATGGACGTCGTGTCCTTCCTGTACGGCCCGATGCCGACGCAGCCTTTCGGCTGGTTCAAGAAGCCGATCGGCAAGCTCGAGGACATCAAGGGCACCAAGTTCCGCACCGTCGGCCTGGCGGTGGACATGTACACCGACATGGGCGCGGCGGTGAACCCGCTGCCGGGCGGCGAGATCGTGCCGGCGCTGGACCGCGGCCTGATCGACGGCGCCGAGTTCAACAACGCCAGCTCCGACCGCCTGCTCGGCTTCCCCGACGTGGTGAAGAACTGCATGCTGCAGAGCTTCCACCAGAGCGGCGAGCAGTTCGAGATCCTGTTCAACAAGGGCAAGCTCGAGGCACTGCCGGCCGAGCTCAAGGCGATCGTCGACTACGGCGTGCAGGCCGCCAGTGCCGACATGAGCTGGAAGGCCGCGCACCGCAATTCGCTCGACTACGCCGAGCTGAAGAAGGCCGGCGTCAAGTTCTACAAGACGCCCGATGCGATCCTGCGCGCGCAGCTCGCCGCCTGGGACAAGATCATCGCCAAGAAGGGCGGCGAGAACGCGCTGTTCCAGAAGGTGATCGATTCGCAGAAGGCCTTCGCCGCGCGCGCCGGCCAATGGTGGAACGACTACACGGTTGACTTCAAGATGGCCTACAACCACTATTTCAGCGCCAAGAAGGCCTGAGCGCCCTCGCGATCGAAGCGACAATCCGGGGGCGCCGCGCAGCGGCGCCCCCGCTCGTTTGTCCGGACGTTTTTTTCTAGGAAGCCTGATGCAGAACCTGCTGCTGGCGATCGACCGCTTCTCCACCTGGATCGGCAAGCTGTTTGCCTGGGCGGTGGTGGGCCTGACCATGCTGATCAGCTGGGAGGTGTTCTCCCGCTACGTGCTCAACAAGCCCCATGCCTGGGTGCTCGACGCCCAGATCATGCTGTACGGCGTGCTCTTCATGTGCGCCGGCGCGTACACGCTGAGCAAGGCGGGCCACGTGCGCGGCGACGTGCTCTACGGCTTCTTCCGGCCGCGCACCCAGGCCACGATCGACCTGGTCCTCTACTTCGTGTTCTTCCTGCCGGGCATCGTGGCGCTCACCTGGGCCGGCTGGTTCTACTTCAACGATTCGCTCTCCATCCGCGAGCAGACCTTCAACGCCGATCCGTTGCCGGTCTATCCCTTCAAGTTCGTGATCCCCTTCGCCGGTGGCGTGCTGCTGCTGCAGGGCCTGGTGGAGATCGTGCGCTGCGTGATCTGCCTGCGTGACGGCGATTGGCCATCGCGCGAAGAAGACGTCGAGGAGGTCGACGTCGACAAGCTCAAGGAAATGGTGCACGTGAAAGACGCCGACATCGAAGCGCTCGACAAGTTCGTCGTCAAGGAAGGCGGCAAGTCATGAAGCTGCGCAAGGAACTGTGGTTCGGCTTCACGCTGATGGCCATCATCATCGCGGCGGCGATGGGCATGGTGCTGAGCGTCGACACCATGACCAACGGCCACTACGGCCTGCTGATGCTGTCGCTGGTGGTCGTGGCCATCATGCTGGGCTTTCCCACCGCCTTCACGCTGATGGGCATGGGCATGCTGTTCGCCTTCTTCGCCTACCACTCCGGCGGGCAGACGACGGGCGGCGCGATGAAGCAGACGCTCGACCTGATGGTGCAGCGCGCCTTCGCGGTGATGAGCAACGACGTGCTGATCTCGATCCCGCTGTTCGTGTTCATGGGCTACCTGGTCGAGCGGGCCAACCTGATCGAGAAGCTGTTCCGCAGCCTGCACCTGGCCCTGGCGCGGGTGCCCGGCTCGCTGGCGGTCGCCACGCTGGTGACCTGCGCGGTGTTCGCCACCGCGACCGGCATCGTGGGGGCGGTCGTCACGCTGATGGGCCTGCTGGCGCTGCCGCAGATGCTGCGCGGCGGCTACGACGTGCGGGTCTCGGCCGGGGCCATCACCGCCGGCGGCTGCCTGGGCATCCTGATCCCGCCGTCGGTGCTGCTGATCGTCTACGGCGCGACCGCCGGCGTGTCGGTGGTGCAGTTGTATGCCGGAGCTTTCTTCCCCGGGATCATGCTGGCCGGCCTGTACATCCTCTACGTGATCATCCTCGCCAAGATCAAGCCGGCGCTGATGCCCCCGCTGACGGCCGCTCAGCGCTTCGTGCCACTGCCCAAGCCGCTGCAGAGCGCGGGCGCCAGCGGCGAGGGCCGTGCGCTGCCGTGGTTGCTGGGCGCCTTGAAGGGCAAGCGCAACCAGGCCGTGAGCACGGGTTTCCTGCTCAAGCAACTGACCATCGCGCTGCTGCCGTTGATCCTGTTCGCTGCCGTGTCGCTCTGGAGCTACCAGACCGTGACCCGCGTCGCACCGGCCGACGATTTCTCGGAACTGCAACAGATGGGTGCCGGCAGCGCCACCGAATCGGAAGGCACGGGCGGCTTGCAGCCCCCGCCGAGCGAAGAGGGCAGCGGGCTGCAGGAGCCACCGTCGTCCGGAGGTCTGCAGGAGCCGCCCGCGGCTGCTGCGGCAGAGTCGGCCAGCGGGGCCGCGCTGGAAACGCCTCCGGCGACGGCGTCCGACGCTGCGTCCCCCGTGGCCACGCCTCCCGCCGCCGCTACCGCCGCCGCCGCCGCGGGCGATGCCGCGTCGACTACCAAGCCGGCGCCGCAGGGCTACTGGATCGGCCTGGCGGTGGGGGCGGTGGCGATGCTGGCTTACTACTCGCTGCTCAGCTTCAACCGGCTCGAAGTCTTCAAGATGCTGCTGTCGAGCTTCTTCCCGCTGCTGGTGCTGATCATCGCGGTGCTGGGCTCGATCGTCTTCGGCCTGGCGACGCCCACCGAGGCTGCGGCGGTCGGTGCGCTTGGAGGCTTCCTCCTCGCGGGAGCCTATCGGCAGCTCAACTTCACGGTGGTGAAGGAGAGCGTCTTCCTCACCGCCAAGACCAGCGCGATGGTGTGCTGGCTGTTCGTCGGCTCGGCCATCTTCTCGGCGGCCTTCGCGCTGCTGGGCGGCCAGGAACTGGTCGAGAACTGGGTGCTGGGCATGAACCTCACCAAGACCCAGTTCCTCGTGCTGAGTCAGGTGATCATCTTCGTGCTGGGCTGGCCGCTGGAGTGGACCGAGATCATCGTGATCTTCATGCCCATCTTCATCCCGCTGCTCGACAACTTCGGGGTCGACCCGCTGTTCTTCGGCCTGCTGGTGGCCCTGAACCTGCAGACGGCCTTCCTGAGCCCGCCGGTGGCGATGGCGGCGTTCTACCTGAAGGGCGTGGCACCGAAGCACGTGACGCTGAACCAGATCTTCGCCGGCATGCTGCCCTTCATGGGCATCCAGGTCATCGCGATCATCCTGCTGTACCAGTTCCCGGCGATCGGCCTGTGGCTGCCGCAGGTGCTGTACAAGTGATCGGGGGGGCGCGCGCCGGCGGCACCACGGCGGTGTGGCGATGAACGCGAGGAGCCCGGTCGAGTTCTATTTCGACTTCTCCTCGCCCTACTCCTACATCGCCAGCGAGTGGGTCGAGGCGGTGGCCGCGCGCCACGGCCGCACCGTGCGCTGGCACGCCATCCTGCTCGGTGCCACCTTCCAGGCGGCCGAGCTGAAGAGTCCGGTGTCCTACCCGGTCAAGCGCGAGTACGCGCTGGTCGATTTCCAGCGATCGGCGCGCTTCGAGGGCGTGCCGTACCGGTTGCCCGAGCCGTTCCCGATCCCGACGCAGAACGCCGCGCGCGTGTTCTGGTGGCTCGCCGACCGCGACCCCGCGCGAGCAGCGGCCTGGGCGCATGCCGGGCTGCGCGCCTACTTCACGCGTGGCGTGGCGCTCGACGTGCCGGCACAGCTGAAGGCGCTGTGTGCCGAAGCCGGGCTCGACGCCGACGCGGCCGAGGCTGCCTGGGGCGACCCGGTCTGGAAGGCAAAGCTGAAGGCCGAGAACGACGCCGCGATCGCGGCGGGCCTGTTCGGTGCGCCGTCCTTCATCGTCGACGGCGAGCTGTTCTGGGGCAACGACCGGCGGGGGCAGCTGGAGCGCTGGCTCGCGAGCGGGCCGTTCTGAGCGGTGGCGCCGTCAGGCGCTCGCGCTGCCGGCCCCCTGCAGCGCGAGCTCGATGTCGGCGCGCAGACGCCGCAACGCGGCCAATTCGGCCTTCGGTGCCTGGATGGCCGGGTAGAGCACCGTGAGCAGCCCGCTCGCCGTCTCGTCGGCGTCCATCGGCCTTTGCTGCAGCACGGCCTCCCACAACAGGTGTTCCATCGGCCCGAGCACCATGGTGCGCAGCAGGCGCAGCGGCACGTCACGGCGGATCTCGCCGCTGGCCTGGCCACGCGCCAGCAGGTCCATCAGCGGCGCGGTGTAGCGGCGCTGCAGTGGCGCGAAGGCGTCGCCCAGGGCTTCCTGCCCTTTCGAGCGGCCTTCCGACAGCACCAGCGCGCACAGCCCGGTGCCCTGCGTCAGGAACAGCCGCAGATGGGTCCGCACAAAGAACTCGAGCTGCGCGCGCGTGTCGCGCTGGCGTGGCAGGCCGGCCTCGATGACGGCGATGATCTCGTCGTACCAGTCTTCGATCACGCGCGTGCACAGCTCGCGCTTGCCATGGAAGTAGGTGAAGACGGTGGCTTCGGAGATGCCCAGGCGCTGTGCGATCTCGGTCGTCGTGGCGTGCTCGTAGCCGCGTTCGGAGAACACGTCGCGGCCGACGCGCAGGATGTCGCGCACGCGCTGCTCGGACTTGGCGCTGGCCGGCGCGCGTCGGCGTGGAGGAGCGAGAGCGGGCGGACTGTTCATCGGCGCGGTTGCAGGGGCGTGGAGGAGGGCAGGCGGGATTGTCGGGGATCGTTAATGTTGAGTAAAGCTCAATTAATACTTGATTCGATCGTGTCGACCACCTAGACTGAACGCTGATTTCCTGAAGGCTCGATCGGGTCGGCAGGCGATGATTGTCAATATTGAGCGGAACTCATGAATGCGCGAGCCCCGGCCCGTCGCACCGAGCTTCCGCCGTCACGGAGGCGACCGCCATGTCCAGCTTTACCGGCCTCGATATCGACCTCGGCGACACGCTGGTCATGCTGCGCGACAGCGTGCGCGACTTCGCCCAGCAGGAGATCGCACCGCGCGCGGCCGACATCGACCGCGACAACCTGTTCCCTGCCGACCTCTGGCGCAAGCTCGGCCACCTGGGCGTGCACGGCATGACGGTGGACGAGGCCTACGGCGGCACCGGCCTGGGCTACCTGGCGCACATGGTGGCGATGGAGGAGATCTCGCGCGCCTCCGCGGCCGTGGGCCTGTCCTACGGCGCGCATTCCAACCTCTGCATCAACCAGCTGCACCGCAATGGCAGCGACGCGCAGAAGCGCCGCTACCTGCCGAAGCTGGTGTCCGGCGAGCATGTCGGCGCGCTGGCGATGAGCGAGCCCAACGCCGGCTCCGACGTGGTCAGCATGAAGCTGCGCGCCGAGCGCCGCGGCGACCGCTACGTGCTGAACGGCGCCAAGATGTGGATCACCAACGGCGGCGACGCCGACACGATGGTGGTCTATGCCAAGACCGAGCCCGAGGCCGGCGCCAAGGGCGTGACGGCCCTCATCGTCGAAAAGGGTTTCAAGGGCCTGAGCTTCGGCAGCAAGCTCGACAAGCTGGGCATGCGCGGCTCCAACACCTACCCGGTGTTCTTCGAGGACTGCGAGGTGCCGGTCGACAACGTGCTGGGCCTCGAGGGTGGCGGCGTCAAGGTGCTGATGAGCGGCCTGGACTACGAGCGCGCGGTGCTGTCGGCCGGGCCGCTGGGCATCATGGCCGCCTGCATGGACCTGGTGCTGCCCTATGTGCACGACCGCAAGCAGTTCGGCCAGAGCATCGGCGAGTTCCAGCTGATGCAGGGCAAGCTGGCCGACATGTACACCACCTTCTCGGCCTGCCGTGCCTACGTCTACGCCGTCGGCCAGGCCTGCGATCGCGCCGACCACAGCCGTTCGCTGCGCAAGGACGCGGCCGGCGCCATCCTCTACGCCGCCGAGAAGGCCACCTGGATGGCCGGCGAGGCCATCCAGGTGCTGGGCGGCAACGGCTACATCAACGAGTACCCGGCCGGGCGGCTGTGGCGCGACGCCAAGCTCTACGAGATCGGTGCCGGCACCTCGGAGATCCGGCGCATGCTGATCGGCCGCGAACTGTTCGCCGAGTCGGCCTGACCCCTGGCCGAAGGAGTTCCGCGATGTCGACCCTGGTGTCCCGCCTCGATCCGCGCAGCGACGAGTTCAAGGCCAATGCGGCCGCGATGCGCCGCGGCGTCGACGACCTGCGCGCGAAGCTCGCACAGATCGCGCTGGGTGGCGGCGAGACCGCGCGCGCGCGGCACGTGGCGCGCGGCAAGCTGCTGCCGCGCGAGCGGGTCGAGCTGCTGCTGGACCCGGACACGCCCTTCCTCGAGATCGCCCCGCTGGCGGCGATGGGCGTCTATCGCGACGTCGACGGCAGCGATGCGGCGCCGTGCGCCGGCGTGATTGCCGGCATCGGCCGTGTCGCCGGCGTCGAGTGCGTGATCGTGTGCAACGACGCCACCGTCAAGGGCGGCACCTACTACCCGCTGACCGTGAAGAAGCACCTGCGCGCGCAGGAGATCGCGCAGCAGAACCGGCTGCCCTGCCTCTACCTGGTCGACAGCGGCGGCGCCAACCTGCCGAACCAGGACGAGGTGTTCCCGGACCGCGACCACTTCGGTCGCATCTTCTACAACCAGGCGACGATGAGCGCCGACGGCATCCCGCAGATCGCCGTGGTGATGGGCTCCTGCACCGCCGGCGGCGCCTACGTACCGGCGATGAGCGACGAGACCATCATCGTGCAGAACCAGGGCACGATCTTCCTCGGCGGCCCGCCGCTGGTGAAGGCCGCGACCGGCGAGGTGGTGACGGCCGAGGACCTGGGCGGGGGCGATGTCCACACCCGACTGTCGGGCGTGGCCGACCACCTGGCGCGCAACGACACCCATGCGCTGGCGCTGGCGCGCCAGATCGTCGGCCACCTCAACCATCGCAAGCCGCAGGCGCCGATGCAGCGCGAGCCGGTGGCGCCGGGCTACGACGCGGCCGAACTGCTGGGCGTGATCCCGACCGACACGCGCAAGCCCTTCGACGTGCGCGAGGTCATTGCCCGCATCGTCGACGGCAGCGAGTTCGACGAGTTCAAGGCGCGCTACGGCGCCACGCTGGTGACCGGGTTCGCACACATCGAGGGCCTGCCGGTCGGCATCGTGGCGAACAACGGCATCCTGTTCTCCGAGAGTGCCAACAAGGGCGCGCATTTCATCGAGCTGTGCTGCCAGCGCAAGATTCCGCTGGTGTTCCTGCAGAACATCACCGGCTTCATGGTCGGCCGCAAGGTCGAGAACGAAGGCATTGCACGCGCCGGCGCGAAGATGGTCACTGCGGTGGCCTGCGCCAACGTGCCCAAGTTCACCGTGATCATCGGCGGCAGTTTCGGCGCGGGCAACTACGGCATGTGCGGCCGCGCCTATTCGCCGCGCTTCCTGTGGATGTGGCCCAACGCGCGCATCTCGGTGATGGGCGGCGAGCAGGCCGCCAGCGTGCTGGCCACCGTGAAGCGCGACGGCATCGAGGCCAAGGGCGGCACCTGGTCGGCCGAGGACGAGTCGGCCTTCAAGGCGCCGCTGCTCGCACAGTACGAGACCCAGGGTCACCCCTACTACGCCAGCGCCCGGCTGTGGGACGATGGCGTCATCGATCCCGCGGACACGCGCCGCGTGCTCGCGCTCGGCCTGAGCGCCAGCCTGAACGCGCCGATCCCCGACGCGAAGTTCGGCGTGTTCCGCATGTGATGGAGGGCGCCGCGATGCCGCACAGCCAGGGTCACGCCGCATGAGCTCCGACACGACCGTCCGCCTGAGCCGACCGGCCGCCGCCGTGGCGCAGGTGACGCTGTGCCGCCCCGACGTGCGCAACGCCTTCAACGACGAGGTGATCACCGCGCTGACGCAGGCCTTCCGCGCGCTCGACGCCGACGACGCGGTGCGCGTCGTCGTGCTGGCCGCCGAGGGGCCGGCCTTCTGCGCCGGCGCCGACCTGCACTGGATGCGCCGCATGGCGGACTACACGCGCGCGCAGAACCTCGATGATGCGGCCGGCCTCGCCGAGATGCTGCGCAGCATCGCCGCCTGCCGCAAGCCGACGATCGCGCGCGTGCAGGGCGATGCCTATGCCGGCGGCGTGGGCCTGGTGGCGGCCTGCGATCTCGCGGTGGCGGTGGACACGGCGCAGTTCTGCCTCAGCGAGGTGAAGCTCGGGCTGGTGCCGGCGACGATCGGCCCCTACGTGGTCCGCGCGATGGGCGCACGCGCAGCGCAGCGCTACATGCTCACGGCGGAACGCTTCGATGCCGCGACGGCGCTGCGGTTGGGCCTGGTGCACGAAGCCGTGCCTGCCGAGAGGCTGGATGCGGGTGTGCAGGCGCTCGTCGAGGCGCTGCTCGCCGCCAGCCCGCAGGCGCTGACCACCTGCAAGCGCCTGCTGCACGAGATCACGGCTCAGCCGCTCGACGCAGCGCTGATCGGGCGCACCGTCGAGTTCATCGCCGACGCGCGCGCATCGGACGACGGCCGCGAGGGCGTGCAGGCCTTTCTCGGCAGGCGCAAGCCGCACTGGCAGGGGTGAGCGAGACGATGGAACTGCCGTCCGTGAATGCGCTCGACACCACCCACCTGATCGCATTGGCCGCCGCGCTGGGCTGGGCCAGCGGCCTGCGGCTCTACGCGGTGCTGGCGATCACCGGGCTGGTGGGTTATGCCGGCTGGGTGCAACTGCCGCCCGGCCTGCAACTGCTGCAGCACCCGGCCATGCTGGCGGGCAGCGGCTTCATGCTGTTCGTCGAGTTCTTCGCCGACAAGATCCCCGGGCTCGATTCGCTGTGGGACCTGATCCATACCGCCATCCGCATCCCCGCCGGCGCGGCGCTGGCCGCCTCGGTGTTCGGCGCCGACCACGCCACCGCCGCGGCGCTGGCGGCACTGCTGGGCGGCACGCTGGCCGCGACCAGCCACGTCGCCAAGGCGACCACGCGCGCGGCGGTCAACACCTCGCCCGAGCCGTTCTCGAACATCGGCATGTCGCTGCTGGGTGATCTGGCGGTGCCGTCGATGCTGTGGCTCGCGTTCGAGCACCCGGTGCTGGCGATCGTCGGCGTGGCGGTGGCCTTCGTCGGCATGCTGATCCTCGTGTGGGTGCTGTCGAAGTTCCTGGCGCGGGTGTGGGCACGGCTGAAGATGCTGCTCGGTGCGGCGTCGGCCACGGCGACGGAGTTCCGCTGATGTTCAAGAAGATCCTGATCGCGAAYCGSGGTGACCAGCCGCGAAGCGGCGCAGCGACGAAGTCAGATSGCCTGGCGCGCGGAGCGCGTGCAGGCGATCGAGCCGCGGGGGCAAGATGTTCAAGAAGATCCTGATCGCGAACCGCGGTGAGATCGCCTGCCGCGTGGCCACGAGCGCGCGCCGCCTGGGCATCGCGACCGTCGCCGTGTACTCCGATGCCGACGCGAACGCGCGGCACGTCAAGGCCTGCGACGAAGCGGTCCGCATCGGCGGCGCCGCACCGCGCGACAGCTACCTGCGCGCCGACCGCATCCTCGAGGCGGCGATCGCGACCGGCGCGCAGGCGGTGCACCCGGGCTACGGCTTCCTCAGCGAGAACGACGGCTTCGCCGAGGCCTGCGCCGCGGCCGGCATCGTCTTCATCGGCCCCACCCCGTCAGCCATCCGCGCCATGGGCCTGAAGGCCGAGTCCAAGCGCCTGATGGAAGCGGCCCGGGTGCCGCTCGTGCCCGGCTACCACGGCGCCGACCAGGACCCGGCGCTGCTGCGGCGCGAAGCCGCTCGCATCGGCTACCCGGTGCTGATCAAGGCCAGCGCCGGCGGCGGCGGCAAGGGCATGCGCGTGGTGACCGAAGAATCGGCGTTCGATGCAGCCCTCGCCTCCTGCCAGCGCGAGGCCCTCGGCAGCTTCGGCGACGATGCCGTGCTGGTCGAGCGCTACCTGCAGAAGCCGCGGCACATCGAGATCCAGGTGTTCGGCGACACCCACGGCCACTGCGTCTACCTGTTCGAACGGGACTGCTCGGTGCAGCGCCGCCACCAGAAGCTGCTCGAGGAGGCGCCGGCGCCCGGCATGACCGAGGCGCGCCGTCGCGCGATGGGCGAGGCGGCGGTGGCGGCCGCGCAGGCGGTCGGCTACGTCGGGGCCGGCACGGTGGAGTTCATCGCCGAGCCCGACGGCCGCTTCTATTTCATGGAGATGAACACGCGGCTGCAGGTCGAGCATCCGGTGACCGAGGCGATCACCGGGCTCGACCTCGTCGAGTGGCAGTTGCGCGTCGCCGCCGGCGAGCCCTTGCCGCTGCAACAGCACGAGCTGCGGATCCACGGCCATGCGATCGAGGCGCGCATCTGCGCCGAGAACCCCGATGCGAATTTCCTGCCGTCGACCGGCCGGCTGCAGGTGCTGCGCTGGCCGGCGCATGTGGCCTTCGAGCGCACGGCCGGCGGGGCGCAAGCCGGCGCCGAACCGGCCGCGGTGCGGATCGACGCCGGTGTCGGCGAAGGCGACGCGATCACGCCGCACTACGACTCGATGGTCGCGAAGCTCATCGTCTGGGGCCGGGACCGCGAGCAGGCGCTCGCGCGCATGGACCGGGCGCTCGCGCACACCCATCTGGTCGGGCCGCAGCACAACGTGGCCTTCCTGCGCCGCGTGGTCGGCAGCCCGTCGTTCGCCGGGGCCGATCTCGACACCGGACTGATCGAGCGCGAGCGCGCGCTGCTGTTCGATGCGCCGGCGCTGGCGCCGGCGCTGGTTGCTGCCGGCGTCGTCGCGCACGCCCTCGCGCAGGAGCGTGTCGGCGAAGACGCCGACCCGTGGTCACGCCGCGATGGCTGGCGCCTGCACGGCAGCGCGCTGCGGCGCTTCGAGATCGACCACGCCGGCGCGCACCTGCGCGCATCGCTGCATCGATCGCGAGACGGTGCGATGCAGCTGCAGGTCGACGCGACGGCGCATGCCTTCGAAGCGAGGCCGCTCGACGGCGATCGCCACGACGTGCTGCTCGGCGAGCGCCGGCTGGTCCTGTCGGCCTATGCGGTCGGCGAGAACGTGGCCCTGTTCACGCCCGACGGATCGGCCTGGGTTCGCGAGGTGGACGTGCTCGCCCACGCGGGCGATGCCGCTGCCGAGGGCGGCCGCCTGACGGCACCGATGCCCGGCAAGGTGGTGGGCTTCCTGGTGGGTGCCGGCGAACGTGTACGACGCGGTCAGGCCCTGGCCGTGATGGAGGCGATGAAGATGGAGCACACCCTGAACGCACCGAGCGACGGCGTCGTCAAGGGCCTGCGCTTCGCTGCCGGCGAGCAGGTCGCCGAAGGCGAGGCGCTGCTGGATTTCGAGCCGGCGACGGCCGGCACCGCCACCGCATGAGCCGGTCGGCGTCCTCAGGGGGCGGTGCTGTCCTGGCGATCGCGGCCGATGCCCAGCCAGTTCGAGGGCGAGAATCGGCTGCTGCGCGCCGGCACGCTGTCCAGTGCAGGGAGCGGACGGCTCAGACCGAAGCCGCTGGTGTCCTGCGACCACGCGAGTTCCTGCTGCGCGACCGGCGCACGGCGCGGGATCTGCGCCAGCGCCGCGCGCGTTTCTCGCGCAGCCACTTCCATGTGGATCTTGATGTCTTCGGCGGCGGTGGCGTCCTCGAAGCGATCGGCCAGTTCATGCAGGGCGTAGTCGCTGAGGCTGCGGCACACGCTCGCCACCTCGTCGGCGTAGTGGCGCTGACGCAGCATGCGGGCCACGTCGATGCCTTCGCCCAGCGTGCGCAGCAGCGTGAAGTGGATGCGGGTGGCGAGCTGAAGGCGGGTGAAGGTGGTGGACATCGCGGCGAACCCCGGAAGTTGAGAGCATGGTGCGTTACCGGTGTCGTCACGCCCATCCCGCACAATGGGGAGAGCGGTCCGCTCGTTCACGGGGTGCCCGTCAGTGCACCGAAATGCACCGTCAAATGTTTGTGAGGAACCACACATGTTGCCGAGCCGGGTGACGCTGGTCGACGTCGGTCCGCGGGACGGTCTGCAGAACGAGAAGCAGCCGGTCGCTGCAGAGCACAAGATCGAATTGGTGCATCGGCTGCAGTCCGCCGGATTGCGCGAGATCGAGGTCACCAGCTTCGTCAGCCCGAAATGGGTGCCGCAGATGGCCGACAACGCGCAGGTCCTGGCCGGCCTGCGCCGCCGGCCCGGCGTGCGCTACAGCGTCCTGGTGCCGAACCTGAAGGGGCTCGAGGCGGCGCTGCGGCCGGACCGCAAGGAGTGGCCCGACGAGGTCGTCGTGTTCGGTGCCGCGAGCGAGGCCTTCAGCCAGAAGAACATCAATTGCGGCATCGCCGAATCGATCGAGCGCTTCGCGCCGGTCGTCGCCGCGGCGCGCGAGGCCGGCATCAAGGTGCGCGGCGCGATCTCCTGCGCGCTCGCCTGCCCCTACGAAGGCGAGGTGTCGCCCGACCGCGTCGAGCAGGTGGTGCGACTGATGCAGGGCATCGGCGTGCAGCATGTCGGCGTGGCCGACACCATCGGCGTCGGCACGCCACGGCGGGTGCAGGCGGCGATGGAGCGTGCGCTGAAGCACTACCCGCTCGCCGAGGTGAGCGGCCATTTCCACGACACCTATGGCCAGGCGCTGGCGAACATCTACGCCTGCCTCGAACTCGGCGTGTACCGCTTCGACGCCAGCGTCGCCGGCCTCGGTGGCTGCCCTTACGCGAAGGGCGCGACCGGCAATGTCGCGACCGAGGACGTGGTCTTCCTGTTGCACGGGCTGGGCATCGACACCGGCATCGATCTCGATGCACTCGTGGACACCGCAGCCCACATTTCCGGCGTGCTGGGTCGCAAGCCGGTATCGCGGGTGGCGAACGCGGTGCTGGCAAAGCGGGCGGTGCCGGCATGAGCGACCACGCATCGCTGGACCAGCGGCCCGAAGGCTTCCGCCGTGTCACGCAGCTGCTGGCCGAGCGCGGCCACGCGCACACGCCGCGCTGGCTCGACGTGGCCGCCCGCACCTCGCAGGAGGCGGCCGATGCGCTGGGCATCGCACTCGGCCAGATCGCCAAGAGCGTGATCTTCCGGCGTCGCGCCGACGATGTGGCGGTGCTGGTCGTGACGTCCGGCGACCGGCGCGTCGACGAGAAGAAGGTGGCCGCGCTGGTCGGTCCGGTCGGTCGGGCCGACGCCGACTTCGTGAAGGCGCGCACCGGCTACTCGATCGGCGGCGTGTCGCCGATCGGCCACGCCTCGCCCTGCGTCACGCTGATCGACCGCGAACTGTTCCGCTTTGCGGAGGTGTGGGCGGCGGCCGGCCATCCCAATGGCGTGTTCGCGCTGAGCCCTCAGGCGCTGGAACAGCTGACGGCCGCGCCGGTGGCCGACGTGGTGCAGTCATGAGCTCGACGCCGATCGAAGACGACGTATCACCGGTGGCCTCGCCGTGCATCGACATCTGCCGCATCGATGCGGCCAGCGGCTGGTGTGAGGGCTGCTACCGGACGATCGACGAGATCGCCATCTGGTCGCGCCTCGACGATGCCGGCAAGCGTGCCGTCTGGCTGCAACTCGATCAGCGGCGCAAGCCGGAGGAGTCTGCAGGATGACACCGATCACCTTCTGGTTCGACCCGATCTCGCCCTACGCCCATCTCGCCTTCGAGCGCCTGCCGCAGGCGCTCGAAGGCTGCAGCTACGTGGTCGATTACCGGCCGGTGCTGTTCGCCGGCCTGCTGCAGCGCTGGGGCCAGCTCGGCCCGGCCGAGATCGGCCCGAAGCGCGACTGGACCTACCGCCAGGTGCTGTGGTTGGCGCACCGCCATGGCATCGAGCTGCAGATGCCGGCGGTCCATCCGTTCAACCCGCTGCCCTTGCTGCGCCTGCTGGTCGCGTGCGGTCAGGGCGGCTTGGCGAATCGACACCAGTGCGAGGCGGTGCTGCGCCACGTGTGGACGGGCGGGGCGGTGGTCGATGAACCCCGGCGGCTCGCCGAGCTCGAGGCACGCCTGCAACCCGCACGTGATCCACGCTCCGACACGGTGAAGCAGGAATTGCGGGCCAACACCGATGCTGCCATCGCGCGCGGCGTCTTCGGGGTGCCCACGCTCGAACTGCCGGGGCACGGGCCGGAGGCCGCCGCGCCGTCGCGCCTGTTCTGGGGTTTCGACGCACTGGACATGGTGGCTGACGGCCTGCGCGGTGCGGAGGGTTTCGAGCAGCGCTGGAGCGCGGCGGTCGCCGTGGGAGACGGCGTTCAGCGAGTTCGGTGAAACCCCCCATAGAAATTTCGGAACTGTTCTCACATCGCAAAAATAAAGCCGCGGGTTCACCCTCGGGTTGTCAGTTGCGGTTGGTTTCGCGTCAGAAGCGGGTCAGAGCCGACCGTCATCCTCCGGGGCACGCTGCATTCCGTGGCGACCGACCAAGCTCAATGGAGGAGACAACCCATGGCTGCCGTTCTACCCAGTAGCGCTGCTGCGCGCCCGATGACCGCTGAGGAAAAGAAGGTCATCTTCGCTTCCTCGCTCGGAACCGTTTTCGAGTGGTACGACTTCTATCTGTACGGATCGCTGGCGGCCATCATCGCCAAGCAGTTCTTCGCAGGGCTGGACGCCGGCTCGGCGTTCATCTTCGCGCTGCTGGCGTTTGCCGCCGGCTTCATCGTGCGACCGTTCGGCGCGATCTTCTTCGGCCGTCTGGGCGACATGATCGGCCGGAAGTACACCTTCCTGGTCACCATCCTGATCATGGGCCTGTCGACCTTCATCGTCGGCATCCTGCCCAACTACGCCGCGATCGGCGTGGCCGCACCGGTCATCCTGATCGGTCTGCGCCTGCTGCAGGGTCTGGCGCTCGGCGGTGAGTACGGCGGTGCCGCCACCTACGTGGCCGAGCATGCGCCGCACGGCAAGCGCGGCGCCTACACCTCGTGGATCCAGACCACGGCGACGCTGGGCCTGTTCCTGTCGCTGATGGTGATCCTCGGCACCCGCACGATGATCGGCGAAGCGGCGTTCGCCGACTGGGGCTGGCGTGTGCCTTTCCTGCTCTCGATCTTCCTGCTCGCGATCAGCGTGTGGATCCGCTTGAGCATGAACGAGTCGCCCGCCTTCAAGAAGATGAAGGAAGAGGGCAAGACCTCCAAGGCGCCGCTGACCGAATCCTTCGGCCAGTGGAAGAACCTGAAGATCGTGATCCTGGCGCTGATCGGCCTGACCGCCGGCCAGGCCGTGGTCTGGTACACGGGCCAGTTCTACGCGCTGTTCTTCCTGACGCAGTCGCTGAAGGTCGATGGCGCCACCGCGAACATCATGATCGCGATCTCGCTGCTGATCGGCACGCCGTTCTTCATCGTCTTCGGCTCGCTGTCGGACAAGATCGGCCGCAAGCCCATCATCCTGGCCGGCTGCCTGATCGCCGCGCTGACCTTCTTCCCGCTGTTCAAGGCGCTCACCGGGGCGGCCAACCCCGACCTCGCCGCCGCCCAGGCGAAGAACAAGGTGCTGGTGCACGCCGATCCGGCCGAGTGCTCGTTCCAGTTCAACCCGACCGGCACCGTCAAGTTCACCAGCTCCTGCGACATCGCCAAGCAGGTGCTGGCCGCCGGTTCGGTGAGCTACGACAACGTGGCCCACGCCGCGGGCACGCCCGCGACCATCACGGTCGGCGAGACCGTCATCCAGAGCTACAGCTCCAAGGGCCTCCCGCCCGACGAGGCGAAGGCGAAGGACGCCGAGTTCAAGAAGTCCGTCGCTGAAACGCTGAAGGCCGCCGGCTACCCCGCCAAGGCCGATCCGGCGAAGATGAACAAGCCGCTGATCGTCGGCATCCTGGTGATCCTGGTGATCTACGTCACCATGGTCTACGGGCCGATCGCCGCGATGCTGGTCGAGATGTTCCCGACCCGCATCCGCTACACCTCGATGAGCCTGCCGTACCATATCGGCAACGGCTGGTTCGGCGGCCTGCTGCCCACCACCGCCTTCGCGATCGTGGCGCAGACCGGCAACATGTACAACGGCCTCTGGTACCCGATCATCATTGCCGGCATCACCTTCGTCGTGGGCCTGTTCTTCGTCCGCGAGACCAAGGACGTCGACATCTACGCCAAGGACTGAGGAGCCCAAGACCATGTGGAAGATCGCACTCGGATTCATCGCCTTCGCGGCCGTCGCCATGTACGTGCTGATGAAGAGCGGCGGTGACATCGACCTGAGCGGAGAGAAGCACGGCATCGAGGTGCCGCCGCCGGCCGCTCCGGCCGCCTCGTCCAGCGGGTACTGACCCGCTCCGCACTCCGGGTTGAACGGCGCGCTGCCTCGGCAGCGCGCCGTTTTTCTTTTCGGGCCGTACTTGGCTGGCAAGCCCCCAGGCCCGGCTGCGACAAGCCGGCGTGCCGCACGGTCCGCGACGGTGACTGCCAGAATCTTCGGCCTCACCCTCCGGGACCCCCATGTCGAACGGTCAACGTCCTCCCGGCGTGATCCGCATTCGCGGCGCACGCCAGCACAACCTGAAGAACCTCGATCTGGACCTCCACACGGGAGAACTGACGGTCGTCACCGGGCCCAGCGGCTCGGGCAAGTCCAGCCTGGTGTTCGACACGCTGTACGCCGAGGGCCAGCGCCGCTACGTCGAGACCTTCAGCGCCTATGCGCGCCAGTTCCTCGACCGCATGGACCGCCCGGCGGTCGACCACGTGGAGGGCGTGCCGCCGGCCATCGCGATCGACCAGACCAACCCGGTGCGCACCTCGCGCTCCACGGTCGGCACGATGACCGAGCTGAACGACCACCTGAAGCTGCTGTTCGCGCGCGCCGCGCAGTTGTTCGACCGGCAGACCGCGAAGCCGGTGCGCGAGGACGATCCGGAGTCGATCTACCGCGAGTTGCAGCAGCGCGCCGCACCCGGCCAGCGCCTCGTCATCACCTTCCCGGTCGAGTTGCCGGCAAGCGCGACCGCAGCCGACGTGGAGCAATGGCTCGCCGCGAGCGGCTACACGCGCGTGCAGGCCGAGCGCGAGATCGCCACGCCGACCGGGCCGCGCAAGCTGCTCGACGTGGTGGCCGACCGCTTCCGTCTGGAAGGCACCGAGAAGTCGCGCGTCGTCGAGGCGCTGGAGGTGTCGCTCAAGCGTGGCGGCGGGCGGGTCAACGTGTATGCATCGACTCCCTCTCCCGCAGGGGCGGGAGAGGGCAGGGGTGAGGGTGGGGCCGGGTGCGCTCTGGCGCTTTTCCTCCGGCCTGCACAGCCCCGACAGCGAGCTGCGCTACAGCCACCCGCAGCCGTCGATGTTCTCGTTCAACTCGGCCTTCGGCGCCTGCGAGACCTGCCGCGGCTTCGGCCGCGTGATCGGCGTCGACTGGGGCCTGGTGATGCCGGACCACCGCAAGACGCTGCGCACCGGCGTCGTCAAGACCATCCAGACGCCGGCCTGGAAGGAGATCCAGGCCGACCTGCTGAAGTACGCCGGCGAGGCGGGCATCCCGCGCGACACCGCCTGGAGCCAGCTCAGCGAAGCGCAGCGGGACTGGGTGCTCGACGGCACGCCCAACTGGAAGGGCCACTGGAACAAGCAGTGGTACGGCATCAAGCGCTTCTTCGAGTACCTGGAGAGCAAGGCCTACAAGATGCACATCCGCGTGCTCTTGTCCAAGTACCGCAGCTATACGCCGTGCCCGACCTGTGGCGGCGCGCGCCTGAAGCTGGAGTCGCTGCAGTGGCGCATCGGCACGAAGGAGGGCGCCGATGCGGCGTTGCCGGCGGCTCAGCGCTTCCTGCCGCTCGGCGTCGCCTGGTCACGCGATCAGCTGGAGGCACTGCCGGGCCTGAGCCTGCACGACCTGATGCTGCTGCCGATCGAGCGGCTGCGGCGCTTCTTCGACGACCTCACCTTGCCGAGCACGATGCTCGACGACGCGCTGGAGCTGCTGCAGGACGAGGTGCGCACGCGGCTCAAGTACCTGTGCGACGTCGGCATCGGCTACCTCACGCTCGACCGCCAGAGCCGCACGCTGAGCGGCGGCGAGGTGCAGCGCATCAACCTCACCACCGCGCTCGGCACCTCGCTGGTCAACACGCTGTTCGTGCTGGACGAGCCGTCGATCGGCCTGCACCCGCGCGACATGAACCGCATCGTGCAGGCCATGCACCGGCTGCGCGACGCCGGCAACACGCTGGTGGTGGTGGAGCACGACCCGGCCGTGATGCTGGCCGCCGACCGCGTGCTCGACATGGGCCCGGGCCCCGGCACCCAGGGCGGGCGCATCGTGTTCGACGGCACGCCCGAGGACCTGAAACGCGCCGACACGATGACCGGCGCCTACCTCGGCGCGCGCCGCAGCATCGGCCTGGGTCTCAAGCGCCTGGTGACCGACGGCACGCCGCGTCTCATCGTCGAGGGCGCGCGCGAGCACAACCTGCGCGACATCACGGTCGAGTTCCCGCTGCAACGCCTGGTGGTGGTGACCGGTGTTTCCGGTTCGGGCAAGAGCACGCTGATCCAGGACCTGCTGTTCCCCGCGCTGGCGCGCCACTTCGGCAAGGCCACCGAGACGCCGGGCGCGCATGACCGCTTGCTCGGCGCCGACTGGCTGAGCGATGCGGTGTTCGTCGACCAGAGCCCGATCGGCAAGACCGCGCGCTCCAACCCGGCCAGCTACGTCGGTGCCTTCGACACGCTGCGCAACATCTTCGCCGAGGCGCCGCTGGCGCGGCAGCGCGGCTACGGCGCGGGCATGTTCAGCTTCAATGCGGGGGATGGCCGCTGCCCGACCTGCGGCGGCTCGGGCTTCGAACACGTGGAGATGCAGTTCCTGTCCGACGTCTACCTGCGCTGCCCCGACTGCGACGGCAAGCGCTTCCGCGCCGAGCTGCTGGAGGTGAAGGTCGAGCGCGGCGGCAAGTCCTTCGACGTGAGCGAGGTGCTGGAACTGACCATCGCCGACGCGGTGCGCTACTTCGCCGACGATCGCGAGGTGCTGCGTGCGCTGCAGCCGCTGGCCGACGTGGGCCTCGACTACGTGAAGCTCGGCCAGCCGGTGCCCACGCTGAGCGGTGGCGAGGCTCAGCGCCTGAAGCTCGCCGGCTTCCTGGCCGAGGCCGCGAAGAACGGCAGCAGCTCGCGCCAGGCGGTGGCGAAGAAGGGCACGCTGTTCCTGTTCGACGAGCCGACCACCGGCCTGCACTTCGACGACATCGCCAAGCTGATGCGTGCCTTCCGCAAGCTGCTGGAGGCCGGGCATTCGTTGCTGGTGATCGAGCACAACCTCGACGTGATCCGCGCCGCCGACTGGCTGGTCGACCTGGGACCCGAGGGCGGCGAGGCCGGCGGCGGGCTGGTGTGCTTCGGCACGCCCGACGATGTGAAGCTGCACCCCACCTCGCACACCGGCGCAGCGCTGCGCGACTACGAGAAGAGCCTCGGGCAGGGCGGCCTCGCGGTCGAGGAGGGGCTGCCGCTGCAGTCACTGCTGACCGAGGCGCGACGCGCCCGGCGCGAACGCGAGGCCAGCGGCGCGGCCAACGCGATCCAGATCGTCAACGCCCGGGAGCACAACCTCAAGGGCCTGTCGGTCGACATCCCGCGCGGCAAGTTCAGCGTGGTCACCGGTGTCTCCGGTTCGGGCAAGAGCACGCTGGCCTTCGACATCCTCTTCAACGAGGGCCAGCGCCGCTATCTCGAGAGCCTCAATGCCTACGCGCGCAGCATCGTGCAGCCGGCCGGCCGGCCGGAGGTCGACGCGGTGTATGGCATCCCGCCCACGGTCGCGATCGAGCAGCGCCTGAGCCGCGGCGGCCGCAAGAGCACCGTCGCCACCACCACCGAGGTCTACCACTTCCTGCGCCTGCTTTACGTCAAGCTCGGCACGCAGTACTGTCCCAAGTGCACGGCCGACGCCAGTGTGGCGGTGCGACCGCAGACGCCGGAGTCGATCGCCGCGCAGCTGCTGCGCGACTACAAGGGCCAGCACATCGGCCTGCTCGCGCCGCTGGTGGTGAACCGCAAGGGCGTCTACACCGACCTCGCGAAGTGGGCCGCGCAGCGCGGCCACACCCACCTGCGGGTCGACGGCGAGTTCCTGAAGACCTCGCCGTGGCCGCGCATCGACCGCTTCAAGGAGCACACGCTGGAGCTGCCGGTCGGTGACATCGTCGTCACGCCCGACAACGAGGCAGGACTGCGCGCGCTGCTCGCGAAGACGCTGGAGCTCGGCAAGGGCGTCGTGCACCTGCTGGGGCCGCTGGACGGCCTGAAGGCGGCGATGGCGGCCGGCGCGCCGACGCACCGCATCGGTCGCGTCAAGGTGTTCTCCACCAAGCGCGCCTGCCCCGCCTGCGGCACCAGCTATCCCGAGCTGGACCCGCGCATGTTCTCGTACAACAGCAAGCACGGCTGGTGCCCCGACTGCGTGGGCACCGGCCTCACGCTCACGCGCGAGCAGCGCAAGGCGCTCGACGATTCGGTCCGCGACGACGACACCGGCGGGCGCGAGAAGACCTTCGCCGAACCCGAGATCGAGGACGTGGCCGACGCGCCCTGCGGCAGCTGCCATGGCGCGCGCCTGAACCCGGTGTCGCTGGCGGTGCGCTTCGGCCACGGGGCGGGGAGTGAACAGTCGATTGCCCAGGTGGCGGCGCGCGCGGTCAACGACGCGCGCCGCTGGATCGAGACGCAGAAGCTCGACGGCCGCGAGGCGACGATCGCACGCGACGTGATCGCCGAGATCCGCTCGCGGCTGAGCTTCCTCGACCAGGTCGGCCTGGGCTATCTGACGCTCGACCGTGCCGCGCCCACGCTGAGCGGCGGCGAGGCGCAGCGCATCCGCCTCGCCGCGCAGCTGGGCAGCAACCTGCAGGGCGTGTGCTACGTGCTCGACGAGCCCACCATCGGCCTGCACCCGCGCGACAACCGCGTGCTGCTCGACGCGCTGCACACGCTGGGCTCGCAGGGCAACACGCTGGTGGTGGTGGAGCACGACGAGGACACCATCCGCCGCGCCGACCACATCATCGACATCGGCCCTGGCGCTGGCAAGCGCGGCGGCCGGCTGGTGGCGCAGGGCACCGCCGCCGACCTGCTGCGCGCGCCCGAGTCGCTGACCGGCCGCCTGCTCGAGCACCCGATGCGTCACCCGCTGCAGGCGCGGCGCGCGGTGCCGCCGGGCGTACCCTGGCTCACGCTGCGCGGCGCCACGCTGCACAACCTGGCCGGTCTCGACGTCGGCGTGCCGGTCGGGCGGCTGGTCGCGGTGACCGGCGTGTCCGGCTCGGGCAAGAGCACCGTCGCGCGCGATGTGCTGCTGGTCAACGTGCATGCAGCGGTGGCGATGAAGGCCACCAAGGCCGGCCGCGATGCGCTGGCCGCCGGCAAGCGACCGGCCTGGGTGGGTTGCAGCCAGCTCGAAGGCTTCGAGACGATCGACCGTGTGCTCGAGGTCGATCAGACGCCGATCGGCAAGACGCCGCGCTCCTGCCCGGCCACCTACATCGGTTTCTGGGACACGATCCGCCGCCTCTTCACCGAGACGCTGGAGGCCAAGGCGCGCGGCTACGCTGCCGGTCGCTTCAGCTTCAACACCGGCGAGGGCCGCTGCCCGGGCTGCGAGGGCCAGGGCCTGCGCACCATCGAGATGGCCTTCCTGCCCGACGTCAAGGTGCCTTGCGATCTGTGCCATGGCGCCCGCTTCAACCCGGAGACGCTGGCCGTCACCTGGCGGGGGAAAAGCATCGGCGACGTGCTGCAGATGGAGGTGGACGAGGCGGTCGACTTCTTCGCGTCGATGCCGGCCATCGCCCACCCGCTGCAACTGCTGAAGGACGTGGGCCTGGGCTACCTGACGCTGGGCCAGCCCTCGCCCACGCTGAGTGGTGGCGAGGCGCAGCGCATCAAGCTCGTCACCGAGCTCAGCAAGGTGCGCGACGAAGTCGGGCGCCGCGGCCAGAAGGCGCCTCACACGCTGTACGTGCTGGACGAGCCGACCGTGGGCCTTCACATGGCCGATGTCGAGAAGCTGATCCGCGTGCTGCACCGGCTGGTCGACGGCGGCCACAGCGTGGTGGTGATCGAGCACGACCTCGACGTGATCGCCGAGGCCGACTGGGTGCTCGACCTCGGTCCCGAGGGCGGCGCCGGTGGCGGTCGGGTGGTGGCGGCGGGCACGCCGGAGCAGGTGGTGGCCGCGGGCACGCACACCGGCGTGGCGCTGGCGCCGGTGCTGAAGCGGTGAGGGCGCTGAAACGCCCCCGTTGCAGTGCCGCAATGCACCGGTCGCCCGATACACTGTGATCTTTGTCGCGCTTCTTCCCCCCGCCCGCCCCATGACCGTCGACCAGAGAACCGGCAGCTCTGCCAGCTTCGAGTTGAAGAGTGCCGCGCTGATGCTGGTCGCGGTGATCCTGAAGACCACCGACCGGGCCGCGCTGGCGCGCGAACTGGACGAGCGGATCGCCGACACGCCGGGGCTGTTCGAGCGCGATCCGGTGGTGATCGATCTGTCGCAGGTGCGCGAGGCCGACGCCGCGATCGATTTCCCGGCGCTGATCGAACTGCTGCGCGAGCGCCAGATGCTGCCGCTCGCCGTGCGGGGCGGCAACGAGGCGCAGATGGCCGATGCGCTGTCGGCCGGGCTGGTGGAAGCGCCGGCCGGCGCGAACCCCGCCCCACCGGCGCGCGCACCATCGCCGGTGCCCGCGGCACCGCCGGTCACGCTGACCGAGATCATCCGCGAGGTGCCGGTCGCCGGTCCCGGCACGATGATCGTCGACCGGCCCTTGCGCTCGGGCCAGCAGGTCTACGCCAAGGGCTGCGACCTGGTGGTGCTGGCGGCGGTGAACGTCGGCGCCGAGGTCATCGCCGACGGCAACATCCATGTCTACGGGCCGCTGCGCGGCCGGGCGATCGCCGGCGCGCGCGGCAATGCCGACGCCCGCATCTTCGCCACCTGCATGGAGCCGCAGCTGATCTCCATCGCGGGCACCTACCGCACCACCGAAACCCCCTTGCCCGCCGAGGTGCTGGGCAAGCCGGCCCAGGTGAAGCTGCAAGGCGACAAGCTCCTGCTCGAGGCCCTGAAGGCCTGAAGCTCCCCATCTTCTGAAAGGATCTGATACCGATGGCCAGAATCATCGTCGTGACCTCCGGCAAGGGAGGCGTGGGCAAGACGACCACCAGCGCCAGCTTTGCATCCGGACTGGCGCTGCAAGGCCACAAGACGGCCGTGATCGACTTCGACGTCGGCCTGCGCAACCTCGACCTGATCATGGGCTGCGAGCGCCGCGTGGTGTATGACCTCATCAACGTCATCCACAACGAAGCCAACCTGAACCAGGCGCTGATCAAGGACAAGCAGAGCGACAACCTGTTCGTGCTGGCCGCGTCCCAGACCCGCGACAAGGAAGCGCTGACCAAGGACGGCGTCGAGCGCGTGCTGAAGGAACTGGCCGACATGGGCTTCGAGTACATCGTCTGCGACTCGCCGGCGGGCATCGAGACCGGCGCGCTGATGGCGATGCACTTCGCCGACGAGGCGCTGATCGTCACCAACCCCGAGGTCTCGTCGGTGCGCGACTCCGACCGCATCCTCGGCATGCTGTCGTCGAAGACCAAGCGGGCGATCGAAGGCAAGGAGCCGATCAAGGAGCACCTGCTGATCACGCGCTACAACCCGAACCGCGTGGTGGGCGGACAGATGCTCTCGCTGGAGGACATCCAGGAGATCCTGCGCATCGACCTGATCGGCGTGATCCCCGAGTCGGAGACGGTGCTCGACGCGTCCAACCAGGGCGTGCCGGCGATCTACATGCGCGGCACGCCGGTGTCCGAGGCGTACAAGGACGTGGTACGCCGCTTCCGCGGCGAGAACCCGCCGATGCGCTTCGTCGAGGCCGACCGGCCCGGCTTCTTCAAGCGTGTGTTCGGAGGGAGGTGAACCGATGTCCCTGCTTTCCTTCCTGCTCGGAGAAAAGAAGAAGACCGCCAGCGTCGCCAAGGAGCGGCTGCAGATCATCCTGGCCCACGAACGCAGCGGGCGCGGCGGCAGCCGGCCCGACTACCTCGAGGCGCTGCAGCGCGAGCTGGTGGCGGTGATCTCGAAGTACGTGTCGATCAAGCCGGAGGACATCAAGGTCCACCTGCAGAAGCAGGACAACCTCGAGGTCCTCGAAGTCAAGCTCGAGCTGCCCGAAGCGGCGCGCGGCTGAGCCGCGGCCGCCGTGGCGGCCGATGGCTACTTCACGTACATCACGCGCATGCCCAGCAGCTTGCCGTCGGGGCGGTCGAGCACGTTGATCGTGGTCTGACGCGGCTTGAAGCCCTCCGGCATCGGCACGCTGCCGCGCAGGCTCTCGTGGCTGCCCACCGAGATCGCGACCGGCTTCAGGCTGATCGTGGTCTCGGTGCCGCGCGCGGTCTCGCCGGCCACGATGAACTGCATCACGCCGGCGAGCGGCTTGCCGGCCGTGGCGCGGTCGCGCGTGAGGATCACGTCGTAGGCCAGTGCCGAGCCGTCGACGTTGAAGCGCCCGGCCCGCACCTCGACCGTCCCGCCGCGCGGGTCGGGCGGCAGCGAGGCCACCACGGCGGCCACGTCCTTGCGCAGGCGCTCGGCGGTGTCGCGGCTGGCGCCCAGTTCGTCGGCCAGGCCCTTCTTGTCGGCCACGGCGGCCTCGAGCTGCTTGGTGGTGTCGGCGAGCGCGCCCTGCAGGCGCAGGCGCTCGGCCTCGGCCTTGTTGAACGAGGCCTGCAGCGCGGTCGACGCGCTGGCCGACAGCCGCGGCGGCAGGTAGCGCTCCTGGATCAGCACAACGCCTCCCGCGCCGATCGCGATGCCGACCAGCAGCAACACCAGCCAGCGGGGCAGGCGCCAGCGCGAGCGCCTTCTTCCATAGGGATCAAATGCAACGGGTTTCATGAACCGGACATCCGTGTTGTGTTGTCTGAGCAGGTTGGCGAAACCCAAAGGTTACAACCCTCCGGCCCCGGCGCTGAAACACGATGTCAGGCGGCCCGTCGGACGGGGGCGTCGCCCGGCCCCGGTGGATCGTGACGGACTCGACGCGAAAGGGCTCCCGCGGGTCGTCGACGGCGCGATGCCGGCCTTTTGACACGCAAGCGCAGCCGCCACCCGCCGACATCAGCGGACATGGTGAACTGCATTCGCATCGCTCCGCCGTCGGCCGTGCTGCGCGGCCTGCGTCTGGGCCTGACCACGGCGGCGGCCGTGCTGGTCGTCGGCTGCGGCACGATCCGCCTGCCCGGGGGCACGCCGCCGCCGGCGCCGCCGGTCGAGCCCGCAGCCAGTCCGGCCCCGGCGCCGCCGCCGGCCCAGGCTCCACGCGTCGCCAAGCCGGCGCCTGCGCCGTCGGTGGATGCCGTCCCGCGCGTCGAGCGCATCCGCCAGGGCGCGCCGAACCATCCGTACGTGATCCGCGGCGAGACCTACGAGCCCTACGACAGCGACGTGCCGTGGTTCGAGACCGGCGTGGCCTCCTGGTACGGCGAGCCCTTCCACGGGCGCCGCACCGCCAACGGCGAGGTCTACGACATGCACGGCATGACGGCGGCCCACAAGACCATGCCGCTGCCCAGCTACGCGGTGGTGCGCAACCGCGTCAACGGCCGGCAGGTGGTGGTCCGCGTCAACGATCGCGGGCCCTTCATCGACGGCCGCGTGATCGACCTCAGCTTCGCGGCGGCCCGCAAGCTCGGCATCCGCGGCCTCGGCGAGGTGGAGGTCCGACGCCTGACGCACGACGAGATCCGGGCCGGCAGCTGGAAGAAGCTGCCGCAGACGATGGCAGTGGGCGAGGAACGCGCCAAGCTCGAATAGCGGGAGGGAGGTCCCAGCGCCCGTGCCCGCCGGCTCAGGCGCTGCGACGCAGGCTGGCCAGCGCCAACCCCATCAGCGCCACGCCGGCGATCTGCAGCGGCTCCAGCGCGCGGCCGTACACCGCCCAGTCGATCAGTACCGCGGCGGCCGGGTAGACGAACTGCAGCACCGCGATGCGGCCGGTCGGCAGCCGCGCCATCCCGGCGTACAGCAGCACATAGGCCAGCCCGGTATGCACGACACCCAGGCCGGCCGGCCAGGCCCAGGCCGCACCGGCCGAAGGCCAGCCATGCAGCATCGGCCACCACGCCAGCAGCAGCATGCCCACCAGGCACTGCCACCACGCTAGCGCGAACGAACCGACCGCCTGCGCGCGCTGGGCGATCAGCGTGACGCCGGCGTAGCTGAGCGAGCCGCCCAGGCACATCGCCAGGCCCCAGCCGTAGTCGGCGGTGCGGCTCGTGGCGCCGAGGGCCGCACCGTCGTCGAACAGCCCGGTGGCCAGCACGAGACCCAGCAGGGCCAGCAGCCCGGCCGCGGCCTGCCGCCGCGACACCGGCTCGTGCAGCAGCCAGGCGCCGAGCGCCATCACCCACAGCGGCTGCACGTGGAACACGACGGTGGCCACACCGATCGAGGTGCGTGTGATCGCACCGAAGAACAGCGCCCAGTTCAGGATCATCAGCCCGCCGGCGGCGAGTGCCGCGCCCAGCGCCCTGCCACGCAGGCGCAGCTCGCCGCAGCGGCCGCTCAGCACGCCCCACAGCAGCAGCGCCAGCGCACCGAAGGCGCAGCGGAACCACACGGTGGTCAGCGGATCCTGGCCGCCTTCCTCGACGAACACGCCCAGCGTGCCGAGCAGGAGCCCGCCTGCGACCATGAGCGCCGTGCCCTGGCGCGCCCGCGCCGCCGCTGCGGCGGCCGGTGCGGGGAGGGCGGCGGCAGGGCCGGACGGCATCAGGGTCGACATCGCGGCACTGTGCCGACGCCGCGTTCTTCGGTAAAGCGCATAGTTCTAAGATTTAGCATTCGCTTTTCGAATGCTGGAGACGGACCATGCCCGCCACTGCCGATCTGCAGCTCGACTGGCTGCGCGCCTTCGTGACCGTGGTCGACGCCGGCTCGCTGACCGCGGCCGCGCCGCAGCTGCACCGCTCGCAATCGGCGCTGAGCATGCAGCTCAAGAAACTGGAGGACGCCGTCGGCCGGCCGGTCCTCGCCCGCGGCCCGCGGCACCTGGATCTCACGCCGACCGGTGTCGAACTGCTGGGCCACGCCCGTCGGATGCTCGAGCTGCACGCCGAGACGCTGGCCGCCGTGCGCGGCCCGGCGATCTCCGGGCGCGTGAGCCTGGGCGTGCCGGACGACTATGCCGCGACCTACCTCACGCCGGTGCTGCGCAGCTTCGCGACGCGGTATGCCGGCGTCGAGATCACGCTGGTGTGCGAGCAGTCCACCGCGCTGATCCCCAAGGTGCAGCGCGGCGAGCTCGACCTGGCGGTGGTCACGCGCGACCGGCCGCAGCGCGGCACGCTGCTGTTCCAGGAGATGCTGGTCTGGGTGGGCGCGGTGCAGCACGAGGCCTGGCGGCGCGAACCGCTGCCGGTGGCGGTGTACGAGCCCGGCAGCCGCGCCCGCCGCGAGGCGCTGGCCGCGCTGATGGCGCAGCGGCGCGCCCACCGCATCGTCTACAACAGCTCCAGCCTCGCCGGGCACCTGGCGGCGGTGGAAAGCGGGCTGGCCGTGGCGGTGCTGACGCGCTGCAGCGTGCCGCCCGGCCTGCTGGTGCTGCAGGCCCGCCACGGCCTGCCGGCACTGCCGGCGATCGAGGTGTCATTGGTGCGCAGCAAGGCCTCGCAGCGCTCGGCTGCCGCCGAGGCCCTGCATGAGCAGGTGCTGCGGACGTTGCGGCGCGACGCCTGATGCGCCTGGGTCAGCCGTGCTCGCTCAAGGTCGGTGGCACGCAGAGCGCCGCTTCGGCGCCTCAGCCCGCAAACCGCAGCGGGTCGGACCGTTGGCCTCGCCGTTGCAGGCGGTGCATGAAGAGGCTGCCGATCACGCCGGCCTGGCGCATCAGCGAGATCTGCGCCGCGGACCATTCGACCGGCGCGCCGGTCTGCTCGCCGCACAGCAGCCCGGTGCGCCGGCCGTTGACGGCGAAGGGCACGTCGAGCAGCGAGTGGATGTCGTTGGGCTGCAGGTAAGTCTCGCGCATCGAGTGCAGGGCCGGATGGCTCGGTGCGTCGCTCGCGCTCAGGATGCCCCAGCGGTCGAGTTCGCGGAAGTAGTCGGGGTGCTCCTGCTCGATCAGCGGCGGCAGCGGCGTGGCGTCGTGGCCCGCGTGGTGCAGCCGCTCGCAGTGCAGCGCCTGTTGCGGTCCGCGCTGCGAATAGGTCCACACGCTGACGCGGTCGCAGCCCAGGCCCTCGGCCAGCACCGGCAGCGCCTGCGAGAAGAAGTCGTCCAGATCCAGCAGTTCCTGTTCGTGCAGGTGGACGAAGTGCCGGATGCGCGCCAGTGCGCGACGTCCTGGGTCGGAAAGGAGTTCCGTCGGCATGATCTCTCGTGGTGAGGTGAGCGATGGCAGTCACCGGCACGGCATGGGCCGGTCGACTGCGTCCCTTGCCGGGTTATCGGCGCTGCACCTCGGGGCTTGAGGGCCGGGGCGGGCCCCGGTCGCTCAGGCGTGGGCCGCTCGGCCGGCGCCGGTACGGAACACGGAGATCACTTCCAGCAAGCCGGCGGCCTGCTGCTTCAGGCTCTCGGCGGCGGCGGCGCTCTCCTCCACCAGCGCGGCGTTCTGCTGGGTGCCCTGGTCGATCGACGCGACGGCCTGGTTGACCTGCACGATGCCGGTGCTCTGCTCGCTGGTCGAGGCGTTGATCTCCGCCATCAGGTCGGTCACGCGACTCACCTGCAGCACGATGTCGTTCATCGTGCTGCCGGCCTCGCCGACCAGCTGGCTGCCGGCCTGCACCTTGTCGACGCTGTCGCCGATCAGGCCCTTGATCTCCTTGGCGGCCTGCGCGCTGCGTTGCGCCAGGTTGCGCACTTCGCTCGCCACCACCGCGAAGCCGCGGCCCTGCTCGCCGGCGCGCGCCGCTTCCACCGCGGCGTTGAGCGCCAGGATGTTGGTCTGGAACGCGATGCCGTCGATCACGCCGATGATGTCGGCGATCTTGCGGCTCGACTCGGTGATCTCGCCCATCGTCGCGACGACGCGCTCCACCACCTGGCCGCCGCGGCCGGCCACGTCGGCCGCCGAGCTGGCGAGCTGGCTGGCCTGGCGCGAGCTGTCGGCGTTCTGCTGGACCGTCGAGGTCATTTCCTGCATCGAGGCCGCGGTCTCCTGCAGCGCGCTGGCCTGCTGCTCGGTGCGGCTGGACAGGTCCTGGTTGCCGGTCGCGATCTGTGCCGAGGCGGTCGCGATGCCGTCCGCCGACTGGCGCACGCGGTCCACCATCGTGACCAGGCTCTCGTTCATCTTCTTCAGTGCGGCGAGCAGCTGGCCGGTCTCGTCGTGGCGGTCGACGATGATGTTCGTGCTCAGGTCGCCGGCCGCCACGGCTTCGGCCAGATGCACCGCGCGGGTCAACGGGCGGGTCACCGCGTTGCTCAGCAGCCAGCCCATCGCCATCGCGGCCAGCGCGGCGGCCAGGCAGGTGCCGATCAGCACCGCACGGTCGCTCGCATAGCCCTGCTCGGCGGTCTGGACGTGGGCCTGCGCCTGGGCCTGTTCGTACTCGATGAAGTCGCGCGTGGACCGCAGCAGCGCCGCCAGCAAGGGCCGGCACTCGGCGTTCATCTTCGTCACGGCCTGGTCACGGCGACCGTCGAGCGCCATACCGACGATCTCCAGCGCCACCGGGCCGTAGCTGGCCTCGACCTTCTCGATCGCCGCCAGCAGCGCGCGGTCGCGGTCGGTGGCGTCGGAGGAGGCCGCGACGACGACCTGCTTCAGCTTGGCGATCGAGGCCTGCACGTCTTCGTGGGCCTGGGTCACGGCCAGCTTCTCGGCGTCCCGGTCGGCCGGCAGCGTCACGAGCACCAGGTTGCGGGCGGCGATGGCGCGCCGCGTCGCGGCGCCACGGATGTCGACCGCGAGGTGTTCGCGGTTCCCCACGCCCTCCAGATAGGCGGTGAAGCGCTCGTTGGCGTTGCCCAGAGAGCGCAGCGACAGCCCGGACACCAGCAGCACCACAGCGGCGAGCAGCGCGAATCCCAGCATCAGCTTGGTCTTGACTCTCAGGTGGCTCAGGTTCATTCCAACTCCTCGATCGCACCGGTGGTGCGCCCCATGGACGGGCCGGCCTGCAACCCTGGGGAAAGGCATCGAGGCAGACGGCTGACCCTTCTGATGTCGGTGGATCGATGCGGGCGCTTGAGTCGGCGCCTCGGCCGTCGACCCCAGGTGAAAGTCGGTTTGGCGTGCCGGTGAATCACCTACAAGCGCCGAAAAGGCCTTGCGTGGCAAGGGCTTGGCACGGCACTTCGGACCTCCTCGCGAAGACGGGCGGCGAGCCGGAGCCCGTGCTTGTCAGCCAGATGCAAACCGGCTCAGCGGGCCACGTAGCGTCCTGGCCGGTGGTTGATGGCCAGCACCAGGTTCAGCGCCACCGCGCCGGCCACCGACAGCAGCACCTGCCGGGGCGCGACGACCGCGAACGCGAGCGCGACGATGCTGCAGTCGAGCGCCATCTGCAGCTGGCCGGCGCGCCAGCCGCGCTGCTGCTGCAGCACCACGGCGACGATGCCGATGCCTCCCACGCTGGCCTGGTGGCGGAACAACGCGAGCATGCCCATGCCGATCAGCGTGCCACCCATCAGCGCGGCGTACAGCGGCTGCAGCGGCGCGAAGCCGATCCAGCGCGGCAACAACTCGCTCTGGACCGACAGCAGCGCCACGGCGACGAAGGTCTTCAAGGTGAAGGCGTGGCCGAGGTGGCGCCAGGCGAGCCAGTAGAACGGCAGGTTGATCGCGAAGAACAGTGCGCCGAAGGGCCAGCCGGTCGCGTAGTGCAGCAGGAAGGCCAGGCCCGCGGTGCCGCCGGCCAGCAGCCCGGCCTGCTGGAACATCGCGATCCCCAGCGCCATCGCCGACGTGCCCAGCAGCAGCGCCATCGCGTCCTCGAAGGCGGAGTGGCGGGTGACGTCGTCGTCGTCGTTGCGATCGGTCGTGTTCATGGACGCGGGGCGGCGCAAGCTCCGTGCCGGGCGGCCATGCTCGGGCGAACTCAGGCGCCGGCGCCCAGCGCGTCGCCGAGCTCCAGCACCAGCGCGGGCAGCGCGTCCACCTCGGCCGCGCCGGTGCCGAAGTTGACGATGCAGGCGCGCAACCAGAAGCGGCCGTCCACCACGGCCGGGCTGAGCCAGGCGCGGCCGTCCTGCTGCAGGCGCTCGAGCAGGCGGCGGTTCAGCGCGTCGAGCGCGGCGTCGTCATGGGCGCCGCGGGGCTCGGGCCGGTAGCGCAGCGTCGCGATGCTCAGGCCGCCCGGGCCGGCCTCGAGCCGCGGCGTGGCCTGCACGCGCTCGTGCAGCCGCCGGGCCAGCGCGATGTCGTCGCCGATCATCCGGCGGTAGCCGTCGCGGCCGGCCATGCGCAGCGCGAGCCAGACCTTCAGCGCGCGGAAGCCGCGCGTGTTCTGCGGCCCGAGCTCGTGGAAGTTCACGCCCTCGTCGTCGCGCGGCGCGCCGTAGTAGGACGGGCGCTGGCTGAAGGCATCGAGCAGGTGGCGCGGCTCGCGCACCAGCACGCAGCCGGCCTCGATCGGCGCGTAGAGCCACTTGTGCGGGTCGAGCGCCACCGAATCGGCCTCGCGCAGGCCCGGCAGGTCGGCTGGTGCGGCGTCGCCCAGGCAGGCCGCCGGCGCGCCATAGGCGCCGTCGACGTGGAACCACAGGCCATGCCGACGGCACAGTGCGGCCATCGCCGGCAGCGGGTCGATCGCGCCGGTGCTCACGGTGCCGGCCGTGCCCACCGCCATCAGCGGCTGCACGCCGGCGGCGAGGTCGGCCTCGATCCGTGCGCCGAGCGCGTCGACGTCGAGGCGCTGCCGCGCGTCGGTCGGAATCCAGCGCACCGCCTGCAGCCCGAGGCCGGCGATGTCGACCGCCTTGTGCAGCCAGGCATGCGTCTGCGTCGACGCGTAGACCGCGAGCGGCGGCGCGCCGCACAGGCCCTGCTCGCGCACCGCCGGGCGTGCCGCGCGCCGTGCCGCCAGCAGCGCCACCAGGTTGGCCAGGTTGCCGCCGCTCGTCAGCAGGCCGCCGCAGCCGGCCGGGTAGCCCACCAGTTCGGCCAGCCAGCGCACGGTCTGGGCCTCGATCTCGCTCGCCACCGGCGCGGCGTGCCAGAGCGCGACGTTGGCGTTCAGCGCCGCCGCCAGCAACTCGGCCAGCACGCCGATCGGTGCCGGCGACGCGGCGATGTAGCCGTGAAAGCGCGGGTGGCTGCTGCGCAGCGAGTGCTCGAACAGCAGCGTCGCCGCGCCATCGAGCAGCGCGGCCGGGTCGGCCCCGCCGGTGGGCAGCGGGCCGTCGCCGACCAGGGCACGCAGCTCGGCCGGGGTCTCGCCGTGGCTCACCGGGCGCTGCGGCAGCGCGGCCATCATGTCGGCGATGCGATCGACCAGTGCGTGGCCGAGCGCGCGGAACTGCGCCGGCGCCATCGCCAGCGCGGCCTCGCGCGCCGGCGGCTCGGGCTCGGGAGGCTCGATCGGCATCGCGTGCTGCGGGTGAGCGACGGACACCTAGCCGACCACGCCCTTGCTGCGCAGGAACTCGTCGACCAGCTTGAGCCGCACCAGCGGATCGGGCAGCTCCATCAGCTTCTGCTTGGCGGCCACCGAGATCGGCAGGATCTCGCACCAGCGGTTGGCGATCCAGCCGGCGTCCTCGAAGCGGTAGGGCTCCAGAAACGGCACGTTGCCCTGCTGCTTGAGCGTGGCGATCGCGTTCGCGAGGCCCTGGGCCGAACCGACCAGCTCTTCGGACGGCAGCACGGTCTCGTCGTCGGGCAGCAGCCGGGCCTGAGCGACCCACAGGTGGTTGGCCTGCTGCGAGGTGCCGGCCGTCTCGAAGCGATGGCTGCCGCGGCAGCGCACCTGCAGGATGCCCGATTGCGGGCTGTCGACGTCGATCAGTTCGGCCAGGCAGCCGATCACCTCCAGCGCCACGTCCCCGGGCGCGCCGTTGCCGCGCACCTCGCTGCCCTTCTTCAGCGCCACCACGCCGAAGGGCTTGCGCTCGCGCAGGCATTCGCCCACCAGGTCGAGGTAGCGCGCCTCGAACACCTTCAGGCCCAGCAGGCCGCCGGGGAAGAGTACCGACTGCAGCGGAAACAGCGGCAGTTCGAAGGAGAAAGAGGAGGGGGTGTCCGTCATCGAGAAGGCGGCCGAGGGGTGCCGGAAAGCGGGATGGCCGACCGGGCGGCGTCAGAGCGCGTCGAGCTCGCGGTGGCGCACCAGCGTCGCGCCGCGGCCGCGGAAGCGCCGGGCGAGCTGCTCGACGAAGTAGACAGAGCGGTGCTGGCCGCCGGTGCAGCCGATCGCGACGGTGAGGTAGGCGCGCTGGTCCTGCTCGAACGCGGGCAGCCAGCGCACCAGGAAGGCCTCGATCTGCCCCAGCATCTCGCCCACCTCGGGCTGCTGCTGCAGGTAATCGGCGACCGGCGCGTCGCGGCCGGTCAGCGGGCGCAGCTCGTCGATGTAGTGCGGATTGGGCAGCACGCGGACGTCGTACACCAGGTCGGCGTCGAGCGGCACGCCGTGCTTGAAGGCGAAGGACTCGAACACCAGCGTCAGCGCGCCGGCCGGCGCCTGCACCAGCTGCCGCACCCAGGCGCGCAGCTGGGCCGCGCGCAGCTGGCTGGTGTCGAGCACGGTCGAGGCCTCGCGCAGGTCGGCGAGCAGCTCGCGCTCGAGCTCGATCGCGTCGGTCAGCGCGCGGTGCTGGTCGAGCGCTTCGCCGGGCGCGCCGGTGCTGAGCGGGTGCCGGCGCCGCGTCTCGGAGAAGCGCCGCACCAGCGCATGCGTGCTGGCGTCGAGGAAGATCGCGCGCACCTTCACGCCCTCGCTCCCCAGCTGCAACAGGCTCGGCAGCAGCGCCGGCAGCGAGTGGGCGCTGCGCACGTCGACCGCCACCGCGATGCGGCGCATCGCGCCGTCGGTGCGGGCCTGCTCCAGGCGCAGGAACTGCGGCAGCAGCTCGGGCGGCAGGTTGTCGACGCAGTAGAAGCCGGCGTCCTCCAGTGCATGCAAGGCCACCGACTTGCCTGAGCCGGAGATGCCGGTGACCAGCACCACCTCGCGCGGTGCGTCGGGCAGGGCCGGTGCCACGGTGTCCTGGCTCATGCGCGCTGCCGCTTGCGGCCACCACCACCGGCCGCGGCCGGCGCCGCCGATGTCGCGGCGGCCAGCAACGCCTGCGCGTGGGCCAGGCTGGTGCCGCCGGCCGCGCCGCCGCCCAGCATGCGGGCGATCTCCTGCACCCGCGCCTCGCCGGTGACCGGGTCGACCTGGCTGCGCGTGCTGCCGCCCTGCGCGGCCTTGCTGACCACGCAGTGGTGGTCGGCGCAGGCGGCCACCTGCGGCAGGTGGGTCACGCACAGCACCTGCCGGTCGCGGCCCAGGCGGCGCATCAGCTGCCCCACGGCGTCGGCCACGCTGCCGCCGACGCCGGCGTCGATCTCGTCGAAGATCAGCGTGCCGGTCTCGCCGAGCTCGCTGGTGGTGACGGCGATCGCCAGCGCGATGCGCGACAGCTCGCCGCCCGAGGCCACCTTGGCCAGCGCGCGCGGCGTGCTGCCGGCGTGCCCGGCCACGCGAAACTCGGCCGCCTCGCGGCCGTGGCGCTGCGGCTCGGCCAACGGCTCCAGCGCCACCTCGAAGCGCCCGCCCGCCATGCCGAGCTGCTGCATCGCCGTCGTCACCGACGCGGCGAGCCGCGGCGCGGCGGTCTTGCGTTGCGTGCTGACGGCCTGCGCCGCGGTGTCGTAGGTCTGACGCGTGGTCTTCACCCGGGATTCCAGCGCGTCGAGGTCGGTCGCGGCGTCGAGCCGGGTGAGCTCGTCGCGCCAGGCCGCCCGCAGCGCCGGCAACTCCTCGGCCGGGCGGCGGAAGCGCCGCGCGAGGCCCATCCACGCCGCCAGCCGCTCGTCGAGCGCCTGCAGGCGCTCCGGGTCCAGCTCGCCGTGGCGCAGCGTGGCGTGCAGCGTGTGGGCGGCGTCCTGCAACTGGGCCTGAGCGCTCTTCAGCACTTCGAAGGGATCGCGCAGCGCCGGGTCGTGGTCGAGCACACCTTCGAGCGCACCGATCGCCTGGGCGCTGCGCGCGTCGGCCGAGTCGTCGTCCTCGCTGATTGCGGCCAGCGCCGCCTGCACCGCGTCGATGATGGCCTGTGCGTGGCTCAGGCGGTGGTGCTCGGCGTTGAGCTCCGGCCATTCGTCGGCGCCCGGCGCGAGCTTGTCGAGTTCGGCGATCTGCCATTGCAGCCGCTCGCGCTCGCGTTCCAGGTCGGCCTGGCGGCTGCGCGCGTCGGCCAGCTGTTCGCTCGCGCTGCGCCACGCGCTCCAGGCGGCGGCCAGCGGCGCGGTGTCGATGCCGGCATAGCCGTCGAGCAGGCCGCGCACCGCGTCGGGCCGCGTCAGGCTCTGCCAGGCGTGCTGGCCGTGGATGTCGACCAGGTGCTCGCCCGCCTCGCGCAGCTGGCCGATGGTGGCCGGGCTGCCGTTGATCCACGCGCGGCTCTTGCCCTGGGCGTCGAGCGTGCGGCGCAGCAGCAGGCTGTCGTCACCGCCGTCCTCGTCGTTGGCGAAGCCGGCATCGGCCAGCCAGGGCCGCAGCGCGGCCGGCGTGTCGAACTCGGCGCTGATCTCGGCGCGCGGCGCGCCCTCGCGCACCACGCCGGCGTCGCCGCGGTGGCCGAGCGCGAGCTGCAGCGCATCGACCAGGATGGACTTGCCGGCGCCGGTCTCGCCGGTGAGCGCGGTGAACCCGGCGTGCAGGTCGAGCTCGAGCGCGGGCACGATGACGAAGTCGCGCAAGGCGATGCGCTTCAGCATGGGGTCTTCCTCAGCGCGCCGCCCACGGCTCAGGAGTGCGCGCCGTCGGGCAGCACACCTTCGTTCCAGTGCAGCTTGCGGCGCAGCGTGGCGTAGAAGTTCCAGCCGCGCGGGTGCAGCACGCGCACGCGGTGCTCGCTGCGGCGCACGCAGATGCGGTCGCCGTGCAGCAGGCTGGCCAGGCTCTGGTGATCGAAGTTCACGCTGGCGTCGCGGCCGGCCACGATCTCGATGCGCACCTCGCTGTCGTCGGGCAGCACGATGGGGCGGTTGGACAGCGCGTGCGGCGCGATCGGCACCATCAGCCAGCCCGAGATGCCCGGGTGCAGGATCGGCCCGCCGGCCGACAGCGCGTAGGCGGTCGAGCCGGTGGGTGACGAGATGATCAGCCCGTCGGCGCGGAAGTTGGCGACGAACTGGTCCTGCACGTCGACCCGCAGCTCCACCATGCCGGCGCTGGCGCCGCGGCTCACCACCACGTCGTTGACGGCGAAGGTCTCGTAGATCACGTCGAACTCGTCGCCCGACGGCCGCTTGACGCAGCCCTCCAGCATGGTGCGGTGTTCTTCCTCGTAGTCGCCGGCGATCATCGGCGCGATGGTCTCGCGGAACTCGGCCATCGGGATGTCGGTCATGAAGCCGAGCCGGCCCTGGTTGATGCCGATCATCGGGACGCCGTAGCGCGCCAGCTGCCGTGCGGTGCCGAGCATGGTGCCGTCGCCGCCGACCACGACCGCCAGGTCGCAGTGCTTGCCGATCTGGGCGGCATCGAGCGCGCCGTAGTCGGGCAGGCCGACGGCCATGGCGGTGGTGGTGTCGAGCGAGACCTCGAGCCCCTGGTTCGTGAGGAACTCGGCCACGCTCGCGAGCACCTGGCGACTGCCCGGCGCCTGGTATTTGCCGACGAGGGCAGCGTGACGGAAACGGCTCGCCATGGTGAGAGAAATTACACCACAGCCATTCGACGCGGCGCGCGCGTCTCGACATGCCCGCAAAACCGCGCCCTACAATGATTTCCACCATGCTCGACGAACGTGCCAAGACCCTGTTGAAGACGCTGGTCGAGCGCTATATCGCCGATGGGCAGCCGGTGGGGTCGCGCACGCTCTCGCGCGCCTCCGGTCTGGAACTGAGCCCGGCCACCATCCGCAACGTGATGGCCGACCTGGAAGAGCTGGGCCTGATCGCCAGCCCGCACACCAGTGCCGGGCGCATCCCCACGGCGCGCGGCTACCGGTTGTTCGTCGACACCATGCTCACCGCGCGCCCGCTCGACATGACGCGCAGCGAGCCGGGCCTGGCCGCCGCGCACGAGCAGCTGCAGCCCGACCAGCCGCAGCGCGTGATCGCGCATGCCGCGCAGGTGCTGTCCAACCTGTCGCAGTTCGTCGGCGTGGTCACCGCACCGCGCAAGGCCGGCGTGTTCCACCACATCGAGTTCATGCGACTGGGCGAGCGGCGCGTGCTGGTGATCCTGGTCTCGCCCGACGGCGACGTGCAGAACCGCGTGATCTTCACCGCGCGCGACCACAGCCCGTCCGAGCTGGTGGAGGCCAGCAACTTCATCAACGCGCACTACAGCGGCCTCAGCATCGAGGCGGTGCGCGAGCGGCTCAAGACCGAGATCGACGCGCTGCGCGGCGAGATCTCGCTGCTGATGCAGGCGGCGGTGCAGTTCGGCAGCGAAGCCGCCGGCGGCGAGAGCGAGCAGGTGGTGGTGTCGGGCGAGCGCAACCTGCTGACGATGCAGGATTTCTCCAGCGACATGGGCTCGCTGCGCAAGCTGTTCGACCTGTTCGAGCAGAAGACCCAGCTGATGCGCCTGCTCGACGTGAGCAGCCGCGCCGAGGGCGTGCGCATCTACATCGGCGGCGAGAGCCAGATCGTGCCGTTCGAGGAGCTGTCGGTGGTGTCGGCGCCGTACGAGGTGGACGGCAAGATCGTCGGCACGCTGGGCGTCATCGGCCCCACGCGCATGGCCTACGACCGCATGATCCAGATCGTCGACATCACCTCGCGGCTGGTGACCCAGGCGTTGAGCCAGAAGTAGCTCCGGGCTCCCTCTCCCTCTCCCGCTCTGCGGGAGAGGGCCGGGGTGAGGGTCCGGTCTCCGTCTGAGGGCTCAGCCCGGCCCGATCATCTGTTCCGGCCGCACCCACGTATCGAACTGCTCGCCCGTCAGGTGCCCCGAGGCGACGGCCGCCTCGCGCAGCGTCAGGCCCTCGGCATGCGCCTTCTTGGCGATCTGCGCGGCCTTGTCGTAGCCGATGTGCGGGTTCAGCGCCGTCACCAGCATCAGCGAGCGTTGCAGCAGCTCGCCGATGCGGCCACGGTCCGGCTCGATGCCGCGCGCGCAATGCGCCTCGAAGCTGCGCGCGCCGTCGGCCAGCAGCCGGAGGCTCTGCAGCACGTTGTGGATGATCACCGGCTTGTAGACGTTGAGCTCGAAGTTGCCCGAGGCGCCGGCGATGTTCACCGCGACGTCGTTGCCCATCACCTGGCAGCACGCCATCGTCAGCGCCTCGCACTGCGTCGGGTTCACCTTGCCGGGCATGATGGAGCTGCCCGGCTCGTTCTCCGGGATGCGGAGCTCGCCCAGCCCCGAGCGCGGGCCCGACGCCAGCCAGCGCACGTCGTTGGCGATCTTCATCAGCGAAGCCGCCAGCGTCTTCAGCGCGCCGTGCGCGTGCACCAGCGCATCGTGCGCCGCCAGCGCCTCGAACTTGTTGGGCGCCGACACGAAGTCGGTCCCCGCGGCCTGCGACAGCGCCTGCGCCACCCGCGTGCCGAACTCCGGGTGCGCATTGAGCCCGGTGCCCACCGCGGTGCCGCCGAGCGCCAGCTCGCGCAGGTGCGGCAGCGCGGCGCGCAGGTGGCCGATGCCGTGCGCCAGCTGCGCCACCCAGCCCGACATCTCCTGCCCCAGGCTCAGCGGCGTGGCGTCCTGCAGGTGGGTGCGGCCGATCTTCACCAGGTCGGCGTAGGCGCGTGCCTTGCCGGCCAGCGTGTCGTGCAGCGTCGCCAGCGCCGGCAGCAGTGCGTCCTCGATCGCGCGCACCGCGGCCACGTTCATCGCGGTGGGGAACACGTCGTTCGACGACTGCCCGCGGTTCACCTCGTCGTTCGGATGCACCAGCCGCTGCTCGCCGACCGGCCCGCCCAACAGCTGCGAGGCGCGGTTCGCCAGCACCTCGTTCATGTTCATGTTGCTCTGCGTGCCCGAGCCGGTCTGCCACAGCGACAGCGGAAACTCGTCGGCATGCCGCCCGGCGATCACCTCGTCGGCCGCTGCCGCGATGGCCTCGGCCTTGCGCGCGTCGAGCACGCCCAGGTCGCGATTCACCTGCGCGGCACAGCGCTTCACCAGCGCCAGCGCCAGCAGCAGCTCCGGTGGCATGCGCTCGGTGGAGATGTCGAAGTGATGCAGCGAGCGCTGCGTCTGCGCACCCCACAGCCGGTCGCCGGGCACGGCGATGTCGCCGAAGCTGTCGCGTTCGATGCGCGCTGGGGTCGTCGTCGTGGGTGTCGTCATGGCGTGCCTCCGGATCGCAGGGCCTGGGCCATGGTAGCGATGCCTACAATCCGCGCTGGTGCCGGGTCGATTGCCTTCCGCGAAGCAAGCACTTCGTGGAGTGTCGTGGTCCCGAGCGAGGGGCCGTTAGCTCAGTTGGTTAGAGCAGAGGACTCATAATCCTTTGGTCGTTGGTTCAAGTCCAACACGGCCTACCAAACATATCAATAAGTTGGCCTCTCGGCCCCGACATCGTCCGCTGCGCGGCTGACCTCGCTCGACGTGCCGGCGCGGTGGTTGGATGCCGCCACTGCACGTTACTTGGCTAAGACGATAATTGCACTTAATGTGATTTAGCCAGTAATTTGCATAAACTGGCTAAATCCATTAAAGTGGCTTGACTGGACTCGATCCATGAACTACCCGCTGCGCCTACCGGACCAGCTGAGGCCCCATCTCCGGGCTTTGCGCAAGCGCCATGGCCTGACGCAGGCCCAGCTGGGGGCGCTGGTCGGCGTCAAGCAGGCGCGCATCGCGGAAATCGAGGCGAACCCCGGCGCCGTGAGTCTGGATCAGCTGACCCGGGTGCTGGCCGCACTGGGGGGCACGCTCCACCTGCATGCGGCCGAAGCCACGCAGCCAGCGGCGGGTGCCGATGCGCCGAAGCCGCGCGGCGCGAAGCCGACCGCCAAGACGCCCGCGAAGGGGCGCACGGCCGCTAAGCCGGCCAGGTCTGAACCCGCGCGAGTCGCCGTCGTCATCCCCGCCAAGAAGGGGACCTGGTGACCACGGCACTGAACGCCTGGATGAACGGTGAGCTCGTCGGCACCTGGACCGTCGATCGTGCCACGCACGCCTTCACCTACGCCGCCAGCTGGATCGCCTCACCGAAGGTGCGCTCGCTGTCGCTGTCACTGCCGGTCACCGCGTCGTGCGAGGTGCGCGGCGACGTCGTCGCGCATTACTTCGACAACCTGCTGCCCGACAACGACCGCATCCGCGAACGCCTGAGCCGCCGCTTCGGCACCCAGGGCACCGACGCCTTCTCGCTGTTGGAGGCGATCGGGCGCGACTGTGTCGGTGCCGTGCAGCTACTGCCGCAAGACACCGAACCGATCGGATGGAGCCGCGTTGACTGCGCGCCGCTGAGCGAACGGCAGATCGCAGAGATACTGCGCGCCGTTCCTGGCCACGCCGGGCCCGGCGCGCCGCTGCAGGACGACGACCTGTTCCGCATCTCGATCGCTGGCGCGCAGGAGAAGACGGCGTTCACGCGCTACAAGGGCCGCTGGTGCCGGCCGCATGGCGCCACGCCGACCACGCACATCTTCAAGCTGCCGCTCGGCCTGGTGGGCGGGTCACGTCGCGTCGACCTGTCCGACTCAGTGCAGAACGAATGGGTCTGTGCGCAGATCGTCGCAGAGCTCGGGCTGCCGGTGGCGCCGACAAAGATGGCCAGGTTCGGCGACGAGGACGTGCTCGTCGTCGAGCGCTTCGATCGCGCGTGGATGGACGGTGGCACCTGGATCGCCAGGCTGCCGCAGGAGGACTTCTGCCAGGCGCTCGGTGTGCCGCCCCGGCTCAAGTACGAGGCCGACGGCGGACCGGGGATGGCGAAGTGCCTGCAGCTGCTGGCCGGCAGCGCCGACCCGCAACAGGACCGGCTGGCGTTCCAGCTGACCCAGCTGGCCTTCTGGCTGATGGCCGCGACCGATGGCCATGCCAAGAACTACTCTATCTTCCTGCAGCCCGGCGACAGCTACGTGATGACGCCGCTGTACGACATCCTGTCGATGTGGCCGTACTTCGGCACGAGCCCCAACCGGTTCAACCGAAGACAGGCTGGTCTCGCGATGGCAATGCGCGCCAAGAACGCGCACTACAAGCTCGAGACGATCCAGCCACGCCACTGGCACCAGCTGGCGATGAAGCACGGCGGGCCAGCCGTCTGGGAAGCCATTCAGTCGCTGGTCGAACGCGTCGAGCCCGCGTTGGCGGCGGTGGAGAAGAGGCTGCCGAAGGGCTTCCCGGGCCGCACCTGGGAGGCCATCGCCACCGGGATGTGCGCCGAGGCCAGGCGGTTCAGAGAGGGTGCCCCAGAGGCCTGATTGCGGGCTTCCTCGGCGAGCGTGCTCAGCACGCTTGGTGGCCGACGGCGTTCTACGAGTCCCCCAGCCGGTTGTTCTTGGAACCGGTGGAGTTCGGTGGCGTTCCGGGCCGGGACGAAGGCCCCGCGGATATCGCTCACGCCGCCGTCGCCCGCAGCCCCTCTTCCAGCCCCTGCAGCTCGCCGGCCGGCACCGGCCGCCCGAACAGGTAGCCCTGGCCCAGGATGCAGCCCATGCGCAGCAGGCGCGTGGCGTCGGCTTCGGTCTCGATGCCCTCGGCAACGGTGGGCACGCCCAGGCTGCGCGACAGGCCGATGATGGCGTCCACCACCTTGGCGCTCTGCGGCCGCTCGCGCAGCGTGTGCACGAACGAGCGGTCGATCTTGATCTTGTCGAAGTCCAGTTCCGCCAGGTAGGCGAGGCTGGAGTGGCCGGTGCCGAAATCGTCGAGCGTGACGGTGAAGCCCGCCTGCTTCAGGTCGCGCATCACGCGGCGTGCCGCGGAGGTGTCGCGCACCAGTGCGGTCTCGGTCAACTCCACGTCCAGCCGTGCCGGCGGCACGCCGTGCTCGGCCAGCAGGGCCAGCAATTGCGGCACCAGGGTCTCGTCCTGGATCTGCTGCGGCGCCACGTTCACCGACACGCGCCAGTGCGCTGGTAGCGCCGGCAGCTCGGCGAAGGCGCTGCGCAGCACCGCCAGCGTCAACGCGCCGATCAGGCCCGCGTCCTCGGCCAGCGCGATGAACTGCGCCGGCGGCAGCAGCCCGCGTTGCGGGTGCTGCCACCGCGCCAGCAGCTCCACCGACTGCACGCGGCGGCTGGTCAGCTCGACGATGGGCTGGAAGTACGCCACGAACTCGCCGCGGTGGAGGCCGTCCCGCATGGCCTGTTCCAGCGCGGCACGTTCGGCCACCAGCTCGTCGAGGCCGACGTTGTAGAAGCTCAGGCCGCCGCGGCTCTCGGCCTTGGCGCGGTAGAGCGCCGAGTCGGCCTTGCGCAGCAGCTCGTCGGCATCGCGGCCGTCTTCCGGGAAGCGGGCGATGCCGACCGTCGCGCCGATGGCCACGCTGAGCGGTCCGATCTGGATCGGCTCGCTCATCGCGCGCACCACGCGTTCGGCCAGATGATGGGCCGCCGACGGCTGCACGTCGTCGTCGACGAGCACGACGAACTCGTCGCCGCCGTAGCGCGCGCAGGTCTCGCCGCCGCGCAGGATCTGGCTCAGGCGCCGCGCCACTTCCTTCAGCACGCGGTCGCCGATCAGGTGGCCGTGGCGGTCGTTGATCGGCTTGAAGCGGTCCAGGTCGATCATCAGCACGGCGAGGTTCATGCCGGAGCGCTCGGCCCGGGCCATGGCCGCGGCCATCTCGTCGTGCAGTGCTGCGCGGTTGGGCAGGCCGGTGAGCAGGTCGCTCGCCGCCAGGTGCTTCACGCGCTGCTCGGCATGCAGGAATCGCGTGCGCGAGCCGGCCAGCCGGCGCCAGAGAAAGGCCCCGAGCAGTCCGCCGCACACCAGCAGGCCCGCGCCGAAGAGCGCATTGCGGCGCCGCAGCGCGTTGATCTCGTCCCCGGCGGCGGCCACCGTGGCTTCGCTGAAGTCGGCGATGGCCTGCTGCAGCAGGCCGGATTGTTCGCGATAGCGATCGCCCTCGAAGATCTTGCGCGCGATGTCGGCCGCGCCCACGGTCACCGCCTCGAAGGCCGATTCGCGCATGTCTTCCAGTTCGGCCGTCGCGCTGCGGGTCTCGGTGTCGAAGCGCTCGATGGCGTGGGCCGGGGCCAGGCCCCGGGCCTCGGCCTGCAGTCGCTCGAACTCGAGCCGCTGGTTGTCGAAGCGCTCCACCCACCGCTGCTGGCCGGTGATCACGGCCATCTGCGCGGCCGTCGTCCGCTCCAGGTCCACCAGGCGCATGGCTCCGGCCACGCGCAGCGCCTCGGCGTGGCGGCGGGCGGCGGCCTGCTCGGCCGTGCTGGACATCCAGCGCTCGCCGATCAGCATGGCGAGCAGGATCGCCGCACCCACCAGCACCAGCCCCAGCGCACGGCGGGCCTCGCCCATCGCCTGCCCGACGATCGACGCCGTCGGCAGCAGGTTGCCCGACGCATCGCCCGCCTCGGCCGCTGCTCGCGGGTCTCGTCGATCCGCGGCCGGGGCGTTGGCGGCGATCAGGGCATGGCGGCGGCGAGGCATGGGCGTGGCGGGAACAAGTAACAAATCACCGTAACCAGAACGGTCTCACCGGCAACATCGGCCGAATGTAGCCCGCCTTGAATGCCGCCTGGCCGGCCCGCGCGTCGAATACCCAATACCGGTGCGGTATGAGTCACGCGGCGCAAAGGTATTGGACGCCTCGACGCGCCGATTCCTAAACTGGCTTCAACGACATCGAGGAACGCCGTGCGCACGCTGCAGCATTTCATCAACGGCGAGTTCACCTCGTCGACCCAGGGTCAGTCCTTCGACAAGCGCTCGCCGGTCGACAACCGGGTGATCGCCAGCGTCGCCGAAGCCGGTGAGGCGGAGGTGGACGCCGCGGTCACGGCGGCGCGGCGCGCATTGCAGGGCGACTGGGCGCGCCTCGGCACCGACAAGCGCGTGGCCATGCTGCACGCCGTGGCCGACGAGATCACGCGCCGCTTCGACGACTTCGTCGAGGCCGAGGAGGCCGACACCGGACAGCCGCACCATGTGATCGCGCACGCCTTCGTGCCGCGCGGCGCGGCCAACTTCAAGATCTTCGCCGACGTGGTGAAGAACGTGCCGGCCGAATCCTTCCAGATGGAAACGCCCGACGGCCGCGGCGCGCTGAACTACGCGATCCGCAAGCCCAAGGGCGTGATCGCGGTGGTCTGCCCGTGGAACGCACCCTTCCTGCTGATGACCTGGAAGGTCGGCCCGGCGCTGGCCTGCGGCAACACGGTCGTCGTCAAGCCCTCGGAAGAGACGCCGCTGTCCGCCACGCTGCTCGGCGAGGTGATGAACACGGTCGGCGTGCCGCCGGGCGTCTACAACGTCGTGCACGGCTTCGGCCCCGGCGCCGCGGGCGAGTTCCTGACCCGCCACGACGGTGTGGACGCCATCACCTTCACCGGCGAGACGCGCACCGGCACGGCCATCATGAAGGCCGCCGCCGACGGCATCCGCGACGTGTCCTTCGAGCTCGGCGGCAAGAACGCCGGCATCGTGTTCGCCGATGCCGACTTCGACGCCGCGGTCGACGGCATCTTCCGCTCGGCCTTCATGAACACCGGCCAGGTCTGCCTGGGCACCGAGCGCGTCTACGTCGAGCGTCCGCTGTTCGATCGTTTCGTGCAGGCGCTCAAGCTGCGCTGCGAGGCGGTGAAGTACGGCCGCCCCAGCGACCCGGGGGCGAACTACGGGCCGCTGATCAGCCAGGAGCACCGCCGCAAGGTGCTGTCGTACTACGAGCGCGCCGTCGCCGAAGGCGCCACGCTGGTGACGGGCGGCGGTGTGCCGCCGATGCCGGCCGAACTGGCCGACGGCGCCTGGGTCCAGCCCACCCTCTGGACCGGCCTGCCCGAGACCGCCAGCGTGGTGCGCGAGGAGATCTTCGGCCCCTGCTGCCACGTCCGGCCGTTCGACAGCGAGGACGAGGTGGTGGTGCTGGCCAATGCCAACCGCTACGGCCTGTCGACCACGCTGTGGACGCGCGACCTGGCCCGCGCCCACCGCATGGCGGCCGCCATCGAGGTGGGCATCACCTGGGTCAACAGCTGGTTCCTGCGCGACCTGCGCACGCCGTTCGGCGGCTCCAAACAGTCGGGCATCGGCCGCGAGGGGGGCGTGCACTCGCTGGAGTTCTACACCGACCTGCGCAACGTCTGCATCAAGCTCTGAGGCGGCCGCGACACCATCATGATGAACAACGAAACGATCGAACGCTACGGCGACGAGCTGTACGAGGCGCTGCTCGCGCGCCGCGTCGTGGCGCCGCTGCTGGAACGCGAGCCGCAGATCCGCGTCGAGGACGCCTACCGCATCCAGCTGCACATGGTGGCGCGCCGCGTCGCGGCCGGCGAGCGCGTGGTCGGCAAGAAGATCGGCGTCACCAGCAAGCCGGTGCAGGACTTCCTGGGCGTCTACGAGCCCGACTTCGGCCAGCTCACCTCGGGCATGGCGCGCAGCGAGGCCGAGGGCGTGGACCTCGGTGCGCTGATCCAGCCCAAGGCCGAGGCCGAGCTGGCCTTCGTGCTGGAGCGCGACCTGATCGGCCCGGGCGTCACCGCGATCGACGTGATCCGCGCCACCGCCTACGTCAGCCCCTGCTTCGAGATCGTCGATTCGCGCATCCGCGACTGGAAGATCAAGATCCAGGACACGGTGGCCGACAACGCCTCCTGCGGCGTCTACCTCATCGGTGATGCCAAGGCCCACCCGCGCAAGCTCGACGTCGCGATGGCCGGCATGGTGCTCGAGAAGAACGGCGAGCTGCACTCCACCGGCGTCGGCGCCGCGGTGCAGGGCTCGCCGGTGCACGCGGTGGCCTGGCTGGCCAACACGCTGGGCGCCCTGGGGCTGCCGTTCCGGGCCGGCGAGGTGATCCTGTCGGGCTCGCAATCGGCGCTGGTGCCGGTGACCGACGGCGACGAGCTGGTGTGCACCATCGGCGGCCTGGGCACCTGCCGCGCACGTTTCCATGGAAGGAGTGCCCTGTGAACCTCACGCTGAGCCGTTCGGACATCGAGCGCCTGGCCGATCGCGTGGAGGCGGCGCAGGACAACGCCCGCGCGATTCCCAAGCTGACCGACGATTTCCCGCAGATGGGCCTGGCCGACGGCTACGCGGTGCAGTCCGAGCTGCGCCGCCGCCGCATCCGGCAGGGCCACCGGCTGGTCGGCTGGAAGGCCGGGCTCACGTCGAGGGCCAAGATGCTGCAGATGGGCGTGGACGTGCCGTCGATCGGTTTCCTGATGTCGAACATGGCCCGCACCGACAACGCCCAGGTGCGCACCGACGACCTGGTGCACCCGCGCGTCGAGTGCGAGGTGGCCTTCGTGACCAGGAAGGACCTGCACGGACCCGGCTGCACGCGCGACGAGGTGCTGGCCGCCACCGATTTCGTGCTGCCGGCCATCGAGGTGATCGACTCGCGCTTCGCCGGCTTCAAGTTCGACCTGCCGAGCGTGGTGGCCGACAACGGTTCGTCGGCGCGCTTCGTCGTCGGCAGCCGGGCCCGCGACGTGGCCGACATCGACCTGCGCACGCTCGGCGTGGTGTTCGAGAAGAACGGCGTCTCGATCGGCATGGGCGCCACGGCCGCAGTGCTGGGGCATCCCGCCGAGGCGGTGGCGATGCTGGTGCGCGTGCTGGCGGAACTCGACGAACAGCTGCCGGCCGGCAGCTTCGTGATGAGCGGCGGCATCACCGAGGCCGTGGCGGTGACGGCGGGCGACCATGTGGTCGCGCGCTACCAGGACCTCGGCAGCGTGTCGGTCCGCTTCATCTGAAGAAACAACGGCGAAGGAATCCTGTCATGCCCATCATCCAGATGAACCTGCTCGAGGGCCGCACGGTCGAGCAGAAGCGCAACGTGGTCGCGGCCATCACCGAGGCGGTGGTCCGCACGCTCGACGTGCGGCCCGACCAGGTGCGCATCATGATCAACGAACTCGGCGTCGAGCACTTCTCGGTCGCCGGCCAGACCGCGGCGATGCGGCAGGCAGCCGCGGCGAACGCGAAGGAGCTGTGATGACGACCCAGAAGATCCGCTGTGCCCTGATCGGCTCCGGCAACATCGGCACCGACCTGATCTACAAGTTGAAGCGCAGCGCGGTGCTGGAGCCGGTGTGGATGGTCGGCATCGACGCCGCTTCCGAGGGCCTGCAGCGCGCCCGTGACATGGGCCTGAAGACCACCGCCGAGGGGGTGGACGGCCTGCTGCCGCACGTGCGGGCCGACGGCATCCAGATCGCCTTCGACGCCACCAGCGCCTACGTGCACCCCGAGAACTCGCGCAAGCTCAACGCGCTGGGCGTCCTGATGGTCGATCTCACGCCCGCGGCGGTGGGCCCGCTGTGCGTGCCGCCGGTCAACCTGCGCGCGCATGCCGAGAAGCTGGAGATGAACGTCAACATGATCTCCTGCGCCGGCCAGGCCACCATCCCCATCGTGTATGCCGTCTCGCGCGTGCAGCCTGTCGACTACGCCGAGATCGTGGCCAGCCTCGCCTCCAAGTCCATCGGCCCGGGCACGCGTGCCAACCTCGACGAGTTCACCTACACCACCTCCGACGCGCTGGTGCGCGTGGGCGGCGCCCGGCGCGGCAAGGCGCTGGCGGTGATCAACCCGGCCGAGCCGCCGATGATCATGCGCAACACCATCAACTGCCTGACCGACGACGAGCCGCAGCAGGCCCGCATCATCGACTCGGTGCTGTCGATGATCGAGGAGGTGCAGAAGTACGTGCCCGGCTACAAGCTGGTCAACGGCCCGGTGTTCGACGGCAAGCGCGTCAGCGTGTTCATGCAGGTGGCCGGCCTCGGCGACTACCTGCCCACCTATGCCGGCAACCTGGACATCATGACCGCAGCGGCCTGCCGCACCGCGGAGATGTTCGCCGAGGAGATCCTCGCCGGCAAGCTGCAACTCACCCCCGTGAAGGAGGCCGCCTGATGAGCGCCACACGTTCGATGGAACCCGACCTGCGCGGCCGCAAGGTCCTGCTGCACGACATGTGCCTGCGCGACGGCATGCATGCCAAGCGCGAGCAGATCTCGGTGGAGCAGATGGTCAAGGTGGCGATGGCGCTCGACGACGCCGGCGTGCCGTTGATCCAGGTGACGCACGGCGCCGGCCTGGGCGGCAACTCGCTGCAGCACGGCTTCGCGCTCGCCAGCAACGAGGCCTACCTCAGCGCCGTGGCGCCGAAGATGAAGCAGGCCAAGGTCTCGGTGCTGCTGATCCCCGGCCTGGGCACGATGCGCGAGCTGCAGTCGGCCTACGACTGCGGCGCGCGCAGCGTTACCGTGGCGACCCATTGCACCGAGGCCGACACCGCGCCGCAGCACATCGCCTACGCACGCAAGCTCGGCATGGACACGGTGGGCTTCCTGATGATGGCGCACCTGAACGATCCCGAGAGCCTGGCGAAGCAGGGCCTGCTGATGGAGAGCTACGGCGCGCAGACGATCTACGTGACCGACTCGGCCGGCTACATGCTGCCGGCCGACGTGCGGTCCCGCGTGGCCGCGCTGCGCGCGGTGCTGAAGCCCGAGACCGAGATCGGCTTCCACGGCCACCACAACCTGGGCATGGGCATCGCCAACTCCATCGCCGCCATCGAGGAGGGCGCGAGCCGCATCGACGGCTCGGTGGCCGGGCTGGGCGCCGGGGCGGGCAACACGCCGCTGGAGGTGTTCCTCGCGGTCTGCGACCGCATGGGCATCGAGACCGGCGTGAACCTGTTCAAGCTGATGGACGTGGCCGAGGACGTGATCGTCCCGATGATGGACCACCTGGTGCGCGTGGACCGCGAGTCGCTGACGATCGGCTTCGCGGGCGTGTACTCCACCTTCCTGCTGCACGCCAAGCGCGCGGCCACGCGCTTCGGCGTGCCGGCGCGCGAGATCCTCGTCGAGCTGGGTCGCCGCAAGATGATCGGTGGTCAGGAAGACATGATCGAGGACACCGCGATGAGCATGGCCAAGGAACGCGGCCTACTGAAGGACGTGAGCCGCAAGGCCGCTTGAGCAGGAGACGAAGGTGAACCAGAAACCCAAGGAAATCGCCGTCGTCGTCGGCGCCACCGGTGCGATGGGCGCCGTGATCAGCCGGCGCCTCGCCGCCGAGGGGCTGACCGTGCTGGCCGTCGCCCGCAAGGCCGACGCCCTGGCCTCGCTGGTGGACACCACGCCCGGCGTCGTGCCCTGCGTGGCCGACATCTCCAACGACTCGTCCATCGACGCCATCAAGGCGGCCCTCGACGCACCGGTGCGCATGGTCGTGCACGGCCCCGGCGTGGCCACTGCGGGCGGCGTGCTGGTCGCGCCCACCGCGGCGGTGGTCGACGCGGTGAACATCAAGGTCGGCGGCATGATCCGGCTGGTGCGGGCGGTCGACGAGCAACTGGTGCGCGGCTCGCGGCTGGTCGCCATCGGCGGGCACTACGGCTCCGAGCCCAACCCCTGGGCCGCGACCGCCGGCGTGGGCAACGCGGCACTGACCAACCTGATGCGCCAGTATTCGTGGGCCTACGGCGTGCGCGGCGTGACGGCCCACGTGGTGCAGCCCGGCCCGGCCGACACCGACCGGTTGCGCCGCATCGCCGCCGACCGCGCCGCGCGTGGCGGCATCACCCTCGAGGCGGCGATGGACGAGTACCGCGCCGAATCGGCGCTCGGCGCCCTCACCACACCCGAGCAGGTGGCCTGGGCCATCGCGCTGCTGCTCGCGCCCGAGGCCGACGCGCTGGCCGGCAGCACCCTCTTCATGGATGCCGGCCGCCGCAAGGGCATGGCCTGACATCGAACGGTCCTCGCCATGCCCATCCTCGAATACCGCCTCACAGAAGGCCTCCACACCGACGAGCAGATCTCCGACCTGCTGCTCGCCTCCGCCCGCCTCTATGCCGAGGTGCTGAAGAGCCCCGTCGACCGCGTGCGCGTCGTCGCGCAACTGCACAAGCCGCAGCATGCGGTGGTGGCCGGCAAGCTGGTCAGCGAGGGCGGGCCGTCGGCGCCGTACTTCCACTTCCTGGTGCTCGAAGGCCGGCCGGTGGAAGAATGCCAGGCGCTGATCACCGGCTTCACCGACCTGGTCGTCAGCAGTCTCGGCGTGGACCGCAGCCTGGTGCGCGGCGGCTGCTGGCCGATCCCGCCGCAGTACTGGGGCATCGCCGGCGCGCCGGCCAGCGTGATGCGCGCGCAGGAGATCGCGGCGCGCGCGGCCACAGCGGCGCAAGGCGCCTGAGCGCGGCACGCACGATGAACGTCTTCATCGTTCACGCCCACCCGGAGCCGCGGTCGTTCAGCAGCGCCCTGTGCTGGGCCGCCACCGAGCAGCTCCGCGCGCTGGGCCACGAGGTGCGGGTGTCCGACCTGTACGCCGACGGCTTCGACCCGGTGGCGAGCGCGGCCGATTTCGGCGAACGGAAGAACCCCGATTACCTGGTCTATGCGCTCGAGCAGCGCCACGGCTACGAGGCCGGCACGCTGGCCGAGGACATCCGCGGCGAGGTGGCCAAGCTGCTGTGGTGCGACCTGCTGATCCTGAATTTTCCGATCTTCTGGTTCGCGCCGCCCGCCATGCTGAAGGGCTGGATCGACCGCGTGCTGGTCTCCGGGCTCACCTACGGCGGCACGCGCTTCTACGACCGCGGCGGACTCGTCGGCAAGCGCGCCATGGTCAGCGTGACGCTGGGCGGGCGGCCCCACATGTTCGGCCCCGATGCGATCCACGGGCCGCTGGACGACATGCTGCGGCCCCTGCTGCGCGGCACGCTGGCCTACACCGGCCTCACCGTGCTGCCGCCCTTCGTGGGCTGGCACGTGCCCTACATCACCCAGGCCGAGCGCGAGCAGATCCTGGTCGACTACCGGCGCCACCTGGCCAGCCTGGACACGCTGGCGCCGCTGCGCTTCCCCAGCCTGGACGACTTCGACGCGAAGCTGCACCCGAAGGCGGCAAGCCACGTCTGAGGCGCCGGCCGCCCCTTGAACATCACCCTCTCCCCGCGAGCGGTGAGAGGGCGGGGCGAGAGGGCGGGGTGAGGGGACGGGTCGCGCCGTCCGGGCTGGATGCGAAACCCGACGTTCGATCGTGGCGCTTGCGTGGAGAATCTCCGAGCCACCTCCGGCGGACTTTCCGAACGCGCAACGACATGGATCGCCTGCAGGCCATGACCACCTTTGTCGCTGTCGTCGACAGCGGCGGCTTCGCCAGTGCTGCGCGCAAGCTCAACCTGTCGCCACCGGTCGTGACGCGCGCCGTCGCCGAGCTCGAGGAGCGGCTGGGCCTGCGGCTGCTGACGCGGACCACGCGCGTCGTTCGCGTGACGGACGCCGGGGCGCGCTTTGCGGAAGACTGTCGCCGCATCCTGGCCGACATCGACGAGGCCGAGATCACGGCCACCGGCACCCACGCCACGCCGCGTGGGACGCTCACGCTCACGGCGCCGATGCTGTTCGGGCAGCTCTACGTGACGCCCATCCTCGTCAGCTACCTGCAGCGGTTTCCGGAGGTGGAGGCTCAGTGCCTGTTCCTCGACCGGGTCGTCAATGTCGTCGAGGAGGGGATCGACGTCGCGGTGCGCATCGGTGAGCTTCCCGATTCATCGTTGCAGGCGGTTCGCGTGGGACGCGTGAGCCGCGTGCTGGTGGCCGCCCCGGCCTACCTGCAGGCGCAGGGCATGCCTCGGCGGCCAGAAGACCTGGTCGACCACACCATCGTGTCCGCGGCCGGGGTGAACCCGGTGTCGGAATGGCGATTCAACGACGCTGGCAAGACCCTCATGCAACGCGTGCAGCCGCGCATGCGCACGATCACGAACGACTCCGCCATCGCCGCCACCTTGGCGGGTCTGGGCATCACGCGGCTGTTGAGCTACCAGGTCGCCGCGCACGTGCGCAGCGGCGCGCTGCAGGTCGTGCTCGAGGCGTTCGAGCCGGCCTCGCTGCCGGTGCACGTCGTCCACCACGAGGGCCGGCGCGCGACGCAGAAGGTGCGCGCGTTCGTCGACCTGGCCGTCGAGCGGCTGCGCGGCGATCCGGCGTTGAACTGAAGCCGGCAACGGCCTGCGCTGCGCGGGCGGTGGTCACAGGTCCAGCTCGATGCGCTCACCGCCGTCGGCGGCAGGTACCGCGCAGCACAGGAGAACCTCGCCTTCGGCCGGTCTCCACGCGGTGGGCTCGGCATAGCTGACGCGACCGGCGGTCATGCGCGTGGCACAGGAGCCGCAGTGTCCGGCACGGCACGAGAACGGCGGGTTCAGGCCTTTGCCCTCGGCGAACTCGAGCAAGCTGCCGCGCTCCGGAGTCCACTCGGCCGCCTCGCCCGTTCTGGCAAAGAACACGGTGGCCTGAGCGGCCGCCGGCAACGGCAACGGCGGCGCCGTCGCGGCGACATCGGGGCGCCTCCTGAGCGATGACGGACCGAAGGCCTCGGCCTGGATGCGCGTATCGCGCACGCCCAGATCGCGCAGGCCGTCGTAGAGCATCTGCATGAAGCCGGCCGGGCCGCAGAGGAAGAACTCGTGGTCGTCGAAAGGCAATAGCGACTTCAGGAGATCCATCGTCAGCGGCCCCTTCACGGCGCCGATGGGCGCACCGTCGTCATCGCCCAGCACCACGCGCAACTTCATCGCACCGTTGGCGCGCTGCACCAGGGCCTGCAACTCTTCGCCGAAGGCTCGAAGCGCTTCGCTGTGCGCCACCTGAACGAGGTGCAGCGGGCGCGTGCGCCGGTGGCGAAACCCCTCGGCGACGAGGTGGCGCGCGAAGGCCACCATCGGCGTGATGCCCACACCGGCGCCGATGAGCACCGCGGGACGGCGCAGCGTGGCGTCGATGGTGAACTGGCCGCGCGGGCCCAGCGCTTCGATCACGTCGCCCTCGCGCACCTGCTCGTGCAGATGGCGCGACGCGGCGCCTTCACGCTTGACGCTCAGCCGCAGGCCTTCGTCGCTGGGTGCCTGCGAGACGGTGTAGATGCGGTGCAGCGTCTCGCCGGCGACGGTCTGCAGGCGGATCGGCAGGTGCTGGCCGGCCCGGAAGGGCGGCACCGCATGGTCGTCCGCCGGCATCAGGTGGAAGGAGCGGATGACGGTGCTCTCGTCGACGATACGGCGCACGCGCCAGGGCCGCCAGGTCTGCGCCAGGCGCTCGGCCTCGCGCCGGGCCTCCGCTTCGCGCCACGTGCCGGTGATGAGCGAGTGGGGCGACCAGTCGCGAAACGCCCAGCGCAGCGGCAGGGCCTCGCGCAGCCGCCAACCCGACTCGACACGAAAGCGCCAGGCGCGCTCGGCGCCGTCGAAGGCCGTCAGGTCGTCGCCGCTCCACACCACCTCGGCGCTGCCGGTGAGCGTGAGCAGGTCGCCCGTGTCGAAGTCGACGAACAGCACGCCGGCGCGCGGGTTGATCTGCAGATTGCCCAGCGTCATGAAGAAGAAGTTGCCGGTGAACTCGGGCACGAGAAAGGTCCGCTCGTCCTCGATCTTCACGAAGCCTGCCCGGCCGCCGCGGTGCGAGACATCGGCGCCGCGACCGCTGGTCACGTCGGGGTCACCGGCCGCGGGGGGCGCCTGGGTGGCGATGAACAAGGTGTCGGATCGTCCGATGAACGCGCGGGCTTCGGCGTCCAGCCCGTTCAAGGCTTCGATGGCCCGCGGCTGCAGGTCGGTGGCCTCGCGGGCCCATTGGAACTCGCGCCCCTGGATGTACTGCGGGCAGTTGCCCACCGATTGATCCACCTCGACGGCGAAGCCCTGGGCATCGGCCGCCACGACATGGCCGTTGACGCGGTTGCGCCGGCGCGTGTGCAGCTCGATGCCCAGGAACCCCAGCTGCGCGCCGGGCGTCAGCCCCTCGGCGAGCGGATCGCCGGGGATGGGGCGGGCGTGAAAGTCCAATCGCTTGCCACTGGGCGCCTGCACGAAGCCGGGCCGGCCCACCAGCGTGGAGGCCCAGGGACGGCCGGCTGCATCGATCGAACCGACCAGCATGAAGGGCAGCTGTTCGAAGAAGCGCCGATGCTGCTCTGGCATCTCGGTGCGGATCACCCGCTGGCCGACACCGACCATGCGCTCACGGATGCCCAGCCGGTCGTGCACAGCCAGTTCGCCGGCATGAAACGGGTTGCCCTGACGTGCGTTGGAGGTGTCCATGGTCGGTTCCCGGTTGGGGCGGACGTCGTGCCGGCAGATCAGGCGGCCAGGCCGACGGCGGTCTTCCGGAACGGCACGAAGCCGGGCAGCGCCTCCACGCGGGCCAGCCAGGCACGCACGTTCGGGTAGGGCGACAGGTCGACATTGCCTTCAGGTGCCGCAGAGATGTAGCTGTAGCCCGCGATGTCGGCCAGCGTGGCGGCGTTGCCGACGAGGAAGCTGCGTGCCGCCAACGGCACCTCCATGACCTTGAGCAGGGCGTGTGCGCGGCCGATCACGTCCTCGGCGTTGTACTTGGCACCGAACACGGTGATCAGGCGCGCCGCGGCCGGACCGAACGCGATCTGACCGGCCGCCACCGACAGCCACACCTGCACATCGGCCTGGCCCTTCGGGTCGCGCGGCAGCCAGCGGTGGTCGGGGTCGAACTTGTTCGCCAGATAGACCAGGATGGCGTTCGAGTCGAACACGATGCTGCCGTTGTCGTCGAGCACCGGGACCTGGCCGAACGGGCTGAGCTTCACGAACTCAGGCGCCTTGTGTGCTCCCTTCATCAGGTCGACGTCGATCAGTTCATGGGGCACGCCCATCAAGGACAAGGCCAGTTGGGCGCGGTGCGAGTGACCAGACAGCGGGTGCCGATACAGCTTGATGGACATGGTGTTCTCCAGGGTGGGGGGCGATCGATCACGTGGCGTGCTCGCCGGTGGGTCCGGCCAAGGCCGCGAGTCGGGCTTCCAGCGCGACGATGCGCTGGTCTCGTTCGTCGAGTGCCCGCTGCACGTCTTCTGCATCGAAGCGGACCGGGATGTGCTGCGGGCAGTTCCAGTCGTAGCCCGAGACGGTGACGAGCATGGCGCGTTGCGGCCGCGCGCGATAAGCCGGGTCGATCAGTGCCTTGGCCAGTGCATCGTCGGGCGCCAGGTCCTTCACGGCCAGACGACCGAGCAGCTTGAGGCGCACGCGCCGCACGTAGTCCACCAGGATCAGCGCCACACGGTCGTTCACGGCCAGGTTGCCCACGCTGATGAGCTGCCGGCTGCCGGCGTAGTCGGCAAAGGCCAGCGTCCGGTCGTCCAGTGACTTCAGGAAGCCTCGTGGGCCGCCACGGTGCTGCACATAGGGCCAACCGGTTTCGGACACGGTGGCCATGTAGAAGCTGCGCTGCGCGGCGATGAACTCGAGCTCCGCTTCGCCCAGGCGATCGTTGAACGCCGGGGCGTCGCCTTCGAAGCTGCGCGCATAGCCCGCCCGGCTGCCGTCGCGCTGCTGCGCAGCCCTGACGGACGGTGTGAAGGCGATGTCGGCAAACGCGTGGGACATGACAGGCTCCGTGGGGTCGCCGCGCTGCAAGGGCGGCGCATGACCGTCACTGTGGCCGAATCGTCCTCACGGCGGAATGCCCGCCGAGGCCAAGTCAGTGTTTCCTGTCCTGGAAGAATGGGCCGTGCGCCGGGCCCGAAGCGACCCGTTCGCGGGCTACGCGGACGTGCGCGCCTCCCACTCGAAAAGCACGTCCTGCGCGCCTTCCCACAGCACCTTGCGCCCCAGCGCCGCCAGTTGCTCCTGCCCTTCGACGATGCGCAGGAAGTGGTTGCCGGCGAGCGGCCCCATCTTGCTGGCGAAGCTGCACGCGCCATAGGCGATGAGCAGCTCGGTTTCACTGAAGCCACCGGGATAGAACAGCACATCGCCCACCGAGGGGTGGCAGGTGTGGTTCTCATGGCCCACGCCGAGCTGAAAGTCGCCCAGCGGCACCCACACCGCCTCGCCGCTCCAGCGCACATGGATCAGCTTCTGGCGGTAGGGCAGCAGCTTCGCGAACGCGGCGAAGGTGAGCGGCGCCTCGGGGTGGGCCTCGGCGATGAAGCGGTGGCCCGCGGCGGTGATCTGCAGTCGTTGCGCCATGGTCAGTCCTCCAGCTCCATCCAGCGGCGCCAGCTCTGCTCGCGCGGCCGTGGGCGTGCCGCCTCGGGCCGCTCGCAGCGCAGGAACTCGCCGCCGCCCACCCGGCCGAGAAAGCGCTCGCCGTCCCACACCACCTCGCCGCGCAGCAGCGTCATCGCGGGCCAGGCCTGCAGCTCGCGCCCTTCATACGGCGTGTAGTCGGTGGCATGGTGCAGGGCCTCGTTGCGGATGGTGTAGGGCGTGCCGCTGTTCCAGATCACCAGGTCGGCATCGCTGCCGATGGCGATGGTGCCCTTGCGCGGATACAGGCCGTACAGGCGCGCCGCATTGGTGGCGGTGAGCGCCACGAACTGCTGGATGGGCATGCGGCCGGTGAGCACCCCTTCGGAGAACAGCAGCGCCATGCGTGTCTCGAGGCCCGGCACGCCGTTCGGGATGTAGGGAAAGGCCGGCGGCCTGCCGCCCAGGCGCTTGCCGGAGTCGTCGTCGTAGTTGAACGGTGCGTGGTCCGACGAGAACACGCTGAACAGGCCATCGACCAGGCCGTCCCAGATCACCTGCTGGTTGGCCTTGTCGCGCGGCGGCGGGCTGCACACGCAGCGCGCACCCAGAAAGTTCGGCAAGGCCAGGTCGTCCTGGGTGAGAAAGAGGTACTGCGGACAGGTCTCGGCCTGCACGTTGAGCCCCTTGCCACGCGCCCAGCGGATCTGCTCCACGGCCTCGGCGCCCGACACGTGCACCAGCAGGATCGGCACGTCCACCAGCTCGGCCAGCGTGATGGCGCGGTGCGTCGCCTCGCGCTCCACCGGTGAGGGCCGCGACAGCCCGTGGTAGCGGGGCTCGCTCTTGCCCACCGCGAGCAGGCGCTCGGTGAGGTAGGTGATGGCATCGGTGTTCTCGGCGTGGATCATCACCATCGCGCCATGGCGCCGGGCCACCTCCAGCAACTCCAGGATCTGCCGGTCGTCGAGCTTCATGTCCTCGTAGGTCATGTAGAGCTTGAACGAGGTGTAGCCGCGGTCGATCAGCGCCGGCAGCTCGGTGTTCAGCACCTCGGGCGTGGGGTCGCTCACGATCAGGTGGAAGGCGTAGTCGACGCTCGCTTTGCCGTCGGCCCGGCGGTGGTAGTCGTCGACCGCCGCCTGCACCCCCTGTCCGCGCTGCTGCGCGGCGAACGGGATCACGGTGGTGGTGCCGCCGCAGGCGGCCGAGCGGGTGCCGCTCTCGAAGTCGTCGGCCATGCGGATCGGCGGCAGCATGGGTTGGTCGATGTGGCAATGCGAGTCGACACCGCCCGGCGTGACGAAGCGACCGGCGGCATCGATCTCGCGCGTGCCGGGGCCGGCCTGCAGCCGCTCGCCCAGCGCCGTGATGCGCCCGGCCGTGATGCCGATGTCGCAGGAGAACAGGTCGGCCGCGGTGGCCGCGCGCGCATTGCGCACGATGAGGTCGAAGTCGGTGCTCATGCCATCTCCCCGTCGAACACGCTGCCCCAGCCCTTGACGCGCCGCGTGTCGACACCGCACAGGCGCAGGGACTTCCACACCGCCGTGCTCACGGTGTCGTACACCGGGAGGCCCAGCGCGGCCTCGAGCGCGGGGGCCAGTTGCGCGGCACGCAGGTTGGTGCAGAAGGTGGTCAGGCATTGAGGGCGGGCTTCGGCCGCCTCGTGCGCCATCTGCACGATCTGCGTCGGCTCGACCTCGGAGAAGCTGAAGTTCACGCTGCGGTTCAGGTGCCGTTCTGCCACGCACTCGAAGCCGCTGCGCGCGTAGTTGGCGACGATGGCCGCCTGCACGTCGTCCAGGTAGGGCGTGACCAGGCCGAAGCGCTTGCGCTGCGTCTTCTCCATGATCTCGTTGAGCGCGAGCACCGAGGTGCAGCAGCGCACGCCGGTCTCCTGCTCGATGAGCTGGCACAGCGCCACGTCGGCCTCGAAGCCGAGCCAGCCCGACGAGGTGCCGTTCCAGGCGATCACGTCCACGTGCGCGTCGGCCAGCAGCCGCGCCGCCTCCAGGATCGGCGCCATGTCGAACTGGCCCAAAGCTTGCGGTTGCAGCGAAATCTCGGTCACCCGAAAGCGCCCGAAGTGCGCCGAGACCTCGGGCAGGCCGGAAAGCATGGCCGAGGTGAGCGGTTCCAGGGCGGTGTTGGACGACGGAGTCAGCATGCCCAGCAGCACGCGCTTCATGCGATCCCCCTACAATTTTTCATCGTTTGCTCCATCGTTTCGTTGACAAAAGTTCCCATGATTGCAAACAAGACCGCCCGCAAGACCGTCGCCCCGCCCACCGGCATCGAGCTGCGCGGCGCCATCTACGACCGCATCCTCCAGGCCGTGCTGGAGCACCGCCTGCCGCCGGGGACCAAGCTGGTCGAAGACCGGCTGGCCGAGCTGTTCGAGACCAGCCGGGCGCAGGTGCGCGACGTGCTCGCGCGCCTGGCCGACGAGGGCGTGGTCACCACCATCCCCAACCGCGGCGCCTTCATCGCCTCGCCCACGGCGGAGGAGACCCGCGAGGTGTTCGAGGCGCGCCGGCTGATCGAGCCGGCGCTGGTGCGCCGCTTCATCGCCCAGCGCGACGCCGATGCGGTGGAGCGGCTGCGCGCCCTGGTCGAGGAAGAAGAGAAGGCCCGCGCGCGGCACGACCGGCCGACCATGGTGCGGCTGTCGGGGGAGTTCCATATCCGCCTGGCCGAGTACGCCGGCAACCGCATGCTGGCGCGCAGCATGCGGGGCCTGGCCACGCTCACCTGCCTGGCGATCTTTCTCTACGACGCACCGCACGCCACGGCCTGCCGCGAGGACGAGCACGAGCTGTTGCTCAATGCGCTCGCGCGCCGCCGTGCCGACCGGGCGGCCGAGCTGATGCTGGAGCACCTGAACCACATCGAGGCCTCGCTCGACCTCAAGGCCCCGCGCGACGAGGCCGTCGACCTGGCCGCGGCGCTGATGGCGCGCTGAGCGCCGGTGGGGCGGGGCGCACCGGCTTGGGTCGCGGCGCACCATTTGTCGGCATAGTGATTCCATATTGTCGACAATATGCACTCTTCATGCCGACAGTCATGCGCTGATTTGTTGGCATAGATCTTGAGTCGGTTCGGGCCACGATGGTCCGAACCTCCTTCCTTCCATGACCGCGGGCCGCACCCTGTTGCGCGGCGCGGTGGCCTTGCTGGGCGACGAGCTGAGCTTCGACGGCCAGCCGCGCGACCTGCTGGTCGAACACGGCTGCATCACGGCCATCGCGCCGGCCGGCAGCATCGAGCAGGCCGAGCAGGTGATCGACCTGCCGCGCCGCCTGCTCGCGCCGGGCCTCGTCAACGGCCACCAGCACTCGCACGAGCACTTCCAGCGCGGCCGCACCGAGAACCTGCCGCTCGAGCTGTGGCAGCACCTGGTGCGCGGGCGCATGCCGGTCAAGCTGACGCCGCGGCAGGCCTACCTGCGCGCGCAGATCGGCGCCATCGAGGCGCTGCGCACCGGCTGCACCACGCTGGTCGACGACCTGGCGCTCGGTGCCGCGATCGACCGCGAGCTGGTCGACGCGGTGCTGCAGGCCTACGACGACAGCGGCGTGCGCGCGCTGCTCGGCTTCGCGATGATGGACAAGCCGATGGTCGACAACTTCCCGTTCGTCGACGAGCTGCTGCCCGCGCCGCTGGCGGCCAGCCTGCGTGCGGTGTCCCGCCCCAGCGCCGACCAGTTCGTCGAACTGGTGCGCAGCCTGGCGCCGGGCCGCCACCCGCACGAGCGGCGCGTGGGGGTGCTGGTGTCCGCCTCGGCGCCGCAGCGCTGCAGCGACGGCTTCCTGCGCCGTGTGCGCGGCCTGGCCGACGAACTGGCGCTGCCCGTCATCACCCACGTGCAGGAGACCCGCCTGCAAGTGATCACCGGCTTGCAGTTCTACGGCATGCCGATCGTCGAGCACCTGGCGAAGATCGGCTTTCTCAAGCCCGCGACCAGCCTGATCCACGCGGTGTGGCTCAACCCGCGCGAGATCGCGGCGCTGGCCGAGGCCGGCGCGACCGCGCAGCACAACCCGTGGAGCAACCTGCTGCTGGGCTCGGGCGTGCAGCCGGTGCGCGAACTGCTCGACGCGGGCGTCAACGTGAGCCTGGGCTCCGACGGTTCGTGCTCCACCGTCACCACCAACATGCTGCAGGTGGTGGGCACGGCCGCCGGCCTGTCCAAGCTGCGGGGCCACGACGGCGCGCGCTGGCTGTCGGCGCGGGAAGCCTGGCACGCCGGCACGCTGGCCGGCGGGCGCGCCCTGGGGTTCGGCGACACGCTGGGCAGCCTGAAGGTGGGGGCCCGTGCCGACCTGGTGGGCTACCGGCTCGACAGCGTGAGCTTCACGCCGCTCAACGACCCGCTGCGCCAGCTGGCCTATGCCGAGCGGGGCGCAGGGGTCGACTTCAGCATGGTCGATGGCGAGGTGGCCCTGCAGGGCGGGCGGCTGACGCGCATCGACGAGGCCGCGCTGCTGGAGGAGATCGCCCGCGAGTTCGAGGGCCTGGCCGGCCGCTATGCCGAAGCCGAGGCCGACGCCGCGCCGGTGATCGCCGCGGTGGAGGCGATCTACCGGCGTTCGCTGGCGCTGCCCGTCCCGGCCGACACGCTGCAAGCACGCCTGCCATGAAGCTGCTGCTCGTCAACCCCAACACCACCCAGGCGGTGACCGACGCGGTGCTGCGCGCGGCCCGCGCGGTGGCCAGGCCCGGCACCGAGCTGAAGGCGGTGACGGGCTCGTTCGGCCCGGCGGTGATCGGCTCGCGGGCCGAGAACGCGCTGGCCCAGCACAGCGTGCTGCAGCTCGTGGCCGAACACGCGGGCGACTGCGACGCGGTGGTGCTGGCGGTCTCGCTCGACACCGGCCTGTGGGCCTGCCGCGAACTGCTGCCGGTGCCGGTGGTCGGCATGACCGAAGCCGGTCTGCTGATGGGCTGCAACGTGGCCACGCGCATCGGCGTCGTCACCTACGGTCAGCGCATGGGGCCGCTCTACCGCGAGCTGGTCGAAGGCCACGGCCTCGCCTCGCGCCTGGCCGGCATCGCCACGCTGGCCGTGCCGCCGGAACTGAGCTTCAGCGACCCGCAGCAGGTGCTCGACGCCACGCTCGCCGCGGCACGCCAGCTGGTCGAGCGCGACGGCGCCGAGGCGGTGCTGCTGGCCGGTGCGGCCATGGCCGCCATGGCCACCCCGCTGCAGCCCCACATCGACGTGCCGCTGCTCGACGGCGTGGCCTGCGCGGTGGTGCTGGCCGAAGCGCAGGCGGCCCTGAAGCTGCCCCGGGCGCGCAGCGGCAGCGTCTCGCCCACCGGCGGGCGCACGGTGCGCGGCGTGTCGCCGCCGCTCACGGCGCTGTTCGCGGGCCGGCCATGACGGCCCTGCACGAGGGGAGCGCCCGCGACTGCGCCGCCCGCGTCCATGCACGCGAGCTGAGCGCGGCCGAGGCGGCGCGCCACTTCATCGAGCGGGTGCAGCGGCTCAACCCGGCGCTCAACGCGCTGGTGCAGTTCGACCCCGCCGCCGTGCTTGCCGAAGCGCAGCAGGTCGACCAGCGCCTGGCTGCGGGCGCGATGCTGCCGATGGCCGGCGTGCCCGTCACCATCAAGGACAACCTGTGGGTCGAGGGCCGCACCATCACGCAGGGCTCGCGCCTGTTCGCCGACTTCGTCGCGCCGCGCGATGCCTGGGCCGTGGCGCGGCTGCGCGCGCTGGGCGCGGTGGTGCTGGGCATCAGCAACTGCTCGGAGTTCGCCTGCAAGGGCGTCACCGACAACCTCGTCTACGGCGCCACGCGCCACCCGCTGGACGGCTCGCTCACCCCCGGCGGCTCGTCGGGCGGCGCGGTGGCGGCGCTGGCGGCGGGCCTGGGCCTGCTCGCGCTCGGCACCGACGCCGGCGGCTCGGTGCGCCGCCCCGCCGCGCACTGCGGCCTGGTGGGGCACAAGCCGACCCAGGGAGTGATCGCCCACCCGTGGGGCTTCGCCGAGCCGAACTACGGGGTCTCGGTGGTCGGCCTGCTGGCGCGCAACGTGGGCGACTGCGCCTGGCTGCTTGATCAGCTGTCGGGCTTCGATGCCGGCGATGCCAGCGCAGCGCCGCTCGGCGTGGCCTGGCAGGCCGAGGCCGCCACGCGCGACGAGCCTCCGCGCGAGCTGCGCATCGCCTGGAGCCCGCAACTGGGCTGCGATTTTCCGATCGACGACGACGTGCTGGCCGCCCTGGTGCAGCGCGTGCGCGCACTGCGCACCGCCGGATGGGCCGTGACCGAGGCCGATCCGTCCTGGGGCGAGGCGGTTCGCGACTACCCGCTCAATGCGCTGCAACACGCCGGCCTGCACGCGTTGCACGGCCGGCAGCTCCAGACGCGCCGCCACGACATCGACCCGCACCTCGCGGCGCAGATGGACGCGGGCGCCGCCACCACCCCCGCCGAGCTGGCACGGGCGCTGCGCCTGCGCGAGCCCATCGTGGCCGGCCTGTCGCGCTTCTTCGAGCAGTACGACGTGCTCGTGTGTCCCACCGCGCCGGTGACCGCCTGGCCGCTCGGGCAGATCGGCCCGGCCGTGATCGGCGAGCGACCCGCCGGGCCGCGCGGGCACGCCGTGTTCACCCCCTTGTTCAACCTCTGCGGCGTGCCGGCCTGCTCGGTGCCCGCGGGCCGGGTGCGCGGCCTGCCGGTGGGCCTGCAGATCGTCGCCCCGCGTTTCGAGGACGCGCGGGTGCTGCAGGTGGCGGCGCTGATCGAGCGCCTGGACAGATGAGCACGCACGCAGTTGGTGAGCGTGCTTGGGTACGCAAATTGCACTGTCCAACGCAGCGCAGGGCGAAGGCCTTCCTGGTTGGCGTGCCGAACGGAACGTGGGGTCTCTCGACCGAGAGACCTCCGTTGATTTTCAGCAACGTGCACCTGGAGACGGGTGCTTTCTTTGGAGAACACCATGTTTGAGCGTCACAACCACCTCACTCCCGCCCTGACCACCGGCAACTCGCGCCGCGGCTTCCTCAAGGGCGCCAGCGCCGCCGGCGTGAGCCTGGCCCTGCCGGTGGGGTTTGCCAGCTCGCTGATGGCCGGCGCTGCCCAGGCCGCCACCACCATCAAGGCCACGCACGGCTCGGGCCTGTGCAACCTGGCGTTCTTCCTGGTCAAGAAGCGCGAACTGGCCAAGGCCGACGGCGTGAACCTCGACTTCGTCATCACGCCCACCAACGCCGACATCGCCACGCTGTTCGGCGCCGGCCAGGTGGACATGTCGGTGATCCCCTACTCCAACTTCCTCACGCTGTACGACGCCGGTGCGCCGGTGAAGATCGTGGCCGGCGCGGGTGTCGACGGCTGCATCCTGATCGCCAAGGAAGGCATCAAGAGCGCCGCCGACCTGAAGGGCAAGACGATCGGCACCTTCCAGGCCGACACGCTGGAAGTGCTGCCCTACGACTACCTGAAGAAGGCCGGCATGTCGTTCAAGGACGTGAAGGTGCGCTACTTCAACACCTCGCCCGAGCTGGCGCAGGCCTTCACCGCCGGCGGCGTGGACGCCATCTGCCACATCGAGCCCTATGCCACCCAGTGCCTTACCTCGCTCAAGGGTTCGACGATGCTCTCCGACGGCAGCGACGTCTACGGGAAGAACTACTCCGACTGCGTGCTGGCCGTGCGCACCCCGTTGATCGAGAAGAACCCGCAGGCCGTGAAGGCGGTGATCAAGGCCATGATGCTCGCGCAAAGCCAGGCCGAGGCCGACCCCGACGCCGCGCTGCGCGACACCGTGGGCACCTACTACAAGACCACGATGGAAGCCGCCAAGCTCGCCGCGAGCAAGCAGCCCATCATGATCGACCAGCGCAAGAACAAGCAGTTCATCCTCGATCGCGGCCAGTCGATGAAGGAGCTGGGCTACGTGAAGAAGCTGGCGCCGCCCGCGGCGATCGACTGGACGCTGCTCGAGCAGGTGATCGCCGAGAACAAGGCGCTCTACGCGGGCCTCAAGCTCAAGTCGATGGCCTGAGCGCAGGTGGTGACCAAGTCCGAGGACCCCGCCATGTCAGCCTTGCCCCTGGCCGGCACCAAGCCGGCCGCCCCTTCGACACCCGCTGTCGTCAGCCGCGCCAGGGTGCTTGCCTTCGTGCAGCGCTCGCTGTGGTGGCTGGCCTCGGTGGGCACCTTCGTCGCCATCTGGGAGTTCTGCTGGTGGCAGGGTCTCGCCGACCCGCTGATGCTGCCGCCGCCGCACATGTTCCTGGCCAACCTGCCGGAGCAGTTCAAGTTCTTCGACCCGGCCGGCGCGCGCAGCCTGGAAGAGGACGGCGGAGGCTTCCTCTCGGTGCTGGCCGTGATGGCCTGGACCTCGATGCGCGTGGTGCTGGGCCTGGCGCTGGGCTTCGTGGGCGCGGTGGCGGTGGGCCTGGCGATCCGCTACTTCCCGGTCTTCGGCAAGCTCACGCTGCCCACGCTCACGCTGCTCACGCCGATCTCGCCGGTGGCCTGGCTGCCGGTGGCGATCTTCATCTTCGGCATCGGCAACGTGCCGGCGATCTTCCTCGTCTTCATCTCGGTGTTCTTCATCATCGTGCTGTCGACGCTGTCCCAGATCGACTCGGTGCCTGCGCCCTACCTGCACGTGGCCCACATCATGGGCGCGAACAAGCACCAGCTGTTCCGCCACGTGATCCTGCCGACCATCCTGCCCAGCCTGTTCGTGACGCTGCGGCTCAACCTCTTTGCCGCATGGATGGTGGTGCTGATCGCCGAAGCCGTGGGCGTGGGCTCGGGGCTGGGGCAGATCGTGATGATGGCGCGCAACACCTTCAACGCGAGCCTGGTGTTCTTCACCATGACGCTGATCGGCCTGCTCGGCTTCGCGTTCGACCGCGGCCTGCTGTGGGTGCAGCAGCGTGTGCTGTGGTGGGTGGGCCCGTCGGCCGCGATCGGCAAGTGACGCAGGACAAGCAACCATGACAAGACCCATGATCAGCCTGCGCAACGTGCGCAAGGTGTGGAACCCCGACACGCCGAAGGCGCTGACCGCCATCGACGGCCTGTCGTTCGACGTGGCGCCCGGCGAGTTCGTCGTGCTGCTCGGCCCCTCGGGCTGCGGCAAGAGCAGCCTGCTCTACATGGTGGCGGGGCTGGAGACGGCCACCGAAGGCGAGCTCGAATGCGACAGCCTGCCCATCACCGGCCCGGGCACCGACCGCGGCATGATCTTCCAGGAGGCCTCGCTCTACCCCTGGCTCACGATCGCCGACAACGTGACCTTCGGCCTCAAGCTGCAAGGCGTGTTCCCCGACAAGCGCAAGCGCATCGCGCAGGAGCTGCTGCTCAAGGTGGGCCTGGCCGACGCCGCCGACAAGCGGCCCGACGAGCTCTCGGGCGGCATGCGGCAGCGCGCCGCGCTGGCGCGTGCGCTGGCCATGCGGCCCAAGGTGCTGATGATGGACGAGCCCTTCGCCGCGCTCGACATCCAGACGCGCGCCAAGATGCAGGGCCACCTGCTCGAGGTGTGGCGGGCCAGCGGCGCGAGCGTGCTGCTGGTCACCCACTCGATCGAGGAGGCGCTGGCCCTGGCCGACCGCATCGTGGTGTTCACCTCGCGGCCGGGGCGCATCAAGGAGATCGTGCCGGTCGACCTGCCGCGGCCGCGCTCTCCGCGCGACCCGCAGTGCATCGAGCTGCACCAGCGCCTGGCCGACCTGCTGGCCGACGAAGTGGACCGCGCCTTCCTAGAGCAGGAAGCCGCGATCTGACCCCGACGTGTTGAAGAAAGCGCCCGCCGCCGGCACACGCGCGGCGGTGCGGCCCCCCACATTCTCAGGAGACCTCTCATGACCGCAGCCCTGGTTCGCGCCAAGTGGATCGTCACCGGCGTGCAAGACCGCCACACCCCCAACATCCTCAGCGACGCCGCGCTCGTGCATGAGCACGGCAAGGTGGTCGCCGTGGGCCCGTTCGAGGAAATGCACAACCGCTTCCCCGACGCCGCCGTGACCCAGCATCCGCACCATGTGCTGCTGCCCGGCTTCGTGAACAGCCACCACCACGTGGGCATGACGCCGCTGCAGCTGGGCTCGCCCGACTACGCGCTGGAGCTGTGGTTCGCCAGCCGCATGTCGGCACGCGACGTGGACATCTACCTCGACACCCTGTATTCGGCCTTCGAGATGATCGCCTCGGGCATCACCACCGTGCAGCACATCCATGGCTGGATGCGCGGCAGCTTCGAGCAGGTGCATGGCGCGTCGAGCGCGGTGCTCAAGGCCTACCAGAGCATCGGCATGCGCGCCTCGTACTGCTACGCCGTGCGCGAGCAGAACCGCCTGGTCTATGAAGACGACGCCACCTTCTGCGCCAGCCTGCCCAGCGACGTGGGCGTGCCGCTGGCCGAGCACCTGAAGCAGGCCACGCTGAGCTTCGCCGACCACATGAAGCTCTACAAGATGCTGCGCGACGAGAACGCCGGCCAGGCGCTCACGCGCATCCAGCTCGCGCCGGCCAACCTGCACTGGATCACCGACGACGGCCTGATGACGCTGGTGGAGCAGGCCAAGGCCGACGACGTGCCGCTGCACATGCACCTGCTGGAGACCGTGTACCAGAAGGAGTACGCCCGCCGCCGCACCGGCACCACCGCCGTCAAGCACCTCCACAAGCTGGGCGCACTGGGCCCGTGGATGACGCTCGGCCATGCCGTGTGGCTGACCGAAGAAGACGTGGAGCTGGTGGCCCACAGCAAGACCTGCGTGTGCCACAACTGCAGCAGCAACTTCCGCCTGCGCAGCGGCATGGCGCCGATCAACGACCTGGCCAAACGCGGCGTGACCATCGGCATGGGGCTCGACGAAGCCGGCATCAACGAAGACCGCGACATGCTGCAGGAGATGAAGCTCGCGCTACGCGCCCACCGGGTGCCGGGCATGGACGAATACGACGTGCCGAGCTGCCCGCAGGTGCTGCAGATGGCCAGCGAGCACGGCGCGAAGACCACCGCCTTCCGCGGCCAGATCGGCCGGCTCGACCCGGGCATGCAGTTCGACGCCGTGGCCATCGACTACCAGGCCGCCACCTACCCGTTCCAGGACGAAGACATCCCGCTGCTCGACGCGCTGGTGCAGCGCGCCCACCAGCGCCACGTGGACACGGTGTACGTGGGCGGCGACCCGATCTATGCGCAGGGCCGCTTCAAGTACGTGGACCGCGACAAGGTGCTGGCCCAGATCGCCGAGCAGCTGTCTCGGCCCCGCAGCGCCGACGAGGAAAGCCGCCGCCAGCTGTCGAAGGCGGTGTTCCCGCACGTGAAGAGCTTCTACGCCAACTACCTGGACGGCGAGCCGGCGCGGCAGCCGTTCTACGGGCCTTCGTCGCGCACTTGAGCCGAGTGCGGAAGCCTCGGCGCGGCGCCGAGGCTTCTACGGCCAAGCGCAAGCGAATCGCCGGAATGGCATGCTGCCGGAAGAGTTTGCTCCGACCGCTCCAGGTAAGCGCCGTCACTCGGCAGCCCGATTCGAACGGCACCAGCGCACCTTAATTCGACATCCAGGTTGTCTCCAGCAGCTTTGCAGCAGGCGCCGCTCTTGGCACTCAAACTAGATACGGCGGTTATCGACCCTCTGCGGACCTTCGCTCCTCGGACCTGGGCGTCGGCAGTACAGCGGTTGCGGTCATTTGCCCACGCGTGTTCTATTCACGCCGACTGCCACCAAGCGGCCATCCTGCCGAAGCCTTCGGCGCAGCGAGACCGCGGCACGCGAGACATCGGAGGTGAGTGTGCCGGTCATGGACGCAGGATAGCGCGACCCTTCGCGTTGGCTGGTGCCATCTAGGCCGCGAGCAGCCGCTTGCGGGTCGCCTCGCGTGATTTGGCGTTGGGCTTGTACTTGCCGTGATCGAGGTACCGCACTACTTCATCGATGCAAGGTAGCGTCGACTCCGACGGCAGCACAAGATCGTCCGAGAACACGAACACCTCACGCCCTTTGTAGACCGTGGAGGCGTTGTACTGGAGGTTGTACAGAAACGATCTGCGCTTGGCGTAGTACTCGAGAATCTCAGGCGCACTGTCGTAGGAGACGATCCAACTTCGCGGCAGTCTCGTCTGAATGACACGTGCGATGCGCGCGTGGTCCTCGGGCTGATACGAGTCGAGGTACAGGCGCTGTGCCTTGTTGAAGTAGGGCGGGTCGCAGTACACGAGCGACTTGGCGGGCAGCGTAGGGATGTAGTCCGCCATGAACTGTTCTGCATCCAGATTCCGGACGGTAATGCTGCTGCGCCGAGCAGCGATCACTTCGATACGGCGGATCAGTTCGTTCCGCGAGAAACGGGCGTCCATCTTCCACGCGCCGTTCTGCTGGAGTCCGCCAATCAGCCCGCCGCTCAACACGCCGGATCTATTGCACCGGTTCAGAAAGAAGGTGCTGAACCCGAGCTCCAACTGACTATGTTTGCCGGGGTTCCGGATCACTTCCCGTTGCCGCTTCCACTCCTCCACAGTCAAAGACGCCGTGGAAACCAATCGGCAGAACTCTTCGGTCTTCGTGAGGATTGAACGCCAGAACGAGTAGATCGCCTTCGACGAGTCGTTGAGATGAATGTTGGCGACGTGGCCCTGCAAGAGCAACTGAATCGCGACGCCGGCCCCTCCAGCGTACGGCTCGACGTAGTCGCAGCCCTGCAATTCATTCGCGCGCAAAACCTCGAGGACGAACGGCGTCAGCCGCTGCTTCCCGCCGGGATACCGTAGTGGTGTGGAGTACCTCATTTCAGTGTCACGCGTTCATCGCTTCAACCAAGGGGAACACATTGCCGAACAGGACCGCTATGTCCTGCGGCTGCTGCGAGAACGTGGGGTTGTGGACGAGCTGATTCATCGAAGTGACAGAGAGAATGCCTTCGGGCTTCGCCAGCTCGGTCAGCGAGCCATGCAACGCTTTCAACATTGCTTGATCTGCGCTGTTGTTCGTTAAGTGCTTCGTCACGTCCCGGAGTACGTCGAGGAGCTTCCGGTCTATGCCGTTCTTGGTGGTGGAAAGGCCCGCGCTCTTGTGGTCCGTGCAGTAAGCCTTGGCGGAGATCTCAAACATGCTCCGCAGCAAGAAGCAGAAGGCGATGGGGTTCTTGTCCAGCTTCAGGCGACGAATCTCGACAAGGAGCGAAACAACCTTCTCGCGGCGCTGCCCCTTCGGCGTGAAATCTCGAAGTGCTCGTGCCACTCGCCGCGGGTCCTGCACGGCAACTGCTGCAACTTTCTTTCCCGTGGCAGCTGCCGCGGCCGGCGCTGGTGCGGGAGCGCCCGCAGTCCCGGTGCCCGCGCTAGCTGTTGTCCCACTGGAGGAGGACGGCGCGAGCTTCACATCCGGGATGCCGAACGCGGTGGCCACATCTGTGGTGCGCAGGCTATCGAACGTCACGCTCTTTTGGCCGATCGCAAATATCACCTCGTCGAACTTGAGGCGATGCTGCACCTTGTTCGGATACTTCTTACCGACGTCGGTACTGTTCAAGCACCCAAGCCGCGTGGACATCCGCTTGAGCGCTTCTTCGAGGACGCTGAGCGGATAATCTCCCGACCACAGCTGAGCTTGCCGCGTTGTTAGGTTGGCGCCGTGCTTGAGATACTTCTCTAGGACGTCGAGCGCGGGCTCGGACGCCTTGTTCTCATCTCGGTTGTGACGTGCTCTTGCAACGGCCGTCCACTTGTCGCGTCCGGCCTTCTCGCCCTTGCCGTGGGTCAGACTCCGAATTCTGTTGGCAATGTCCGCTTCTTCTGGACCGTACACAACACACGGCAAATTCAGGTTTGCCTTCTTCCAGGCCGGCGTCGCTACGGTTGCGATCCTCTCGAGGATGTTGGCAGGGACGCTTAGATCCTTGGTAGGGATCAATCCGTGGATGATCTTCAACGCGGAAACGCGGCGGTTGCCCTCCTTCACGGTGAGCAAAGCCTTTGAGCCGCTACCGGTGCGTTGAACCAGGACGTTCTCGGTCGGAAGATAGCCGTCATCCAATAGGCTCTCGGTCAGCGCCCAGAACCAATCTGGATTGATGGCAATGATCGCCTCGACGGCATGCCGTTCGTCCTTTTGGCGCGTAGTTCGGTAGTTCGAGAGATCAATCGACAAGCGCTTGATCGACGTCGACTCGCTGACTGGCATGGTCCTCTCCCTTCCTTCTTGCGTGGCGAACGCTTATTCAGGTCATGCTATCAAACACGGCAGCGCCACTCGAAGCACGGTGGCGCCACCCGAATGCATAGCTCCCCCAGGGTATGAAACTCCGCACGGCGAGCACGAGGCCGCAGAGGGCATTTACCCGGAGTGGCCGCGTTCAGTCACCGCTCTATCCGTGGGGCGACACGTCTCCAACCGTGGCGCTGGATGCCGTGGCCCAGCTTGGTCCTCAACATTACCTGCGCGCATGGCTCACGACCGCAGCAACCGCGCTGGAGGTCTCCAGCGCATCATCCTGTTGCCGCACGGCTCGCTGTCGCGCCGGTCGTCAGGTGGCAGTGCATATGGCGTGCATGCCCCCACTGAAAGCCGCGTCATTGACGCGATGCCTTCACAGACAAGTCACCCCCCGAACCTCCCACGCGGCATGCGCGCACCAGCGGCGTCGATTGCAAACTTCTCGCTGAAACGGTACGAAAGATCGATGCGCCTGGTGCGCGAAAGGTAGTCTGGCTCATGCGGCAGTGTGAGCCGTCGAGTCGAATGCTCACGTCGTCGAAGGCTCCTGTAACGCGGCCAGTCGTTGAAGCTTGCGGTGGCACCGGTCATCCAAGACGCTCGCGCCGGGCGGCTGCTCTCAGTCTGCTGCAGATGCTCGTCCGCCCGTCAGCTGGGGTCAGCTGAGGGCCGATTGCAGTCATCGACGAAAGTAAGTCGCCGACGCTTCCTCAGCCCACCCTCACTCCCTCCGCTCCCTCTTCCCCGCCCCCTCCCACTTCTCCCGGTACTCCCGCACGATGCCCAAGAAGGACCGCAGCAGCGGCGACGGGTCGGTGGCGCGGTAGAGGCAGCTCAGGTCGATGGTGGCCTGCGGCGCGTCGGCCAGCGGGCGGTACACCACGCGCGGCATCTGCAGCGAGGTGATGGATTCGGGGATCAGTGAGATGCCGTAGCCGCTGGCCACGAGCGCGATGCCGGTCACCGCGTCGCCCACCTCCTGCGCGATCTGGGGCTCGAAGCCCTGCTGCTTGCACAGCTCGATCACCTTGTCGATGAAGCTCGGCCGCCCCACGTTCGGAAACAGCACCAGCGGGTGGTCGGCCAGCGCGCGGAACGGCACCGCCGCCAGCGCGGCCAGCGGGTTGTTCTCGTGCACCGCCACCAGCAGCCGCTCGGTGGTCACCAGCTCGCGGCCGATGTCGGGCAGCGGCGGCATCATGCGGTTGAAGCCGATCGTGATGCGGCGCTGCCGCAGCGCCTCGATCTGCTCGTTCTTGCTCATGGTGTGCAGCACGATGCTCACGCCGGGCAGGCGGGTGCGGAAGACCTCCAGCAGCTCCGGGATCACGCCGTAGATGCCGGAGCCGAAGATGCCCACGTCCAGCCGGCCGAGCTTGCCTTCGCCGGCCCGCTGAACGCGGTCGATGGCGCCTTCGACGAGCATGCGGATGTTGTTGGCCTCGGTGCGGAACATCTCGCCGGCCTGCGTGAGCTCCACGCCCTTGGGCGTGCGCACGAACAGGTCCACGCCCAGCTCTTCTTCCAGCGCGCGGATCTGCCGCGTGAGCGGCGGCTGGGAAATGTGCAACCGGGCCGCGGCGCGGCCGATGTTCAGCTCCTCGGCCACCGCCACGAAGTACTTGAGATGTCGCAGGTCCATGAGGTGCAAGGGGAGGGTGAGAGGGGCCGAACGGGTATGGCCGCCGAGCGTGAACGGTATTGGCTTTGCCTTCGGCTCTCAAGTATCTTCGCGTCGCCGCGGATCGGCGCACGCCGGCCGCCGCACGGTGATAACCCTGAGAGGAGCCGCGAGGTGTCCGTCGACCCCTGTTCGTCATCGCACCGCGTCACGATCGCCGACACCGGCGAGGCCTACTCCTGCAACGGCACCGAGACCGTGCTGGTGGGCCTGGCGCGGCTCGGCAAGCGCGGCATCCCGGTGGGCTGCCGCGGCGGCGGCTGCGGCGTGTGCAAGGTGGAGGTGGTGTCGGGCCAGTACCGCAAGCGCGTGATGAGCCGCACCCACGTGAACGCCGACGACGAGGCCTGCCACCGCGTGCTGGCCTGCTGCATCTACCCGAGCAGCGATGTCGTGGTGCGCGCCATCGGGCCGATGCAGAAGACGCTCCACCGCAGCGTCGCCGCGGTGCCGTCCATTACCGCACCGCCCGAGACCTCCTGATGTAAGCGCGGGGCCTCGCCTCAGGTCACGATGGTGAGGAAGCTCTCGTGCAGCTTGCCTTGCGGGTAGTCCAGGCCATGGCCGAAGCCTTCTTGCGTCCAGGTGATCGGCTCGCTGTCCGGATAGGGGTCGTAGCCGCCGCAGAAGGTCTCGAAGCGGTTGCCCGAAGGGTCCCAGGCGTAGATGGTCTCGCCGCGCGTCGTGCCGTGGCGGGTGGGGCCGATGTCGATGGGTACGTTGTTCATGCCCATGATGTCGCCGGCGCGCAGCACGCGTTCCCAGGTCGGCATGCGGAACGACAGGTGGTGCAGCTTGCCCGGCTCGGGGTATTCCACGAAGGCGATGTCGTGCGTCTTGTGCGAGCACGCCAGGAAGATCGCCACCTCGGGCTCGCCCGCTTCCTTGGGGCCGAGGATGCGCTCCACCAGGTAGAAGCCCAGCACCTCGGTGAACAGCTTCTTGTTGGCCGCGATGTTGGTGCCGTACAGCAGGCAGTGGTCCAGGCGTGTGGGCGCCATGCCGCGGTCGGCGTCCGGGCCCCAGGGGGCGGGGTTCACCTGGCCGAGGCCGTTGCCCACGTGCTTCTTGTCGGCATACAGCTCGAACAGGTGTCCGGTGGGCAGCTGGAAGCGCACGCGCTCGCCGGTCTCCAGCAGGTCGCCGGCCGGCACGCGCTCGGTCTCCAGGCCGTAGGCGCGCACGTCGCGCTCCAGCTGGTCGAGCGTGGCGCGGTCCAGCACCTTGTAGCCCACGAAGTCGATGCCGGCCGAGTCGGCCTGGCGCAGCACCACGCTGTGGTGGTCGCGCTCGTCCCAGCACTTGAAGTACACGCGGCCCTGCTTGTCGGTGCCGGTCTCCACGAGGCCGACTACGTCACGATAGAACTTGCGGCTGACTTCCAGGTCGAGCACGCGCAATTGCGCGTGGCCGGGACGCAGCACTCCGGTCATTGCCATGGGGGGTCTCCTCGAGGTGGCGGTGTGCGGTGGGCTCGTGCGACTTCTCGGCGGTCGCGGCAGCTTGTTGTTGTCGAGCGGTTGCGAGGAAGTGTAGGAAGCGCCCTGGCACCCGGTCCAATACCGATACTGGGCCGCCGCGATACCTTGTAGGTATCCGCCGCGCGGCCCGCCGGGCCTCGGAGGCCGCGGCTCAGGCCTGCGGCAGCGGTGCCAGCGCGCGCAGCCGGTAGATGAGTTGCGCGCGCGTGATGCCCAGCAGCCGCGCCGCGGCGGACTGGTTGTCCTGGGTGCGCGCCATCGCGCTGCGGATCAGCGCGGCCTCGATCTGGTCGAGCGGCGCGCTCGACACGTCGCCGCTGCCGCTCAGCAGCGCCATCACGCGCTGGCCCAGCTCCTGCGGGCCGTGGTGGCCGGACGTGCCGTCGCCGGGGTCGGTCGTGTCGAGCGGCGAGGGGCCGGCGTGCAGCGAGCCGTCGCGCTTGAGCGCGAGCAGGCCGCCGTCGACCTGCTCGCCGCCGAAGAACAGGTGCACGGTGTCGATCGCCCCCTGGTCCGGCGCCAGCACCACGCCGCGCTCCACCAGGTTCTCGAGCTCGCGGATGTTGCCCGGCCAGTCGTAGGCCAGCATCGCGTCGATCGCGCGGCTGGTGAAGCCGCTGACGCGCCGGCCGTCGCGCTGGTTGAACTTGTGCAGGAAGTGGTTCATGAACACCGGGATGTCCTCGCGCCGCTCGCGCAGCGGCGGCACCCGCACCGGCAGCACGTTGAGGCGGAAGAACAGGTCCTCGCGGAAGCGGCCGGCCTTGACCTCCTCGCGCAGGTTCAGGTTGCTCGCCGCGACCACGCGCACGTCGACCTTGCGCGCCTGCGCGCCGCCCACGCGCTCGACCTCACGCTCCTGCAATGCGCGCAGCAGCTTGCCCTGCGCCGGCCAGGCCAGGATGCCGATCTCGTCGAGGAACAGCGTGCCGCCGTCGGCCCGCTCGAAGCGGCCGGGCCGGCTGCTCACCGCGCCGGTGTAGGCGCCTTTCTCCACGCCGAACAGCTCGGCCTCCACCAGCTCTTCCGGGATGGCCGCGCAGTTGATCGCGACGAAGGGCCCGGCCGCGCGCGGGCCGATGCGGTGCAGGCTGCGCGCCAGCACTTCCTTGCCCACGCCGCTCTCGCCCTGGAACAGCACGGTGGCCTGGGTGTCGGCGGCGCGGCGGATCATGTGGCACACCGCGTTGAAGCCGGCGGACACGCCCACCACGTCCTCGCCGCCGAGCAGCGAGCGCGCCTCCGACGCCGCCGCGGCGCCGCGGTTGGCCGCGCTGAGGCCGCTGCTCAGGCTGTCGGCCTGCAGCGAGCGCAGGTCGTCGTCGGCATCCTCCCAGTCCTCGACCGGGCGGCCGACGATCACGCAGTGCGGCGCGCCCTGCGCGCAGCACTGCACCTCGCGGAACATCACCGGGCGGCCCATGAAGCGGCTGACGAAGCCCGAGGCGTAGCCCACCTGCTGCCAGCACGCGACGTCGGTGCCGATGCCGTAGAGGCGGATGTGCTCCTCGGCCTCGGCCGAGCCGTGCCAGTTGAACTCGCCGTAGAAGCGGCCGTGTTCCTCGTTCATGTCGAGCCGCACCGGCTCGACGCGCGCCACGCCCTCGAGCATGTGCAGCTGCGGGCCGACCAGCATGGCCTCGGTGGGGTGGGTGGAGCCCCGCAGCTTGCGCGCGAGGTCGGCGTCGTGCGAGCCGGAGTTGTAGCCCACGCGCGTGATCAGGCCGCGCGCGCGATCGATGCCCAGGCTCTCGATCAGCTCCTGGCGCAGCACGCCCTGACCCGACACATGCATCAGCAGCATGCGCTGCTCGTCGAGCCAGATGCGGCCTTCGCGTGCGTCGAAATGGATGCGCGACACGAGGTCGTCGATCGACGGCGAGGCGGGCGACTTGGGGGCGGCGGTCTTGTGCGAGGCCATGTGCGGGGCTTGTAGAAATTCAAACAGTCCGGGCCTCGAAATGCTAACGGCCGCTTGTTTGAATTGATACACGTGTTTGATCCGAGCGGGCCGCGAGGCCGGATCAAGCGAGCTCGCAAGGGCGATTTCGGCGCTTGCAGCGACCAAAGATCAGGGTGTTCCCTAGACCTTGGCGCGATGGCACAGGCCGTGCGAAAGCAGGCCATCTCAACCACCTTTTTCATCGCGCATGTCCGTCGTGCCATTCCATCCGCCAGGGGCCGTTTCGGCTTGCTGGGTGCGCCTGCGCAACGAGCGTCGCGACGGCTTCATCGAGTTCGACTTCTCGCTCGGTGACCCGGACCTGTGGGTGGAGCTGATCCTGCCGCGCCCGGCCTTCGAGGCCTTCTGCGCCGCGCAGCGCGCCCGTTCTCTAGGCGCGGCCGAAGGCGCGCGCATCGACGCCGAGCAGGCCAAGTGGCGCTACGGCCGACACGGACCCGACGAATAGCCCGCGGTCCCGACACCAGAACGACAACACACCCGAACACCAGGAGACAAGCAGACCATGACCGTCGAAATCCGCACCCAGACCGTCAAGCCGGTACGCCAGACCTTCGGGCACATCGCCCGGCGCTTCGGCGACAAGCCGGCCACGCGCTACCAGGAGGCCACCTACGACCTCCAGTCGCAGACCAACCACCACTACAAGCCGCTGTGGGACCCCGAGCGCGACCTCTACGACAAGCGCCGCACCGCCCTCCAGATGGCCGACTGGTACGCGCTGAAGGACCCGCGCCAGTACTACTACGGCAGCTACACCATGGCGCGCGCCAAGCAGCAGGAGGCGCTGGACCGCCAGATGGAGTTCGCCGACCGGCGCGGCCTGCTGGCCCAGTTGCCCACCGAGGCCCGCGAAGCCATCGTCTTCGCCCTCGTGCCGCTGCGCCACTACGAATGGGGCGCCAACACCAACCTCAGCCACGTCGCCGCCTACGGCTGGGGCACCGCGGTGACCCAGGCCGCCGTGATGGGCGCGATGGACCGCCTGGGCCTGGCCCAGCACCTCTCGCGCATCGGCCTGCTGGTGGACGGCAACACCGGCGCCGCGCTCGACCAGGCCCACCGCCACTGGGTCGAACACCCGGCCTGGCAGGGCCTGCGCCGCGAGGTGGAGAACCTGTTCGTCACGCGCGACTGGTTCGAGGTCCTGGTGGCGCAGACCCTGGTGGCCGACGGACTGCTCTACCCGCTGTTCTTCCAGCACTTCGACGCCCGCATGGCGCAGCGCCACGGGCCGGCGCTGGCCACCGTGCTCGACCACATGAACCGCTGGCAGGACGAGACGGCCAGGTGGGTCGATGCGACCGTCAAGACCGCCGCCGCGGAGAGCGAGGCCAACCGGGCGCTGATCCAGGGCTGGGTGACCCCCTGGCGCAGCGCGCTGAACGCCGCCCTGGCGCTGCTGGCCGAGGCCACGCTGGGCACCGACGGTGCGGGGGCGCTGGCTGAGGCCGATGCCGCCCTGGGCGCGCGCCTGGCCCGGCTCGGGCTGGCCAGCGCATGAGCGCCGCCCGCTCCGGCACGAGCCTGCAGCCGGTCTTCATCGCGCTGCAGGCCAACAACGACACCCTGCCGATCGTCGAGGCCATCCAGGCCGACAACCCGCACGCGGTGGTGAGCGAGTACCCGGCGATGGTGAAGATCGACGCGCCCGGCTCCCTGGTGATCCGGCGCGCCTCGATCGAGGAGCGCATCGGGCGCGACTTCGACCTGCGCGAGCTGCAGCTCAACCTGATCTCGCTGTCCGGCGGGATCGACGAGACCGACGACGAATTCATCCTGCAATGGAAGGCCGCCTGAGGGCGACCGAGGAGACCCGCATGACCGACGACCTGAAGACCGCCAAGAAGCTCAGCTTGAAGGAGAACTACGCGCTGCTCACGCGCGGGCTCGACTGGGAGCCGAGCTACCAGCCCAGGAGCGAGATCTTCCGCACGGTGGACTTCGAGGGCATCAGGATCCACGACTGGGACAAGTGGGAGGACCCGTTCCGTCTGACGATGGACGCCTACTGGAAGTACCAGGGCGAGAAGGAGAAGAAGCTCTACGCGATCATCGACGCCTTCCAGCAGAACAACGGCCAGTTCAACGTCAGCGATGCGCGTTACCTGCAGGCGTTGAAGATCTTTCTGACGGGGGTGAGTCCGCTGGAGTACGCGTCCCATCGCGGCTTCTGCATTCTCGGACGCGAGTTTCCGGGCGTCGGGCCGCGCATCGCGGCGCAGATGCAGGCCATCGACGAACTGCGCCATGCGCAGACGCAGATCCACGCGATCAGCCAGTACAACAAGTACTTCACGGGGCTGAGCGAGTTCCCGCTGATGTTCGATCGGACCTGGTACCTGTCGATCCCGAAGTCCTTCTTCGAGGACGCGATCACCGCGGGGCCGTTCGAGTTCATCACCGCGATCTCGTTCGCCTTCGAGTACGTGCTGACCAACCTGGTGTTCATGCCCTGGGCCTCCGGTGCGGCCTACAACGGCGACATGTCCACGGTGTCGTTCGGCTTCTCGGCGCAGAGCGACGAGGCGCGCCACATGACGCTGGGCATCGAGGTCATCAAGTTCCTGCTCGAGCAGGACCCGGCCAACGTGCCCATCGTGCAGGGCTGGATCGACAAGTGGTTCTGGCGCGGCTACCGGCTCCTCACCCTGCTCGCCACGATGATGGACTACATGCTGCCCAAGCGCGTGATGAGCTGGAGCGAGGCCTGGGAGATCTACTTCGAGCAGAACGGCGGCGCACTGTTCGCCGACCTGGCGCGCTACGGCATCCGCATGCCCAAGCACTGGGAGACGACGGTCAAGGAGAAGGGCCACGTGGGGCACCAGCTCTGGTGCACCTTCTACCAGTTCCGCCATGCCGCCGGCTTCCCGGTCTGGCTGCCGAGCGATGAGGAGATGGACTGGCTTTCCGCCAAGTACCCGGACACCTTCGATCGCTACTACCGGCCGCGCTTCGAGCACTGGCGCGAGCTGGAGCGGCAGGGAACGCCGTTCGTCAACGCCACGCTGCCGCAGCTGTGCCAGGTGTGCCAGTGGCCGCTGCTGTTCACCGAGCCGGACGATCCGACGCAGATCGCCTACCGCGAGGAGACCTACCTCGGCGAGAAGTTCCAGTGCTGTTCCGATGGCTGCCTGGACATCTTCCGCAACGAGCCGGAGAAGTACGTCCACGCGCACCTGCCGGTGCATCAGATCTACCAGGGCAACTACTTCAACCCGGGGGTCGACCCGACGGCGCCGGGCTTCAACCCGCTGGTCGAGGCGCTGAAGTACATGGGCATCGAGCCGGGCGTCGACGGCGGCGACTTCGCCACCCACATCGATGCGGTGAACTGGGAGCGCTGGACCCAGCGCCCCGCCAACATGCACCAGCCTTCTGCCACCGCGGACGCCCTGGCCCAGGTCCAGGCCGCCGAACGCCGGACCGCCTGAGGAGGAAAAGAAGATGAGCGTCAAGGCGATCCGCCCCGGCTACCACGGGGACATGAAGGACAGTGTCGACAAGTTCCACGGCCAGCAGCTGCTGGGCATCGGCTGGGACCAGCACCTGATGTATGCGACGCCGCTGTGCGTGCCGCTGCCGCCGCAGATGCCGTTCGGTGCGCTGGTCGAGCAGGTGCTGCCCGCGCTGTTCGGCCAGCACCCGCAGTTCGCGCAGATCGACTGGTCGCGGGTGCAATGGCTGCGTGCGGGCCAGCCCTTCGAGCCGGCGCTGGACCAGAGCCTGGCCGACAACGGCCTGGCCCACAAGTCCGTGCTCCGCTTCCGCACGCCGGAACTCGCGGGTCTCTACGGCGTCGGCTTCTGAGCGCCCATGAGCTACCGCTTGACGATCGAACCGATCGGCGCGTCGGTCGAGGTGGCGCCCGACCAGACCGTGCTCGACGCCTGCCTGCGGGCAGGGATCTGGCTGCCGCACGCCTGCTGCCACGGCCTGTGCGCGACCTGCAAGGTGCAGGTGCTCGATGGCGAGGTGGAGCACGGCGAGGCCTCGCCGTTCGCGCTGATGGACTTCGAGCGCGACGAAGGCAAGACGCTGGCCTGCTGCGCCACGCTGCAGGCCGACACCGTGATCGAGGCCGACATCGACGAGGACCCCGACGCCGAGCTGATCCCGGTGCGCGACCACGTCGGCACCGTGACCCGCATCGAGGCGCTCACCCCCACCATCAAGGGCCTGTTCCTGCGCCTGGACACGCCGATCCGCTTCCAGGCCGGCCAGTACGTGAACCTCGAGATCCCGGGGCTGGGCATCCGCCGGGCGTTCTCGCTGGCCAGCCCGCCGTCGCAGGGCGGCGAGATCGAGCTCAACGTGCGCATCGTGCCCGGCGGCGCCGGCACCGGCTACCTGCACGAGGCGCTGAAGGTGGGCGACGCGCTGAAGCTGTCGGGGCCCTATGGCCGCTTCTTCGTGCGCCGCTCGGCGCGCCTGCCGATGCTGTTCATGGCCGGGGGATCGGGACTGTCGAGTCCGCGCAGCATGATCCTCGACCTGCTGGAGCAGGGCAGTCCGCCGGCGATCACGCTGGTGTACGGCCAGCGCCACCGGAGCGAGCTGTACTACCACGAGGACTTCGAGGCGCTGGCCGAGCGGCATCCGTACTTCAGCTACGTGCCGGTGCTGTCGCACGAGCCCGAGGGCAGCGGTTGGGGCGGGGCGCGCGGCTTCGTGCACGAGGCCGCGAAGGCGCACTTCGGCAACGACTTCCGCGGTCACAAGGCCTACCTGTGCGGGCCGCCGGCCATGATCGACGCCTGCATCTCCACGCTGATGCAGGGCCGCCTGTTCGAGCGCGACATCTACACCGAGAAGTTCCTCTCCGCGGCCGACGCGCAGCGCGTGCGCAGCCCGCTGTTCAAGGCCATCTGAGGTGATGGACGTGGCGGCGAATACCTTGCGAGTATCGAAGCCGGTGCGCATCGGTATTGGACCGCCCCATCCACCGACTCCTAGACTTTTGCCAGTCCGCGTCATTGCAGGACGCGAGGCCTTTTCCAAGTCACCGACGCAGTGCGGGAACGAGGCGCACCCCGGAGACCTTCGAATGAAACCGCCCCGTCCTTCCATCGTCCGAGGCCTGAGCACATTGCTGCTGCTCTATGGTCTGCAAGGTCTGAGCGGGTGCATGCAGGCGCCTGATTTCAGTGCGGTGAAGGCCGAGCGCCAGAAG
>NZ_LMDY01000003.1 GCF_001425905.1 Methylibium sp. Root1272
CCAGTCGCATCCAGCAGGTTGAACTCCGCCATCGTCGTGTACGCGCGTCCCATCACCTCCGACAGCGCCTCCAGCCTCACGTACTGGGTGCCGCCTCCGGATCCCGGCGTGCCGGTCGGCGCTGTCACCTCCTCAGCACCGATCTGCGCGACGTAAGAGGCGACATTCGCCAGCTCGGCTGCCGTCAACGTGACGGCCGTGTGAGCCTGGATAGCCTCGGTCACGCTCGCCGCCGACCCGTCGTGCAGATAGGGTGCTGTGGCCCACACATCGCGAAGCGTCGGCGTGTCGATCCCCGTCAGCGCCCCACCCAAGCGATTGCCACTGGAAGCCTTGAGGGTGCCGATGTCCCTCAGGGTGTTGGCGCCGCTCTCGGTGAATGCCGTTCCCGAATGGCATGCCGAGCACTTGCTCGCGAATACGGTCTGACCTGCCGCCGCAGCCGTGGTGAGACTACCGTCCGCGTTGCGGTTCGGCGTCGGCGCGAACGTATTGAGCGAGGTCACATAGGCTGCCAGCGCATCGAGGTCCGCGCTGACCCCGGCCTTGGCCGCACCCAGCGGCTGCGAGCGCGTGCCGGTATTGAACTGCGCGTCGGTCATCAGCCCAGCACCTTGCGCGAGCGTTCGGATCTGACCTTCGAAGTCCTGGATCTCGTCGAAGTTGCCGCTCCAGTGCTTGAAGCCCTGCCCACCGGCTCGCCCTCGGAGACTGATCGTGTTGCGCAGGCCCTCTCCCAGGCTGCTCAGGTCCCACGTGCGACCGTCCTGCCCACCATCGTTGTGGCACGCAGCGCAACTCATGTAGGCATCGCGAGACAGCCGGGTGTCACGGGCATCGTAGAAGAACTGCTTGCCGGCCAGCACCACGGCCGAGAGCTTCTCGACGGCGACCGCGTCGATCGCTGACGGCGCGAGCACGCTGAATTCGCCATACCGAACCAGCCGCGTCAGATCGAAGACGCCCAACGTCCGGTCCATGAAGTTGTTGACGTACAAGGTCAGTCCGTCGGGCGAGACGACGACCCCATCGGGCGCTCGACCCGCATCGAAGCGGAACAGTTCGACCTCTCGGATCGGATCGACCACCGCGACATGGCGACTGGTCTGCAGCGCCACGAACAGGTACGCCCCGGTGGGATGGAAGACCGCAGCGCTGGCGAGGCTCGAGTTGTCGTGATCGATGCGCGCCGCATAGTCTTCTGTGAACGTCGCCAGATCGATCCTTGACGTGATCGCGCGCACGGTGCTTTCGAAGTTCAGTGCCAGCCCGTCGCGTCGCGTCCCGCGCTTGACGTTGTCCTGCTTCGAGGGAACCCATGCGCTCTTCCCGTCCGGCGCGATGACCGGCGACGCCAGATAGTTCGGAATACCGCGCCCCTGCAGCGTGGTATCCGGCTTGTCACTGTGCTGCAGAACGACGGTGCGCTCGATCGCCATTGCAGCCGTCACCACCACGACTTCGCCGCCCCGCTTCACGCCGGCCACTTCTGTCTGGACAACGGTGGTTCCCTCGCCAGGCAAAGGCGGAGAAATGAACCTAGAAACGAAGATGCGGTCGCTCGCGGCGGGTATCGAAAGATGGCGCGGGTTGGCGCCCACCGCCACAGAGCCCAGGATGGCTCCCGAGCTGACGTTCAGCTTCAATAACTGCCCGCTGGCTTCCAGCGTGACGTAGGCCGCGCTGCCGTTCGGTGCAAAGGCAATTCCATAGGGCATCGAAGCCCGCGGCAATACGACCGTCTGCACAACGGCCAAGCTACTGGGGCTGATGATGCTGATGCTCGAGCCGTTCTTGTTGGTAACCCACACGCGACCGTCGGGTGCGACGGCGACGGTCCGCGGAGCGGCCCCGACTGCAACTTCAGCCACCTTGTTGTAGGTCACACCATCGAAGACGCTGACGCTGTCGTTGTCTTGGTTGACCAACCAGACCCGCGGATTCTGGCCGGAGCGAACCTCGACGACGAGATTGGTCGACCCGCTCGGACGCGCCGTTCCCGATATCGCGCCATAGATCGCCTGCGTGAAGCTGAGCGTCTTCACGACGCCGGAAGTCGACAGTGCGGTGACCGTCACGGTGTACAGCCCTGGCGTCGTGTAGACGTGCGTGGTCGTGGTCGCTGTGGAATAAGCAGTCTCCGGCGACCCATCGCCGAAATTCCAGCGGTACTGAACCCCGGTTCCCAGGTTCGACGCTACGTTGAACGATGCCGTCCCACCTGCCACGACGGGCGGCGCCAAGACGGGATCGATCACCGGCTGGACCGGGATCACCGTCCAGGCGAACGACGTGCCGTCGCTGGCGCCGTTTCCATCCTGAATAGTGATCGTCGGGTTGTAGTTGCCGGCCGTGCTGACCGTACCGCTGATCACTCCGGTGCTCGCCGATATGCTCAGACCCGTGGGCAGGCCTGTTGCGGAATACGTCAGCGTGTCGCCGTCCGGGTCGTTCGCAGAAACCCCGAGCGAAACGGTCTGTCCCTGCGTGTGCGATTGCGCGCCCGGCGAATTGACCGTCGGCGCTTGGTTCGCCCCGGGCACCGTGAACAGCACGGTCTTCTCCACCGCCCTGGCACCCATGGTGCTGAAGTCTCCAGCGGCGACCGGGACACCCCAGTTGACGCCGTCGGCACTGACATAGAAGCGGAACTGTGCGATCGTGCCGTTGGCGCCCGACTGACGGGGCAGGTACTTGAAGCCGCCGACGTTGCGCACCGCGCCGAGGTTCACGGTGAACGTATGCGGCGGCGCCGGGTTGGCCCCGGACCACTGCGTATGCCAATACGTAGCAGCATTGCCGTCGATCGCATTGGCAGCCGCCGCATTCTCACCCTGAGTTTCCTGGCTGTCCGCGCTCACAGCCCATCCTGCGCGGGATATCGTTGCTCCATTGGTGTCGAGCAGGTTGAACTCGGCCATCGAGGCCCAGGCCCCACCGTTGATCTCGGTCACTTCTTCCAGGCGGACGTATCGCACGGAGATCGGCCCCGACGTACCGCCGACCACATTCCACATGAAATCCGTGCTGGTCTCGCCGGAAGTGGTGGCCGCAAAAATACTGACCTTGTAGTCGCCACCCGCACTCGGTGTGCCGGTGATGCTGCCGGTTGTCGCGTTCATGCTCAGGCCGGGCGGCAGCCCCGTCGCTCTGAACGTGATGCCCAAACCATTCGGCGCCGTCGCGGTCGTGCTCAGCGAAACCGCGACACCCGCCGTTCCTGCTTGTGTGCCCGGTGACTGCAGCTGCGGCGCCGTCCCGGCACCGATACGCACCGTCTTCGCCACCGAGGGAACGCCTTGTCCATCGAGCGCGAAAAGCATGTACTGACCCGGCAGCGCAATCCCGGGATTGGTGGGGACATCGATGCTGTAGCTGTTCGTGCCGGTCGACGCGAAAGTCAGCGGGATGCGCCGTTGATCGTTGTTGACCGTGTGCGTTGTCGAAGACAAGCGGATCAGCACGAAAGACGTCACCGCCGCGCTTGTCGTCACGGCCATCTTCTTGCCGTACTCAACCTGCGCCGGGAAGGTGTTGATGACGGGTCGCGTCGCCGCACTGCCATCCGCGTTCATCAGGTAGTTGGGCGTCAGAATCTGCACGTCCGGGTGGTTTCCCGCGCAACCCTGACCGCACAAGCCCCCACCGGCCGACAGCACCCGACCGTCGTGGAGCAGCAATGCAACGCCGTGGTAGTTCCGCGGCACCGTCATGGCCGGCATGGTCGTGAAGGCTTCCGTGACGGGGTCCCACAGTTCGGGGACCAACACCGAGCGATCGTCGGAGAACGGAACGGGACGGGTCTGCCCGCCGACGATCAGGACCTGTCCGTTTGGCAATACCACGCTGTTGTGGAAGGCTCGCGCATAGCCCATCGGCGCTATCTTTTTCACGCTCAAGCCAGCATTGACGTCGATCACGTACGAACTCGACGTGGCATCGACGTTCTCGTACGCCGGCGCGCCGCCCGTCTTGAGAATCTTGCCGATGTCGTACATCACAGTCGATCCGTTGATCGCGTACGCATCGTCCCCACGTGTCCCGGCCGGAACGCTGAAACCGTTGCCCTGGGTGTTGATCCAGTTCATGTTGGCGCTCGGTCCCGCTTGGAGCACCTGACCTGTCCCGGTCGGTATCAACCACATGTGGTTGTCGCCCCGGAAAATCCCCCCAGGATCGGGCCCCACCATGGGATTCACCGCCACGCCGGTCAGCCTCCGCCAGCCTCCCGCCTCAGTCCATATTTCAGCGTGCTTGTTGCCTTGCCCGCCGTTCCACGAACCACCGAGCGTCAAAATCGAGCCATCCTGCAGAATCGTATTTGCCTGGTAGGCTCTCGGGATATTCATGGCCGCCGCGGCAGTCCACGCACCGTTCGTCGGGTTGTATATGCTGGTGGTACCTGCACTCGACCCGCCGCTGACCAACAATCGCCCGTCCGGCAAATTGGTGGTGCCTGGGCAGAACATATTGTGGTTGGTTTCGTTGATCAACCTTTCGGTTGCCGTGTTCGTCGCTGGATCGAACAGCGTCGAATACGTATTACCGGCAGTGCTTGTGAAGTCGAAACGGCTGTCGGCCGACCACATCAGCACCTTGCCATTCGGTAGGTTCGCTGCGGCCGATGGCACCAAAGTGAGCGCGACAGGCGCCGACCACATCGCCTGAGCCGGCGCGGCGATCGCCGCAATGCTCGCCTTGGCCGATGCTGCCGTCGTCTCGGATGCATCACTACCGCCGCCCCCCCCGCCGCACGCCGATATCAGCAGACAAGTTGCCGCCACAAGCCCCGGACAGGCGCGTCGAATGGCCTCCCAAGCTGATATTTGCGGATTTCTCACTGAATCTCGTTTTCGATAGTGGGGAAAGTCAGAAGCCGATGCGCGTGATTGCGCAGCTTCAAGAAACGCTTCGACAACTGCGCCGCAAGGACGCCGCAAAGCATATTAGGCGGCGATCTGTCTCAGGGCACCCCCGCAGCTAGGGGTAAATGCCGAGCGGTCCCCGCCGAAGTCATGCGCGATGACATCCCCCTCGCCGACTCTCTGCGGCCCCGCCCCGAAGCCATCGAATCTCGCGCGCGACGGTCACACCGATGGCCAGCACCTGCCAATTGGCTTGTCGCGCACGCTCGACTCTCTGCAAGAAACGTAACAGGTCGTCGTGAGGGCCGCTGCCGAGCGTAGCCGCCGCCTCTTCGTTACCCCCCTAAAACCGTAGTTGCCGCTCCCTTACGGAACCTGACCGGTAATCGCTTTGTTACGCCATCACCAGCCTGTTACACGGGCTTAGCTGAGTCTCCCTAGCATCCGGCTCATCGGTTCACGAATACCGACCTGCGTGTGACGGAAATAATCTCCGACCACGCACCGAGTCAAAAGATTGGCAAATAGATAATTCCAATTCGCAAGTATTCCGCCCGTCCCACGACATTCTATTTTTACAGATATAGCTAGGAGTTAGATTAATGCAACAATTTGACGGGGCGCGCCTGAGTATCATTGCGCAATTGATCGCGACTGCATTCGCGGTAGCGGCCTGCGGGGGCGGCAGTGGCGGTAGCGACACCATCGTCGACAGCGGCGCCAGCACCTCCGGAAACTCGGTCACGGCTCCGAGCGACTCGACTGAAACTGAGACGACAAGTAGCGGCTCAGATTCCACGGCGAGCGGCGGCAATGCTCCGACCTCCACCAAGACGACGATCGCAGCCGCGGCTCCGGTTGCTCCGAGTGGCGTCTACAACTTCCTGGCTTATGAAAAGTATGCTTTCACCGTCAGCGGCACGCAACTCGTCCGCTATGGGTCCGGCAGCACCTGGATCGCGAAGACCGTCACCAACGGTGGGCAATGCACCAACCAGTACTTCGGTGTGGATCCCGCCCCAGCCACGTACAAGCGTTGCGAGGTCTTGGTCAGCACGACAGCCGCCGCACCTGCGGGAACCTATACGCATCTTGCGTACGAGAAATACCCGTTCTCCGTCACCGGCACGCAAGTCGTTCGCTTCGGGTCCGGTTCGACCTGGATTTCGCGCTCCGTGACTGGCAGCGGGCAGTGTACGAATCAATTCTTCGGCAAGGATCCTCTGCCTGCCGTCTACAAGCGTTGCGAGTTGCTGGTTCAAGCCTCGTCCGCCCCCGCTCCGGCTCCGAGCCCTGCCCCCGCGCCTGCGCCGGTGGCCGCAGCACCCACGCCGGCTCCCGCCGCTCCGGCCCCAGCACCGACACCGGCCCCTGCGCCCGCCCCCTCGACAGCAACGACGACGGTCGCCCCTGGTGACGTCTTTGCGGAACTCAACGCCAACAATGCGTTCGCTTCTGACAGCGATGGCGCGGGCGTTGAATGCGACGGCAGGAACGCGTCGGTTCGCAGCCTTTCAGAGGCCGGCTTCAGTGGGTCCTACCTCAGCGACGTGCTCGGCTCGACTCGCTTCGGCAAGGCCACCGACCCCGAGAATGCCGGCCGCAAGACCTTGATGGTTCGCCCCAACGTCAACGACGGCCTGACGGCCGGCGCGCCGCGGTGCGAGATCAGCTGGTGGACCACGCAGGCTGGCGCCCTCAAGACGAAGACCGACATCTGGTACGCGTTCGGGCTCTACCTGCCCGACTGGGAGACGACGCCCGAGGAAGGGATCATTTCGCAGTGGCATCAGGCGGGCAATACGGTCAATCCGTTCATGGCCATAGCGATCGCTGGCGACAAGATCAACTTCTACACGCGCTACAACTCGAACACGAATCCGACGCAGGCGGGGAACTCGACTCGCAGTTGGAACACCAGCGGCCTGCCGATCAACAAGTGGACTTACTTCGTGATCAAGGCAAAGATCTCGCCGTTCACCAGTGACGCACCGTACTTCAAGGTGTGGCGCGATGGCACGCAGATCATCGACTACTCGGGGCCCCTGAGCTACAACTCGCCGACCAACCCGCCCTGGGCGAAGTTTGGCCTCTACCCCTGGGGCTACAACACGAGCGGCAACCGCTGGTCGGCCGAGTTCCCCACCAAGACGCTGCTGTTCAGGACCCCGACCTTCGTACATGACCCGAACGGCAAGTACAAAGAAGCCGACATCCGTGCCTACGTGAAGGCACGGTGACACACAGCTCGGACGGGCACTCCTCTGAATGGCAGCTTGCCCATCTGACTGACCTGCCCCGCAAGAAGTAGAACGCTGCGCTGCCTTCGGGAACTTCGATTCGATCGAAGTTCCCGAAGGCAGCGCAGTGGTACGAGAGAAGCGTAAGAATGCAGCGTGCGCAATGGCATGCTGCGTCCGTCGGTCAGTTCATCTAGGTTCGCGAGAACTTTTCATAGATCGCTTCCATCTTCGGTAGCACGACGTCCTTACTGAACTCGGACTCGACCCGCTTGCGGGCCGCTCGGCCCATGCGCGGCAGCAGTTCCCGATCCGCTGCCAAGCGCAGGATCGCATCAAGGATTCCATCGATATCACCCGGCTCGACAAGAAGCCCTTCGACTCCAGAGTCGATCATTTCTGGAATACCGCCAACGCGCGACGCCACGACGGGAATCGACCAGCTCATCGCCTCAAGAATGCTGACGGGCATGCCCTCGTTGCGCGAAGGCAAGACATAAACATCCGCAGACCGCAGAAGCTCCAGCTTTCTTTCGCCGTCGATCCACCCGATAACAGATACCGCTTCAGCAACATCGAGATCCATCGCCATTCGCTTGGCCTTTTCCACTTCTCCGTGGCCGGCGATGGTCAGGCGGACATCGATGCCCGTGCTTCGCGCGCGGGCGATGGCAGGAATGAGCTCGAAAACGCCCTTGTTTGATCCCACGAAGCCCAAGAAGAGCAGATTGAGCGCACGCCCCTCGCGCAGGGGCCGTGTCACCGGCGCGGTTGTCGGCAGCAGCACGTAGTTCGGAATGACGGCAACCTTCGCCGACGGAGCAATCCGCAAGACGAACGTTCGCCACACTTCAGACAAGACGACAACACAGGAGAACTTCGACAGCACCCAGCCGGCGATCCGTTGCCCGACGAGAGGCAAACGATCGATATGCCCGCTGATGTGGCCGCTGTGCAAGTGAAAGATGACCGAATGTCCGAACAGGCGGGCTACCAATCCAAAAATCGACTTTCTCCAGAAGCTGCCCCCCGCGGCAGCATGAATATGAGCGAACAAGACCTGCCCTGACAGATTGAGAAAGAGGAATCTCGTCATGGCCAGCACGATGGCGCCCAGTCGCCGCGCCAGCGACCCTTCCACGTGAGTTGCGATCAGCAGCACGTTCCAGCGCTCGAACAACCCGTCGCGTGCGTACGCTTCGACGACGGCGCGCATGCCCCCGCGCGCTGCGGTGCACAGCATCAGTACCCTCTTGTTCTTGTGCGTCGCTGTCATGAGAACTCAATAGCGAGCGCTGCATCGCATTGGCATGCGACGGTCTCCTCGTAGTGTTCTTATTGCTTCCTACGCGACCAACGAACGTTCCGCCTCGGTGCGTAGCAAACTCTTGTATTGATCGTACACGCGAGCGCCTATAGCGCGGTAGGAGCGATTCTCGAGGACGTATGCCGGCCCCTTGGTTGCATTGCGCAGCGTCTCGTCGGCGTTCGTCCACATCGAAACGATGGCCTCGGCAAATGCCGCTTCGTTCCATGCAACGCATTTTCCGGTGCCACTTTCCGCGATCAACAGACTCTGCTCCGGGTGCTCGTTCGCCAGCACCGGCATGCCCAAGGCCATGTACTCGACGAGCTTGGTGGGCGACGTCGAATTGAGAATGAACATGGGGAAAAACGGCGACGCGCACACGAACGATTCCCTCAGTTTTTCCCACGCCACGGCCCGCGGCAGGAATCCGGTGATCGTGATCGCATCGCTGACGCCGAGGCGATCCGCTTCGTCGAAGATGAGCGAGCGTTCCGCCTGGGATTCCGCGGCGCCGACCAGCAGCAACGCCGCGTCGGGAACGATCTTTCGAACTTCCGCGATCACGCGCACCATGAAGTCGAGCCGACGCCCGGTAGTCAACGTGCCCAGATAGGAGACGACGAGCCGCTCGGATCGAGGACGCAACGACGAATATTCGCCAATGTCTTCCTCTCTGATCTGAACCCCCATAGGGACGCTCGTCATCTTCGACGGCGAGATTCCGTACCGAGCGACATCACGCTTCATCTGCTCGCTTTGAACGAACACGTGGTCGACGAGCTTCAGGCCGGTTCTATAGAGCAACCACTCGCCGAGCCATCCACGAATCTGTAGCGCGCGCTTCTTCAGACCTCGACTTCTGCTGGCCTCCTCCATGCTCGATTCCGGAAACGGAAAGGAAAGCCAATAGCTCTTGATCGACGTCCCGAACAGCGATGCCAGTTGAACCAGCCAAGCTCCGCCGATCTCGTCTCGGCACTGAATGATGTCCCAGGATCGACGCCAGGCGAGCGACAGGAACGCGGCGTACCCCATGATCAGATAAATGCAGTTGATCAATTTGCCCACCAGGCCACCACGGCCATGGTATGGCGTGACCACCACGGCACAGCGCGCCATCCTCACGACTCGCGTGGTCTGAGCGTGGCGCTCACTGCGCATGACGGCGACGCACCGGACCCCGTGCCGAGGCAACTCGGCGCCGAACAATTCCGTCACGTCAGGACGGAAGGAGGGAAATCGTTCGCGAACCAGATACAGAATTCTCATCAGCACGCAAACGCCATTGAGTGAACGAAAAATCAGCTGCAGTTCGGACCCGAAGTACGCTGCTGCGCCGCTTCAGCCTGGGCAGGCATCGTGAACGAGATTGAGAAACCTCGGCTCGATCCCGGTCCACTTGAACTGCTCGCCGCTCAGCACGGCCCGATGCGAAGCCTTCGACAGATCGGATCGTTGCGCCCAGATTCTCTCCAGACATTGCGCCAACGACTTTGGATCGTAATCGAACACAAAGCCGTTGACACCGTCGTCGATGTAGTCGGTGTGCGTTCTGATTCTGCTGGCCAAGACCGGTAGACCGGCGACCAGATACTCGAACAGTTTTGTGGGCGGATTGAATCGCCACCACAGCCTGTCCTCCCAGATGCAGATGCCAAGATCGGCCTGCCTCAGATAGCGGGGAATCTCAGGTCCGGGAACACGACCGACGACCGTCAGCATCTCGTCGCTCAATCCCAACTCCCGCGCCCGGTTCACGCAGTACCGCCGCTGGTCTTCGTCGGCGCCGACCAGAGTGAGTTGGCAGGGCACACCGGCTCGACAGGCGATCGCAAGCCCTTCCAGCATTACATCGCGCCCTCGCTCCCTTGCAACGGTCCCCGTGTAGATGAGATGCAGGCGCGCTCCTGTGCCTCGGGCCTCGCGATCTGAGCCCTGCCCGGAGAAATCGCCGGAGACGCCCATGTAAACCAGTTCGAGGCGCGCTCGGGAGACGCCATGCTGCAAAAGATCCTCGTAATGCGCTTCCCCGATCGGCATGACCAGGCGGCACCGGGCCGCCGCCAGAAAGCTGGCCCGCACGAGCAAGGAGCCCAAAAGCCGCTTCAAGAACTGCGCCCTTGGCTGCCCCCCGAAAAAGTGACTCGGATGCTCGTTCCAGTACAACACGACCGGAGCGCTGGAGATCAACCAAGACGCCAGCGCCAACTGCGAACCAAGCAGGAAAACGAGGTCGGGCTTCTCGCTTCTCACGAGGTGCGCAAGACGCCGGATGAAATCGAACAGCGGCCGCTTTCCGGTACGTTCCGTCGGCAGGATCTTGACGGTCAGGAGGTCGCAGGCGAAATTCTTCTCGAAAGACGCGTCGCGCAAGACGAGGATCACATCGTAGTGCCTTGCCAGCGCTTCTATCCGGTACTTGAAATCCAGGAAACCCGGCTGGTTGTCGTAGAACCAGGTGCCGATAACGACGCGGGGCCGAACACTCATTTATGAACCCTTCGCCAGCACGGATGTGGCCAGCAGTTCCTTGAGCACTTCCAGATCCTTCCGGCGCAGCGCCCGCAGGATCACGAGCCCGGCCGCGTAGACGAAGAACGCTCCGCCGGCCAGGGCGATGCACGCGATGGCCGCCATGTCATGAACCAGGCTCTTGCCGATCACCACCAGCGCGATCGCCAGAACCACGACTCTCAGATCCTTGCTCCAATCCCAGGTCCCAGCGGTCGCCTTGCTGGAACTCCACCGGAGCGCGCACCACAGCATCGGCGAGACGAGCATGGCCACCACGGCGACTCCCAGTCCGCCGCAATACTTGGCCGCGATCCACATGACCGGAAACAGGAACACCGAAATCAATGCGAACCGCCCGAGCAGCAACGGCATCTCGTGCGCGATGCTGCTGGAGATCCAGAGCACGGAGCTGATGGTGCTGGCAGCCAGGCCAAGCAGGATCAAGGCCGCCAACAAGCCGGCATCGGTGTACTTTCCGCCCGTGACGATCGAGACAATCGGGTCGCCGGCGATTGCGAAAACGACCGCCAATCCGATGATCGGATAGGAGCTCACCCGGCGCAGCAGATCCAGTTGGCCGATGATGACCTTCAGATCCTCGCCTTCCGCGAACCGCCGAACCATCACGGGCTCGACCGCCGACTGCAGGATCTGCATCGGCAGGTACTGCTTCAAACGGTCCGCAAGCGTCTGCAGGAAGCCGAAAGTGGCGATCACAGCAGCCTCCGAGTGAACGCCCACGATGACGCGCAGCACGCTGCCCTGCCACGGCAGCCCGAGAATGTAGGATCCGTAGTTGGACAATGCCATCTTGCCCAACGCGCGCCACGATGGCCAACTCGCGCGCTCGCCGCCCCCCTCGGCGATCCGCATCCGGCGAAGCACCGGCAACACGACTGCAAAGCCGACGACGAGCAGCTGCAGGAACTCGATTCCCACCAGAATCAGGAGCACCCAGACCAGCTTGAGTACACCGACGAGCAGCGAGATCGCGCACAGTACGGCGAGCCGGACGATGATGCCCGCGAAAACGATCGCCGCCTGCAGCTGAAACTTCATCAAGCTGCTGGCAGCGTGTCCCACCACTTCCGACAGCCCCACGATGATGGCCAGCGCACAGCTCAACGAGATTGGCAGCCACATCGCTTCTTGCGCCCGCAACGGCACGAGTGCGGTCAATATCGCGATCACAACGACCGGCGCCAAGACCACACGCGGCGCGAAGGCGGCACCGATCAGCTTTCTCGCGAAGACGGCGTCGTTCCGCAGATAGGCCTCTGGTAGGAATCGATACAGGACGCGATCCATCCCGAAGCCCGACACGATGCCGGCGATGGAGATCGCCGAAACAGCGATCAGGTATTGCGCAAATTCCTCGACGGACATCCATCGCACCAGGATCAGTGGAATCGCAATTCCAGACAGCCCGGTGGCGATCCTGATGACAGCGAAACCTTTGAGCGAAGCCATCAGATGAAGAAAATTCCATCAGAGCGGCCCATCGGGCCGAAGCGGAATCGAAGACTCAACTGCCGGCCCTGAGGCGCGATCGGGTCGCACACACATAGCCCACGGCAATGGCCAGCAAGAGTTGAGTGGAAGGATCCTCGAGAAGCGAGGTATTGTAAAAAAGCAGAGTCAAGGCGATCAGAAAATAGACAGAAAGCGCATCGAGGCGCGCTGCCTCGATGGAACTGATACCGGGACTTCTGGCCGCCTTGATGCTCGCGATCAACCCGAAGACCACGATCCCGACGAACGCGAAAAGCCCGATCAGGCCGGCATCCCAGAGCAACATCGCGATTCCGGTCGCCGCGATCTTGAAAGGCACGAAACGAACGGCCACCTCACCCAACCCTCCGGTCGTCGACACTCGTGAAGAGCCGACGCCATAGCCAGCGAGACGACGTGGCGTATCCGTGTAGGCATCGTTCACCCAGAAACCGATCGACGCACCGCGACTGACTTCGCCCGTCTGCGGATCGACGTTGTAGGGATCGAAGAAATAGGCCATGCGCTCGACCATGTCGCCGGATGCTCGGTCCGGCGCCTTCGACCAGTACATCGCGCTGTACGCGACGAACATCCCCATCATCACGACCGAGACTACCGCCACCGTCGCAAACAAGGCCACAGCGCTGCTGAGGATCTTCTTGCGCAGCACGAAGACAACGGTCATCGGAATCCAGAGGAACGCCGCCTTCACTTCCCCGGAGAAAATGATGACCAGGCCGACGCCCCAAAAGAGGAGCAGTCTGGAAAAATTCTTCGAGCCGCGTGCAAAACGGGCCAATTCGTACCCCATCACGAGCAACGCAAAGAGCACGAGCGTCGAGTTCGCACCGCCGGCCTCGATCAAGCCGCCGAAGCTCCCCACAACAGCATCGAAGGCCGTCGTGACATCGGGGCGTGCCGGGACGATGACGAAGTGCTGGTAAAGCACCAGCGGCACTTGGATGAAGAAGACGATCGACAGCAAGCGCCAGAACAGGTCGCGGAACTCGCTCGACCCACCACAGCGCAGGACGATGAGCGCGGCGACCCAGATCGGCAACGCATTCTTCAACCCAACGACGACCTGTGAAATTGGCGGCGTATTGATCGTGATGGCGAAGAGGATCGTGATCATGTATAGGACCACGCACACGATCGCTGGCTCCCTGACGGAGGCAGTCCAGGCATCGGCACCGCCGAGTCGGAACCTGTCGTCGTGCTGCCGAATCCTCAGGGAAACGCGAACCAGCGCCAACGCACACAACAGGTAGGGCAACCAGGCGATCGGCTGAAAACGCAGAAAATACGAAGTCGTCCCCTGGATGAGGAAGGTCACGACCACGATCAGGCTGAAGAACGCGGGAAGTGGGAGGAGCATCATCAGCGCCCCCCCGATCAACCCCGCCAGCATCAGCTGGGAAATCAAGGTCCCGTTGGCTGCCAGCACGCCGCTTGCGACGGCCAACAAGAGCAGCGACGCACTCAACACGAGCACGAGCGATTTGCCCAACTTGCCGGCGGAACTCATGGCGATCATCCGGCTGCGATCTGGAATCAGTAGTCGTTGACGACCACGCCCGCGATCTTGGCGCCGCCCTCCTTCAGCACCTCGACCAATTCTTCCAGATAGTCCATCTTCGATTCGTTCTTGCGCGCCACGACCAGCGCCGCGCCGCACTTCGAGGCGATGACCGCTCCATCCGAGCCGTACACCGCGGCTGGCGTATCGACGAGCACATGATCGAACTTGCTGGTCAACTCCCGCATGAGCAACGCAAACGCGGGCCGCTCGATCAGTTCGAGCGGATTGGGTGGCGTGACGCCGACCGTCATGACGAAGAGACTCGGGATCGTCATGACCTGCTGAATCACCTGTGGCTCGGCCCGCCCCGCCAAGACCCCGGACAAGCCGACCGCATTCTGCAAACCGAATACCGAGTGCAGCCGTGGGTTGCGCAGATCCGCATCGACCAACAGCGTCCGCCCTCCGAGTTGCGCGAGCATGACCGCCAAATTGGCAGCAAAGAACGTCTTTCCATCGCCGTGCTCCGGGCTCACCACAGCCAGCGAGTGCCGCGGCTGATCACCCGAGAACAGGCGCATCATCAACTGGCTGCGAATCCCGCGGAATGATTCAGCTTGATAGGAAAACGGCTGGTGAAGAGCGACCAGTTCGGAACTGATGTTCCGTTGTTCTTCAGGGGCATAGGGATAGTGAAATTGCTGCGACAAGGCGAACAGCACATCGTCTGAACTCGCCAGCCCCAACGCAACAGCAGCATCGCCGAACCGGCCGCCATGCTCGCGCTGGTAGCTCAGGACACGCTCGACTTCGTCCGCAGAAAGATTGCGGAGCTCTCGGATGATGTCTCCAATCAATCTGTCGTGTATCGGTGGCCCCTTCGATTCGACGATCGTCGGCATGGTTGACGGAGATACGCCGTGCTCATGGCGCCTCGAATCTTGAAACTTCGCCATGTCAGTTGCTACCCGCAGAGTTCAGTGCTTTGACGTTCCGCGCGCTGGACAACAACGGCATGCGACTTCTGCCGTGGTCGAGGGCTCTACGATTTGGGGCAGGCAATACCCCCAAAACCGGAAGGCCAATCATTTCAACAATATCTTGATTGATACGGAGTCGACGATCTGCGGATTCCATCGCCATGGCGGCCCCGATGGCCAAGAATGATCCGAAGAAAATGGCCAGAGCGATATTCAACAGCAGTTTCGGCGAGGTAGGCTTCGATGGTGGGACTGCTTCCGACAGCGCAAGGATGTTGCTCTGTGTCGTCTGACTCTCCAGACTGGATTGATTGAGGCGCCCGACCACGGATTCGTAGGCCTTTTGTGCCGCATCGACATCTCTTTGCAAGACGGCACTTTCTTCGCGTTGCGCCTTCAATTTGATGACACGACTCCGCTGCATTTCGAGCGCTGCGCGCAGTTCCGCTTCACGTTGGCGATTGATGGTATTCGCAACGCCGACCCCACCGGTCACCCGCCGTGTCTCGGCATCCAACCTAGCGCGCACCTCATTGATGCTGGCCTTGGCCTCGACCACTTGAGGATGGTTGTCACCCAACCGTGAATTCAGTTCCTTCAGCCTGGCTTCCGCTCGAGACAGATCCGACTTCAACCCCCCAATGACCGGGTTGGTGAGCACCTCCTGGAGACGATCGGCAGAGGTGCTGCCCGCCTGCGTTGACCGGCTGCTGGATTCAGCCGACATTGCCTGCACCATCACCAACTGCGACGACAGTTCGCTCAGACGTGCGTTCTCGATATCGAATCGCTCGTCGTTCGCAGTAATACCCTTTTCCCTCTGAAAGTCAGACAACTTCGCCCGCGATTGATCGAGCGCATCTCGCAATTCCTTAGAGCGAGACTCAAAAAATCCGGTGTAGTTTTTCGCTGGATTCGTCCGCATGTCCAGGGAGGTATCCACATAGGACTTCACGAACGAGTTCGCCATGTCTGCCGCCACCTTCGGATCCGTCGCAGCGTACGACACGTTGATCACGCTGGATTCTCTCGAAGGTGTGACCGTCAAGTTCTTCTGCAGCGCTTCGACCAACCATGAGTCGATCGAACCCTCACCGCCAGACGCCTCTTGCCAATCAGCCCGCAATTGCGGGTTGCTGCTCAGTTGCAGTTCCTTGATGACCCGCTCGGTCACCTTGCTGCTTTTCAGGATGTCTGTTTGAGTGGCCATGTAAGCCACGGGCGGCAGATACTGGTTCATCGCACCACCCACCGGATCGGGGCGAAACTCGACAACCACCGCTGCAGTCGCGACATATTGCTTCGGCAACAAGACGCTGACGACGATCGTCGTCACCAACGTCAGGCCCAAGACCAACATGCAAACCGCCCAGCGCGCGCGCAGCACGCTCAAGAAATGAGCCAGGGTCACGATTTTTCCTTCAGAAGAGACTTTCTTTCACGTAGACAACGTCGCCATCGCGAAGCGCCTCGTCCATCTGCGGCTGCAATATCTGGACTTTCCCGTCGGCTCCACGGCGATGCACGCGCAAGCCCTTTTCCGTACCCCGCAACGTCAGGCCACCGCCGGTGGCCAGCGCTTGCATGACGGTCATGCCACGCTCGAGCCGGAACGCCCCTGCGCGCTGTACTTCACCGTAGATATAGACCGTGGGCGCTCGATCGATCCAGACGACGTCGCCGTTCACGATTTGGATGTCGCCGTTGGCACGGGCCTGTCCGACCGATCGCGCCAGATCGATCTCGGCACGGAATGGCTGCCCCCCCCGTGTTCCGACAACCGTCACGACATCGGCGCCTGTAGGCGCGATACCGCCAGCCACCGCAAGTACGTCGCTGAGCTTCGAATCGGCGACCTCCAGGGGGTATCGCCCCGGCTTGTTGACTTGGCCCAATACCGACACTTGGTTGCCGCGCACTTGCACCACAAGCACAGTCACCTGCGGTTGTTTCACGAAATTGCCGGTCCGCAGTCCCTCGGCGATGCGGTTCTCGATCTGAGTCACGCTCAATCCGCCGGCCTTGACCGATCCCAACAGAGGATAGGAGATCACGCCGGCCTCCGACACCCTGGTCTCGAGCGTGAGATCGGGATTCTGGTAGACCGTCACACGAATGACATCACCGGATCCGAGGACATACTCGTTCCGGACTGGCTGAGTCGCTCCTTGCGCGCTCGCCGTGGACATCACGCTCAGGGCGCCAAGAGCAACGAGCAAGCCAAGGAAACACTGTCGAAACACTCTCATCACTTCAACCCCGATTTCCATTGGTAACCAACAAACTTGCTCTGCATGCAAGGTCACGAACCCCATACACCCTAGATAGATGCGCCGATGCTGGATGGGACGCAACACTACCCGGTGGTCTTGATGCCTCTTGCCGTTCGAACTCAACGTCGCGCGACGCCAAAATCACTGAGACCAAGCAAAATTCTGGGCCAAATCATGCGCGTGTACCCATGCCGGCTGCATTCGCTGTCTCCGACGATTTTGTTCATTTGCCGAGTGCAAGAACCCTCATCGAAAAACTCCAAACGAGTGTACCTGTCGGTCCTGATGGGCTGTCCACCCAATACCGGGGGCCGCCAGATAGACGACAGGGGGCCTGTGAAATCCTCACGATGCTTACCAGTGAGCACCTGCTCCGATCATTCGCACGTCAACAACGAATACCGGCATGCAGGGCTACGACGCCCCCCGCCATGTTGTGGATATCGACGTGGCCGAAGCCGGCTGCGCGCATCAGGCCCTTCAACGTCGCCTGATCGGGGTGCATCCGGATCGACTCGGCGAGGTAGCGGTAGCTGTCCGCGTCGTTTGCGACCCACTTCCCCAGACGCGGCAGCACTTGGAACGAGTACCAGTCGTAGGCCTTCTCCAGCGGTTTGGCCACCTTCGAGAATTCCAGCACCAGCAGGCGCCCGCCCGGCTTGAGCACTCGGGCCATCTCCGCGAGCGCCAGTTCCTTGTGGGTCATGTTGCGCAGACCGAAGGCCACACTGACCACGTCGAAGCTGCCGCTCGCGAAGGGCAGGTGCTCGGCGTCGCAGATCGTGGTCGGCAGGACGATCCCTTCGTCGACCAGCCGGTCGCGGCCGGTGCGCAGCATCGCTTCGTTGATGTCGGTGTGCACGACCACGCCGCGGGAGCCGACGCGCCGCGAGAACGCGCGCGCCAGGTCACCGGTCCCCCCCGCGATGTCGAGCACTCGGTCGCCTTCACGCACATTCGCGACGGCCACGGTGTAGGCCTTCCAGGCCCGGTGCAGGCCCAGCGACATCAGATCGTTCATCACGTCGTACTTCGATGCGACCGCATCGAACACGCCACGCACGCGACCAGCCTTCTCGTTCTCGTCGACGTTCTGAAAGCCGAAGTGCGTGCTGCCCATGAAGTCGCCCTCAGTGATGGTGGCCGCAGGCCGAACCGCCGGCCTCGATCATCGGGGCATCCCGGTCGACGCCGGCGGCAGCGAGCCGTGCCTCATACGCCTGCCAGAGTTGCGCTTGCCGGCTGCCCAGGTGGTAGAGGTAGTCCCAGGCGAAGAGGCCCGAGTTGTGTCCATCCGAGAACGTGGGCTGGACGGCATAGTTGCCGACCGGCTCCAGTTCCACGATGTCGACGTTGCGCTTGCCCGTCTGCAGCACCTCCTGGCCCGGGCCATGGCCCTGGACCTCGGCCGAAGGCGAGTACACGCGCAGCAGTTCGAACGGCAGACGGAACTGGGCGCCGTCGGAGAACGCGATCTCGAGCACCCTCGACTGTTGGTGCACCGTGAGGGCGGTCGGGGTCGGGGTATCGGGGGTGAGGCCAGCCATGTCGTCGTCGTCGCTAGAGTTCCGGCAAAGTTTAGTCCTCGGGCGCGGCCAGCGCGCCCAGAACCGCGGTCATGCGCGCGTCGAGAGCCGCCAGGCTCACCGACAGCCGCTGTTCGGGTGGCGGATCGACGGCCCGCTGCGCAAGCCCCCAGACCGGTTGGGGGAAATGGCTGTCCCAGTCGAAGCGGGCGATGACATGCCAGTGCAGGTGCGGCACGACGTTGCCCAAGCTCGCCAGATTGATCTTGGTCGGCCGCAGCAGATCCCTCAGCACCTGCTCGACGGTCACCACCAGGTCCATGCCGCGCCGGCGCTGGTCGGCGCTCAGGTCACTGAACTCGGCGACGTGATCCTGGCAGATCACCCGGTAGAAGCCGGGAAAGCCCGCGTCGACAACGCGGACCACCCGCCAGACGGGCCCCTCGTGCACCACGATCCCGCCTGGCTGCTCGCACAGCTCGCATCCGGGCCGGCACGACCCGGTCACACCAGCACCCGCTCGATGCCGCCGGCGTTCGCCCGCTCGACGTAGGCGGGCAGCCATTCCTCGCCCAGGATCCTGCGCGCCATCTCGACCACGATGTAGTCGGCCTCGAGCAAGCCGTTGTTCAGATCGTTGCCGTAGCGGCTCAGGCCCTGCAGGCAGCTCGGGCAGGACGTGAGGATCTTCACCGGGCCGTCAGCGCCCACGCTGCCCGTGGCGCGCAGCGCCACCTCGTCGCGACGAAGCTCCTCTTCCTTGCGAAAGCGGATCTGCGTGGAGATGTCGGGCCGCGTCACACCGAGCGTGCCGCTCTCGCCACAACAGCGCTTGCTCTCGCGCACCTGATCGCCCATCAGCGCCTTCACGGTCTTCATCGGCTCCTGCAGTTTCATCGGGCTATGGCAGGGGTCGTGGTACAGGTAGCCGCCGGCGCCATCGAGCCGGATGCCCTTCTCCAGCAGGAACTCGTGGATGTCGATGATGCGGCAGCCCGGGAAGATCTTGTCGAACTGGTAGCCCTGCAACTGGTCGTAGCAGGTGCCGCAGCTGACCACCACCGTCTTGATGTCCAGGTAGTTCAGTGTGTTGGCGACGCGGTGGAACAGCACCCGGTTGTCGGTGATGATCTTCTCGGCCTTGTCGTACTGGCCGCTGCCGCGCTGCGGATAGCCGCAGCACAGGTAGCCCGGCGGCAGCACGGTCTGCACGCCGGCGTGCCAGAGCATCGCCTGGGTCGCCAGCCCGACCTGTGAGAACAGCCGCTCGGAGCCACAGCCGGGGAAATAGAACACCGCCTCGCTGTCGGCCGTGGTGGCCTGCGGGTCGCGGATGATCGGCACGTAGTCGGCATCCTCGATGTCGAGCAGCGCCCGCGCGGTCTTCTTCGGCAGCCCGCCCGGCATCTTCTTGTTGATGAAGTGGATCACCTGCGCCTTGATGGGCGCCGCACCCACCGTCGCCGGCGGCGCCGCGGTCTGCCGCCTCGCCAGCCGGCGCAGCAGGTCGTTGGCCAGGCGCTGGGCCTTGAAGCCCACATCCACCATCGCCGAACGCATCAGCTTGATCGTGTCGGGGTTCTTCGCGTTCAGGAACAGCATCGCCGCGGCGTTGCCGGGGCGGAAGCTCTTCTGACCCATCTTGCGCAGCAGGTTGCGCATGTTCATCGACACGTCGCCGAAGTCGATCTTCACCGGGCAGGGCGACAGGCACTTGTGGCAGACCGTGCAGTGGTCGGCCACGTCCTCGAACTCCTGCCAGTGCTTGATGCTGATGCCGCGGCGCGTCTGCTCCTCGTAGAGAAAGGCCTCGACCAGCAGCGAAGTCGCGAGGATCTTGTTGCGCGGGCTGTACAGCAGGTTGGCGCGCGGCACGTGGGTCGCGCACACCGGCTTGCACTTGCCGCAGCGCAGGCAGTCCTTCACCGAATCGGCGATCGCCCCGATGTCGCTCTGCTGCATGATCAGCGACTCGTGGCCCATCAGCCCGAAGCTCGGCGTGTAGGCGTGGCTCAGATCAGCCGCCATCACGTCGTCGCCCAGACCCTGCAGCGCCGCGCCGCGCAGCAGCTTGCCCTTGTTGAAGCGCCCCTGCGGATCGACGCGCTGCTTGTAGGCGGTGAAGTCGGCAATCTCGGCGTCGCTCAGGAACTCGAGCTTGGTGATGCCGATGCCGTGCTCGCCGGAGATCACGCCGTCGAGCCGCCGCGCCAGCGCCATGATGCGGCCCACCGCCTCGTGCGCGGTCTGCAGCATCTCGTAGTTGTCGCTGTTGACCGGGATGTTCGTGTGCACGTTGCCGTCGCCGGCGTGCATGTGCAGCGCCACCCAGACGCGGCCGCGCAGCACCTCCTGGTGGATGCGGCTGCATTCGTCGAGCACCGCCGCGAACGCGCCGCCGCTGAACAGCGCCTGCAGCGGCGCCCTCACCTGCGTCTTCCACGAGGCGCGCAGGCTGTGGTCCTGCAACTGCGCGAACAGGCTGGGCCCGCCATCCGCCGGCGCCGCGTCCAGCCCCTGCAGCCAGCCCTGCCACAGCGCACGCACCTCGCGCAGCAGCGTCAAGGCCTGCTGCACGCGGTCTTCCAGCAGCTCGGCGCTCGGGATGTCGCTGGCGTCGTCGGTCTTGCCGAGCGGCAGCTCGCCCTGCTCGAAGAAGGCCTCCAGCGCGTCCAGCAGCTGAAGCTTGTTGCGCAGTGACAGCTCGACGTTGATGCGCTCGATGCCCTCGGTGTATTCGCCCATGCGCGGCAGCGGGATCACCACGTCCTCGTTGATCTTGAAGGCGTTGGTGTGCTTGCTGATCGCCGCGGTGCGCTTGCGGTCGAGCCAGAACTTCTTGCGCGCGTCGGCGCTCACTGCGACGAAGCCCTCGCCGTGGCGCGAGTTGGCGATGCGCACCACCTCGCTCGCGGCGCGCGCCACGGTGTCGGCGTCCTCGCCGGCGATGTCACCCACCAGCACCATCTTCGGCAGGCCGCCGCGCTTGCTCTTGGTGGCGTAGCCGACCGCCTTCAGGTAGCGGTCGTCCAGGTGCTCGAGCCCTGCGAGGATCGCGCCGCCGGCCCGCTGCTCGGCGAACATGAAGTCCTTGATCTCGACGATGCTCGGCACCGCATCCTTGGCGTTGCCGAAGAACTCCAGGCACACCGTGCGCGTGTGGGCCGGCATCTTGTGCACGATCCAGCGCGCGCTGGTGATCAGCCCGTCGCAGCCTTCCTTCTGAATGCCCGGCAACCCGGCAAGGAACTTGTCGGTCACGTCCTTGCCCAGGCCTTCCTTGCGGAAGCTCGGACCGGGCACGTCGAGCCGCTCGGTGCGCACCGGCGTCTTGCCGTCGGCCTCGAAGTAGCGCAGCTCGAAGCTCGCCAGCTCGGCGTCGTGGATCTTGCCGAGGTTGTGGTTCAGGCGCACCACCTCGAGCCACTGCGCGTCAGGCGTCACCATGCGCCACGAGGCCAGGTTGTCGAGCGCGGTGCCCCACAGCACGGCCTTCTTGCCGCCGGCATTCATTGCGATGTTGCCGCCGATGCAGCTCGCCTCGGCCGAGGTCGGGTCGACCGCGAACACCTGGCCGGCACGCTCGGCGGCGTCGGCGACGCGCTGGGTCACGACGCCGGCCTCGGTCCACACCGTCGGCACGGGCTGGGCCAGCCCCGGTAGCGACACCCACTCGACCTCGCTCATCGCCTCGAGCTTCTCGGTGTTGATGACGGCGCTCTTCCAGGTCAGCGGCACCGCGCCGCCGGTGTAGCCGGTGCCGCCGCCGCGCGGGATGATCGTCAGGCCCAGATCGATGCAGCCCTTCACCAGCGCGGCCATCTCGGCCTCGGTGTCGGGCGTCAGCACGACGAACGGGTACTCGACCCGCCAGTCGGTCGCGTCGGTCACGTGCGATACGCGCGACAGGCCGTCGAACTTGATGTTGTCCCGGGCCGTGTGCCGCCCCAGCTTGCGCAAGGCGCGGCGGCGCAGTTCGGCCACCGTGTCGAAGCCCAGCGAGAAGCGTTGCACCGCCTCGCGCGCTGCCACCAGCAACTCGCCCACGGCTGCGTCTCGCTGCGCCGCCGCGGCGTCGGTCCCCGCCGCGCGGCGCTTGTCGATCTCGCCCAGCCGATGGTGGAGCGCCTCGACGAGCAGCCGACGCCGCTTGGGGTTGTCGAGCAGGTCGTCCTGCAGATAGGGGTTGCGCTGCACCACCCACACATCGCCCAGCACCTCGTAGAGCATGCGCGCCGACCGGCCGGTCTGGCGCTCGGCACGCAGCCGGTCGAGGATCTCCCAGGCGCGCGTCCCCAGCAGGCGCAGCACGATCTCGCGGTCGGAGAACGAGGTGTAGTTGTAGGGAATCTCGCGCAGCCGCGCGGCGGGGCCGGTGGCAGCCGGGATCATGCTGTGGAGGGGGAGCGGTGCATTCATGTTCACACCAGCCGACGACGACAAGTCGCGTCTGGGCCCGAATGCTATCGCAGCGCAGCAAGGGCGCTGCCTTCGCGGTCTTGCCGAGCGCCAGCCGCGAGACGCTGGCTACCATGGTCGGATGCACACCCTGCCGCCTTGGCCCTACCCGTTCTGGATCGCCCACCGCGGTGCCGGCAAGCTGGCACCGGAGAACACGCTGGCCGCCTTCCGCGCCGGCCAGGTGCTCGGCTATCGCATGGCCGAGTGCGACGTCACGCTCAGCGCCGACGAACAGCCCTTCCTGCTGCACGACGCGACGCTCGAGCGCACGACCGACGGGCGCGGCGTGGCGGCCGAGCACGCCTGGTCGGCGCTGGCCGGCCTGGACGCCGGCGCCTGGCACGGCCCGCGATTTCGCGGCGAACGCCTGCCGACGCTGGAGGCGCTGGCCGACCACGCCCGCCACAGCGGCCTGCTGCTCAACCTGGAGCTCAAGCCCGGCCCCGGCCAGGCCGCACGCACCGGTGCCGTGGTCGCCCGCGAAGTGGCCCGTCTGTGGGCCGACCTCACACCACCGCTGCTGAGCTCCTTCGAGTGCGCCTCGCTGGAAGCGGCGCGCGCGGCGGTCGAGTCCCTGCCCCGAGCCTTGCTGCTGGAGCGCCTGACCCCGGGCTGGCTGGACACGGCGCGCGATCTCGGCTGTGCCGCCGTCGTCGTTCACTGCGGAGCGCTCGACGTCGCGGCTATTACCCGGGCCCACGAGGCCGGCCTGCGTGTGCTGTCCTACACGGTCAACCGCGCGGCCGAGGCCCGGCGCTTGCAAGCGGCCGGCATCGATGGACTGATCACCGACGCCGTCGATCGCTTCGCGCCGGACTGAGCGGCATCGCGATCCGGGCGCCAGACCCCTGCACGGGCTTGGGGGTGGGCAACCGCGCGAGTCACGGCATCATCGAGACTGACCCAGGACGAACGCAAGGGACGCTCCCCGATGGAATCTCTTCTGCATCTGCTGCACCTCGAAGACGACGCGCTCGACGCCGATCTGTTGTGCCGCGCCGTGCAAGATCTGGGCGTGCACGCCGAATGGCAGCGCGTGGCGACGGCGGCCGACTATGAGCGAGCGCTGGGCGAGCGCCGCTTCGACGCGATCCTCAGCGACAGCGAAGTGCCCGGCCTCGATGGCCTGCGGGCACTGCAACTGGCCGGCGAACGGCAACCAGGGTCGACTTTCATCTTCGTCAGCGGCCACGCGGACGAACAGCGCGCGCAGCAGTCGCTGGCGGCCGGCGCGGCCGACTTCGTGCCCAAGAGCCAATTGTGGCGGCTGGCATCGACGCTGCAGCACCTGCGGGTGCGGGCGGACCGCGACCGGTTGGCGCGGCGCGCGCAGGGCATGGCCTTGCTGGTCGACATCGTCAAGCAGCTGTCGCTGGCGCGCAGCGTGGAACAGATCATGGCCATCGTGCGGCATGGTGCCCGCGAGCTGACCTCGGCCGACGGCGCCACCTTCATCCTGCGCGACGGCGATCTGTGCCACTACGCCGACGAGGACGCGATCGAGCCGTTGTGGAAGGGGCAGCGCTTTCCGATGTCGGCCTGCGTCAGCGGCTGGGTCATGCTCGAGCGCACACCCGCCGTCATCCCCGACATCTACCAGGATCCGCGCGTGCCCGTCGACGCCTACCGCCCGACCTTCGTACGCAGCATGGCGATGGTGCCGATCCGCAGCGAGTCGCCGATCGGCGCGATCGGGAACTACTGGGCGCGGCCTCACCAGCCGAGCACCGACGAGGTGTCGCTGCTGCAGGCGCTGGCCGACACCACCTCGGTCGCGATCGAGAACGTGCAGACGCTGCAGGAGCTGGAGCGGCGGGTGCAGGAGCGGACCACCGCGCTGCGCGAGGCCAATGCGGGGCTGGAAGCCTTTTCCTACAGCGTCGCGCACGACCTGCGGGCCCCGCTGCGGGCCATCAGCGGTTACGGCGGCCTGCTCGCCGACCACCACCGTTCGCAGCTCGATGCGGAAGGGCAGAACTTCCTGGACCGCATCGGCAAGTCCGCGCGGCGCATGGAAGTGCTGATCGACGACCTCATCAAGCTGGCCCATGTCGGCCACGGCGACATACAGAACCGCACGATCGACGTCGGGCAACTGGCGCACGAGATCGTCGGCGTGCTGCGCGAGCAGAGTCCACGGGCCGGCGTGACGGTGCGCATCGCCACCAGCCTGAAGGTCGTGGGCGATCTGGGCCTGTTGCGCGTCGTGCTGGAGAACCTGCTGTCGAACGCCTGGAAATACACCCTCCGGCGCGAAGACGCGCTGATCGATCTGCACGGCGCTCCGACGGCAGACGGCCAGTTCGTCTGCCAGGTCCGCGACAACGGCATCGGCTTCGACATGGCAGCGGCCGAACACCTGTTCGAGCCATTCCAGCACCTGCATGGCGACGTCGAATTCGCGGGCACCGGCATCGGGCTGGCGATCGTGCGCCGCGCGATCCACCGGATGGGCGGGCGGCTCTGGGCCGAGTCCGAGAAGGACCGCGGCGCGACCTTCTACTTCGCGCTGCCGATGGGGCGCGGCCAGGGACTGTTCAAGAGACCGGAGGGCTCGCACCCATGCCGCGCGACCGCTCAGCTGCGGTAGTCGGCGTTGATCGTCACGTAGTCGTGCGAGAGGTCGCAGGTCCACACGGTGGCGTGGGCTGCGCCGCGGTGCAGATCGACCCGGACGGTGATCTCGCTCTGCTTCATCACGCGCTGGCCGTCGGCCTCCTGGTAGGCGGCATGGCGGCCGCCCTTCGTCGCGACGTGCACGTCGTCGAGGTAGAGGTCGATCAAAGACTGGTCGAGATCGGCGATACCGGCATAGCCCACGGCGGCGAGGATGCGGCCCAGATTGGGGTCGCTCGCGAAGAAGGCCGTCTTCACCAGCGGCGAGTGCGCGATCGCGTAGGCGACCAGCCGGCATTCCTCCTTCGTGCGGCCGCCGTCGACGCGCACCGTGATGAACTTCGTCGCGCCCTCGCCGTCGCGCACGATCGCCTGCGCGAGCTGCTGCGACACCGCGATCACCGCCTCGCGCAGCGCAGCACCTTCGGGCGACTCCAGCGCCGTGATCTCGGCGTGCGCGGCCTGGCGCGAAGCGATCAGCACGAAGCTGTCGTTGGTGGACGTGTCGCCGTCGACGGTGATGCGGTTGAAGGAACGGTCTGCCGCCTCGCGCACCAGCGCCTGCAGCACGCGCGGCGCCACGTTCGCGTCGGTCGCCACGAAGCCGAGCATCGTCGCCATGTTGGGGCGGATCATCCCGGCGCCCTTGGCGATGCCGGTCACCGTCACCGTCCGGCCGCCGATCTGCAGCTGACGCGACGCCGCCTTGGCAAGGGTGTCGGTGGTCATGATGGCCTCCGCGGCGGCCGGCCAGTTGTCGGTCCGGCAGTCGGCCAGTGCGGCCGGCAGCCCGGCCTCGATGCGATCGGTGGGCAGCGTCTCCATGATCACGCCGGTCGAGAATGGCAGCACCTGCTCCGGCGCGATGTCGAGCCGGCGGGCCAGCGCCACGCAGGTGGAGAACGCGCGCACCAGCCCGTCTTCGCCGGTACCGGCGTTCGCGTTGCCAGTGTTGATGACGAGCGCCCTCACTCCGACGCCGGCCTCCAGGTGCTTGCGGCACAGCTGCACCGGTGCGGCGCAGAAGCGGTTCTGCGTGAACACCGCCGCCACCGCCGAACCCTCGGCCAGCCTGAACACGCTGAGGTCGCGCCGGCCGGCCTTGCGCACGCCGGCCATCGTGATGCCGATCTCGACTCCCGGCACGGGGTGCAGGTCGGCAGGATTCGGGGCAGCGAGGTTCACGGGCATGGGGCTCTCCGGATCTCTGTGCTCAGGCCAATCGGCCGTGGCACTGCTTGTACTTCTTGCCGCTGCCGCAAGGGCAGGGGTCATTGCGGCCGGCCCGCGGCACATCGGCCATGCGGTTCGCCACCGCGGTGGCCGGATCGGCCTCGACGGCCACGCCGCCGTCTTCGGTGGGATGCGTGTAGGTGAGGTTGCTGATGGCTTCGGCCTTCTCCTCCAGCGCCTCGGCCGCCTGCGTGACCTCCTCGGTGCTGCGGATGCGCACTGTCATCAGCAATCGGGTGACGTCCAGCTTCACCGTATCGAGCAAGGTCGAGAACAGCTCGAAGGCCTCGCGCTTGTACTCCTGCTTCGGGTTCTTCTGGGCATAGCCGCGCAGGTGGATGCCCTGGCGCAGGTAGTCGAGCGCCGCCAGATGCTCGCGCCAGTGCGTGTCGATCGATTGCAGCAGCACCGCGCGCTCGAAGCCGGTGAACTGCTCCTCGCCGACCAGCGCCACCTTGCCGGCATAGGTCTCGTCGGCGGTCTTGGCGACCACCTCGACCAGGTCCTCGTCGGTGATCGCGTCGCTCTTCTCGACCTGGGCGGCGATCGGCACGTCGAGCTGCCATTCGTCGCGCAGCACCTTCTCGAGACCGGGGATGTCCCACTGCTCCTCGACGCTCTCGACCGGCACGAAGGTGCGCACCACGTCGGTCATCGCGCCGCGACGCAGGTGCGCGATCTGGGCGGTGAGTTCCTTCGATTCGAGGATGTCGTTGCGCTGCTGGTAGATCACCTTGCGCTGGTCGTTCGAGACGTCGTCGTACTCGAGAAGTTGCTTGCGGATGTCGAAGTTGCGCGCCTCGACCTTGCGCTGCGCGCCCTCGATGCTGCGCGAGACAATGCCGGCCTCGATGGCCTCGCCATCGGGCATCTTCAGGCGCTCCATGATGGCCTTGACGCGGTCGCCGGCGAAGATGCGCATCAGCGGATCCTCGAGCGACAGATAGAAGCGCGAGGCGCCCGGGTCGCCCTGGCGGCCCGAGCGGCCGCGCAGCTGGTTGTCGATACGGCGCGACTCGTGGCGCTCGGTGGCGACGATGCGCAGGCCTCCGGCCGCCTTGACCTGCTCGTGCAGGCCGGCCCACTCGTCCTTGAGCTGCTGGATGCGGCGCAGCTTGTCGTCGGCCGGGATCGCATCGTCGGCCTCGATGAACTGCACCTGCTTCTCGACGTTGCCGCCCAGCACGATGTCGGTGCCGCGGCCGGCCATGTTGGTGGCGATGGTCACCGCCTTCGGCCGGCCGGCCTGGGCGATGATCTCGGCCTCTCGGGCGTGCTGCTTGGCGTTGAGCACCTCGTGCGGGAGCTTGTACTTCTCGAGCAGCTGCGAGATCAGCTCGGAGTTCTCGATCGACGTGGTGCCCACCAGCACCGGCTGGCCACGCTCGTAGCAGTCCTGGATGTCCTTCACGACCGCCTCGTAACGCTCGCGCGAGGTCTTGTAGACCAGATCGAGCTCGTCGCGGCGCTGCGTGGGCTTGTTCGGCGGGATCACCACGGTCTCGAGGCCGTAGATCTCCTGGAACTCGTAGGCCTCGGTGTCGGCGGTGCCGGTCATGCCGGCGAGCTTGCCGTACATGCGGAAGTAGTTCTGGAAGGTGATCGACGCCAGCGTCTGGTTCTCGGCCTGGATCTGCACGCCTTCCTTGGCCTCGACCGCCTGGTGCAGGCCGTCGCTCCAGCGCCGACCGGTCATCAGGCGGCCGGTGAACTCGTCGACGATGACGACCTCGCCATCCTGAACCACGTAGTGCTGGTCGCGGTGGTAAAGGTGCCGCGCGCGCAGCGCCGCGTACAGGTGGTGCATCAGCGTGATGTTGGCGGCGTCGTAGAGGCTCGCCCCCTCGGCCAGCAGGCCGGCCTGTGCGAGCAGTGCCTCGGCATGCTCGTGGCCCGCCTCGGTCAGCACCACCTGGTGGGTCTTCTCGTCGGCCGTGAAGTCGCCGGCCTCGATGACGCCTTCGCCGGTGCGCGGGTCGGCTTCGCCGATCTGCTTCTTCAACAGCGGCGCCACCGCGTTGATGCGCAGATAGAGCTCAGTCTGGTCCTCGGCCTGGCCGCTGATGATCAGCGGCGTGCGCGCCTCGTCGATCAGGATCGAGTCGACCTCGTCGACGATCGCGAAGTTCAGCGAGCGCTGCACCCGATCGGCGACCTCGGTGACCATGTTGTCGCGCAGATAGTCGAACCCGAACTCGTTGTTGGTGCCGTAGGTGACATCGGCGGCGTAGGCGGCCTGCTTGGCCTCGCGCGTCATCTGCGGACCGTTGACCCCGACCGTCAGCCCGAGGAAGTTGTACAGACGGCCCATCCACTCGGCGTCGCGGCGCGCGAGGTAGTCGTTGACCGTCACCACGTGCACGCCGTTGCCGGCCAGAGCATTCAGGTAGACCGGCAACGTCGCCATCAGCGTCTTGCCTTCGCCGGTGCGCATCTCGCCGATCTTGCCGTTGTGCAGCGTCATCCCGCCGATCAGCTGCACGTCGAAATGGCGCATCTTCAGCGCCCGCTTGCTGCCCTCGCGCACGACGGCAAAGGCCTCGGGAAGCAGCTGGTCGAGCGTCTCGCCGTCGGTCACGCGCTGCTTGAAGGCCTCGGTCTTGGCCCGCAACTCGTCATCCCCGAGTTGCTCGAACTGCGGCTCGAGGGCGTTGATCTGGTCGACCACGCGCCGGTACTGCTTGAGGAGCCGTTCGTTGCGGCTGCCGAAAATCGAGGTGAGAAGCTTGGGCAACATGCGGGGAATCGGTCGATGAGGGGTGAAGCGGCCCGCCACGTGGCTTGCACAGCAACCGCCGGGCCATCACACCACGCCACGGTGCGGCCACAGGCTTGCAAGCAACTGCGGATGGCGCTCCGGAATACAAGAGCGGCGCCCGTTCGGCGCCGCACTCAGCTCAGAACTCTACCACCCGGCCCGGCAAGCCCGACCCTCGCGGCGGGGCTTCCGGGCCGTCGTGTCAGCGGGCCTCCGGCGCGCGGTTCGCGGCCCGCGCGACGTTCCCCGCAGGCAGCCTGGAAGCCTGCGCCAGGAACTTCGCCGGATCTTGCGGTGCACCATCGACCAGCACCTCGAAATGCAGGTGCGGCCCGGTCGAGCGGCCGGTACTACCGACCTCGGCGATCTTCTGGCCGCGGCGGATCAGGTCCCCTGGCGCCACCAGCAGCCGGGCCGCGTGGGCATACCGCGTCACGAGGCCGTTGCCGTGATCGAGTTCGACCGTGCGGCCATAGGCGGGGTGGGTCTCGGCGCTCAGCACCACGCCGCCCGCCGCCGCCAGGATGGCGGTGCCGGTCTCGGCCGGGAAATCGAGGCCGGTGTGGAGCGCACCGCGCCCGGTGAAGGGGTCGGTCCGGAAGCCGAAGCCCGAACCCACCGGCCCGTCGACCGGGGCCGAGCTGGGCACCATCAGCGCCCGCAGGCGCGTCTCGAGCAGGCGCGACTCGACCAGTGTGAACACGTCACCGTGGCGGTCGGCCCCTTCGTCCAACGCGGCAATCGCCTGGTTCAGCTGCACCAGCGACGGCGATTCGATCGGCACGTAAGGCCCGCCCCGCCCGCCGCCGACGGCCGCGCCGGCGGGCACTGGCGCGGCCGGACGGTCGAGGCCGCGGAAGTCTTCGGGTTTCAGGCCGGCCAGCCCCGAGACGCGCTCGCCCATGGTTTCCAGCTTCATCAGCTTGGCCTGCATCTCGCCGACCTTCGAGGCCATGGCGTCGAGGTTCTCTCGCATGAACCGGTCGCGCTGCGCGATCTCGTCGCGCACCACCAGCTTGACCACCTGGCTGACCACCGGCCAGCCCTCGCGCGCCGCCTTCAGGAACACGAAGTGATAAATGGCACCCGACAGCGCCAGCAGCAGTCCTACGAGGAAGGTTCCCACGATCGCGAGCTTCCAGGCCGGCAGGTCGAGCACGCGGGTGCGCGCGTAGCGGCCATGGGTCACTATGATCTGCATACGGTCTCCTTCATCTCATGGCCCTGCATCCCAACTCCAGCCTGCCCATCGCGTTGCCGATCGGCGATGCGCTGGCGCAGTCGGAGCCGCTCGTTCGGCTGCAGGCCCTCTTGCGCGAATCGAACGCGCGTTTCGACGTGATCCGCCCGCTGCTGCCCGCGGCGCTGGCCGCTCAGGTGCGGCCGGGCCCCGTGGACGAACAAGGCTGGGCGCTGCTTGCGGGCAACACGGCCGTGGCGGCCAAGTTGCGGCAGTTGCTGCCCCGTTTCGAGGCCGCGCTGCAGCAGCAGGGCTGGAAGGGTAGCGCGATCCGCATCCGGGTTCAATCGAGCTGATCCGGTGCGGGCGGTACCAGTGCACGCCCGGGCCGGCGTCGGCCGCCGACTGTGCAACAGCCTGTGAACTCAGGCCTGCAGCGTGCCGCGGTCGAGCCGCACGCGCCGGTGGCAGCGCGCGGCCAGCGCGTCGTCGTGCGTCACCATCACGTAGGCGGTGCCCTGGGCGTGCGCCAGATCGAGCATCAGCGCGAACACGCCGTCGGCGGTGGCGCGGTCGAGGTTGCCGGTGGGCTCGTCGGCCAGCACGCAGGCCGGCCGCGTGACCAACGCCCGGGCCACCGCCACACGCTGGCGCTCGCCGCCCGACAGCTCGGATGGCCGGTGAGCAGTACGGGCGGCCAGGCCCACGGCCGAGAGCATGGCGCGCGCCTCGGCGTGCGCCGCCTCGCGCGGCAGGCGTCGGATCAGCAGCGGCATGGCCACGTTGTCGAGCGCGCTGAACTCGGGCAGCAGGTGGTGGAACTGGTAGATGAAGCCGAGCTGCCGGTTGCGCCAGGCACCTTGGGCGGCCGCGTCCATCGCGGCGAAGTCGCGGCCCATCAGCTGCACGCTGCCGGCGCTCGGCGAGTCGAGCCCGCCGAGCAGGTGCAGCAGGGTGCTCTTGCCCGAGCCCGAGGCACCCACCACCGCGAGCGTCTCGCCGCGCGCCACCTGCAGGTCCACGCCGCGCAGCACCGCCACGTCGAGCCCGCCCTCGGTGAAGCGCTTGTGCAGACCGCGCGCCTGCAGCACGGCGGCGCTGCCCGGCCCCGCCCCCGGCTCATTCATAGCGCAGGGCCTGGGCCGGCTGCACGCGGCTCGCGCGCCAGCTGGGGTAGATCGTCGCGACGAAGGCGAGCAGCAACGACACCAGGCCGATCGGCACGATGTCGGCCGACTGCGGATCGCTCGGCATGCGACTGATCAGGTAGATGCTGCCGGGCAGGAAGCTCGCGTTGAACAGCCGCTCCAGCGCAGGCACGATAACGTCGATGTTGAGCGACACCAGCAGCCCCAGCGCCAGGCCCGCACAGGTGCCGATCACGCCCGACGCCGCGCCCTGAACCATGAAGATCCCCATGATCGAGCGCGGGCTGGCGCCCAACGTGCGCAGGATCGCGATGTCGGCCTGCTTGTCGGTCACCGTCATCACCAGCGTGCTGACCAGGTTGAAGGCCGCCACCGCGACGATCAGCGTGAGGATGATGAACATCATGCGCTTCTCGAGCTGCACGGCGTCGAACCAGTTGCGGTTGGTGCGGGTCCAGTCGCGCACGCTCACCGTGGGGCCGAGCTGCTCCGCCAGCTCGAAGCCGACGCGCCGCGCCTGCTGCTGGTCGCGCAGCCTGAGCTGCACGCCGGTAGGCCCGTCCACGCGGAACAGCCGCGCCGCATCGTCGATGTGCATCAGCGCCAGGCCGCTGTCGTACTCGTAGTGGCCGGCGTTGAAGGTGCCCACCACCGTCATCTGCTTGAGCCGCGGCACCACGCCGGCCGGCGTGACCTGGCCGTTGGGCGTGACCAGCGTCACCGGGTCGCCCACCTTCACGCCCAGCGTGCGCGCCAGTTCGCCGCCGAGCACGATGCCCCAGGCGCCCGGCTTCAGGCCGGCGAAGGCGCCGTCCCTGGATTGCGCGGCCAGCGGCGTCACGTTCGCTTCCTCGGCCGGATCGATGCCGCGCACGATGGCGCCGCGCATGTCCTCGCCGCGCGCGATCAGCGCCTGGGTGGCGATGAAGGGCGCCGCGCCCAGCACCTCGGGGTTGCCGCGCGCCGCCGCAGCGGTGGCGCGCCAGTCGGGCAGCGCATTGCCGCCGGCTTCGAAGATCTCCACGTGCGCGATGACACTCAGCATGCGGTCGCGCACCTCCTTCTGGAAGCCGTTCATCACCGACAGCACGATGATCAATGCCGCCACCCCGAGCGCGATGCCGAGCATCGACACGCCGGAGATGAAGGAGATGAAGCCGTTGCGCCGCCCGCTGCGGCCGGCGCGGGTGTAGCGCCAGCCGATGGTGAGTTCGTAGGGCCAGTGCATGAGCAGCGGGATGCTACCCGAGGCGATCCGGCCTCGCGGCGGCAAGAATCGCCACCGCACGTTAGGCTGGCCGCCCTCGCACCCGCAAAGACGAAGGAGTTCCGACATGCCGCTGCGCCGACTTGCCGCCGCCCTGGTGAGCCTGCTGGTGCTCGCCGCCGGCGCTGCGGTCGCCACGCCGTTCGAACGGGGCCTGCTGTGGCGCGTCGAGCGAGACGGCAGGCCGGCGAGTCACGTCTACGGCACCATCCACCTCGACGACGCCCGCGCCACGGCCTTCAGCCCGCAGGTCGACGCGGCCCTGGCCGCATCGCGCGCCCTGCTGGTGGAGATGCTCGACGACGCCGACAGCCGCAGCGCGTTCGAGGCGGCCGCCCGGTTGCCACCGGGTCGCAGCCTGCGCACGCTCGCCGGGCCGGAGCGCTTCGAGCGCGTGGCGTCGCGGCTCTCCGAACGCTATGGCCTGCCGGTCGCCGCCACCGAGCGGCTGACGCCCTGGGCCGCCTACCTGACGCTGTCGCAGCCGCCGCGGCCACAGGGCGAGATCGTCGACGCCGCACTGCAGCGCATCGCTCGGCAGCGTGGAATCGCCGTCGTGCCGCTCGAGACGGCGCGGGAACAGATCGCCTCGATCGCGGCCGTGCAGACCGGGCACATGCTGGCGCTGCTGGAGGTGCAGGCGCGGCGCCATGATGAAGCCGTCGCCGCCATCGACACGCTGCTCGCGCGCTATCTCGAGGAAGACCTCGACGGCATGCTGCAGAACGAGGAACTCGCACTGCAGGACGAGCCCTCGCTAGGTCCCGCCTTCGGCGACCTGTTCGAGCAGATCCTGGTCCGCCGCAGCGCCCGCATGGTCGAGCGCATGCGGCCCCGCCTGGAGCGCGGCGGTGCCTTCGTCGCCATCGGCGCCCTGCACCTGCATGGCGAGCAGGGCGTGCTGGCGCTGCTCGAGCGGGCCGGCTGGCGCGTGCAGCGCATCGAGCTGCAGCGCCCCTGAGCCGAGCGGTACCGAGTCGGCCCGGATAATCCCGGCATGCACCTCGTGATCCCGTTCGCCGCCCCCCTGTCCGAGGTCGGCCAGCAGGCGTTGAGCGACCTCGCGCTGCCCGTGCTCGATGCATTGCTGGCCCGGCTCACGGCCGCCGACCGCAACGAGGGCGACGAATACCAGCTCTCGCCGCCGCATGAGCGGGTGCTCGCCCGCGCACTGGGCTGGCAGGGAGCCGACGGCGCCCTGCCCTGGGCGGCCCGAGCCGCCGCGGTCGACGGTCTGGACACCGGCGACCTGGCCTGGGGCCTGCTGAGCCCGGTGCACTGGCAGATCGGCCGCGAGCACCTGACGATGGACGACCCCGAGGCGCTGGCGCTCGACGCGGCCGAGTCGCGCGCCGCGTTCGACGCGGTGCGACCGCTGTTCGAGAGCGAAGGCTGGCTGTGCGCCTGGGGCGCGCCGACGCGCTGGTACGTCGCGCACGAGACCCTGGCCGACCTGCCGACCGCGTCGCTCGACCGCGTGATCGGCCGCAACCCCGACCTGTGGATGCCCGAGCACCCGGCCGCCCGCTTCGTGAAGCGGCTGCAGAACGAGGTGCAGATGCTGCTCTACACGCACGCGCTGAACGACGCCCGCGAGGCGGCCGGCCGCGAGGCGTTGAACAGCTTCTGGCTCAGCGGCTGCGGCGTGCCGCAGGCGGAGCGCCACGCGGCACCCCGGGTGCTGGACGCGCTGCGCGCGCCGGCGCTGCGCGAGGACTGGGCCGCCTGGGCCGAGGCCTGGCGCGCGCTGGACGACGGCCCGCTGCGCGAGGCGCTGGTGCAGGCTCGACAAGGCGCCGCGCTGCGGCTCAGCCTGTGCGGCGAACGGCATGCGCAGGACTTCGTGCTGCAGCCGCGCGGCTTCGTGGCGGCGCTGCGCAGTCGCTTCCAAAGACCGCAGGCGGCCCGGCTGATGGCCGCGCTCTGAACAGACCCCGACGCGCCCACCCATGCAGATCATCGTCCGCGATGTCCCGCCCCGCACCGCCTGGTCGCTCGAACAGGCCGGCGTGTCCCCGCTGCTCGCGCGGCTGTTCGCGGCGCGCGGCATCACCGCAGCCGAGCAGCTCGACGACTCGCTCGCCCTGCTGATCCCGCCCACTGCGCTGCAAGGAGCGGCCGACGCGGCGCGGCTGCTGGCCGATGCAATGCAGCAGCGCCGGCGCATCGTCGTCGTCGCCGACTACGACTGCGATGGCGCGACCGCCTGTGCGGTGGCGCTGCGCGGACTGCGCCTGCTCGGCGCCGCGCCCGAGACGCTGGGCTATGTGGTGCCCGACCGACAGGTGCATGGCTACGGGCTCACGCCGGCGATCGTCGACCTGGCCTTCGGCGTGTTCGGCGGCCAGGCGCCCGACGTGCTGGTGACGGTGGACAACGGCATCGCCAGCCTCGAGGGCGTGGCGCACGCCAAGGCCCGCGGCCTGCAGGTGCTGGTGACCGACCACCACCTGCCGGCGCTGCTGGACGACCGCGTCGTGCTGCCGGCGGCCGACGTGATCGTCAACCCCAACCAGCCCGGCTGCCCGTTCGAGAGCAAGGCGCTGGCTGGCGTCGGCGTGATGTTCTACGTGCTGCTGGCACTGCGCGGCGAACTGCGATCGCGCGGCGCGTTCGAGGCCACCGCACAACCCAAACTCGACACGCTGCTGGACCTGGTGGCGCTGGGGACCGTGGCCGACGTGGTGAAGCTCGATGCCAACAACCGCCGCCTGGTCGCACAGGGGCTCAGGCGCATCCGCGCCGGCCGCATGCAGCCGGGCGTGCGCGCGCTGTTCGACGCGGCGGGGCGCGACCCGGCGCGCGCCAGCGGCTTCGATTTCGGCTTCGCGCTCGGACCGCGCCTCAACGCGGCCGGCCGCATGGAGAACATGACACTGGGCATCGAGTGCCTGCTGACCGACGACGCCGGCCGCGCGGCGGAACTCGCGCAGCAGCTCGATGCGATCAATCGCGAGCGCCGCGAGGTCGAGAGCGGGATGCGCGAGCAGGCCGAAGCGATGCTCGAGGCGCTGGTCGCACGCGACAACCACGCGGCCGGGGGCGGCGACCCGCCGCCCGCGCTGGCGATCTACGACCCCGGCTTCCACGAGGGCGTGGTCGGCATCGTCGCCTCGCGCCTGAAAGACCGCAGCCATCGCCCGACCTTCGTGTTCGCGCGCGGCCAGGACGGCCTGCTGAAGGGCTCCGGCCGCTCGATCCCCGGCTTTCACCTGCGCGATGCGCTCGACCTCGTCAGCAAGCGCCACCCCGGGCTGCTGCGCCGCTTCGGCGGCCACGCGATGGCGGCTGGTGCGACGCTGGCCGAGGCCGACTTCGGCCACTTCGAGCGCGCGCTGGTCCAGGTGGCCGGCGAATGGCTGGACGCCGCGGCGCTGCAGCGCACGCTGCGCACCGACGGGCCGCTGGGCGCCGAGCATTTCACCGCCGACACGGTACGGGTGCTGGAAGCCCAGGTCTGGGGCCAGGCCTTCGAGCCGCCGGTGTTCTGCGACCGCGTCGAGGTGGTCTCGCAGCGGCTGGTCGGCGAGAAGCACCTGAAACTCGCCGTGCGCCACGGCGGCGCGCTGCGCGACGCCATCTGGTTCGGCCACAGCGAGCCGGTGGCCGAGCAGGTGACGCTGGCCTACCAGTTGCGGGTCGATGAGTACAACGGGCGGCAGCGGGTGCAGATGATCGTCGAGGCGGCCTCGGAGCCTGGCGGCAAATCGATCTCCTAGGGAGATGTCCGGGCGGCGTTGTCTGACACGATCTCCCGGCTACATCCTGCAATGTCCTGCGGGCCCAAAGTGTCATCATCTTCGATGCGTTGAGGGCTGGCCAGGGTCGGGCCTGCCGACGCGAGACGCGCTGGCCGCGAGGAGACCATGATGCACATCAGTGACCGGAACCACGAAGTTTCTTCTGACGCAGCGCGCCCGTCCACAGCTTTGCGCCCTGCACCGGCGCCTCTCCAACTGCTCTGGGCCGCAGCAGCCCTGTGCCTGGCGACGGCCTGCGGCGGCGGAGGCGGTGGGGACGACGCCCCCGCGCCGCCGACCACGACGCCGTCTCCGCCAGCCGGGTCCCCTCCAGCCGGGTCTCCGCCCGCTGGATCTCCCCCTGCGGGGTCGCCCCCCGCCAGCCCGGCAACACCACCCCGCGCAACGACGATCAACAGCAGTCTGTCGCGACCCTGGGGCATGGCTTTTCTGCCTGACGGTCGCATGTTGATCACGCAGAAGAGCGGCAGCATGGTGATCGTCAGCGCCAGCGGCGGTAGCAAGGTCAACGTGACGGGCGTGCCGTCGGTTGCCACCGACGGCCAGGGCGGGCTGCTCGACGTCGCACTCGACCCCGACTTCGCCACCAGCCCCTGGGTGTACTTCACCTATTCGGAAACCGGCTCCGGCAGCGGCTCGAACCCCGCAGGCACAGCCGTGGCCCGCGCGCAACTCGTGGGCAACGCGTTGCAGAACCTCACTGTGATCTTCCGTCAGAGCCCGAAGGTGACGGCAAACAATCACTACGGCTCGCGGCTCGCCTTCCGCAGTGACAAGACGCTGTTCGTCACGCTCGGTGAGCGGCAGACCTACGACTCCAAGAACCTGACCGCCACGCGTGCAGCGCTGTTCGCGCAGGACCTCACCACGACCCGCGGCAAGGTGGTGCGCATCCAGCGCGACGGTTCGTCCGCCGCGGGCAACCCGAGCCTCGGCAGCGGAGCCGCAGCAGGCTTGCTCTGGAGCTACGGCCACCGCAACCCCCAGGGCGCGGCGATCAACCCGGCAACCGGCGATCTGTGGGTCACCGAACACGGACCGCAAGGTGGAGACGAGTTGAACCGCGTCACATCCGGCGGCAACTACGGCTGGCCGCTGGTCAGTTACGGCTGCGTTTACGATGCGACCTATCCTGGCGGCAACAACAGCACGTGCCGAATCGGCGGTGGTGCGCATGCGCCAAACTACACCGAGCCCGCCACGTACTGGGGCCCAACGTCGATCGCACCGTCGAGCCTGATGTTCTACACGGGCAGCGGCTTCCCGGAATGGCAGGGCAACGCGCTGCTCGGTGCCTTGGGGACGGATCAGGGAGTGTGGCGCGTGGTGCTGAACGGCAACGCCGTGACGTCGCGCGAGTTGCTGTCGATCAGCGGCCTGTCGGGCGAGCGGGTGCGCCTGGTGCGCCAAGGTCCTGATGGCTGGATCTACCTGCTGACCGACAGCGGTAAGCTGATCCGCATCGATCGCCCCTGAAGCGCGCGAAGCCGGCCCACGACACAACAGCCCCGCGAGAGGGTCGACGGGCAGACTTCGGTATGGTGACGGCATCGGCCTTAGCCGCCTGCCGCCCGATCCTTTGCCATGCGTACGCTGCTCGTCACTCTCGTGCTCGCTGTTTTCGGTCCGTTGGCCTCGGCTCAGGCGCTCCGCCTGACGCCGCTCGCTGTCGGGCTGCAGAACCCCTGGTCCATCGCCTTCCTTCCCGGCTTCGAGAAGGAAGCCCGCATGCTCGTCACCGAGCGCCCCGGCCGCCTGCGCGTGGTCGAACGCGACGGCAAGGTGTCGGCGCCGATCCAGGGTCTGCCTCCGGTGGTGGCGCGCGGCCAGGGCGGTCTGCTCGACGTGGCCCTGCATCCCGGTTTCGAGCGCAACCAGTGGGTCTACTGGAGCTACGCGGAGCCGGCGCCGGCAGGCCAGAGCGGCAACAGCACCGCGGTCGCGCGCGGTCGGCTCGACCTCGCAGCACTGGCGGTGAAGGATGTGCAGGTGGTGTTTCGGCAGGCACCGAAGGTCGACTCGAACGCACACTTCGGTTCGCGGCTCGTGTTCGCGCGCGACGGCACGTTGTTCGTCACGCTGGGTGACCGCTACAGCCGGCGCGACGACGCCCAGACCCTGAGCACCCACCACGGCAAGGTCGTACGCATCACCGACGACGGTGGCGTGCCGCCCGACAACCCCTTCGTGAAGCAGCCCGGCGCCCTGCCGGAGATCTGGAGCTACGGCCACCGCAACCTCCAGGGCGCTGCGCTGCACCCGGCGAGCGGCGCGCTGTGGGTGCACGAGCACGGCCCGCAAGGCGGTGACGAGCTCAACATCGCCACGCGCGGCGCCAACCATGGCTGGCCCGTCATCACCCAGGGGCGCGAGTACGGCACCGGCATGAAGATCGGCGACGGCGAGACACGCGCCGACGTCGTGCCGGCGCTGACGACCTGGGTACCGTCGATCTCCCCAAGCGGCATGGCATTCGTCGGCGGCGACCGCTATCCGGCCTGGCGCGGGCAGTTGCTGATCGGCGCCCTGAAGGCCCGCGGGCTGGCGCGGCTCGAACTCGACGGCACGCGGGTCGTGCGCGAGCACCGCCACGAACTCGACCTGCGTGTGCGCGACGTGCGCCAGGGTCCGGACGGCTTCCTGTACCTGCTGAGCGACGACGGCAGTGACGGCCGGGTCTGGCGCATCGAGCCCTGAGCAGCCCCGCCGCCGTGGTATGAACGCGGCATGCGCATCCTGATCGTTGAAGACGACCGCCTGCTCGGTGATGGTCTGGCCGCCGGCCTGCGCTCGCTGGGCTTCGCCGTCGACTGGTTCACCGACGGCGCCCAGGCCGACGCCGCTCTGTCACACACGCCCTACGACGCCATCGTGCTCGATCTCGGCCTGCCCGGCCGCGACGGCCTCGCCTGGCTGGCACGCTGGCGCAGCCCCGGCCCCCTGCAGGCGACGCCGGTGCTGGTGCTGACCGCCCGCGACGGCGTCGACCACCGCATCGCCGGCCTCGACACCGGCGCCGACGACTACCTCATCAAGCCGATCGAGACGTCCGAACTGGCCGCGCGGCTGCGAGCGGTGCTGCGGCGCAGCCAGGGCCGACCCGAGCCCCTCTGGCAGCACGGCGCACTGAGCTACCAGCCGGCGGCCAAGACCGTTCTCTGGCGCGGCAAGCCGGTGGCGCTGACGGCGCGCGAATGCGACCTGCTCGAACTGCTGCTGGCCAACCCGCGGCGTGTCCTGTCCAAATCGCTGATCACCGAGAAGCTGTATTCCTTCGAGCAGGAGATCGAGAGCAACGCGCTCGAAGTCCACATCCACCACCTGCGCCGCAAGATCGATCCGAAGCTGGTGCGCACCGTGCGAGGTGTGGGATACGCGCTCGGGGCGGCCGAGGAGCTGGCGTGACGCTGCGCCGGCGACTGCTGCTGCTCCTGCTGCTCGCCACACCGGTGGTGTGGGTCGGCGCGATGGCCGTCAGCTTCTACAGCGCGCAGCACGAGATCAACGAGCTGTTCGACACCGAGCTGGTCCGGCTGGCCCGGCAGCTGCAAGCGACGCTGCCGAGCACGAACCTCGGCGCACCGACGGACACGTCATCGATGCCGCCACCGCTGGCCGGCAAGGAGGGGGAAGCGGAACCGAAGGACCTGCTGCTCGCCGTCTGGGACGGCAATGGCCGACTGGTCCTCGTCGACCGCGAAGGCCTGCTGATGCCCTACCTGCCCGGCCAGAAGGGCTTCGTGGAACTGATGCTCGCCGAGCGACCCTGGAGGGCGTACTACCTGCCCTCCCCGTCGGGCCGCTGGCTGGTGGCCGCCGGCCAGCGCCACAAGGAGCGCCGCGAGCTGGTTCTGGCGCTGACGGCCGGGCCCTTGCTGCCGTGGCTGCTGACGCTGCCAGTGCTGCTGCTGGTGATGGCGGTGGGCCTCAAACGCGTGCTGCGGCCCGTCGCGGCCCTGAGCGCGGAACTGGCGTGCCGTGCCGCAGACGACCTGAAGCCGCTGCGCGGCACCGACCTGCCCGCGGATCTGCGCCCGCTCGTCGACGCGATGAACGCACAATTCGAACGCACCGCCGGCCTGCTGCAGCGGGAACGCCGTTTCACGGCCGACGCCGCGCACGAACTGCGAACGCCGCTGGCAGCGCTCCAGGCGCAATGGGATGCCGCGCGCCTGAGCCCGGACAGCGCCACCGCCGCGGACACCCTGGCCAAGATCGGCCAGGGACTGGCCCGGCTGAGCCGCCTGGTGACGCAGATGCTGCAGTTGTCGCGCGTCGAGCATCTGGACAGCATCAGCCAGCAGGTCCAGATCGACTGGATCGCGCTCATCGGCGAAGTACTTTCCGACGTGCTGCCGCTGGCGGAGCACCGTCACGTCGAGTTGGCCTGCGAATGGCCCGCGGCGGGTGCGGCGCCGCTGCCGCTACGGGGGGCGCCACCGCTGCTGGCCGCCATGCTGCGCAACCTGCTCGACAACGGCCTGCGCTACAGCCCCGCGGGCGGGCACCTGACGCTGCGTTTCGGCTCGGACACACTGGACATCCTGGACGATGGCCCCGGCGTGCCGGCCGAGCTGCTGGTGCGCCTCGGCGACCGCTTCTACCGCCCCGCGGGCCAGGTGGAATCGGGCAGCGGCCTGGGGCTGTCAATCGTTCGACGGATCGCGGAACTGCATGGCCTGACGGTCGATTGGGGGCCGCGCGAGGACGCGCCGGGCTTTCGCGTGCGGTTGCGCCGCAACGCGCCGCGGCCGCAGGCGCTCGGCCCGGCGAGCGCGGGTCGCTAGAAGCCCGATGCCGGTGTCACCCGCACCGGCTTCCTACAATCACCGTGTGAACCTCGCCCTTCTCAACGCCGATCTGCACTGCCACTCGAACGTGTCGGACGGCACGCTCGAGCCGGCAGCGCTGGCCGCGCGTGCGCGGACGAACGGCGTGGAACTGTGGGCCCTGACCGATCACGACGAGGTCGGCGGCCAGCAGCGCGCCCGCGACGCCGCCCTTGCGCTGGGCATGCCCTACCTGACCGGCACCGAGATCTCGGTCAGCTTCGCGGGGATGACGGTGCACATCGTCGGGCTCGGCTTCGACGCCGACGATGCCGCGCTGGCTGCCGGACTGGCGGCCACGCGCGGCGGACGCGAGGCGCGCGCCCGCGAGATGGCGGCATCGCTCGCGCAGGTCGGCATCGCCGGCGCCTACGAGGGAGCGCTGCAGTACGTCGGGAACCCCGAACTGATCTCGCGCACCCACTTCGCGCGCCACCTGGTGGAGGCCGGTGTCTGCCCCGACACCAACAGCGTGTTCCGCAAGTACCTCACCGAGGGCAAGCCCGGCTATGTGCCGCACCGCTGGGCGGCGCTGGGCGATGCGGTGCGCTGGATCACGCAGGCCGGCGGTGCCGCGGTGATTGCCCACCCGGGCCGCTACAAGTTCACCCCGACCGAGGAGTACGCGCTGTTCAGCGAGTTCGTGGCTCACGGCGGGCGCGGCGTGGAGGTGGTGACGGGCAGCCACACCCCCGCGGAGTACGAGAAGTACGCCGACATGGCGGTGGAGTTCGATCTGCTGGCCTCGCGCGGCAGCGATTTCCACGCCCCGGAGGAAAGCCGCACCGACCTCGGGGCGCTGCCGTGGCTGCCGGGTCGGCTGACGCCCGTGTGGGAAGCGATTGCCGATCGGGTGCAGCAGCCGTGAGCATCGAGCGCGCGGCAGCCGGGCACGCCGACTGAGCGGACCATGTCGCAGTACTTCGAGGTCCATCCCGACAACCCTCAGCCGCGCCTGCTGAAGCAGGCGGTGCAGATCCTGCACGGCGGCGGCATCGCGGCGATCCCCACCGACTCCAGCTACGCGCTGGTGTGCCATCTGGACGACAAAGCGGCCGCCGAGTCGCTGCGCCGCATCCGCGGCGTCGACGACAAGCACCACCTGACGCTGCTGTGTCGCGACCTCAGCGAGCTGGCGAACTACGCGCGCGTCGACAACCGGCAGTACCGGCTGCTCAAGCTCGGCACGCCGGGGCCCTACACCTTCATCCTCGAGGCGACGAAGGAGGTGCCGCGCCGCGTGTCGCATCCGTCGCGCCGCACGATCGGGCTGCGCGTGCCCGAACACGCCGTCACCCAGGCGCTGCTGGAACTGCTGGGCCAGCCGCTGCTCGCCACCACCCTGATCCCGCCGAACGAGACCGAGCCGCTCAACGACCCGCACGAGATTCGACAACGCTTCGAGAAGCAGTTGCAGGCCATCGTCGACGCCGGCGCCTGCCCGATGCAGCCGACGACGGTGATCGACCTCAGCGGCGACGAGACGGTGCTGGTGCGGCGCGGCCGAGGCGACCCCACGTCGATCGGTCTTTGATCTGATGGCGTCGCAACGCGCTCAGCGCAACGCTTTCGCCACAAGCGCGGGCCGAAAGCCCGTCTGGACCTGACCACGCACGATCATCGTCGGCGTCGCATGGGCCGGAAGAGCACGGAATCGTTGCTCGCACACCGGATCGCGGTCGATCTCGCACGATTCGTAGGGAACCTTGTTCAGCGCCAGCCATCGCTTGGCGACATCGCAATAGCTGCAATAGGTCGCAGAGAACATGTAGATGTCACCCGGCTTCGCATTCGCGATCACGTCGGCCGTCGCCGCAACATCCTGATGGTCCTTCCACGCCCGCCAGGCCGGCCGCGCGGCAATGCCGGCCACCAACGCGACAACCGCCAGGGTCAGCCAGCTGATCGCCTTACGCTGCGTGGGATTCATGGGTGACTCCCGACTTGCGCGTCACAAGGCCGCCGTCACCAGCATCTCGACCTTCCACTCCGGCTTGGCCAGTGCGGCCTTGACGGTCGCGCGGGGAGGTGCTTCACCGGCCGGCAACCACGCCTCCCAGACCTCGTTCAGCGCCGGGAAATCGGCCAGGTCGGTGATGAAGATCTCCACGCGCAGCAGCCGGCGCTTGTCGGTGCCGGCACGGGCCAGCAAGGCGTCGATGGCTGCCAGTACCTGGGCCGTCTGGCCGCGGATGTCCTGGCTGGCGTCGGCGGCCACCTGGCCGGCGAGGTAGACGGTGCCGCCCTCGCCGGTGCGGTGGATGGCCATCTCCGACAGGCGGGTGCCGACATCGAAACGTTGAATGCTCATGAGTGTCCTCTGGAAGGCGAAGTCTTCTGTCCCAGCCGGCTCTCGGTGCCGGCGAGCAATTTCTTGATGTTGGCGCCGTGGCGCCAGACAAGCAGCAGGCTCATCGCCGCGATCGCCAGGGCCGCGGGGCCGGCGCCCCAGATCAGCAACTGGTAGAAGGGCGCGAAGGCCGCCGCGACGATGGACGCCAGCGACACATAGCGGAAGAAGGCGACGATGATCACGAAGGTCAGCAGTGTCGCCAGGCCGAGCCAGGGGTTGAGCGCCAGCAGCACGCCCGCCGCGGTCGCGACGCCCTTGCCGCCCTTGAAGCCGAAGAACACCGGCCACAGGTGGCCGACGAAGGCGGCCAGGCCGACCAGGGCCGCCGTGCCCTCTTCCAGGCCGTAGGGCGAACCGAAGTGCTCGACCAGCAGCACCGGCAACGCGCCCTTCAGCGCATCGAGCAGCAGGGTGGCGATCGCCGCGCCCTTGTTGCCCGAGCGCAGCACGTTGGTCGCGCCGGGGTTGCCGGAGCCGTAGCTGCGCGGATCGGACAGGCCGACAACGCGGCTCACGATCACCGCGAACGACAGCGAGCCCAGCAGGTAGGCCGCGAGCGCGGCAAGCACGGGAAGGAAGGACGCCATGGCACGTATTCTGCCGCCGCCGGCCACGGCGTCAGCCGGCGCAACGCACCGGCACGGCCCCCAGCAACTCGGCCGCGCGCCGCGGGTCCAGCCCGACCAGGTAGCCGCGCCGACCGCCGTTGAGGTAGATCTTCGGCAGCTCGAGCACGCCGGCCTCCACGTAGACCGGCATGGGCTTGCGCGTGCCGAAGGGCGAGGTGCCGCCCACCAGGTAGCCGCTGTGGCGCTGCGCGACCTCGGGGGTGCAGGGCTCGACGCGCTTGCAGCCGATCTCTCGCGCCAACGCCTTCAAGCTGACCTGGCGATCACCGTGCATCAGCACGATCAGCGGCTTGGCCTGCTCGTCCTGCATCACCAGCGTCTTGACGACGTGATGCTCCTCGACGCCGAGCTGGCGCGCCGACTCGGCGGTGCCGCCGCGCTCCACGTAGTCGTACAGGTGCTCGGTGTAGGCCAACTTCTCGCGCTTCAGCAGCGCGGTGGCCGGCGTCTCGCTGGCGTGGTCTTTGCGGCTCATGCCCGAAGTCTGCCCGATGGGTGCCGGCGCCGCGCCGACCCGCATCGCACGATCTGGGGAAGGAGCACGAGCGCACTGCATGCTAGATTGCTGCGCCAGCTCCCCGGACCACCGCCTTCTCCGCCCCGATCGCCATGCACGTCGACATCGAACTGCCCCTCGGCCGCGCCACGGCGCTGCAGCGCCTGCGTGCCCAGGGCTTCTGCGTGCTGACGCCGACCGCGCTGGAAACCCTGACCGGGATGCCGCTCGACGCCTTCGACGTGATGCTGCCCTACTGGGACGAACTGGCCCCGGACCTGCACCTGAAGGACGGCGGCCACTACCGCTACCGCCGTCACGGCTGCTTCATGCAGACCCTGCAGCCCGGACAGCTCGAGACCGTGCCGCACCGCGCCCACTGGCAACCGACCACCTACAACGCGCTGCATGGCGGCATGGAGCGCTGGTTCGAGCCGCTGTCGAACGAGATGATCCACCTGCCGTCGTGGAGCGCCCTGCTCGTCGCGCTCGGTGAGCTGTTCGCCAAGTTGCGCGCACCGCAGGGGGGCCGCTGGTACATCGAGGCCCACCCCTTCCGCATCGACACCGCAGGAGGCGTGGGGCGTCCGACGCCGGAGGGTGCGCACCGCGACGGCGTCGACTTCGTCGCGGTGGTGTTCGTCGGCCGGCAAGGCGTGCGCGGCGGCGAGACCCGGGTGTTCGACGCCGCCGGCCCGCAGGGTGTGCGCTTCACGCTCGAGCAGCCCTGGACCGTGCTGCTGCTCGACGATCAGCAGGTGATTCACGAAAGCACGCCGCTGTTGCCACTGGAGCCGGTCGACCCGGAGGTCCAGGCGCACCGGGACACGCTGGTCCTGACCTACCGCAGTGGCGGCTTCCAGGCGCCGGACTGACGGAGCGCATCGGGCGATTGCGCCGCCCCGCAACCCCACGGCCCCGCACGCCCGGCTGCGGACGGGACGGGCGCTCGAAACGTGGACAATCAGTCCGCCTTCGACCTTGCGCCGTGACCCCTTCCGACTCCCACATCTATCGCCGCCTGTTCGGCTTCGTTCGCCCCTACTGGCGGATCTTCGCGCTCGGCGTCCTGGCGATGGTCGTCTACGCGGCCACCGAGACGGCGCTGCCCGCGCTGCTGAAGGAACTGCTCGACGGCAGCTTCGTCAACAAGGACCCCTGGGCGATCCATGCGATGCCCTTCCTGATCGTGCTGCTGTTCGTGGTACGGGGTCTGGCCGATTTCAGCCAGACAGTGGCGCTCCACAGCGTGGCCAACAAGATGCTGGTCGACCTGCGCACGCGCGCCTTCGACAAGCTGCTGAGCCTGCCGACCAGCTACTTCGACGCCCACGCCAGCGCCACCACCCTCTCGAAGCTGGCCTACGACGCCGCCCAGGTCACGCCGCTCATCACTACCGCGCTGATCACCGTGGTGCGCGACAGCCTCACGGTGCTGGGCCTGCTGGGCTACATGCTCTACCTGAACTGGCGGCTCTCGCTGGTGTTCTTCACCGTGCTGCCACTGATCGCCTGGGTGATCCGCGCCGTGAGCCGGCGGCTCCGGGGTCTGAGCCGCGGGCAGCAGCGCACCCAGGGCGAGATGACGCGGGTGATGGACGAGGCGATCGGCGCGCACCGCGAGATCAAGGTGTTCGGCGGTGCGGCCTTCGAGTCCGAACGCTACGCCCGCGTGGCCCACGAGCTGCGCCACTACACGATGAAGGTGATCAGCACCGCTGCCGCCAACGGCCCGATCGTGCAGGGCATCGCCGTGCTGGCGCTGGCGGCGATCATCTACTACGCGGCGCTGCAATCGCAGAACAACCAGATTACGGTCGGCGGTTTCGTCTCCTTCTTCGGCGCGATGGCGCTGCTGCTGGCGCCGCTCAAGCGCCTGTCCAACGTCAACGAGGTGCTGCAGCGCGGCCTCGCCGGGGCCGCCAGCGTCTTCGAACTGCTCGACACGCCGGCCGAGCCCGACACCGGCACACGCTCGCTGGCGCGGGCGCAGGGCCGCCTGCAGTTCGAGGGCGTGCGCCTGCGCTACCCGCAGGCCGAGCGCGATGCGCTCGCCGGCATCGACCTCGAGATCCGTCCGGGCGAGACGGTTGCCCTGGTCGGCGCGTCCGGCAGCGGCAAGACGACGATGATGGCGCTGATCCCGCGCTTCTACGTGCCGGATGCCGGCTGCATCCGCCTGGATGGCATCGACTTGCGCGAGCTCAAGCTGGCCGACCTGCGCGCCAACCTCGCACTGGTGACGCAGCACACCGTGCTCTTCAACGACACCGTGGCGGCCAACATCGCCTACGGGGCGCAGCGCCACCTGAGCGAGGACGACATCGTGGCGGCGGCCGAGGCCGCGCATGCGATGGAGTTCATCCGAGCACTGCCCCAGGGCCTGCAAACCCCGGTGGGCGAGAACGGCGCCCGCCTCTCGGGCGGCCAGCGCCAGCGCCTCGCGATCGCGCGAGCCCTGTTGAAGGACGCCCCCGTGCTGCTGCTCGACGAGGCGACCTCGGCGCTCGACACCGAGAGCGAACGCGCGGTCCAGGCCGCGATCGAGAACCTCAAGCGCGGTCGCACCACGGTGATCATCGCGCACCGGCTGTCGACGATCATCAACGCCGACCGCATCGTGGTGCTGGAGCAGGGCCGCATCCAGGAGGTCGGCAGCCATGCCGAGTTGCTGGCGCGCGGCGGTATCTACAGCCGCCTGCACCGGCTGCAGTTCGCCGACGGCGACCTGCCGGCGGCGGGAGAGGCCGCCGATTCATGAAGCGCATCCTGATCGTGCGGCTGTCGGCGATCGGTGATGTGGTGATGGCCTCGGGGCTGATCCCGGCGCTGCGGGCGCTGCACCCCGATGCCCGCATCGCCTGGCTGGTCGAGCCGGCGGCAGCCCCGCTGCTGGCGCACAACCCGCGGCTCGACGAGGTGATCGTGTGGCCGCGCGGCGAGTGGCAGCAACTGTGGCGCGAGCGCCGCTACACCGAGCTATGGCGCCGCTTGCGCGAATTTCGCCGCGCCTTGCGGGCGCAGCGCTTCGACCTCGCGCTCGACACCCAGGGGCTGCTGAAAAGTGCGGTCTGGTCCTGGCTCTGCGGTGCGCCGCGGCGACTCAGCCTCATCGGTCGCGAACAGAGCCACCGCCTCGCGACCGAGCGCGTGGTCCCGCCGCCGGATGCCGGCCCGCGCCCGATCGGGGCCGAGTACCGCCACCTCGCCCGGCACCTCGGCGCGCCGGAGGGCAGCTTCCGGCTCGACCTGGCGGTCGGCGCCGCGCCACGCGCGCGCGCCCACGAGCGGCTGGCCGCGGCCGGCGTGTCTGCGGGCGTGCGCTACGTGACGCTGTGCCCGTTCACGACGCGCCCGCAGAAGCACTGGTTCGAGGACCGCTGGCAGGCCCTGGCGCGCCGCTGCCGGGACGCGGGGCTGGTGCCCGTGCTCCTCGGCGGCCCCGGCGACCGTGCGGCAGCGGCCCGCATCGCGGCCGGCGTTCCCGGTCTGGTCGATCTGGCCGGCGCCCTGAAACTCGACGAAACGGTGGCCGCCATCGAGGGCGCGGCGTTGCTGATCGGCGTCGACACCGGGCTCACGCACATGGGCACCGCGCTCGAGGTGCCGACCGTCGCGCTGTTCGGATCGACCTGCCCCTACCGCGATCCGCGCGCGCCGCGCAGCGTGGTGCTCTACGAGCAACTCGACTGTTCACCCTGCCAGCGTCACCCGACCTGCGACGGCCGCTTCGACTGCATGCGCGCCTTCGAGGTCGATCGCGTGTTCGCCGAAGCCTCGCGCCTGCTGGAGCCGGCGGCGTGAAGATCCTGCATGTCGAGTCGGGCCGGCATCTCTATGGCGGGGCGCTGCAGGTGGTGTTCCTGCTGCAGGGCCTGAAGGCCCGCGGCGAGCAGGCTGTGCTGGTCTGCCCGCAAGGCAGTGCGATCGCCGAAGCGGCGCGGCCGCATGCGCTGCGCGTGCACGAGATCGCCATGAAGGGCGATCTCGATGTCGGCATGGTCGGTCGCCTGCGGGCGCTGATCCGCGAGGAGCGCCCGGACATCGTGCACCTGCACAGCCGGCGCGGCAGTGACCTGTGGGGCGGGCTGGCAGCCCGTCTCGAAGGCGTGCCGGCCCTCGTGAGCCGCCGGGTCGACAACCCCGAGCCGCGCTGGTGGGTCCGGCGCAAGTACCGGCTCTATGCGCGCGTGATCGCCATCTCCGAGGGCATCCGGCAGGTGCTGCTGAGCGAAGGCCTGTCGGCCGGACAGGTGGTGTGCGTACACAGCGCGGTCGACACCGAGCGCTACCGACCCGAACCGGCCGACCGCGCCTGGCTGCGTGCCGAGTTCGGCCTCGCGGAGGACGAGGCCACCCTCGCGATGGCGGCGCAATTCATTCCGCGCAAGGGCCACCGCACGCTGCTGGCGGCGCTGCCGGCCGTGCTGGCGGCGCATCCGCGCACCCGCACGCTGCTGTTCGGGCAGGGTCCGGAACTGACCGCGATCCAGGACTCGGTGCGCGAGGCCGGCCTGGGCGAGCGCGTGCTGTTCCCCGGCTTCCGGCGTGACCTGGAGCGGGTGCTGCCGTGCATCGACGTGATGGTGCATCCGGCCGAGATGGAGGGCCTGGGCGTCGCGCTGCTGCAGGCGGCGGCCTGCGGCCTGCCGATCGTCGCCGGACGCGCCGGCGGCATACCCGAGATCGTGCGGCCGGGCCTGAACGGAGAACTGATCGTGCCCGGCGATGCCACGGCGCTGACGCAGCATCTGACGCGGCTGCTCGGCGATCCGGCGCTGCGCGCGCGCTACGGCGCGGCCGGGCGGCAATTGGTGTTGGGCGAGTTCTCGGTGGGTGCGATGGTGGACGGCAATCTCGCCGTCTATCGGGCCGCCCTCGCCACGGCAGCGCGCTGAGCGATGACAATCGTGGCCATGGAATTCGGCCTCTCGCACGCTTGCCCGGAGCGATGAACATGTCTGATCCCTTGGCGCCACTCGAGACTCCCTCTGCCATCCCCCGCCGGGCCCTGATCTGCGGCATCGGCGGCCAGGATGGGGCCTACCTCGCCGCACTGCTTCTCGACAAGGGCTACACGGTCACCGGCACCTCGCGCGACGCCACCGTGATGCAGCGCCGCGGCCTCGCAGCACTCGGCATCGCCGCGCGCTGCGAGCTCGTGTCGATGGCACCGAGTGACTTCCGAAGCGTCCTGCAGACCATCGTCCGCAGCCGCCCCGACGAGATCTACAACCTGGCCGGACAGACCTCGGTCGGCCTGTCCTTCGATCAGCCGGTCGAGACGATCGAGAGCATCGCGATCGGCGTCCTCAATCTGCTCGAAGCGATGCGTTTCAGCGACCAACCGGCGCGGCTGTACAACGCTGGTTCCAGTGAGAGCTTCGGCGACACCGGCGGCCAGGCGGCGAACGAGTCCACCCCCTTCCGGCCACGCAGCCCGTACGCCGTCGCCAAGGCCTGCGCCCACAATCTGGTGGCCAACTACCGCGAGGCCTACAGGATGCACGCCTGCACCGGCATCCTGTTCAATCACGAGTCGCCGCTGCGGCCCGAGCGCTTCGTCACCCAGAAGATCGTGCGGTCGGCCTGCCGCATCGCGCGCGGCAGCGACGAGACGCTCACACTGGGAAACCTCGACATCTGGCGCGACTGGGGCTGGGCGCCGGAGTACGTGGAGGCGATGTGGCGCATGCTGCAACGGCCGCAGGCGGAGGACTTCGTCATCGGGACGGGTCACACCGTATCGCTGCAGCACTTCGTCGAGCGCGCCTTCGCGCACTTCGGCCTCGACTGGCAACGGCACGTGAAGCAGGACACCGGTCTACTCCGACCCTCCGACATCCGCTACGGCGCGGCCGATCCGTCGCATGCCCGCGCGACGCTCGGCTGGCAGCCCCGCCTGTCGGCCGACGACGTCGTCACCGCCATGTGTCAGGCGGCCGAGGCCGCATGAGCGAGGCAGCGATCGCCTGCCGCGTGTGCGGAGCGGCGAGCCCTCACGTCTACGGCGGCCGCGTGCTCGGCCATGATGTCGGCTACCACGATTGCGGCACCTGCGGCTACTTCCAGACCGAAACGCCGCACTGGCTGGAGCAGGCCTATTCTGCGGCGATCAATGACGTCGACACCGGCATCCTGTGGCGCAACCAGCGCAATCTGCGGCGCGTGATGATGACGCTCGCGGCGTTCGGGCGGCTGCAGGGCCGCGTGGTCGATCACGCCGGTGGCTACGGCATCCTCGTGCGCCTGCTGCGAGACGCCGGCGTCGACGCGCGCTGGCAGGACAAGTACTGTGCCAACCTCGTCGCGCGCGGCTTCGAGGCCGACGACGGCCCGTGCGACCTGCTCACCGCCTTCGAGGTGTTCGAGCACTTCGAGCAACCGCTGGACGAACTGCGCTCGATGCTGACGCGCGCGCCTCTGGTGTTGTTGTCGACCGAACTGGTGCGGACAGATGCCCCGCCTGCGCCGGACTGGTGGTATCTCGGCGCCACGCACGGTCAGCACATCGGCTTCTTCCGGTCGCGCACGCTGGCCTGGATGGCCCGGGCGCTCGGCGTCCACCACGCCAGCGACGGGCGGCAGTTGCACTTGTTCTCGCGCACTCCGATCCCGGCGCGCTGGCGGAGGCTGCAGCGCGTGCACCGGCTGGCGCCCCTGATCGCGCGCTGGCGTTTGAAGTCGCTGCGCGAGCGCGACCACGATGCGCTCGCGGGAGCCGCGCCGCCATGATTGCCGGAACGACACCGGCGGCGGCCCACGACATCGTGGTGATCGACCTCGATTTCCACCAGCGCACGTGCAGCACGCATTTCTTCATGGACCTGGTCGCGGGCGAAGGCACGCGGGTGCTGTATTGCGACCCGTCCAAGGACGACGTGCTGTCACTGCTGCGTGCGCACACGTGCCGGTCGCTCGTCTTCATGCAGATCCAGCCGAAGCCCCGGCTGCTGCGCGCCCTGCGCCATCCGAACGTCACCTGGGTGCCGATGCGCGACGACCTGCGCCATGACGCCAGCCGGGTGCGTCAGTTGCAAGGCAGCGGCCTCAAGTTCATCAACTTCTGCCGAGAATCGCACGCAGTCTTCAGCGCGCGCGGCCACCCCTCGCTGTCCTTGAGCTACTGGACGGCGCCGCAGTTGGCACCCCGCCGCAGCGAGCGTGTGCACCCGCGGCTCTTTCTGTGGGACCGCGGCCAGGTGCAGTGGCCCGACCTCAAGCGCCTGATCGGCGATCAGCCGGTCGACAGTGTCGTGCTCCGGCTCGCGCCGGACCCTGGCCTTGCCTGCGTGCGGCCCGATGCGCAAGACATCCAGCGTTACCGCATCGAGTTGATCGAGGGCTGGCTCGATCACGCCGACTACCTCGCGCTGCTGCGGGACTGTGACGTGTTCGTCGCACCCCGCCGACTCGAGGGCATCGGCATGGCGACGCTCGAAGCCATGGGCTCGGGGCAACCCGTTCTGGCGCCCGACCGCGCGACGATGAACGAGTACGTGGTGCATGGCCGCAACGGCTGGCTCTACGACCCCGACCGCCCCGCGCCGGTGGACCTGTCTGACTGGCGCCTGCGCGGACAGGCTGCCTGGGAGGACAGCGTCGCGGGCGCCGCCGCCTGGAACCGGCAGCAGGCCGAGGTGCGCCCGTTCGTGCTGGCGCCGTCGCCGCGCCGAGAGCGGCTGTGGTGGCGACTCGCCACGGGGTTGGGGCTGTGAGCAGGGCGCGCATCCCTCTGCCTGAACGCCTGACGCCGGCGCGTCTACCTCCGCAGTGGCCGACCGCGAGCGTCCGGCCGACCTCCGCCGCAGCATCGGCCGATCTGCCACGCATCACCATCGTCACGCCGTCCTACAACCAGGCCGCCTTTCTCGAATCGACGATTCGCTCGGTACTGGAACAGGGCTACCCGGCGCTCGACTACCACGTGATCGACGGTGGCAGCAACGACGGCTCGGTCGAGATCCTGCGGCACTACGCACCGTGGCTGACCAGTTGGGTGTCGGAGCGCGACGGTGGCCAGGTCGATGCCCTCCTCAAGGGCCTGGCACGCGCCGGCGGCGAATGGTTCAACTGGATCAATTCCGATGACCTGCTGGCCCCCGGCGCACTGTGGGAGGTGGCTCGCGTGCGCGAGGCCGACCTGTTCGGCGGCTGCACGCAGAACTTCAGCGAGCACCGGCTCGACCGCCTGCGCACCAGCCGCGCGTTGACAGCGCGCGACCTGGTGCGCCTGCCGATCGAGTCGCGCACGCGCTGGCACCAACCGGGCATCTGGTACCGCACCGCAGCGCTGCGCGAGACCGGCATCGACGCGACGCTGCACTACCGCTTCGACCTCGACCTGCTGATCCGCTACACGCAGCGTTTCCCGCGCGTGCAGTACAGCGATCGCACGCTGGCGTGGTTCCGGCTGCACGGCGCCTCCAAGTCGCTCGCCGACGCCGAACGCTTCAGTGCCGAGCACCAGACGCTGCTGATGCGTCTGCTCGACGACCCCGACCTGCAGGCCCTGCATGCGGATGCTCGCGCCGCACTGGCGGCGCTGCAGTGGCGGCAGACCCTGCGGGCGCTGCAGGACGACCACTCGCGCCCTCGGCCGGCCCGCCTGTTGGCGCTGTGGCGGGCCGCGCAGCAGGTGCCCGGAGCCTGGCGCATCAACGCGACCTACGACACACTGGGCCGCCTGCTGCGGCCACGCCGCCGCTAGCGCGGCGCCCGGGCCGCGGCCTGCTGCAGCCGTCGCCGGATCAGCGGCACCAGCGGTTCGACCGGCCAGCGTCGGCTGGCCTGCAGCAGCACGAAGCGCGCGGCCGGATCGTCGAACGCCGCCTCGACCAGCGCGGCCGCCTGGTCACGTTGTTGCTGCGTGATGACGAAGCGCGTCGCGGTGTTCGCCGGGCTCTCGAAGTGGTGGCGGCCTCGCTCGATGAACTGCGCATAGGCGCCGTAGAGCGTGAACTCCGACAGTTCGCCCGGTCGCTGACCCAACAGGCTGCGCCACCATGGGCGCCCACCATGCACCTGTGCCAGGTGAGCGTGCAGGCCGCGCGCGGTGTCGCGATGGAACACGAACGGCCAGGCGACGAAGTTCACCGGGCGCACCGTCTCGGACGCCAGCGCCAGCATGCGCGCGGCGGCATCGGCCCAATGCGCGAAGGTGGGCCGGTGCTCGATCATCAAGGCCGCCCGGCCGTCGTGCAGGTAGTGCTCGGCGCGCAGCGGCATGGTGGGCAGCACGTCGGAGTCGAGCGCCACGCAGGCCTCGTGCGGCCCGATCGCGGGCACCGCGAGCTTGACGATCTGCTGCACGTGCCAGCCGTCGCTGGCCGCGTCCGGAAACCAGCCGAAGCGCTTGGCCAGGCTGCGGCGCAACTTGCGGTAGCCGTCCGGCCAGCCCGACAGGCGCCGCCGCGTGGCCTCGACCTCGGCGGGAAGCACCTCGGCCGAGGCGATCCACTCGACCCGGGTCGTGCCCAACGCGTTGCGGAACAGCGGCAGGTCCTCGGTCTGCACCACCGCGAGGTGCGGCCAGTCGCAGCCGAAGGCGTCGAGCGCCTCGCGCAGCAGGCCGAAGCGCTGCAGGTCGGCGCGGTAGGTCGGCGTCAGCAGCGCGACGCGCGGCGGCGCCTCCGTCATGGCACCGACGACGGCCTGCGTGGCGACGTCGCGGCATCCGCCTCCAGCGCCCACAGCGCCGCGTACTTGTGGAACGCGTACTGCCCCAGGATCACGGCCATCAGGAAGCCGCGGCTGCCGTCGAGGAAGCCGCCGCGCAGCAGGTACTGCTGGAGAAAGTCGGTCACGAAGCGCAGCGCCGCATACGCGAGGTTGCCGCGGTGGCCCTTGGCGAACTTCTGCTCTGCCAGCAGGCAGCCGTACTTCAGGTGCTTCTCCTGCACATGCTGGTAGCTGCGCCACGAGTAGTGCTCGAGCGGCGCCTTCAGCACGCGGTCCTTCCGGCGCGGCATCAGCAGCGACTCGTGCACCTGGTGTTCGCGGTAGCGCACCCCCTCGCGCAGGAACAGCTTGGCCTGCGGCGAGGTGTAGCGGCCGTACTTCAACGGGCGGCCGAAGAAATAGGTCTTCCACGGCATCTTGAGCACGGTGAAGTCGCGCCCCGGTTCGTCGAGCACGCGGTCGATCTCGTCGCGCAGTTCGGGCGTCACCACCTCGTCGGCATCGATCGACAGCACCCACTCGCCGCTGCAGTGGTCGAGCGCACGGTTGCGCTGCGGGCCGTATCCCGGCCAATCGGTGACCCAGAGCTTGTCGGTGTAGCGGCGCACGATGTCGGTCGTGCCGTCGGTGCTGCCGCTGTCGAGCACGACGATCTCGCTCGCCCAGCCGGCCACCGACTGCAGGCAGGCCTCGATCCGGTCGGCCTCGTCGCGGACGATCATCATGACCGAGACGGTCGTGCGGCGGCTGGAACGGGGCAGCATGGCAGGGGCGGAGTCGCGTCGGCCCGGATGATAGGCGCTCGTGCCGCCGCCGCCGGCCGGATGCAGCGGCCCCGCACGACACGCGCTACCCTCCGCGCCATGACATTGCCCTCCTCCCTCGCTCCCGGCCTGCGCCCGTCCCGCGTCCTGCAATTGCCGGTGCGCGGCCTGCACTACCAGGTGCATGCCTGGGGCGATGCTTCGCTTGTCGCCCCCGACCGACCACCGCTGATGCTGCTGCACGGCTGGATGGACGTGGGTGCGTCCTTCCAGTTCCTGGTCGACGCGCTCGCCACGCCGCGCTTCGTGCTGGCGCCCGACTGGCGCGGCTTCGGCGGCAGCCTGGTGCCGCCTGCCACCGACAGCTACTGGTTCGCCGACTACCTGGCCGACCTGGACGCGCTGCTGGACCACTTCGCGCCCGACCAACCGGTCGACCTGCTGGGCCACAGCATGGGCGGCAACGTCGTGATGCTGTACGCCGGCGTGCGGCCGGCGCGCATCCGCCGCCTGATCAACCTCGAGGGCTTCGGCATGCCGCGCTGCGCGCCGGCCCAGGCGCCCAGCCGCTACGCAAAATGGCTCGATGAACTGAAGGCGCCGCAGCGCCTGCGCGACTACGCCAGCCTCGACGAGGTCGCACACCGACTGCGCCAGAACAACCCGCGGCTCACCTTGGAACGCGCCGCGTGGCTGGCGCCGCACTGGGCGCGCCAAACGGCAATGGGGCGCTGGGAGATCCAGGGCGACCCGGCGCACAAGCGCAGCAACCCGCTGCTCTACCGCGTCGACGAGGTGCTGGCCTGCTGGGGGCGCATCACGGCGCCGCTGCTGTGGGTGGAGGGGCGGCAGACCGACGTATCCAAGTGGTGGGGCAACAGCTACCCGCGCAGCGATTTCGAGGAGCGCCTGGCCTCGATCGCCTCCACCGTGTCGATCGAACGGGTGATGCTGGAAGACGCCGGACACATGCTGCACCACGATCAGCCGGAGCAGTTGTCGGCGCACATCGAGCGTTTCCTGTCGGGGCCGTGACCTGCAATGCGGGGTGGCGGGGTGTTGGAGCGAGCATGGCGGGGTGCGAGTGGGCGCCATCGCTTAGCGGGGGTACCCGATGCGCGCTGTCGCCCACTCGCACCCCGCCATGCAAGCACCGACTGTGCTTCGGGACCTGGCCGTGCGGCGATGGTGGAAGCGAGGATGAGGGCGGGCCCGGCGAAGCGCATCGGGTACCCCCGCTAAGCGCAGCCGGGCCCGCCCTCATCCTCGCCCGCTCCGAGCTCAAGAGGCAGCATGAGAAAATCCATCGATCAGCGGCCCTCAGCCGCCGCTCCCGAACACGAAGGAACCCCCATGGACATCGAACACATCAACGCCCTCGGCAACCAACTTGCTGACCTGCGCGAGCGCACGGCCCAGCTCCGGGGGTATCTTTGACTACGATGAAAAGTCACGCCGCCTGAGCGAGGTCAACGCCGCGCTCGAGGATCCGACGGTCTGGAACGACCCGAAGAACGCCCAGGCCCTGGGCCGGGAGAAGAAGTCGCTCGAGACGGTGGTCGACACCATCGCGTCGCTGGAGCGCGACCTCGTCGACAACGCCGAGCTCTACGAGATGAGCAAGGAAGAAGGCGACGAGGACGGCCTGCGTGCCATCGAGGCCGAGACGCTGGGTCTGGCCGCGCAGGTGGAGCAGCTCGAGTTCCGCCGCATGTTCAGCAACCCCGCCGACCCGAGCAACTGCTTCATCGACATCCAGGCCGGCGCCGGTGGCACCGAGGCCTGCGACTGGGCCAGCATGCTGCTGCGCCAGTACCTCAAGTACTGCGAACGCAAGGGCTTCAAGGCCACCATCGAGGACGAGACCGAGGGCGACACCGCCGGCATCAAGAACGCAACGATCAAGGTCGAGGGCGACTACGCCTTCGGCCACCTGCGCACCGAGACCGGCGTGCACCGCCTGGTGCGCAAGAGCCCGTTCGATTCCTCGGGCGGACGCCACACCAGCTTCGCGTCGCTGTTCGTCTACCCCGAGGTCGACGACTCGATCGAGATCGAGATCAACCCGGCCGACGTGCGCACCGACACCTTCCGCGCCAGCGGAGCGGGCGGCCAGCACATCAACAAGACCGACTCGGCGGTGCGGCTGACGCACATCCCGACCGGCATCGTCGTGCAGTGCCAGGACGGCCGCAGCCAGCACAGCAACCGCGACGTGGCGTGGAAGCGGCTGCGCTCGCGCCTGTACGACCATGAGATGCGCAAGCGCCAGGAAGAGCAGCAGAAGCTGGAAGACACCAAGACCGACGTCGGCTGGGGCCACCAGATCCGCTCCTACGTGCTGGACAACAGCCGCATCAAGGACCTGCGCACCAATGTCGAGATCTCCAACACGCAGAAGGTGCTCGACGGCGACCTGGACGCCTTCATCGAGGCCAGCCTGAAGCAGGGCGTCTGAGGCCCCCATTCCGCTCGACCCCCACGAAGTTCCCCTGGAGACACCGCACATGCGCGAAGGCACCGCTCCCCTCGTCCGCCGCGAGGACTACAGCGCCCCGGCCTACTGGATCCGCAGCGTCGACCTCACGTTCGACCTGGACCCGCAGAAGACGCTGGTCATCAACCGCATGGAGGTCGAGCGCAACCCCGACCTGCCGGCGCAGCCGCTGCGCCTGGACGGCGAGGACATCAACCTCACACGGGTGCTGGTCGATGGCGAGAGCATCTCCTTCCGCGTCGAAGGCGCGCAACTGGTGCTCGACGGTCTGCCGGACGGCCGCTTCACGCTCGAGCTGCGCAACACCTGCGCACCGGCGAAGAACACCCAGCTGTCGGGCCTGTACACCTCCGGTGGCGGCTTCTTCACGCAGTGCGAGGCGCAGGGCTTCCGCCGCATCACCTACTTCCTCGACCGGCCCGACGTGATGGCGGTCTTCACCGTCACGCTGAAGGCCGACGCGAAGACCTACCCGGTGCTGCTGTCGAACGGGAACCTGGTGGAGCAGGCCGAGCTCGACGGCGGCAAGCACAGCGCGAAGTGGCACGACCCCTTCCCGAAGCCGAGCTACCTGTTCGCGCTGGTCGCGGCCGACCTGGTGATGCGCGAGCAGAAGGTCCGCAGCCGCTCGGGCAAAGACCATTTGCTGCAGGTCTACGTGCGCGCCGGCGACCTGGACAAGACCGAGCACGCGATGAACTCGCTGATCGCCTCGGTGGCCTGGGACGAGGCGCGCTTCGGCCTGTCGCTCGACCTGGAGCGCTTCATGATCGTCGCGGTGAGCGACTTCAACATGGGCGCGATGGAGAACAAGGGCCTGAACATCTTCAACACGAAGTTCGTGCTGGCCAGCGCCGCGACCGCCACCGACTTCGACTTCGCGCACGTCGAGAGCGTGGTCGGCCACGAGTACTTCCACAACTGGACCGGCAACCGCGTGACCTGCCGCGACTGGTTCCAGCTGTCGCTGAAGGAAGGCCTCACGGTCTTCCGCGACCAGGAGTTCAGCATGGACATGGCGGGCGCTGCCAGCGCCCGCGCCGTGCAGCGCATCCAGGACGTGCGCCTGCTGCGCCAGGTGCAGTTCTCCGAGGACGCCGGCCCGATGGCTCACCCGGTGCGTCCCGACCAGTACCAGGCGATCGACAATTTCTACACCGCCACCGTCTACGAGAAGGGCGCCGAGGTGGTGCGGATGATGCACACGCTGGTCGGCCGCGACGGCTTCGCCGCCGGCATGAAGCGCTACTTCGAGCGCCACGACGGCCAGGCCGTGACCTGCGACGATTTCGCGCAGGCCATCGCCGATGCCAACCCCGGCAGTGCCCTGGCCGGACGGCTGGACGCCTTCAAGCGCTGGTACGCGCAGGCCGGCACGCCGCAGCTCGCCGCGCGCGGCCGCTACGACGCCGAGGCCCGCCGCTACACGCTCGAACTCACGCAGCGAGGCTTGCCCACGCCCGGCCAGCCCGACAAGCAGCCGTGGGTGATCCCGGTCGCGATCGGCCTGGTGGCGGCCGACGACGGCCGGGCGCTGCCACTGCAGCTCGACGGTGAACCGGCCGCGGACGGCAGCGACCGCGTGCTGGTGCTCGACCAGCCGAGCGCCACCTTCACCTTCGTCGGTGTCGAGTCCGAACCCGTGCCCTCGCTGCTGCGCGGCTTCTCGTCCCCGGTGGTCCTGGACGCCGCGCTGACGGATGCCCAGTTGCTGGTGCTGCTGGCCCACGACCGCGACGCCTTCAACCGCTGGGAGGCTGGCCAGCAGCTCGCGTTGCGCCGCCTGCTCGCGGCCGCGCAGCGGCAGGACGACGGCACACCGGTGCTCGACCAGCCCTTCGTCGCGGCGATGCGCAGCCTGCTGCGCGACCCCGCGCTCGACGCCGCCTTCAAGGAGCTCGCGCTCACGCTGCCGACCGAGACGTACGTGGGCGAGCGGCTCGGCGTGCAGATCGACCCGCAGCGCGTGCATGCGGTGCGCGAGGCCGCCCGCCTGCAGCTCGCGCAGGCGCTGCGCGACGACTGGGTCTGGGCTTACGACAAGCACCAGCCCGCCGGCGGCTACTCGCCCGACGCGCACAGCGCCGGCCAGCGCGCGCTGGCCAACCTGGCGCTGGCGATGCTGGTGCTCGATGCCACCGCCAGCGGTGACACCGTCTGGCCCGGCCGGGCCTACCAGCGCTTCAAGGACGCCGGCAACATGACCGACCGCTTCGGTGCGCTGTCGGCCCTGGTGAACGCGCACGCCGAGCTGGCGGTGCCGGCGCTGGAGCGCTTCCACGCGCTGTTCAAGGGCGAGGCGCTGGTGATCGACAAGTGGTTCGCGCTGCAGGCCGGCGCGAGCGAGCCGGTCGGCGAGCGCGCCGGCCGCGTGTTCGCGCGGGCCAAGGCCCTGTTGCAGCATGCCGACTTCTCGCTGCGCAACCCGAACCGGGCGCGCAGCGTGCTGGCGGCGCTGTTCCTCAACAACCCGGCCGCCTTCCACCGCAGCGACGCCGCCGGCTACGTGTTCTGGGCCGAGCGGGTGTGCGAGGTCGACGCCATCAACCCGCAGCTCGCCTCGCGGCTGGCGCGCGCACTCGACCGCTGGCGTGCGCTGGCCGAGCCCTACCGCAGCGCCGCGCGCGAGGCGATCGCCCGCGTGGCGGCCAAGCCGGAGCTGTCCGAGGACACGCGCGAGATCGTCACGCGCGCACTGCAGGACTGACCTCCCCTCTTCCCCTCTCTCTCACGTCCGAAGGAACCCCGAGATGACCCGACGCATCAGCCTCACGCAATACCTGGTGGAGGAGCAGCGCGAGCGCGGCCGCATCCCGGCGCAGCTGCGCCTGCTGCTGGAGGTGGTGGCGCGCGCCTGCAAGAGCATCGCCATCAGCGTCAACAAGGGCGCGCTGGGTGGCGTGCTCGGCAGCGCCGGCAGCGAGAACGTGCAGGGCGAGGTGCAGAAGAAGCTGGACATCATCGCCAACGAGGTGCTGATCGAGGCCAACGAATGGGGCGGCGCGCTCGCGGCCATGGCCAGCGAGGAGATGGACAGCATCTACGTCGTGCCCAACCGCTACCCCCAGGGCGAGTACCTGCTGCTGTTCGACCCGCTCGACGGCTCGAGCAATATCGACGTCAACGTCAGCATCGGCACCATCTTCTCCGTGCTGAAGAAGCAGAGCGACACCCCGGGCGTCAGCACCCAGGACTTCCTGCAGCCCGGCAGTGCCCAGGTGGCCGCCGGCTATTGCGTCTACGGCCCGCAGACCACGCTGGTGCTGACCGTCGGCGACGGCGTCGCGATGTTCACGCTCGACCGCGAGCAGGGCTCGTGGGTGCTCACCGCCGACGAGGTGCGCATCCCCGAGGACACCAAGGAGTTCGCGGTCAACATGAGCAACCAGCGCCACTGGGCGCCGCCGATGCAGCGCTACATCGACGAATGCCTGCAGGGCAAGGACGGCCCGCGCGGCAAGGACTTCAACATGCGCTGGGTCGCCAGCATGGTGGCCGACGTGCACCGCATCCTGTGCCGCGGAGGCGTCTTCATGTACCCCTGGGACAAGCGCGAGCCGGCCAAGGCCGGCAAGCTGCGGCTGATGTACGAGGCCAATCCGATGGGTTTCATCGTCGAGCAGGCCGGCGGCGCGGCCACCAACGGCAAGCAGCGCGTACTCGACCTGCAGCCGGGCCAGCTGCACGAGCGCGTCAGCGTGATCCTGGGCTCGAAGAACGAGGTCGAGCGCGCGAGCGCCTACCATCGCGAAGCGGGCTGACGGCGGCGGCCGCGACCGCACCACCACGGAGGACGAGTCGATGGCAAGTAAGAAGAGGAACGCGTTCTATGCCCAGTCGGGCGGCGTGACGGCGGTCATCAACGCGTCGGCCTGCGGCGTGATCGAGACGGCGCGCCGCCACAAGGACCGCATCGGCAAGGTCTACGCCGGCCGCGACGGCATCATCGGCGCGCTCACCGAGGACCTGATCGACGCCGGCAAGGAGTCGGCCACGGCGATCGCCGCGCTGCGCTCCACGCCGTCGGGCGCCTTCGGCTCCTGCCGCTACAAGCTCAAGTCGCTCGAGGCGAACCGGCGCGAGTACGAACGCCTGATCGAGGTGTTCCGCGCACACGACATCGGCTACTTCTTCTACAACGGCGGCGGCGATTCGGCCGACACCTGCTTCAAGGTCAGCCAGCTGTCGGAGGCGATGGGCTACCCGCTGCAGGCGATCCACGTGCCCAAGACCATCGACAACGACCTCGCCTTCACCGACTGCTGCCCCGGCTTCGGCTCGGTGGCCAAATACGTGGCGGTGTCGACGCTCGAGGCCTCGTTCGACGTGCGCTCGATGGCCAAGACCTCGACCAAGGTGTTCGTCGTCGAGGTCATGGGCCGCCACGCCGGCTGGATCGCCGCGGCCGGCGGCCTGGTCGAGGACCAGGGCATCCCGGTGGTGATCCTGTTCCCCGAGATCGTGTTCGACGAGCAGAAGTTTCTCGCGCGCGTCGACAAGCTCGTCAAGCAGCACGGCTACTGCACCGTGGTGGTGTCCGAGGGCTGCCACCACGCGGACGGCAGCTTCCTCGCCGAGCAGGGCGCCCGCGACGCCTTCGGCCATGCGCAGCTCGGCGGCGCGGCGCCGGTGGTGGCGAACCTCATCAAGCAGGCGCTCGGCCACAAGTTCCACTGGGCGGTGGCCGACTACCTGCAGCGCTCGGCACGCCACATCGCGTCGAAGACCGACGTGACCCAGGCCTACGCGCTGGGGCGCAAGGCCGTCGAGCTGGCGCTGCGGGGCCACAACGCGGTGATGCCGACGATCGAGCGCCTGTCCGATGCGCCGTACAAGTACCGCATCGGCGTGGCGCCGCTGGCGAAGGTGGCCAACGTCGAGAAGTTCATGCCGCGAGACTTCATCACCAAGGACGGCTTCGGCATCACCGAGAAATGCCGTCGCTACCTGCTGCCGCTGATCCAGGGCGAGGACTATCCGCGCTTCGCGAACGGCCTGCCGTGCTACGTGAGCCTGAAGAACGTGGCGGTACCTAAGAAGCTGCCCGTCTTCGACCTGAAATAGCGCAACGCCATCGGCTAGAATCTGCGTCTTCCCGGTGCGGCATCGACGCTCCGGGGGTCTGAAAAGACCTTGCCGGTGTAGCTCAGTTGGTAGAGCAGCGCATTCGTAATGCGAAGGTCGGGAGTTCGACTCTTCTCACCGGCACCATGATTCGAGAGCTCGGCGCTGCCCGGTCTCTTCCCTGGACGTCTTGCCAAGCGGCGCAGCGCCGCTGCGCAGGCGCTTGACCAGGTAGACGGAACGATCCCTGATCGTTTGCGAGCGCCCTTGACGATCGACGACGGCGTATTCGTTCAGGAACTCCACCGCGTCGGCGTCATAGCCGCGGCGCTCGTACAGCATGCGTGCACGAGGGTTGCCATGGCTGACGCCCAGCCCGATCGCTTCGCAAGCGCGCGCCGCTGCCAGCGACTCCATCTCATCCATCAGGCGCGAGCCAACCCCCAAGGAACGATAGCGAAGGGGGACGAACAGGCGATAGATCTCCGGGATGTCGCGCCAGCGCTGCGCGATCTGCGGCGCATGCAGGCGACGCCATCCGATGAAGCCGATACCGATCGGCACGCCGCGATACCACGCCACCAGAATATCCAGGTCGCCATCGGCCTGCTCCTGCAAGCTCGACGAGTAAGGCGACACGAGCGGCGCCGGAACCGCCCGCTGCACCGCGTCGATCTCGGAGGCGATGAGCCTCCGGATGGCGATGTCGTCGATCGCTCGACGCGGTACCCCGCGCTGCCAGCACCATTCGATCAGCGTCTTGAATCGCCTCACCAGCCATCGCATGTGTTCGATATGCCGCAGACCATCGCGAGGACGCTCTGCCGGACGAATTGTTGCTCTCGGGGTGGTGGACTCCATTGCATCAAGATTGTTCCGTCTCGACGCCCGCGCGGCACGGTTCGGGACGGCGACAGTCCGATGTTCCGGTCATATTCCCGGCCACGGCGGCGCTTTCACATCGTCCCGACTCTTCTCACCTTGGCCACCGAAGCGCTAGATCGATCGCATGCGCGAGGCCGGCAGCCGCCAACCACGCCACGATCCAGAGCCAGGAGGAGGCTGCCAGAGCCCCCCGCAGCGCCAGCATCAAGCACAGCCCCGACACCAGGTTGACCGCGAAGTCGCCGATGCGCACGCCTTTGCCGGTGTGGCGGTGATAGAGCGCCAGCGCGAGGCCTTCGATCACGGTCAGACCGATGACCAGATCGACGACGACGACGCTCGAGAGCGCTTCGATCACGGCGCCCTCAGGTCCCGAACGGGCCGTTGAGCCGGACGGTCGTGAGGTTCAGGAAGCCGGCGAACGCCACCCACGCGAGATACGGCAAGAGCAGCAGGCTCGCAGGGCGCGCATAGCGGGCCAGCACCCCCATCAGCAGCAGCACCGACAGCCAAAGCAACGCCACCTCGATCAGCGCCCAGTCGGGCCGGTGCAGGCGGAAGAACAGCAGGCTCCACAGCACGTTCAGAAAGCCGTTGAGCGCGAAGAGCGCCAGCATCCACTCGCGATCGACCTGCCGCGGCGCACGCCGCCACGCAACGACGCCGGCCATGGCCGCCAGCGCGAAGATCGCTGTCCACGCGGGACCGAACAGCCAGTCGGGCGGCTTCCAGGGCGGCTGCACGAGCTGCTGGTACCAGGGGCCCAGATCGGTCATCAGGCCGCCGAGGCCGGCCACCGCGAGCGCGGCGGCTGCCGCGATCAGGACAGGCTTGAGCAGGCCACCGCGTGAGGTCATGCGCGCACCAGCCCCAGCAGGTGCCCCATGTCCTTGAAGAAGATGCGCACGTGGGCCATCGGCTTCTTGCGCACCAGTTCCTTGTTCATGTACGACTCGAAGGTGAGTTGCTGCACGTCGCGGTCCTCGCAGATCGTGACGAAGCGCTCGCGGCGGCGGTCGCTGGAGTACCAGAACCACTGCATCACGCCGAGCACGCGGAACACGGTGCCGTGGGCCTTCATGAAGCGCCGCCGCGCCTGCTGCAGGCAACGGCCGTCGCCGGTCTGCAGCACCGACTCGACGGCCTCGGCCGCGAGCCGCCCGGAGGCCATCGCGTAGTAGATGCCCTCGCCCGAGGCCGGCGCCACCACGCCCGCCGCGTCACCGGCCAGCAGCACATCGCGGCCGTTGTCCCAGCGCCGCAGCGGCTTCATCGGGATCGGTGCACCTTCGCGGCGCAGCGTCTGTGCGCCCTGCAGGCCCGAATCGGAGCGCAGGCGGCCGACGGCGGCGCGCAGCGAGAAGCCCTTGTCGGCGCTGCCGGTGCCGATGCTCAGCGTGTCGCCATGAGGAAAGACCCAGCCGTAGAAGTCGGGTGACAGGCTGCCACGGTAGTAGACGTCGCAGCGCGAGCCGTCGTAGCCCGCCGGCCGGGCCTCGGGCGTGCGGACGATCTCGTGGTACGCGAACACGCAGGGGTTGCGCTCGGCGCCCACGATGGCCTGGCGGGCCACCGCCGAGCGCGCCCCGTCGGCGCCGATGACACAGCGGGCGCGCACGCTGCGCGCCACGCCGGCGGCGTCGCCGGCCCGCTCGCGGGCCTGGTAGTGCACGACGCTCACGCCGTCGTCGTCGCGCGTGAGCCGGTCGAAGCTGCCGATCTGCCGCTGCGCGCCGCCGCCGGCCGCGCGCTCGCGCAGCCATTCGTCGAAGTGATCGCGGTCGACCATGCCGACGAAGCCGTTCTCGATCGGGATGTCGACCCGCTTGTCGGTCGGCGACACCATGCGCGCCGACGTGGCTCGCGCCACGAGCAGTTCGTCGGGGATGGCGAAATCGCGGATCAGCCGCGGCGGGATTGCCCCGCCGCAGGGCTTGGTGCGCCCGGCCCGGTCGAGCAGCAGCACGCTGCGGCCGAGGCGGGCCAGGTCGTGCGCCGCAGTGGCGCCGGCGGGCCCTCCGCCGATCACCACGACATCAAAAGTAACCGACGACGACGTTGCTTCCATGACCTCACCTCGCTTCCATGCCGACGCCAGAAGCGGCGTCGAGCGATCGATTCCGGACCTCGCGCGCGGGCGCGTGCTCCGTCTCGACCCTCGCCGCGAGCAGCGCGGCACCGACGAACAGCAAGGCCTCGAGCGCGAACACGGCGGCATAGGCCTGGGCCGGCGTTCCGACCAGCCACCGAGCCAGATCGCTCGCCGCCGTGCCGACCAGTCCGCCGAGCCCGAAGGCCACCGCCTGCGCGCCACCCCACAGACCCATGCGAGTTCCTTCGCGGGCCTGCCGGCCCTCGCCGGCCAGCCGCATCATCGAGGCGATGGCCGCGATCGAGAACGCACCGTTCGCGGCCCCGAGCAGAAAGACGGTGAGCCCCAGCCATGTGCCCTCGCCGCTCAGCCCGATCCTGACCAGGCCCATCAGCGCGACCCCCGAGGCCAGGCAGCCGCCCACCGTCCAGGCACGCAGCGAACCCCAGCGCTGTCCCGCCAGACCGCTGCCGGCCGCGGCGACGAGCAGCATGCCGACCAGCACGCCGCCATGCTGCACCCCCGACAACTGCGTCGATGCGCCGGGCGTGTAGCCGAACACGGTGCCGGCGAAGGGCTCGAGGATCAGGTCCTGGGCGCTGAACGCCAGCATCGAGACGAAGATGAAGAGCGTGAACCGGCGCGCCGCAGGTTCGGCCCAGACCTGGGCCAGCGCGTCGCGGAACGACGTTCGTGGGGCCGCGTCCGCCGCCGCGCCGACGGGCACCGCATCGTCGCCTTCGAGCCGATACAAGGCCAGCAGCGTCATGGCGAAGGCGATCGCGGACACGCCGAACGAGACCTGCACCAGACGCCACGGCGTGTAGGGATCGAGCAGCCTGCCGGCGAGCCCGGCCGTCACCGCAAAGCCCGCGATCATCATCAGCCACACCACGGTGGCTGCCGCGGCACGGCGCGACGGAGCCACGCGCTTGGCCAGCAGCACGAGCAGCGAGGTCCCGCTGGCGCTGACGCCCAGACCGATCATCAGGAAGGCCACGACGGCCAGCGCGATGCCGGCCGCCGGGTGGCTGCCCATCCAGGCGGTGGCCACCGCTGCGGCCACGCCGCCCGACGCCAGCACGGCCATGCCGCCGACGATCCACGGCGTGCGGCGCTGGCCGAGATCGGAGCCGTAGCCCATGCGCGGCCGTGCCACCTGCACCAGGTAGTGGATCGCCACCAGCAGGCCCGGCAGCAGCGCGGGCAGCGCCAGCTCGACGACCATCACGCGATTGAGCGTCGACGTGGTCATCACGACTACCGCCCCGAGCGCGGCCTGCACGAGGCCGAGCCGCAGGATGCGACCCCAGCCGAAGTTCTGCTGCGGCGTCATGCGCGCCCCGCTTCCAGCGATCGCAGCGCGAAGGCGCTGACCATCATGCCGGCCACGAACAGCGGCACGCCGAAGCCGCTGTACCAGGTGGCCCGCTCGCTCGGGCTGTCGAGGAAGCGGTCCATCATCAGCAATTGCAGCAGCAACAGCAGCCCGACCACGAGCGCCGGCACCGGCCGGCCCCAGTGCACCAGGGCCAGCACCACGAGCAGTTGTGCCAGGCTCATGATCCAGCAAGCCACACGCGCGGCCGGCTGCACGCCCAGGCGCACCGGCAGCGAGCCGACGCCCATGCGCCGATCGCCCTCGACCGACTTGAAGTCGTTCAACGTCATGATGCCGTGCGCACCGCCGCTGTAGAGCGCCGCCAGCAGCAGCGAGCGGCCGCTGGGCATGCTGCCGCCGGCCATCACGGCCGCGCCCGTGGCCCAGGCCAGGCCTTCGTAGCAGATGCCGCAGGCGGCATTGCCCCACCAGCCGTTCTCCTTGAGCCGCAGCGGCGGCGCGCTGTAGGCCCAGGCGAGCAGCAGCCCGACGACGGCCGCCCCGAAACCCCAGGGGCCGAGCAGGCTCGCCACCGCAAGGGACACGCCGGTCCAGCCGATGGCCAGACCCAGACCCCAGCGACCGGGCATGCGACCGGAGGGGATCGGCCGCTGCGGCTCGTTGATCGCGTCAACGTGCCGGTCGAACCAGTCGTTGACCGCCTGGCTGGTGGCGCAGACCAGCGGCCCCGCCAGCAGCACACCGACGATGACCACCGGCCAACGGTCTGCAACCGGCGCGCCCGAAGCGATCACGCCACAGCCGAACGCCCACATCGGAGGGAACCAGGTGATCGGCTTGAAGAGCTCGATCACTGCGGACAATGCCGGACGTGCCATGCCAAAGATTCTTGGCATGACATTAAACACTGTCAATTAGAACTTACACATCGACGGCAGGGCGCGGTATGTCGCTCACCCACCGCCACGAGCGCGAGGAGCTAGCTTTCGCTCTCGACCGTGGCGTCGCCGAGGCCGTAGCGGCGCAGCTTCACGTACAGGCTCTGACGTGACAGGCCGAGCATCTCGGCCGCCGAGGCGCGGTTGTCGCGTGTGAGTTGCAGTGCGGCCTCGATGCAGAGCTGCTCGATCAGGTCGGTCGTGTCGCGCACGATCTCGCGCAGGGGCACGCGCCCCACCAGTTCGGTCATCTGCCCCACCGAACGCGGCACCTCGCGGCTGGCGCGGGCATCGCTCGGCAGGCGGCGGCCGACGTCGCGGATGGTGAAGCCCAGGCAAGGCTGCTCGCCCTCGGTCACCGCAACGGCCGAGATCTCGACCTCAGAGGTCGAGCCGTACTCGCCGCGCATGCTGGTGGCGAACAGCCGTACCGCGCCGCGCTGACGCAGGTTGCTGATCAGCACGCTCAGATCGACCCCGGTGCGACCCAGCCATTTCTCGAGCGAGACGCCGCGCGCCTGCTCCTCGGTGGCGAGCTGCGCCAGATCGAGGAAGGCCTGGTTGGCAGTGAGGATCAACCCGTCGAGATCGGTCACGACGAAGCCGTCCGGTGCGCTCTCGACCAGGCGCAGCAGCATGTCCTTCGGGCTCGGCTTGGGCAGCTCGGCGGCATGGCGCAAAGCCGACAGCCGCACCAGGAAGTGCGACGACTTCTCCTGCCTGAACAGCGACGCCGACACCGTCCATTCGCTGCCGTCCTTGCCCAGACGCGCCTTCACGGTGTCGGATCGTCCGGTGGCGCGCACCGCAGCGAACAGTTCGTCGACCGCCGCCTGGCCCGCGGCATCGAAGGCGCGCGCCAGCGACCAGCCGGCGCGCTGCGTGGCGTCGCCCAGCAGCTTGCTGGCCGCGGGGTTGGCGTCCTCGAGCTTGAGCGTGGCGGCGTCCAGGATCAGCACCGGCTCCGACGACACCTGGAACAGCACGCGGTAGCGCGTCTCCATGTGGCGCATGCGCCAGTAGTCGCGCTCCATCGACTGCTGGGCGCTGACCAGGCGCTGCTGCAGGGCCGCGTTGGCCCGCAGGTCGCGGCCGAAGGCCACCGAGCGCCCGACCGCCAGGGCATGGCCCTTGCTCCCGACCGGCACCGCGGCGTAGAGCAGCGGCAGATCGGCGCCATCGGCCGAAGGATGGTTGATGTGGCGCCACTTCGGGGCGCCCTTCCCCCCCAGTTCGCGCAACAGCGCCTCGACCTTGGGGCGGCTCTCGACCGTCACGGTCTGGGCCCAGGACTTGCCGAGCCAGTCCTGGTAGCCGGCCTTGGAAAGTTCGTCATTGCCGAAGGCGAGGTCGCGGATGATGCCCTCGCCGTCGACGATGAGCGCCACGTCGGACGACGCCGCGATCAGCCGCCCCGCCGCCTCGGCATCCAGATCGCCGAGCGACAGCGACGGTTCATCGAACGACTTCATGTCCGACTTTCCGTTCGCGCTGCCACTCCTGACGCATGACTGCCTCTTTTCTGTTCGGTGCCTACCGAAAAGGGCAGCGCACTAGCAGCGTTGGGTTCGCTGCGCGATCAATTGTTCCGCAAGAATCGGCGCATGGCGCCCATCGGTGGCCAAAGCGTCGGCGCCGACGCTCGCCACGAACTCCGGATGCTCTATGAACATCGGACCTCCGACCATTATGCCGACCTCGCGGTTGCGGGCCCGCTGCCGTACCGAGCGGATGCACTCGCGCAAGGCGTCAAGGTGCGTCTCGCTGCCCAGCGAGAAGCCCACGACATCGAACCACTCGCTGCCGACCATCTCGTTGGCGTCGAGTTCGCACTCCCAGGCGCCGCCGGCCACGTCCCACCCCGCGCGGCGGAAGAACTCGGCCACCATCACCAGCCCGAAGGTGTGCTGCTCACCCGGGCTCGGCAACAGCAGCACGCGCCGCCCGTGCGCCGGGTGCTCGACCGACTGGCCGAACGCCGGACTCAGCTCCCGCAGCACCTGCTGCAACCGGCCCAGGCCCACGGTGACCTCGGTGAAATCGCACAGATCCTCGTTCCACAGGTGGCCGAGATAGCGCGCCGTCGGGGCGAGCAGGTCCAGGTAGATGCGCTCGATGCTCACACCGCGGGAACGGATCGCCTCCACACAGGCGAGCGGCAGATCCTCGTCGCGCGACAACACCAGCTTGGCGAAATCCTCGACGTCGCGCTGGCTGATCAGTTCGCCGTCGATCGAGGGCGTCTGCGGGCACTCGTGCACCAGGCGGTGCGCGAGCATCAGGCGCGGGATGATCTCCTGCTCGATCGCGCGCGCCAGCCGGGCCATTCGCGCGTCGGGGTTGTCGTCAACCTGCTTCGCGTCGGGCATGGCGCCGGACTCTGCCGCTTCGCCCGGCCCGGGGCAGTAGTTCACCCCTTGTTCGCCGCGCAGCAGTAGTTCGGGCACCCAGCCTTGAACCGCTCGATCCATCAGGTGTCTCCTCGCGAAGTGAGAGAGCTGGCTTCTGCGTGGCGGCTCAGGCGGATGCCCGGGGGCAGTCAAGCAACCAAACTTCTTGTTGCGTTCGATCTCGTCCGGTGTCGGCAGCCCTGGAATCCCGAGGATAGAAAGGCATCCTGCGCGGCTTGTACTGCGGTCAAAACGCAGCGTCAATTGGCGTGCGCCCGTTGCTGTGCGTGCATCCAGCCGCCCCGCGGCCAGGCCGGCACGATGCACGGACGGTGGCACGACGGCAGCTGGCAGAACGACGTTCCGGGGCACGGAGCCTCCTCGCAATCGACCCACCGCGGGAACGATCCGCGGGGCAGGACATCGGCACCGACCGGGCGTCGGCACCGTCCGAGGAATCATCGGAGTCGATTCGCAATATGTCAATCTAGATTTACGTCCATACCAATTGACACTCTCGGTCGACCGATCTAGATTCGGTGCCATGGGTGCCTGGGACAAGCCGAAATCGAGGGACGACACTGCCCGTCAGGCGGTGTGCCCGGCGCTGTACACGGCCCAGGAGAAGCGCCGGCGCGACGAGTCCGGCTGGACGCTGGTGCAGGGCGTTCTGGCGCCGGTGCAGTTCCTGATCTTCCTCGTGAGCCTGGGGCTGGTGCTGCGCTACCTCGCCACCGGCGAGGGCCAACAGGCGGCCACCGCCTCCATCGTCGTCAAGACCCTGGCGCTCTACGCGATCATGATCACCGGCTGCCTGTGGGAGAAGGCCGTGTTCGGCCGCTACCTGTTCGCGCCGGCCTTCTACTGGGAAGACGTGTTCAGCATGCTGGTCCTGGCGCTGCACACGGCCTACCTCGTCGCGCTCGCGACCGGCGCGCTCGAGACGCGCGCGCTGATGCTGCTCGCGCTCGCTGCCTACGCGACCTACGTGATCAACGCGACGCAGTTCCTGTTGAAGCTGCGGGCGGCGCGGCTGCAGCACGCGCGGCAGGCCACGCCGCCACTGGGCAGCGCCGAGGCGAGCGGCGCATGAGCCCGGTCATCCCGATCCGCGCCACCAGCGACGGCTGCTCCGACGCGCCCGTGCTGCGCGAGCGTGGCCAGCGCGAAGTGTTCTGCGGGCTGACCGGCATCATCTGGCTGCACCGCAAGATGCAGGACGCCTTCTTCCTGGTGGTGGGCTCGCGCACCTGTGCGCACCTGATCCAGTCCGCCGCCGGCGTGATGATCTTCGCCGAGCCGCGCTTCGCCACCGCCATCATCGACGAGCGCGACCTCGCCGGGCTGGCCGACGCGAACGAGGAGCTCGACCGCGTGGTGACGCAGTTGCTCGCCCGTCGCCCGGAGATCCGGCTGCTGTTCCTGGTGGGCTCCTGCCCGTCCGAGGTCATCAAGCTCGACCTGTCGCGCGCCGCGTCGCGGCTGTCGAAGACCTTCTCGCCGTCGGTGCGGGTGCTGAACTACTCGGGCAGCGGCATCGAGACCACGTTCACGCAGGGCGAGGACGCCTGCCTCGCCGCACTGGTGCCGGGCCTGCCTTCGCCGGCCGCCGACGCGCCGGCCTCGCTGCTGGTCGTCGGCGCATTGGCCGACGTGGTGGAAGACCAGTTCACCCGGCTGTTCGCCGACATGGGCCTCGGCCCGGTGCGCTTCTTTCCACCGCGGCGCGCGACCGAACTGCCCGCCGTCGGCCCGCAGACGCGCTACCTGCTGGCGCAGCCCTTCCTGGCCGACACCGCGCGGGCGCTCGAAGCGCGTGGTGCGGTGCGCCTGGCTGCGCCCTTCCCGCTCGGCGTGGAAGGCACGACGCAGTGGCTGCAGGCCGCGGCCAGCGCCTTCGGTGTCGAAGCCGCCGCCTTCGAGCGTGCGACCGCGAGCGCCCGCGCCCGCGCCACTGGCGCGCTGGCGCGCCACCGCGTGCAGCTGGACGGCAAACGCATCTTCTTCTTCCCCGACTCGCAGCTCGAGGTGCCGATCGCCCGCTTCCTGGCGCGCGAACTGGGCATGGCGCTGGTCGAGGTCGGCTCGCCCTACCTGCACCGCCAGCACCTCGCGCAGGAGCTTGCGCTGCTGCCGGCCGGCACCGTGCTGTCCGAGGGACAGCACGTCGAGCACCAGCTCGATCGCTGCCGCGCCGCGCGGCCCGACCTCGTGGTGTGCGGCCTGGGCCTCGCCAACCCGCTCGAGGCCGAGGGCCTGACCACCAAGTGGTCGATCGAGCTCGTGTTCACGCCGATCCAGGGTTACGACCAGGCCGCCGACCTGGCCGAACTGTTCACGCGGCCGCTGCTGCGCCGCCTGAAGCTCGTCGCCTAGGAGCCCGACCGTGCAGTTGACGCTCTGGACCTACGAAGGCCCGCCCCACGTCGGCGCGATGCGAATCGCCACGGCGATGAAGGACGTTCACTACGTACTGCACGCCCCACAAGGCGACACCTACGCCGACCTGCTGTTCACGATGATCGAGCGGCTGCCCCGGCGCCCGCCGGTCACCTACACCACCTTCCAGGCGCGCGACCTCGGCGGCGACACCGCGGAGCTCTTCAAGAACGCGGCGCGCGAGGCCTACGAGCGCTTCGCACCCGCGGCGATGATGGTGGGCGCGTCGTGCACCGCCGAGCTGATCCAGGACGACCCCGGCGGCCTGTGCCGCGCCCTCGATCTGCCGATCCCGGTCGTCGCGCTCGAGCTGCCGTCCTACCAGCGCAAGGAGAACTGGGGCGCGTCGGAAACCTTCTACCAGATGGTCCGCACGCTGGCCGGACCCGCTGCTGCGGCTGCGGCGTCCCGCACCCGGCCCGAGCGGGCACCGCACCAGCGTCCGCGCTGCAACATCCTCGGCCCGGCTGCGCTCGGCTTCCGCCACCGCGACGACCTGCAGGAGATCCGCGGGCTCATCGCCGCGCTCGGCATCGACGTGCACGTCGTCGCACCGCTCGGCGCCACGCCGGCCGACCTGGCGCGACTCGGCGAGGCCGATTTCAACGTGGTGCTGTACCCGGAGATCGCGGCGCTCACGGCCCAGTGGCTGACCCGTACGTTCGGGCAACCTTGCACCAAGACCATCCCGATCGGCGCCGCCGCCACGCGCGACTTCATCGCCGAGGTCGCGCAGCTCGCCGGTATCGACGCGGAGGCGGCGCTCGCCGAGGCGGCATCTCGCTCGACCTGGTACGCGCGCTCGGTCGATTCCACCTACCTGACCGGCAAGCGCGTGTTCGTGTTCGGCGACGCAACGCATGCCGTGGCCGCCGCACGCGTGGCGACGCAGGAGTTCGGTTTCACCGTGGTCGGCCTCGGCACCTACAGCCGCGAGTTCGCGCGCGAGGTGCGGGAAGCCGCCAAGCTCTACGGCGTCGAGCCGCTGATCACCGACGATTACCTCGAGATCGAGGCGAAGGTCGCCGAACTGCAGCCCGAGCTCGTGCTCGGCACGCAGATGGAACGGCACATCGCCAAGCGCCTGGGCCTGCCCTGCGCGGTGATCTCCGCACCGGTGCACGTGCAGGACTTCCCGGCGCGCCATTCGCCGCAGATGGGCTTCGAGGGCGCGAACGTCCTGTTCGACACCTGGGTGCATCCGCTGATGATGGGGCTGGAAGAGCATCTGATCGGCATGTTCCGCGGCGACTTCGAGTTCCACGAGAACGCGGCGCCTTCTCACCTGGGCGGTTCTCATGCGGCTGCCGCGAGCGCGGCCGTCGAGCCACCCGCTCCCTCGACGATCGATGCTGCTCCCGCCGCCGATGCCGGTACGGTGATCGTCGTGGCGGCCTGGGCCGCCGAAGCCGAGCAGGAACTCCGCAAGATCCCGTTCTTCGTGCGTGGCAAGGCTCGGCGCAACACCGAGCGCTACGCGCTGGACCGCGGCATGCCCTTGATCACCCTCGAGACCCTCTATGACGCCAAAGCGCACTTCAGCCGCTAGCGCCTCCGGGCCGCAGACCGTGACCGTGCATCCGGCGATGCGCGTGGTGATCGTCACGATGGACAGCCACCTCGCGAGCGCCGCCGAGCGCGCGCACCGCGCGCTGCAGCGCACGATGCCCGGCCTGCGCCTGAGCGTGCATGCCGCGGCCGAGTGGGGCGGCGATACCGCGGCGCTGGAGCGCTGCCTCGCCGACATCGCGCAGGGCGACCTCGTCATCGCGACGATGCTGTTCATGGAGGAGCACTTCCTGCCGGTGCTGCCGGCCCTGCAGGCGCGGCGCGAGCACTGCGACGCGATGGTGTGCGCCATGTCGGCGTCCGAGGTCATGAAGCTCACGCGCATGGGCAAGTTCAGCATGGACGCGCCGGCGAGCGGCCCGATGGCCCTGCTCAAGCGCCTGCGCGGCAAGCCCGAGGCCAAGGGCAACGAGTCCGGCGTCAAGGCCACCGCCGGCGCGCAGCAGATGAAGATGCTGCGCCGGCTGCCGAAGTTGCTGCGCTTCATCCCCGGCACCGCGCAGGACGTGCGCGCCTATTTCCTGACGCTGCAGTACTGGCTCGCCGGCTCCGAGGCGAATATCGCGAACATGGTGCAGTTCCTGGTCGACCGCTACGCCGACGGGCCGCGCAAGGCACTGCGAGGCCTCGCCAAGCCGCAGGCGCCGGTCGAGTACCCGGAGCTCGGCGTCTACCACCCGCGCATGGCGCCGCGCATGTCCTCGCAGCGGGCCGACCTGCCGCGCGTGGCCACCAGTGGCAAGCGCGGCACCGTGGGACTGCTGCTAATGCGCTCCTACCTGCTGGCCGGCAACACCGACCACTACGACGGCGTGATCACCGCGATGGAAGCGCGCGGCCTGCGCGTCGTGCCGGCGTTCGCGACCGGGCTCGACTCGCGCCCGGCGATCGACGCCTTCTTCCTCGACGACGGCCGCCCGAGCATCGATGCGGTCGTCTCGCTCACCGGCTTCTCGCTGGTCGGCGGTCCGGCCTACAACAATGCCCAGGCCGCGGAGGACATCCTCGCCAAGCTCGACGTGCCCTACCTCGCCGTCACGCCGGTCGAGTTCCAGACACTCGACCAGTGGGGCGGCTCGCCGCGCGGCCTGCTGCCGGTCGAGGCGACGATGATGGTCGCGATCCCCGAGCTGGACGGCGCGACCGGCTCGATGGTGTTCGGCGGTCGCGGCAGCGCCGAGCACATCGCCTGCACCGGCTGCGCGCACGGCTGCACCTTCCGCAACGTCGCCGATTCGCACGACATGCACAGCTGCATCGAGCGCGCCGACGCGCTGGCCGCGCGCGTCGGCAAGCTCGTGGACCTGCGGCGCTCGCAGCGTGCCGAGCGCAAGGTCGCGGCGGTCGTCTTCAACTTCCCGCCGAATGCCGGCAACACCGGCACCGCGGCCTTCCTGTCGGTGTTCGAGTCGCTGTTCAACACGCTGGCCGCGATGCAGCGCGAGGGCTATACCGTCGAGATGCCGGCCAGCGTGGACGAGCTGCGCGATCGCATCATCAACGGCAATGCACTGCGCTTCGGCGCCCAGGCCAATGTGCACGTGCGCATCCCGGTCGACGACCACGTGCGGCGTGAGAAGCACCTGAAGGAGATCGAGGCCCAGTGGGGCCCGGCGCCGGGCCGGCAGCAGAGCGACGGCAGCAGCCTGTTCGTGTATGGCGAGCGCTTCGGCAACGTCTTCGTCGGCGTGCAGCCCGCATTCGGCTACGAGGGCGACCCGATGCGCCTGCTGTTCGAGAAGGGCTTCGCGCCGACCCACGCCTTCTCGGCCTTCTACCGCTGGCTGCGCGAGGACTTCGGAGCCCATGCGGTGCTGCACTTCGGCACCCACGGCGCGCTGGAGTTCATGCCGGGCAAGCAGAACGGCCTGACGGCCACCTGCTGGCCGGACCGGCTGATCGGCGACCTGCCGAACTTCTACCTCTACGCCTCGAACAACCCCTCCGAGGGCACGATCGCGAAGCGCCGCGCCGCGGCCACGCTGATCAGCTACCTCACGCCGCCGGTCGCGCAGGCCGGGCTCTACAAGGGGCTGGTCGACCTGAAGGCGCTGCTGGAGCGCTACCGCGGCCTGGAGCCCGACGCGCTGCGCGAGGCCGACGAGCTCGCGGTAATGATCCAGGCCCAGGCCGCCACGCTCGACCTCGCCGCCGTCGAGCCGCCATGGGGTGCCGAGGCCGCCGTCGTGCAGATCGCGAAGCTGACCGAGGCCGTGCTGGAGCTCGAGTACACGCTGATCCCGCATGGCCTGCACGTCGTCGGCCGCGCGCCCAGCGTGACCGAGCGCGTGGACCTGCTGCTGTCGCTGGCCGAGGCCTCGCACGGTCAGCGCCCCCCGCGCCCGATCATCGAGGCCCTGGTCGCCGGTCGCACTCCGGAGGCCGCGCTGGCGGCCGCCGGTGCGGCGGCCGATGCGAAGACCGTCGAGCTGCTGCGCGAACTCGCCGCTGCCGATGCGCTGATGGCCGAGGACCACGAGATCGACGGCATCCTGCACGCGCTCGACGGCCGCTTCCTGCGGCCGGCACCGGGCGGCGACCTGTTGCGCACGCCGGCCATCCTGCCGACCGGCCGCAACCTGCACGGCTTCGATCCCTTCCGCATCCCGAGCGCCTACGCGGTGCAGGACGGCGCGCGTCAGGCGGAGCGGCTGCTGCAGCGGCACATCGCCGACGGCCACGCCTTCCCGGAATCGATCGCGCTGGTGCTGTGGGGCACCGACAACCTCAAGAGCGAGGGCGGCCCGATCGGCCAGGCGCTGGCGCTGATGGGCGCGGCGCCGCGCTTCGACAGCTACGGCCGGCTGGCCGGCGCGCGCCTGCTGCCGCTGGGCGAACTGGGCCGGCCGCGGGTCGACGTGGTCATCACGCTGTCGGGCATCTTCCGCGACCTGCTGCCGCTGCAGATCAAGCTGCTCGCCGAGGCCGCCCTGCTGGCCGCGGGTGCCGACGAGCCACTGGAACAGAACTTCATCCGCAAGCACGCGCTGGCCTTCCAGGGCGAGCACGGCGGCGACCTGGAAACCGCCGCGCTGCGCGTGTTCGGCAACGCCGAGGGCGCCTACGGCTCCAACGTCAGCAGCCTAGTCGACAACAGTCGCTGGGACGACGGTGACGAGCTGGCCGAGACCTACACCCGCCGCAAGGGCTTCGCCTACGGCGTCTCCGGTCGGCCCGTGCAGCAGGCCCGGCTGCTCGACAGCGTGCTCGCCGGCGTGCAGCTCGCCTACCAGAACCTCGACTCGGTCGAACTCGGCGTGACCACCATCGACACCTACTTCGACACGCTGGGCGGCATCAGCCGCGCGGTGCAGCGCGCCAAGGGCCGCGGCGCGGCGGTCGCGCCGGTCTACATCGGCGACCAGACCCGCGACGCCGACGGCGGCGGCACGGTGCGCACGCTGACCGAGCAGGTCGCGCTCGAGACCCGCACCCGCATGCTCAACCCGAAGTGGTACGAGGGGATGCTGCAGCACGGCTACGAGGGCGTGCGCCAGATCGAGGTGCACGTGACCAACACCATGGGCTGGTCGGCCACCACCGGCCAGGTGCAGCCCTGGGTCTACCAGCAGCTCAGCGAGACCTTCGTGCTGGACCCGGCGATGCGCGAGCGGCTGGCCACGCTGAACCCGACCGCTTCGGCGCGGGTCGCGAACCGGCTGATCGAGGCCTCGGACCGCAATTTCTGGAAGCCCGACGCGAAGGTGCTCGAAGCCTTGCGCCGGGCGGGTGAGGAGCTTGAAGACCGGCTCGAAGGTGTATTTGAAGGAGCTCCCGCATGAGTACCACGACCGTCCCGTTCCCCGACATCAAGAACCCCGGGGTTCGGAAGAACCTGCGCCTCGACGGCGAGGGCAGCGTGCAGGTCGAGCTCGATCCGAATCTCAAGATCGGCAATGCCAAGGTGTTCGCGATCTACGGCAAGGGCGGCATCGGCAAGAGCACCACGTCGAGCAACCTGTCCGCCGCCTTCAGCAAGATGGGCAAGCGCGTGCTGCAGATCGGCTGCGACCCCAAGCACGATTCCACCTTCACGCTGACGAAGAAGATGCTGCCCACCGTGATCGACGTGCTGGAGACGGTGGACTTCCACGCCGAGGAGCTGCGCGTCGAGGACTTCGTGTTCGAGGGCTACAACGGCGTGATGTGCGTGGAGGCCGGCGGGCCACCGGCCGGCACTGGCTGCGGCGGCTACGTGGTGGGCCAGACCGTCAAGCTGCTCAAGGAGCACCACCTGCTCGAGGACACCGACGTGGTGATCTTCGACGTGCTCGGCGACGTGGTCTGCGGCGGCTTCGCCGCGCCGCTGCAACATGCCGACCGCGCGCTGATCGTCACCGCCAACGACTTCGACTCGATCTTCGCGATGAACCGCATCGTCCAGGCGATCGGCGCGAAGGCCAAGAACTACAACGTGCGGCTCGGCGGCGTGATCGCCAACCGCAGCGCGGCCACCGATCAGATCGACAAGTACAACCAGCGCATCGGCCTGAAGCTGGCCGCCCACTTCCCCGACCTCGACGTGATCCGCCGCAGCCGGCTGAAGAAGTCGACGCTGTTCGAGATGGAGTACTCGCCCGAGCTGGAGGCGGTGCAGAAGGAGTACATGCGTCTGGCCGCCTCGCTGTGGCTGGGCACCGAGCCTCTGAATGCGGTGCCGATGAAGGACCGCGACATCTTCGACCTGCTGGGCTTCGACTGAGGGACGCGCGATGACACAGGCGACCTACCAGGAACGCAGGGGCCAGATCGAGACCTACTTCGACCGCACCGCGGTCGAGGCCTGGGCGCGGCTCACGTCGACCGCACCGGTCAGCGGCGTGCGCGCGACGGTGCGGGCCGGACGCGACCGCATGCGCGCCACCCTGCTCGGCTGGCTGCCGGCCGACCTGCACGGCACCCGCCTGCTCGACGCCGGCTGCGGCACCGGCGCGCTGGCGGTCGAGGCCGCGCGGCGCGGCGCGCAGGTCGTGGCCATCGACCTGTCGCCCACGCTGGTCGAACTGGCCCGCGAGCGTCAGCCGCGCGACCTGCCGGGGCAGATCGACTTCCGCTCGGGCGACATGCTCGATCCGGCGCTCGGGCACTTCGACCACGTGGTCGGCATGGACTCGATCATCCATTACGAGGCCGCCGACGCCGTGCGCGTGCTGGCCGGTCTGGCGCAGCGCACCCGCCGCAGCATGCTGTTCACCTACGTCCCCAGCAACCCGGCGCTCGTGGCCTTTCGTGCGGTGGGCCGGTTGTTCCCGCGCGGCGACCGCGCTCCGAGCATCGTGCCGGTCGCAGAGAAGACGCTGCACCGTCTGATCGCCGCCGACGCGCACCTGGGCGCGTGGCGCCCGGCGCGCACGCAGCGCGTCGCAAGCGGCTTCTACACCTCGCAGGCGTTGGAGCTGATCGCCCCATGAACGCCGCCCGGCAGCTCAACGACCGCGTGGCCAGGGCCTGGGTCCGCGTGGGCCCACGCTTCCTGCCGTTCGCCGATGCGGCGACCGCCGACCTGCCGCTCGGCCGGCTGCTGCGGCTGTCTCTGTTCCAGGTGTCGGTGGGCATGGCCATGGCGCTGCTCAACGGCACGCTGAACCGCGTGATGATCGTCGAGCTCACGGTGCCGGCCTGGCTGGTCTCGCTGATGGTCGCGCTGCCGCTGGCGCTCGCACCGTTCCGCACGCTGGTGGGCTTCCGCTCGGACACCCACCGCTCCGCGCTCGGCTGGAAGCGCGTGCCCTACATCTGGATGGGCACGTTGCTGCAGTTCGGCGGCCTCGCCATCATGCCGTTCGCGCTGCTGATCCTGTCGGGCGACACCCACGGGCCGGCCGTCTACGGCCACATCGGCGCGGCGCTGGCCTTCCTGTTGGTGGGCGCCGGCCTGCACACCGCGCAGACCGCGGGCCTCGCACTCGCCACCGACCTGGCGCCGCCCGAGTCGCGCCCGCGCGTGGTGGCGCTGCTCTACGTGATGCTGCTGCTCGGCATGGTGGCGAGCTCGCTGGCCTTCGGCGCGCTGCTGGCCGACTTCAGCCAGATCCGGCTGATCCAGGTCATCCAGGGCGCCGCGCTGCTGACGATGGCGCTCAACGTGGTGGCGCTGTGGAAGCAGGAGGCGCGCGACCCGGCACGCACCGCGCACCGCGGCACGCCGCGTCCGGCCTTCCGCACGGCCTGGCGCAGCTTCATCCGCGGCGGTCGCGCGAGCCGCCTGCTGGTGGGCGTCGGGCTGGGCACCGCCGCCTTCAGCATGCAGGACATCCTGCTCGAACCCTATGGCGGCCAGATCATGCACCTGGGCGTGGGCGCCACCACCGCGCTGACCGCGCTGACGGCCAGCGGCGCGCTGGCCGCCTTCACGCTCGCATCGCGCTGGCTGCACCACGGCGGAGACCCTTACCGGCTGGCGGCCTTCGGCGCGCTGAGCGGCGTGATGGCCTTCGCCGCCGTGATCTTCGCCGACCCGTTGAACTCCCCGCTGCTGTTCCGCATCGGCGCGGCACTGATCGGCTTCGGCGGCGGGCTGTTCTCGGTCGGAACGCTGACCGCCGCGATGAGCCTGGATACCAACGGGCAGAGCGGCCTGGCACTGGGTGCCTGGGGCGCGGTGCAGGCCTGTGCCGCGGGCCTCGCCATCGCCGTCGGCGGTGCGCTGCGCGACCTGGTGTCCGGGTTGGCCACGCAGGGCCTGCTCGGCCCCGCGCTCGCCGGTCCGTCGGTCGGCTACAGCTTCGTCTACCACCTCGAGATCGCGCTGCTGTTCGCAACGCTGATCGCGATCGGCCCGCTGGTCCGCAGTGCGGACGCCCCCCACCCCCGCGCCACCGCCAAGTTCGGATTGGCCGAGTTCCCCGGCTAGCTTGCACAAAGGAGACCTCTCATGGAAACAGGAGCCATCACCGGCTACATCGACGTGGCGCAGATCGCGCTGTACGTGTTCTGGGTGTTCTTCGCAGGCTTGATCTACTACCTGCACAAGGAGAACAAGCGCGAGGGCTACCCGCTGGAGTCCGAGCGCTCCGCGCATGTGCGGGTGCAGGGCTGGCCGCCGATCCCGAGCCCCAAGACCTTCAGGCTGCAGCACGGCGGCAGCAGCACCGCGCCGAACGAGCAGCGGTCGCCACCGCAGCACCTCGCGGCCGAGCCGACCGGCCCGTGGTTGGGCGCCCCGCTGCGCCCGACCGGCCGCAACCCGATGCTCGACGGCGTGGGCCCCGGCGCCTACGCCCAGCGCGCCGACGTGGCCGACAAGACCTTCGAAGGCCGCACGAAGATCGTGCCGCTGCGCGCGGCACCGGACTTCGACGTCTCGGCGAAGGACCCTGACCCGCGCGGCATGCGGGTGGTCGGTGCCGACGGCGTGGTCGGTGGCACGGTGCACGACCTGTGGGTCGACCGCTCCGAGGTGCTGTTCCGCTACCTCGAGGTCGCGGTGCCGAACGCCGCCCGCGGCCCGCACGTGCTCCTGCCGATGAACTTCACGCGCATCAAGAACGGCCGCGTGGTGGTGAAGTCCATCCTCGGCAGCCAGTTCGCCGACGTGCCGCGCCACCGCAACCCGGATCAGGTCACGCTGCTCGAGGAAGAGAAGATCATGGCCTACTACGGCGCCGGCACGCTGTACGCAACGGCCGACCGCCAGGAGCCACTGGTGTGAGCGACGACCACGACTTCGAGCCCGCCTACGGGCTGCCCGAGCTGCTGCCGGCCGGCGAGCGCCTGCTCTGGCAAGGCGCGCCGCAGTGGCGGGTGCTGGCGCGCGAGGCGCTCCACGTCCGCAAGCTCGCGGCCTACTTCGGCCTGCTGCTCGCCTGGCGCGCGGTGGTGGTGCTGGGGGACGGCGGGGGCCTCGCTGCCGTCGCGCTGTCGTGGCTGTGGATGCTGCCGCTGGCCGCGCTGGCGCTGGGCCTGCTCACCACGCTGGCGTGGCTGATCGGCCGCACCAGCGTCTACAGCGTGACCGACCGTCGCGTCGTGATGCGCATCGGCATCGTGCTGACGATCACCTTCAACCTGCCCTACCGCACGATCGAGTCGGCCGGGCTGCGCACCAACCCCGACGGCAGCGGCGACATCACACTCACGCTCGCGCCGGCCGAGCGCATCGCCTATCTGCACCTGTGGCCGCATGTGCGGCCCTGGAAGGTGGCGCGCACCGAGCCGATGCTGCGCGCGCTGCCCGACGCGCGGCATGTCGCGCAGCTGCTGTCGAGCGCCCTCGCAGCCTCGGCCGGCGTGGCGCCCGCCACGATGCCCACCCCCGACGCGGCCGAGCGGCCGCGTGCGTCCGACACGCCGGGCCACGCGCTGGCGGCCTGAAGCGAAGCACGGAGATCACCACCATGTCGTCGTCCACCTCCCCAGCGCACGGCGACGCCCTGCCGCGCGGCCCGTTGATTGCGATCGGCGCGATGGTTGCTGCCGTGCTGGTGTCGGTGAGCTTCGTGCGGCTCACCGGCATCGGCGTGATCCGCGTGCAGGACGCGCCGACCGTGTCGGTGCGCGAGTTCCGCTTCGAGGACCGCGCCGACGGCAGCATCGCGGTGCTCGATCCGGCCAGCGGCCGCGTCGTCGAGAGCGTGGCCCCCGGCAGCAACGGCTTCCTGCGCGGCACGATGCGCGGCCTGGCGCGCGAGCGCAAGCGCCAGGGCGTGAGCCCGGAGCTGCCGTTCCGCATGCTCGGTCGGGCCGACGGGCGGCTGACGCTGGAAGACCCCGGCACCGGCCGGCGCGTCGATCTCGGATCGTTCGGCCCGAGCAACGCCGCGGCATTCGCGCAGCTGATGGCGGCCCCGACCGCGGAACGCTGAGCCCTCGGCTGCACCGCACCCATCTCGAGAAGAAGGAGTCGCCCCATGTCCACGCCGGCCACCGCCCTGCCCCAGATCGCACCCAACGAGGCCACCAGCACCGCGCTGCAGGACACCCTGCTGACGCCGCGCTTCTACACCACCGATTTCGCGGCGATGGACCGCATCGACGTCGAGCCGATCCGGGCGCAATGGGATGCGCTGATGAGCGAGTTCCGCGCCGACGCCAACACCGACCACTTCCAGCGTCCGCCCGAGATGGTGGGCAACTACGCCGAGCTGCCGCCGGCGCTCTACCAGGAGTTCAAGGACTTCCTGATCAGTTCGGTGACCTCGGAGTTCTCCGGCTGCGTGCTCTATGCCGAGATCAAGAAGCACGTGGCCAACGCCGACATGAAGGAGTTGTTCGGCTACATGGCGCGCGACGAGTCGCGCCACGCGGGCTTCATCAACCAGTGGCTGAAGGACTTCGGGATCGGCGTCGACCTGGGCTTCCTGGCACGTGCGAAGAAGTACACCTACTTCCGGCCGAAGTTCATCTTCTACGCGACCTACCTGTCCGAGAAGATCGGCTACGCGCGCTACATCGCGATCTATCGGCAGATCGAGCGCCGCCCCGATCTGTGCTTCCACCCGATCTTCAAGTGGTTCGAGAAGTGGTGCAACGACGAGTTCCGCCACGGCGAAGCCTTCGCACTGCTGCTGCGCGCCAACCCCAAGCTGCTGACCGGCGTGAACAAGCTGTGGATCCGCTTCTTCGTACTGGCGGTGTTCGCGACCATGTACGTGCGCGACCACACGCGCCCGGAGATGCATGCCGCGCTCGGCATGGACCCGACCGCCTACGACTTCGAGGTGTTCCGCATCACGTCGCAGATCACCAAGCAGGTGTTCCCGCTGACGCTCAACCTCGACGACCCACGCTTCCATGCGGGGCTCGAGCGGCTGCGCCGGCTGTCGCTGGCGGCCGAGGCCGCGCGCGCACGCGGCGGCTTGATCGGTGGCATCCGACGTCTGGGCATCGGCCTCGCGGCGGGCGCCACCTTCGTGCGGCTCTACTGCCTGCCGGCCCAGCCGAACACGCTGCCGCAGAACGTCCGCGTCGCGCCCGCCTGGTGAGCGGCCGTCGGCGCAGTACGCAGCACTGAACACCGGGAACTTCAGCGATGGCCTCGTATGCGCTGCCCGTGCTGTTCACGGTCTTCGTCTGGTGGTTCAGCACCGGACTGATCCTCTACCTCGACGGGCTGCCGCGCCACACCTTCAAGTGGACGATGCTGGTGGCCACCGTGCTGCTGGCGCTGGCACTGGCCGGTCTGGTCATGACCGGCGACGACACGCGCGTCACCGGCGCCTACCTCGCCTTCTTCTGCGGCCTGGTGGTGTGGGCCTGGCAGGAGGTGGCCTTCCTGCTCGGCTACGTGACCGGCCCGCTGCGCGAACCCTGCCCCGAGGGGCTGGCAGGCTGGCCGCGCATGCGCCGCGCGCTGCAGGCCCTGCAGCACCACGAGCTGGCGCTGGTCGTGCTGGCGCTGGCGGTGGTCGCGGCAACCTGGGACCGGCCCAACCAGACCGGCCTGTGGACCTTCATGATCCTGTGGACCATGCGGCAGAGCGCCAAGCTCAATGTCTTTCTCGGCGTGCGCAACCTGAACGAGAACTTCCTGCCGCCGCACCTGAAGTACCTGCAGACCTATTTCCGGCGCCGGCCGATGAACGGGCTGTTTCCGGTGTCGGTGCTGCTCGCCAGCGCCGGCGCGTGGCTGATCTGGGAGGCCGCCTTCACGGCCGGTATCGGCCGCTTCGAGCTGACCGCGCTCACCTTCGCCGGCACGCTGCTGTCGCTGGCGGTGCTGGAGCACTGGTTCCTGGTGCTGCCGCTGCCGTCCGAGAACCTGTGGAACTGGGCGCTGCGTTCGCGCGCTGCGGTCGAGGTCGGCGGCAAGCCCGTCTGAGACCGGACCTCCGTTTCCCCGCTGGCGCACCCCTGTCAGGTGCGCTACCGTCGCCCTGCAGCATCCAGCAGGATGGTGCGATCAGAGCCTCGGCGAGAGGCCGTTGCGCGCGAAGTTCCGAGCGCCGGAACGAATGGGACGACCGATGAGATCCAGGCCTGGAGGAGTGGCAGCTTGAGTTCCGCCAAGGGCGACCTGCCCGATCTCGGGCCCCTGTCTCCGTGGGCACCGGAGCTGGCCGAAACCTTCGTGTCGCTGGCCAGCGACATCGCTCTCGTGATCGACGAGCAGGGCGTGATCCGCAAGGTCGCGCATGGCGGGGCCGTGCCGCTGGAACTCACGGCGCACGACTGGGTCGGCCGGGCCTGGATCGACACCGTCACCGGCGACACCCGCACGAAGATCGACAAGCTGCTCAGCGAGGTGACCACCACCGGGCTGGCGCGGCGCCGCGAGGTCAACCACCCGTCGGCCGGCGGCGAGAACATCCCGGTGGCCTACACCGCAGTGCGGCTGGGCGAACACGGCCCGGTGCTGGCGGTGGGGCGCGACCTGCGCGCCATCGCCGCGATCCAGCAGCGCTTCATCGACGCGCAGCGCGACATGGAGCGCGGCTACTGGGCCACGCGGCAGGCGGAGAGCCGCTACCGGCTGCTGTTCCAGGTGGCGACCGATGCGGTGCTGGTGGTCGATGCCACCAGCCTGAACATCCTGGAGGCCAACCAGGCCGCGGCCACGCTGTTCGACCTGGGCATCGAGCAGCTCGTCGGCCGTGCGGCGGTGTTCGGCTTCGAACACCGCTCGCGGCCCGCCGTCGACGAACTGCTGACGACCGCGCGCACCAGCGGCCGGCCGGCCGAGATCCGTGCGCGGCTGGCCGGCAAGGTCATCGCCACCAGCGTCGCCGCCACGCCGTTCCGGGCCGACGAGCAGATGCGGCTGCTGGTGCGCGTGCGCGCCATCGACGCACCGCCGGCCGCCGCCCATGCGCTCGACACCACGGTGGTTCGCCTGGTCGACCAGCTCTCCGAAGGTGTGGTCGTCACCGATCCCAGCGGCCGCATCCAGGTAGCCAACCCGGCCTTCCTGAAGCTCGTGGGCGGCCGCGCCGAGGCCGACCTCAAGGGCCGACCGCTGCTGGACTGGCTGGGGCTGTCGCCCGCCGACCTGGCCGCGCTGATCCAGCGCGCCCGCAGCCACGGACTCACACGCCGCCATCAGAGCGTGCTGGTGTCGGGTGACGCGGCGCCGGCCCAGGTGGAGATCGCCGCGGCGCTGCTGGCCGAGGGCGATCAGGAATGCATCGGCTTCACGCTGCGCCGCATTGAACCCCAGGCGGCGGCGATCGCGTCGCCACCGCCGACGGTCGTCGACGGACTGCAGGCTGCGCTCGAGCAGCTGACCACGTCGCTCGGCGACGTGGCGCTGCCGGAGCTGATGCGCCAGGCCAGCGCGCTGACCGAGCGCTACCTGATCGCCGCGGCCCTGGAACGTGCCGGTGGCGACGCCACCGCGGCGGCCGAGTTGCTGCAGGTGAGCCGCCAGAGCCTGGCCCGGCGCCACCGTCGCCACCCCGATGCGGCGGCACGCGCGCCGCACTCCGACCTCCCGCCGGAAGCACGCTAGTGCCCAACAACCCCGCCTTCGGCCAGGCCGACCTCACGAACTGCGAGCGTGAGCTGATCCACCTCGCCGGCTCGATCCAGCCGCACGGGCTGCTGCTGGTGCTGAGCGAGCCGCAGCTGCTGATCACCCAGCTGAGCGGCAATGCCGAGAGCCTGATCGGCACGCCGGCGTGGAGCCTGCTGAGCCAGCCGCTGCGCGAGTTGGGCGGCGACATCGAGCGGCAGGTACGCGAGCTGGCCGCGGCCTCCGACCTCGCCGAGCCGGCGCCGCTGCGCTGCCGCGTGCAGGTGGGCGGCGACACCGACGAGTTCGAGGGCGCGGTCCACCGTGTCGCCGGGATCGGCCTGCTGGTGGAGGTGGAGCCGGCGCATCCGCCGCGCGGCGGGACGGAGATGGTCGACATCGACAGCGAGCGCCTGCTCAAGCAGCTGAGTGGCGCGATCGAGCGCTTCAGCGCCGCCTCGACCATCGGCACGCTGGCCGATGCCGCGGTGCGCAGCTTCCGCGACCTGATCGGCTACGACCGCTGCATGGTCTACAAGTTCGACCCCGACGGCCACGGCAAGATCATCGCGGAGGCCCGCGACCCGCGGCTCGAATCGCTGCTGGGCCACCACTACCCGGCCTCCGACATCCCCCAGCGTGCCCGCCAGCTCTACCTGCGCAACCGCCTGCGCGTTCTGGTCGACGTGCACTACGAGCCGGCACCGCTGCTGCCGCGCCGGCCGGCAGGCTCGGACGAAGAGCTCGACATGTCGATGTCCTACCTGCGCAGCATGTCGCCGCTGCACCTGCAGTACCTGAAGAACATGGGCGTGACCGCGACTCTGGTGGTCTCGCTGGTGCGCGAGGGGCGGCTGTGGGGGCTGATCGCCTGCCACCACTACGCGCCACGCAACCTGCGCTTCGCGGTGCGCGCGGCGGCCGACCTGATGACCGAGGTGATCTCCACCCGCATCGCCGCGATCGAGAACTACGCGCACGCGCAGGTCGCCATCCAGGTGCGGCGGCTCGAGCAGCGGCTGGTCGAGGCCACCTCCACCGAAGGCGACTGGCGGCTGGCGCTGTTCCGCAATCCGCGCACGCTGCTGCAGCCGCTGGACGCGACCGCCGCCGCGCTGTTCTACGAGGGCGAGGTGCTGACCTCCGGCGAGGCGCCGTCGACGCCGGAGCTGCGCGCGCTGATGGAGTGGGTCGACGTCCAGGCCTTCGACGACGGGCTGTTCAGCTGCTCGTCGGTCGCGCGCGAGAACCCGGCGCTCGACTCGCTCACGCCCACGGCCAGCGGCGTGCTGGCGGTCAAGCTGTCGACCTCGCGGCCCGACTACCTGATGTGGTTCCGCAAGGAGCAGCTGCTGTCGGTCACCTGGGCCGGCGACCCGTCCAAGCCGGTGGTCGGCAACGACCCGATGGAGCTGTCGCCACGGCGCTCGTTCGCTGCCTGGTCGGAGATCGTGCGCGGCACCGCGCTGCCGTGGTCGACCGGCGAGCAGGCGCTGGCGCGCGCCTTCGGCCATTCGCTGATCGACATCATCGTGCAGATCAACGCGGTGCGGCTGCTGATCGCTGAACACCAGCTCACGCAGATCCGCAGCACGGTCGAGCATTCCAAGGAGCCGATCGTCGTCGCCGATGCCGAGCGCCGTGCGCTGTTCGCCAACGACGCCTTCTTCGCGCTTGCCGGACGTCCGCGCGAGTCGCGGCCCACGCTCGACGAGATGGCGACGCTGTTCACCGAGCCGAAGATCGTGCGCTCGGTGCTGAACACGCTCGCGCTGGAGCGCCAGCCGTGGCGCGGCGACCTGGCGCTCGACCTGGGAGAGGGCCGCACCCGTGCGGTGGCCGTGCGCGCCGAGGTCGTGCCGGCGCGCGACGGATCGGTGCTGGGTTACTTCCTGATCTTCGCCGACCTCACCGAAAGCCAGCGCGCCGAGGCGGCGCGGCGCCACCTCGAGCAATCGCTGACGCGTGGCGAGGCGGACGCCGCTGCGCCGTCCCGCACGCCGAACGATTCCGACGAGTTGATCAACGCGATCTTCGCCAACGCCAGCCTCGCCGCGATGGACATCGCCGACGGCAATGCCTCGCCGTCGGTCGCGCCCCTGCTCGAGGAACTCGAGGCCTCGACCCGGCGTGCCGCCTCGCTCTACGGGCTCATCCGCCGCTTCGGCGGATCCTGACGGTCTTCAGGCGCGCGATCCTTCGGTCACGACGGCCGAGGCGCTTCCGCATGGAGCTGATCGAACAACTCCGCGTGCATCGCGAAGGCGCGCCGCGCCTCGTCGACCACGGCGTCCGCATCGGCTTCGGTGGCGGCAGCGGCCTCGAGGCCGGCGCGGAAGCGCTGCTTGAGCTGGGCAGTCTCTTCGGAACGGCCGAAGTCATAGAAGCGCACGCCCTCGCCGCTGCGCAGGCCGAGCTGCTCCGAGACGATGCGCGCCAGCACCTGACCGCCGCTCAGGTCGCCGAGGTAGCGCACGTAGGCGTGCGCCACCAGCCGTTCCGGTTGCCCGGCGACGAGTGCGGTCAGATGCCGCGCGTACGCGGCGGCAGACGATTGCATTGCGATGTCGCTCGGCCAGTCGGGTCCGTGCAGCAGGTCCAGGTCCGCGCGCAACGCGGGCTCGCGCCACAGCGCCGGCGAGCAGACCGGCGCGACGCCGGGATGGGCCGCACAGGCTGCGAGCCCGGCCTCGAGCTCCTGGTAGATCGGGTGCAGGTTGCGCAGCAGTGCGCAGTAGGTTCGCTGCGGCATGCGGCCCCGCAGCAGTTGCTGCATCAGGGCGCTGCGTTCCAGTTCAACGTGCTGCGCTCGGGTCTCGCTTCGCAGGCGCTCGGCCAGGGTCACGCTCAAGAGGCTGCTCCATCGGATGTCCTGCTCCGATCATAGAGAGGTCCCGGGCGACCCGCGGCGCCACGAAAAAACGGGCGGCACGAGGGCCGCCCGAGTCCGGTGAAGTGCTTTGCCCTTTCACCTCCGGAAACGTCGTCAGCGCAGCGCCACCTCGACGCGCCGTGCTGCCGGATCCTCGCCAGACAGGTTGGCCTCGGCCGATTGCGGCTTCTCGAGCTGGATGCGATCCTCGGTGATGCCGGCCGCCTTCAGCGCGTCGCGCACCGCAAAGGCGCGCTGCTTCGCCAGTCCCTGGTTCTGCGACAGGGTGCCGGCCGCAGAGTGGTAGCCCGACAGCACCGCCTTCGAATCGGGGCTCGCCTTCAGCGCCTGGATCACCGGCGCCAGCGTCTTCTCCGCGTCGCCGGCCAGCGATGAGGAGCCCACGTCGAAGAACAGCACCGCGCTCTGTGCGGCTGGGGCCCCGGCGGCCGGGGCGGCGACCGACACCCGGGTGCCACCGGCGAGTTCGGGGTGGTCCTTCAGCATGCTCGCGCCGTAGAGCGGCTTGTAGGCGCCCTGGTGGCAGGTCGAGCAGTTGACCTTGGCCACGTCGCCGGTCGGCCCGTTGCGCTCGGCCGGGAACACCGACGTCAGCGGCTCCAGGTAGGCCGCGTTCAGGTCGCGCGCCATGCGGATGCCGTACCACGCCGTGGTGCGCTGCGGCGTGCTCTGATCCCAGGTCGAGAACGAGCGGCTGTTGTGGCAATAGGTGCAGTTGACGCCCAGCGACTCCGACATGTGGACCATCAGCCCGTAAGTGCCCTCGGTCTGCTTGATGGATTTCCGGTTGCCCGACGGCAGCGGCGTGTCGCCCACCACGCGGATGTCCGCCGCCTGCGACAGGTAGGCTGTGAACGGGTCGTAGGGCAGCGAGGTCAGTCCGACCGACTTCGCCGGGCTGTTCTGTCCCGCGTCGTCGCCGACCATGCCGGCCGTCTGCCTGTGCGGCGGCGCGCTGAACCAGGTCTGCGCCGGCACCGGCTGGCCGCGGTGGCAGGTGAAGCAGGTGACGCCGGTCTCGGCGACGTGCGACTTGAAGTCGGTGTTGATGTGGCGCGTCATCTGCAGCATCTTGCGGGCGACGACCTTGGTGTACAGCGCGTCTTCCGACAGGTCCTTGCCGGCGGCGTGGCAGTAGGTGCAACCCTGCTCGGGCGCTACCCACGCGGTGATGGCGGCCATCGTGCGCGTGAACTCGCCCACGCTGCTGTCGCCGAGCACCTGCACGTTCTTGAACACGTCCTTGGCACGCGGCCCCTCCGCGCTGACCGCCGGCAACGGCTCCGGCACCTGGTTGACCACCGCCTGAGCCTCCAGGGTGCGCGGGTTGTAGATCTGGTCCATGCCGGTGCCGCGGTAGCCGCGCTGCACGCTGTCGACCGGTGGTCGCTCGCAGCCGACGAGCATCAGCAGCAGGGCCGTCAGCGCGAGCCCCAGCGAGGTGTGGGCGATGCGTCTCATGGCTTCACTCCCTGCAGCAAGGACGGGTCCACGACCGGCGTGAAGACCATCGGGTAGACCGGCGCGACGTGGTGTTTCACGGCCCACAGGTACCAGTTGTCGACCACGGTGCCGGTCAGCAGGATGCCGATGCCGCCGCACAGCGGACACAGCACCGCGAACCACCAGGCCCAGCGATGGATCGACTCCATCGTGGCGTTGAAGCCCATGGTCCAGCGCCAGAACAGCGCGGCACGCTCGGAGGCGGTGCCGCGATCGACGATCTGCTCGATCTCGCGCTCGCCGCCGAAGCGACTGACCGCGAGGATGGTCGCGCCGTGCATCGCGAACAGCAGCGTCGAGCCGTAGAGGAAGGCGATCGACAGCATGTGGAAGGGGTTGTAGAACAGGTTGCCGTAGCGGATCGAGAAGGCCGCGGTCCAGTCGAGGTGCGGGAAGATGCCGAACGGCACCGCCTCGCCCCAGCTGCCCATCAGCAGCGGGCGGATGAAGCCCAGCACCAGGTAGAGCCAGATCGCCGCCGCGAAGGCCCAGGCGACGTGCGTGCCCATGCCGAGCGCGCGGGCACGGCGGTACATGCGCACCCACCACAGCAGGATCGACGCGGTGAGGAAGAAGCCCGCCATCAGCCACCAGCCGCCCTGGTTGAGCGGCGGCAGCTCCAGCCCGTACTGTGGCGGTGGCGGCTCGAGCGCGAGCCACGGCAGCTGACGGACGAACTGGATCGGATCCCAGTTCACCGAGGCCAGCATGTTCAGGCCGATGATCTCGAAGGCGATGAAGAAGCAGAGCAGCGACGCGAGGCCGAGCCAGCCCAGGTAGATCGGTCCGATCTGCGCATCGCCGAAGCGGCCGAGCAGGTGCACGTGCGCCGGGGGCCCCTCGCGCTCCTTGTTGCCGCGCGCGAGCGGAATGCCGGCATAGGCCGGCGCCACCGCCTGCACGCGGGTGAAGATGTTCTGGTACTCGGCCATGTCGGTCTCCTGCTCCTGCTCTGCTCTTGTTCTTCCGTCGGGACGGCGGGCGCTTCAGCGCCAGATCGGGAGGTTGAGCCACCAGCTCCACCACTCCGGCCAGCCGCGCGTCCAGAACGGGCCGCTGATGACGATGCAGACGGCGCTCCAGAAGCCGGCCGACAGCGCGAGGAACAGGCCCAGACGGTGGATGCCCAGCGTGCCGATCGAGTAGCCGATCGTGTCGCGGAAGAAGGTGTTCTCGTGTTCGGCGGTCTTCACCGGCTCGCCCGGCGCCGGGTTGGTGGACGACAGGATGAGCGCGCCGTGCAGCGACAGCGCGAAGGTCGTCGCGAAGAAGAAGCTCACCGCGAGCATGTGCGCGGGGTTGTAGTGGAAGTGCAGATACTGGTAGCCGGTGTTGGACACCCAGTCCAGGTGGCTCATGATTCCGTAGGGAAAGCCGTGCCCCCAGGCGCCCAGCAGCACCGGCCGCACCACGACCAGCGTGACGTAGGCCAGGATCGCCACCGAGAAGGCGAAGGGTACGTGGTAGCCGATGCCGAGCTTGCGGCAGATCTCCACCTCGCGCAGCGCCCACGACACGAAGGCGCCGATCGCACACACGGTGATCAGCTGCCACAGCCCGCCCTCCATCAGCGGCGCCATGCCCAGGCCGTACTTCAGGTCGGGTGGCGCGATGCTGATCTGCCAGAGGTTCCAGGTCGGGCCCTGCGAGGCACCCCATACGATCATCAGCGTGCCGACCAGCGCGAAGAAGGCCGTCGTGACGCCGAAGAAGCCGACGTAGAACGGCCCCACCCAGAAGTCGAAGAGGTCTCCGCCGGTCAGCGTGCCGCCGCGTACGCGGTACTTCCGTTCAAAACTGAGCATGGCCATGGTCACATCCTCATGCGGAAGGCCGACTGCACGTGGCCTTCGGGTTGCCGCGATTCACGGCAGACGGGTGCGGGCCGCCGGCCCGCCCCTCGTCCACCGCGGCTCGCACTGCGCCGCTACTTGGCGGGCACGGGTGCCGGCATCGGAGCCATCTGGCCCGCGACCGCCGGTGCCTTGCGAGCGCCTTCGAGCCAGTTGAAGCGATCGGTACTGAGCAGGATGAAATGGATCACCAGTGCCAGCACGAACAGGAAAGTGAAGAGAGCGACCAGCGTCCTGCGCGGATCGAAGAGTTGCCATAAGCGCCACATGTTTTTTCCTCCCTATGCACTGAAAGCGATGGCGATCGTCGCGACGGCCACGTCCTTGGCGTCGTGCAGGACCTGGGCGTAACCGCCCGCGCCCGGCAGCCACGGACGCCATTGCCACACCAGGAAGTGCGCAACGATCGCGATCAGCGTGAAGACGATGAAGCTCGTCATGAAGATGCTGTGAAACTCCTTGGCTTCCGTTTCCGTGAGTCCGGAAAGGGAGCCGCTCCTACTGTCAGCCATGGTGGTACCTCCAAATGAGCCTGTCGGCCGTTACCGCGAACAACCCCCGCGGAGGGGCTTGCCGCGGCGCATGCCACGGCAATCCTTGTGTCCGGCGGTGCCGGACCAGTCTTCGAATCGAGAGCGCACGCGCGGCGGCGAGGACGGGCTTCATGCCGGCTCTCCCTGACGCAGCGCATCGCGCGAGGTGACCACTCGGGCGGCCGTGACGCGGTCCTCGCCGGCACGCCGGGCATCGCGCTCGACGCGGTCGCGCAGGCGCTTGGCGGCCGAGATCTGCACCAGCACCGGCTCGGACTGCACGAACTCGCCGAGCAGTTGCTGCGCGTCGTCGTCCCACGGACGGGCATCGCCCTGGCCGAGCCGCGCCGGCGTCGGGTCCACGCGGTCCATTTCGCTGCCCAGCGGCAGGATGTGGAACAGCGCGTCGAACAGCGCGTTGCAGAACTCCTGCAGCAGGTAGGTCGCCCCCGCATAGCCCATGAAGGGCGTGCCGGTGTGGCGCCGGATGATCGGCAACGGGAACGAGGCCGGGATGAAGCTCGCGCGCATCGGCGAGCCCCCTCCTCCGCCCCCGCCGCCCTCGGCAAGGTACATGCGTTCGTTGTAGCTGCCGTACATCACCAGCGGCGGCTTCTCGTGCACGAGCTTGCGGACCGCCTCGTTGTCGGTCTTCTCGCCCGGCTTGCGCGCCACGGCAAAGTTGCACGGCAGCCCCAGCTCGTCGGCGAGGAAGTGCTTCACGCCGCGGGTGTAGGTCTCGTTCGCGACGATCGCGAAGCTCGCGGTGCCGAAGAAGTCCTGCGTGACCGAACGCCACAGATCCCAGATGGGCTTGATGGTGGTGTGCTTCTCGCGCTCGATGAAGGGCTCGGGGTCGAGGTGCAGCAACTCGCCGAGCCGGCGCAGGAACTTGGTGGTGCTGTGCAGGCCGATCGGCGCCTGCAGATAGGGCCGCTCCAGGGCCTCGCAGAGCATGCGGCCGAACTCGCGGTACAGGCAGATGTTGACGTCGGCCTCCACCAGCCGCGACACGTCGGCCAGGTGGCTGCCGAGCGGGAACACCATGTTCACCTCGGCGCCGATGCCCTGCACCAGGCGGCGGATCTCGGCCAGGTCGCTGGGCGAGTTGAAGGTCCCGTAGCTCGGGCCGATGAGGTTGACGCGCGGCTTCTCTCCGGCGGGTCGATCGGCGAACGGCGTGCGGGCCGGCACCTTCTTCAGGCCGTACTCGCTCCACAGCCAGAACATCGCGCGATTCGCGCACTGCCACTGGTCCTCGTCGATGGTGCGCGGCAGGAAGCGCAGGATGCCGGTGCCTTCGGGCGTGACGCCGCCGCCGATCATCTCGGCGATGGAGCCGGTGACCACCACCGACGGCAGATCGGGATCGAGCGTCGCATGCGCGCGCTTCATCGAGCCCTCGGTGCCCTCGCGGCCCAGCTGCTCCTCGGCCAGACCGGTCACGACGATCGGCAGCTCGTGGGGTGGCAGCGCGTCGGTGTAGTGCAGCACGCTGGTCACCGGCAGGTTCTCGCAGCCGACCGGGCCGTCGATGATGACCTGCAGGCCCTTGATCGCGGTGAAGACATACACCGCGCCCCAGTAGCCGCCCGCGCGATCGTGGTCGAGAACTAGCATGACGATGCCCCCGGCCATGCCAGCGCGCGACCCGCCGAGCACACGCCGCGGGTCCGGCTCCGCCGGTCCGCCGGCGTGCCCCTCCCGGGGGGGAGCGCCGAGGGCGCAACGGGGGGGGTCATATCATTTCCTCCGCCTTGCGCTTCTTGGCCATCTTCGCCATCTGGCGACGGTGATCGGCCTTGAAGGCAGCGTTGTCCTGGGGCACGCCCTGCGATGGCTCCCAGACGCCGGCGGTGTGCTGCGCACCGGCGTTGCCGAAGAACTCCTTCATCTCGTCGAAGCGCGCCTTGTTGCCGATGGCCGCATTGACCACCTGGGCCAGCGAGCCGGCGCCGGCCGGCCCCATCAGCGGGCGGGCGGAGATCAGGTTGGTGAAGTACAGCGCCGGGATCGACTGCTGCTTGGCCGCCTGCACGATCGGCGTGGTGCCGATCGCGAGGTCGGGTTGGAATTCGGCCATCGCCGCCAGGTCCTGCTCCAGCGAGGCGCGGTACTGCACCTGCACGCCATGCGATTCGAGCCACTGGCGGTCCGCGTCGCTCCACGCGGTACGCGGGCAGGCGGTGCCGACATAGCGCAGGTCCGCACCGCTCTCCACCAGCAGGCGACCCACCAGCAGCTCCGAGCCCTCGTAGCCGCTCAGCGTGATGCGGCCCCGGATCGGCGTCTTGCCGAGCACCGCCTTGATGACGGGCAGGAAGCGGTTCTTGGCGGCATCGATCTTGTCCTGCGCGATGTTCAGTGCGCTGCCGACAGCCTGCAGCCAGGCTTCGGTGCCGTCGTGGCCCACCGGCGCCGAGCCGACGACGGACCGGCCCGCGGCCTCGAACTCGCGGATGCTGGCGGTGTAGAACGGATGGATCGCCGCGACCGCTGCGCCGTCGAGCGCCGCATAGAGCTCGCGCCATTCGCGCGTCGGGACCACCGGACCGGCGGCCAGGCCCATCGGCTCGAGCAGCGCGCCGATCACCATCGGATCGGCCGGGAACATCTCGCCGAGCAGCGTGACCGTGGGCTTCCCGGAGCGCCCGGCCCTGGGTGCCTGCACCGGCCCGGCCTGGATCTCTGCGCGCGCGTAGCGCAGCATCGCGCCGGCCAGCACGTCCTTGGCCTCGGCATGGGTCGGCACGCCGAAGCCCGGCACGTCGATGCCGATGATGCGCACGCCGTTGATCTCCTTCGGCAGGATCTGCAGCGGCACGCCGCTGGCCGTCGGCACGCACAGGTTGATGATGACGATGGCGTCGTACTTCGCAGGGTCCGCCTGCTGGTGCACGGCGTCGCGGATGTCCTCGAACAGCTTGCCGGTCACCAGGCTCTCGCTGTTGAAGGGCACGTAGCCGACGCTGCGGCGCGCGCCGTAGAAGTGCGACGTGAAGGTCAGGCCGTAGACACAGCAGGCCGAGCCCGACAGGATGGTCATCGTGCGGCGCATGCGCAATCCGACGCGCAGCGAGCCGAAGGCCGGGCACATGCTCTGCGGCTGGTCGTGCGGGCCAGCCTTGGGGTCGCGCGGGTAGTCCTTCGCGTACTGGTCGAGCACCGCGCTCTTGCCGGCCGACTTGGCTGCTGCGAGCAGGGTCTCGCCGCCGGCATGGCAACCCATCCCGTCGCCTTCGAGGGCGGTCTTCACGCCGGGGGTCGGCGCGACGACGATGGGAGGAATGACGGCGCTCATGGGGCTGCTCGCTCAGACGTCGTCGTAGACCACTTCGAGGGTCTCTTTCCTGATCTCGGTCTTGCCGCACATGTCGAACTGCGTGGCCGGCTCGAGCACGACGTTGCGGCCCACGCTGTCGGCCGAGAACAGGCCGAGCAGCTGGTCCTGCGTCATCGGCTTGGGCCGCATCGGCGTGGAGTTGCCGACGTTCTCGGCCAGCTCGGCGAACATCGGGCCCCAGTCGGAGCCGGGCCGGCCGATGATTTCGTAGCTGGCACTCTTGCGGCGGATGTCGTCGTTGGCGGGGATGGTCGAGAGCACCGGGATGCCCACGTTCTCGGCGAACTTCGCCGCCTCGCCGGTGCCGTCGTCGCGGTTGATCACCATGCCGGCCACGCCGACGTTGCCGCCGAGCTTGCGGAAGTATTCGACTGCCGAGCACACGTTGTTGGCCACGTACAGCGACTGCAGGTCGTTGCTGGCGACGACGATGACCTTCTGGCACATGTCGCGCGCGATCGGCAGGCCGAAGCCACCGCACACCACGTCGCCCAGGAAGTCGAGCAGCACGTAGTCGAAGCCCCACTCGTGGAAGCCGAGCTTCTCGAGCAGCTCGAAGCCGTGGATGATCCCTCGCCCGCCACAGCCGCGGCCGACCTCGGGGCCGCCGAGTTCCATCGCGTAGACGCCGTCGCGCTTGAAGCACACGTCGCCGATCGCGACCGCCTCGCCGGCCAGCTTCTTCTTGCTGCTGGTCTCGATGATGGTCGGGCAGGCCTTGCCGCCGAACAGCAGGCTGGTGGTGTCGCTCTTCGGGTCGCAGCCGATCAGCAGCACCTTCTTGCCCTGCTGCGCCATCATGTAGCTGAGGTTGGCGAGCGTGAAGCTCTTGCCGATGCCGCCCTTGCCGTAGATCGCGATGATCTGCGTGGTCTTGGCGATCGGCGAGGTGACGGGCGCTTCGGGCTCGATCGCGGCCTCGGCGCGCAGGTCCTTCATCATCAGCGTGATCGGCGTGGCCTTGGCGGCGGAGCTCGGTACGGCAGTGCTCATGAGCAGGCTCTCCAGTCGAGGATCATCTTCAGACAGGCCGGATCGCCGAAGGCGGTGCGGTAGGCGGCGTCGGCGTCGCCCGGTTCGGCGCGGTGGGTGATCAGGCCGTCCAGCGACAGCTGTCCCGACTCGGCCAGCGCCTTGGCGGCCTGCAGGTCGGCCGGCTGCCACTGCGAGGCGATGCGCAGCCGGGCCTCGCGCATGAAGGCCGGCGGAAAGCTGAACGTGAGCGTGTCGTAGAAGCCGGCCAGCACCACCTCGCCGCCAGGGGCGAGGCGCGCGATCAGCGTGTCGAGCAGCGCGGCATCGCCGCTCACGTCGCAGATGCAGCGGTAATCGCGCCGCGTGTCTTCGGCCGGGTCGATGACGGCATAGCCGGCCGCGCCTTCGCGCCGCGCCGCATCGGTGTCCCACACCACCGGCGCGCCGCCGGCCATCACCGCGAGCCGCGCGATCATCCGGCCCAGCACGCCGTGGCCGACGATGAGCTCGGGCAGTCGGCAGCCCTCGGCCAGGATCGCATGGTGTGCGGTCGCCGCCAGCGCCAGCAACACGCCCTGCTCGCCGAGCGATTCGGCGATCGGCAGCGCGCGCGCGCCGGGCACGACCACGCGCGATGCGGCACCACCGAACAGGCCGCGCACGTCGCCGAAGCAGCGGGCGCCGGGCACGAACACGCGCCCGCCGAGCCGTCCGCCGGAGCGTGCGCCCGCCGCGCTGATGCGCCCGACCGACTCGTAGCCCGGTACCAGGGGGTAGCCCATGCCCGGGAAGGCCGGCATGCGGCCGAACCAGAGCAGCTTCTCGGTGCCGGTGCTGATGCCGCTCCACTCGATGTCGACCACCACGTCGTCCTCGGTCGCCGCCTCGAGATCGAGCCGGCTCAGCGCGAGCTGCTCGGGCTGCTCGAGCACGACGGCGAGCGCGTTCACGCAGAGCCTCCCGGGGTCGATCGCGGTGCTGCGGTGCGCGCAGGGCTGGAAGGGGGGCGAAGCATGTCGGGCTCGTTGGCAGGTGTTTGTGTCATCTTAAACTTACTCAATCATGTGTCAAGCATGATTTACAGCTAGTCCGCTTGCGCGACTGACACGCCGGGATGGGCCAGGATCAGGCTGGTCTGCAAGGGCATGCGAGTCGGCAGGATCCGGATCCGCGCGAAACCCGCTGCCTCGAGCATCTGCGTCAGTCGCGCGGCGGTGCGCGGCCGACCCTGGCCCATGGCCAGCAGGTAGAAGCCGAAGTAGGCGTCGCCCATCGGCTCCTGCCCTCGGGTGCCGGCCATCGGCTCGGCCAGCAACAGGCAGCCGTGGGACGGCAGCGCGGCGCGCACCGCCTTCAGCAGCATCAGCGCCTGGGCATCGTCGTGGTCGTGGACGACGCGGATCAGCGTGGCAATGTCGGCCCCGGTCGGCAGCGGATCGGCGAGGAAGTCGCCACCGGCCACCACCGAGCGTTCGCCCAGGCCCTGCGCTGCCAGCCGCGCGCGCGCGCGCGCCGCGACCGCCGGCAGATCGAACAGCATCAGCCGCAGCCGCGGCGCCCGCAGCGCCGCCTGCGCGAGGAAGGCACCCTCGCCGCCTCCGACGTCGAGCAGGCAGCGATGGCGTGCGAGCGGGTAGGCGTCGAGGATCTGCTCGGCCACCAGCGGCTGCGAGGCTGCCATCAGGGTGGAGTAGTCGGCCACGTCGGCAGCCCGTGCCGCGCCGGGCGTGGACGCAGCCGCATAGGCCCAGTAGCGCGAGAGGCGCGCGGGCCGGTTGTCGTCGCCACGCAGCAGCGCAACCGGGTCGCTCAGGTCGGCGTACAGCGCGGCGTGGTGCTCGACCATCGCGGCCAGAGCCCGGTTGCCGACCATCGGCGCGCCCAGCGGCCCCAGCCCGTAGCGCCCGCCGCTCCGCCGCTCGGCGAGGCCGAGCGACACCGCGGCGTCCAGCAGGCGTTCGGCGGCGTCCTCGGTCAGGTCGAACCGCAGCGCCAGCGCCCGGAGGTCCTGCGGCCCCTCCGCCAGCACGTCGAACGCACGCAGCCGCACGCAGGCGAGCAGCACCTGCGAGTAGACGAAGCCGGCCACCAGATCGAACAGCGCGCGGGCCCGCCGCTGTGCGGTGCGGCGCGTGAACGGGAACGCCGCCGCCCAGCGCCGGAAGCGGGGGCTCGCCAGCAGCGCATCGCGCTGCGCCAGCCAGCGCTCGCGCCACGCCACGCCGTGGGGCGGTGGGCGGGCCGCTTCGGCGATGTCGAGCGGTTGCATCGCAGCGGCGCGTCGGCGCGGATCAGGCGGCCACGCGCACCAGCTCACCGCTCAGGGACTGGGGCACCAGGCGCTCGGCCTCGGCGCGCACCAGCGCACGCAACTGCGACGCGCCCGGGCAGGGCGGGATCGCCGCGATGGCCCGCTCGACCAGCCCGTCGAACAGCCGCACCGCACCCTCGAGCCCGAGCTGGCCGGCGGCGCTGGGGCGGCACAGCGCGGCGTCCCGGCCCATGGGCTTGCCCAGCAGTTCGGGATCGGCCGCGACATCGCGGATGTCGTCGGCCACCTGGTAGGCCTCTCCGAGACAGCCGCCGAGCGCTCGCCACGGTTCCGGCTCGACGCCGCAGGCCTGCGCCCCGGCCATCGTGGCGGCCACGAACAGCGCACCGGTCTTGGCGCGCTGGTACTGCGCGAGCGACACGCGCGGCTCACACTCCCAGGCCTGGCCCGCGACGATGCCGTTGGGCATGCCGACGCCACGAGCGATGGTGGCCAGCAGCGGCGCGAGCCGTTGCGGCGAGCGGACCGCGCCCTCGGACAGCGACTGGAAGGCCAGCACGATCAAGGCATCGCCAGCCAGCACCGCCAAGCTTTCGCCGAACGCGAAATGCACCGAGGCGCGCCCGCGCCGTGTCGCCGCATCGTCGAAGCACGGCAGGTCGTCGTGGACCAGCGACGCGCAATGGAGCAGCTCGATCGCCACCGCTGCGGCCTCGCTGAGGCCGGGGTCGTCATCGCCGCAAGCCTGCGCCACCGCCAGGCACAGCTGCGGGCGGATGCGCGCGCCGCCGGGAAACACCGCATGCCGGATGGCGCCAGCGAGCTTCTGCGGGCAGTCCTCCTGCTCGCCGGTGGCGAGCGCTGCCGCCAGAGATTGCTCAATGCGTGTGATCGGCTTCATCGTGGTTCTCCATGGACGGTGCACGGTGTCAGGCAAGATGTACATTAAACATGTCAACTTAATGTGTCAATCAATGTAGACACATCAGGTCGACGCGTCAACAGACCTTGCTCGGAGGACCACGATGCAAAGCGAGCGGGTGGTGGTGGTCGGCGCCGGCATCGGCGGCCTGGCCTGCGCGCTGGAGCTGGCGCACCAGGGGCTCGAGGTCGTCGTCGTCGAGCGCGGCCCGGCGCCCGGCGGCAAGATGCGCGAGGTGGGCGAGCACGGCGCCCGCATGGATGCCGGGCCGACGGTCTTCACGATGCGCTGGGTGTTCGAGGAATTGCTCGACCGCGTGGGCGAGCGCCTGGCCGATCACCTGACGCTGCGTCCGCTGACAGTGCTGGCCCGCCACGCCTGGAACGCCGACGAGCAGTTCGACCTGTACGCCGATGTCGAGCGCTCGGCCGAGGCGATCGGCCGCTTCGCCGGCGCCGCCGAGGCCCGGGCCTACCGCGCGTTCTGCACGCGGGCGCGCCGCGTCTATGCCGCGCTGGAAGGGCCGTTTCTGCGCGGCAGCCGGCCGACGCCCTGGGGCCTGGTGGCACGCGCCGGGCTGCGCGGGCTGCCAGAGCTGGCGCGCATCTCGCCGTTCTCCACCTTGTGGGACGCGCTCGGCGATCACTTCCGCGACCCACGCCTGCGGCAGCTGTTCGGCCGCTACGCCACCTACTGCGGCGCGTCGCCCTTTCTCGCGCCGGCCACGCTGATGCTGGTGGCCCATGTCGAGCAGGACGGCGTGTGGAGCGTCGATGGCGGCATGCACCGCGTCGCAGTGGCCCTCGCCGGGCTGGCCCAACGCCGCGGCGCGCGCTTCCACTACGACGCCTCGGTGTCGGATCTACTGATCCGCGACGGACGGGCCTGCGGCGTGCGGCTCGCCGACGGCCGGCAGATCGACGCCACGGCGGTGGTGTTCAACGGCGACCCCGGCGCGCTCGCGGCCGGCCACCTGGGCGACGACGCAATGCGCGCGGTGCGGCCGCCGACGGCGTCGGCGCGCTCGCTGTCGGCGCTGACCTGGAACCTCGTGGCGCGGACGCGGGGCTTTCCGCTGCATCGCCACACCGTGTTCTTTTCCGGTGACTACCGCGCCGAGTTCGACGACCTGTTCACCCACGCACGCCTGCCGGCTTCACCGACGGTCTACGTGTGCGCGCAGGACCGCGGCGATGCCGATACCGACGTGGCCGGCGAGCGCGGCGCCGAACGCCTGCTGTGCCTCGTCAACGCCCCACCCACGGCCGACCGGCGGCCCCTCACCGCCCAGGAGATCACGCGATGCGAACAGAAGAGCTTCGAGACGCTGGCGCGCTGCGGACTTCACGTGGAGCCGAACCCGCTGCAGCCCGTGACGACGACGCCGAGCGACTTCGAGCGCCTGTTCCCGGGGACCGGCGGCGCGCTCTATGGCCCGGCCTCCCACGGGTGGAGGGCCTCGTTCACGCGACCCGGGTCGCGCAGCCGGATGCCGGGCCTCTATCTCGCGGGAGGCGGCACGCACCCGGGGCCGGGCGTGCCGATGGCGGCGCTGTCGGGCCGGCTGGCGGCGGCGAGCGTGCTGCAGGACCACGCGGCGGTCCGCGGTTCGACGGCGTGGTCCCGCCCGGCGGCTATGCCTGGTGGTATGTCGACGCGCTGAGCGACGACGGTGAACACGGTCTCACGCTGATCGGCTTCATCGGCAGCGTGTTCTCGCCCTACTACGCCTGGGCGCGGCGGCGTGCGCCCGGAGGCGCGGCCGATGCACAGCAGCACTGCGCGATGAACGTCGCGCTCTATGGCGCGGCCGGCAAGCGCTGGGCGATGACCGAGCGCGGCCGCGGCCAGCTCGAGCGCGATCGAGCCTCGCTGCAGATCGGCCCGAGCGCGATGACCTGGCGCGACGACACGCTGACGATCCGTCTCGACGAGGTCTGCGCGCCCTTCCTGTCGCGCATCCGCGGCCAGGTGCGCGTGCACCCCTCCGCGCTGACGGACGCCGTGCACGTACTCGATGCGGCCGGCCACCACCGCTGGGGGCCGATCGCTCCGCGCGCGCGCGTCGAGGTCGAGCTCAGCCACCCCGCGCTGCGCTGGAGCGGCACCGGCTACCTCGACCACAACGCCGGCGAGCGTCCGCTCGAGCAGGACTTCAACCGCTGGGACTGGTGCCGCGCCACGCTGGCCGATGGGCGCACCACGGTGCTGTACGACGTGGCACGCAGCGACGGATCACCGCACGCGCTGGCGCTGCAGTTCAGCCCCACGGGCGAAGCGTTGCCCTCCTTCACCTTGCCGCCGCCGGCGCCGCTGCCGGCCACCCGGCTGTGGCGCATCGCGCGCGGCACGCACAGCGACACGCCGGCCACCGTCCGCGTCGTGAAGACCCTGGAGGACACGCCGTTCTACGCCCGCTCGCTGCTCGACACGCACCTGCTCGGCCAGGCCGCGGTCGCGGTGCACGAGAGCCTGTCGCTAGCCCGGTTCCGCAGCGGCTGGGTGCAGGCGATGCTGCCGTTCCGCATGCCGCGCACCCGCCGCTGAAGTCGGCCGACTCGCTCAGGGCGGTGGCTTGCGCGGGGCGCCGGGGTCGGGCGCCGCATCGTCGTTCGCCGCCTGCTCGGCCTGCCGGCGCCGGTCACGCGCCAGCGAACGGCGCACCGAGACGAGCTGCCACACGCCGAAGCCGAGCACGCCGCCGAACACGAGCAGCCCCTCGAGCAGGCCGAGCGTCGCACCATCCACGTCAATGCGGTGCTGGGCCGCAGGACGACTGCCCGTACTGCAGTTGCTCGCGGCGCTCCAGGCGCTCGAACAGGTCGATCAGCCACACCACACGCGCCTCGACGCCCCCGGTCGGCGAGGTCGCCACCCGCGACGCCGACGCGGCCGCGACGTCGCGCGGGACCACGGCCTCGACGAGAAAGCGAGTCGCGTCCAGCGGCGGCGGCGGCGATGCGGCACGCGACGGCCACAGCCGCAGCACCGCCTGCAGCAGCAGCCAGGCCTTGCGCGACGGCGCCACCGTGGCCCGCGCGGCCACCGAGTCCAGCCCGCGACGCGCCACCTCGAGGCCGATGTCACGGTACAGGAAGCGCGCCGCGTTGATGCCGGGGCGGCAGGACATCGGCAGTTGCGCCACGCCGGCGTCGACACGGCGGTACAGCGCCTCGGCGGCGTCCAGCAGACGGCGCACCACCGCGCCGAGTGCAGGCGTGAAGCGCGGCTCGGCCAGCCAGGCGTCGGGATCGATGCCGGCCTCGCGCAGCCACTGGCGCGGCAGGTAGAGCCGGCCCATGCGGGCGTCCTCGCCGACGTCGCGGGCGATGTTGGACAGCTGCATCGCCACGCCCAGGTCGCAGGCGCGCGCCACGCCCTCGGTCGAGCGCACGCCCATCAGCACGGCCATCATCGCGCCCACCGTCCCGGCCACGCGGGCCGCGTAGTCCTGCAGTTCGTCGAGCGTTTCGTAGCTTCGGCCCCGAGCGTCCCACTCGAAGCCCTCGATCAGGCCTTCCGGCAGCGCGCGCGGCACGTCGAAGCGGGCCACCACAGCGGCCAGCGCGCGGTCGGCCGGCAGGGCTCGCGGCGTACCGGCGTAGGCGCGCGCGAGGCGGTCGCGCAAGTCAGCCACCGCGTCGGCCGGGCCGCCCTCGAGATCGACCGCGTCGTCCGCCAGCCGGCAGAAGGCATAGAGCGCCGAGGCCGGATCGCGCAGCGAGCGCGGCAGCAGCAGCGAGGCCGCGAAGAAGCTGCGCGAGCCGTGACGCAGCAGACCGCGGCAGGCCGCGATGTCGGCTGCCGCCGCAGCATCGGGCGCGGGCGGCGAGGCCTCAGGCCGGGAGGGCAGAGAGCGTGTCGGAAAGGGCATCTGCATGGGGCACCACCGTGTCGAGGACGCGGGCCGAGGACAGGACGCCGGGCAGACCGGCGCCGGGATGGGTACCGGCTCCCACCAGGTAGAGCCGGTCGATCTCTTCGCTGCGGTTGTGCGGGCGGAACCAGGCGCTCTGGCTCAGCACCGGCTCCAGGCCGAAAGCCGCGCCTCGGAAGGACGACAGGCGGTCCTGGAAGTCCTGCGGCGTCAGCAGTCGCGAGGTGACGACCTGCTGCGACAGGCCCGGCAGCAGCGTGGCCTCCAGGCGTTGCTCGATCGCCCGCCGGTAGGGCTCGGCCTGGCGGGCCCAGTCGGTGCCGCTCTGCAGGTGGGGCACCGGCGACAGCACGTAGAAGGCGTCGCAGCCCGGCGGCGCGAGCGAGGGGTCGGTCGCCGTGGGCCGGTGCAGGTAGAGGCTGAAGTCCTCGGCCAGCAGCTTGCGGTCGAAGATGTCGCCCAGCAGCTCGCGGTAGCGCGGTCCGAGGGCGATGGTGTGGTGCGCGACGTCGGGGTACCGGCGGCGCGTGCCGAAGTACCAGACGAACAGGCTCATCGAGTAGCGCGCCTTCTCGATGCGCCGGTCGGTCCAGCGGCGGCGGTGCTCCGGCGCCAGCAGGTGGCGGTAGGTCCAGGCCGAATCGGCGTTCGACACCACCACGTCGGCGGCGATCTCCTGGCCGCTCGCAAGGCGCACACCGCAGGCGCGCTTGCGCTGCACCATGATTTCGGTCACCGCCTGGTTGCAGCGCACGCTGCCGCCCTGCCCTTCGATCAGGCCCACCAGGCCCTGCACCAGGCTGCCGGTGCCGCCCATCGCGAAGTGCACGCCGAAGCGCCGCTCGAGGAAGGCGATCAGGCAGTAGATCGAGGTGGTGGCGAAGGGATTGCCGCCCACCAGCAGCGACTGGAAGGTCAGCACCACGCGCAGCCGCTCGTCCTGCACATGCTTGCAGGCCAGCGCATAGACCGAGCGGTAGCCCTCCAGCTTCAGCAGTTCGGGCAGCACGCGCGCCATGTCGGTCCAGCTGTCGAAGGGCACGTGGCCCAGTTGCTCGAAGCCGACCTTGTAGATCGCCTCGCTGGCGGCGAGGAAGCGCTCATAGCCGGCCACGTCGCCCGGCGAGAAGCGGGCGATCTCGGCGCGCATCGCCGCGGCATCGCCGCTGTAGTCGAAGCTCGCGCCATCGTCGAAGCGGATGCGATAGAACGGCGAAACCGGTCGCAGGTCGATGTCGTCGGCGAGGCGTCGGCCGCACAGGCTCCACAGCTCCTCGAGCAGGAAGGGCGCGGTGATCACCGTCGGCCCGGCATCGAAGGTGAAGCCATCCTGGCGGTGCACATAGGCCCGGCCGCCGGGCGCATCGAGCTTCTCGAGCACGCTGACCCGGTAGCCCCGCGCGCCCAGCCGCACCGCCGCGGCCAGGCCACCGAATCCGCTGCCGATGACGACGGCATGCGGCTGGGCCCGGGGCCCGCGCCGTGCCGACAGCGGCAGGGTGCCGGGCAGCGGAAGTGTCAACATTCTCCAATAGTATGAGTGTCATGTTTATCTGACAACCCCGGCGCTTCCCTGCCGCCGCTCGACCTGATCGACATGCGGCGCCCGCCATCGGCGACGGGCGTCCGCGGCCTCAACCGTCCCGGCGAAGGATGCGCTGCTCGCGCGCGACCCGCAGCACCAGCTCGGCCACCTCCGCGGGCCGCTCCTCGTGCGCCAGATGCCCGAGCCCGGGCAGGTCGATGCGCTGCGCCGAAGGCAGCAGCGCCTGCACACGCCGCGCGTGATCGGGCGAGATCGTGCGGTCGTTGCCGGCGGCCACCAGCGTCAGCGCGGGCCGCAGCCGGGGCAGATCCAGCTGCATCGGCTTGAGATCCCAGTGCGCCATCATGCCCAGCGCGGCAGCGGCATGCCCCGGGCTACGCACCAGCCGGCCGTAGAGCGCCAGGCCCTCGGCATCGAGCGTCGAGCCGGTGCCGTCGATCAGACCCTGGACGACCGCGGCGTCGCCGGCGCGCCAGGCGAAGAGCTGCGGCACCAGCGGCGTCATCGCCATCAGCTTGGCCGCTGGCGAGAACAGTTGGCCTGCCAACCCGCCCAGCGGCAGGAAAGCGCCGTTCAGGCTGATCAGCGCGGCCGGTGCCATGTGCCCATCGAGGCACATGCGGGCCGCGATCGCAGCGCCCGCCGAATGGCCGATCGCGAGCCGCGGCGAGCTGTCGAGCACCGCCAGCAAGGCGCCGACCGCCTGCGCCATGCCCGGCAGCGACAGCTGCCACGCCGGCGGCATGTCGGCGAAGCCGTGCCCCGGCAGGTCGCAGCTCAGCACGCTGAAGTCCTCGGCCAGCAGGGGCGCCAGGCCGCGCCAGGAGTGGGTGGACGAGCCGGTGCCATGGAGCAGCAGCAAGGCGGGCCGCCGCGCCGCGCCGAAGTGCTGCACGTGCCAGCGCAGCCCGCCGGCCTGGACGAAACGGCTCGCCGCGCGGTGCGGCCAGTCGAGGCCGTCTCGCTCCCAGACCAGGCGGTCCCCGCCCACCGCGCCGTCCGTCAGCGTGGCGCCGTCGGCGCCGTGGCGAGCCGTACCGCCTGCGACAGCTCGGCCGCGCCCGCATGCGGCAGCGGCAGGTAGGCGGCGCCCATCTGGGCGGCGAGCTGGCGCGCCGTGGCCTGCGGCTGCGGCGATGTGTCGAGCAGCAGTGCCGTGACGCCGGCGGCCTGCAGTTGCCGCGCCGCGGCCAGCGCGTCCTCGCCGGCGCGTGTGCGGCCGGGTTCACCGTCGCGCGCGATGTTGGCGCGGCCATCGGTCAGCAGTACGACGACCGGCGTCTCGCCACGCCGGCGCACCGCCTCGGCCAATGCCAGCGCCGCATCGATGCCGGCCGCCAGCGGCGTGCCGCCACCGCCCGGCAGGCCAGCCAGACTGCGCTTGGCGCGTACCAGCGAGCGCGTCGGCGGCAGCAGCAACTCGGCCGTCTTGCCCCGGAAGGCCAGCACCGCCACGTTGTCGCGGCGCACGTAGCAGTCGGCCAGCAGCAGTTCGACCGCGCCCTTGGCCTCGGCCAGCCGGTGCAGCGCCGCGGAGCCGGAGGCGTCGACGGCGAAGATGGTGGTGGTCTCGCTGCGCTGCGTGAAGCGCGTGACGTGGAAATCCTCGCGCCGCACCTGGATGCGCGCGCCGCCGCCACCGGGGCTGGCTTGCCGCAGCCGCTGCCACGGCGCCGCCGCGCGCAGCGTTTCGATCACGTTCAGGCGCGCGCCGGTGCGTGGCTCACCACGCCGCGCGCCGACCGGCCGGCCGCGCAGCCCGCTCTGCTGCAGCGCACCGGCGCGGCCGGCGCCCTTGGCGCGCAGCCGGGCGGCCTGGCCGAGCGCGAGTGCCGCCAGCAGGCCGGGTGGCAGTGCCGCCCGCGCGGCCTCGAGCACGAGCTCGTCGAGGTCGGCAGGCCGGTCGTCCGCGTCGCCGTCCTGCTGTTCGGACGATGCCTCGGCATCGCCGTCGGCCGCTTCCGCAGGCTCGGGAGGCGGGGGGGCCTCGGTCGCCGCGGCCTCGTCCTGCTCTGGCGGCGACGTCGCCGGCAACTGGGTGGCGCGCGGGGCCAGCACGAGCCGCGCAGCGAGCGCCGCATCGCCTTCGCTCACGGTGCGGCGGCCGTCGAGCGCGGCGGCGGCACGCGCCACCCGCAGCGCCAGCACGGGCGCGCGCAGCGATGCGATGCCGAGCGCCAGCGCGGCCGCGCACAGGGCCTGCACGGTGTCGTCGTCGGCCTCGACCTGCGGCAGCAGCTCACGAGCCGCGAGCACGTCATCGCGCCGCCAGCGGCCTGCCGCCAGCGCCTCGTTGCGCGCGCTCGCCGCGTCGAGCGCCACGTGGAAGGCCAGCCGATCCAGCAGTGCCGAGGGCACCCGCTCGTCGGCGTCCATGCTTTCGTCCAGCGCCACGATGCCCAGCCGCGCGGGGAGACGGCGCGCGAGACCTTCGCGCTCCATCGCGACCACCTGGGTGTCGAGCACCGCCGCCAGCCGCGCGGCGCCGGCCACACCCAGCCGCTCGGCCATGGCCAGCAGCACCACGCCGCCGTCGGCCTCGGCGAGCACGCCGCGTTGCGCGACGGGCCGCCCGGCCTGCAGCGTGGCGGCCAGGTCGAGGCCGCCGAGCAGGCGCTCGTCACCGATGTGCAGCGGCACGCGGCGCAGCGGCGCAGCGGCCGGCAGCAGATCGCGCAGCAGGGCCAGCCAGCGTTCGCGCGCGCCGCCCGCCAGCGAACGCAGCGACACGCCGGCCGTGCCGACCGGATCGACCGCGAACAGCGCCGCAACGTGGGCCACCTCGGCCCAGCGCTCGAGCGCTGCGGGGTCCGAATCGTTCACGGCCCGAACAGCTCCGCGACGGCGCGGTCGACTCGGACCGAGGAGCCGGCGTCGTCGAGCGGATTGCGGCGCAGCCGGTGTCGCAGCGCCGGCGGCGCGACGCGCTTCAGGTGCGCATCGGCCACCTCGGCATCGCCCTGCAGCGCGGCCAGCGCGCGCGCCGCGCGGATCAGCGTGAGCTCGCCGCGCAGGCCATCGGTGCCGAGCGCCATGCACAGCTGCGCGGCACGCTCGAGCATCGCATCGGGCACGCGCACGCCGTCGAGCCGCGAGCGCCCGGCCACGAGCCGCCGGCGCGTGCGCTCGTCCTCCTTCTTCCACCGCTCGGTGAAGGCGTGGGGGTCGCGCTCGAAGGCGTCGCGGCGCCGCACGACCTCGACGCGCTCGGCCAGCACCTCGGGCGTCCGGACCTCGACCGACAAGCCGAACCGGTCGAGCAACTGCGGCCTCAGTTCGCCCTCTTCCGGGTTGCCGCTGCCGACCAGCACGAAGCGCGCCGGGTGGCGCACGCTCAGGCCTTCGCGTTCGACGACGTTCTCGCCGGAGGCCGCCACGTCGATCAGCAGATCGACGAGGTGGTCCTCGAGCAGATTGACTTCGTCCACGTAGAGGAAACCGCGATTCGCTCGTGCCAGCAGGCCAGGCTCGAAGGCCTTGACGCCCTGCGACAGCGCGCGCTCCAGGTCCAGCGCGCCGACGACGCGGTCTTCGGTGGCGCCGAGCGGCAGGTCGACCACCGGCACCGGCACCAGGACGGACTTGCGCGCAGCCCCTGCCGCACGGCCCCGGGCCTCGCACGCCTCGCAGCCCGAGGCTGCCGCGGGATCGCATCCGTACGGACACCCCGCGACGACGCGCATCTTCGGCAGCAGGGCCGCGAGCGCGCGCACCGCGGTCGACTTGCCGGTGCCGCGATCACCGAACACCAGCACGCCACCGATGCGCCAGTCGACGGCGGCGAGCAGGATCGCCAGCTTCATCTCATCCTGACCCACGATCGCCGAGAAGGGGAACTGCACTGCCATGTCGTCGAACATCCGGGAGAGACGGAGCGTTCGACGGTAGCAGAAGGCGCGCTGCCGCGAACCTGCTGAAAGCGCGCAGCCGGGCGCGCTGCGATCCGGCGCTACACCGGCCTCAATCGAGGCTCCACACGCCCAGCGCGGCCTGCAACCGCTGCGCCTCGCGGATCGCATCGGCGCTCGACGCGGCGCTGGCGCGCGCCAGTTCGGCATTCTGGTGCGTGGTCGCGTCCAGCGTCTGCAGCCTCGCGTTGATGTGCTCGACGCCGGCACATTGCTCCTGCGCAGCGAGGCTGATCTGCGAGACCATCGCGCTGACCTCCTTCACCTGCTGCGCTACGCCGTTGATGCGCGTGCCGACCTGGGCCGCCAGCTTCTCGCCGGCACCGGTCTGCTGCTGGGATTCGTCGACCAGTTGCTTGATCTCCTTGGCCGCGGCGCCGCTGCGCTGCGCCAGCGTGCGCACCTCGCCGGCGATGATGTTGAACGTGCGCCCCTGCTCGCCGGCACGGCTCGCGGCGGCGGCGGCGTTGAGCGCCAGGATGCCTGTCTGCAGCGCGATCTCGTCGATGACGTGGCTGATCTCGCCGATGCGCCGGCTGCACACGGTGATGTCGTGCATGGCGGTGTGCATGGCGGCGGCAGCGGCGCAGGTCTGGTCGGCTTCGTCGGAGGCCCGGTGCGCCGACCGGCTCGCCTGGGTGGCCGCGTCGGTGTTGCGCTGGCTCAGCACGTCGATGTCGGCGGTGCTGCGCGTGACGGCTTGCACGTCGTCGGCCTGGCTCGCCGAGCGCTCAGCGAGGCGGCTCGCGCCGTCGGCCAGCTCGTCGACCACCGAGGCGACCTCGGCGGCGTGGAGCCGCGCGTCACCGAGCACAGCGGTCATCTTGGCCACCATCTGCCCGAGCGCGAGATTCAGTTCGAGCAGTTCGCCGGCGGTGCGCGTGTCGTCGAACTGTCGCGTGATGTCGCCGCCGGCGATGGCCATCGCGGCATCGAGCGACTGGCGCAGCGGCGCGACCACGCGCTGCAGGAAATACACCGCCACCGCGATCGATGCCATCAGTCCGATCGATCCGCCGACCAGCGCCCAGATGCGCCAGCCGCCGGTCAGTGCCATCGGCACGGACAGGGCGTCGGGCAGCAGAGCGCTCGCGAGCAGCACGCTGAACAGCACCGCGAGGATCGCGGCGGTGCCCTGCATGCGCCATTGCACAGGCAGATCCAGAGGATTCTTCACGGCCTTGACCAGTGCACGCCACCCGGTCTCGACGATGCGACCGGCGCGCAGCACGTAGTGCGCGCCAGCACCGGCCTGCCAAAGGCCGTAGACCTGCTCGGCCTGGCGGACCTCGGTCTCCTCGGGCGGGCACTGCACCGAGGTGAACCCGACGGTCTGACGGTCCTTGAACATCGGGATGATGTTGGCCTTGACCCAGAAGGCATCGCCGGAGCTGCTGCGGTTCTTGACAAGGCCCGTCCAGGGCCGCCCGGCATGGAGGGCCGCCCACATGTCCGCGAACACCTTCGGGGGCATGTCGGGATGCCGCACGATGCTGTGCGGAGCACCGAGCACCTGCTCCATCGCGAGGCCGCAGGTTCTCAGAAAGGCGGTGTTGGCGAAGCTGATCGTGCCCTGCAGGTCGGTGGTGGTGATCAGCGGCGCCTGCTGCGACCCCGACACGTTGCGGTCCGCGCCGCCCTGCTGGATGGGTATGTGGTTCACGCTGTCTCCGTCCGCGCCTTGCGCTGTTGTGAGGTGCACTACCCTGCCGCCAAGCGGGGCGGGCTGCGGTGGCAGCTCACGCAAGCTTCGAACCCGTCGGCGTCACGGTCAATGAGCAGAAAGAACGGCAAATCGACTTGCAGCTTGGCGCAGCGAGTGGTCAGTTGGATGCCAGCCAGCTCAGCGCTTGCGCGACTGATGGCCGGCCGGCCGGGTCGTCGACTCGACCGCTCTCTGCAGCTGGGCGTGAATGAGCCGCTGCCCATGTCCGGTCAGGAACTGCTCGAACGCCACCGCCACCTGCGGCAGTTGCCGCGACGCCAGGTGCATCACGAACCACTCGCGCTCGACGGGGTTGTTGTCCAGCGGCAGCAGTTGCAGCAGGCCGGCGTCGAGTTCGAGCCGGCAGGTGTGCAACGACAGGAAGGCTACGCCGAAGCCCGCGGCGCACATCTGCTTGATGGCCTCGTTGCTCGACAGCTCGGAGCCGATGCGCAACATGATGGCCTCGTCCTTGAACAGCCGCTCCAGCGTCGTGCGGGTGCCGGAGCCGCGCTCGCGCGCCAGCAGGTTGGCTCCCGACACGTCGGCCAGTGAGACGTCCCGCTGCGCCATCAACGGATGGCGCGGCGACGCAATGAAGGCCATCGGGTGCTTGGCAAAAGCGGTCGACACGGTCTTCAGTTCGCACGGCGGCCGGCCCATGATCACCAGGTCGACCTCCTGGGTGGCGAGCATGCGAGCGATCTCGTCGCGGTTGCCCACGCGCAGCTTGACCTTCACATTGGGATGCTCGTTCGCGAAGCTCACCAGCAGCGGCGGCAACAGGTACTCGGCGGTCGTCACCGCACCGACACGCAGGGTTCCCGAGAACACGCCGCGCAGCGTGGCCATCTCGTCGCCGACATCGCGCCACAGGTCGAGGATGCGGCCTGCATAGGACGCCATCAGGTCCCCTGCCTGCGTGAGCCGCACGCCGCGGCCCTCGCGCTGCAGCAGCGGCGTACCGGCCGATTCTTCCAGCAATTTGAGCTGGATCGAGACCGCGGGCTGGGTCAGATAGAGCTCACTCGCCGCGCGCGACACGCTGCCCAGCCGAGCCACGGCGTGGAAGGCCGAGAGCTGGCGCAGCGTGGCGTTCTTAAGCATTAGCAAGCACCAATATTTCACTAAACATAATTAATTTTTTTTAGTGAAATCACGTTTGTATATTCATGTTCATCAAAGGTTTGACGGGTCACTGCAAGGCCTGTGCCGCCAAGCCCTTGCATGCAGAACCGCCAACCAAACCGCTGTCGAGCAAGGAGAGTGCCGTGGGCAAGATGAACGAACCAACGCAGATCACTGACACCAAGAAGCGCTACGCCGCCGGGGTCCTGAAGTACGCCCAGATGGGCTACTGGAACGGCGACTACGTGCCGAAGGACACCGACATCCTGGCGCTGTTCCGCATCACGCCGCAGGACGGCGTCGACCCGATCGAGGCCGCCGCAGCGGTGGCCGGCGAGTCCAGCACCGCGACCTGGACCGTGGTGTGGACCGACCGTCTCACCGCCTGCGACATGTATCGCGCCAAGGCCTACAAGGTCGAGCCGGTGCCCAACAACCCCGGGCAGTACTTCTGCTACGTCGCCTACGACCTGAGCCTGTTCGAGGAAGGCTCGATCGCCAACGTCACCGCATCGATCATCGGCAACGTCTTCAGCTTCAAGCCGTTGAAGGCCGCGCGGCTCGAGGACATGAAGTTCCCGGTCTCGTATGTGAAGACCTTCGCCGGCCCGCCGACCGGCATCGTGGTCGAGCGCGAACGGCTCGACAAGTTCGGCCGTCCGCTGCTGGGTGCCACCACCAAGCCCAAGCTCGGCCTGTCGGGACGCAACTACGGCCGCGTGGTCTACGAGGGCCTCAAGGGCGGCCTCGACTTCATGAAGGACGACGAGAACATCAACTCGCAGCCCTTCATGCACTGGCGCGACCGCTTCCTCTTCGTGATGGACGCCGTGAACAAGGCGAGCGCGGCGACCGGCGAGGTCAAGGGCAGCTACCTGAACGTCACCGCCGGCACGATGGAGGAGATGTACCGCCGCGCGGAGTTCGCGAAGGAGCTCGGTTCGGTCATCATCATGATCGACCTGGTGATCGGCTACACCGCCATCCAGAGCATGAGCAACTGGTGTCGGCAGAACGACATGGTGCTGCACCTGCACCGTGCCGGCCACGGCACCTACACGCGGCAGAAGAACCACGGCGTGAGCTTCCGCGTGATCGCCAAGTGGATGCGCATGGCCGGCGTCGACCACATCCATGCCGGTACGGCCGTCGGCAAGCTCGAGGGCGACCCGATGACGGTGCAGGGCTACTACAACGTCTGCCGCGACACCCACACCAAGGTCGACCTGCCGCGCGGCATCTTCTTCGACCAGGACTGGGGCGCGCTGCGCAAGGTCATGCCGGTCGCCTCGGGCGGCATCCACGCCGGCCAGATGCATCAGCTGATCGACCTGTTCGGCGACGACGTGGTGCTGCAGTTCGGCGGCGGCACGATCGGCCACCCGCAGGGCATCCAGGCCGGCGCCACCGCCAACCGCGTCGCGCTCGAAGCCATGGTGCTGGCGCGCAACGAAGGTCGCGACATCAAGAACGAAGGCCCGCAGATCCTGCGCGATGCCGCCAAGAGCTGCACCCCACTGGCCGCCGCGCTCGATACCTGGGGTGACATCACCTTCAACTACACGTCCACCGACACGTCGGACTACGTGCCCACGCCGTCGGTCGCCTGAGCACGAACTTCCCGCACACCACGGAGCACCGCATGCGCATCACACAAGGCACCTTCTCCTTCCTGCCAGACCTGAGCGACGAGCAGATCAGCCGCCAGGTCAGCTATTGCCTCGACAAGGGCTGGGCCATCGGTCTCGAGTACACCGACGACCCTCATCCCCGCAACACCTACTGGGAGATGTTCGGCAACCCGATGTTCGACGTGCAGGACGCCGCCGGCGTGATGCTCGAAGTCACGAACTGCCGCAAGACCTTCCCGAACCATTACATCCGACTCACCGCGTTCGACTCCACGCACGGCACCGAGTCGGTGGTGCTGTCCTTCATCATCAACCGCCCCAACGAGGAGCCGGGCTTCCGCCTGATCCGTACCGAGGAGCCGGGCCGCACCTTGCGGTACAGCATCGAGAGCTACGCCGTCCAGGCCGCCCCGGAAGGCGCCCGCTACTGAACGCGCTGCGCATCGAGCTCGCTGCCATGGACGAGACCTCCTCTTCCGCCCCTTCCCCACGTGCGCTGTTCGAAGCCTCGGGCGTGCGCACGCTGCTCGAGCAGCTCGACGCCGAGCTGGTCGGCCTGGCGCCGGTCAAGGGGCGCATCCGCGACATCGCCGCGCTGCTGGTGATCGACAAGCTGCGGCAGCAGCAGGGGCTGCAATCGCAGCCCCCCTCGCTGCACATGTGCTTCACCGGCAACCCCGGCACCGGCAAGACCACGGTGGCGATGCGCATGGCCGCGGTGCTCAAGCAACTGGGCTAYGTGCGCAARGGCCAYCTSGTCGCGGTGACGCGCGACGACCTGGTGGGTCAATTCATCGGCCACACCGCACCCAAGACCAAGGAAGTGCTGAAGAAGGCGATGGGCGGCGTGCTGTTCATCGACGAGGCCTACTACCTCTACCGCCCCGAGAACGAGCGCGACTACGGCCATCGCTGGCTACAAGGACCGGATGGACACCTTCTTCGGCAGCAATCCGGGGATGGCCTCGCGCATCGCGCACCACATCGACTTCCCCGACTACAGCGAGTCGGAGCTCATGCAGATCGCGACGCTGATGCTGCAGGGTCTGAACTACCGCTTCGACGACGAGGCCGAGCCGGCCTTCGCGCGCTACGTCGGCCTGCGGCGTCAGCAGCCGCATTTCGCCAACGCCCGCTCGGTGCGCAATGCGCTCGACCGCATCCGGCTGCGCCACGCGACCCGCCTGTTCGACGACGACAGCGCGCTGACACGCGAGCAGCTCTGCACGCTGCAGGCGCAAGACATCCTGGCCAGCCGCGTGTTCGAAACATCCAGCCCCGCGGGAGACTGACATGGGCATCGACGCGCTCATCTTCGACGTGGACGGCACCCTCGCCGACACCGAGGAGGCCCACCGCGTGGCCTTCAATCTGGCATTCGATCGCTACGGCCTGGGCTGGAGCTGGAGTCGCACCGAATACCGCGGCCTGCTCGACGTCACCGGTGGCAAGGAGCGCATCACCAGCTACATCCAGTCGCTGCCGATCGCGCCGACCGACCGGCGTCGCCTGCTGGAACTGGTGCCGCATCTCCACCGTGAGAAGACTCGCTTCTACAGCTCGATGGTGAACGACGGCGGTATCGTGCTGCGCGACGGCATCGCGCGCCTGCTCGATGAAGCCCTGCATGCCGGGCGGCGTCTCGCCATCGCCAGCACCACCAGCGCGGTCAACGTCGACGCCCTGCTGCAGTCGACCCTCGGCGCTCGAGGCCTCGAGATGTTCAGCGTCATTGCCTGTGGCGACCAGGTGAAGCAGAAGAAGCCTGCTCCCGACATCTACCAACTGGCGCTGCGGACGCTCGGCCTCACAGCCGACCGCGCCGTGGCCTTCGAGGATTCGTCCAACGGCCTGCGTTCGGCCGTCGCGGCTGGCTTGTGGACTGTCATCACGCCGACGTTCTGGACCGAAGGCAGCGACTTCACGAAGGCCGGCCTGGTATTGCCGCGCCTCGGGGACCCCGAGAAACCCCTCAGCGACGAGCCCGGGCGCCAGCTGAAGCAATCCGCGTGGCTGAGCTTCGACGAATTGTGCGCGCTGGCCCGTCCCCCCGCACCCCTGGACGCCGTCCAGGCCCTGTACCGGGGGATCGCCTGATGAGCAGCATCCGCATCGCGCCCAGCCTGCTGTCGGCCGACTTCGCCCGCCTCGGAGAGGAAGTCCGCGACGTGATCACGGCCGGTGCCGACCTGATCCATTTCGATGTGATGGACAACCATTACGTCCCGAACCTGACCATCGGCCCGCTGGTGTGCCAGGCCATCAAGCCGCACGCCACGGTGCCGATCGACGTGCACCTGATGGTCAAGCCGGTCGATGCACTGATCCCGATGTTCGCGCAGGCCGGAGCCGACATCATCTCCTTTCATCCAGAGGCCAGCGATCACGTCGACCGCACGATCCAGCTGATCCGCTCGCACGGCATCAAGGCCGGGCTGGTGCTGAACCCGGCCACGCCCTTGTACGTGCTGGATCACGTGCTGGACCAACTCGACCTGGTGCTGCTGATGTCGGTCAACCCAGGCTTCGGCGGTCAGAGCTTCATCGAGAGCACGCTGCCGAAGATCGAGTCGGTGCGCCGGCTGATCGATCGCAGCGGCCGCGACGTGTGGCTCGAGGTGGACGGTGGCGTGAAGGTCGACAACGCCCAGCGCGTGGGCGCCGCCGGCGCCGACACACTGGTGGCCGGCTCGGCGGTGTTCAACAGCGCCAGCTACGCCCAGGCGATCGCCGGCATCCGCGACAACGCCCGCCTGGGCCAGCGTGCATCGAACCGCATGACGGGTGCCGGAGCAGCATGACGAATTTCGACGCCATCGCCTTCGATCTCGACGGCACGCTGGTCGACAGCGCGCCCGACATCGCGCACGCGCTGAATGCCGGCCTGGACGAGGCCCACCTGCGACGCTTCGACCTCGACCGCGTGCGCAGCTGGATCGGTGACGGCCCGGACGCCCTCATCGCACGCGCGATGAACGCGCAGGATCTCGACGCGTTCAGCACCGCCCTCCTGACGCCTCTGGTGCGCTCCGCCTTCGACAGCGCCACGCTCGCGGCGCCCTTGAAAGACGGACGGGTCTACGACGGTGTCGCGGAACTGCTCGCACAGCTGAAGCCGCAGCGACCGCTCGTCGTCGTGACCAACAAGCCGACCCGCCTCGCCCGCGCCGTGCTGGAGGCTGCCGGACTGCTGGACTGCTTCGCCGCCGTCCATGGCGCCGACACGAAGGCGCAGCGCAAACCTTCGCCATTGCTGCTGGAGAACGCGGCTGACGGACTCGGGATCTCGACGGACCGACTGCTGATGGTGGGCGACAGCATCCTCGACCTGCGGGCGGCTCACGCGGCGGGCGCGCAGGCGGCGCTGGTCCAGTGGGGCTACGGCCACGACGCGGTACCCGAGAGCCTCGAAGCCTGGCGCGTGGCAACGCCCGCGCACCTGGCGGCCCGGCTGCGCGTGCAGACCGACCCTTGCGATCAGAACACCTAAGGAGACCGTCATGCCCACTGGAGGAAAGTCCACCCTCACGCAGTTCCTCATCGAGGAACGCCGCAAGCACCCCGGCGCGACCGGCGAGCTCAATGCGTTGATCTCCGACGTGGCGCTCGCCTGCAAGGCGATCTCGCGCAAGGTGGCCTTCGGCGGCCTCGCCGGCGTGCTGGGCAGCGCCGGCTCCGGCAACGTGCAGGGCGAAGAGCAGAAGACGCTCGACGTGCTGAGCAACACCATGTTCCTGCGCGCCACCGAATGGAGCGGTCACGTGGCCGGCATGGTGTCCGAGGAGATGGAGGCGCCGTACACGCTGCCGCCGCAGTACGCCCGCGGCAAGTACCTGCTGATGTTCGACCCTCTCGACGGTTCGTCGAACATCGACGTCAACGTCACCGTCGGCAGCATCTTCGCGATCCATCGCGCACCGCAGCCGCGCCAGGATCCGCAGCCGCAGGACTACCTGCAACCGGGCACGACGATGGTCTGCGGCGGCTACGCGATCTACGGTCCGTCGACGATGCTGGTGCTGACGCTGGGGAACGGCACGCATGCCTTCACGCTCGATCCGCAACTCGGCGAGTGGGTGCTGAGCCATCCGAACCTGCGCATTCCAGAGCGCACGCGCGAGTTCGCGATCAATGCCTCGAACAGCCGCTTCTGGGAGCCGGCCGTCAAGCGCTACGTCGATGAGTGCCTGGCCGGCAGCACCGGTCCGCGCGGCGACGACTTCAACATGCGATGGATCGCGTCGCTGGTCGCCGAAACCCACCGCATCCTGATGCGCGGCGGGGTCTTCCTCTACCCGCGAGATACCAAGGACCCGAACAAGGTCGGACGGCTGCGCTTGCTGTACGAGGCCAACCCGATCTCCTTCCTGATCGAGCAGGCCGGCGGCATGGCGAGCACGGGCCGCAAGCGCCTGCTGGAAGTGCAGCCGGAGGCGATCCACCAGCGCATCGGCTTCGTGTTCGGTTCGACCGAGGAGGTCGCCCGCATCGAGGGCTACCACCGCGACGAACCGCCGGCCACCTACAGCTCTCCCTTGTTCGGCAAGCGCGGCCTGTTCGCCGAAGCCAGCTGAAGCGGCGCCCGTCACCCGCCCGTCCCTACTCATCAAAGGCGCAGCCATGTCCGCCCCCCATCCCATCATCGCCATCACGGGCTCGTCGGGCGCCGGCACCACGTCGGTGACCCGCACCTTCGAGAACATCTTTCGCCGCGAGGACATTCGCTCCGTCGTCATCGAGGGCGACAGCTTCCATCGCCACGATCGCAAGTCGATGAAGCTCGCAATGGCCGAGGCCGAGGTCGCGGGCAACCTGCACTTCAGCCATTTCGGTGAAGACGCCAACCTGTTCGCCGAGCTCGAGCAGCTGTTCAGCTGCTACGGCGAGACCGGCACCGGCCAGTCCCGCAAGTACCTGCACAACGCCGAGGAAGCCGCCCCCTACAAGCAGGAACCCGGCACCTTCACACCCTGGGAGCCGCTGCCCGACAGTGAGCTGCTGTTCTACGAGGGCCTGCACGGCGGCGTGAAGACCGACAAGGTCGACATCGCGCGGCACGCCGACCTGCTGATCGGCGTGGTGCCGGTCATCAACCTCGAATGGATCCAGAAGATCCACCGCGACCGCAGTACGCGCGGCTACTCGACCGCGGCCGTCACCGACGTGATCCTGCGCCGCATGCACGAGTACGTGCACTACATCTGCCCGCAGTTCACGCGCACCCACATCAATTTCCAGCGCGTGCCGGTGGTCGATACCTCCGACCCGTTCATTGCCCGCACCATCCCGACCGCCGATGAAAGCCTGGTGGTGATCCGCTTCGCCGACCCGCGCGGCTTCGACTTCCCCTACCTGCTGAGCATGCTGCACGACTCCTTCATGTCGCGCGCCAACACGCTGGTGGTGCCGGGCGGAAAGATGGAGCTGGCGATGCAGCTGATCTTCACGCCGATGGTCATGCGACTGATCGAGCGGCGCAAGAAGCGGCTCGCGGCCTGATTGCGGCGCGGCGAGACCTGTCGCCCCACGCTCGACGCGCCCTCTGAACCTCATCACAGGTCCCACCATGAACGAGAACACCGACACCGCGGCCCTGCGCAGCCTATGCGCCAACGCCATCCGCGCCCTCGCGATGGACGCAGTGCAGGCGGCGAACTCCGGCCATCCCGGCATGCCAATGGGCATGGCCGACATCGCTGAGGCGCTGTGGCGCCACCACCTGAAGCACGACCCGGCCGATCCGAAGTGGATCGATCGCGACCGCTTCGTCGTCTCGAACGGGCATGGCTCGATGCTGCTGTACGCGCTGCTGCACCTGAGCGGCTACGAGCTGCCGATCGACGAGCTCAAGCGCTTCCGCCAACTGCATTCACGCACGCCTGGCCACCCTGAGATCGACGTCACGCCCGGCGTCGAAACCACCACCGGCCCGCTCGGCCAGGGAATCAGCAATGCCGTCGGCATGGCGCTGGCCGAGAAGCTGCTGGCCGACGAGTTCAACCGCCCCGGCCACGCGGTGATCGATCACCGCACCTATGTCTTCCTCGGCGACGGTTGCTTGATGGAAGGCATCAGCCATGAGGCCTGCTCGCTGGCCGGCACCTGGCAGCTGAACAAGCTGATCGCCTTCTACGACGACAACGGCATTTCGATCGACGGCGACGTGAAGGGCTGGTTCTCCGACGACACACCGCGCCGCTTCGAAGCCTATGGCTGGACGGTGCTGCGCGATGTCGACGGACACGACTTCGCGTCGCTGGACCGTGCCATCGCGCAGGCCCAGGCATCCGACAAGCCCGTACTGGTGTGCTGCAAGACGCGCATCGGCCAGGGCTCGCCGAACCGTGCCGGCACCGCGAAGGCCCACGGCGAGGCGCTCGGTGAGGCCGAGATCGCGCTGACGCGCCAGGCGCTGGGCTGGACGGCGGCCCCGTTCGAGATCCCCGAGGCGGTCGAGCAGGCCTGGTCGGCGCTGGAGCCTGGTGCTCGCCGACGGCGCGACTGGAGCGACCGTTTCAGCGCCTACGCCAAGGCCTATCCCGATTTGGCGTCGGAGCTGCTGCGCCGGCAGAGCGCAACGCTCTCGCCGAGCAGCGCCACGGAAGCCGCACTGACCGCCGCGATCGACAACGCCGAGACTCGGCGCGCCGCCGTGGCGACCCGCAAGGCCTCGCAGGACGTGCTGCAGGAAGTCGGTCCGGTGATGCCCGAGCTGCTCGGCGGCTCAGCCGACCTGACCGGCTCCAACCTCACCGACTGGAAGGGCCATCGCCCGCTCAAGGGCCGCGGCACCGGCAACCATGTGCACTACGGCGTGCGGGAGTTCGGCATGGCGGCCATCATGAACGGCGTGGCGCTGCACGGTGGCTACCGGCCGTTCGGCGGCACCTTCCTGACCTTTGCCGACTATGCGCGCAACGCCATCCGCATGTCGGCGCTGATGCGCTTGCCGGTCGTCTACGTGTTCACGCACGATTCCATCGGCCTCGGCGAGGATGGCCCGACCCACCAGCCGATCGAGCATGCGTCGAGCCTGCGGCTGATCCCGAACGTCGACGTCTGGCGGCCGGCCGACGCCACCGAGACAGCCGTCGCGTGGCGGCAGTCGCTGCGGCGTGCCGACGGCCCGAGTTGCCTGCTGCTGTCGCGCCAGGCCTTGCCGCATGGCGGCGACGGGCGTGAACGCATCGAGAGCATTGCACGAGGCGCCTACGTGCTGCGCCGTCCCGAGGGCGAGCGCGTTGCGCTGCTGGCCAGCGGCTCCGAAGTCGGCATCGCGTTGCAGGCCGCCGCGCTGCTGGCGGCCGATGGCATTGCCGCACGCGTCGTGTCGGTGCCCTGCCTCGACGTCTTCGATCGCCAGGACGCCACCTACCGCCACGCGGTGATACCCCGTCACCTGCCGAACCTGGCGATCGAGGCCGGCAGCACCGGCCTGTGGTGGAAGTACGTAGGCGAGCACGGCGATGTGATCGGTCTCGACCGCTTCGGCGAATCGGCGCCGGCCACGCAGCTGTTCAAGCTGTTCGGCCTCACCGCCGAGGCCGCTGCCGAGCGCGCGCGACAGCTGGTGCGGCCGCAAGGCGCTTCCGCGGCCGACAGCGAATTCGGCACCGAACCGAACGCCGTGCTGTCGTCCAACTGAGCCGCTCCCGACCTTCTCTCCACTTCACTTCCATCTCACGAAGAGGCTGCCTTGACCACACGCATCGCCATCAACGGCTACGGCCGCATCGGCCGCAACGTTCTCCGCGCGCTGTTCGAATCGCAGCACGCCGGCACGGCCCGCGACATCGAGATCGTCGCGATCAACGACCTGGGCAACGCGCAGACCAATGCTCACCTGACCCGCTTCGACACCGTGCATGGTCGCTTCGGCCTGCCGGTCAGCCACGAGGGTTCGGATCTGGTCGTCGATGGCCACCGCATCCATGTCAGCTCGACCCGCAGCCCCGCCGAGCTGCCCTGGAAGCAGCACGGCATCGACATCGTCATGGAGTGCACCGGCCTGTTCACCAGCAAGGCCAAGGCCGGGGCTCACCTGACGGCGGGCGCGAAGAAGGTGCTGATCAGCGCGCCCGGTGGCGCCGACGTGGACGCGACCGTCGTCTACGGCGTCAACCACGGCGTGCTGCAGCCCGGTCACACGGTGGTGTCCAACGCCTCCTGCACCACCAACTGCCTGGCGCCGGTGGCCAAGGTGCTCAACGACGGCATCGGCATCGCCAACGGACTGATGACGACCATCCACAGCTTCACGAACGACCAGGTGCTGACCGACGTTTACCACGAGGACCTGCGACGCGCGCGCAGCGCCACGCAGTCGATGATCCCGACCAAGACCGGCGCCGCAGCCGCGGTGGGCCTGGTGCTGCCGGAACTGGCCGGCCGCCTCGACGGCTTCGCGGTGCGCGTGCCGACCATCAACGTCTCGCTGGTCGACCTGGTGTTCACTGCGAACCGCGACACCAGCGTGGCCGAGATCAACGCCTTGCTGAAGGCCGCTGCCGCCGAAGGGCCGCTGACCGGCGTGCTGGGCTACACCGACGAGCCGCTGGTGTCGATGGATTTCAACCACGACGCACGCTCCAGCGTGTTCGACGCGAGCTGCACCAAGGTCTCGGGCCGGCTCGTCAAGGTCTGCGCCTGGTACGACAACGAGTGGGGCTTCAGCAACCGCATGCTCGATACCGCCCTGGCGATGGCCCGAGCCTGAAGCCTCACGCGGAGCGCGACATGGCCTTCAAGACCCTGGAACAGATCAACCTGCGCGGCCAGCGGGTCTTCATCCGCTGCGACTTCAACGTGCCGCTCGATGCCGCCGGCCGCATCACCGACGACACCCGCATCCGCGCCAGCATCCCGGGCATCCGTCACGCGCTGGCCCAGGGCGCGCGCGTCATGCTTGCCTCGCACCTCGGTCGACCCGGCGAGGGCGCGCTGTCGCCGGCCGACTCGCTCGCGCGGGTGGCGCGGCGTGTCGGTGAACTGCTCGACCGCGAGGTACCACTGGTCGGCGACTGGCTCGCAAGGCCTTTCGACGTGGCACCGGGGCAGGCCGTGATGCTGGAGAACTGCCGTGCCAACGTCGGCGAGAAGGCCAACTCGCGCGAGCTGGCACTGCGCATGGCCACGCTGTGCGACGTCTACGTGAACGACGCCTTCGGCAGCGCCCACCGCGCCGAGGCCACCACCGAGGCCCTGGCGCGCGTCGCGCCGGTGGCCTGCGCCGGCCCGCTGATGGCGTCAGAGCTGAACGCACTGAGCCGCGCGCTGGCCCGGCCGGCCCGGCCGCTGGCGGCCATCGTCGGCGGCTCGAAAGTGTCGACCAAGCTGTCTGTCCTGAACTCGCTGGCGGCGCAGGTCGAGCTGCTGGTGGTCGGCGGCGGCATGGCCAACACCTTCCTGCTGGCCGCCGGGCAGCAGGTCGGCAAGTCGCTGTGCGAACCGGACATGATCGAGACCGCCGCACAAGTGGCTGCGACGCTCGGCGCGCGAGGTGCCGAACTCTTCATGCCGATCGACGTGGTGACCGCCACCGAGTTCTCCGAGCGCGCCATCCCGTCGATCAAGGGGCTGAGCGAAGTCGCATCCGATGACTTGATCCTCGATTTCGGCCCGCGGTCGATGCAGGCCCTGGTCGAGCGGTTGGCGCCCTGCAAGACCATCGTGTGGAACGGCCCGCTGGGCGTGTTCGAGATCGAGCAGTTCTCCTACGGAACCCGCACGCTCGCCACCGCCATCGCCGGATCGCAGGCCTTCTCGATCGCCGGCGGCGGCGACACCGTCGCCGCGATCAACCGCTTCGACGTGGCCAAGAACATCGACTATGTCTCCACCGCGGGCGGCGCTTTCCTCGAGTTCCTCGAAGGCAAGACGCTGCCCGCCGTGAAGGCGCTCGAAGACCGCGCTGCCTGAAGCATCACACCGCCCTGCCCTGCCCCCGAAGACCCCAACAACCGGAGCTGACCCATGGCCATGATTTCCCTGAGACAACTGCTGGACCACGCGGCCGAGCACGGCTACGGCGTGCCCGCTTTCAACGTGAACAACTTGGAGCAGATCCAGGCCATCATGCAGGCCGCGCAGAAGACCGACAGCCCGGTGATCCTGCAGGCCTCGGCCGGCGCACGCAAGTACGCTGGCGAACCCTTCCTGCGCAAGATGGTCGAGGCCGCCGCCGAGATGTACCCCGACATTCCCATCGTGCTGCACCAGGACCACGGTGCCAGCCCGTCGGTGTGCATCCAGTCGATCCGCTCCGGCTTCACCAGCGTGATGATGGACGGATCGCTGCTCGAGGACGCCAAGACGCCGGCCAGCTACGAATACAACGTCGACGTGACGCGCCGCGTAGTCGATATGGCGCATGCGATCGGCGTGTCGGTGGAGGGTGAGCTCGGCTGCCTGGGGTCGCTCGAGTCCGGCATGGCCGGCGAGGAAGACGGCGTCGGTGCCGAAGGCGTTCTGACCCACGAGCAGATGTTGACCGACCCGGAGCAGGCGGCCGACTTCGTGGCCAAGACGGGTGTCGATGCCCTGGCCATCGCCATCGGCACCAGCCACGGCGCGTACAAGTTCAGCCGCAAGCCGACCGGCGACATCCTCGCGATCGACCGCATCAAGGCCATCCACGCGCGCATTCCCAACACGCACCTGGTGATGCACGGCAGCTCCTCGGTGCCGCAGGAGTGGCTGGCGATCATCCGCGAGCACGGCGGGGACATCAAGGAGACCTACGGCGTACCGGTCGAGGAGATCCAGGAAGGCATCCGCTTCGGTGTGCGCAAGGTCAATATCGACACCGACATCCGGCTGGCGATGACCGGCGCGATGCGCCGCGCGATGAGCAAGGATCGCAGCGAGTTCGATCCGCGCAAGTTCTTGAAGGACGCCACCGCCGCCGCCCGCGACGTGTGCGTCGACCGCTTCCAGGCCTTCGGTTGCGCCGGCATGGCCTCGAAGATCAGGCCGGTGTCGCTGGAAGCCGGGGCGAAACGCTACGCCTGAGCCAAACAGGCCCGCGCCATCACGGGGTGCCCAAGGCACCCCGTTTTCATTTGACCGGGATGGTCAGGGCCCGGTCGATCGGCACCGCCGTGACGCTGTTCTGCGGCGAGCCTTCGATCACGCGGTCGGAGTAGGTCAGGTACACCAGGGTGTTGCGCGCCCGATCGACCATGCGCACCACATGCAGGCGCTTGAACACCAGCGACTGGCGTTCACTGAACATCTCTTCCTGCTCCGGCAAGGGCTTCGAGAAGCCGATCGCCCCCGTCTGCCGGCACGCGATCGAGGCCTCCGACTTGTCCTCGGCCAGCCCGACGGCCCCCTTGATGCCGCCGGTCTTGGCGCGCGAGACGTAGCAGGTCACGCCGGCGACTTTCGGGTCGTCGTAGGCGTCGACGACGATCTTGTGGTCCGGCCCGATCAGCTTGAACACGGTATCGACCTCACCGACCTGCTGCGACCGCGCGATCGCCGCAATACCGAGCCCGACAACGCACAGAAGGAACGCCTTCGTTCTCATGGGTCTCCTCGGAAAGCGTGCACCGACCCCAGCGACTACAGACGGTCGGACACACCCACGCGCACCGGCGGCACCGGCCCCCGGACCTCGGCCGGCCGCACGATACCGGTGACCGCATGGCTGCGCTCGGCCGTATCGCGCGGTGTGGCAGCGGCCAGCGGCCGGCCGTCGCGGCCGACGAGGCTCGCCACGACCGGTTCGTTAGCCTTGATCCCACGCCGCGTGACGACGGCCACTTCGCCGCTGGCCAGCTTGACGTAGCTGCCGGGCGGGTACATGCCGAGCGACTTGATCACCGCCGCGCCCACCACATCGGGCCGCCCATCGGGCCCCAGGCAGGCCGCACGCGCGGCCAGGGTGGCCGGCATGCCGGCCCGGAACCGACGCGAGCTCATCTTGGCCGTGAAGACATCGACGCGGCGCACCACGCTGGCCAGGCGCTGCGTCGGACTGAGCGCCGCATAGCCCGTCTCCGGCGGCGGATCGGCATGGTGCAGTTCGACGACCTCGAGCCAGATCGGGTCCTGCACACCGACCTGTCGCAGCAACTGTGCGCTGGCTTGCGCATGACCGTCGATGACGCGCCGCTGGTCCAGGGTCGGGGTGCGCTCGCGATGGATCAACTCGTTCTGCAGTTCCATCATGCTGACGTTCATCGTCAGCGTGGCAAGCGACGCGGACTGGCGCTCGGCCTCATCCACGTTCAGGTGCTGGAGGCACAGGTCGACGACCACCGCGCAGAACAGCGCGTGCTGGCTGCTGTAGTGATCCTGCGCCCGCTGTGCGCCCTGCACCTGCAGGTACAGCGCCGTGTCGGCGTCGCGTTCGACCAGCGAGCGGATGCGCCGGCCGATGCCGTCGATCATCGACAGCCATGCCCCCTCCTGCCCGGGGGCACGCAACAGCGTGAGCAATTGGTGGTGGAGCGCGGTCAGGTCGGACGGCAGGGCGACTTGGGGAGGGGGATTCGGGTCACCGCCGGCTGCGGCACTCGGTTCCGAGTGCTCCGGGGAAGGGGTCAGCGAGTTCAATCGAGGTGTTCTCCGGCATGTCACGCACAGCGTTCCCTTGCAAATGTAACCTTGCCGATCACTTGCACATCAGTCGGGTGTCATTCCCCCGCCAGCCCGGCACCGACCGCCATGGCTTCGCCCAGACGAACCGCCCGCCCGGGCGCCCAGGCCGGATCGAAACGGACCACATCGTGCGGGAACAGGGCCACGACGGTCGACCCCAGCAGGAACTGCCCCATCTCCTCACCCTGCTTCAGCCGCAGATCGCGATCCGCGTAGCGCCACTCGCGCAGCTGCGCCGCGCGCGGCGGATTCACCTGGCCGTGCCAGACCGTGGCCATGCTGCCGACGATGGTCGCTCCCACCAGCACCAGCACGAACGGCCCCAACGGCCCTTCGAATTCGCAGACCACCCGCTCGTTGCGAGCGAACAGCCCCGGCACGCCCCGCGCGGTAACCGGGTTGACCGAGAACAGATCGCCCGGCACATGGATCATGCGCAGCAGCCGGCCGTCGCAGGGCATGTGGATGCGGTGGTAGTCGCGAGGGCTGAGATACAGCGTGGCGAACTGTCCGTCCTGGAAGCGCGCTGCCAGTTCCGCGTCGCCGCCGACCAGCGCCCGGGTCGAGTAGTGGTGCCCTTTGGCCTGGAAGATCTGGTCGCGCTCGATCGCGCCGAACTGGCTGATCGCGCCGTCGACCGGGCAGACCAGCGCGGCCGACGCCAACGGGCGAGCACCCGGGCGCAGCGCACGGGTGAAGAAGTCGTTGAAGCTCGGATACCGGGCGATGTCGGGCTCGGCCGCTTCACTCATGTCGACCCGGTACTTGCGGACGAAACGGCGGACGATGGCGGTCGTGATGCCTCCCCAGCGCCCCGAGGCCACGAAGCCGGCGAACACCGTCAGCGCGCGCTGAGGCACCAGGTACTGCAAGAGCACGGAAAGACGTTCGGACACGGGCGCAGCGCAGAGCGGAGACGCGCAGCAGTGTAGCGAGCGCGGAGCCGCCTCCGCACCCACCGTGGCGGTCATTCGGTCAGAGGCAGTTCCAGCGTGAACTCGGCACCACCGTCCGGATGGTTGCGCGCACTCAGCCTGCCGCCGTGCTGCTCGACGATGCCGTAGCTGATCGACAGGCCCAGGCCCGTACCCTTGCCCACCGGCTTGGTGGTGAAGAAAGGATCGAAGATGCGCGTCAGGTGCTCAGGCGGAACGCCGGGGCCGTTGTCGCGCAGTCGCAGCCGCGCCCAGGAGCCGTCTTGCTCGGTGTCGATCCACAGCACCGGGCTCTCGCCGGCGCGGTTGGCAGCGGCGTCGCAGGCGTTCTGCAGCAGGTTCATCAGCACCTGCTGCAGTTGCCCTGCGCTGCCGGTCACCATGCAGGCCGGACCTGGCGTCCACTTCATCTCGAAGCTCGGCGCGGTGCCCTTGCTGACCCAGTGAATCGCCCGCTCGATCACCTCGTTCAGCGGCACCGGCGCGCGGGCCTCCGGGTCCATCGCCGAGAAGCGCTTCAGGCCGTTGACGATGTCGGCGGTGCGTTGCGCGCCCTCCAGCGTGCCTTCGATCAGCGATGGCAGATCGTTCAGCAGGTGTTCGATGCGCAGCTTGCCGCGCATCTCGGCGAGCCGGGCCGGCGCCTCGCCTGCATGCACCGCCTCCAGGTAGGTGCGCAGCCGATCGCTGTAGCGGCTGAGCGCGTGCACGTTGCCGAGAACGAAGCTGATCGGGTTGTTCAGTTCATGCGCCACACCGGCCACCAGCCGACCCAGCGAGGCCATCTTCTCGGAATGGAGCAGTTGCTGCTGCGCGCGCTTGAGCGCCTCGTGGGCGGTGCGCAGCTCATGGAAGGCCCGCTTGATCTCGGCCGTGGGACGGCCGACGAATACCGTGCCGACGCGTCGACCGTTCGGCGCGATGCGCGGCGTGCAGTTGGCATCGACCGGCACGCTCTGCCCCTGTGCATCGAGCAGGTTCAGCTCGACCGCCTCGCCCTGGCGGGACGGTGTGGCGTTGGCCAGCACCTGGCGCACGCGCTCGCCGCTGGCCTCGTCGGCCAGCAGATCGTGGAACAGCATGCCGCGCAAAGCGGCGTCGCTGCGACCCACCAGCTCGCGCAAGGCCGCGTTGGTCTCCTCGATCACACCGTGTTCGTCGCACACCAGCAGCACATCCGACATCGCGGACAGCACGCTGAAGATGAACTGCTGGGACTGCTCGAGCTCGGTGTTCTTCTGCTCGAGCTCGATCTCGTCGAGCACCAGTTGCGAATACACCTCGTCCATCTTCTGGATGACGTCCATCCAGGTCGATTCATCGACCCCTTCCATCTGGCCATGCGGCCCCGCGTCGGCGGCCACCGGCGGCGCATTCAGCAAGGGGCGAGGGGGCAAGGGGCGGGCCATCGAGACAGGGGCACGAGCAATCGTCGGTCCATTTGAGCACGATGCATGCCCGGCGTCGCTCCCTACGCTCGCACCGTCGGCCGATGCGTCAGAAGTTAGCGGTCAGCGTCATGCGAAGACGGCGTGGCTCGACGGGGTGGAAATGGATGTCGTCCACGCCGCCTGCCGGTTCACCCTGCAGGCGGGACGGGTAGTAGTAGTCGATGTCGCTGGCCTCGCGATCGAACAGGTTGAAGACATCCAGCGCGAGCCTCACGTCCTGGCTCACCTTGTAGCCGACCCGCAGGTAGGCCAGGGTCGTGGCACTCGATCGCACGCTGTTGTCCTCGATCAGCGGCCGGGGACCGAAATAGCGCACCTGGAACTGCCCGAACCAGGACCCCAGATCGGTCACCGTCACACCCAGCGAAGCGACCCGGTTCACTGCGCCCGGGATGTGGTTGCCGACCGCCGGATCGGGATCGTCCTCGCTGAAGCGCGCCCGCGACGCCGCGAGATCCAGGTCGAACAGCAGCCAGGGCCGGGCCACGTAGTGGTTGTTCCACTCGATGCCGTAGCGCTTGCTGGCCCGGTTGGGCTCGGTCTCGCCGGCATCGCCGACGAACAGCAGTTCGGAGTCGAGCCTCAGGTGCCAGAGCGCCAGCGAGCTCTGCAGGCCTGGCACGAGCTCGGTCCGAAGCCCGAGCTCCCCGCCCTTGGAGCGAACCAGTGGATCGACCGCCTGGACCGCGACGGTCGGGTCCTTGGCCGCGACCTGGGCGGTCGCGCCGCGTGCATCGTTGCTGTGGTAGCCGTAGCCGTAGTTCGCGAAGTACTCGGTCTTGCTCCAGGGGCCGAAGATCAACGACAGCTTGGGCGACGCGATGCCGTCGTTCTTCTTGCCGCTGTTCTGCGGAATCGAGCTGTCCACGTCGAACGTGAAACGATCGAACCGCAAGCCCGCCACGCTGCGCAACCAGGGCAGCCACTGCGTGGCGTTCTCGCCGTAGACCCCGATGCTGGTCTCGCGAACACGCGACTCCTGCGTGGTGCTGACACGCTCCCGCGCCACGTTGCCATACAGGCCCACCGGGCCCAGCCGGTCGTGCCGCACCTGCGCCCCGAGTGTGTTGGTCATCTCACGACCACCGACGCTGGTGTTCCAACTCCGGCTGGTGGTCAGCCCCACCACCTTGCGGCGCTCCGCCTGCTCGAATTGGTCGCCGTTCGCCGCGGTCGGGTCCAGGTCCACCGGGTTCTCGAGGAAGAAGGTGAAGTTGGAGAACAGGTTCAAGCGCGACTGGATGGCATAGGCACTGAACTTGAAGGCGCCGTCGTCGAGCTGGTGCGTCAGGTCGTATGAGAGGCTGTAGCGCGATGTCTCGCCGCCGTCGGTGGGATCGAGCGCACCGAAGCGACCAATCAGGCCCTGATCGACGGCACGCTTCGGGATCTGGTCGGTGGAGTTCCACTTGGCTGAGTAGCCCATCGCCGTGATCACGGACCGCGTCTGCGCGTCGCCGAAGCTGTAGCGCAACACGCCGTTCAGGCGACGGAAGTTCTCGGGGTTGTCCCAGGGCCCGTCGTTATGCCCGGCCTCCAGCGCGTAGAGCAACTGCCCACCGCCCGCGGCGTCAGAGTTCGCCAGCAGCCCCCTGCGGTAGCCGTTCTCGCCGAAGGTGATCGAGCCGATGCCCTTGGGCAGCGTGTCGACCAGGCGGATGTGCGCGGCGCCGGCCGAGGCGAAGTCGCCTTCCTCGGCGTAATAGGGACCCTTGCGGTAGTCGATGCGGTCGACCAGCTCCGGGATCAACCAGTTGAGATCGCTGTAGCCGTGGCCGTGGGCGTGCGTGGGCATGTTGACCGGCATCGCATCGACGAAGGTCGCGAAGTCGGTGCCGTGGTCGAGGTTGAAGCCCCGCAGGTAGTACTGGTTGGCCTTGCCGTCCCCGCTGTGCTGCGACACGATCACGCCCGGCACGAACTCCAGCACCTCGGCCGGCCGCAGCGTCGGGCGGTTCTCGATCAGCTTCGAGGTGACGGTGCCCTGGCTTGCGGCATCCGAACTGCCGATCGAGTTGTTGTAGTTGCCTTGCACGACGACTGGCTCGAGTTGGGTGGTCGGCGTTGGCGTCTGTGCCGTGGCGCCGGCGCTCACTGCCGCCATCGCGATGGCCCGCAGCGCCTGATGGAACGGCATGGGCAGATTCGAGCCAACAGTCGCGCGGCAACTGCCACGATTCTCCTCAGCCTTCCTGATCTCGTACATGGTTCTGTCTCCGTTCTGATCGCTCTGGCGCCGGCGCAGTTCGCGATGTGAATGTGATGATTGTTATATTGTTCATACACATTCCGTGCCACCGCACAAGCCTCAGACACGCGCGGTCGTCGTCGAGGTCATACGGCTGCAACAATCATGTACGAGCCCTGCATCGGATCGGATGCACCGACAGCCGCGCTTTCGAACCGGTCTTCCACCCCGCTGATCAGTTGCCGGCCGGCTGTGCTCCGAGGCAAGCAGAAAAAAGGCCCTGCATCGCAGGGCCTCGGGGCTTCGCGTCAGACGCGGCGGCTCAAGAGATCGGCTTCGGATGCACGTGCGCCGCGTGGTGCGTCCCGCGCCCGTGCTTGTGGCTGTGGTGCAGTTCCACGCTGATGAGGTTGAGCTTGCCGTGGTGCACGCCGCGCTCGGCGCACACCGCGTCGGCGAACTGCCTCACTGCCAGCGTCGGGCCGCGCAGGATCACGGTCTCGAGGCAGTGGTCATGGTCCAGGTGGGCGTGCATCGTCGACACCGCGAGATCGTGGTGATCGTGCTGCAATTCGGTGAGGCGCTCGGTGAGCTCGCGCTGGTGGTGGTTGAAGATGTACGACAGGCAGGCCACGCAGTGCACCGACTCGTCCTTCTCCTGGCGCGTACGCTCCATCTCAGCACGCAACAGGTCGCGCACCGCCTCCGAGCGGTTGGCATAGCCTCGGTCGCCGATCCAGTGGTCGAATTCGTGCGCGAGCTTGTCGTCGAGCGAGATGGTGAAGCGTTCCATGCGAACCGGTCGGTGAAGGCGAGGAAGATGATCGGTCAATGCACCGTGCACACCATGCACGGGTCGAACGAGCGCACGATGTGCTGCACTGCCACCGGCGTCAGTTCGCCTTCTCGCACCGGCGCGCCCTCGAGCGCCTGCTCCAGCGCACCGGGCGTGCCGGCGGCGTCGCGCGGCGAGAAGTTCCAGGTGGTCGGTGCGACGATCTGGTAATTGGCGATGTGACCGCGGCTGGCGACGATCCAGTGGCCGAGGCTGCCGCGCGCGGCCTCGCTCAGGCCCACGCCGATGCCTTCGGTGAAATGCGGGCTCGGCACGCAGTAGGACTCGCCGCTCTGCAACTGCAGCAACCAGCGCTCCATCATCGGCACCACGCGCGCCAGCTCGATCAGGCGCGCCAGCACCCGTGTGTAGACGGTGCCACCGTGGCGGCCGACCGCATCGCGCACCAACGGCTGCGCCGATGCCAGCTGACGGGCGATGGCACCGGTCTCGATCACTTCGCCCGCGAGCCGCGGCGCCTTGTTCCAGGTGTAAGCGCCGGGCTTGTCGGCGTCGGGCAGCGTGAGGCCGTCGAGCGGATGGCGCGGCCCGGCGCTGTCGGCCAGCCAGGCGTGCGTCGCATCCTCGCGGATCGCCGCCACGTCGAGCCGCGACAGCACCGCGCTCCGTGCATGCCACACGCCGCCGCCGAGCTCGAAGCCGCCATCCGGCTGCGGGTAGGCACCGTAGCTGAGGTAGCGCCCGGGCCCCGGGCCGAGACGCTCGAGGGCGGCGTCCTTCACCATGCTCAGGAACAGGCGGAAGTCGCCGCGCCAGGGGTCCTGCGCATGCCAGGCCCACAGCTCGGTTTCGGTGGCGATCGAGCTCACCTGCTCCAGTGGCGCGGCGAACAGCTGACGTTCGAGGAAGGCCCGGAACTCGCGCACGCGCGACAACAGGCGCACTCGCTCGGCCGCCTCGATCGGCCGCGTGGAGCCGCCAGGCTCGATGCTCTGCGTGTGCGGCCACTTGCCGGCCAGGGTGCCGAGCAGCGTGAACCATCGCTGGCGCGCCGCGATGGCCGCGCGCGTCTGCTCGCCGGTCTGCGGCGCGAAGCGGCGCTCGGCCTCGGCATGCCAGGCCTGGGCCGCATAGACCGGGCGGGTGAAGTCCGGCATGAAGAAGAGGTAGAAGTGCGTCAGGTGGTCGGCCAGGTTCTCCGTCGCCAGGATCACGTTGGTCGCATGCTGGCCGTTGGGTGGCATCTCCAGGCCGCCCAGGTCGGCCAGGGCCCGCGCCGAGGCGACCGACTGCGACACCGAGCAGATGCCGCAGATGCGCGGCACGTAGACCAGCGCATCGTGCGGGTTCTTGCCGCGCAGGATCTGCTCGAAGCCGCGGTACATCGGCGCGTTGACACGCGCCGAACTCACCCGCCCGTCAGCGATATCGAGCGTGACCTCGAGATCGCCCTCGACGCGGTTGAACGGGCCGACCAGCAGGCGGGCCATCTCAGCGCCCTCGGCCTGCGCAAGGGCCCGCGGCCGCGCGGCGGTCGGTCATTTCAGCCGCGTCTTGCGCACCGCCGGCGTGACCACCAGGTGGTCGGCCACGGCATTGAGCTTCACGCGCCTGGGCGTCGCCGACTTCGACAGCGACGCGAGCGCGACGAACCAGGCCTTGGGCATGTCGGTCGGCAAGCCGATCGGGATGCCGGCCAGCTTGGGCGTCTCGTGGAAGGGATGACCCGGCTCCTGGAAGCCCGGCTCGGTGCAGGCGACGCAGGCAAAGCCGCCGCGGGTGCACGAGCCCTCGCCGTTCCACAGCCGCGTATTGCAGTCGGCATGCACCTGCGTGCCCTTGCAGCCCATGTGCTCCATCATGCAACCCAGGTCTGAGGGCTTCTCGGCGCTGGCCTTGAACTCGTAGTACTCGTTTCGGGTGCAGCCGTGATGCACCAGCTGGTCGGCGTAGAAGCGCGGACGGTTGAGAGGATCGAGATCGCTCGCCGTGAAGCTGTCGGCGGCCAGCGCCATCAGCGTGTCGATCACCCAGCTCGGGTGGGTGGGACAGCCGGCGATGTTGATCACCGGCAGACCGCTCTGCGACCGGAATTCTGCGCCGAGCAGGCCCCCGCGGCGGTCGTCCTCGAATTGCAAGCCGCAGGCATCGGTGGGGTTGTCACCTCCGGCCGTCACGCCGCCCCAGGCCGCGCAGCTGCCGATCGCGACCACGTGCCGCGCGCGCGCCGCCAGCCGTGTGACCCAGTGGATCATCGGAATGCCGGTGCCGGCCAGCACGTGGAAGCGGCCGCTGCCGTGCGGGCCACGCAGCAGGGAGCCCTCGATGCACAGCGCGTCGAGCCGCAGGCGGCCATCGACGATGCGGTCGAGCATGGCACTCAACTCATGCCCGCTCTCGATCGACAGCGAGGGGTGCCACAGCAGATCGATGCCGGCATCGCGCAGCTGGCCGTGGAAGTCGGTGGTGTCGGCGCACAGCAGCGACATGCTGCAGCCGCCGCACCCCCCCGACTGGAGCCACAGCACGTTGAAACCCGCCGCAGCGCCCATGCTCATCCTTCCAGCCCGAATCGCAGCATCTTGCCACGCAGACCGACCCGCGACAGGCCCAGTTCCTTGGCGGCGCGGGTCTTGTTCCAGCGGTGGCGCAGCAGCGTCTCGCGCAGGATCATCGCCTCGATGGCGTCGAGCCGCTCGCCCAGGGTGCCGCTGCGCGGCAGCGGCGTGGCCTGCGCCGCGGCCGACAGGCCGGCCTGGCCGTGCAGCACGCGCAGCGAGAACGCCTGGGCCTCGATGCGTTCGGTGGTGCTCAGCGCCACCGCGCGGGCAATCTCATTGCGCAGCTCGCGGATGTTGCCGGGCCAGGGATAGCCCATCAGGCAGGCCATCGCCTCATCGGCGAGTTCGGCACCGGGCCGGCCCAGCTCGGCGCTGACCTCGCGCACCAGGCGGTGTGCGATCGGCTCGATGTCACCGCCACGCTCGCGCAACGGCGGCACCGTCAGCGAGATGCCGGCGATGCGGTAGTAGAGGTCTTCGCGGAACAGGCCCTCGCGAACGCGCTGTTCCAGGTCGCGGTGCGTGGCCGCCACCACCCGCACGTTGACCGGCACGGTGCGCACGCCGCCGACCGGCCGCACCTCGCCCTCCTGCAGCACGCGCAGCAGGCGCACCTGGAAGGCCGGCGAGGTCTCGCCGATCTCGTCGAGGAAGACCGTGCCGCCGTTGGCGCGCTGGAACAAGCCCGGGTGGTCTTCGTGCGCGCCGGTGAAGGAGCCGCGCTTGTGGCCGAACAGCTCCGACTCCAGCAAGGTGTCAGGAATGGCTGCACAGTTCTCGACGACGAAGGCGCCGCTGGCGCGCGGGCTGGCGTAGTGGATGGCACGCGCCAGCAGCTCCTTGCCGGTGCCGGATTCGCCGAGCACCAGCACGCTGAGGTCATAGCGCGCCACGCGCGCGGCCATCTCGCACACACCATCGAGCGGGCTGCCTGCGGCGCGCTCGATGCGGTCGAAGTCGAAGGTGCTGCGCGCCTTCTCCAGCTTGTGCGCCGTACGCTGGCGCAGCACCGGCGTGCTGGTGCGTAGCTCGAGGTCGAGGCGGTGCATCTCGCGCTGCAGCACTCGCGCCTCCGCCGCAGTGCGGACCGTGTCGAGCAGGTGATCCGGCACCCAGGGCTTGAGGATGTACTGGTAGATGCCGGCGTCGTTGATGCCGGCGATGATGTCCTCGGAATCGGTGTAGCCGGAGATCACGATGCGCACCGTGTCTGGCCAGCGCTCGCGCACTTCCTTCAGGAACTCGACACCGGTGAGTCCCGGCATGCGCTGATCGCACAGGATCACGCTGATCTCGTGACGCTCGAGCTGCCGGCGGGCATCGTCGGCATGGCTCGCGGTGAGCACCGTGAAGTCCTCGTCGAGCGTGCGCCGCATCGCGTCCTGGGAACGCACCTCGTCGTCCACCAGCAGGACGGTCGGCAGGCTGGCGACCTCGCTCATGCGCGCTCCGGGCTGCCGACGTCGGCCTCGCGATGCACCGCGAGATGCCGGGGCGTCCAGGCATGGGGCAGCTTGTGCACGAAGTGATAGCGAGCGACGTGGTAGCTCGGGTCGAAGCCGTAGAAATTGCGGTGCATCCGGGACAGCTCTTGCTCTCTGTAGGCGGCCAGGGGCCGTCGGGCCTCGTCCATGTCGCGCACCTGCCGCTTGTGGGCGACGCGCTCAGCCAGATTGTGAGCCGACGCCAACGCCAGTGCATGCGTAGTTGCCTCGATTTCGAAGCCGCGCGCCCCAGTGTCGAAGCATCGATCGATCAGCCCCGAGCGCTGCGCCGCGGCCGCTGAGACCGGCAAGCGCTGCTGCATCAGCGCCGCGGCGCCGGCCGCTCCCAGCCGCCGCGGCAGCAGGTAGGTCCAGTACTCGGACCCATAGAGGTTGCCCATGTTCTTGTAGTGCGGATTCAGGACGACGCCCTGGTGCGTCCACACCTCGTCGGCCGCCAGCGCCAGGAAGGCGCCGCCGGCCCCGGCGTTGCCGCGCAGTGCGGCCACGGTGAGACGCTCGGTGAGCGTGATCAGCTCCAGCGCCACGTCGTCCATCGCCTCGATGTTGCGCCAGGATTCGTCGGCTGCGCTGTCGCCGGGCCGATGGGCGGCCGCCTCGATGCAGTTCAGGTGGATGCCGTTGCTGAAGAAGTCGCGCCCGCCGAGCAGCAGCAGCACCTGCGTGTCGCGCTGCTTCACGTCCTGCAACGCCGCCCGCAACCGGCGACACTGGTCGGTCGACATCGCGCCGTTGTAGAAGTCGAACGACAGGCATCCCAGGCGCGCGCCGCGCGGGCCGAGCTCGCGGTAGCGCAGTTCGCCCCATTCGTCGGCGTCGCGCTCCAGCGGCACGTCGAGCTTCGGCAGGCTGACCGTGCGCGATGCGAACGCAAGGGCCGCCGGCAGCTTGAACGACGGCCCGTCGCCGCAGGCGTGCGCGCTGCGCACCTGACCGATCCACACGCCGCCGTCGACGGTGCGGCGCAGCAAGGCCCCATCTCGGCGCGCCACCACGGTGCCCGGCACGCCCGCTGGCGCACGGGCCAGCGTCGCGGCGCTGGCGGGATGGCCCTCGTAGAGATGGCATTCGACGTCGAACAGGCGGTCGCGCACGCCAGGCTGCCCGTCGGCGCTGTGCAGCCGCGCCAGGATGTCCGCCGTGTCGTCGTGCTCCCAGTCGATGCTGCGTGCCGCCTGCGGCAGCGCCGGGCGCCAACCGGTGGCGGGTTCGGTCTCGATGTCCGCTTCCGCGCCGCCATCGAGGCCGCCGGCCTCGCCCAGTGCGGCGAAGCGCTCGACTGCCTGCAAGGACGCGGCCACCGCGGCGTCCGCCACTTCGCAGCGATAGAGGCTGCCCTTGGCGGCCGCACGCATCGGGAAATCGGCGTGCGCCCACACCGGCCCGGCATCGAACTCGTCGTTGGCCTGCAGCACCGTCACGCCCCAGCGCGGACGAGACTCGAGGATGGCCCAGTCGAGCGCCGACGGCCCGCGGTCGCCCGGCGGGCCCGGGTGCACCACCAGGCAGACCACCCGGCGCCACACCGATGCCGGGATACGCCGCTTCAGGAAGGGTGCGATCACCAGGTCGGGCCGGAACAGTGCGACCGCCTCTTCGGTGACGCTGTCGGCCACGTCGAGTTCCACCGACACGCTGTGCCCGCGCGCGCCGAGTTCGACGAACAGGCGCTGAGTGAGGCTGTTGAAACTGTGGCAGAGCAACAGGATGCGCATGATCGCTCGTCGGTATCGGAATCAGTCGGGCTTCAGTCCCGCCAGCAGCTTGACGGCCTGCTTGCGGCCCATGTAGACCGACACCTTGGTCTCGAGCGCCGCCAGCGCGGCGCAATAGGCTTCGATGTTGGCGGCCTGCAGTAGCGGACCGGCCACGACCGCGGCATCGGGGCCGTAGTGCGGCGCGAGCCGCGCCAGCGCCTGGCGCCGCAGCGGCGCCAGGCGCTCGCGCACCTCGGCGGCCGACGCCTCGAATGCGCTCGGTACGATGGATTCCACCGCGATGTCCACCGGCAGGGGCTGCGCGCCGGGGCCGTCGGCGCCCCTACGCAACGGCGGCGCAACCGGCTCTACATGACCATCGGTCGCGAGCGCTTCGACGAGCGCGTCGGCGTCGGGGCCGATCTTGGCGCGCAGTGCGGCGAGCGAGTCGACCCCATTGACGAGGATCAGCGCCGTGCGCGATCGCGCCGACAGCCCGCCCGACCGCGACTTCACTTCCCCCATGCCCCGATCGGTCTTGCGGTACACGCGGTCCCCGGGATCGTCCATCGCAGCCTCTCTACGCGGAGGTGTCAGCAAATGCGCGGCAACTGTTCTCCGCTCAACCAGTCGACGACGCGGCGCCCGCCGAAGCGGGTGTCCATCTGCACGAAACGGTGGGCGTCTTCGACGACGCTGCCGATGCGCGCGGCCTGCGCGCCCAGCGGATGCGCCCGCATCGCCGCCAGCACCGCCTCGGCCGCCTCGGGCGCGCAGGCGGCCACCAGCTTGCCTTCGTTGGCGATGTACAGCGGATCCAGCCCCAGCAGTTCGCAGGCAGCGTCGACCTGCGGCAGCACCGGAATCGCGTCCTCCTGCAGCAGCATGCCGACACCGGATTGGCGCGCGATCTCGTTGAGCGTCGTGGCCAGTCCGCCGCGCGTGGGGTCGCGCAGCACCCGCACCGCACCCGGCGCGGCCTGCAGCATCGCAGCCACCAGCGTGTGCAGCGCCGCAGTGTCGGAGCGAATCGTGGTCTCGAACTCGAGCGATTCGCGCTGCGACAGCACCGCCACGCCGTGCTCTCCGATCGTGCCCGACAGCAGCAGCAAGTCTCCGGGGCGCGCGTTCCTGCCGGAGATGTCGACACCGACCGGCACGACGCCGACGCCGGTGGTGCTGATGAAGACGCCGTCGCCCTTGCCCTGCTCGACCACCTTGGTGTCGCCGGTGATGATCGGCACGCCGGCCTCGCGCGCCGCCGCGGCCATCGAATCGACGATGCGCTTGAGGTCGACGAGCGGGAAGCCCTCCTCGAGGATGAAGCTGGCCGCTAGGTAGAGCGGACGCGCGCCGGACATCGCCACGTCGTTGATCGTGCCGTGCACGCTGAGGCAGCCGACGTCGCCGCCCGGGAAGAACAGCGGCGACACCACGTGTCCGTCGATCGCCATCACCATGCGCTCGCCCTGAGGGATGGCAAACGCCGCGCCGTCGTCGCCCTGACGCAGGTAGTCGTTGTCGAAGGACGCGAGGAAGAGTTCCTCGATCAGTTGCATCGCCGCGCGCCCACCGGCGCCATGCCCCATGTCGATGCGGCCGTTCTTGATGTCGAGCGGCCGGATGTAGTCCTTCTTGACAATGCTCATGCCGCCGCCACGATCGCAATGTCCTTGAACCGTCCGTACGAGTAGTGCGCCGCGCAGGCTCCCTCGCTGGACACCATGCAAGATCCCACCGGATTCTCCGGCGTGCACACCGTGCCGAAGATCTTGCAGTCGGTGGGCTTCTTGACGCCGCGCAGGATCGCACCGCATTCGCAGGCCTTGTTGTCCGGCACCGGCTGGTAGCGCAGCCGGAAGCGCCGCTCCGCGTCGAAGGCCACCAGACCGGGGCGAATCTTCAGCGCGCTGTACGGCACCTCGCCGAGGCCACGCCATTCGAAGCTCGGGCGCAACTCGAAGATCTCGGACACCAACGCCTGCGCGTTGAGATTGCCATCGCGGTCGACCGCCCGGGTGAACTCGTTCTCGACCTCGGCACGCCCTTCGTTGACCTGGCGCACCAGCATCAGCACCGCCTGCATCACGTCGAGCGGCTCGAAGCCGGCAATCACGACCGGCTTGCGGTACTCATGGGCGAAGTGCTCGTACGGGCCCGATCCGATGACGATGCTGACGTGTGCCGGGCCGACGAAGCCGTCGATCGGAACCGTGCCGAGCTGCCGCACTTCGGGCGATTCGAGGATGTGCGTGATCGCCGACGGCGTGAGCACGTGGCAGCACAGCACGCTGAAGTTGCCGAGGCCCTCGCGCTGGGCGTCGCGGATCGCCAGCGCGGTGGGCGGCGTCGTGGTCTCGAAGCCGATCGCAAAGAACACCACCTCGCGCAACGGGTTCTGCCGCGCGATGTGCAAGGCATCGGCGGCCGAATACACCATGCGGATGTCACCGCCGCGTGCCTTCGCGCGCACCAGCGACAGGCCGTCGGACGCCGGCACACGCATCGTGTCACCGTAGGTGCAGACGATCGCGCCATGTTCGAGCGCGAGCTGGATCGCCAGATCGATGCGCCCGATGGGCAGGACACAGACCGGACAACCCGGCCCATGCACCATGCGTACGTTGGTCGGTAGCAGCTCGCCGACGCCGTAGCGAGAGATGGCATGCGTGTGCCCGCCGCAGAACTCCATGAAGCTGTAGCTGCGGTTCGGACGAACCTCCTGACGCAGCCGCTCGGCGATCTTCTGGGCGATGGCGCCGTCGCGAAACTCGTCGATGTATTTCATGACAGTGCCGCTCCCGAGGATGCCGGCAAGCGCGCGACCTCGCCGAACATGGCGAGCGTGCGCTCGGCTTCGGCCGGATCGATCTGCCCGATGGCATGCCCGACGTGCACGATCACGTAGTCACCGACGGCCACGCCGGGCACCAGGGCCACGGAGATCTCCTTGCGAATGCCGCCGAGGTCGACCACGGCCTGGTCGGCGGGCTTGAGTTCGATCAGCTTGGCGGGGATAGCTAGGCACATGAGAGGCTCTCGTTGACTTCGATGGAAAGGGGCTGGCCGCCGGCATGCAGCTGGTGAGCGGCCACCCAAGCCTGCCCGAGCGCGAGCGCGGCGTCACCGCAGGTGTGGGCCTGCGGCTTCAGCACGCGCAGACCCCGCCGCTGCAGGCCGGCGACCACTTGTTCGGTGAGCACGGCATTGCAGAAGCAGCCGCCACCCAGACACACGGTGTGCGCGCCGCTCTCGCGGGCTGCCGCGCCGGCCCATGCGGCCAGAGCCTCGGCCAGTGCCCCATGGAACCACGCGGCCTCGTCCGCGACATCGGCGCCCGGCGCAGCGCCGTGGTCGAGCAGCCGCAGGAGCAAGGGACGCAGGTCGAGACAGTCGAGGCGAGTGGTGTCGACCACGTCGGTCCGCGACGGCCAGCCATGGACGGCGATCCACGACCGCGCCTGCTGCTCCAGCGCGACCGCTGCCTCGGCCTCGTGCGTCTGGCGCACGCTCAGGCCCAGCGCCGCCGCGGCAGCGTCGAACCAGCGCCCGGTGCTGCTGGTCGGCGGGCAGTTGAAGCCCGTGGCGAGCAGGCGCTGCACGAGGCGCGCCGCGTTCGCGCCGACCGCACCGCCGAAGCGCTCTCCGATCTCGTGTCCACGCCCCAGCGACTGGAGCGCTGCAGCGGCCATGCGCCAGGGTTCGCGGGCCGCGATGTCGCCGCCGGGCAGGGCGAGCGGCCAGAGGCTGCCGAGGCGACGCCACGCGCCAGGATCGACCCACAACAGTTCTCCGCCCCAGGCGGCACCGTCGGTGCCCAGGCCGACGCCGTCCAGCGCCAGGCCGACGACCGCCTCATGAACACCATGCTCAGCCATCACCGCCGCGATGTGGGCGTGATGGTGTTGCACACCGATCGCGGGAACGCCGAGTTCCGCCGCCAGCGACACCGCCAGACGGGTGCTGTAGAAGTCGGGGTGCAGGTCGTGCGCCACCGCCGCCACCGGTCGCCCGGATCGGTGCAGCAGCGCCTGCACCGAAGCATCGAGAGCGCGGCAGGCGCCGGGCTCGCCGAGATCGCCATGCAGCGCCGACCACGCCGGCACGCCAGCCTCGAGCAGGCACGCGGCATTCTTCAGCCACGCGCCGGCGGCCAGTACGGTGGGCAGGTCAGTGCGCACGATGGCACCAATCAGTCTGCCGTAGCCGCCCGCGCGGCAGCAGCCAGCGCAGCTTCGAGTTCAGCCACGCGTCGGCGCAACGCGGCCTCGGTATCCGGACCTGCGGAGCGCACCTGCGGCACCGGCTCGTGGTGATGATGATCGTGCGCGTCGCCTGGCGACATCGCATGCTCCAGCCAGTGCAGCCAGTCGTCCATGCCGGCTCCGGTGGTGGCCGACAGCTGAATCACCTCGATGGCCGGGTTGACGCGCCGGGCCGCCTGGATGCAGCGCTCGACGTCGAAGTGCAAGTGCGGCAGCAGGTCGATCTTGTTCAACACCATCAGCGAGGCGGCCGCGAACATGTCCGGGTACTTGAGCGGCTTGTCCTCGCCTTCGGTCACCGAGAGGATGGCCACCTTGGCGGCCTCGCCCAGGTCCCACACCGCGGGACAGACGAGGTTGCCGACGTTCTCGATGAACAGCAGGCTGTGCACCTCATGATGATGATGCGGGTGGTGGTGGTCTGCGTGATGATCGTGCGTATGCAGCCGGGAGAAGGCATCCGCCACCATCGGCGCATCGAGGTGGCAGCCCTTGCCGGTGTTGACCTGGATGGCCGGCGCGCCGGTCGCGCGGATGCGCTCGGCGTCGAAGCTGGTCTGCTGGTCGCCTTCGATGACAGAGACAGACAGCCCGGGATGTCGCTGGCGCAGCGCCCGGATGGTGGCGCACAGCAGAGTCGTCTTGCCGGAGCCCGGGCTGGACACCAGATTCAGCGCCGTCACGCCATGCGCTTCGAAGTGCTGGCGATTGCGCCGCGCGATGCGATTGTTCTCGCCGAGGATGTCGGTCTCCAGCTTGATCGCGCGCGCCTGGCTCATGCCCGGCACCGAAACACGTGCCGCGCCGGCACCGTAATGCAGGTTGCCATGGCGGGGATCGACGTGGACATGCGAGCCAGAGCGACTCGGCACGGCATCATGATGCTGCAACGCGACGGCCTCGTCAGCAGACTTCGCCGCTTTCGGATCCTCGGACCCGGTACAACCACAAACGACACACATCTTCGTTCCTTCCGTCTAATCGTCGACCAGCATGTCGAGCACCCGCAGTTCGGTGCCCCCGGTGGGCTGCACCTGGTAGCTGCCGCACCCCGGGCAGGCATCGCCGCGCTGGGCGATCTCGACCGTCTGGCTGCAGTGAAGGCACCAGGCCTGGCCGACCGGCTCCTCGATCTCGAACTGCGCGTCCTGCAAGCAGGTTCCCGGCGCGAGCGACTCCAGCGCGAACTGCAGCGCACGCACCTCGATGCCGGCCAGTCGCCCGGCTTCCATGCGCAGCACCGTCACGCGCCGAAAACCTTCGCGCTGCGCGGCGTCTTCGACGAGCTTCAGGATGCCGCCGGCCAGACTGGCTTCATGCATGAGCGACCTCCTCCAGCCAGGCCGGTTCTATCTCATAGGGCACACACGGATCGTAGGCCGCCATGAGGAGCGCGACGTCACGCTGGAGTTTCGGTGTGACCTCGGAGGACAGACACTCCAGCGCTGCAGCCAGCGCACCGGCGGGATGGAAGTTCCATTCCGTGGGCGCGAGCACACGGCAGCTCTCGACGCGGGCCGCATCGTCCTGGTTGTCGAGGCGCACATGATGGACCAGCAGGCCGCGCGCCATTTCTGCCCAGGCCAGGCCCTCCCCCGGGCCGACCGCCAAGCTGCCGCTCGCGAGCCATTGCGCGCCGCTGCGCCGCGCTTCATCGGGCAGCGCAAGGCGAGCGACTTCGGCCAGCCGTGCGCCGAGGCGCAGCCTGGGGTTGTCGAGGCGACGGCCGGCCGGCTGGTTCAGCCGGTTCCACGGCCCGGTGTCCGCACAGGCACCGTTCCAGAACGGCTGACGAACGAAGGTGGCGCTCTCGCGCAAGGTGTCGGCGAGTTCTCGGAGCGAACCCGCGCACGCATGGGGCTGCAGATCGACCGCAGGCAGCACGTGGTCTGCGACCGCGGGTGCGCCCCTGAACAGTTCGGCCACCCACCCCTCGCTGCGGCCTGCCCACTCGAGCAACCACGCCTGCGGATCGTGTTCCCACGCCAGCAGCCACTCCGATGCCGGCATCTGCAGCACGGTGCGCTGCAACCACTCGAGCAGGCCGGGCAGCGCCTCACCCGCCGACATGCCCGATTGCGGCGAGAGGACGGCGAAGGCCGGGCATTGACGGAGCTGGCTCATCGCCTGGGCAGCGAGCGCGTCACGACGGGACGCGGCCGCCAGTTGCCCGGGCCAGTCCATGCACAGACGGCGCAGATGCTCCCGCAGACTGCCGAGTTGCAGCGCGCCCACGGCATCGTGCTCGTCTGCGTCGGCCCTGCCGCGTGCCGCAGCGACGGCACGGCGTGCGCACAGCCTGTGCGCATGACCGCACAGGCTGTACAGGCTGCCCAGGATGTCGGCCAGACCGGCGGCGGGCTTGCCGCGGGTCAGCAGATCGGTCAGGTCCGGCCGGGTGCTGACCAGGTTGTGCGGCCGCGGCCGGCCGGGTCGCACCAACAGGGCGCCCCCCAGGTCGGCAAGCCGGGTGGCGCTCATCGAACCGCCCCGGCGGCCGACGAACGACCGAGCAGGAAGGAGCGGCGGGCCGGCGACGGCGCCGGCTCGGCCGCGGTCACGGGCGTCCGCAAGGTGGTGAGCACGGCGCGCGCGGTCGCCACGGCCGCCGCCTGGTCGACGAACTCGAACATCGGAGAAAACAGCGAGCAGGCGGCGTAGGCGCCGAAGGCCGGCTCGTGGCCACCGATGAAGTCGAAATTCTCGCTGCCGACGGACCGCGTCCGCGAGACACCGACGCCGGCGACGCCGTCGCGACGCTCCAGCGGCATCACGACGAGGTTCATGAACCAGGGAGTGACAAGGATGCCGATCGCCTCCACGTCGATGCGGGATGCCGGGTCGGCGACCTTCGGATCGAACGCCGGTTCGAAGCCCACCGCTTCCACCTGCAGCGCCGGATTCAGGACCGGCACGCCGGCCATGCGATCGCGCTCGATGCTGCGAAACAGCGCCACCAGATCGTGGACGCGTCGCGACAGCGCAGCAGCAGGCAGGGACGGGGCATTCATGATCACGCCGTGCCGTCGAGCACCATGAACTGTTCGGCATCCCCATCGCACTGCGGGCAACGCCAGTGCGACGGCAGATCCGAGAAGGGCGTGCCGGGGTCGATCTGCCACACCGGATCGCCGAGCGCAGGGTCGTAGACCCACCAGCAGATCTTGCATTCGAGGCGCGCACCAGCGGGCAAACGAGCACTGTTGCCCAGGTAGCTGCCCTCGAAGCGCGGTGGGCTGCTGGAGTTCACGATCGCGCTCCTCGCGCGAACGAGGCGCCATCGGCAGCCCGGCGAACCGTGGGAGCAGGTCGCGCCGACCTGTTCATGCCTGCTCCACCCACTCCAGCACCTCTCTCAAACGCTCGTGCGAATCGTCGAGGTCTTCCTTTGCGGCCTGGGCGACTTCGGGCAGTTCGACCACCTCGACGGTGTTGAGGATGACCACGTCCTGCGAGTTGTAATACACGACGCGCCAGCAATTGGGCATGCGGGTGTTGGTGATGCGGCAGTTGCCATAGCCGCGCGACAGGATCAGCACCCGGCCCGTGCCGAGATGGTGGTCCAGGAAGCCGATGTCCTCGGTCGACATCGGCAGCAGCGTGAGGTTGACGACATGCGCCGGCTGGCCCGGACGCCAGATGCGCCATTGGTCCTCGATCTCGGCCAGCAGCGACGGCGCATTCTGCACATTGGGAGGCAGATCGCCGGTCCAGCGCGGCACCTGGGTCCAAACGTCGTCACGCGCAGCGGCCTTCAGTGCCTGCGGCACCGGACCGAGTTCGATGACGTCCGACATGACCTGCCCATCCATCGAACGGACCACGCGCCACACGCCGGCAAAGACCGATTCCTGCACACGCAACTCATGGCTCGCATCGCCATCGCTCTTGACCAGCGCACTCACCTCGCCTTCGCCGAGCACCTGGTTGATGAGTTGCAGGTCCTCGGCGGGCAAGCCCAGCAGGTCGACGCTGCGGTTGCCGCCATTGCGGCGCGCGTCGTCGAGTGCGGTCAACGCATCGCGCAGCGCACGGTGTGCCTGCGCCCGAGCGGCGATCTCCTCGGGCTCGGGAAGGATCGGCGGGCGGAAGGTCTCCATGCCTTGCGGCATCGACATGTACTGGAGGCTATCGTCCTCCTCGGGCTGGCTGCCCGGGCCGACGCCTATGCCCACGACCGGGATCGGAAAGTCTTTCATGAGGTGCTTCCGTGCAAGATTTGATTCAATGACAAGATGAGCCGGCGGATCCGGCACTGACCACCGGGATGCCGATAGTCGGCGCGCGCGAGGTCGGCATGGCCAGCGCCTGCTTGACGCGTTCGACATACTCGTCCCAATCGAGCATGCCGGAGATCGTGGTCACGTACTGGCCATCCCGCAGGAACAGCAGCGTCGGCCAGCGCTGTGAGCCGTAGCGGCGAGCCACGGCTTCCTCACTTCGTCGCGGCACGACGCCAACGACGAAACGCCCCGGGAAGCTGCGTTGCAGTTCCGGCAGCACGACCGCCACGTCCAGCCCTTCGGGAAAGCGGACCGGATCACCTGCAAAGAGCACGACCCGATCGCCCCCCTGCGCGGCCCAGTCCCCGATGCTGGACTCGTCCACCCACGACGCGCCGTGGACGCTGACGAGCCGCTCGATCAGCGGCGAAGTTTCGGGGGCCGCCATCGTGGTGGTGGGGGGCTGCACGGGCAGCTTCACCAGGGTTTCGTGGCTCGACGTGTCGGTACTCATGGTGATTTCTCCAAAGTGGGGCTGGATGCCGCCCCCGCCATAGCAAGGACTTCGTCCTGGTTCATGCGCGACGGCAGGGCGAAAGAGGCGTCGCCGTTGGCGGCATCGCCGTGCATCACCGCTTCGAGCAGATCGAGCGTGGCATCGATCTCTCCCGCGCGCTCGGCTGTCAGACGCTCCTGCGCGCTGTCGATGAACACCAGCAGCCAGTCACCGGGTGCGATGTCCCCGACCAGCGCCGTCCGGACACGGCGAGCCTCACCCCGGCCGCGACACTGCGCGTGCCCGGGCTCGACGCTCAGTACCTGCATGGGAAGACCGATGCACATGGCGCGCTTTCAGTTCGGGGCGACCGGCGGAAAGAAGCGTTCGTCGCCGACACGGCACGCAAGCTCTTCCGGGGGCCGCTGCTCCTCGTAGCGACCGATATCGAGTTCGGAGAAGGTCACCGACTCGTGCTCGCTCAGCGGCGCGGTGCGCGGCACGGGCTTCGCGCCCCATTGGCGCAGCATGTCGACCCCATGCGCCAGCGCATCTTCCAGCGCCTGCTTGACGCTCGGCCGCAGACTGCCGCCGTAATCCTCGAGCTCTTGGGGCTGGCAGCCGATCAGCAGCACCTGCTTCGGGTACTGCTCCGTCAGCAGCGCCAGCATCAGCACCTCCTGAAAGCCGGTCTGGTGCAGACTCATCTTCTTCGCCCCCATGAAGCGCGGCACATCGTCGTTCTCGATCAGCTTCAACGTACCCGGAGTCAATCCGTAATCGATGGCATCGAAGATCAGCAGGTACGTAGCGGCCTGCACGTACTGGATCAGGTAGAGCCCTTGGGTGCCGCCATCGATCAATTGCACGTGCGGCGCGAACTCGTAGCGGCGCTGCAGGGCCTCGATGCAGCGGACGCCGAAGCCTTCGTCGGCCCACAGTACGTTGCCGATGCCGAGTACGCAGATCGTCTCTGTCTCAGGGTTGCCACCCAGATCGTGACAACCTCCGGCGGACGGAATGGCGCTCATTCGGGTTGACTCCAACAAGAAGATCAGTGGGTGCCGCGGGCGCGGCGGGTCTGGACGCGGAGCAGCTTCCAGGTGTGGAAGCTGTCCCACGCAGACTGCAACGCGAGCCAGAACGCCGCATCGGTTCCGAACACCAGCGCACAACGGATGGCGGTATCGGCCGTGATGCCACGCTGGCCATGCACGATCTCGTGCAGGCGCCGGCGCGATACGCCGAGCAAGCGTGCCGCCTCGGTCTGCGAGAGACCGAGCGGCGTCAGGTAATTGCGCCGGAGAAAGCGCCCCGGATGCCAGGGAGCACGACCTGGCACGCCAGGTGGCAGCAGCATCGTCGTGGTCGCAAGGGATCGCGACGAACGGTCCGATGCCCCTCGTGAAAAATAGTCGCCCGCCCCGGACGGCCCGCTCGGTGCACGCACGTGTCGCACCGGACCGATCCACGCCAGCCGCTCGCCAGCGGCCGCTCCGGCCGTCCGGGTCGCGCCCCAGCCGTTGCGCTGAACCAGATCTTGCAGGCTCATGGCGGTCAGTCCTTGAAGGTGCGGTGGCCGGAGATCATCGTGCTCACCACGCTCGATCGACCCATGATGTCTTCGCGGATCGCGGCATACACGTGCACGATGACGAACACGATCAGCCACCACATCCCGAGGTGGTGCCAGGTGTGCACGTCCTGGGACTGCCCGAACAGCGGGATCACCCATCCGAACATCACGTCAGCCCAGGAACCGGCCTGCGTTCCTTCGCCGTACAGCGCGAAACCGGTCACGACCATGAACACGGCCGTCAGGAAGAACATGAAAAACATCGCGAAGCGGGCCAGCGGGTTGTGCCCGACGTACTTGCCGGGCCGCGCGCTCACGAAGGCATACCACTTCATCATGCCCCACACCTCGAGCCAGTAGGCTCGCTGGAACACCGGCACCCAGAACAACTCGCGGGCGTGGTGGTTCCCGACCACTGCCCAGTAGAGGCGCCCGAGCAGCCCCACGGCGAGCATGTAGCCGGCAGCGAAATGGGCGAAGCGGATGTAGCCCATCACGTAGTGGTCGCTGGCCTCCCCCGGCATGGTCGGCAAGGGGGAGCCGATGAAATAGCCGGTGACGGCCAGTACCGTGATGGCCAGCGCATTGATCCAGTGCCAGATGCGCACCGGCACTTCGTAGACGTAGACCGACTTGATGGACTGCGCATGAACCAGGTCGTGCGCATCGGTGCCCTCGATCGGGGCGGTCGTGTTCTTCGCGGGTATGGCGGACATGGGTCGTCTCCTCTTCGGGCTGGCGTGATACGGCTCGGTCGGCCGCGGTCACAGACGGGCGGCGAGCATCACCACCCCGGCTCCCGAGACCACGGAGGCCGCAAGTCGGGTGACCCATCCGGGAAGCCGCTGGAGGCCGAAGCCGGCGGCAAGACCCGCGCCATGCAGCAGCATCGTCGCCCCCATGAAGCCGGCGGCATAGGCCACGGCCGAAGCACCGACCGCCAGTTCGCTGCCGTGCGCATAGCCATGGAACAGCGCCGCCGCCCCGGTCAGCGCGAGACCGAGCGAAGCCGGCAAGTGCCGCCCCGCGAACAGCACGACACCCAGCAGCATCACGCTCGCCGCCACACTCGACTCCACCGCTGGCACAGCCACACCGCCCCACGACAGCAGCGCGCCGATCAACAGCGTTGCGAGGAACACCCCTGGCCCGACCAGGCGCCGCCCGACGGGCAGCGCGATCGCCGACCACAGGCCCACGGCGACCATCGCCAGAACATGGTCCAGGCCCAGGAAAGGGTGGGCCAGACCTTCGGCCAGGCCATGCGCACCGTGACCGGTGTGCGCCTGACTGGCCGTCGCCGCTGCCAGCAGCATGCTGGTCAGCGCGAACCGCAGGGAAATGCTCTTCGACATGGGTTTCTCCTCTGGATGCGGGTGTGGTGTGGGGTCGGTGCTGTCAGCGCACCTTGACGCGGGTGAGCTCCTGACCGTCGGGGCTCATCACGTGCGTCGAGCAGGCCAGGCAGGGATCGAAGGAGTGCAGCGTGCGCAGGATTTCCACCGGTTGCTCGGGGTTGGCCATCGGCGTGTTCATCAGGCTGGCCTCGAAGGCCCCGATCTGCCCCTTGTTGTCACGCGGGCTACCGTTCCAGGTGGTCGGCACGACGCACTGATAGTTCTCGATCCGCCCGTCCTTGATGCGAATCCAGTGCCCCAGCGTCCCGCGCGGTGCCGCGACCGTGCCCACGCCCTTGGCTTCCTTGGGCCATGTGGCCGGATCCCACTTCTCTACATTGGCCGTGGTGGTGTCGCCGGCCTTGATGTTGGCGACCAGTTCCTTGAAGTCATCGAGCATCATCTCTGCGCAGTACTGCGCCTCGAGCGCCCGCGCCAGCGTGCGGCCGATCGTGGTGGGCAGCAACTGCTTGGCGCTGTACTGCGTCTCGGGCAGACCCAGCGCCTTGGGATAGACGCTGTTGATGATCATGGCCGAGGTGTCGATCTGCTCCTTCACGCGCTGGCAGTATTTGTGGCCCTGCTTCGCGTGGGCATAGCCCAGGATGTAGCGCGACAGCGGGCCGACTTCCATCGCGTGGCCACGCCAGCGCGGCGACTTGATCCAGGAGTACTTCGCGCTCTCGTCGAGCTCCTGAATATTGGTGCGCGTGCCCTTGGTGTTGGCCCCGAGCACATAGTTCGGCTCGGTGACGCCGTCCCAGGGATGCAGGCCCTTCGATTCGTCGGCGTACTTGTACCAGCTGTGCGGCACGAACTCCTGCACCTGTTCGGGGTCGCGCGGATCGACCGGGTGGATGACGTCCCAGTTGCCGTCGAGGATGGCACCGCCCGGCAGTTGCTGCGTGCTGTGGTCGCCCATCACCTTCTCGTAGGTGCCGTAGTCGAGCACGTTGGTCGCGGACAGGCCACCGCCGTACAGCCAGCCGGCCTGCTTGTAGATGGTGCCGATGGCCAACACGTCGGGGACATAGACGTTGTTGTTGAACTCGATCATCTCCTTGATGCGCGCCTCGACGAAGTTCAGGCGTTCCATGTTCACCGGAGCACCCGCCGCGCCGTCCTTGTCGATGTTGATCGCGCAGGGCACGCCACCGACCAGATAGTTGGGGTGCGGGTTCTTGCCGCCGAAGATCGTGTGGACCTTGACCCACTCCTTCTGCAGGTCCAGCGCCTCGAGGTAGTGCGTGACGGCCATCAGGTTCGCTTCGGGCGGCAGCACATAGGCCTTGTTGCCCCAGTAGCCATTCATGAACGGGCCGAGCTGGCCACTCTCGACGAACTTCTTGAGTCGGTTCTGGATGTCGCGGAAGTAGCCCGGCGACGACATCGGGTGGCTCGGCGAGACCAGGTGCTGAAGATCCGAGGTCTTCTTCGGGTCGGCCTTCAGCGCCGACACGACATCGACCCAGTCGAGTGCATGCAGGTGGTAGAAGTGGACGGCGTGATCGTGCTCCTGCAAGGTCTTCGCCATGATCTCGCGGATCAGGTAGGCGTTCTTGGGGATGACGATGCCGAGCGCATCTTCCACCGCACGCACCGAGGTCAGCGCGTGACAGCCGGTGCAGACGCCGCAGATGCGCTCGACGAAGGCCCACGCGTCGCGCGGATCACGCCCCTTGAGGATGACCTCCAGACCGCGCCACATCGTGCCGGTGGAGACGGCATTGCGGATGACGTTGTTGCTGTCGAGGTTGACCTCGCAGCGCATGTGGCCTTCGATGCGCGTCACCGGGTCCACCACCACGCGGCGGCCCGAGTTGTCCATCTTGAAGCCCTGAGTTTCGTAAGCACCCATGTGTCGTTCCTTTGTTAGTGCTCAGCGCTTCACTGCCCGCTGCGGGAGGTTTCGCTCGTCTTCGAATCGGTCTTCTGCGTCGCGCGCTTGATCGCCGATACGGCAGCATGGGCCGCGGCCGCCGCGCCCACCACACCGGCCGCAGCGCCCCCGACCTGGTCGGCGTTGGCCTCGATGCCGAACTGGTGGATGTTGGTCAGGCGGTCGTAGAACGAACCCTTGTCCCAGAAGCCGTCTTCGGAGCAGCCGATGCAACCGTGCCCGGCCTGGATCGGGAAGCTGGTGCCTTCGTTCCAGCGCGTGGTGGAGCAGGCGTTGTAGGTGGTCGGACCCTTGCAGCCGACCTTGTAGAGGCAGTAGCCGCGGCGCGCGGACTCGTCGTCCCACGCCTCCACGAACTGACCCGCATCGAAGTGCGGCCGGCGGTAGCACTTGTCGTGGATGCGCTGGCTGTAGAACATCTTCGGGCGGCCCTGACGATCGAGCTCGGGCAGCCGGTCGAAGGTCAGCATGTAGGTGATCACGCCCGTCATCACCTCGGCGATCGGCGGACAGCCCGGCACCTTGATGATGGGCTTGTCGAAGATCACCTTGTGCACTGGCGTGGCCTGCGTCGGGTTGGGCTTGGCCGCCTGCACGCAGCCCCACGAGGCGCACGAGCCCCAGGAGATGATGGCCTTGGCGTCCTTGGCCACGTGCTTGAGCTGATCGATGAAGGGCTTGCCGCCGATGATGCAGCTCATGCCATCCTGGTTCAGCGGAGGATTGCCCTCCACGGCCAGGATGTAGTTGCCCTTGTACTTGGCCATGATCTCTTCGAGGATGGCCTCGGCCTGATGGCCTGCGGCGGCCATCAGCGTGTCGTCGTAGTCGAGCGAGATCATCGACAGCACCACATCCTTCGCGAGCGGATGCGCCGAGCGGATGAAGCTCTCCGAGCAGCAGGTGCATTCCAGACCGTGCAGCCACAGCACCGGCGTGCGCGGCTTGTTTTCCATTGCGTGAGCGATCTGCGGTACGAAGGCCGGACCCAGCCCCAACGAGGTGGCAGTGAGCGAGCAGTACTTCAGGAAGCTGCGGCGCGAGATGCCTTGGCGGCGCATCACCTCATAAAAGGTTTCCATCGTGGAAGGTCTCCGGTTGCTACTGGATGTGATCGAACCGTGTGAGCGGCCCGCCGCGACAGCAGCAGACCGGCACACCGGGTGGCCAAGACAACACAAGTCGTGGGCCAACCCGGCGTGGCTCGCGGGAAAACCCCGAAGAGCCTCCGTAAGTCCTTGTCGCAACTGGGACTATTTCCAGGGACGAGGGACGATTGCTCCCAAGGCGCGGCAGCGGTGGAAGCCGCTCTTGCAGTTAAATTCCTTATCTGCAATGACAACATCCGATTCGGCGCGCGGCGACGGGAAACCGGATGCGCGGGTGGCAGAGAATCGCTTCGTCGCTCAACAAAAAGAAGACCTGCCCATGCCCGTGATCACCTGCATCGAAGACCTGAGGGTTCTGGCCCAGCGCCGGGTGCCGAGGATGTTCTACGACTACGCCGACTCGGGCTCGTGGANGCCCATGCCCGTGATCACCTGCATCGAAGACCTGAGGGTTCTGGCCCAGCGCCGGGTGCCGAGGATGTTCTACGACTACGCCGACTCGGGCTCGTGGACCGAGGGCACCTACCGCGCCAACGAGGCCGACTTCGCCCGCATCCTGCTGCGCCAGCGCGTGGCGGTGAACATGGAGGGCCGCTCCCTGCGCACCACCCTGGCCGGCCAGGAGGCCGCCATGCCGGTGGTGATCGCCCCCACCGGCCTGACGGGCATGCAGCACGCCGACGGCGAGATCCTGGGCGCCCGCGCCGCCGAGGCCTTCGGGGTGCCGTTCACGCTCTCGACGATGAGCATCTGCTCGATCGAGGACATCGCCGCGCACACGAAGGCGCCGTTCTGGTTCCAGCTGTACTGGATGCGCGACCGCGATTTCATGGAGCGGCTGATCGAGCGCGCCAAGGCGGCGCGCTGCTCGGCGCTGGTGCTGACGCTGGACCTGCAGGTGCTGGGGCAGCGCCACAAGGACCTGAAGAACGGCATGACGGCACCGCCCAAGCCGACGCTGGCGAACCTGATCAACCTGGCGATGAAGCCGCGCTGGTGCCTGGGGATGGCCGGGACGCGGCGCCACAGCTTCGGCAACCTGGTGGGGCATGCCAAGGGGGTGAGCGACATGTCYTCGCTGGGGACGTGGACGAAGGAGCAGTTCGATCCGCGGCTGAGCTGGGACGACGTGGCGTGGATCAAGCAGCGCTGGGGCGGCAAGCTGATCCTGAAGGGGATCATGGAGGTGGCCGACGCGAAGCTGGCGGCCGACAGCGGGGCCGATGCGCTGGTGGTGTCGAACCACGGCGGGCGGCAGCTGGACGGGGCGCCGTCCTCGATCGCGGCGCTGCCGGCGATCGCCGAGGCGGTGGGCGATCGGATCGAGGTGTGGATGGACGGGGGGATCCGCTCGGGGCAGGACGTGCTGAAGGCGGTCGCCCTGGGGGCGCGCGGCACGATGATCGGGCGGGCCTTCCTGTACGGGCTGGGCGC
>NZ_LMDY01000004.1 GCF_001425905.1 Methylibium sp. Root1272
GAGCTCGACGCCGGCCCTGACACCGGCGTGGCGTACACCTACATGCACATGAAGGCGAACTACGAGCTGATCATCGACAACGTGATGGACCTGAGCCACGTCGACCACGTGCACGGCGAGATCATCACCACGCGGGGGCAACTGTCGCCGCAGATTCCGAAGCTGCGCGAGGGTGGCGAGTCGGTCGCGGCCCGCTGGGAATGGCAGCAGACGCCGCCACTGCTGATCCTGGCGGACTTCCTGCCGGAGCCGAAGATGCAGGCGCGGCACTTCATCGAGGTGAGCTGGAGCCCGCCGGCCAACATCCAGCTCTCGGTCGGCGCAACGCAGAACGACGGCGCGCTCGACCTGGTCAACTGCATCGGCCAGTACGACCTGCACACCTGCACGCCCGAGTCGGCCGGGACCACGCACTACTACTTCGCGACGCGGCGCAACCATCTCGTCGACGACGCGGCCTACAACGAGGCCAAGATCAAGGCCATGCATGTCGCCTTCGAGACCGAGGACGGCCCGATCATCCAGGCGATCGATGAAGAGATGGACACGACCGACTTCTTCGGCCTGAACCCGGTGCTGATGACCAACGACGTGGCGCCGGTGAAGGTGCGACGCCTGCTGCAGCGGCTGATCGAGCAGGAGGCCCGCGCGAGCTGAGCGGTGCGGCGGCAGCCGGCTCAGTGCGTGCCCTGCCGCAGCCGCCAGCTGCCGGGCGGCTGCCCGAAGTGGCGCTTGAAGGCGCGGCTGAAGGCGGCCTCGGACTCGTAGCCGGCCCGATCGGCAATGGCCTTCAGCGGCTGGTCGCCGGTCTTCAGGTGCTGGGCGGCGAGCTGCAGGCGCCAGTGCGCCAGATACTGCATCGGCGGCTGGTCGAGGTAGCGCCGGAAGCGCTCGGCCAGCACCGTGCGCGAGACGCCGACCTCGCGCGCCAGCCGCTCCACGCTCCAGTCCTGCAGCGGCGCGTCGTGCAGCAGCTTCAGGGCCGAGCCGGTCACCGGGTCCCTGCAGGCTGCGAACCAGCCGCCCTCGCCGTCCGACAGGCCCTGCATGTGCTTGCGCAGGATCTCCACGAACATCAGCTCGGTCAGCCGCGGCAGCATGCCGCGCGAGCCGGGCGTGGTCCGGCTGGCCTCGGCGGCGGTGTGGCGGATCGTGCTGCCCAGCCAGTGGTCGGCCGGCGTGGCGTCGGGGCTCACGTGCAGCAGGGTCGGCAGGTGCCGCAGGATCGGGCGGAACAGCAGCTCGTCGCACTGCAGGAAGCCGCAGATGATGTGGGTCGCGGCGCCGCCGCCGCCGTGCTCGACCTGCGGCATGTCCTTCCAGGGCTGACAGGGCAGCAGCTGGCCGACCTGCACCGGCGCGGTCTCCTCGTGGCCTTCCAGGCGGTGGCTGTCGCCGTAGGGCAGCAGCACGGCATCGCCCTCGCGCAGCCACACCGGCTCGTGTTCGGGCAGCGTGAGCCGGCAGCCGCCGGTGGCGATGACGTGGAAGGGAATGATGTGCTCGGTGCGGAACGGCAGCACCCGCGCCAGTTGCGCAGATCCCGGCGTGAGCACCGCCCACGGCTCGCGGAACTCGGCGCGGAACAGCACCATGCCGACCAGGTGCATGCTGCCGAGCAGGTCCGACAGCAGGTCGGGCGAGTGCGACGCCGGCGGCGTTTCGGGCAAGACTTGCGGCATTTCGGGCATGGCTTCCTCGCGGCGATCGACCTAAGCTGACGACATCAAGGATGCAGCAAGGAGGCTGTCAATGGCAACGGAATCCAGGGATCTGGTGGTCGTGATCACGCATGGCATCGACCACGAACTGTCCTCGGCGGGCATGGTCATCGCGCTCGGCGGGATGACGGCGGGCCTGAAGGTGTCGATCTTTCTCACCAGTTCGGGCGTCGACATCGTGCGGCGCGGCGCGTCGGACATGACCCACGTGAAGCCGCTCGAGCCGCTGGCGGACATGCTGCGCGATTTCGTCGCGCGGGGCGGTACGCTGTGGGCCTGCACCCCTTGCGTGAAAAGCCGCGGCTATGCCCAGGAACACCTGATCGAGGGCGTGGTGATCGCCGGCTCCAGCGTGATGCACGAGCTGATCAAGCGCGGTGCGGCCACGCTGAGCTTCTGAGCCGGTACGCGAGCAGGAGGAGACCGCCGTGATGCTGATGTACCGTGAACTGAGCTGGTGGTACTGGGCCGTGACGGCGGCGCTCCTGATCGCGGGGCTGGCGGGGTGGGCCGGAGCCTTCCACGCGGCCACCGCGTTGAGTGCGTGGCAGGTGCTGCACTTACGCCGGCGCGAGGGCCGCTTTGCGGCCTTTCCGGTGCAGGTGCGGCTGGCTTTCACGGGCCTGCTGCTGCTGGCCGCGTGGCCACCGATGAACTGGCTGTTCTGGGTGCCTGCCATCGGCACGACGGCACAGGTGCTGTTCGGCTACTGCCTGCTGGCGCGCGGCCTGTCTTTGCTGCCCTGGAACCGCCGAGAGACCTGGTCCTGGCGACTGCTCTGGCGCACCTTCGCGGCGCCGCCGGTGCGCGGCAGCATCCTGCAGGGGCTGCCGGCGGTGCCCTAGCGGCAAGTTCAGGCCGGCGGCAGGATGCCGCGTGCCATGAAGCTGCGCAGCCAATGGCAGAACATGTCCTCGCTGTCGCAGACCTCGTGGAAGCCGGCCTGGCGCAGCTTGATCGCGCTGACGAAGGCGGGCGGCGGTGGCTCCGTCGCGCCGTGGGCGAAGCAGAAGTCCGCGTAGTGGTGCGACTCGCCGAGCAGCGCCGGCAGCGCCACCGGCCGCAGGCCGTGCCGCGCGACGATGCGATCCCACAGCGCCGCGTGCTCGGGCAGGAACTGTCCCAGCGCGCGCGGGTGGTCGGGTCCGGCTTCGACGCCCAGCGTCGCGGCCATCGCCGGCCACACGTTGCGCCACTCGAAGACGTCGCCGTTGGTCACGTTGAAATGCTGGCCGACCGCGGCCGGGCTCGCGGTGGCCCACACGAAGACGTTGGCGAGCAGGCGCGCGTCGACCGCTTCCCACACATAGGGCACGCCGCCGGGGAAGCCGAACGGCTCGCCGAGCTCGCGGCAGATCGCGGCATAGGCGCCGATCACCGGCGCGAGGTTCATCGCGACGCCATAGGCCGCGCCGATGATGAGCTGCGGGCGCAGGATGGTGAAGTCGAAGTGGCGCGCTGCCGCCAGCTCCTTCAGGTAGTCCTCCTGCAGCCAATAGAAGTTGGCGTGGGGATCGCGCGGCGCGCGCTCTCGCGCCGGGATCGGCATCGGGTGCAGGTGGATGCCGTAGGCCTTGGTGCCCTGAAGCAGGCTCACGTGGCGCAGGCCGCTGCCCGCGCCGGTGAGCGGCGCGAGGCAGTTCTGCAGCATCGCGAGATTGGTCTCCATCTGGTCGCGTTCGCTCCAGCCGGCGATCAGGCCCGGCTTCTCGAACAGCGCGGCGTAGACGACGTGCGTGACGTCCGTCAGCGCGCCGAGCGCGGCACGGCTGGCCGCCGCATCGCGCAGGTCCACCGCGAGGTGGGTGTAGGGCCGCTCGCGCACCAGTTCCGGCCGGCGGCGCGACAGCGCCACCACCTCCCAACCTTCGGCGAGAAAGGCGTCGACCGCCGCCGCGCCGACGACGCCGCTGGCGCCTGCGATCAGAACCTTGTTGGGCATGGAGTGTCTCCGCGTTGTCAGGGCCGGCCAGCATACGGGCCGGCCGGCGTGCGATGCAGAAGGGCTGACCCTAGGACGGGTCGATCACCGGAACTGCCCCTGCATCGCTGCGCTGTTCGGTGGATCGACGCTACGCGAAACGAACTACAGTGCTGTCACTTCGGCGACAAACCGACCGCACCATTGGGCGGATCCAGGAACCCGTCACCTGCGCCGAAAGAACCCGTCGCCCCGCGCTGCTCAGCGCGATGCGCGTTCGGTAGATGAGCCCGCGGCCCTGGTCTTCTCCAGTTTGCCTGCGGGCTTTTTCTTTGCGGCGGCGTCTCGCGCGGTGCCGCGCGGGTCAGACCCTGGCGAGCAGCGCCTCGGACACCTGCAGCGCGCGTTCACGCTCGCCGGAACCCCCCAGCACCAGGCGGTGCCCGCGTTCGAACAGAACGTTCTCGGCCAGCTCGCACAGCACCGGCATCATGCTGCGCGCGACCAGCCGCAGATCGTCGATCGCCAGCGCGCGCAGCGCGCCGCTCAGTTCGGCCGCGGCGGCACGGTATTCACCCGCGTGCATGCCCATCTGCTTGTTCTCGAGGACACGCATCAGGCACAGCGAGGTGCGCAGCGTCTCGTCCTGCAACTCGGTGATCGTCATGGGGGAGGGCAAGGCAGATCCTTTCGGGGGCGTCACCATGAGTGGCGCGCCCGCTGACTTATCGGCCGGAAAGGGCGCTGCCTTGAGGGCGATCGGGCCATCGTGCCGGCCGGCCATCGGCCATGGCGGTTGAACTCCGGCGCGCGGGCGCCATTTGTGGCTGGACACTCTACGAAGGAAGGCACCTCATGGCCGATGGTTTGCTGTGGATCCTGAGCGTGGCGCTCATCGTGCTGGGCGTGGCCGGCACGGTGCTGCCGGCCCTGCCGGGCACGCTGTTCGTCCTGGCGGGCATCGTGCTCGGTGCGTGGATCGACGACTTCGTGCGCGTCGGCTGGGGCAGCCTCGCCGTGATCGGCGTGCTCGCGGTCGTGGCCTGGGCCGCGGACTACGTGGCCGGCCTGCTGGGCGCGCGCCGCGCCGGCGCCAGCCGCGAGGCGATCCTCGGTGCGGCGCTCGGCACCGTGGTCGGCATCTTCATGGGCCTGGTCGGCGTGCTCTTCATGCCGCTGGTCGGTGCCGCCGTGGGCGAGTACGTGGCGCGCCGGGACGAGCAGCGCGCGGTGCGCATCGGCTTCGCCACCTGGCTGGGCGTCATGGCGGGGCTGGTCGCCAAGATCGCGATCTCGTTCATGATGATCGGCATCTTCGTGGTGGCGTTGCTGGTCTGACGCCGTTCGCGGCGCGCTTCGGCGCAACGCATTGCGGGAGGCGGTGGCGCTGTCAGGACAGTGTCATCCGGTGCCCCGAAGGTGGCGGCATGCCGCGGCACATGCCGGAGGTTCGATCGGCGCAGACTGGACCCCATGGACAAGCACTTCCTCACCCCGCTCTTCTCGCCCGAATCGATCATCGTGCTGGCCGGTCCGCCCGACGACCCGGCCGGCCAGACGCCGCAGGCCCGGGTGCTGCACCAGGCCCTGCGGGCGCAGCCCTATGCCGGCACGCTGCAGTTCCTGGACATCCACGCGACCGGCACCCTGGCCGACCTGGCGCAGACCCGGGCCGACCTGGCCATCATCGCGCTGCCGCCGCAGGAGGTGGCCTCCGCGCTGGAGGTCGCTGGACGTCTGGCCTGCCGCTCGGCACTGGTGGTTTCCAGCGGCATCGGCGCCGAGGCCGCGGCGGCGCTGAAGAAGATCGCGCGCCGCGAGGGCATCCACCTGCTGGGGCCCAACGGCCTGGGCTTCCAGCGCCCGGCGCTGCAGCTCAACGCCAGCGCAGCCGGGCCGCTGGCCAAGCCCGGTTCACTGGCGCTGGTGTCGCAGTCGGGCGCGCTCACCGCCTCGGTGCTCGACTGGGCCAGCACCAACGCGGTGGGCTTCTCCAGCGTCGTGTCCCTGGGCCCCAACACCTCGGTGGACATCGCCCAGGTGCTGGACTACCTGGCCAACGACGCGCAGACGCACAGCATCGTCGTCTACGTCGAGGGCATCTCGAGCGCGCGCCATTTCATGAGTGCGCTGCGCTCGGCCGCCAAGGCCAAGCCGGTGGTGGTGCTGAAGGCCGGCCGCAAGCCGGCCGGCAACGAGGCCGCGCAGACCCACAGCGGCGCCATCGTCGGCAGCGACGACGTGTTCGACGCCGCGCTGCGCCGTGCCGGCGCGGTGCGGGTGCGCTCCTTCGTCGAGCTGTTCTCGGCCGCGAAGTGCCTGGCTTCGCGCTACCGCCCGGTCGGGCGGCGCCTGGCCATCGTGACCAACGGCGGCGGCCCCGGCGTGCTGGCGGCAGACTGGGTCAACGAGCTGTTCCTGCACCTGGGCCGGCTGTCGGCGGAGTCGGCCGCCGCACTGGCGCCGCAGCTGCCGCCACTCGCGTCGCTGTCGGACCTGATCGACCTGTCGGAAGACGCCGGCCCCGAGCACTACCGCGCCGCCATCGAAGCCGCGGGCCGCGATGCGCAGGTCGACGGCGTGCTGACCGTCTACTCGCCCAAGGTCGGCGTCGATGCGGCGGCCATCGCGCGCGCGCTGGTGGACGTCAAGCACACGATGGGCAAGCCGCTGCTGTCGTGCTGGATGGGCGATGCCTCGGTGGGCGCGGCGCGCGAGCTGCTGAACGAAGCCGGCATCCCCGGCTTCCGCACGCCGGAGGCGGCGGTCGGGGCCTTCGGCAACATCGCCTCGTTCTACCAGAACCAGCTGCTGCTGCAGCAGACGCCTTCGCCACTGTCCACGCTGGCCAAGCCCGACATCGAGGCGGCACGTCTGGTGATCGAGAGCGTGCTGGCCGAGCGCCGCAAGGTGCTGACCGAGATGGAGTCGAAGACGCTGCTGTCGTCCTTCCACATCCCGGTCACCAACACCATCCTCGCGCGCAGTGCCAACGAGGCGATGATGATCGCTACCCAGCTGGGCTTCCCGGTCGCGCTGAAGATCGATTCGTCCGACATCAGCCACAAGTCCGATGTGCAGGGCGTGGCGCTCAACATCATGAACGGCGCGAGCGCGCGCGACACCTACACCGACATGGTGGAGCGCGTGGCGCGGCTGCAGCCGGGCGCCCGCATCAACGGCGTGACGGTGCAGAAGATGGCGCGCGCCCGGCGCGGCCGCGAGATCTACATCGGCCTGGTGACCGACGACCCGTTCGGTCCGGTCATCGTGTTCGGCGCCGGCGGCACGATGATCGAACTGATCAACGACCGCGCGATGGAGCTGCCGCCGTTGAACCGCTTCCTGGCGCGCCGACTGATCGAGCGCTCCCGCGTCGCCGAGACGCTGGGCGAGTGGCGCGGCGCCAGCGCGGTGGACCTCGACGCGCTGGAGCAGGTGCTGCTGCGCGTGTCGGAGATGGTGTGCGAGCTGCCGCAGCTGCGCGAGATGGACATCAACCCCATCATCGTCGACGAGTCCGGCGCGGTGGCGGTGGACGCGCGCATCGTCATCGACAGCGCGCCGCAGGCGGCCGGCGGTCGCATCAACCCCTACACCCACCTCTCCATCCTGCCCTACCCGACGCGCTACGAGCAGGTCTGGCCGCTGCGCGGCGGTGGCGAGTACACGGTGCGCCCGATCCGGCCGAACGACGCGCAGATGCTGCAGGACCTGGTGCTGCACCTGTCGCCCGAGAGCCGCTATTTCCGCTTCGTGTCCTCGCTGACCGAGCTGTCGCCGTCGATGCTGGCGCGCTTCACGCTGATCGACTACGACCGCGAGATGGCGCTGGTGGCGGTGGTCAAGGAGCGCAGTGCGGGGGCCGACGGCGAGATCGCCGAGACCGAGCGCATCGTCGGCGTGTCGCGCTACATCACCAACCCCGACCACTCGACCTGCGAGTTCTCGCTGGTGGTGGCCGACGACTTCAACGGCCGTGGCATCGGCTCGCGCCTGATGGAAAGCATCATGGACGTGGCGCGCGAGAAGGGCCTGAGCGAGATCGACGGGCTGGTGCTCGCCAACAACGCCGACATGCTCAAGCTCATGCGCTCGCTGGGCTTCGCGGTCAAGCGCTTCGCCGACGACCCGGACTTCATGCTGGTGACCCACACGCTGTAGGCCGGGCCGGCCGCACCGCGTCAGGCTGCGTGGCGCAGCGCCGCTCGGGAACTTCCCGGTCGCCAGGCCGATGCCGATGCAGGAGCCGAAGGCCGGCCCGCGCAGACGATGGCTCGGCGCCAATCAGGACGGATGATGGGTACGGGGGCAGTCCCGGAACTTCCGGGGCGCGCGCGGCGTCCATCCATCGATGAGGCTCATGCGACGCGGGTCGCTGGAGGTTTGCAACATGAACAACAAGCTGATCTATGGTGTGGCCGGGCTGGCGTTCGTGATCGCCGTCGGGGCCTTGCTGTACTGGCGCCAGCGGCCGCCGGAACCGCCGGCCAGACCCGAGGCGCCGGTCGCCGAGGTGGCGCCATCGCCCGAGGTCGCCTCGGCGCCGGCCGAGCCCGCCATCCGGCACCCGATCGACGCGCAGGGCGCCGACGCCACGGCCAGCGCGTCGGCCCCGGCGACACCGGAGAAGGCCGATGCGGTGGTCCAGTCGGCGCTGGTCGAGCTGCTCGGGCGGCCCTCGGTGATGTCCTTCCTGCAGGTCGACGGCTTCGCGCGCCGCGTCGTCGCGACCGTGGACAACCTGGCCCGGCCGCATGCGGCGCCGCGGCTCTGGCCGGTCAATCCTGCCCCGGGGCGCTTCACGGTCGAAGCCGGCGCGGGTGGCGGCTCCGTGATCGGTGCGGCCAACAGCGCGCGCTATGCGGCCTTCATGGCCTTCGTCGAGTCGGTCGACAGCGCTCGTGCGGTCGCGTTGTACGTGCGGCTGTACCCGATGTTCCAGCAGGCCTACCAGGAGCTGGGCTATCCGCGCGGCTATTTCAACGACCGGCTGGTCGACGTCATCGACCACCTGCTGCAGACGCCGGAGCCGGCGGGCCCGCTGGCGGTCGTGCTGACCGAGGTGAAGGGGCCCGTCCAGCCCTCGCGCCCGTGGGTGCGCTACGAGTTCGCCGACCCGGCGCTGGAGGCGCGGTCGGCGGGGCAGAAGATGCTGCTGCGCATGGGGCCGCAGCAGCGGCAGAGCCTGAAGGCGAAGCTGGCGGAGATGCGCGCGCAGATCACGCGGGCGCCGGGTACGCGATGAGGTTGTGCGGCGTTTGAGGCTTATGGGCGGGCGCCGCGCCGGGCCGCTGTGTTGCGCTCGTGTCCCCCGCGGTCCGCCCTGCGGGCCGACCGCTCCTCCTCTACCTCGCTCCACACAGCGGCCCGTCACGGCGCTTCGATACACCGTGGACTGCGAGGGTTTGAAGACCTTCCCACGCAGCCGTTCACCCGACGCCTTGGTCAGCAGCGCACGATCTACGCAAGCTGCAAGCAACAACCGACAGGGCGTCAGCGCATCGCCGCCGCCTCTTCACCATTGGCGAGATGCCGACGCATCAGTTGTTGAGCCTGCTCGGCATCGCGCGCGCGCAGCGCGGCCATCAACTGACGGTGCTCGCTCAACGAGGCTTCCAGGCGGCCTTGCTTGAACAGCGAGTGGTGGCGGTTGAGCTTCATCACCTTGCGCAGGTCGGCGACCATCTGCACGCGCCAGCGGTTGTCGGCCAGCTCGAGCAGGCGCAGGTGGAAGCGCTCGTTGGCGGCGAAGAAGCGGTCGCGGTCGCCGAGGTTGCGTTCGAGCTGATCGTGCAAGGCCTCCAGCTCGGCCAGCTGCTCGGGCGTGAGCCGGGTGGCCGCGGCGGCGGCGGCGTCACTCTCCAGCAGCGCGAGCAGGTGGAACACCTCCGTCAGGTCGCGCGCCGACACCTCGGTGACGTAGGCGCCGCGGCGCAGCTTCATCGTCACCAGGCCCTCGGCGGCCAGCACCTTCAGCGCCTCGCGCAGCGGCGTGCGGCTGATGCCGTACTCGATTGCCAGTGCCTTCTCGTCGATCCAGCTGCCCGGCGCGAGCCGGTGCGACAGGATGCGCGTGCGCAGCGCTTCGGCCACCTGCTCGTACAGCGCGCGATCGGGCAGCGCCCCGGAGGCGGGGTCTGCGGGCGTACGGTCGAGGGCGGTGCTGGCGAGCGTGAGGGAGGGTTCGGACATGGGGCCCGGCGGCGGTCGTCTTGGTGCAGTGCACACAAGGCATGTTTGTAATTCAGTTTTGAATTATGATCGCCCGTCCGCTCGCCGTCCAGCCCGCACATCCGGCGCGGGTCGCGCCTCGTGTGCCGTGCCGCGGCGCCTTGCACACCGTTCACCGCAGGAAAGATTCGCCATGTCCGATCGCCCCGTACTTTCGCCCGAGGCCCTGGCGGCCTGGCACAAGGCCGCCGCGAAGTCGGCCCCCGGCGGTGACGTGTCGGCGCTGAACTGGGTCACGCCCGAGGGCATCACCGTCAAGCCGCTGTACACCGCGGCCGACCTGCAGGGCCTGCCGCACACCGACACGCTGCCCGGTTTCGCGCCCTACCTGCGCGGGCCGCAGGCCACGATGTACGCGGTGCGGCCCTGGACCATCCGCCAGTACGCCGGCTTCTCCACCGCCGAGGAATCGAACGCGTTCTACCGCAAGGCGCTGGCCGCCGGCGGGCAGGGCGTGAGCGTGGCCTTCGATCTGGCCACCCACCGCGGCTACGACAGCGACCACCCGCGCGTGACCGGCGACGTCGGCAAGGCCGGCGTGGCGATCGACAGCGTGGAGGACATGAAGATCCTGTTCGACGGCATCCCGCTCGACAAGGTGTCGGTGTCGATGACGATGAACGGCGCCGTGCTGCCGGTGCTGGCCGGCTACATCGTCGCGGCCGAAGAGCAGGGCGTGCGCCAGGACCAGCTGAGCGGGACCATCCAGAACGACATCCTCAAGGAGTTCATGGTCCGCAACACCTACATCTTCCCGCCCGAGCCGAGCATGCGGGCCATCGGCGACATCATCGAGTACACGGCGCAGAACATGCCGAAGTTCAACTCGATCTCGATCTCCGGTTACCACATGCAGGAGGCCGGCGCGAACCAGGCGCTGGAGCTGGCCTTCACGCTGGCCGACGGCAAGGAGTACGTGCGCACCGCGCTCGCCAAGGGCCTGAGCGTCGACGAATTCGCCGGCCGCCTGAGCTTCTTCTGGGCGATCGGGATGAACTTCTACCTCGAGATCGCCAAGATGCGCGCCGCGCGCATGCTGTGGTGGAAGATCATGCAGGAGTTCGAGCCCAAGAACCCGAAGAGCCTGATGCTGCGCACCCATTCGCAGACCTCGGGCTGGAGCCTGACCGAGCAGGACCCGTACAACAACGTCGTGCGCACCACCATCGAGGCGATGGCGGCGGTGTTCGGCGGCACGCAGTCGCTGCATACCAATGCGCTCGACGAGGCGATCGCGCTGCCCACCGAGTTCAGCTCGCGCATCGCGCGCAACACCCAGCTCATCATCCAGGAAGAGACCCACATCACGAACGTGGTCGACCCCTGGGCCGGCAGCTACATGATGGAGAAGCTGACGCAGGACATGGCCGACGCCGCCTGGGCCATCATCGATGAGGTGGAGGCCATGGGCGGCATGACCAAGGCGGTGGACTCCGGCTGGGCCAAGCTCAAGATCGAGGCCAGCGCGGCCGAGAAGCAGGCCCGCATCGACTCGGGCAAGGACGTGATCGTCGGCGTCAACAAGTACAAGCTCGGCAAGGAAGACGTGGTCGACTTCCTCGACATCGACAACGTGAAGGTGCGCGACAGCCAGATCGAGCGGCTCAAGGCGATCCGCGCGCGCCGTGACTCAGGCAAGGTGCAGGCCGCGCTGGACGCGCTGACACAATGCGCCGAATCGGGCCAGGGCAACCTGCTCGACCTGAGCGTGAAGGCGATCCGCCTGCGCGCCACGGTCGGCGAGGTGTCCTCGGCGCTCGAGAAGGTCTGGGGGCGCCACCGCGCCGATACGCAGAAGGTGACCGGCGTGTACGCAGCTGCCTACGACTCGGCCGAAGGCTGGGAGCAACTCAAGACCGAGATCGCCGCATTCGCCGACGACCACGGCCGCCGGCCGCGCGTGATGATCGCCAAGCTCGGCCAGGACGGCCACGACCGGGGCGCCAAGGTGGTGGCCACCGCCTTCGCCGACCTCGGCTACGACGTCGACATGGGTCCGCTGTTCCAGACACCCGACGAATGCGCGCGCCAGGCGATCGAGAACGACGTGCATGCGATCGGCGTGTCCACGCTGGCCGCCGGCCACAAGACGCTGGTGCCGGCCATCGTGGCCGAGCTGAAGAAGCAGGGCGCCGACGACATCATCGTGTTCGTCGGCGGCGTCATACCGCGCCAGGACTACGACTTCCTCTACGAGTCCGGCGTCAAGGGCATCTATGGCCCCGGCACGCCCATCCCGGCCTCGGCGAAGGACGTGCTCGAGCAGATCAAGAAGGCCATCGCCGCCCACTGAGCCGATGGCTGCCGTCCCCGACCAGGCGCTGATCGACGGCGTGCTCGGCCCGGCCGGGCCGGTGCAGCGCCGTGCCATCGCCAAGACCATCACGCTGCTCGAGTCCTCGCGCGAGGACCACCGGCTGCGCGCCGACGAACTGATCAACACGCTGCTGCCGCACAGCGGACGCTCGCTGCGGCTGGGCATCTCGGGCGTGCCGGGGGTCGGCAAGTCGACCTTCATCGAGAGCCTGGGGCTGTTCCTGGTGGAGCGCGGCCACCGCGTCGCGGTGCTGGCGGTCGACCCGTCGTCCAGCGTCTCGGGCGGCTCCATCCTCGGCGACAAGACCCGCATGGAGCGGCTGTCGGTCGACGAGCGCGCCTACATCCGCCCCAGCCCGGCCTCGGGCACGCTGGGCGGCGTGGCCGAGAAGACGCGCGAGTCGATGCTGGTGGCCGAGGCGGCCGGCTACGACGTGGTGATCGTCGAGACCGTCGGCGTCGGCCAGAGCGAGATCGCGGTGGCCGGAATGACCGACATGTTCGTGCTGCTGCAGCTGCCCAATGCCGGCGACGACCTGCAGGCCATCAAGAAGGGCGTGATGGAGCTGGCCGACCTGGTGGTGATCAACAAGGCCGACCTCGACGAGGCGGCCGCCACCCGGGCGCGCGCGCAGATCACCTCGGCGCTGCGCCTGCTGGGTCAGCACGGCAACCCGATGACGGCCCACCACGACGCGCAGCTGTGGCACCCGCAGGTGATGCAGCTCAGTGCGCTGAAGGGCGTGGGCCTGCCCGAGTTCTGGGCCGGCGTCGAGCGCTTCCGCGAGCTGCAGACGCAGAGCGGCCGGCTCGCGTCGCGCCGCCACCAGCAGGACCAGGCCTGGATGTGGGAACGCATTGAGGCCGGCCTGAAGGCACGCTTTCGCGGCCACCCCGCCGTGCGCGAGGCCCTCGCCGCCACCAGCGCGGACGTGCGCGCCGGCCGGCTGGCGGCCTCGGTCGCGGCGCGCCGGCTGCTCGATCTTTCCGACTGATCCCCGCGAATCTTTCGCTGCTTCGTCCCACCCGACACATCCATCCAGGCCGAGAGGACCACCGACATGCACGACATCATCGAAGAGCTCAAGCGGCGACGCGAGCGGGCCCGCCTGGGCGGCGGCGAGAAGCGCATCGAGGCGCAGCACGGCAAGGGCAAGCTCACCGCGCGCGAGCGCCTGGAGCTGCTGCTCGACGCCGGCACCTTCGAGGAATGGGACATGTTCGTCGAGCACCGCTGCGCCGACTTCGGCATGGCCGACAACAAGATCCCCGGCGACGGCGTCGTGACGGGCTACGGCATGATCAACGGCCGCCTGGTGTTCGTCTTCAGCCAGGACTTCACCGTGTTCGGCGGCGCGCTCAGCGAGGCGCACGCCGAGAAGATCTGCAAGGTCATGGACCAGGCGATGAAGGTCGGCGCGCCGGTGATCGGCCTGAACGATTCCGGCGGCGCGCGCATCCAGGAGGGCGTGGCCTCGCTGGGCGGCTATGCCGAGGTGTTCCAGCGCAACGTGATGGCCTCGGGCGTGGTGCCGCAGATCAGCCTGATCATGGGTCCGTCGGCCGGGGGTGCCGTCTATTCGCCGGCGATGACCGACTTCATCTTCATGGTGAAGGACAGCAGCTACATGTTCGTCACCGGGCCCGAGGTGGTGAAGACGGTGACGCACGAGGAAGTGACCGCCGAGGAACTGGGCGGCGCGACCACGCACACCACCAAGAGCGGCGTCGCCGACATGGCCTTCGAGAACGACGTCGAGGCCATCCTGATGCTGAGGCGTTTCTACAACTACCTGCCGCTGAACAACCGCGAGAAGGCGCCGGTGCGCCTGGGCGGCGATCCGGCCGAGCGCCTGGACTACTCGCTCGACACGCTGGTGCCGGACAACGCCAACAAGCCCTACGACATGAAGGAGCTGATCCTGAAGGTCGCCGACGACGGCGACTTCTTCGAGCTGCAGCCCGAGTACGCGAAGAACATCCTGATCGGCTTCGCACGCATGGAGGGGCAGACGGTCGGCATCGTCGCCAACCAGCCGTTGGTGCTGGCCGGCTGCCTGGACATCAAGAGCAGCATCAAGGCGGCGCGCTTCGTGCGTTTCTGCGATGCCTTCAACATCCCGGTGGTGACCTTCGTCGACGTGCCGGGCTTCATGCCGGGCACCAGCCAGGAGTACGGCGGCATCATCAAGCACGGCGCGAAGCTGCTCTACGCCTACGCCGAGTGCACGGTCCCCAAGGTCACGGTGATCACGCGCAAGGCCTACGGCGGGGCCTACGACGTGATGGCCTCCAAGCACCTGCGCGGCGACGTGAACTTCGCCTGGCCCAACGCGGAGATCGCAGTGATGGGCGCGAAGGGCGCGGTGGAGATCATCTTCCGCGAGGACAAGGGCGACCCGGCCAAGCTGGCCGCGCGCGAGGCCGAGTACAAGGCGCGCTTCGCCAATCCCTTCGTGGCCGGCGCGCGTGGCTACATCGACGACGTGATCCAGCCGCACGAGACGCGCAAGCGCATCTGCCGTTCGCTGGTGATGCTGCGAGACAAGAAGCTCGAGAACCCGTGGCGCAAGCACGGAAATATCCCACTTTGACGCGGCGAGGGAAGACAGCATGTTCACCAAGATCCTGATCGCCAATCGCGGCGAGATCGCCTGCCGGGTCATCAAGACGGCCAAGAAGCTCGGCATCGCGACGGTCGCGGTCTATTCCGAGGCCGACCGCGATGCGCGCCACGTGGAGCTCGCCGACGAATCGGTGCTGCTCGGGCCGGCGCCGAGCCGCGAGTCCTATTTGGTGGCCGACAAGATCATCGCGGCGGCCAAGCAGACCGGCGCGCAGGCCATCCACCCCGGCTACGGCTTCCTCTCGGAGAACGAGGCCTTCGCACGCCGCGTCGAGGAGGAGGGGCTGGTCTTCATCGGGCCCAAGCACTACTCGATCGCCGCGATGGGCGACAAGATCGCCTCGAAGAAGCTCGCCAACGAGGCGAAGGTCAACACCATCCCCGGCTGGAACGACGCGATCGAGTCGGCCGAGCGCGCGGTCGAGATCGCCAGGGGCATCGGCTACCCGGTGATGATCAAGGCCAGCGCCGGCGGCGGCGGCAAGGGCCTGCGCGTGGCCTTCGACGACAAGGAGGCCTTCGAAGGCTTCAGCTCCTGCCGCAGCGAGGCCAAGAACAGCTTCGGCGACGACCGCGTCTTCATCGAGAAGTTCGTCGAGCAGCCGCGCCACATCGAGATCCAGGTGCTGGGCGATGCGCATGGCAACGTGGTCTACCTGCACGAGCGCGAGTGCTCGATCCAGCGCCGCCACCAGAAGGTGATCGAGGAGGCGCCGTCGCCCTTCATCAGCGACGCCACCCGCAAGGCGATGGGCGAGCAGGCCGTGGCGCTGGCCAAGGCCGTGAAGTACCAGAGCGCCGGCACGGTGGAGTTCGTGGTCGGCAAGGACCAGAGCTTCTACTTCCTCGAGATGAACACGCGGCTGCAGGTCGAGCATCCGGTGACCGAGTGCATCACCGGCGTGGACCTGGTCGAGCTGATGATCCGCGTGGCCGCCGGCGAGAAGCTGCCGTTCGCGCAGGCCGAGATCCGGCGCACCGGCTGGGCGATGGAGTGCCGCATCAACGCCGAGGATCCGTTCCGCAACTTCCTGCCTTCGACCGGCCGTCTGGTGCGCTACCAGCCACCGGTGCAGACGATGGAAGCCGCGTTGCCGATGCCCTGGGACGGCGGCGTGCGGGTCGACACCGGCGTCTACGAAGGCGGCGAGATTCCGATGTACTACGACTCGATGATCGCCAAGCTCATCGTGCACGGGACGGACCGGCTCGACGCGATCGCCAAGATGCGCGAGGCGCTCAATGCCTTCGTGATCCGCGGCATCAGCAGCAACATCCCGTTCCAGGCGGCGCTGCTGGCGCACCCCGATTTCGTCTCGGGCGATTTCAACACCGGCTTCATCGCCGAGCACTTCCCCAAGGGCTTCAAGGCCTCGGACGTGGTGCACGAGGACCCGGATTTCGTGGTCGCGCTGGCCGCCGCGGTGAACCGCAAGTTCCTGGCACGCTCGGCGGCCATCACCGGCCAGCTGCCGGGCCACGGGTTGCGCATCGGCGACGACTACGTGGTCGTGCTGCGCGGCGAGCGGGGCGCCGCGACGCACCGGCCGGTGCGGGTGCAGGTCAACGGGGCGGTGGTCGTGACTCTGGGCGACAAGCGCTACGAGTTCCAGAGCGACTGGCGCTACGGCGAGGTGCGCATCGGCGGCAGCTGCAATGGCCGGCCGTTCACCGCCCAGGTCGAGCGGCGCGGCCTGGACCTGCGCGTCAACCACAACGGCCTGTGCATCGACGCGCTGGTGCTGTCGCCGAGCGCGGCCGAATTGCAGAAGCTGATGCCCTACAAGGCGCCGCCCGACACCAGCAAGTTCCTGCTCGCGCCGATGCCGGGCCTGCTGGCCGACGTGGTGGTGAAGCCGGGGCAGGCCGTGGTGGCCGGCGAGAAGCTCGCGGTGGTGGAGGCGATGAAGATGGAGAACATCCTGATCGCCGCGCAGGACGGCACGGTGGCCGAGGTGCTGGCCGGCAAGGGCGAGAGCCTGTCGGTCGACCAGCCGATCATCCGTTTCGCGTGAGAGGGTGTCCCCGATGAGCAGCAAACCGTTTCGCATCCTCGGCCTGCAGCAGATCGCCATCGGCGGCCCTGACAAGCAGCGCCTGCGCGCGCTGTGGGTCGACATGCTGGGCCTGTCGGTCACCGGTCACTTCGTCTCCGAGCGCGAAAACGTCGACGAGGACATCTGTGCGATGGGCCGTGGGCCTCACGCCGTGGAGGTCGACCTGATGCAGCCGGTCGACCCCGACAAGAAGCCGGCCGTGCACACGACGCCGCTGAACCACGTGGGTCTGTGGGTCGACGACCTGCCGAAGGCGGTGGCGTGGATGATCGCGAACGGCGTGCGCTTCGCGCCCGGCGGCATCCGCAAGGGTGCCGCCGGGCACGACATCTGCTTCATCCACCCGAAAGGCAACGACGAGTTTCCGATCGGTGGCGAGGGTGTGCTGATCGAACTGGTGCAGGCTCCGCCGGACGTGGTCGAGGCATTGAGCTGAGTGGTTTTGGATCGGTATCAGTGTGTTCCCGCGGTTCGGCTGATTCGTCTTGTTAGACTTATGTCACTCGCAGGGTGATGCTGTAGCCGTGCCACCAGCATTGCCTTCGAGGCCGCATCACGGGTCGGGGCGCTAGGCGAGCCGAAGAGGCTCGACACCCGGGTCGCTGCGGTGGCTGTCCGAGCGCAGCGCGTTGCGCGTCGGGTGGTGAGGCGGACGGCGGCACGGCAGCAACTAGACAACAAGAGCTCGCAGTGATCTCAGGCAACTACCCCGACAGTGTCGAGCGGAGCAGCGAACTTCTCAGGCTCGCGCTCCCGCAGATGGCCAAGCATTCGGTCGCTCTGCACCCCATCAACTACGCAGTCTGGTACGAGTACGTGTCCGGCCGCAGCGGCGACCTGAAGGCCGAGATCGAGCGGCTCACCGCCGACGGCCGCGCGCTGACCGAGGCCGACGTGGCGCGGCTGTTCAAGGCCTATGTCGCGCCGGTCGGGCTCGAGACCTCGGAGCGGGTCGCCGAGAACGCGCGCCGCATCCTGCGCAGCATGGAGCAGGACGCGCTGGAGGCGACCGATCGCACCTCGGCCTTCGACCAGTCGCTGTCGCAGTGGCAGGCCGAGCTCGATCGCGAGGCCAACGGCGGCGCGGTGCTGCAGGGCGTGGTCGACAGCACGCGCGAGATGTCGGAGGCGATGCGCCAGTTGCAGGGTCGCCTCGACGTGAACCAGCGCGAGATCGCGCAGCTGCGGGCCGAGGTAGCGGCTGCGCGCAGCGAGGCGCAGACCGACAGCCTGACCGGTCTGCACAACCGCCGCTCCTTCGAGCAGCACATCGCCAAATACCTGGCCGATCGCGAGGCGGCGATGTCGCTGGTGCTGGTCGACATCGACCACTTCAAGCTGGTTAACGATACCCACGGCCACCTGTTCGGCGACCAGGTGCTGATGGCGGTGGCGCGCGTGTTGAAGGAGAGCGTGCGCAACGACGACCTTGCCGCCCGCATCGGCGGCGAGGAGTTCGCACTGCTGCTGCCGTCGACCCCGCTCAAGGGCGCGGTCGAACTGGCCGAGCGCATCCGCACCTCGATCGCCAACAGCCGCATCCGCCGCCGCAACAGCGAGCAGCAGGTCGGGCAGATCACGGTGTCGCTCGGTGTCGCCGATCTGTGGCCCAGCGACAATGGCGAGAGCTGGTTCTCGCGCGCCGACGAGGCGCTGTACACCTCCAAGCGCGAGGGCCGCAACCGCGTCACTGCGCCGACGCTGCTGGCGCGGCACGCCACGTCCGGTGGCAGGACCTAGAGAAAGCGCTCCAGCAGCTTCTTCGAGCGCCGGTCGAGCGCCATGCGGTCGCGCACCATGAACTGGATGCCGTGGCTGTCGACGATCAGCAGCGCGCCGTTGCCGAGCCGGCGGATGTCCTCCTCGCCCTTGAGCACGAAGCTCGTCGCGCCCCGGTCGGTCTCGACCGACCAGGTGCTGGGCGTCGAGAAGGTCGACACGCCGGTGATCTGACGGATCACGGGCATGAACTCGCGGCTGGCGAGTTCTTCCTCCAGCAGCGTGCGCGTGGCCGCCGGCAGCGCGCTCAGACGTTCGATCCACCGCAGCTCGCGCCCGTCGGTGCCGACGATCGACACGCCCTCGTCGGGCGCGGCGATCGGGAAGGCGCGCACCGGCACCACGCCGTCGTGCGCCACGCCGTCCGGCGCCGTGAAGACCAGGCGGCCGAAGGCACTGCGCTCGAGCCGCAGCTCGCTGTCGTCCATCGCGGTCGTTGTGTTCATGCGAGTTCGATCGGGTGGACCGACGGCGACAGCGCCGAGGGCGAGGGCTGTTCCAGCGCTGCCTCGCCGTCGTCGCCCTCGACGCGCCGCAGTTGCGCCTCGTAGAGCCGCCAGTAGGCGCCGCGCTGCGCCATCAGCGCGTCGTGCGGACCGACCTCGACGATGCGGCCACGGTCCATCACTACCAGCCGGTCGGCCTTGCGGAGAGTGGAGAGGCGGTGCGCGATCGCGATGGTCGTGCGGCCCTGCACCAGGTTGTCGAGCGCCTTCTGGATCTCCTTCTCGGTCTCGGTATCGACCGAGGAGGTGGCTTCGTCGAGGATCAGGATGCGCGGGTCGATCAGCAGCGCGCGCGCGATGCTGATGCGCTGACGCTCGCCGCCCGACAGGCCCTGGCCGCGCTCGCCGACCAGCGAGTCGTAGCCCTGCGGCAGGCGCAGGATGAACTCGTGCGCGTGTGCGGCGCGCGCGGCGGCCACGATCTCGGCGCGCGTGGCGCCCGGCTTGCCGTAGGCGATGTTCTCGGCGATCGTGCCGAAGAACAGGAAGGGCTCCTGCAGCACCAGGCCGATGTGGCGCCGGTAGTCGGCCACGCCGAAGCGGCGGATGTCGACGCCGTCGACCTTGATCGCGCCGTCGGTCACGTCGTAGAAGCGGCAGATCAGGTTGACCAGCGTGCTCTTGCCCGAACCGCTGTGGCCGACCAGGCCGATCATCTCGCCGGGGCGGATGTCGAGCTGCAGCCCGCGGATCACGGTGCGCGAGCCGTAGCGAAAGCCGATGTCGGCCAGCTCGATGCGACCCTGCAGTCGCCCGATCGGCTGGGGGTGGGCCGGCTCGGGAACGTTCGACACGTGGTCCAGGATGTCGAAGATGCGCTTGGCCCCGGCGGCCGCCTTCTGCGTGACCGAGACGATGCGGCTCATCGAGTCGAGCCGGCCGTAGAAGCGGCCGATGTAGGCGATGAAGGCGGTCAGCACGCCGACGGTGATCTCGTTCTTGCTGACCTGCCAGATGCCGAAGGCCCACACCACCAGCAGGCCCACCTCGGTGAGCAGCGACACGGTCGGCGAGAACAGGCTCCAGGTCTTGTTGAGCCGGTCGTTGACCGCGAGGTTGTGCTGGTTCGCGTCGCGGAAGCGATCGGCCTCGCGCTGCTCCTGCGCGAAGGCCTTGACGACCCGGATGCCGGGGATGGTGTCGGCGAGCACGTTGGTCACTTCCGACCACACGCGGTCGATCTTCTCGAAGCCGGTGCGCAGGCGGTCTCGCACCAGGTGGATCATCCAGGCGATGAAGGGCAGCGGCAGCAGCGTCACCACCGCCAGCCAGGGGTTGATCGAGGCCAGGATCACCGCCGTCATGCCGATCATCAGCACGTCGGTCGCGAAGTCCAGCGCATGCAGCGACAGGAAGACGCAGATGCGGTCGGTCTCGGAGCCGATGCGCGCCATCAGGTCGCCGGTGCGCTTGCCGCCGAAGTAGTCGAGCGAGAGCCGAAGCAGGTGCTCGAAGGTGGTGGTGCGCAGGTCGGCGCCGATGCGCTCTGACACCAGCGCCAGCAGGTAGGTGCGGGCCCAGCTCAGGCCCCAGGCCGCCAGCGCGGCCGCGAGCAGGCCGCCCAGCAGCATCAGCACCAGCTTCGGGTCGATCTGCTGGCCGTTCTGGAACGGGATCAGCACCTCGTCCATCAGCGGGATCGTCAGGTAGGGCGGCACCAGCGTCGCCGCGGTCGAGGCCAGCGTGAGCCCGAAGCCGATCGCCAGGTCCTTGCGATAAGGCCGGGCAAAGCGCCACAGCCGCAGCAGCACCCAGGTGGACGGCGGGGAGTTCAGCTCCCGGGCGCACAGCGGGCATTCGTCGCTGTCCGGCGGCAGCGGCGCCTGGCAGGTGGGACACAGCGTGAGGTCATCGCCAGGCACCTCGCCGGTGCGCCGGCGGGTCTGCTGCTGTTCGAACAGTTTCAGCAAGCGCAGCGCTTGCACGTTGTTACGCAGCGTGAAGCGCCAGCCGGCCCGTCGCGTCGCAGGATCGTGCAGTTCCAGGCTGCCGACCCCGGCGTGGTCGGTGTGGCGCAGCGCCAGGTCGCCCTCCAGTGGCCAGCTCTGCCAGCCGCCGGCGCCCGGCTCATGGGCCAGCAGCCGGCGATCGGTGAGCGCCAGCAGCCCGGCCGCGAAATGCAGGCGCGAGTCCAGGTCAACCTCCAGCGTCGCCAGGACGTTCTCCTCCGGTGCGAGCTGTGATTGGAGCGCGAGGCGACCGGGGGAGGCCCCGTCCGCTGGGACGCCGACTGGATGGTGATGATGCATTCTGATTTGTTCTCGAAGACCCACAAGGCGGCCCTCAATCCCTCGGAAGGGCCCGAGATTCTGACCGATGCAGGGTTGGCGTGCCGCATGGAATGCGGCCCGGAGCGTGGTGCCAAGGAGCCGGTCGGGCGCACAATCGTGCGTCGGTCCTGGGCTGCCCGGGCGCCTCGTCCCCGCCGAAAATGAGCAAGAAAAACGACCTGCAACTGCTCCGCATCAACTATCTGCGCGGCCCCAACGTCTGGACCTACCGTCCGGTGCTGGAAACGTGGCTCGACCTCGGCGAGCTCGAAGACCACCCCTCCCACCTGTTACCCGGCTTCAACGAGCGCCTGTGCCGGCTGCTGCCGGCGCTCGAGGAACACCACTGCGGCGTCGGCGAGCGGGGCGGCTTCCTGCAGCGCCTGCAGGAAGGCACCTGGTGCGGCCACGTGCTGGAGCACGTGGTCATCGAGCTTCTCAACCTGGCGGGCATGCCCACCGGCTTCGGCCAGACCCGCAGCACTTCGCAGCGGGGTGTCTACCGCATGGTGTTCCGCGCCCGCGAGGAGCAGGTGGCTCGCGCGGCGCTGGCCGATGGCCACCGGCTGCTGATGTCGGCCATCAACGACGAAGCCTTCGACGTCGCCGCCGCAGTGGCCCGGGTACGTGAGCAGGTCGACGATTCCTACTTCGGGCCCAGCACCGCCGCCATCGTCGGCGCCGCCACCGAGCGCGGCATTCCCCACATCCGCCTCAACGACGGCAACCTGGTGCAGCTCGGCCACGGTGCCCGACAGCGCCGCATCTGGACCGCCGAGACCGACCGCACCAGCGCCATCGCCGAGGGCATCGCCGGCGACAAGGACCTGACCAAGCGCCTGCTCAAGTCCTGCGGCGTGCCGGTGCCGGAGGGTGAGGTGGTCGACAGCGCCGAGGCCGCCTGGGAGGCGGCGCAGGACATCGGGCTGCCGGTCGCGCTGAAGCCGACCGACGGCAACCACGGCCGTGGCGTCACGCTGGACCTGGGCACGCGTGAGGACATCGAGGCCGCCTACGCCTACGCCGACCTGCACGGCAGCGAGGTCATGGTCGAGCGCTACGTGCCCGGGCAGGAGCACCGCCTGTTGGTGGTGGGTGGCCGCGTGGTGGCCGCCGCGCGCGGCGAGACCGCCTGGGTCACCGGCAACGGCCGCTCGACGGTGAGCGAACTGGTCGACGCGCAGATCAACACCGACGCGAGGCGCGGCGAGACCGAGGACTTTCCACTCGGCCTGATCGAGACCGACAAGGACGGCGCCGTGCTGTCCGACCTGCAGCGCCAGGGGCTCACGCCCGATGCGGTGCCGGCGAGCGGCCGCCGCGTGCTGATCCAGCGCAACGGCAATGTCGCGATCGACTGCAGCGACCTGGTCCATCCCGAGGTCGACCACATCGTGTCGCTGGCCGCGCGCGTGGTGGGCCTGGACATCGCCGGCGTCGACGTGGTGGCCGAGGACATCTCCCGTCCGCTGGCCGAGCAGGGCGGTGCGATCGTCGAGGTCAATGCCGGCCCCGGCCTGCTGATGCACCTGCGGCCCGCCGAGGGGATGCCGCGGCCGGTCGGCCAGGCCATCATCGACCACCTGTTCGCGGAGACCGAGAGCGGCCGCATTCCCATCGTCGGCGTGGCCGGCACGCGCGGCACCCACACCATCGCCCGGCTGGTGGCCTGGCTGGTGCACCTGAGCGGCCGCCACGTCGGGCTGGCCTGCCGTGACGGGCTGTTCCTCGGCGGGCGCCGGATCGAGCGCGGTGACTGCGCGCACTGGGAGGCCGGCCACCGGCTGCTGATCAACCGGCAGGTCGAGGTGGCGGTGGTGGAGAACGGCGCCGAGGCGATCCTGCGCGACGGCCTCGCCTACGACCGCTGCCAGGTCGGCGTGGTCACCGACCTCGACGGCGCGCAGGCGCTGGCCGCGTTCGACATCCGAGAATCCGACCAGATGGTCAAGGTGCTGCGCACCCAGGTCGACGTGGTGCTGCCGGACGGCGTGGCGGTGCTCAACGCCGACGACGAGCGGGTGGCCGAACTGGCCGGCCTGTGCGACGGCGAGGTCATCTTCTACGGCCTCGATGGAGCGGCGCCGGCTCTGCAGGCGCAGCGCGCGCAGGGGGGCCGGGCCGTGTTCCTGCGCAACGGCCGGGCGGTGCTGGCCACCGGCGGCAGGGAGACGCTGGGGCCCGAGTTCGCCCGCGGGCGGATGGCCGAGGTGCCGCCGGAGACCATGCTTGCGGCCATTGCCGCGGCCTGGGCGCTGGGGATCGCGCCGGAACTGGCGGCTGCCGGCATCGAGACCTTCCAGATCGAGCTGAAGACAACGACCTGAGGCCCGCCGCGGCCCCGACAATCGTCGCGAACGGCGACTCTGCCCAACGACCCCAAAGAGCAGCAGCGATGGAAGTTTCCCGCATCCGAGCCTTGCGCGGCCCCAATCTCTGGAGCCGGCACACCGCGATCGAGGCGATCGTCTCGTGCACTGCGCCCGAGTGCGAGATCGCCGATCCGGTCGGTCTCGAGACGCGCCTGCGGGCGCTGTTCCCGAGCATCGGCGTGCTGCGCACCGCGGCGCCCGGGGTGCCGGTCTCGCTGGCCCATCTGCTCGAGGCCGCCGCGCTGGCGCTGCAGGCGCAAGCCGGCTGCCCGGTGACCTTCAGCCGCACCTCGGCGACCGTCGATCCCGGTGTCTTCCAGGTCGTCGTCGAGTACAGCGAAGAGGAAGTGGGTCGGCTGGCGTTCGACCTCGCCTGCGAGCTGATCGAGGCGGCGCAGCACGCGCGCGGCTTCGATGTCGATGCCGCGATCGCGCGGCTGCGCGAGACCGACGAGGACGTGCGCCTGGGCCCCAGCACCGGCGCGATCGTCGACGCCGCGCTGGCGCGCAACATCCCCTACCGCCGCCTGACGCAGGGCAGCATGGTGCAGTTCGGCTGGGGCTCGCGGCAGCGGCGCATCCAGGCGGCCGAGGTCGACTCGACCAGCGCCGTGTCCGAGGCCATCGCGCAGGACAAGGACCTCACCAAGACGCTGCTGCGCGCCGCCGGCGTGCCGGTGCCGATCGGCCGGCTGGTGGCGAGCGCCGACGAGGCCTGGGCCGTCGCCCAGGAGATCGGCCTGCCGGTGGTCGTCAAACCGCAGGACGGCAACCAGGGCAAGGGCGTCACGGTCAATATCGTCGACCGCGCGCACCTCGACGTGGCGTTCACCGCCGCGGCCGAGATCGGCGAGGTGATGGTCGAGAAGTTCCTGCCCGGCGCCGATTTCCGCTTGCTGGTGGTCGGCGACCGGCTGGTGGCAGCGGCACGGCGCGAGCCGCCGCACGTCATCGGCGACGGCGTGCATACGGTGAGCGAACTGGTCGATATCGTCAACGCCGATCCACGGCGCGGCACCGGCCATTCGACCTCGCTGACCAAGATCCGCTTCGACGACATCGCCGTCGCGCGCCTGCAGGTGCAGGGTTTGCGGCCCGACTCGGTGCCCGAGAAGGGCCGCCGCGTGATCCTGCGCAACAACGCCAACCTCAGCACCGGCGGCACCGCCGCCGACGTGACCGACGACGTGCACCCCGAGGTGGCCGCGCGCGCGGTCGCGGCGGCGCAGATGATCGGCCTGCACATCTGCGGTGTCGACGTGGTGTGCGAGACGGTGGGCCGCCCGCTCGAAGAGCAGAGCGGCGGCGTGGTCGAGGTCAATGCCGCGCCGGGCCTGCGCATGCACCTGTCGCCCTCGTTCGGCAAGGGTCGCAACGTCGGCGAGGCGATGATCCATCACCTGTTCAACCACGGCGACGACGGTCGCATCCCGGTGGTCGCGGTGACCGGCACCAACGGCAAGACCACCACGGCGCGGCTGATCGCCCACCTGTTCGCGACCAGCGGGCTGCGCGTGGGCATGACCAACACCGACGGCGTCTATGTCGAGGGCCGCCAGATCGACAGCGGCGACTGCAGCGGTCCGAAGAGCGCGCGCAACGTGCTGATGCACCCCGACGTCGACGCGGCCGTGTTCGAGACCGCGCGCGGCGGCGTGCTGCGCGAGGGCCTGGGCTTCGACCGTTGCCAGGTGGCGGTCGTCACCAACATCGGCAGCGGCGATCACCTCGGGCTCAACTACATCACCACCGTCGAGGACCTGGCGGTGCTCAAGCGCGTGATCGTGCAGAACGTGGCGCAGAGCGGCTACGCGGTGCTCAACGCGACCGACGTCAACGTCGCCGCGATGGCCGGCACCTGCCCCGGCGACGTGATCTTCTTCGCTGCCGACCGCCATCACCCGGTGATGGCCACGCACCGCGCGCAGGGCAAGCGCACCGTCTACGTCGAGGGCGACGCGATGGTCGCGGCGCAGGGCGCCTGGCGCGAGAAGCTGCTGCTGCGCGACATCCCGCTCACGCGCGGCGGCACGATCGGCTTCCAGGTCGAGAACGCGATGGCCGCGGTGGCCGCCGCCTGGGGCGTGGGGCTCGACTGGGACACGGTGCGCCGCGGGCTGGCGAGCTTCGTCAACGACGCCGACAACGCGCCGGGCCGCTTCAACGTGATGGACTTCAAGGGCGCGACGGTGATCGCCGACTACGGCCACAACCCCGACGCGATGCGCGCGCTGGTGGCGGCGGTCGACGCGATGCCGGCCACGCGCCGCGCGGTCGTCATCAGCGGCGCCGGCGACCGGCGCGACGACGACATCCGCGAGCAGACCCAGATCCTCGGAGCCGCCTTCGACGACGTGCTGCTCTACCAGGACGCCGCGCAGCGCGGCCGCGCCGACGGCGAGGTGATCGCGCTGCTGCGCGAGGGCCTGCAGGGTGCGACGCGCACCCGCCATGTCGAGGAGATCCACGGCGAGTTCATCGCCATCGACACCGCGCTCGATCGGCTGAAGCCGGGCGAGCTCTGTCTGGTGCTGGTCGATCAGGTCGAGGAAGCGATGGCGCACCTGGCGCGTCGCGTCGCCGCAGGCTGACGGTCCGCCGCGATCCACCGGACGGCCGGCGCGTCATGCGCGCCGGCTTCAAGGTCCAAGACGTCCGGTTTTGCCGGGCGCCTTGGGAAACGAACCAGGGATTGGTCGGGCTGCCTCAGCAGCAGCGGCCGGTGCGCGACCCGTAGCGGGCCTGCTGGCGCTCGCGGAAGAAGTCCTCGTAGCTCATCACCGGCCGGTCCGGGTGGACCGCCTTCGCATGGGCCACGTAGACCTCGTAGTCGGGCTGGCCGACCATCAGGCGCATGGCTTGACCGAGGTAGCGGCCCGCCTTCTCGGCGTCGCGCATCAGGCCGGTGAAACTGCCGGAGGCCATGGGGTGAGTACAGGAAGCCTTCAGCCGCCGGCGCCTTGCGGCATCGGCTCGAACGGCGTCTCGCGCACCGTCGGCGACTGGTTGCCGAGTGCCTTCGAGATGGACTTGACCGCGTAGAACACCGTGCTCACGACGACCAGCATGAACAGCACGCACAGGCTGGCGTTGATGTAGTCGTTGACCACGATGTGCCGCATCGCGTCGAGCGACTTGGCCGGTGCCAGCACCGTGCCCTGCGCCAGCGCGTCGCCGAACTTCTGCGCGTGGGCCAGGAAGCCGACCTTCGGATCGTCCGAGAACAGCTTCAGCCAGCCGGCGGTCAGCGTGCAGATCAGCAGCCACGCGGCCGGCACGATGGTGACCCAGGCGTAGCGCTGGCGCTTCATCTTGAACAGCACCACGGTGCCCAGCGTCAGCGCGACGGCGGCCAGCATCTGGTTGGAGATGCCGAACAACGGCCACAGCGTGTTGATGCCCCCCAGCGGGTCGACCACGCCGGCGTACAGGAAGTAGCCCCAGGTCGCGACGCACAGGCCGGTGGCGATCAGGTTGGCCACCAGCGAGTCGGTGCGCTTCATCGCCGGGATGAAGTTGCCCAGCAGGTCCTGCAGCATGAAGCGCCCGGCGCGCGTGCCGGCGTCGACCGCGGTCAGGATGAACAGCGCCTCGAACAGGATCGCGAAGTGGTACCAGAAGGCCATCATCGCGGGCCCGCCGACCACCTGGTGCAGGATGTGCGCCATGCCGACGGCCAGCGTCGGTGCGCCGCCGGCGCGCGCGAGGATGGTGTTCTCGCCCACGTCCTTGGCGGTCTGGATCAACACGTCGGGCGTGATCACGAAGCCCCAGGTCGACAGCGTCTGCGCCACCGCCTCCGGGGTGCTGCCGACCAGCGCGGCAGGGCTGTTCATCGCGAAGTAGATGCCGGGCTGGATCACCGAGGCCGCCACCAGCGCCATGATCGCGACGAAGGACTCGGCCAGCATGCCGCCGTAGCCGATGAAGCGCGCGTGGGTCTCGTTCTCCAGCATCTTGGGCGTGGTGCCCGACGAGATCAGCGCATGGAAGCCCGACACCGCGCCGCAGGCGATGGTGATGAACAGGAAGGGGAACAGGTTGCCCGACCACACCGGGCCGTTGCCCTGCGCGAACTGGGTCAGCGCCGGCATCTGCAGCGTCGGCGCCACGATCAGGATGCCGATCGCCAGCGCGATGATGGTGCCGATCTTCAGGAAGGTCGACAGGTAGTCGCGCGGCGCCAGCAGCAGCCACACCGGCAGCACCGAGGCGACGAAGCCGTAGCCGATCAGCATCCAGGTGAGGGCCTTGCCGTCGAAGTCGAACAGCGCCGACAAGGCCGCATGCTCGTGCACCCAGCCGCCCAGCCAGATGGCGGCCATCAGCAGCACGAAGCCGATCGCCGAGACCTCGCCGATGCGCCCCGGCCGCAGGTAGCGGCTGTAGATGCCCATGAACAGCGCGACCGGGATCGTGAGGCCGACGGTCACCGCGCCCCACGGCGAGTGCGCCAGCGCCTTGACGACGATCAGCGCCAGCACCGCCAGGATGATGATCATGATCATGAAGGCGCCGAACAGCGTGATGACGCCCGGCACCGTGCCCATCTCCTGCTTCACCAGCTCGCCCAGCGAGCGGCCGTCGCGCCGCGTCGAGATGAACAGCACGATGAAGTCCTGCACCGCGCCGGCGAACACCACGCCGGCCAGCAGCCACAGCATGCCGGGCAGGTAGCCCATCTGTGCGGCCAGCACCGGTCCGACCAGCGGGCCGGCGCCGGCGATGGCGGCGAAGTGATGCCCGTAGAGCACGTACTTGTTGGTCGGGACGTAGTCCAGGCCGTCGTTGTGGCGGTGCGCCGGCGTCTGCCGGTTCGGGTCCAGGCCCAGCACCTTGGTCGCCAGGAACAGGCTGTAGTAGCGGTAGGCGATGAGGTAGACGCACAGGGCGGCCACCACCACCCACAGGGCACTGATGGCTTCACCGCGCTGCAGCGCGATGGTCGCCAGCGCGAACGCGCCGACGATGGCGACGAGCACCCAGGGAAGGTGCTTGCGTAGATGGGTCATGGGGGTCTCCTGAACGCTGAGGGGCCGTGCCCCCGTGGTCGTCCGACCCGGATGCACTGGAATGGGCGTCAGTGTCCGCAGCGGTGCATCTTGAAACAAGCGTCGCACCACGTAGAGGGGTGCGTGGGACCACTTAGGGATCAGACCGGGGGCGAGGCAGTGATCTCAAGCTTCGTCGTCGCGGTAGCGCCGGCCGTGCTCGACCGCGTACTTGATCAGCTCCGCCTGGCCCTCGATGCCCAGCTTGCGCTTGATGTTCTGGCGGTGCGTCTCGACGGTGCGCACGCTCAGGTCCAGCCGCTCGGCGATCTGCTTGCTCGACAGGCCGTCGGCCAGGCAGGCCAGGATCTCGCTCTCGCGGTGCGAGACCAGCGGTTTCGGCGCCTGGCCGCGGAACAGGCGCTTGGAGACCGCCGGGCTCAGGAAGGTGCCGCCGGCACAGACTGCCTCGATGGCCGCGATGATGTCGGCCGAGGGCGCGTCCTTCAGCACGTAGCCGCGGGCGCCGGCCTGCATGGCCTGCTGCACGTACTCGGGGTTGTCGTACATGCTGAGCACCAGCACGGCCACCGCCGGATGGCGCTGCGCCAGCATGCGGGTGAGCTCGATGCCGTTGATCTCGCGCATGCCGATGTCCATCAGCACCAGGCCTGGGCGCAGCTGCGGGATCAGCTCCAGCGCCTCGCGCGCGCTGCCGGCTTCGCCCACCACCTCGAGCCAGGCGATCGCCTGCAGGCGCGAGCGCAGGCCCTCGCGCACCAGCGGGTGGTCGTCGACGATCAGCAGGCGGACGCCGGGCGTGTCGGGTTCGTGGCTCATCAGGCCTCCTTCAGGCGGCGCAGTTGTGCCTCTGGCACGTCGGCCACCAACTCGGTCAGGCCGCTGCGCGAGCGGATGCGGAACGAGCCGCCGATCGAGGCCAGGCGCTCGCGCATGTTGCGCAGGCCGATGCCGCGACGCGGGTCGAGCTGCACCGCAGCGAGGTCGAAGCCGCGGCCGTCGTCGAGGATGGCGAGCCGCAGGCCGCTGGGCCGGAACGCCAGCCGGATGCGCACCGATTGCGCGGCGGCATGCTTCTCGATGTTGGTCAGCGCCTCTTGCGTCACGCGGAACAGCACGGTCTTCACGTCGTCGGGCAACTCGGCCGACGGCCCGCGCATGCGCATCGAGAACGCCAGCCCGCTGTGGTCGCCGAACTCACGGCCCAGGTGCTCCAGCGCCGCCGGCAGGCCCAGCACGTCGAGCATCGCCGGACGCAGGCGGTGCGAAATGCGCCGCACCTCGGTCAGCGCGTCGGCCAGGCGCACCGCGGCGCGCTCCAGCGGCGCGGCGGCCTGGGCCGGCTCGCGCTCGATCTGTTCGATCGCCGACTCGATCAGCAGCTTGATCGACACCAGTGTCTGGCTGGTGCCGTCGTGCAGTTCGCGCGACAGGTGGGCGCGCTCGGACTCCTGCGATCGCACCACCTGCTGCGCCAGCTGGCGCAGCTTGGCGTCGGCCTCCTTGTGCTCGCTGAGGTTCAGCGCCAGGCCGCACACCGTGATCAACGCGATGCCCGACAGCGCGATGCCGGCGATCCACAGGAAGGTGGTCTCGATGTTGGCCGCCACCTGGTGATCGAGCTGCGTCATCGTGGCCTGCACGTCGTCGAGGTAGAGGCCGGTGCCGAGCATCCAGTTCCAGCGCGGCAGCGCGATCACGTAGCCGAGCTTGGGCGTCGTCTGCCGCGTCGAGGGCTTGCGCCACAGGTAGTCGATGAAGCCGCCGCCCTCGCTGGCCTTGGCGATCAGCTGCTGGATCGTCGGGTGGCCCGCCTCGTCGCGCAGCTCCCACAGGTCATTGCCCACCAGCTCCGGCTGGCGCGGGTGCATCAGGCTCCTGCCCTGCAGGTCGTAGAGGAAGAAATAGCCGTCGGTGCCGTAGTCCAGCGAGGCCAGCAGCTTCATCGCGGCCTGGCGCGTGGTCTCGCTGTCGTCGCCCGATTCGTACAGCGGTGCGATGGTGCTGCGCGCCAGCTCGACGTAGTGGCGCAGTTCGGTGCGCTTGGAGCTCATGTAGGCGCTCTCGACCAGCTCGCGTTCGCGCGCCGCCAGCGCGCGCTCCTGGTGGCGCACGGCCAGCGCGATCAGCACGATCGACGCCAGCAGCGGCACCACGGCGAGGAGGACGATCTTGCTCTTGAGTCGCATGTCTCGCGCATGGTATCCACAGCGGGGTGCCGGGGCGACGGCGAGGCCCTGTAGGACAGCCGCTACCTGCGCGCGCGGCAGCGTCCGATGCCCGGCGCGGCGGGCGGCGCCAATACTCCCTCCACGTCATTCAGACCTCAGGAGATCTCATGCACACCACCTTTCCCTTCAAGCCCGCACTGCTCGCCCTGTGCACTGCCGCCGCATTCGCAGCCTCGCCCGCCTTCGCCGCCGGCATGAGCAAGGCCGAGTACTCGGCCGCCAAGGACCGCATCGGCGCCGACTACAAGCTCCAGAAATCCTCCTGCGACCGCCTGTCCGGCAACGGCAAGGACGTCTGCGAGGACGAGGCCGAGGCCAAGGAGAAGGTCGCCAAGGCCGAGCTCGAGGCCGCCTACACCGGCAAGCCCGGCGATCGCGCGAAGGTGGCCGAGGTGAAGGCCGACACCACCTACGAGGTCGCGAAGGAGCGCTGCGACGACCTCGCCGGCAACGCCAAGGACGTGTGCGTCCAGGAAGCCAAGGCGGCCCACACCAAGGCGCGCGCCGATGCCAAGCTGGTCAGCACCACCGGCAAGGCCCAGATGGAGGCGCGCGACGAGAAGCGCGAGGCCAACTACAAGGTCGAGGCCGAGAAGTGCGACGCGCTGGCCGGCGACGCCAAGTCGACCTGCGTGGCCGACGCCAAGGCCCGCTACGGCAAGAGCTGAGCCGCCTGACACGTTCCCGACAAGCCGGCCTCGCGCCGGCTTTTTTTTTTTTGCGGGTGAGGGCAATTCGGGACTCGATGTAAGCCCTGCGTCACCCGGCGCCCTCATACCTGAACCTTTGGACCCGAGAGCCTTCATGAAATCCACCGACCTTCCTGCTTCGATGTTCTTCCCGATCGGTCTGTGGCTGGGTGTCGCGAGCAAGACGCAGGAGATGCTGCTGGCGTCGTCCCAGGTCATCGCCACCCGCAGCGCCCGCATGGCGTCGGCCGGGCCGCTGCCATCGGCCGCCGACCAGCGCGAGTTCGCGCTGATGGGCAGCGAGAAGCTGGACGCCTTCTCGCAATCCGCTGCCGCCTTGGGTCGCGCCTGGACCCCGGCGGTGCAGACGCTCAACAGCCAGGCCCTGCAGGGCTGGTTGGCGATCATGAACAACGCCTTCGCGCTGGCCGGCAGCCGCACGCCGGCCCAGGCGATGCGCCGCCACAAGACGCTGGTCAGCACGGTGATGCGGCGCGCACCGACGCTGCAGCGTGCGTCCGATGCCGCGGCGCGCGTGACCCACAGCGCGCTCGCGCCGGTGCACCGCACCGCGACCGCCAACGCGCGCCGCCTCGGCTCGGCCAAGAAGACGACCCGGCGCTGAGTCGCCACGCCCCGGCGCGGCCGGCCGTAGCATCGCAGGCCGGGACGCCCGGCGGGCGGGGAGGGCGCGCGGATGGATCAGGTCGATGCGGTGGTTGTCGGGGCCGGGGTCGTGGGGCTGGCGGTCGGTCGCGCGCTGGCGCTGCGGGGTCTCGAGACCGTGGTGCTCGAATCCGAGACCGCGATCGGCACCGTCACCAGCGCCCGCAACAGCGAGGTCATCCACGCCGGCCTCTACTACCCCACCGGTTCGCTGAAGGCGCGGCTGTGCGTGGCCGGCAAGGCGGCGCTCTATGCCTACTGCGCCCAACGCGGCATCGCGCACCGCCGCTGCGGCAAGCTGATCGTCGCCACCCGGGCGTCGCAGCATCCGGCGCTGCAGGCGTTGCGAGCGCGGGCCGCCGACAACGGCGTCGACGACCTGCAGCCGTTGACGGCCGACGCGGCGCGTGCGCTCGAACCCGCGCTCGCCTGCAGCGAGGCGCTGCTGTCGCCGTCGACCGGCATCGTCGACAGCCATGGCCTGATGCTCGCGCTGCAGGGCGACCTGGAGTCGGCCGGCGGCGCGGTGGCGCTGGTCTCGCGTGTCGAGCGCATCGAGCTCGGGCGGCCGCACCGCGTGCACGCCGCCGGCATGACGCTGGGGGCGCGCATCGTCGTCAATGCCGCCGGGCTGTGGGCACCGGCGCTCGCGCGGCGCACCGAGGGCCTGGCGCCGGCCTTCCAGCCGCAAGCCCGGTTCGCGAAGGGCAGCTACTTCGCCTTGCCGGGTCGCGCGCCGTTCTCGCGCCTCGTCTACCCGTTGCCGGAGGCGGCCGGCCTGGGCGTGCACCTGACGCTCGATCTCGGCGGCCAGGCACGCTTCGGGCCCGACGTGGAGTGGGTGGAGCCCGACACCGCCGCCGATGGCGGCGACGGCACGCTCGACTACCGCGTCGAGGCCCGGCGCGCCGAGCGCTTCTACGCTGAGATCCGCCGCTACTGGCCGGCGCTGCCCGACGGCGCCCTGCAGCCGGCCTACAGCGGCGTGCGCCCCAAGCTGTCGGGGCCTGGCGAGCCGGCGGCCGACTTCCGCATCGACGGCCCGGACGGGCATGGCATCGAGGGGCTGGTGAACCTGCTGGGCATCGAATCGCCCGGCCTGACGGCCAGCCTGGCACTGGCCGACGAGACGTTGCGGCGCCTGGGGGCATGAGCCGCTGCCTCGAGCGGAGCGGCCCCGTGAGGCCGCGGCTCCGCCGGAAAGTATCCTCTGCACCATGTACGCGCAATTCTTCGGCCTGAGCCAGGAGCCTTTCTCGATCGCGCCCGACCCGCGCTTCCTCTTCATGAGCGAGCGGCACCGGGAGGCGCTGGCGCACCTGCTCTACGGCGTGCGCGGCGGCGGCGGCTTCGTGCTGCTGACCGGCGAGATCGGGGCCGGCAAGACCACGGTGTGCCGCCTGCTGCTGGAGCAGGTGCCCAAGCGCTGCAACGTCGCCTACATCTTCAACCCCAAGCTCACCGTCGAGGAGCTGCTGAAGTCGGTGTGCGACGAGTTCGGCATTCCCTACGCGCACCCGGGCCCGGGTGCCGCCACGGTGAAGGACTACCTCGACCCGCTCAACCGCTTCCTGCTGCAGACCCATGCGGTCGGCCAGAGCAATGTGCTGATCATCGACGAGGCGCAGAACCTGTCGGCCGACGTGCTGGAGCAGCTGCGCCTGCTGACCAACCTGGAGACCAACGAGCGCAAGCTGCTGCAGATCGTGCTGATCGGCCAGCCCGAGCTGCGCCAGATGCTGGCGCGGCCCGAACTGGAGCAACTGGCGCAGCGCGTGATCGCGCGCTACCACCTCGAGGCGCTGACGGAGACCGAGACGCTGCAGTACATCCGGCACCGGCTCACCATTTCAGGCCTGAACCGCGCGCTGCCCTTCGATCGCGAGTCGGTGCAGCGCATCCACCAGCTGTCTCGCGGCGTGCCGCGCCGCATCAACCTGCTGTGCGACCGGGCGCTGCTGGGCGCCTATTCGATCGGCGCGCACCGGGTGCGGCGCGAGATCGTCGACAAGGCCGCGCGCGAGGTGTTCGAGACGCCGTCGCCGATGAACCCGCGCGGCTGGCTGCAGCGGCGTCCGGCGGTGCTGGGGCTGGGCCTGGTCGGCGGCGCCGCGCTGTTCGCGGCGGGCAGCTGGATGCTCGGCGGCGGTCTGGGGTCGCCGGGGCGCGCCGCTGCGAGCACGACGGCGGCGTCCGCGCCGGCGGTCGCGGCATCGGCGAAGCCGCCGCAGGCCGTGGCTGCCTCCGCCGCTGCGGCGGCACCACCGCCGGCCTCCGCGGCCTCGGTGGCCTTGGCAGCGACGCCGGCGCCGCAGGCGCTGGCCGCTGCCGAGCTGCCGGTGCAGTTCAAGACCCTGGTGCGCGATCCGAACGAGGCGCTGCGCGAGCTGGCGCCGGCCTGGAAGCTGAACCTGGCCGACGACGGCGACCCCTGCCTGCTCGCGCCGGCGCAGCAGGTGCACTGCCACGCGGGGCGCAGCAACCTCGCACTGGTGCGGCTGCTCGGCCGGCCCGGCATCGTGAGCCTGAGCGACGCGTCCGGGCAGCCGGTCTATGCGCAGCTCACCGGCCTCACGGCGCAGAGCGCGACGCTGCGCATGGGTGGCGTCGCGCAGACCATCACGCTCGGTTCCTTCACGCGACTGTGGCGTGGCGATTTCATGACGCTGTGGCGCGTGCCGCCGGGCTACACCGTCGCCGCAGCCGGCAAGGCAGCCGTGCCCGCCGACTGGCTGGCCGCGCGGCTGGCCACCGCGGCCGGCGAAGCCTCGCCGGGCGAGGCGTCGGTGGCGGCGCTCAAGCCGCGCATCGCCGCTTTCCAGGCCACCCAGGGCCTGGCGCCGGACGGCCTGGCCGGGCCGATCACGCTGATGCAGCTCAACCGCGCCACCGGCGTGGACGAGCCCCGCCTGCAGACCGAGTGACGCACCGATGTCCTACATCCTCGAAGCCCTCCGCAAGGCCGACGCCGAGCGCGATCGCGAGCGCGGCGCGCTGCCCGATCTGCATGCGCAGCCGGTGCCGCCCGACTCGGCCGCGATGGCGGCCGCGTCGCCGCAGCGTTCCGTGCCCTGGCTGTGGATCGTCGTCGGCGCCTCGGTCGGCCTGATCGGCCCGCTGTTGTGGCTGCTGTTCGGTCGCGACACGCCGCCGGAGGCCGCGGCGCTGCCGCCACCACCGGCCGAGACCGCTGGACCATCCGTGGCGGCGGCTCCCGTGAGCTCAGTGCCCGCTGCGGCGCCCGTCCCGGCGCCGCCACCGCCGGCAGCGGCGCCGCCAGCACCGACGGTGCCGGTTCCGGCCCCGCCGCCGCGCGCCGAGGCCCCGGCCTTCGCGATCGCGCCGCCGGCCCCGCCCGCGCCGGTGCTGCGCGATGCGCCGGCCTCGACGCGCCGTGCCGTGCCGGCGCCTGCGCCCTTGGCCGACCCACCGAAGCCCGTGGCCGAGGTCCGCAAGCCTGCGCCCGCCGTGCAGGCGCCTGCGTCCACGGTGGCGCCGACCGAGAAGCCGCCCGCCCCCGCGGCGGCGGAGGGCCGCGTCCACACCCTCGCCGAACTGCCCGACGACATCCGCCGCCAGCTGCCGGCCATCGCGGTGGGCGGGTCGATCTATTCCGCGGAGGCGGCCAACCGCTTCCTCATCATCAACGGCCAGATCTTCCACGAGAAGGACAAGCTCGGTCCCGAGCTCGTGCTCGAGCAGATCAAGCTCAAGGCCGCGGTGCTGCGCTTCAAGGGCTACCGCTACGAGATCACCTACTAGCCCTGTCGTGCCGGCCGCCACCCCATCGATTCCGGCGCCCCCTGCCGAGTCGCGACCGCTGGTCTGCGGCAACTGCCAGGGGCCGATGCAGGCGCTGGCGCTGCGCGGGCATTACGGGCAGGCGGTGGAGGTCGACCTCTGCGCGCCCTGCCATCTGGTGTGGTTCGATGTCATCGAGTCGGCGCGCCTCAACGGACCGGCGATCCTGGAACTGATCGGCCACATGGCGCAGGCCCAGGCGCTGGCGCACCAGCCGCTGCGTGAACAGGCCGCCTGTCCGCGCTGCCGCAGCGGCCTGAAGACCGTGCACAACCGTTCGCGCTGGGGCCGCTCGCTGCAGCTCGAATGCCCGGCGCGGCACGGTGCCTACCAGTCGTTCGCGGAGTTCCTGTTCGAGAAAGGCCTGGTGCGGCCGATGTCGTCGGCCGACCGGGCCGCGCTGATCCGGCGCGACGGCCGCATCGACTGCGTGAACTGCGGCGCCCCGATCGCGGCCGGCGACGCGCAGTGCGGCCACTGCCGCTCGGTGCCGAGCCTGCTCGACGTCGCCCGGCTGGCGCGTGCGCTGGACCCGGAGGGCGCCACCGAAGACCACCCGGTGCACGCCACCGCAGCCCACCGCGGGGCGCTGCAGTGCGGGGCCTGCGGCGCGGCGCTGCCGCCCGGGCAGGCGATGCAGTGCGCGCAGTGCGGCGCCACGCTGGCGGTGAGCCGCCTGGCCGATGCGCACCGTCAGGTGCAGGTGCTCGCACCCTTGCTGCAGGCGCATGCCGAAAAGCCGGCGCCGCACACGGTGGCGCGCCGCATGGCGGCCTTGTCGGCCGACCTGCCCCGGCAGCGAGAGTGGATCCTGCGCATGCGCGCCGACACCGCGGGCCGGCATGGCGACGACGAGGACGACGACGAGCTGCTGTCCTGGTCCACCTGGCGCACCAACCCGCTGCGAGCGGTGTTCATCGCGCTGCTGTTGTGGTGGGCCTGGTGGATGTGGTCCTGAGCCAGAGCCGACCCCCGCGCGTTCAGGACACCGTCTGCAGCCGCAACCGGCGGGCCGCCTCCTCGGCGCGCGCATCGTCGATCTCGCGCAGCACGCTGCCCAGGTCCACGGCCGCGGTGCTGCGGTCGAAGCGGCCGGTGAGCACCACGTCGGGATGCAGCATGCCGCGCTGGTAGAGGTCCCAGATCTCGGGGCCGAAGTCGGTGGGCAGCAACTCGGGCGCGTAGCGGCCGAAGTAGCCGCTCAGGTTGCCCACGTCGCGCAGCAGCATGCGGCTCGCGTGGTTGTTGCCGGCGGCATCCACCGCCTGGGGCAGGTCGATGATCACCGGGCCGTCGGCGGCCAGCAGGATGTTGAACTCCGACAGGTCGCCGTGCACGACGCCGGCGCACAGCATGCGCACCACCTCGGCCAGCAGCGCGGCATGGTGGCCGCGGGCCTCCTCCGGCGTGAAGGCCACGTCGTTGAGCCGTGGGGCCGCGTCGCCATGAGCGTCGGTCACCAGCTCCATCAGCAGCACGCCGTCGTGGAAGTTGTGGGGCCGCGGCACACGCACGCCGGCGGCGGCCAGCCGGTAGAGCGCGTCGACCTCGGCGCTCTGCCACGCCGCTTCCTGGGCCTGGCGGCCGTAGCGCGTGCCCTTGGCCATGGCGCGGGCCTGGCGGGTGTTCTTGACCTTGCGGTTCTCGGTGTAGTCGACCGCCTGGCGGAAACTGCGCTGCGTGGCCTCCTTGTAGACCTTGGCGCAGCGTGTCTCGTCGCCGCAGCGCACCACGTAGACCATGGCTTCCTTGCCGCTCATCAGCTGGCGTACCACGCTGTCGATCAGGCCTTCCTCGATCAGGGACTGCAGGCGCTTGGGTGGTTTCATCGCGGCATTCTGCGCCGCGTCCCGATGGGCCCGGGCGGCGGCGTGGCTACAGGTAGAGCGCGACCACCTCGACCACGGCGTTCTCCCACACCACCGGGATCGCCACGAGCGCCGTCGCGCCGATGCCCACCGCGGCGGCAGCGGGCGAGCCCGGCTCGTCGGCCGGGAAATCGTTGATGACCGGCATGCCGCGCTGCAAGGCCTTGACGAGCGAGCTGCCGGCCGACGCCAGCGGCAGCTGGGCGCTGCCCGACGAGCGGCCACCATGCAGTTCGCTGAAGGCCTCGACCCGCCGCAGCTCGGCCTGGGCCGCGTCGGGCACCCAGCGCTCGATGCGGTGCGCCAGCGGCAGCCGCGCGCTCGCCAGGAAGGCCACCACGTGCCGGTCGGCGAGCTGCGAGCCCACGGGGATCGCCAGGCCGCGCAGCAGGCCCGCGACCGCGGCCTCCTCGTTGCGCAGGAAGCGGCCGGGCGCGGCCGGCAGGTCCTCCACGAACACCGCCTCGCCGCGCTGCCACGCCAGGCCCGGCAAGCCCACGCCGCGCGGCAGGTAGGTCTCCTGGGAGATCGCCTCGAAGGCCTGCGCGCCGGGGCCGTAGGCGCCGTCGACGAGCGTCATGTCGGTGGTGATGCGCGGGTCGTGGTGCCAGAGCTCCAGCGCTCCGGCCTGCCCGGGCACGTGGCCGCAGAACACCACCAGGACGGCCGTGAGGCGGTCGTGCAGGTACATCGGCAGCGCGATCGCGCAGTCCATGCCGGCGGTGCGGGCCGCGGCGGTGCGCTGGAAGATCGTGCCCTCGAACTGGCGCAGCAGGACGGGGCGGCCTTCCTCCCAGGCGCGGCCGGGCAGTCCCTCGCCACGGCCGAAGCACATGGAGCGGCTGATCGTCGCGAAGCTCCGCGCCGGGCCGAAGCCACCGCAGCCGAACTCGAGCAGCGTGCCGTCGGCGCTGGGGACCCAGACTTCGGCGGCCTTGATGAAGGTGGCAGACATGGCGCGTCCTGAAGGGTGTGCAGGGCTCGTGCAAGTTGCAGGCCAGCACGGGACGATGGCGTGGCGCCGGCGAGCCGATAGACTGGTCCGCATGAGCCGCACCGACCCGCAGCAGCACGCAGACTTTCACTCCTCCGCCGTGACGCGGCTGCGGGCCGACCTGGCGCTGGCGCTGCGAGCTGCCGCCCTCCACGGCCTGGCCGAAGGCGTGTGCAACCATTTCAGCGTCGAACTTCCCGACGGCTCCGGCCGCTTCCTGCTGAACCCGCGCGGCCTGCTGTGGAGCGAGATCGGCACCGACGACATCGTCATGATCGACGCGCGTGGCGCCCCGCTGGCGGGTCGCCACGAGGTCGAGCCCACGGCGATGTTCATCCATGCGGCCATCCACCGCATCGCCGGCCAGGCCTGCGTGCTGCACACCCACATGCCGTACGCGACCGCGCTCACGCTCACCGTCGATCGGGCGCTCGACACCACGCTGTCGCAGAACGCGATGCGCTTTCACGGCCGCGTGGCCATCGACGCGCAGTACAACGGCCTTGCGCTCGATGCGTCGGAGGGCGAACGCATCGCGCGCGCCATGCAGGGGGCCGACGTGGTGTTTCTCGGCAACCACGGTGTGGTGGTCTGCGGCGCGTCGATGGCGCACGCGTATGACGATCTCTACTACCTGGAGCGTGCCTGTGCCGCGCAGGTGCTGGCCGGATCGACCGGCCGGCCGCTCGCACCGGTGGCGCCGGCCATCGCCGAGCACGTGGCGCAGCAGTCGCTGGGAGAGCGGCTGCAGTCGGAGCTGTTCTTCGAGGCGCTGCGGCGAACGGTCACCTAGCGCGCGAGGGCCCGCTGAAGCGAGACCGCCGGCGTCCTGGCCGCGACTGGCCATCTGTTCTGGCGCGGTACAAAACCGCCTAGGGAAACTACTCGCTTGGGTGGGGTGGGCCACGAACTTTAAGGTACATGCTGTGCCGACGCCTGCCCTGCACACGTCTTCAGACGGATTCTCCGGCTGCGATCGCGGAGTTCGTGGCAGGCGCGCGAGGCATACGCCGCTCGGGGTGCTGCTGCTGCAATGGCAGCGCGCCCCGCTCCTTGCCAACCTCCCGTGAAGCATCGACCGATGGATCATCTTCTCCAGTTCCGCGAGCTACCGATGCGCCAGCGCGTCGAGATGATGGAGCGTCCCGGCCTGAACGACGCTTTCCATGTCGAACCGCTGTCGTGTCGCGAGAAGGAGATGCTGAAGTCGCTCTTCAACGGCATCTCCAACCGCGAAATTGCCGGCCGCCTGTTCGTCTCGGAGAACACGGTCAAGTTTCACTTAAAGAACATCTACTCCAAGCTCGGCGTCGGCAACCGGCTCCAAGCCATCAACGCGGCCCGGGCCCTGAGATTGATCGACTGATCGACCGAGACGAAGAGACGGACGGCGCGACGCCGAAGGAGCCTGCCATGTCGGTGAACGAGAAGGTCGGTGGCAAGGCCGCCCAGGTCGATGCGGTGGTCATCGGCGCCGGTTTCGCCGGTCTCTACATGGTGCACCGACTGCGCGAGATGGGGCTGTCGCTGCGGGCCTTCGAGCGGGGTGGCGGGGTCGGCGGCACCTGGTACTGGAACCGCTATCCGGGGGCCGGTTCGGACTCCGAGTCGTGGGTCTACTCGTACTCCTTCTCCGACGAACTCGTGCAGGGATGGCAGTGGAGCCGTCGCTTCCCCGGTCAGGCGGAGATCCTGCGCTACCTGGAGTACGTGGCCGACAAGCTCGATCTGAAGCCGGCCTTCGATTTCGACACCGCGGTGACGGGCGCCGCCTACGACGAGCAGCGCGCGCTCTGGACGGTCGAGACCGAGACCGGCGAGCGGGTCGAGGCCCGCTACCTGATCACGGCGGTCGGCTGTCTGTCCTCGGCCCAGGTGCCTGCGATCCCCGGCAAGGACCGGTTCCAGGGCGAGCAGCACCACACCGGCGCCTGGCCCCACGAGGGCGTGGACTTCACGGGCAAGCGCGTCGGCGTGATCGGCACCGGGTCGAGCGCGATCCAGGCCATCCCCATCATTGCCAGACAGGCCGCCCACCTGACGGTGTTCCAGCGTACGCCGCAGTTCAGCGTGCCGAACGGCAATCGCGACCTCGGTCCGGAGGAGCAGGCCCGGCTCCGGCGCGACATCAAGCAGATCCGCGAGACCTGCAAGTGGAGCTCGATCGGGCAACCGTACGAGTTCAGCAACCAGGGCGCCTTCGACGTCGACGATGCACAGCGCGAGCGCCAGTACGAGGCGCTCTGGCAGAAGGGCGGCTTCGAGTGGATGTTCGGCAGCTACAAGGACCTGCTGGTCAACGAGGACGCCAACGCGACGGCGGCGGAGTTCGTGCGGCGGAAGATCCGCGAGGCCGTGCGTGACCCCGCGGTGGCGCGCAAGCTGATCCCGCAGGGCTACCCGATCGCGACCAAGCGGCTGCCGCTGGACGCGGGTTACTTCGAGACCTACAACCGCGACAACGTCGAGTTGGTCGACCTGCGCGAATCGCCGATCCAGGAGATCGTGCCCGAAGGCCTCCGCACGGCCGACAAGACCTACCCGCTGGACATCATCGTTTTCGCCACCGGCTTCGACGCGCTGACCGGCCCGCTGACCCGGCTGGGCATCCGGGGCCGCGATGGCGTGACGCTCGGCGAGAAGTGGGCGGCCGGGCCGCGCACCTACCTCGGCGTCTCGACGGCGGACTTCCCCAACCTGTTCATGATCACCGGACCCGGCAGCCCTTCGGTGCTCGGCAACATGCCGACCTCGATCGAGCAGCATGTCGAGTGGATCGCCGACTGCATCGCTTACCTGCGCGCGCACAAGGCGGCCACCATCGAGCCGACCCGGGACGCCGAAGAGGCCTGGGTCGAGCACGTCAACGAGCTGGCCGACAAGACACTGCTGCCGCGCGCCGACTCCTGGTACATGGGCGCCAACATCCCGGGCAAGCGTCGGGTGTTCATGCCCTACATCGGCGGATTCGGCGCGTACCGCAAGCTGTGCGCCGAGGTCGCGGCGGAACGTTACCGGGGCTTTGCCATCGTCTAGGTTCTAGACGATCCGGTCCGGCTGCGGCAGCTCGGCAACCGTCAGCCACACCCGCAGATCGAACTCCAGCTGGTGGTAGTCCGGCGCCATGTGCGTGCACAGGGCATAGAAGGCCTTGCCGTGCTCGCGCTCCTTCAGGTGCGCGAGCTCGTGCACGACGATCATCTTCAGGAAGGCGGCCGGCGCTTCCTTGAACAGGCTGGCCACCCGGATCTCGCGCTTGGCCTTCAGCCGGCTGCCTTGCACACGCGACACCGCGGTGTGCGTGCCCAGCGCATTGCGGATCACGTGCAGGCGCTGGTCGTAGGCCACCTTGCTCAGCGGCTCGGCCTGGCGCAGGAAGCGGGACTTGAGACCGGTGACGTATTCGTACAGCGCGCGGTCGGTGCGGACCTCGTGAACCTCCGGGTAGCGCGCGCGCAGTCCGTCGGCCAGGCCACCTCGAGCGAGCGCCGTTCGCACCTGGGCCTGCAGCGCCTCGGGGTAGTGGGCCAGGTAGGGGAGCGAGGGCACGGCGTGCCCTTCAGCGTGGGGCCATCGCGTCGCGGTCGATCTCGGCCTGCAGCGCCGCCCATCCGTCGTGGCCCAGTCGGCGCAGCGTGAGGATGTTGGCCTCGTAGATCGACTCCGCCTCGGGGAAGGCCGCCACGGCGCGGTCGATGCTGGCCTCGCGCAGCAGGTGCAGCGTGGGGTAGGGCGAGCGGTTGCTGGCGTTCTCGACATCGTCGGGCGCCGTGCCGGCGAACTGGTAGTCCGGGTGGAAGCTCGCCACCTGCAGCACGCCCGCATGACCCAGGCGCTCGATCGCGGCATCGGCCCGATCGAGGAAGTCGTTGTAGTCGAGAAAATCGACCAGCACCTGCGGGTGGATCAGCAGCGTGGTGTCGACCGTCGCAGCGTCGGCCTCGGCCAGCAGGTCGAGTTCGCGGCACAGGTCGTCGAGCAGGCGCTCGGGGTCGGTGGCGTCGCTGACCACGTAGCGCACCTGCCCCTTGGCCTCGACGGCCTTCGCGAACGGACAGAGGTTCAGCCCGATCACCGCACGCTGCAGCCAGGTGCGGGTGCGCGCGATCACAGGGTCGGGGCGCAGCGGTGGCATCATGGTGTCGGTGCCGCTGGGCGTGCTCGTGCAGGGACGCCGCGGCGGCTCAGGGCGCGAGCAGGCGGTTGACGGCGCTGACGAACTCGGGCTTCAGCGTGCCGGCCGCTTGGCGCAGGCGCAGGTTGCCCAGCACCACGTCGTAGCGTGCGCGCGCCAGATCGCGCTGGGTCGTGTAGAGCTGGGTCTGGGCGTTCAGCACATCGAGGTTGACGCGCACGCCGACCTTGTAGCCGAGCTGGGTGGCTTCGAGCGCGAGCTGGTTCGAGGCCTCGGCGGCCTCCAGCGCCTTCACCGTGGCCAGACCCGACTGCACGGTGAAGTAGGCCTGGCGCGTGCCCTGCGTGACGCTGCGGCGCGCGAACTCCAGATCGTTGCGCGACTTCTCCTCCAGCGACAGCGTCTCCTTCACGCGGTTCTGGATCGAGTAGCCGGCGAACAGCGGCAGGTTCAGTTCCACGCCGATCTGCGCGCTGGTGGTGTTGCCGCTCAGACCGCTGCCGGTGGTCCGGCCGGTGTTGCGGTTGCGGCCGACGCCGCCCACCAGGTCGACCGTCGGCAGGTGGCCGGCGCGGGCCTTCTCGGTCTCGAGCTGGGCCACGTCGTAGGCGAGCTGGGCCTTGCGCACGGTGGGCGACTGGCTCGCCATCGTGACCCACTCCTCCACGTTCGCCGGATCCACCGCCGGCAGCTCCACCGGCAGCAGCAAGGTGCGCGGCGCCACGTCGGTGCTGCCCACCAGCTGGTCGAGCGCGATGCGCTTGGTGCGCAGGTCGTTCTCGGCGGCGATCTCCTGCGCGGTGGCGAGGTCGTAGCGCGCCTGCGATTCGCGCGTGTCGGTGATGGTGGCCGTGCCGACCTCGAAGTTGCGCTTGGCCGACGCGAGCTGTTCTGCGATGGCGGTCTTGTTGGCGCGTGTTGCGGCCAGCGTGTCCTGCGCCCCTAGCACGTCGAAGTAGGCCTGGCTCAGGCGCACCACCAAGTCCTGCTCGGCGGTCTCGAGGTCGGCCATCGAGACTGCATAGCTCTTCTCGGCCTGGTCGATCGTGGTGCTGTTGCTGCGGTTGAACAGCGGTTGCAGCGCCGAGATCTGCGCGCCCGTGCTGGTGCCGCCGGCGCTGCCCGCCGCGGTGTCGGTCTCGGTGCGGGTGGTGCTCGCCGTCAGGCCCACGCTCGGGCGGTTGAGCGCCTTCACCTGCTCGTAGCGGTATTGCGCCGAATCGGCCAGCGCACGGGCCGCCAGGTAGGTGGCGTCGTAGCCGCGCGCGGCGTCGTACAGCGACTGCAGGCTCTGTGCCTGGGCCGTGGCGGCGGCAGCGCCGAACACGAGGCAGACCGCCAGCGCGCGAGCCAGGCGGTGCCGCCGCCGCGGCGGGGTCGGGCAAAGCGGGGAACGCTGGGGCATGGAGACCTTTCTGCAAGGGGCCGCACGGGCCGCCGATATCGGGATCGGCGAGCCGGCGTGCGGCGGGTTCAGAAGCTGAACTTCGAGGGCTCGCCGAAGCCGTCGAGTCGCGGTGCGACGGTGTCGAACAGCTCCACGCTGTGGAAGCCGCCGCCCTCGGTGCGGGTGACGAGCACCGCGCGCATCACCGGCTCCTGGCCGACGACGGCGGCCAGCCGCCCGCCGACCTTGAGCTGGTCGAGCAGGCCCTGGGGGATCTCGGCGACCGAGCCGGACAGCGCGATCACGTCGAACGGGCCTTCGGCCGCCAGGCCGTGCGAGCCATCGGCCTGGCGCACGTCGACATTGACGACCGCCGCGCGCTGCAGGTTGATGCGGGCCTGCAGCGCCAGCGCGGCGCGGACCTCGAGGCTGATCACTTCGCGAGCCTTGTGGCCGAGCAGCGCAGCCATGAAGCCCGAGCCGGTGCCGACCTCGAGCACGCGCTCGTGCTTGTGCACCGCCAGCTCCTGCAGCAGACGGGCCTCGACCTTGGGCGAGAGCATGAACTGGCCCTCGGCCAGTGGCAGTTCCATGTCGTTGAAGGCCAGGGCGCGGTAGGCCGGCGGCACGAACTCCTCGCGGCGCACCACGGCCAGCAGCGACAGCACGGAGGAGTCCAGCACGTCCCAGGGGCGGATCTGCTGTTCGATCATGTTGAAGCGGGCTTGTTCGATGTTCATGAGGCTCTCGCGGAAGGGGGTTTGCAGGGCGGCGAATTCTATTTCGGGGGTGGCATCGGTCTCACGACAGCGCGTCCGGCTGCGCGGTGCCACCGGGCGCCGGCCGGTGCGGGCGCCAGCGGCGCCGCGCCCAGTCGGCCAGGTCGTCAAGGTAGCAGTAGATCACCGGCACCACCACCAGCGTCAGCAGCGACGAGGTGATCACGCCGCCGATCACGGCCTGGCCCATCGGCGCGCGCTGCTCCGAGCCCTCGCTGAGCGCGAAGGCCAGCGGCACCATGCCGAAGATCATCGCCAGCGTCGTCATCAGGATCGGCCGCAGGCGCACCTGTGCGGCGTGCAGCAGGGCGTTCTCGCGGCTCATCGGCGCGTGTTCCCCGGCGGCCCCGTGCGTTCCCTCGCGCGAGCGGATCGCGAAGTCGACCAGCAGGATCGCGTTCTTGGTCACCAGGCCCATCAGCATCACGATGCCGATGATGCTGAACATGTTGAGCGTCGAACGGAACGCCAGCAGCGCCAGCACCACGCCGATCAGCGTGAGCGGGAGCGAGCTCATCAGCGCCAGCGGCTGCAGGAAGCTCTTGAACTGGCTGGCGAGGATCATGTAGATGAAGACGACCGCCAGCGCCAGCGCGCCGATCGCGTAGTTGAACGACTCCTGCATGTTCTTGGTCGAGCCGCCGAAGCTGTAGCGGTAGCCGGGCGGCCACGCCACGCCGTCGAGCACCTTGCGGATGTCGGCCGACACGTCGCCCGAACTGCGGCCGAAGGCGTTGGCGTCGAGGTTGATCTCGCGGTTGAGGTCGCGGCGGTTGATCTGGTTCGGCCCGGTCGACGGGCTCACCTCGGCCACCTGCGACAGCCGCACGATGCGCGGCGTGCCATCTCCGGCTGCCGTGATGTTGAGCGGCAGTCGCGCCAGGTCGGCCAGCGAGTGGCGGCTCTCGGGGGCGAGGCGCACGTTCACGTCGTAGTTCTCGCCGTCGGGCGCGCGCCAGTTGCCGACCGTGGTGCCCGCCACCAGCGTGCGCAGGCTGCTGGCCAGCGCGTCGACGTTGAGCCCGGCGTCGGCCGCAGCATCGCGCTTCACCTCGATCGACACTGTGGGCTTGTCGGGCTTGAGCGTGCTGTCGAGGTCGACCAGGCCGGGGATCTCGCGCAGCTTCGCGGTGATCAGCCCGGACAGCCGCGCCAATTCGATCAGGTCCGGCCCCTGGATCGAGAACTGCAGGCTCTTGCCGCCGCCGAGGTCGGTCTGGCCGATGTTGGTGACGGTGATGCCGGGGATGCCGGCGAGGCGCTCGCGCAGCGGCACGGCCAGTTGCGCCACGTCGCGCTCGCGGTCCTTGCGGTCGACCAGTCGCACGTAGACGGCGCCGTAGATCTTGCCGAGTGCCTGCCCGCTGTTGATGGTGGTGACGGTGTAGCGCACCTCGGGCATCTCGCGCAGCACCTGGTCGATCTGCTTCGCGCGCTGCTCGGTGAGCTCGAGCGAGGAGCCGACCGGCGTGTAGAAGTTGAGCTGGGTCTCGGAGAAGTCGGCCTTGGGCACGAACTCGGCGCCGAGCATCGGGATGACGAAGAAGCTGCCCGCGAAGGTGGCGGCTGCCACGCCCAGCGTCGCGAGCCGGTGAGCGAGCGACCAGCGCAGGATGCGTTGGTAGCCGTCCGACAGCCAACCTGTGAAGCGGTCGAAGGCGCCGGTGACGCGCCCGATGGTCCGGTCGTACAGCGTGAGCGGCGGACCGCTGTGGGCGCCATGTGCTTGCGGGTCGTTCCACATGCTCGACAGCATGGGGTCCAGCGTGAAGCTCACGAACATCGAGATCAGGACCGCCGCGACGATGGTGAGCCCGAACTCGTGGAAGAACTTGCCGACGATGCCGCCCATGAAGCCGATCGGCAGGAACACCGCGACGATGCTCAGCGTGGTGGCCAGCACCGCGAGGCCGATCTCCTGGGTGCCGTCGAGCGCGGCCTGGTGCGGGCTCTTGCCCATCTGCACGTGGCGCACGATGTTCTCGCGCACCACGATCGCATCGTCGATCAGCAGGCCCACGCACAGGCTCAGCGCCATCATCGTGATGGTGTTGATGGTGAAGCCGAACGCGTACATGAACAGGAAGGTGCCGATCAGCGCGATCGGCAGCGTCAGGCCGGTGATGACGGTGGAGCGCCAGGAGTTCAGGAACAGGAACACGATCAGGATCGTCAGCGCCGCGCCCTCGATCAGCGTGCGCTTGACGTTCGCTACCGACACGCGGATCGAGCGCGAGTTGTCGCGGTTGATCTCGGTGCGGATGCCCGGCGGCGTCACGTCGCTGGCCTTCTCCAGCGCGAGCTTGAGGCCGTCGACGACGGCGATGGTGTTCTCGCCCTGCGACTTCTGCACCGACAGCAGCACCGTGCGCTGGCCGTTGTAGAGCGCCAGCGTCTCGAGCTCCTGCGGACCGTCCACCACGTCGGCCAGTTGCCACAGCCGGATCGGCGCACCCGCGCTCAGGTTGTTGCCGGCAGCGCCCTTGCGCGCGACGACGATGTCCTTGAAGTCCTCGGGCGTCTTCATGCGCGCGTTGATCTGGACCACGCGCTCCTGCTCGCGCGAACGGATCGCGCCCATCGGCAGTTCCTGGTTCTCGCTCTTCACCGCGGCCAGCACCTGCTCCACGCTGACGCCCAGTGCCTCCATCGCCGCGGGCCGCAGGTAGATGTTGATCTCGCGCTCCAGACCGCCGATCAGCGACACCGCGCCGACGCCGCGCACGTTCTCCAGCCGCTTCTGCAGCACCTGGGTGGCCCAGGTGGTGAGCTCTTGGGTGCCGCGCCGTCCGTCGTCGGACAGGACCGCGACGTTGAAGACCGGCTGGCTGGCCGGGTCGAAGCGCGAGACGCGCGGCTCCTCGACCTCGTCGCGCAGCAGCGGGCGCACCAGCGCCACCTTCTCGCGCACGTCCTCGGCGGCCTTGCGGCCGTCGACGTCGAGGTTGAACTCGATGATGACGACCGAGCTGCCCTCGTAGGAGCGCGAGTACAGCGAGTTGATGCCGGCGACGGTGTTGACCGCCTCCTCGACCTTCTTCGTCACCTCGCTCTCGACGATCTCGGGCGAGGCGCCGGGGTAGTCGAACTGCACCACCACGGTCGGGAAGTCGATGTTGGGGAACTGGTCGACCGACAGCCGCTGGTAGCTGAACAGGCCCAGCACCACGAAGGCGAGCATCACCATCGTGGCCATCACCGGGTTGGCGATCGAGACGCGGGTGAACCACATGCTGCAGACGCCGGCGTGCGCTTCTTCAGCGCGTGGCCGTGGCGGCCGACGAGGCCGATGCGGTGGACGGCGAGGCCGACTCGCCGATCGCCGGCAGCCGCACGCGGACGCCCTCGCGCACCGCCCCCACCGTGCCGCGCAGCACGGTGCTGCCGTCGGCGATGCCGGAGCGCACCTCGACCAGGGCCTCGTCGCCGCGCGCGGAGGCGTCACCCCGGAGGCCCAGTTCGACGCCGCGCTGCACCACCGATCCGTCCTCGATGGCCAGCACATAGGGACGGGCCTGGTCGATGCGCACGGCAGCCGCCGGCACACTGCTCGCGGTGCGGCGCTCCAGCTCGATGCGGCCCTTCGCGAACAGGCCCTGGCGAAGACCAGGCTGCGGTTCGACGGCGAGGTAGACCATCACCGCGCGCGTGCCCGCCTGGGCGGCCGGGTTGATGCGGGCCACGCGCGCCAGCACGGGCGCCGCGATGCCGTCGACCTGCAGGCGCGCCGCCGCTCCGATGCGCACTGCGCCCACGTCCTCGGGCGCGACCGCCGCCTCGATCTCGAGCCGGGACAGGTCGACGATCTCGATCAGCTTCGCATCGACCGACACGCGCTCGCCGGGCTGCACCGCTCGCTGAGACACATCGCCGGTGATCGGCGCGCGCAGCACCGTGTCGTTCTGGGCCTTGCGCGCCAGTTCCGCGGCGGCGTGGGCCGACTGCAGCGCGGCCCGTGCCGCGGCCGCGTTCGACACCGACGTGTCGAGCGCGTTCTTCGAGATGAAGCCCTGGTTCACCAGCGCCCGGTTGTTCTCCAGCGCGCGCTCGGCGATGTCCAGCTGCGCGCCGGCCTGAGCTGACTGCTCCTGCGCCTGGCGCAATTTCCAGGCGTACTCGGTCGCGTCGATGCGGCCCAGCACCTGACCCGTCGTGACGCGGTCACCCTCGCGCACCGTGAGCTGCTGCACCTCGCCCGCCACCTTGGCCTTGACGATCGCGGAGTTCACCGCCTTGATCGCACCGGTGATCTCGAGCGTGCGCAGCAGCTCGCGCGGCCGCACCACGGCCACGTCCAGCGGCGCGAGCTCGAGGGCCACGTCGGCGGGCCGCGCCAGCATGCGGCCCTGCTCGGCCTTGCGCGCCAACAGGCCGCGGCCCAGCGCCGCGCCCACCAGCAGCAGGACGATGGCGGCGCCGATCCACCACGCGGCCTTGCGCTTCATTCCTTGGCCTTCAGCTCGCTGCGGCGTGGGTCGGTGCGCGGCACGAGGCCGTTGAGCACGAGGTCGATCTGCATCGCGATCACACGCGGTGCGTCGAGCCGCCGGCCGAGGTTGGGGCAGGCGCCCATCGAGTGTTTGTGCAGCATCAGGAACAGCATCGGCGCCATCAGCGCATGCACCACGTCGTCGACCGCCACCGGCCGGAACTCGCCGCGGTCGATGCCGCGCTGCACGACGCCGCCGATCATGCGCTCGGCCGGCAGCACCACCTCGTCGAGATAGAACTGCGCGATGTCGGGGAAGTTGCGCACCTCCGAGATGATGAGCTTGCAGATGCCCGAGGCGCGGGTCTCGCCGATGCGGCGCCACCACTCGGCCATCAGGTAGGCCAGCAGCTCGGCCGTCGGTCCGTCGAAGCCGCGCACGATGTCCTCGCCCTCGGCGATCTCCTGTGAGATGTTCTCGCGGATCACCGCCTTCAGCAGCTCTTCCTTGCTCGGGTAGTACAGGTACAGCGTGCCCTTGGAGACGCCGGCACGCGCGGCGACCTCCTCCGAGCGCGTCGCGGCGAAACCCTTCTCGACGAACAGGTCGAGCGCAGCGTCGAGCAGTTCCTGCGGGCGTGCTTCCTTGCGCCGCTGGCGCGTGGAGGGGAGGGGATCGGCGGCTCGTGACATGGTTTTACTGACTGATCGGTCATTAATGTAGCGCCGGCCCGGGGGGAGGGTCAAACCAGGCGCTGCAGATCCTGAGCGCAGCGCCCAGGATGCCGGTGTGCGCCGCCGCGACTGTGCCTCGCCGGTGGCGATCCGGTAAAGATCGATGAAGCCTTCACGCATCCCTGCAATCGCGTGAACCGGGGGCGCCGAGGTCAGAAGCCCGGCAGGGTCGGCGGCTAACATCGATCGCTTTGCCGCACCGGAGACGTTTTCTTGGACATCCTGCTGCTCGTCAAGGCCGCGATCATGGGCATCGTCGAGGGACTGACCGAGTTCCTGCCGATCTCGAGCACCGGGCACCTGATCCTGACCGCGTCGCTGCTCAACTTCACCGGCGAGATGGTGAAGGTGTTCGACATCGCGATCCAGACCGGCGCGATGTTCGCCGTGATCTGGGAGTACCGGGTGCGCCTGGGGGCCACGGTGGCCGGCATCACGCACCAGGCGGTGGCGCAGCGCTTGGTGCGCAACCTGCTGATTGCCTTCGTGCCGGCGGTGGTGTTCGGCCTTGCGCTGGGGGGGCTGATCAAGGAGCACCTGTTCCATCCGGTGCCGGTGGCGACGGCCTTCGTGGTCGGCGGCCTGATCATCCTGTGGGTCGAGCGCCGCCACCGGGCGCTGTTCGGCGGGCGCGACCTCGAGGGCGGGCGCGTGGCGCGTGTCGAGACGATCGACGACATGAGCGCCCTCGACGCGCTGAAGGTCGGCCTGGTCCAGTGCGCGGCGCTGATCCCGGGCACCAGCCGCTCGGGCGCCACCATCATCGGCGCGATGCTGTTCGGCTTTTCGCGCAAGGCGGCCACCGAATTCAGCTTCTTCCTCGGCATCCCGACGCTGATGGGCGCCGGCGCCTACTCGCTGATCAAGCAGCGCGACCTGCTGAGCTGGGACGACCTGCCGGTGTTCGCGGTCGGCGTGGTGTTCGCCTTCCTCAGCGCGCTGGTCTGCATCCGCTGGCTGATCCGCTACGTGTCGACGCACGACTTCACCGTGTTCGCCTGGTACCGCATCGCCTTCGGCGGCCTGGTGCTGCTGAGCGCCTGGGGCGGCTGGGTCGACTGGAAGGACTGAGAGAGGGCCGCGCTCAGCGCTGCCTGAAGCGCTCCAGCGTGGCGAGCACGATCCGCGTTGCGCCGTCCAGCGACGACGGCACACGGTGCGCCACGCCGAGGCTGCGGGTCAGCGCCGGCCGCAGCGGGATCAGCTGCAAGGGATCGGTGCCCGCGGCCACCGCGACCGCCGAGCTCTCCATCGGCAGGATCGCGGCGCCGTAGCCGGCGGCCACCAGGCTCTTGATCGCCTCGGTGTAGTTGAGCTCGATGCGTGCACGTGGCGCGTGGCCGGCGGCGGCGAACCACTCCATCGTCATCCGGTACATCCGCGTCGTCGCGTCGTTGAAGATCAGCGGCTGCGCGGCCAGCCACTTCGGCGTGGCCGCCTTCGGTGCCTGCCAGCGCGGCGGCACGAAGGCCATCATCGGGTCGTTGCGCCAATGCGTCACCACCAGGTCGCGCACCGGTGGCTGCGGCAGGGCGACCAGGCCGATGTCCAGCGTGCCGGCGGTGAGCCGCTCCATGCAGTGGTTCGAGCCGAGGATGGCGACCTCCACGTCGATGCCGGCATGGGCCAGCTCCAGCGCCTTCAGCACCCGGGGCAGCAGGTGCACGATCACGCCGGTCGAGGTGCCCAGGCGCACGCGCCCGGCCTGGCCCTTGGCATGGCGCTTCACGGTGTCGACCGCCTCGTCGGCATCGCGCAACAGGCGCCGCGCGCGATCGATCAGCGCGGCGCCGGCGGCGGTGGGCGAGACCCGCCGGCTGCCGCGCACGACCAGCGGCGTTCCGAGCCGGGACTCCAGCTCGCTGACGTGCAGGCTGACCGTGGGTTGCGCCAGGTGCAGCGCGCGTGCGGCCGCCGAGAACGTGCCCAGGTCGGCGATTGCCACCAGGGTGCGCAGCTGGTCGAGGTTGAGCTCACGCATCAGAAGAGCTGATAGAAAGTCTCAGTAATCTCAACTTCCACGATAGCACGCGTGCTTGCACGATGGCGACTCCCACCAGGAGTGCCTGCCATGACAACTTCACCCGACATCGAACCCGCTGCCCCAAGATCCCTGCTGCACCGCATGCTCGCGGCGTGGGTGGCCCGGCGCGCACGCCACACCGCGGCGCGTGAGCTGCGGGGCATGTCCGAGCACGAACTGAAGGACCTCGGCATCGGCCGCTCGGAGATCCCGGCGCAGTTGGCGCAGCGGGGCGGGCCGAAGACCGCGATGAGGCTGGAGCCGCAGCGGCCGTCTACCCGCTTCGACCGGCTCGGCGCTAGCGGCGCGTGAACACCAGATCCCAGACGCCGTGGCCGAGCTTCAGGCCGCGCTGCTCGAACTTCGTGAGCGGCCGGTAGCCGGGCTTGGGGGCGTAGCCGTCGGCGCTGTTCCGCAGCGCCGGCTCGGCGCCCAGAACCTCCAGCATCTGTTCGGCATAGGGCTGCCAATCGGTGGCGCAGTGGAGGGTGCCGCCGGGCGCGAGCCGCGTGACGAGCTTGGCCACGAAGTCCGGCTGGATCAGCCGTCGCTTGTGGTGCTTCTTCTTGTGCCAGGGGTCGGGGAAGAACAGGTGGATGCCGGCCAGCGAGCCGGCTTCGATCATGTGCTCGAGCACCTCGACCGCGTCGTGCTGCACGATGCGCAGATTCGTGAGCTCGCGCTCGCCGATCTGCTTCAGCAGTGCGCCGACGCCTGGGGTGTGCACCTCGCAGCCGATGAAGTCGGTGCCGGGCAGCGCCGCGGCGATCTGCGCGGTGGCGTCGCCCATGCCGAAGCCGATCTCGAACACCAGCGGGGCGCGGCGGCCGAACACGGCCTGCGGATCGAGCGGTTCGCGCCGGAACGGCAGCACGAAGCGCGGACCGAGTTCGGCGAGGGCGCGTGTCTGCCCGCTGCCCATGCGGCCGGCGCGCAGCACGAAGCTGCGGATCGGCCGGGGCGGATGGGCCGGAGGGGACGAAGAATCGGGTTCGCTCATGGCACGACAGGCTTCGCCGCGAGGGCGGACGACAGATGTTCACACGCGGGCTGCAGGCATTCGCGGCAACGGCCGCGCAGCCGCGGGCCGCCGTCCGGCGCGGGGGTGGCCGAGGCGGGCAGGGCCAGCAGCGGGCGCAGCGCGGCCACCGCGGCGGCGGTGCGCGCCGGACCTTCACCATAGACCACCGAATAGGGCAGGGCCGCCGAGGCCAGCGCGTCGCGGACCAGTCGGTCGACCGGGCCGCGCACCTGGGCACCGTCGCGCTGCAGGCCGTCGGGCTGCCAGGCGAGATCGAGCCCGGTCAGCAGCGTGTGCGTGCAGTGGCGCTGTCGCTCGAGCGCCAGGGGGTAGAGGCTGCGGTCGCCGAAAACGAACTCGCTGTAGACCGCGATCATCAGCGGCGTGGTGTCGGCCAGCACGGTGCTGCCGTCCTGTGCGGCGGCCTCGATACGGCGCCATTGCTCGTCGGCGATCGCGGCCTGCTCCTCGGGCCGCGGCGTGCGGCCGTGCGCGTCGCAGAACTCGCGCAGGTATTCGGCCACCCGCGTGGCCGGGCGGCCGAGCGAACGGAGTTCCAGTGCCAGCGCATGCGCCAGCGTGGTCTTGCCGGTGCTCTCGGCGCCGACGAGGGCGATCACCGGGCCCATGACGGCCGCTTCGAAAGGTGGTTCATGCCGAGCTCGCCACCGTGGCCTTGTGTGCCCAGGCCCGCCAGCCGATCGCGGCCAGCAGCGCGAACAGCGCGTAGAGCCCGACCGTGAGCCACAGCCCCTTGTAGGCGAACAGGCTCACGCCGACCGCGTTCACGGCGATCCACACCGGCCAGTTCTCGACCAGCTTGCGGCCCAGCAGCACCTGGCCGACGACGCTGCCGGCGGTGGGAAAGGCATCCCACCAGGGCACGTCGGTGTCGGTGCCGTGGCGCAGCAGCAGGGCGGTGGCGGGCCACAGCAGCGCGAAGGCCAGCAGCGCCTTCAGGCGCCCGCGCGGCGCAAGGTGGCGCACCGTGAGCGCGCTGCCGTCGGCCTGTGTCCCGCGCAGCCACTGCCACCAGCCCCAGAAGGCCACCGCGATGAAGAGCAACTGCAAGGAGGCATCGCCGTACAGCCGGGCCTGCCAGAACACGAGGCCGTAGAGCGCGGAGCTGGTGATCGCCAGCGGCCAGGCCAGCGGGTCGACGCGCAGGTTGCACCACACCATCCAGATGCCCAGCAGCGCGCCGGCCAGCTCGGCCCGGCTGGCGGCCAGCGGGCCGAGCACGAAGGCCGGCGCATTGAGGAAGTCGATCAGCGAGGTGAGCATCGCGAGGCACGCGCTCGGGCGGCGCGTCGGGGCGAAAGAGCGTCGGGCGCGGGCCTAGCGCCGGGGCGCGTACTGCACGTAGATCTCGTCGGGCTTGAGCATGCCGAGCTCGGAGCGTGCCTTCTCCTCGACCATCTCCAGGCCTTCCTTCAGGTCGCGCACCTCGGCCGAGAGCCGGTCGTTGCGCGTCTGCGCCACGTCGTTCTTCGCCTGCTGCTCGCGCAGTTGCGCCTGCAGGCCGACCACCCGGCCGACCCCGCCCTTGCCGAACCACAGCTCGGCGTGGACCAGGACCAGCAACGCGACCAGCGCGAAGGTGATCAAGCGCATGGCATCGGCGGCAGGGAATCAGCGCAGGTTGTAGAACGCGGCGCGGCCCGGATAGACCGCCACGTCGCCCAGGTCTTCCTCGATGCGCAGCAGCTGGTTGTACTTGGCCATGCGATCGCTGCGCGACAGCGAGCCGGTCTTGATCTGGCCGGCGTTGGTGCCCACGGCGATGTCGGCGATCGTGCTGTCCTCGGTCTCGCCCGAGCGGTGCGAGATCACGGCGGTGTAGCCGGCGCGCTTGGCCATCTCGATCGCGGCGAAGGTCTCGGTCAGCGTGCCGATCTGGTTGATCTTGATCAGGATCGAATTGGCGATGCCCTTGTCGATGCCTTCCTGCAGGATCTTGGTGTTGGTGACGAACAGGTCGTCGCCCACCAGCTGCACCTTCTTGCCCAGCACCTCGGTCAGGTGGGCCCAGCCGGCCCAGTCGCCCTCGGCCATGCCGTCCTCGATGCTGATGATCGGGTATTTGTCGACCCAGCCCGCCAGCATGTCGGTCCACTGCTGGGCCGACAGCGACAGGCCGCCCTCGCCGTCGAGCTGGTAGACCAGCGAGCCGTTCTTGCCCGGCTTGTAGAACTCGCTGGCGGCGCAGTCGAGGCCCAGCGCGATCTGAGTGCCGGGGGTGTAGCCGGCCTTGTCGATCGCCTCGAGGATCATCTGGATGGCGGCCTCGTGGTTCTCGACGCTGGGCGCGAAGCCGCCCTCGTCGCCCACCGCGGTGCTGATGCCCTTGTCATGCAGGATCTTCTTCAGCGCGTGGAAGGTCTCCGCGCCCCAGCGCACCGCTTCGCGGAAGCTCGGTGCGCCCACCGGGATGATCATCAGTTCCTGCAGGTCGAGGCTGTTGTTGGCGTGTGCCCCGCCGTTGACCACGTTCATCATCGGCACCGGCAGTTGCATGCCGCCCATGCCGCCGAAGTAGCGGTACAGGGGCAGGCCCGATTCCTCGGCGGCCGCGCGCGCCACGGCCATGCTGACCGCCAGCGTCGCGTTGGCTCCGAGGCGGGCCTTGTTGTCGGTGCCGTCCAGGTCGATCAGCGTCTTGTCGAGGAAGGCCTGCTCGGAGGCGTCGAGCCCCAGCACGGCTTCCGAGACCTCGGTGTTGAGGTGCTCGACGGCCTTCAGCACGCCCTTGCCGAGGTAGCGGCCCTTGTCGCCGTCGCGCAGCTCGATCGCCTCGCGCGAGCCGGTGGAGGCGCCGCTCGGCACCGCGGCGCGGCCCATCACGCCGCTCTCGAGCAGCACGTCGCATTCGACGGTCGGGTTGCCGCGGCTGTCGAGGATCTCGCGCCCGACGATGTCAACGATGGCACTCATGGAATGGCTTTCAAAGAGGGAGGGAGATGCTCGACGAGGGGACGCCGCGGATCCGGCTCGGCCGGTCCGCCAGCGTCGCCCCCTCGAGGGGGCGCGGCATCGCCGCAACGGGGGTGGTCAACATCAGCAGGAAAAATCGTTCTCGAGCAGCGGCTGCGCCTTGACCACCCGGTCGATGCTGACCAGCTGTTCGAGCAGCGCCTTCATGTGCTTCAGCGGCACCGCGTTCGGGCCGTCGCTCAGCGCCTTTGCCGGGTCCGGGTGGGTTTCCATGAAGACGCCCGCCACGCCGACCGCGATGGCCGCGCGCGACAGCACCGGCACGAATTCGCGCTGGCCGCCCGAGCTGGTGCCCTGGCCGCCCGGCAACTGCACGCTGTGGGTCGCGTCGAACACCACCGGGCTGCCGGTCTCGCGCATGATGGCGAGGCTGCGCATGTCGGACACGAGGTTGTTGTAGCCGAAGCTCGCTCCGCGTTCGCAGGCCATGAAGACGTCGTCGGGCAGGCCCTTCTCGCGGGCGGCGTCGCGCGCCTTCTGGATCACGTTCTTCATGTCGCCCGGGGCGAGGAACTGGCCCTTCTTGATGTTCACCGGCTTGCCGCTCTGCGCGACGGCGCGGATGAAGTCGGTCTGGCGGCACAGGAAGGCGGGGGTCTGCAGCACGTCGACGTGCTGCGCCACGACCGCGATCTCGGCCTCGCTGTGCACGTCGGTCAGCACCGGCACCTGCAGTTCCCGGCGCACCTTGGCGAGGATCTCCAGGCCCTTGTCCATGCCTGGGCCGCGGAACGACGTGCCGGACGAGCGATTGGCCTTGTCGTAGCTGGACTTGAAGATGAAGGGGATGCCGAGCGCCGAGGTGATCTCCTTCAGGCGGCCGGCCACGTCCATCTGCAACTGCTCGCTCTCGACCACGCAGGGGCCGGAGATCAGGAAGAAGGGTCGGTCGAGGCCGATATCGAACCCGCACAGTTTCATGCTGCCACCTTCTGTAAATCGCCGGCGGCAGCGCGTTCCGCCTGGTGCGCGAGTGCCGCCTTGACATAGCCGATGAACAGCGGATGTCCTGCCCACGGCGTGGACTTGAACTCGGGGTGGAACTGCACGCCGACATACCAGGGGTGCACGCTCTGCGGCAGCTCGACCATCTCGGTCAGCTTCTCGCGCTGGGTGATGGCGCTGATCACCAGACCGGCCTGCTGCAGCCGGTCGAGGTAGTGCTCGTTGGCCTCGTAGCGGTGACGGTGGCGCTCGGTAACGACCGGGCCGTAGATCTGGTACGCCAGCGTGCCGGGTTTCACGTCGGAGCTCTGCGCGCCCAGGCGCATCGTGCCGCCGAGGTCGGAGTTGGCGTCGCGCTTCTGGACCGAGCCGTCGGCGTCCTGCCACTCGTCGATCAGCGCGATCACCGGGTGCGGCGTGGCGGGCTCGAATTCGGTGCTGTTGGCGTCCTTCAGACCGGCCAGGTGGCGGGCGACCTCGATGGTCGCCACCTGCATGCCCAGGCAGATGCCGAGGTAGGGAATCTTGTGCTCGCGCGCATAGCGGGCCGTGAGGATCTTGCCTTCCACACCGCGCTTGCCGAAGCCACCGGGCACCAGGATGGCGTCGAAGCCGGCCAGCTGTTCGATGTTGGATTCGTTCAGCAGCTCCGAGTCGACGTACTCGATCTTGACCCGCGCATGATGGTGGATGCCGGCATGGCGCAACGCCTCGTTGAGCGACTTGTACGAATCCGACAGGTCGGTGTACTTGCCGCACATCGCGATCGTCACCTCGTGCTGCGGATTGGTCACCTCGTGCACCAGGCGGTCCCAGCGGCGCAGGTCGGCCGGCTTGGTGAGCAACTGCAGCTTCATGCAGATCAGCTCGTCGAGACGCTGCTCGTGCAGCATGCGCGGCACCTTGTAGATGGTGTCCACGTCCCACATCGAGATCACGCCCTGCAGGCCGACGTTGGTGAACAGCGAGATCTTGTCGCGCTCGTCCTCAGGGATCTCGCGGTCGGCGCGGCACAGCAGCGCGTCGGGCTGGATGCCGATCTCGCGCATCTTCTGCACCGTGTGCTGGGTCGGCTTGGTCTTGAGCTCGCCGGCCGCGGCGATCCACGGCACGTAGGTCAGGTGCACGAAGGCCGAGTTGTTGGGGCCGGCGCGCAACGCCATCTGGCGCACCGCTTCCAGGAAGGGCAGCGACTCGATGTCGCCGACGGTGCCGCCGATCTCGACGATGGCCACGTCGACGTCGTTGGCGCCGCGCTTGACGAACTCCTGGATCTCGTTCGTGACGTGCGGAATGACCTGCACCGTCTTGCCGAGGTAGTCGCCGCGGCGCTCCTTCTCGAGCACCGACTTGTAGATCTGGCCGGTCGTGAAGTTGTTGCTGCGCTTCATGCGGGTGCTGATGAAGCGCTCGTAGTGGCCGAGGTCGAGGTCGGTCTCGGCGCCGTCGTCGGTCACGAAGACCTCGCCGTGCTGGAACGGCGACATCGTGCCCGGATCGACGTTCAGATAGGGGTCGAGCTTGATCAGGGTGACCTTGAGGCCGCGCGATTCCAGGATGGCCGCGAGCGATGCCGACGCGATGCCCTTGCCGAGTGAGGACACCACACCGCCGGTGACGAAGACGAACTTGGTCATGACATGCGGCACGTTGTTTCCAAAAGTGCCGTGGTGGTAAAGGGAGAGTATATCGGCCGGGCCGGGGCCTTCCGGCGGCGCGGCGGGCCCGGCGTCAGCCGGGTGCCCGGTGGGCCGAAGCCAGGTGGTGCAACTGCGCGAGCACCGCCTTGGCGGTCTCCAGCGGACGCTCCATCGGGAACAGGTGGCCGCCTTCAATCCAGCTCACCCGGCCCTGGGTGAGGCGCTCGGTCGCGCGCAGGCCCACCTGGCGCACCTCGGCCGATGCGGTGCCGCCGATGAAGGCGGCCGGGCAGGCCAGCGGATGCGTGCGCAGCACGCGCGGCAGGTGGTGCGGCAGGGTCCGGTAGATCTCGGTCTCGACCTCGCGCCGGAAGCTCAGCGCGCGCACTGCGCCGGCTGGTTCAGTGCCGGCGGCGATGTAGTCGTGCAGCACCTCGGGGTGCCAGCGGGCGAACACCGGCTTGGCGGCGAAGTGCTCGAAGGCCGCCTGGTCGCTGGGCCAGTGCTGACGCCGGCGCCGCGACACGGCCGCCGGCGAGTAGCGTTCGCCGAGGCCGGTGGCCTTGGCGAGCCGCAGCACATGTGCCCGCCAACCACCGATGACCGGCGAGTCGAGCAGCACCACGCCGCGCGCCAGGTCGGGCCGCCGCGCCGCGGCCAGCACGCTGAGGAAGCCGCCCAGCGAGTGGCCGACGAACCATGCCGGCGCATCGTCGACGAGCGCCCGCTCGGCGAAGTGGATCAGTTCGTCGCGCAGGTGTGGCCAGTTGCCGGTCACGGGGTAGGCCGGCTGGTGGCCGAATTTCTCGACCGCATGGACGGTGTAGCCGGCGGCGCGCCAGTGCTCGAACAGCAGCCGGTAGGTGCCGGCCGGAAAGCCGTTGGCGTGCGAGAAGACGATGGCGCCGCGCCGGCGGCTGCGTCCGCCCGCCATGTTCAGACGATGCGTTCGTTCGGGCGGGTGATCTTGCGCATCGGCTCGCAGCTTTCCCGGCCGGTGCGCAGCGGGTGGGCGGCGGCGCCGCCGCTGTCCCACTGCGGCGCGTCGATGCTCTCGAAGGCGGCGCGCAGCTTCTGGCCCCAGCTGCCGCGGATCATGCGGAAGTACTCGTTGTGCTCGTCGATGCAGACGATCTGCTCGGTCTGGAAGCGGCCGTCCTGGTAGACCAGCAGGTCCAGCGGCAGGCCGACCGAGAGGTTGGACTTCAGCGTGGAGTCCATCGACACCAGCGCGCACTTGGCGGCCTCGTCCAGGCTGGTGGCCGGCGTGATCATGCGGTCGAGGATGGGCTTGCCGTACTTGCTCTCGCCGATCTGGAAATAGCAGGTCTCGCGGGTGGCCTCGATGAAGTTGCCGGCCGAGTAGACGAGGAACAGCCGCATCGCCTCGCCGGCGATCTGGCCGCCGAAGATCATCGAGGCGTTGAAGTCGATGCCGGCGCGCTTGAGCGAGGCGCCGTCCTGTTCGTGCACGCGACGCACCGCGCTGCCGAGCACGCGCACCGCGTCGAACATGCTGGTGGCGTTCCAGATCGTGATCGGCGGCTTGTCGCCGTTGTCGAGCTTCTCGACCTGCAGGATCTCGCGCACCGATTGGCTGATGCTCAGGTTGCCGGCCGACAGCAGCACCATGAAGCGGTCGCCGGGCTTCTCGTAGACCATCATCTTGCGGAAGGTGCTGATCTGGTCGAGCCCGGCGTTGGTGCGCGAGTCGGACAGAAACACGAGGCCGGCATTGAGCCGCACGCCGACGCAGTAGGTCATGTCAGTTTTCCTTGGAACGCTCGTGGAGCGATTTGAGGCGGTAGAGCGCGTCGAGCGCTTCCCGCGGGGTCAATGTATCGGGTTCGACGCCGGCCAGGGCCCGCTCGAGCTCGGTGGTTTCGCGCGGCGGCGGGGGCGGCGGCGCAGCGAACAGGTCGATCTGCGAGGAACTGGCCGCCTGCTGGGCCTCCAGCGCCTCCAGCGTCGCACGCGCCTGGCGCAACAGCGGCGCCGGCATGCCGGCCAACCGCGCCACCTGCACGCCGTAGCTGCGGCTGGCCGGGCCGGGCTGGATCTCGTGGAGGAACACGATGTCGTCGCCGTGGCCGGTGTGCGACTCGGCTGCGCTGACGTGCACGTTCAGCGCCCGCGGGTGCTTCTCGGGGAAGGCAGTCAGCTCGAAGTAATGTGTCGCGAACAGCGTGAAGGCGCGGTTGCGGTCGTGCAACTGGCTGGCGATCGCCCCGGCCAGCGCCAGGCCGTCGAAGGTGGAGGTGCCGCGGCCGATTTCGTCCATCAGCACCAGAGAGTGTTCGGTGGCGCCGTGGACGATGGCGGCCGCCTCGGTCATCTCGAGCATGAAGGTCGATTGCGCGTTGGCCAGGTCGTCGGCCGCGCCGATGCGGGTGTGGATGGCGTCGACCGGGCCGAGTCGGCAGGCCGTGGCGGGCACATAGGAACCCATCGCGGCGAGCAGCACCACCAGCGCCACCTGGCGCATGAAGGTCGATTTGCCGCCCATGTTGGGGCCGGTGATCACCAGCATGCGGCGGCTGGCGTCGAGCCGGCAGTCGTTGGGGATGAAGCTGCCACCGCCGGTCTCGGCCAACCGGGCCTCGACGACCGGGTGGCGGCCCTGCTCGATCTCGATGCAGGGCTGGCTCACGAACTCCGGGCAGCACCAGTTCAGCACCACCGCACGCTCGGCCAGCGCGGCCAGCGCGTCCAGGCTGGCCAGCGCGCGCGCCACGGCACCGAGCGCGGCCAGCTGCGGCTGCAGCGCGTCGAGTACGCCGTCGTACAGCAGCTTCTCTCGCGCCAGTGCGCGCTCCTGAGCCGACAGCGCCTTGTCCTCGAAGGTCTTCAGCTCCGGCGTGATGTAGCGCTCGGCGTTCTTCAGCGTCTGGCGGCGCTGGTAGTCGGCCGGCACCTTGTCGACCTGGCCCTGCGTGACCTCGATGTAGAAGCCGTGCACGCGGTTGAACTGCACCCGCAGGTTGGCGATGCCGGTGCGTGTGCGCTCGCGCGTCTCCAGGTCGAGCAGGTAGCTGTCGCAGTTCTGTGCGATGCCGCGCAGCTCGTCGAGCGCCACGTCGTGGCCCGTCGCGATGACGCCGCCGTCGCGCAGCAGCACCGCCGGCTCCTCGGCGATCGAGCGCTGCAGCAGCTCGGCGATTTCCGGCGGCGGGGCCAGGTGCCGCGCCAGATCGGCCAGCAGACGGCTGCTGCCGGGCACCGCGTCGCGCAGTGCGGGCAGCGCCAGCAGCGTGGCGCGCAGGCCGACCAGCTCGCGCGGGCGCACCTGGCGCAGCGCGATGCGCGCCGTGATGCGCTCGACGTCGCTGACGCCGCGCAGCGCCTCGCGCAGGACCTCGCCGCCGCGTTCGACCAGCGCGCCGATCGCCTCGTGGCGCGCGCGCGCTGCCGTGCGCTCGCGCGCCGGATGCGTGAGCCAGTGGCGCAAGGCACGCGAACCCATGCCGGTGCGGCACACGTCGAGCAGCGACAGCAGCGTCGGCGCGTCTTCACCGCGCAGCGTCTGCGTCAGCTCGAGATTGCGGTGGGTGGCCGGCGGCAGTTCCAGCAGGTCGCTCGCGCGCTCCACCACCAGCGTGCCCACGTGGGCCAGTGCCTGACCCTGGGTGTGCTCGGCGTAGCTCAGCAGCGCGGCCGCGGCGGCCTGCGCGACAGGCAGGTCCTGGGCGTTGAGGCCGGCGAGGCTGGCGACGCGCAGTTGCTCGCACAGCTTGCGCTGGCCCAGGGCGGTGTCGAACTGCCAGGCGGGCCGCCGAGTGAGCGCCGCGTGTGCGGAGGCCAGCGCGGCCGACAGCGGCGCGTCGTCGCGGTCGTCGACCAGCACTTCGGCCGGGCCCAGGCGCGCCAGCCAGCCCGCGAGCTCGCGCTCGCCGCATTCGCTGAGGCCCAGCGTGCCACTGCTCAGGCCCATCCAGGCCAGGCCGTAGCTCGCGCGCTGGCGCGTGACCGCCAGCAGCAGGGTGTCGACGCGCTCCGACAGCAGCTCGGTGTCGGTCACCGTGCCCGGCGTGACGACGCGCACCACCTTGCGCTCGACCGGACCCTTGGCAGTGGCCACGTCGCCCACCTGCTCGGCGATCGCGACCGACTCGCCGAGCTTGACCAGCTTGCCGAGGTAGTTCTCCAGCGCATGCACCGGCACGCCGGCCATCACGACCGGCTCGCCGGCGCTCTGGCCACGGCTGGTGAGCGTGATGTCGAGCAGGCGGTGCGCCTTGCGGGCGTCGTCGAAGAACAGCTCGTAGAAGTCGCCCATGCGGTAGAGCACGAGCGTGTCGGGATGCTCGGCCTTGATGCGCAGGTACTGCTGCATCATGGGGGTGTGACCGGGCTCGGGGCGGGCGGGGTCGGCGCTCATGCGGGCTCGCGGGCGGGGCGACGCAACGGCGATGGCTCAGAACGGGGCGTCGTCGTCCTTGGCCTTGGCGAGGTCGGCCTTGCGGATGCGCACCGGTGCCTTCTTCGGCGCAGCGGCGGCCGGAGCGTCGGCGTCGGCGCTCGCGACGAAGGCCGCGGTGGCGTCCGGCACGGCCGCAGAGCCAGCAGGCGCCGTGGCGCTCGCCTCGTCATCCTTGATGATGCGGGTGTAGGGCGCGAGGATGCTCACCAGCTGCGCATAGATCTTCGGGTTGCCGGCGACGATCTCGCGCTGGTAGAGGTAGTCGGACTCGCCGGTGAAGTTGCCGATCAGGCCGCCGGCCTCGGTGATCATCAGCGAGCCGGCGGCAATGTCCCAGGGGTTCAGTCCGGTCTCGAAGAAGCCGTCGTACCAGCCGGCGGCCACGTAGCACAGGTCCAGCGCGGCGGCACCGGGGCGGCGCAGGCCGGCGCAGTGCTGCATGACCTCCTCGAACATCTTCAGATAGCGCTTGAAGTTGTCGCCCTTGCGGAACGGGAAGCCGGTGCCGATCAGCGACTCCAGCAGCCGGCTGCGCTTGCTGACGCGCAGGCGCTTGTCGTTGAGGAAGGCACCGCGCCCCTTGGAGGCGTAGAACAGGTCGTTGCGCGACGGGTCGTAGACCACCGCCTGCTGGATCTGGCCGCGGAAGGCCAGCGCGATCGAGACCGCGTAGACCGGGAAGCCGTGGATGAAGTTGGTGGTGCCGTCGAGCGGATCGATGATCCAGAGGTAGTCGCTGTCCTTCGCGCCGTGGGTGCGGCCCGTTTCCTCGGCGAGGATGCCGTGGCCGGGGTAGGCGCCGAGCAGGGTCTCGATGATCGCGGCCTCGGCCGCCTGGTCCACCTCGGTCACGAAGTCGTTGTGCGACTTGGCCGTCACCGTCACGCGCTCGATGTCCAGCGAGGCCCGGTTGATCAGCGCCCCCGCGGTGCGTGCGGCCTTGACGGCGGTGTTGAGCATCGGGTGCAGGGCTTGGGACATGGCGGGCGCTCGCGGCTGACGGGGCAGGAGATACGGAGGAGGACTGGCGGGGACAAAGAACGCGGGGACCGGCGGGCGACGTGGATGGCGCACCGGGGCGAAGGGCCGCGAGGGCCACGTCGATAATGGAATTTTAGCCGCCCTTGCCGATGCCGCCTGCCGACCCGACCCGCTTCGTCCTCGTGGGCACCAGCCATCCCGGCAACGTGGGCGCGGCGGCGCGGGCGATGAAGGTGATGGGCTTTTCCGACCTGGTGCTGGTCGCGCCCCGCCATGCCGACGTGCTGGTGCAGGAGGACACCGTGGCCCTGGCCAGCGGCGCGGCCGACATCCTGGTGCGCGCCCGCGTCGTCGCGACGCTGGCCGAAGCGCTGGAGGGTGTGAGCCACGCCTGCGCCACCGCGATGACGCCGCGCGATTTCGGCCCGAAGACCTTTGCGCCGCGCGCGCTGTTCCCCGAACTCGCCGCCGGCCACCAGCGCGTGGGCTTCGTGTTCGGCTCCGAGCGCTACGGCCTCGCCAACGAGGACGTCTACCGCTGCCACAGCTGCCTGAGCATTCCGACGCCGGCCGACTACGGCTCGCTGAACCTGGCGCAGGCGGTGCAGTTGATCGCCTACGACTGGCGCCAGGCGCTCGGCGGCTACCCCGTCACCCCCCGCACGCCCGACCCGGCGCTGGCCGACGCCACGGCGGTGCAAGGACTGCTCGATCACTGGCAGCGGGCGCTGGTGCACATCGGGCACCTCGATCCGGCGGCACCGAAGAAGCTGCTGCCGCGGGTGAACCAGTTGCTGAACCGGGCCCAACTGACGGAGGAAGAAGTGCACCTGCTGCGCGGGATCGCCACCTCGATGCTCAAACATTGAGCCGCCGCGATGCCCCCGCCGGCTTCAGGCGGCGGGGCGGCTGGCTACACTGACCTGGCCCAACCTGAAGAGCGACGACATGTTCAGCCGCCTCCGCGAAGACATCGCCACCATCCTCGAGCGCGACCCGGCCGCCCGCACGGGCTTCGAGGTGCTGACCTGCTATCCGGGGCTGCATGCGCTCGCGGTGCACCGGTTGGCGCACGGCTGCTGGACGCGCGGCTGGCACTGGCTCGGTCGTTTCCTTTCGCACCTGGGCCGTTTCCTCACCGGCATCGAGATCCATCCGGGCGCCACGATCGGCCGGCGTGTCTTCATCGACCACGGCATGGGGGTCGTGATCGGCGAAACGGCCGAGATCGGCGACGACTGCACGATCTATCAGGGCGTCACGCTCGGCGGCACCTCGCTCTACAAGGGCGCCAAGCGGCATCCGACGTTGGGCAAGGGCGTGATCGTCGGCGCCAATTCGCAGGTGCTCGGCGGTTTCTTGGTCGGCGACGGCGCGCGGGTCGGCTCGGGCGCGGTGGTCGTCAAGCCGGTGCCGGCGGGCGCCACCGCAGTCGGCAACCCGGCGCGCATCCTGCACGACGCAGTCGATGTGCAGCGCGAGGCGGCGGCCGCGAAGATGGGCTTCTCGGCCTATGGCGTGAGCCAGGGCGACGACCCGGTGGCGCAGGCGATGAAGGGCCTGATCGACAACGCCTCGGGCCACGAGCATCAGATCGCGATGCTGTGGGCGGCGGTCGAGACGCTGTCGAAGCGCAGCGCCGCGGGCGACTGCGTGCCGAGCGACGCGCAGACCCGCGAGGACTTCGACGCCGCGGCGCTGAACCAGCTGGTGCGCTGACGCCGACGCCTCGGCGGGTACTTCAGCCGCCGCCCGGGCGGGGCGCGCGAACCGCCGACTTCGGCCGGAAGGCCTTGCAGACTGTCTCGTCCGTCTCGAGGTAAGGCCCGCCGATCAGGTCGATGCAGTAGGGCACGGCCGCGAAGATGCCGTGCGCCGGCGGGCTGGCGTCCGGCAGGCCCTGCAGCGTCTCGGCGATGGCCTTGGGCTGCCCGGGCAGGTTGATGATCAGCGCCTTGCCGCGGATCACCGCCACCTGGCGCGACAGGATCGCGGTGGGCACGAAGCGCAGCGAGATCTGCCGCATCTGCTCGCCGAAACCCGGCATCTCCTTGTGCGCGACCGCCAGCGTGGCCTCAGGCGTCACGTCGCGCGGCGCCGGGCCGGTGCCGCCGGTGGTCAGCACGAGGTCGCAGCGCGCGTCGTCGACCAGCTCGCGCAGCGTGGCGCTGATGCCGTCCTGCTCGTCGGGGATCAGGCGCGTGACCCAGGTGACCGGGTTCTTCAGCGCGCGGCTCAGCCAGTCCTGCAGCGTCGGGACGCCCTGGTCGGCGTAGACGCCGCTCGAGGCACGGTCGCTGACCGAGACGAGGCCGATCGTGACGGGGTCGAACCCCGAGGCGGCGGCGTCAGTCATTGCTTTCTTCCTCCCCGTGTCCGGGTTCGGCGAGCACGCTCCGCAGCTGCTGGAACAGCTCGCGGTAAGCCCGTCCGTGGCGGGCGGCACCGCCCGGCAGCTCCGGGACGACCTCCTTGCGCGCGCTGCGGATCAGGCTGCGCAGTTGCTGCAGGTCGCTGCGCGGGTGCGCGGCGGTCCAGCGGGTGAGGGCGTCGTCGCTGGCCAACAGCTCGGCGCGCCAGCGCTCGGCCTCGTGCAGCGCGAGCGCGTCCTTCGCGTGGCCGAGCTGGAACGAGGCAACGGCCTCGCGGATCGGCTCGATGCCGCCGGCGTCCTGCGTCCGGCGCATCAGCTTGCCCAGGTACTGGATCTGGCGGCGGCGGCCTTCGTGGGATTTCGTGCGCTGGGCGGTGCGCACCGCGTCGCGCAGCGATTCGTCGAGGCCGATCGCGTCGATGCGGGCGTCGGGCAGCGTCATCAGCGCTTCGCCCAGGGCCTGCAGCTCGTGCATGGCCTTCTTCAGCGCGGTCTTGCTGGGGCGCTCGGACGCATCGTCGTCGTCCGGTTCGTTCGTTTCGGTGTTCAAGCGGGGGCGGGCATCAGGGAAAAGGGGGGAACGCCGGAGGGCGCTGGCTATCATAGTTGCGCGCCGCAGGCCCTGCCCTGCGGCCACCCTCCCGCAGTTTCCAGGTCCCGCCCGCCATGTCCCGCACCCCCGAAGGTTTTGCCCACAGTCGAGCCCAGTTCGAGCAGCTGATCGACGACACGCTCTCGGTGGCCCGCGGGCTCGGGGCCAGCGATGCGGCGGCCGAGGTCAGCGAGGGCGCCGGTCTGTCGGTGTCGGTGCGCAAGGGCGAGACCGAGACGGTCGAGCGCAACCGTGACAAGTCGCTGGGCGTCACGGTCTATCTGGGCCAGCGGCGCGGCAACGCCAGCACGTCCGACTTCTCGCGCGCCGCGCTGGAGCAGACGGTGCGCGCGGCCTACGACATCGCCCGCTTCACGGCCGAGGACCCGGCGGCCGGCCTGCCCGACGCGGCCGACCTGGCCACGCCCGAGGAAGCCGCCCGGGATCTGGACCTCTACCACCCCTGGGCGATGGACGCTGCCGGCGCCATCGAGCTGGCCCTGCGTTGCGAAGGGGCCGCCTTCGCGACCGACCGGCGCGTCACCAACTCCGACGGCTGCGGCGTCTCGGTCCAGCAGTCGCATTTCGTGGCCGGCAACTCGCGCGGTTTTCGCGGCGGCTATGCCAGTTCGCGGCACTCGCTGTCGGTGGCGCCGATCGCCGGCCGGGGCAACGACATGCAGCGCGATGCCTGGTACAGCTCGATGCGCGATGCCGCCGACCTGGCCTCGCCCGAGGCCGTGGGCCGCTATGCCGCAGAGCGCACGCTGGCGCGGCTGAAGGGTCGCAAGATCGCGACCTGCGAGGTGCCGGTGCTGTTCGAGTCCACGCTGGCCGCCGGCCTGCTGGGCGCCTACGTGCAGGCCACCAGCGGCGGCGCGCTCTATCGCAAGGCCACCTTCCTGGCCGACTGCCTGGGCAAGCCGGTGTTTCCCGACCACGTCGACATCGACGAGCAACCGCACCTGCCCAAGGGCAAGGCCAGCGCACCGTTCGACGACGAGGGCGTGCGCACGCGCGCCCGCAGGGTGGTGGCCGTCGGCCGCGCCGAAGGCTATTTCCTGTCGAGCTACTCGGCGCGCAAGCTCGGCATGCACACCACCGGCCACGCCGGCGGCTCGCAGAACCTCACACTGACGAGCCGGCTCACGGCGCCGGGCGACGATCTCGATGCGATGCTGCGCAAGCTCGGCCGCGGCCTGTTCGTCACCGAACTGATGGGGCAGGGCGTCAACTACGTGACCGGCGACTACTCGCGCGGCGCGGCCGGCTACTGGGTCGAGGGTGGCCGCATCGTCCACCCGGTGCACGAGATCACCATCGCCGGCAGCCTGGGCGAGATGCTGCGCCGGATCGTCGCGGTCGGTGCCGATGCCTACACGATGGGCGGCAAGACCATCGGCTCGGTGCTGATCGAGCGCCTGAAGATCGCCGGCAGCTGAGAGCGGCGGCGGCATCGAATGTCCGTGTGCCGGGGCCTGCCCGGCGGGTAAGCCCCACGCCGGGCCGCGGAGGGCGCTCCTAGAATCTTTTCGATCCTTCCGCCCTTCCTTCCCTCTCCAGGAGTCGTCCTTGATGCAACGCCGTTCCTTCGTGCAACGGGCCGGCCTCGCCGGTGTGCTCGCCTCGGGGGCCGCACCGGCGGTCGTGCACGCGCAGAGCACCCTGCGCTGGCGGCTGGCGTCGAGCTTTCCGAAGTCGCTCGACACGATCTTCGGCACGGCCGAGCTGTTCGCGAAGAAGGTCGGCGAGATGAGCGGGGGCCGTTTCCAGATCTCCGTGCACGCCGCCGGCGAACTGGTGCCGGCCTTCGGCGTGGTCGACGCGGTGCAGAACGCCACCGTCGACATTGCCCACACCGCGCCCTACTACTTCTACGGCAAGGACCCGACCTTCTGCCTCGGCTGCGCGGTGCCGTTCGGGCTGAACTCCCGCCAGATGTCCGCGTGGATGTACGACGGCAACGGCCTGAAGCTGATGCGCGAGTTCTACGCCAAGTACAACATCGTCAACTTCCCCGGCGGCAACACCGGCGCGCAGATGGGCGGCTGGTTCCGCAAGGAGATCAAGTCCATCGCCGACATCAAGGGCCTGAAGTTCCGCTGCAACCCGTTTGCCGGCCGCGTGCTCGAGCCCTTCGGCGTGGTGCCGCAGTCGCTGCCGGGCGGCGACATCTACCCGGCGCTGGAGAAGGGCACGATCGATGCGGCGGAATGGGTGGGACCCTACGACGACCTCAAGCTCGGCTTCAACAAGGTGGCGCCGAACTACTACTACCCGGGCTGGTGGGAGGGCGGGCCGCAGCTCGACTTCTTCATCAACAACAAGGCCTGGGAGGCGCTGACGCCAGACTACAAGTCGATGATCGAGGCGGCCGCGGCGCAGTCGCACATCGAGATGCAGGCTCGCTACGACGCACGCAATCCCCCGGCATTGAAGCAGCTGGTCGGCTCGGGCACCAAGCTCAAGCCCTTCCCGGCCGACGTGATGACGGCGGCGTTCAAGTCGGCCGAGCAGATCTACGCCGACCTGTCGGCCAAGAACCCGTCCTGGAAGAAGGTGTGGGAGGACTACGCGAAGTTCCGCGCCGAGCAGAACGTGTGGTTCCGCTTCACCGAGGCGACCTTCGACCGCTTCATGCAGTCGCAGAAGCTCTGAGCCTCAGGGGGCCGAGGCGGCCGGGTCCGCCGCCGGTGGCAGGTCGCGGAACAGTTCGTCCAGGTCGGGCTCCGAGGCCGCCGTGTCGGACGGATCGACCGGCATCTCGATGCGGACCTTGTCGAGGTCGATCTTCTCTTCCTTGTCGAGGAAGACCGTGACCGTCTCCGGCACGAAGATCACGATCACTACCAGCAGCAGCTGCAGCATCACCCAGGGCAGGGCGCCGAGGTAGATGTCGCGCGACGGCACCGGTCGCGGCAGCTTGCCGGTCTTGAACAGCGAATCGGCGATGCCACGCAGGTAGAACAGCGCGAAGCCGAACGGCGGGTGCATGAACGAGGTCTGCATGTTCACGCACAGCAGCACGCCGAACCACACCAGGTCGATGCCGAGCTTGTCGGCCACCGGCGCGAGCAGCGGCAGGATGATGAAGGCGATCTCGAAGAAGTCGAGGAAGAACGCCAGGAAGAAGATGAAGACGTTGACCGCGATCAGGAATCCGATCTGACCGCCGGGCAGGCCGGAGAGCATGTGCTCGACCCACTTGCCGCCGTCGACGCCCTGGAACACCAGCGAGAACACGCGCGAGCCGATCAGGATGAACACCACCATCGCGGTGATGCGCATCGTGCCCGCCAGTGCATCGCGCAATAGTGGCCAGCTCAGGCGGCGGTGCAGGGCGGCCAGCAGGAAGGCCCCGACCGCGCCCATCGCGCCAGCCTCGGTGGGCGTCGCGATCGCGTGGTCCATGCCGGGCAGGCCGCCCATGCTGCCGAGCACCGCGAAGATCAGCAGGGCCGACGGGATGATGCCGCGCAGGCACTTGATCCACAGCGCGCCGCCGCTCAGCGTGCGCGCTTCCTTCGGCACGCCGGGCACGGCGGCGGGGCGCAGGCGGCTCAGAACGAAGGTGTAGGCCGCGAACAGCAGCACCTGCAGGATGGCCGGACCCCAGGCGCCCTTGTACATGTCGCCGACCGGGCGGCCGAGCTGGTCGGCCATGACGATCAGCACCAGCGAGGGCGGCACCAGCTGCGTGATCGTGCCCGATGCGGCCAGCACGCCGGTGGAATAGCGCATGTCGTAGCGGTAGCGCATCATCACCGGCAGCGAGATCATCGCCATCGCGATCACCTGGCCGGCCACGGTGCCGGTGATGGCGCCCAGCACGAAGCCGACGATGATCACCGAGTAGCCCAGGCCGCCGCGCACCGGGCCGAACAGCTGGCCCATCGAATCGAGCATGTCCTCGGCCAGGCCGCATTTCTCGAGCACGGCGCCCATCAGCGTGAAGAAGGGAATGGCCAGCAACAGGTCGTTGCTGAGGATGCCGAACACGTTGAGCGGCAGCGCCGACATGAACTCGGGCGGGAACCAGCCCGCCTCGATCGCGATGAAGCCGCACAGCAGTCCGTAGGCCGCCAGCGAGAACGCGACCGGGAAGCCGATCAGCAGCACGATGATCAGCCCCGCGAACATCAGGGGGGCGAACTGCTCCATCGTCATTGGAGGGGGCGCTCGTAGTGCGTGTCCATCTCGTGGCGGTGCAGCAACCAGCCGATGCGCTTGGCGATCTCGGCCAGCCCCTGCAGCGCGAGCAGCGCGAAGCCCAGCGGCAACATCAGCATCACCGGCCAGCGGATCAGGCCGCCGGCGTTGCCGGACATCTCGCCGCTGGTGTAGGTGCGCCAGAACAGCGGCAGCGACAGCCACAGCATCAGCAACACGACCGGCATCAGGAAAGCGACCAGGCCGAACAGATCGACGAAGACCTTGCCGCGGCTGGACAGGCGACCGTAGAACACGTCGACGCGCACGTGCTCGTTGAGTCGCAGCACCTGCGACGCGCCCAGCATCACGCAGGCGGCGAACAGGTACCACTGGATCTCGAGCCAGGCGTTCGAGCTGTAGTCGAGGCCGTAGCGCACCAGCGCATTGCCGGCACTGATCAGGCAACAGGCCAGCACGGCCCATTGCGCGAACCAGGCGAAGCGGTCGTTGAGGGCGTCGATCGGCGAAAGGATTCGGGACAGGGCGCTCATCGGCGATTTCTCGGGTGACAGCGGCTCGTCAGGAAGTCATGCGGGATCGGTCACTGCGAGGCCGAACGATTCTAGAGGGCCATCGTGCAGGGCCTTGCGCGTTTGTCCGGCTGGACGCGGCTGTGTCTGTGGTCACAGTACAGCCTGATCGCACCGCATCCGGAGCCGCTTGCGCTGCGTACAGAACCCCTGCGTGCCTGATTCGATCCCGGTGTAAGTAAACGCCGCCAGGTGCGACCGAAGAGGGCCAGTGCACGGAGTGCGACGACGTCCTCCGGCCTGCCGTTCCGCAACCATCCACCCGAAGGAGATCCACATGACGAATTTCAAGTCTGGCCTGGCGATTGCCAGCGCGGCCGCCGCCCTGTTTGCCATGGGCACCGTCAGCACCACGGTACAGGCCGCCGATAGCGGCTCTGTGCACTGCGCCGGCGTCAACAGCTGCAAGGGCACGTCGGAGTGCAAGACCGCCAGCAGCGCCTGCAAGGGCCAGAACACCTGCAAGGGCCAGGGCTGGGTCAGCAAGAAGTCGGCGAAGGAATGCACCGACGCCGGCGGGACCGTCGCCAAGTAGCCCAGACGGATCGGCCATGCGGCCTGCGCATCGGCCCGACCGATGCGCAGGCCCGCCTGCCGCCCGTGCTTCCTTGTGCCCACTCCGATGAGCATCGCGCTTCAAGGCTTCGGCCTGGGACTGCGTCCCGAACACTATGCGGCATTCGCCGAACGGCGGCCCGCGGTGGACTGGCTCGAGGTCATCTCGGAGAACTACATGCTGCCGGGCGGCGCGCCGCTGCGGCACCTGGACCGCCTGCGCCGCGACTACCCGATGGCGATGCACGGTGTGTCGCTGTCGATCGGCAGTGCCGACGACCTGGACCCGGAGTACCTGCGCGCGCTGAAGGCGCTGGCCGATCGCATCGAGCCGGCGTGGATCTCCGACCATCTCTGCTGGACCGGCGTGGACCACCACAACCTGCACGACCTGATGCCCATGCCCTACACCGAGGCCGCCCTGCGCCACCTGTGCGAGCGCGTGGCGCGCGTGCAGGACCACCTCGGCCGTCGCCTGCTGCTCGAGAACGTGTCGAGCTACGTGGCCTTCGAGGCCGACGAGATGAGCGAGTGGACGTTCGTCGCCGAGCTCGCGCGGCGCGCCGACTGCGACCTGCTGCTCGACGTGAACAACGTCCATGTCAGCAGCGTGAACCACGGCTTCGACGCGCGGGTCTACATCGACGCCCTGCCGCGCGAGCGCGTGCGGCAGATTCATCTGGCCGGCCACGAGGACCACGGCAGCCACCTGATCGACACGCATGACCACCCGGTGTGCGACGCCGTGTGGAAGCTCTACGACTACACCACGCAGCGGTTCGGCGCGGTGCCGACGATGATCGAGCGCGACGACCGCATCCCGCCCCTGGGCGAGCTGGTGGCCGAGCTCGACGTGGCGCGGCAAGTTCAGGCCGGCGCGCTGTCCGCGGCGAGGGCCGACCGGGACGTGCGCGAGATGACGGCATGAGCGCGGGCTTGCTGATCGAGCAGCAGCGGCGGCTGAGCCGCGCCGTCGTCGAGGACGACCTTGCCGAGGCGACATCGGCCGGCGGGCTGCTGCGGTCGCGTGCCGGCGGTTCGCTGCTGCACATCTACCGCCATGCCTACCGCGCTCGCCTCGTCGCCGCGCTGCGCGAGAACCACGAGGGGCTGCCGCGGGTGATGGGTGACGAGGCCTTCGACGCCTTGGCGCAGGCCTATCTGTCGGCTTATCCCTCTCGGCATCCGTCGATCCGCTGGTTCGGTGAGTACCTGGCCGACTTCATGCAGGCCCGGCCGGCGCTGGCGCTGCACCCGTCGCTGGCCGATCTGGCGCGCATGGAGTGGGCGCTGCGAACGGCCTTCGATGCCGCCGATGCGGTGCCCATCCGGGCAGAGGCGCTCCAGGCGCTCGAGGCGCAGGCCTGGCCCGGCCTGCGTTTCGTGCTGCTGCCCAGCGTCCGGCTGGTGACGCTGCATTGGTCCGTCGAACCGCTGTGGCGTGCACTGAAGGCGCAGACGGTGCAGCCAGCCGACGGCGAGCCCGCACTGCCCGAACCCGAGCCGAGCGAACATTGCCTGCTGACCTGGCGACCGGACCTGGAGACGCGCTGGCGTTCGCTCGAGAGACTGGAGGCGATGCTGCTGCGCGCGGTGTTCGACCGCCAGCCGTTCGCGGTGCTGTGCACCCGTGCGGCAGCCGCAGTCGGCGAGGCCGATGCGGCCACGGCGGTCGTCGCGGCACTGCAGGGCTGGCTCGCCGAAGGCCTGATCGCGGCCGTGCAGGTCTGAGCAACGCGCGTCGCCGCAGCGCGGGATCGCCGCCGGGCGATCAGGACGGCTCGCCCGCTCCGCGGTAGCTGCCGGGCACGAGGATCTCGCGCCCGACCCTCGTGATATCGGTATGGCCGGTGAAGGCCATGGTGATGTCGAGCTCGTTGCGGATGAGCTCCAGGGCGCGGGTGACGCCGGCCTGACCCATTGCGCCCAGCCCGTACAGGAAGGCCCGCCCGATCATCGTGCCGCGCGCCCCCAGGGCGACCGCCTTCAGCACGTCCTGCCCCGAGCGGATCCCCCCGTC
>NZ_LMDY01000005.1 GCF_001425905.1 Methylibium sp. Root1272
CATCGACATGATCACCATCGGGCAGTACCTGGCGCCCAGCGGGCACCACCTGCCGGTGCGGCGCTACGTGACGCCGGAGGCCTTCAAGCGCTTCGAGGTCGAGGCCTACGCGATGGGCTTCAGCCACGCCGCCGTGGGCGCCATGGTGCGCTCGAGCTACCACGCCGACCAGCAGGCGCACGCCGCGGGCGTGGGCGTCGTCGCAGGCTGATCCTCCGCGGCCGATGACCTGGCCGCCGATGCGCGCCTGGCTGCCGGCGCGCCTGACGGTCGGTCCGACCGAGCGGGCGCGGGCGGCGCTCGGCGCGGCACTGGGACTGTTGCTGACCGGCCTGCTGAGCCGTTGGGTCGAGTCGCACTGGACCGGCGCTACCGTGCCGTGGCTGGTCGCGCCGCTCGGCGCCAGCGCCGTGCTGGTGTTCGCGGTACCGGCCAGTCCGCTCGCGCAGCCCTGGTCGGTGGTCGGCGGCAACACGATCTCGGCGCTGATCGGCATCGCCTGTGCCCATCTGATCCCCGACCCGGCCTGGGCCGCTGCGATCGCGGTGGGCCTGGCGATCGGCGCGATGTTTGCGCTGCGCTGCCTGCACCCGCCAGGCGGGGCGATGGCCTTGCTGACGGCGTTGTCCGGCGTCGGCTCGTTCGGCTTCGCGTGGTTTCCGGCCTGCTTCAACTCCGTGTTGCTGGTGCTCGCCGGGGCCGTCTACAACAGCGCGACGCGACGCCCCTATTCGCACGCCCAGCTCGCGGCGCCACCCGGCCCGGGCGGCGACGAGACCCACCGCTTCAGCGACGCCGACCTCGACGCGGTGCTGGAGCGCTATGGCCAGGTGATCGACGTGAGCCGCGACGACCTGGTCGCGCTGCTGCATGCGGCGGAGGCCGAGGCCTACCGCCGGCGTTTCGGTGCGACGCTGTGCGCGGACATCATGACGCGCGAGGTCGTGACGGTGTCATTCGGCACCGAGCTGCAGGACGCCTGGGCGCTGCTGCGCGAGCACCGCATCAAGGCGCTGCCGGTGGTCGACCGGGCTCGGCGGGTGGTCGGCATCGTGACGCTGGCGGATTTCCTGCGCCATGCCGACCTCGACATCCACGAGGGCTGGTCGGCGCGTCTGCGCAGCTTCATTCGCCGCACGCCGGCCACGCACAGCGACAAGCCGGAGGTGGTCGGGCAGATCATGACGCGCCAGGTGCGCGTCGCCAGCGAAGACCGTCCGGTGGCCGAACTGGTGCCGCTTTTTGCGCAGGGCGGGCACCACCACATCCCGATCGTCGGCCCGGAGGCGCGTCTGGTCGGCATGCTGACGCAGTCCGACGTGGTGTCGGCCCTGTCGCGCGTGAGCTGACGGCGCAGGCGGAGCTGAAGGGGGGGCGTTCGTTCAGGCTTCGGCGAGCAGCTTGTCGAGCAGCTTGTGCAGCTCGGCGAAATCGGGCTCGCCGACATAGCGCTTGACGACTTCGCCGCGCTTGTTGATGAGCACACTGGTCGGTGTCAGCTGGATGTCACCGAAGCTGCGGGCGATGGAGCCGTCATGGTCGATCGCGACACGGAACGGCAGCTTGCGGGTCTCGGTGAAGTTGACCACGTAGGCCGGCGGGTCATAGCTCATCGCCACGGCCAGCGTCTCGTAGCCGCGGGCCTTGAACTTCTCGTGTGTCGCGGCAATGTCGGGCATCTCCTTCACGCAGGTCACGCAGCTCGTGGCCCAGAAGTTCACCAGCACCACCTTGCCGCGCAACTGATCGGTGCGATGTTGCGATCCGTCGAGCAGCGTGTAGGCCACGTCGGGGGCAGCCTGCTTGCCGGTCAGCGCCGACGTGGCGGCGATGCCGATTGCCAAGACGACGGCCGCGGCCGCAACATAGCGCATCAATTTCATGGAGGTGTCCGATGGATCGTCGTGAGTTTACGGGTCAGCTCGCCGCCGGCATCGCGCTGTGGGTCTGGGCCGCGCAGGCGCGCGCCCTGTCTCTCAGCGACGCCGATGCCAGTGCCGGCTTGAAGGCGGCGCTCGAACGCGGCGCCGAAGTGGCGGTGGGGCTGCTCGGCAAGACCGATGGATTCCTCGGCAATCCGAAAGTTCGCATCCCGCTGCCGTCGGGGCTGGAGAGCGCCGCCAAGCTGATGAAGAGCCTGGGTCAGGGCAAGAAGGTCGACGAACTGGTGACGGCGATGAACCGGGCCGCCGAGGCTGCCGTGCCGGAATCCAAGCAACTGCTCAGCAATGCGGTCAAGCAGATGTCGGTCGACGACGCGAAGAAGATCCTCACGGGCGGCGACACCTCGGTGACGAACTTCTTTGCCGAGAAGACGCGCGCGCCGCTCGGCGAGAAATTCCTGCCGATCGTGACCAAGCAGACCGAGAAGGTCGATCTGGCCGACAAGTACAACGCGGTGGCCGGCAAGGCCGCCGGCTTCGGCCTGGTGAAGAAGGAGGATGCCAACGTGCAGAAGTACGTGACGGGCAAGGCGCTGGACGGCCTGTACCTGATGATCGGCGAGGAGGAGAAGAAGATCCGCCAGGACCCGGTGGGCACCGGCAGCGCGATCCTGAAGAAGGTGTTCGGCGCGCTGTAAGCGCGCGCTTTCAGTACTGCTTGGAGAGCTCGAACACCAGCGCCGACGGCAACGATTGATGCAGGCCGTCCCGGCCCACCCGGGCGTGGTTCATGCCGTTGAAGCCCGAGATCTCGAAGGCGTTGCCCTCTTCGGCGATCTCGATGAACGAGAAGCCGGGCAGCTCGGCGCGGATCTCCTCGGCCAGCTGGTCGAGCCGTTCGCCGCGCAGCACGGCCTCGAACACGATGGCGTGCGGCCAGCCTTCGCGGCAGAAGTCGACCGCCTCGTCGACCGAACCGACGAAGTCGATCACCAGGCCCATGTTGGCGATGGCCTCGCGCACCAGGAGCCGCATCTCGCGGCGGGCCGACACCACCAGGACCTGGCTGCCGGCCAGCGGCTTGGAATTCAGCGTCGATGCATCGCCGTGATCGAGTTCGACGGCGCTCATGCCTTCGACGGCGTCACTGACGGTGCGCGGGAACTCCAGTGTCAGCGTCACGTGGGTCTCGTCGGTTTCGCAGTTCAGGGCCAATCCCATCGAGTGGGCGATCTGGCCCACCAGGTGCCAGTTCAGCGACGCGAGTACGGCTTCGTCGGTCGGCTCGAGGGCGAAGCTGCAGGACACCCGGCCGTGCGGCGGCCAGTCCTTCTGGTCGACGCGGAAATCGATGCTCGACCGGGTGCCTTCGGCCGCCCAGTCGAGCACAGCGTTGAGCAGGCTGAACAGCAGCGCCGGATCGACCAGCACCTCGATGGCCCGCGTGCTCTGCCGCACCTGGATACCGCGGGCGTTGACCTCGCGCGCGCGGTGCGTGAGCACCGCCTGCAGCGTCTGAGCGAGATCGAGCCGCTCATGAGATTGCCGCAGCCGCTTCGAGGCAAAGCGCGACAGTTGCTGGCCGACCATGCCGACGCGGCGAGCGCGCTCGATCTCGGCGCGCAGCACCCGCAGGCCTTCGCGGTCGATCTTGCCGGTGGTGGTGAGCTGGATCACGCGCTCGAGCGCCGTCGTCAGCGGCCCGGCGACGTCCCGCCCGATCTGCGCGACGATCTCGCGCCAGGCATCAAGGGGCTCGGCTTCGGCGGTGGCGCGGGTGAGCGAGGGGCGAGCGGTCATGTTTGTTCTGTCGTGTGGGACCGCGGCCCGAAGCGCCCGGCCGGGAAGCTCTGCACTTCCCTGGCGGAATTGTCCGGGTGTTTCTTCACGCAGCCCAGTACTTTGTGACGTTCGGCCGGTCCAGCCCCCCGACTCAGGGGCGTGCCGGCCCGAGCGCGCCGCGCTCGCGGGCGGCGGCAATGGCTACCGCGTCCCAGCCCAGCCAATCGGCCAGCACTTCGGCGCCATGCTGATCGAGCAAGGGCGGCGGCCGGCGCGTCTGCACCGGCGTGGCCGACATCTTGAGTGGGCTGGCGACCAACCGCAGCGTGTCGGTCAGCGGGTGAGAGACCGCTTGGACCATGCCGCGCGCCAGCACCTGCGAGTCGGTGAACACCTGGTCGAGCGAGTTGATCGGGCCGCAGGGCACCTTGGCTGCTTCCAGCTCGGCGAGCCAGTCGTCGCGCCGTCGCTGGCGCATCAGTGCCGCGAGCACGGGCACCAGCGCGGCGCGATGGCGCACCCGGTCGGCGTTGGTCGCGAAGCGCGGATCGGTGGCCAGCTCGGGCCGACCGGCGATCGCGCAGAACCTGGTGAACTGGGCGTCGTTGCCGACCGCCAGGATCACGTGGCCATCGGCCACATCGAAGACCTGGTAGGGCACGATGTTCTGGTGCGCGTTGCCGGCGCGGCCCGGCACCTGGCCGCTGACCAGGTAGTTGGCGCCCAGGTTGGCCAGCATCGCCACCTGGGTGTCGAGCAGGGCCATGTCGATGTGCTGGCCGGTGCCGTGACGGAACCCGTCGGCGTCGCGATGGCGCAAGGCCGCGAGGATGCCGACCGTGGCGTACAGGCCGGTGAACAGGTCGGTCACGGCCACACCGACCTTCTGCGGGCCGCCGCCGGGCAGGTCGTCGCGTTCGCCGGTCACGCTCATCAGCCCGCCCAGCCCTTGCACGGCGTAGTCGTAGCCGGCGCGCTCGCGGTAGGGGCCGGTCTGGCCGTAGCCGGTGATCGAGCAGTAGACGAGTTGCGGGTTCAGTGCATGCAGCGACTCGAAGTCGAGCCCGTAGCGGGCCATGTCGCCGACCTTGTAGTTCTCGACCAGCACGTCCGCCTGCAGTGCCAGGGCGCGCACCAGCGCCTGGCCATCGGGGTGGGCCAGGTCGATCGTGATCGAGCGCTTGTTGCGGTTCGCGCCGAGGAAGTAGGCCGATTCGCTGCTTTCGGCGCCGCTCCCGTCGTGCAGGAAGGGCGGGCCCCAGCCGCGCGTGTCGTCGCCGCTGCCGGGCCGTTCGACCTTCACCACGTCGGCGCCCAGATCACCGAGCAGTTGCGTGCACCAGGGGCCGGCGAGTACGCGCGACAGGTCCAGCACACGCAGGCCGGCGAGCGAGAGGGCGGCGAGCACAGCAGTCATGCGGTGATTCTGATGCCGTGAGCGCGGTGTCACGATAATGAAGCGATGTCGTTGCGGCCTGCGTTGTGCGCCTGCGTGGCGGGACTCGCCGTCCTGGCGGGGGCCTGCGCGCCTGCACTCGACTGGCGCGAGGTGCGGCCGGACGCCGCCAGCCTCGTGATCCTGCTGCCCTGCAAGCCGGAGCAGCGTTCCCGTCAGCTGGCGCTGGCCGGGCGCCAGGTCCAGATGCAGGTGCTGGGCTGCACTGCAGAGGGAACGACCTGGGGCCTGAGCACCGCCGACATGGCCGACCCGGCGCTCGTCGGCCCGGCGCTCGCCGAATTGCGCGCAGCGCGGCTTCGCAATCTCGATGGAACCGAGACAGTGGTGAAGTCGGCACAGGTCGGCGGCATGACGCCGCAAGCGCAGGCAGTTCGCTCCAGCATCGCCGGCAAACGCCCCGATGGCACACCGGTGGTCGATCAGTCGGTGTTGTTCGCGCGCGGCACGCGCGTGTTCCACGCCGCGGCGCTGGGCGGAGAGCCCTCGGCGCAGGCGATCGAGACCTTCTTCGACGGCTTGAAGCTGCAGCCGTGACTGGGGTCGGAGGGGCAAGCCGAGCACGTGACGACCGCGAGCGATGTACAAACGCGGCTTGTCATGCACCCGATTCGGCGTTGCTGCGCCGGCCCGGGAGCCTGAACCCATAATCCTCCTGACATGGCCGGACTGTTCATCATTGCGCACGCTCCGCTGGCTTCGGCGCTCAAGGCCGCAGCGGGGCATGCCTTCCCCGAGGCGATGTCGGTGGTCGAGGCGCTCGACGTGACGCCGCAGCTGACGCCCGAGGAGATCGAGGCGCAGGCGCGCATCCTGCTCGAGCGTTCACTGTCGGTGCCAGGGCGGCGCGAGGCGCTGATCCTGACCGACGTGTTCGGCGCGACACCGTGCAACGTCGCCCAGCGGCTGGCCGATGGCGTGCGCGTCAAGATCGTCACCGGCGTCAACGTGCCCATGCTGTGGCGCACGATGAACTATGCGGACCAGCCGCTCGACATGCTCGTGGCGCGCGCGCTGGCCGGCGCGACGCAGGGCGTGCTGCAGGTGGCGCCGGCCCGACCCCAGAACCAGGCACAGAACGTGGGAGCCCGACCCGGCGATGATTTCAACGCGCATCAGCATCAGCAATAAGCTTGGCCTGCACGCTCGGGCCTCGGCCAAGCTCACCAAGCTGGCGGGCAGCTACCCCTGCGAAGTCTTCCTCAGCCGCGGCCAGCGGCGCGTCAATGCCAAGAGCATCATGGGCGTCATGATGCTGGCGGCCGGCATCGGCACCGAGATCGAGGTCGAGACCTCGGGCGACCAGGAGCGCGAGGCAATGGACGCGCTCCTGCGGCTGATCAACGACAAGTTCGGCGAGGGCGAGTAGGCCTTCCGCGTCGCTGTCTGCGCGGCCTCAGTGGCCGAGGAAGTGGCGACGGTACTTGAGCGGCAGATCGTCGATGCGCATCAGCATCGGCAGATCGGCGGTGTTGAAGTCGGGGTCCCAGGCCGGTGCCCCCAGCACCTTGGCGCCACAGCGCAGGTAGCCCTTGATCAGCGGCGGTGGCTCGACGGCGAGGTGCCGGTCGAGTTCATCCACCGGCAGCGGCAGGCGCGGACGCACCTGCCATTCGATCGGTGCCAGGTGCGTGTGGCGCAGTTGTTCCCACAGGCTGGCCGCCACGTGGCCGCCATCGCGCATGCTGATACTGGCGCAGCCGATCATCGTGTCGAGCTCGTTGCGGACCATGAACTCGGCCAGGGCCCCCCACAGCGCGAGGATCGCGCCGCCCGAGCGGTGGTCGGCATGCACGCAGGAGCGGCCCAGTTCGACCATCTTGCCTCGCAGCGGGCGCAGGCGCGTGAGATCGAACTCGGTTTCGCTGTAGAGCCCACCGATGCGTCGCGCGGCTGCCGGCGTCAGGACGCGGTAGGTGCCGATCACTCTGCCGGGCTCCCCGTGCGCGCCCACCGTGCGCACGAGCAGGTGTTCGCAGAAGGCGTCGTAGACGTCGATGTCCAGACCGGCCGGCGTGCCGGCCGGAGGGGACAGGCGGGCGCCCATCTCCTCGACGAAGATCTGGTACCTCAGGCGCTGCGCTTCGCGAACCTCGCTTTCATCGCGCGCCCAAACCACGTCCAGTCCACACTGGCTGGCCGCGGGGAGAGCTTCGCCGCCGGGTCGTCGAAGTGACCTCCGAGGCGCACGCAGCTCCAGGCTCGGAATTTCCTGCAGCGGCAGTGTCGGCAGCGGCAAGTCCCTCATGGTTCGCTCCTTGTTCAGCAATGGCGACGAGCTTGAGTCAGCGGCGTGACGGCGCGATGTAGGTCCGGTGACGTGGCGATGACACGCGGTCAGGGCCCGGACAGGCGCGCGCGGTGATAACCCCTGCCGGGGGCGGACGGGCCGCTGCTACGATCGTTTCATGAGCCTGCAGATGTTCGGAATTCCGGTCTCGCGCGGCGTGGCCATCGGTCGCGCGGTGCTGGTCGCGTCCAGTCGCGTCGACGTGGCCCATTACTTCATCGAGCCGGCCCAGGTCGAGCGCGAGATCGAACGGTTGCTGCAGGCGCGCGATGCGGTGGCGACGGAGCTCGGTGGCCTCCAGCGCGATCTGCCCGAGGATGCGCCCGCAGAGCTGTCCGCGCTGCTCGATGTGCACCTGATGCTGCTGCACGACGAGGCACTGACCGGGGCCACCGCGCAATGGGTGCGCGAGCGGCACTACAACGCCGAATGGGCGCTCTCGGCCCAGCTGGAAGTGTTGGCGCGGCAGTTCGACGAGATGGAGAACGATTACCTGCGTGAGCGCAAGGCCGACCTCGAGCAGGTGGTCGAGCGCCTGCTGCGGGTGCTGATGCACGACAGCAGTGCCACGCCGCCTCCGATCGGCGTCAACCCGCGTGACTTTGCCGGCGAGGATCCGCTGGTGCTGGTGGCCAACGACATCGCGCCGGCCGACATGCTGCAGTTCAAGCGCAGCGTCTTTACGGGCTTTATCACCGATGTTGGCGGCAAGACCTCGCACACGGCGATCGTTGCGCGCAGTCTCGACATTCCGGCGGTCGTCGGTGCCCGCGAGGCCAGCCGCATCATCCGGCAGGACGACTGGGTGGTGATCGACGGCGATGCCGGGGTCGTGATCGTCGATCCTTCCTCGATCGTGCTGGAGGAGTACCGCTTCCGCCAGCGGCAGAGCGAACTGGAGCGCGTTCGCCTCACGCGCTTGCGGCACACGCCGGCCGTCACGCTGGACGGCGAGCGGGTCGAACTGCTCGCCAACATCGAGCTCCCCGGCGATGCCTCGGCGGCGCTGGATGCCGGTGCTGTCGGCGTCGGGCTGTTCCGTAGCGAGTTCCTGTTCATGAACCGGGCTGACGACTTACCCGGCGAAGACGAGCAGTTTGAGGCCTACCTCGCCGTGGTCGAGGCGATGAAGGGGCTGCCGGTGACGATCCGGACTGTCGACATCGGCGCGGACAAGCCGCTAGATCGCATGTCGGCGCACGAACTGCGGCACGAGCACGCGCTCAATCCCGCGCTGGGCCTGAGAGCGATCCGCTGGAGCCTGTCGGAGCCCAGCATGTTCCGGCAACAGTTGCGCGCCATCCTTCGAGCCAGCGCGCATGGCCAGGTGCGATTGCTCGTGCCGATGCTCGCGCACGAGTCCGAGATTCGCGGCACTTTCGACGCGCTGGCGCGAGCGAAGCAGCAGCTGACGGAGTCAGGGCGTGCATTCGGCGATGTCCAGGTGGGCGCGATGATCGAGGTGCCGGCCGCGGCGCTGATGGTCGATCGCTTCCTCGACGCCTTCGACTTCGTGTCGCTCGGCACCAATGACCTGATCCAGTACACATTGGCAATCGACAGGGCCGATGAATCCGTCGCCCACCTGTACGACCCCTGGCACCCCGCCGTGCTGGAACTCGTCGCCCGAACCATTCGCGCTGCTAAGGCACGTAGCAGGGCGGTCAGCGTGTGCGGCGAGATGGCGGGTGATCCGAGCTTCACGTCGGTCTTGCTGGCGATGGGCTTGCGCAGCTTCTCGATGCACCCGTCGCAGATCGCCGCAATCAAGCAGCAGATCCTGCGCACCGACACGCGGCGGCTGAGCGATCTGTTGTTGGGAACCCGGAACGACGTGCCGACGTTCTCGCCCCTGCGGAACAGTGGTGGCGTGGCGGCGGTGACGCCGCCGCGTTGAAGGAGCGCACAGATCAATTTCAGCGGCGAACTTGCACGTTCGAAAAACTTCGTGCTACAGTAGCTGTCTTCGCTGATCACAGCGCCTCGCCGGAAACGGCAGTGAAAGTGTGAGAGGCAAAAGAAAATAAGAAAAGCTGAGTGGTTGACAAGGATTTAAAATCAAGTCATAATCTCACTTCTCTGCTGACAACAGGTCAGCAACGCCGAAAGGCGACGCTCTTTAACAAATGACAGCCGATAAGCGTGGGCGTTTGAAGGCGAGTGCCAAGAGTCTTGTGAGCAATCGCAGGATTCGAGGTCTCAAGGACCTTAAACGCTCACTGAATTGAATTTTCATGCAAGTGAAGTTCACTTCAATTCTTTGAGTAATTTATCAAGATCGAACTGAAGAGTTTGATCCTGGCTCAGATTGAACGCTGGCGGCATGCCTTACACATGCAAGTCGAACGGCAGCACGGGAGCAATCCTGGTGGCGAGTGGCGAACGGGTGAGTAATACATCGGAACGTGCCCAGTTGTGGGGGATAGCCCGGCGAAAGCCGGATTAATACCGCATACGACCTACGGGTGAAAGCGGGGGATCGCAAGACCTCGCGCTATTGGAGCGGCCGATGTCGGATTAGCTAGTTGGTGGGGTAAAAGCCTACCAAGGCTACGATCCGTAGCTGGTCTGAGAGGACGACCAGCCACACTGGGACTGAGACACGGCCCAGACTCCTACGGGAGGCAGCAGTGGGGAATTTTGGACAATGGGCGCAAGCCTGATCCAGCCATGCCGCGTGCGGGAAGAAGGCCTTCGGGTTGTAAACCGCTTTTGTCAGGGAAGAAACGGTTTGGGCTAATACCCCGAATTAATGACGGTACCTGAAGAATAAGCACCGGCTAACTACGTGCCAGCAGCCGCGGTAATACGTAGGGTGCAAGCGTTAATCGGAATTACTGGGCGTAAAGCGTGCGCAGGCGGCTTTGCAAGACAGATGTGAAATCCCCGGGCTCAACCTGGGAACTGCATTTGTGACTGCAAGGCTGGAGTGCGGCAGAGGGGGATGGAATTCCGCGTGTAGCAGTGAAATGCGTAGATATGCGGAGGAACACCGATGGCGAAGGCAATCCCCTGGGCCTGCACTGACGCTCATGCACGAAAGCGTGGGGAGCAAACAGGATTAGATACCCTGGTAGTCCACGCCCTAAACGATGTCAACTGGTTGTTGGACGGCTTGCTGTTCAGTAACGAAGCTAACGCGTGAAGTTGACCGCCTGGGGAGTACGGCCGCAAGGTTGAAACTCAAAGGAATTGACGGGGACCCGCACAAGCGGTGGATGATGTGGTTTAATTCGATGCAACGCGAAAAACCTTACCTACCCTTGACATGTCTAGAAGTTACCAGAGATGGTTTCGTGCTCGAAAGAGAACTAGAACACAGGTGCTGCATGGCCGTCGTCAGCTCGTGTCGTGAGATGTTGGGTTAAGTCCCGCAACGAGCGCAACCCTTGTCATTAGTTGCTACGTAAGGGCACTCTAATGAGACTGCCGGTGACAAACCGGAGGAAGGTGGGGATGACGTCAGGTCATCATGGCCCTTATGGGTAGGGCTACACACGTCATACAATGGCCGGTACAGAGGGCTGCCAACCCGCGAGGGGGAGCCAATCCCAGAAAACCGGTCGTAGTCCGGATCGCAGTCTGCAACTCGACTGCGTGAAGTCGGAATCGCTAGTAATCGCGGATCAGCTTGCCGCGGTGAATACGTTCCCGGGTCTTGTACACACCGCCCGTCACACCATGGGAGCGGGTTCTGCCAGAAGTAGTTAGCCTAACCGCAAGGGGGGCGATTACCACGGCAGGGTTCGTGACTGGGGTGAAGTCGTAACAAGGTAGCCGTATCGGAAGGTGCGGCTGGATCACCTCCTTTCTGGAAATAGCACTCAATCTCTTGCGCCCACACTTATCGGCTGTCTTTGACGACAGAAATTGAAACGTGACCGGCTTGACGTAACCGCAAGGCCAACGCCTGGTTGACGTGATGAGCGGACCGCAGCGTTTCATGAATGCTTGGGTCTGTAGCTCAGTTGGTTAGAGCACCGTCTTGATAAGGCGGGGGTCGTTGGTTCGAATCCAACCAGACCCACCAATCCATTCCGTGGGGGTGTAGCTCAGCTGGGAGAGCACCTGCTTTGCAAGCAGGGGGTCATCGGTTCGATCCCGTTCACCTCCACCATCAGATTCGATCTCAAGCGTCAGTGGCCTTCGGCCTCTGACGCATGCGATCGTCAGATCGTCTGTCGTTCTTTAACAATCCGTAGAGTCAAATCAGAGTTGTCGGCGGAAACCGCTTCATGGCGGACCGTGCCGCCGGCAACATTTTTGATTGCGTCAACAAACTTCAATTCGCAAGAATTTGAAGAAACGGCATAACGCAAATACTCAAATCAGTCCTTGACGATGCTTCTTCAGCGAGGCGTCAAAATTATAGGGTCAAGTGACTAAGTGCATGTGGTGGATGCCTTGGCGATTACAGGCGATGAAGGACGTGATAGCCTGCGATAAGCTTCGGGGAGCTGGCAAATTAGCTTTGATCCGGAGATTTCCGAATGGGGAAACCCACCCGCAAGGGTATCGCATGATGAATACATAGTCATGCGAGGCGAACCGGGTGAACTGAAACATCTCAGTAGCTCGAGGAATAGACATCAACCGAGATTCCGAAAGTAGTGGCGAGCGAAATCGGACCAGCCTGCACGTTTTAGCAATCGAATTATCAGAACAGTCTGGAAAGGCTGGCCATAGCGGGTGATAGCCCCGTATGAAAAAATTCGGCTGTGGAACTGGGCGTGCGACAAGTAGGGCGGGACACGAGAAATCCTGTCTGAAGATGGGGGGACCATCCTCCAAGGCTAAATACTCGTAATCGACCGATAGTGAACTAGTACCGTGAGGGAAAGGCGAAAAGAACCCCGGGAGGGGAGTGAAATAGATCCTGAAACCGCATGCATACAAAAAGTAGGAGCCCGCAAGGGTGACTGCGTACCTTTTGTATAATGGGTCAGCGACTTACATTCAGTGGCAAGCTTAACCGAATAGGGAAGGCGTAGAGAAATCGAGTCCGAATAGGGCGTTCAGTCGCTGGGTGTAGACCCGAAACCAAGTGATCTATCCATGGCCAGGATGAAGGTGCGGTAACACGCACTGGAGGTCCGAACCGACTAGTGTTGCAAAACTAGCGGATGAGCTGTGGATAGGGGTGAAAGGCTAAACAAACTTGGAAATAGCTGGTTCTCTCCGAAAACTATTTAGGTAGTGCCTCAAGTATTACCATCGGGGGTAGAGCACTGTTATGGCTAGGGGGTCATGGCGACTTACCAAACCATTGCAAACTCCGAATACCGATGAGTACAGCTTGGGAGACAGTGCACCGGGTGCTAACGTCCGGACACAAGAGGGAAACAACCCAGACCGCCAGCTAAGGTCCCTAATATTGGCTAAGTGGGAAACGAAGTGGGAAGGCTAAAACAGTCAGGATGTTGGCTTAGAAGCAGCCATCATTTAAAGAAAGCGTAATAGCTCACTGATCGAGTCGTCCTGCGCGGAAGATGTAACGGGGCTAAGCCAGTAACCGAAGCTGCGGATGTGCGCGCAAGCGTACGTGGTAGGAGAGCGTTCCGTAAGCCTGTGAAGGTGGGTTGTGAAGCCTGCTGGAGGTATCGGAAGTGCGAATGCTGACATGAGTAGCGTTAAAGGGGGTGAAAAGCCCCCTCGCCGAAAGCGCAAGGTTTTCTACGCAACGTTCATCGACGTAGAGTGAGTCGGCCCCTAAGGCGAGGCAGAGATGCGTAGCTGATGGGAAACAGGTCAATATTCCTGTACCGATGTGTAGTGCGATGTGGGGACGGAGAAGGTTAGCTCAGCCGGGTGTTGGATGTCCCGGTTCAAGCGTGTAGTCGTGGTCTCTAGGCAAATCCGGAGATCTTAGATGAGGCGTGATAACGAGGCGGCTTGCCGCTGAAGTGAGTGATACCCTGCTTCCAGGAAAAGCCACTAAGCTCCAGCTACACACGACCGTACCGCAAACCGACACTGGTGCGCGAGATGAGTATTCTAAGGCGCTTGAGAGAACTCTGGAGAAGGAACTCGGCAAATTGACACCGTAACTTCGGAAGAAGGTGTGCCTTTAGTAGGTGATCCCGTACAGGGGGAGCCCAATGAGGCCGCAGAGAATCGGTGGCTGCGACTGTTTATTAAAAACACAGCACTCTGCAAAGACGAAAGTCGACGTATAGGGTGTGACGCCTGCCCGGTGCTGGAAGATTAAATGATGGGGTGCAAGCTCTTGATTGAAGTCCCAGTAAACGGCGGCCGTAACTATAACGGTCCTAAGGTAGCGAAATTCCTTGTCGGGTAAGTTCCGACCTGCACGAATGGCGTAACGATGGCCACACTGTCTCCTCCAGAGACTCAGCGAAGTTGAAATGTTTGTGATGATGCAATCTCCCCGCGGAAAGACGGAAAGACCCCATGAACCTTTACTGTAGCTTTGTATTGGACTTTGAACAGATCTGTGTAGGATAGGTGGGAGGCTTTGAAGCGGCGCCGCTAGGTGTCGTGGAGCCAACCTTGAAATACCACCCTGGTGTGTTTGAGGTTCTAACCTTGACCCGTTATCCGGGTTGGGGACAGTGCATGGTGGGCAGTTTGACTGGGGCGGTCTCCTCCCAAAGCGTAACGGAGGAGTTCGAAGGTACGCTAGGCACGGTCGGAAATCGTGCTGATAGTGCATAGGCATAAGCGTGCTTGACTGCGAGACTGACAAGTCGAGCAGGTACGAAAGTAGGACTAAGTGATCCGGTGGTTCTGTATGGAAGGGCCATCGCTCAACGGATAAAAGGTACTCTGGGGATAACAGGCTGATACCGCCCAAGAGTTCATATCGACGGCGGTGTTTGGCACCTCGATGTCGGCTCATCTCATCCTGGGGCTGTAGCCGGTCCCAAGGGTATGGCTGTTCGCCATTTAAAGAGGTACGTGAGCTGGGTTTAAAACGTCGTGAGACAGTTTGGTCCCTATCTTCCGTGGGCGCTGCAGATTTGAGGAAGCCTGCTCCTAGTACGAGAGGACCGGAGTGGACGCACCTCTGGTGTATCGGTTGTCACGCCAGTGGCATTGCCGAGTAGCTAAGTGCGGAAGAGATAACCGCTGAAAGCATCTAAGCGGGAAACTCGTTTCAAGATGAGATCTGCCGGGGCCTTGAGCCCCCTGAAGAGTCGTTCGAGACCAGGACGTTGATAGGCCGGGTGTGGAAGCGCAGTAATGCGTTAAGCTAACCGGTACTAATTGCTCGTGAGGCTTGACCCTATAATTTTGACGACGATTTGAGTTGTCGAACGTTATGCCGTGATGGCGCAATCAAAATCTGATAAGACTCTACGAATTGGCTGTATTGCTCCGTGAGCAATATGGTGACCGGTTAAGCCTGATGACCATAGCGAGGTGGTCCCACTCCTTCCCATCCCGAACAGGACAGTGAAACGCCTCAGCGCCGATGATAGTGCGGGTTCCCGTGTGAAAGTAGGACATTGTCAGGCTAATATTAAGCAAAACGCCCAACCAATATGGTTGGGCGTTTTTGTTTCTGGGCTTTGAATTCGAGCTCACGTTCTTGCGATGAAGCACATCTGTTGCGCGGCGCCTCCCGCACAATCACAGCATGAGCATACAGACCGACGACTTTGCTTCGTCTTCCCCGACCGCACGGCGAGTGGTCAGTGCGGCTCCTGCGTCACCCAACGAGGAAGCGATCGAACGAGCGCTCAGGCCCAAGGGTCTGGCCGACTACGTGGGTCAGGCCAAGGCGCGAGAGCAGCTGGAGATCTTCATCGGCGCGGCCCGCAAGCGGTCCGAGGCGCTCGATCATGTCTTGTTGTTCGGCCCGCCGGGCCTCGGCAAGACCACGCTGTCGCACATCATCGCTGCTGAACTCGGCGTCAATCTGCGCCAGACATCGGGACCGGTGCTCGAGAAGCCGAAGGATCTGGCTGCCATCCTGACCAACCTCGAGCGCAACGATGTCTTGTTCATCGACGAGATCCACCGTCTTTCGCCCGTGGTCGAAGAGATCCTCTATCCGGCCTTGGAGGACTATCAGATCGACATCATGATCGGCGAGGGGCCAGCCGCCCGCTCGATCAAGCTCGAGTTGCAGCCCTTCACACTGATCGGCGCCACCACCCGAGCCGGGATGCTGACCAATCCATTGCGCGATCGCTTCGGCATCGTGGCCAGGCTGGAGTTCTACTCCGTCGAGGAACTGTCTCGCATCGTCAAGCGCTCTGCGGGGTTGTTGCAGGTGCCGACGGACACAGCGGGCGGGATGGAGATTGCCAAGCGCTCTCGGGGCACGCCGCGCATCGCCAACCGCTTGTTGCGGCGCGTGCGTGACTACGCACAGGTCAAGGGCGATGGCCGCATCGATGCCGAGATTGCCGACAAGGCACTCGCCATGCTCGACGTCGATCCCCAGGGCTTCGATGTGATGGACCGCAAGCTGCTGGAGGCGGTGATCCATCGTTTCGATGGAGGCCCTGTCGGCCTTGACAACGTTGCGGCGGCGATCGGTGAAGAGTCCGGCACCATCGAGGACGTGATCGAGCCCTACCTGATCCAGCAGGGCTACCTCCAGCGTACGCCACGCGGGCGCATCGCCACGGCGGCTGCCTATCGCCACCTCGGCGTCATTCCACCCGCGACTGCAAGCGAGTTGTTCGAGGGGTAAGGAGCGGCACTACCGGGTGAGGTGGCGTCGGGCCGTGCTGAGCACATCCCCCGACGTAGCCCTTGCGCGTCGCTGACGAAGTCGCCAACATCCGTGGCATGCAGGTTCTCGTCGTCGATGACCATCCCATCATGCGGGTGGGAGTCCGCCAACTGATCGAGGCCGCCTGGGCCGATGTTCAGGTGGAAGAAGCCGAAACGATCGAAGAGGCGGTCCACTGCTTCAACGCTCGACCACCCAACGTTGTCTTGCTCGATCTTTCCTTGCCCGATGCGACCGGCGTCGAGGGAGCGGCTCGCATGCTGCGTGTCGCCAAGGGCGTACCGATTCTGGTACTCAGCATGAATCCCGAATCTGGGTACGCCGCGCGGCTGCTGCAGATGGGGGTGGCCGGCTACCTGCCCAAGGACCGAGCCTCTCAAGATCTGATCACGGCCATCCGCCGTGTGCTCGAAGGGGGCCGTTATGTCACGGCTTCGATGGCCGATCGTCTATTGGCTCTCCTCGACGGCAAGGCGCCGGGCGCACTGCCGCACGAAGCCCTGTCGACGCAGGAGTACCGCGTGATGCAGTTGATCGCTGCAGGCCAGGGAGCGTCCGACATCGCCGAGGCCATGCATCTGTCGGTGAAGACCGTCGGCAGCTACCGCGCGCGCATCCTCGCCAAGACGGGCTGGAAGAACAACACTGAACTCACCAAGTACTGCGTCCAGCACGGACTGACCGATTCCGAGTGAAAGATGGCCGACTGTAGGTGACACACCTACAGGCCGAGCCATGCATCCCTGGCCTCCAGTTCGGCAGCGCCCCGACGACAGGGGCGCTCGGGACCGCCGAAGACATGGGTACGTCATCCTGTGCAGCGTCCGGACCGTTCATCGGCCCGGATCGAGCTTCCGGGATCGTTCAACGCCTGTCCGGAGGCCGTCCCATGCAAGTTTCATCGTCCCGTCGCCACCTCGCCGCCTCGGCTCTGCTGACGCTGGCCACGCAAGCCGCCGTTGCCGCCTCTGCCAACGGCAGCTTCCAGGTTCAGGCCACGGTGGTCAGCGCCTGCACCGTCTCCGGATCGCTGCTCAACTTCGGAGGCAGCATCGATCCGCTGGTCTCATCCGTGCCGATCGACGCCAGCTCGACGCTGACGGTTCGCTGCACCAACACAACGCCCTATTCGGTCGCCCTCGACGCCGGGCTGCACGCAGGCGGCGGAGCGGTCTTCGGCAGCCGCTCGATGAGCAACGGCGCGCAGACGATCGGCTATCAGCTCTACCTCGATTCGGGCCGCGCCACGGTGTGGGGCAACGGCACGGCTGGCAGTTCGCCGGTGGCCGGTACCGGCACCGGCAGCAACCAGTCGCTCACGATCTACGGTCGTTTGCCGTCGCTGACCGGTGCCGTGCCCGGCAACTACAGCGACACGGTCACGATCACGATCAGCTACTGAGGTGCACCCACCATGCGCCTCCTGATGCTGCACGTTGCGCTGCGTCTCGCGCTGTCGATGCCGTTCGCCGCGGCTGCTGCCGACCTCGGCATCATGCCGGTGGCCGTGCAACTGGATCCGCAGCACGATCGCGCGACCGTTCAGGTCGTGAACCACGGCGCGACCCCCATGATCCTTCAGGCCGAGGCCATCGCATGGCAGCGCCACGACGGCGTCGACCACGATGCGCCGACCACCGACCTGATCGTCAATCCGCCGGTGTTCACCGTGCAGCCGGGACGGACGCAGATCGTGCGTCTGGGACTGCGTCGCGCGAGCGGCGAAGCCCTCAAGGAGTCCACCTACCGGCTGGTGCTGCGCGAAGTGCCATCGCCGCAGGACGGCGAGACGCAGGCAATCCACGGCAATGTGCGCATCCTGGTGGCGCTGCGGGTTCCGGTCTACGTGGCGCCCGCCGTGGTGAGCCGCGACGAGCGCTGGCAGCTTCGCCGCCAGGCCAACGGCGACGTGATGGCTCAGGTCAGCAATGCCGGCAACGTGCACCTGAAGATCGGTAGGCTGCGCCTGCATGAGGGCGTGGCCGCGCAGGAGCCCGCCGCGGAAGCCGCGGTCGGAGCGGTGCTGTTTCCTGGCGAAGCCCGCAGCGTCCGGCTCAAGCCGCAGGCGCCGCTGGGCAGTGGTCCGCTCACCCTCGAGGTGATGACCGATCGCGGACCGCAGTATGTGGCGCTGTCCCTCGCCTCCGATTGACACGCGCGGGGGCCGCCGCCGTCATGCCGTCGCCATCGCTGCACTGGGATGCCAGGCGATCCTCGGTGCCACGGCGGCGCAGGCGGCGCTTGGAGCGCGACTGCCGGTCGACGGTGGCCCGTGGTGTCCGTCCGCGAACACCGCGTGCATGCCGCTGTGGCTGGCCGTGCGAGTCAACGGGGTCGACCAGGCCCTGATCACCGCGCAGGCGCTGCGCAAGGGCGATGAGCTGGCGCTGCCGCTCGACGTCTGGGGACAGCTGCATCTGAAGCCGCCCGCAGCGGCACCGCTGATGCACGAAGGATTGCCCTACCAGCGCTTGTCTTCGCTGGCCGGACTGCGCTGGGAGATCGACGAGGCCAGCCAGACCCTCGTCATCGATGCGCCGGCATCGGCCTTCGCGGGCACGCGGGTCGGACTCGACGCCGAGACGCCCCGCCCGGCGGTAGCGTCGACGGTCGGCGGCTATGCCAACTACGATCTGCAATGGCAGCGCAACGGCGCGGGCGGTGCGGTCGCCAGCCGATCGTGGTCGACGGCGCTGGTGGAGCTCGGCGGCTTCGGCACGGTAGGCACGGGCCGCGTCACCGGGCTGCTGCGCGAAGGTCTGGACATGCCATCGTGGGTGCGGCTCGACACCAGCTGGACCATCGACCAGCCCTCGCGCATGGCCAGCCTGCGGATCGGGGATGCCATCGGCAAGTCCGGCGCCTGGGGCCGCTCGCTGCGTTTCGGGGGTCTGCAGTGGAGCACCGACTTCTCGGTGCAGCCCGGCTTCCTGAGCTTCCCGCTGCCATCGATGCAGGGCGAAGCCGTGCTGCCGTCCACCGTCGACCTCTACATCAACAGCAGCCAGCGCCTGCAGCGTCAGGTGCCCGCAGGAGCCTTCGACCTTACCGAGGTGCCGCTCGTCACCGGCCAGGGAGAGGTCCGCATGGTCGTGCGCGACCTGCTCGGCCGCGAGCAGGTGGTCGTCCAGCCCTATTACGTCAGCCCCTCGTTGCTGCGGCCCGGTCTGCATGCCTACTCCTACGAACTGGGCGTGGTGCGCGAGGATTACGGCCTGGTCAGCAACCGTTACGGCCGCGTGCTGGCCACCGCGACCGATCGGCTCGGCATCAGCGAGCGTTTCACACGCGAACTGCGTGCGGAGGTGCTCGGCCGCCAGCGCAGCGCCGGTGCGACCGGACTGTGGCTGCTGCCGGCCTTCGGCACCGTCAATCTCTCTGCCGTGGGCAGCGACGCGCCGCGCGGTACCGGCGCGCTGCTCGGCGCGGGCGCCGAGCGCCAGGCGCCCGACTGGAGCGGCAGCGTGCAGCTGCGAGCAGCCAGCCGTCGCTTCAGCCAGGCCGGCGAGGGCCCGACCGGCGCACCGCGCCTGAGCCTGTCGATCGGCCTGGGCACCACGTGGCGCGGATCGGGCATCGGCGTGAGCTACCTGCAGCAGGACGGCTGGCGCGGCGAGTCGCATCGCATCGTGGCCGTCAACACCGCGCGCCAGTTGGGGCGTCTGGGAACGCTCGGCGTGGTCGCGCTGCGCGACCACGCCACCGGCGGCTACACGTTGGCGGTGAGCCTGAGTCACACGCTCGATGACCGCAGCATTGCCACCGCCTCGGCGACACGCAGCCGCGACGCCGGGCAAGCTGCACGCTACGACAGCGTGCAGCTTCAGCGCAATCTGCCGGATGGCCCGGGCCTCGGCTACCAGGTGAGCGCCGAGCGCGGGGTCTTCGACCGTTACACCGCGCAGGCCGCCTGGCAGACCGAAAGGGCCGTGCTGAGCGCCGGCATGGCCCGTGCTGGTCAGAACGAAGAAGCGCGTGCCGGTGCCAGCGGCGGCCTGGCCTGGCTCGGCGACAGCGTGTTCCTGAGCCGTCGCATCGACGGTAGCTTTGCCGTCGTCGAAGTGGCCGACTATCCGGGCGTGCAGCTGCTGCACGACAACCGTCCGGCGGCACGCACCGACCCGCGCGGTCGCGCCCTCGTCAGCGGCCTGCGCGGCTACGAGGCCAACCGCATCAGCATCAATCCGGCCGATCTGCCGTTCGATGCCGACGTCGACGCGCTGGAAGCGCTGGTCACGCCGCCGGCTCGCAGCGGTGTCGCGCTCCGGCTCGGCGTGGAGCGCGTTCGCTCGGCGAGCTTCCGGCTGGTCGGAAGCGATGGCACAGCGCTGCCGCCCGGCAGCGCGCTGCGCATTGCCGGGAGCTCACGCAGTTTCCCGATCGGCTTCGATGGCAAGGCCTTCGTGTCGGGCCTTGCCGGCCGCACGCGGGTGCAGGCCCGCTGGCCCGGCCACGAGTGCAGCGCCTGGCTGCCGGACGTCGACGACCGAGGCGAGGTGCCCGAACTGGGCACCGTGCGTTGCGAATGAGCGGGACACTGCGCGTCGGACCTGTGGCGCTGCGCGGCCTGCTTACGCTGCTGCTCTGGCTCGTCGCCGGCCCGGCCCAGGCGTTGTGCATCAGCCCGCTGTGCAGTTGCAGCGTCACTACCACCAACGTCGTTTTCGGCAATCACAACCCTCTGGCCAGCAGCAACACCGACTCCACCGGCAGCGTGCGCGTCGGGTGTGGCGGCGTGGCCGGCCTGCTCATTCCCTACCAGATCGACATCACCCGCGGCGGGGGGGTCAGCTACGGCGCGCGCCGCATGAACAGTGGGGCGAACCAACTCGCCTACAACCTGTACACGGACAACACCTACCTCACGGTCTGGGGCGATGGCAGCGGCGGCAGCCAGTCGGTCTCGAGCGGCATCCTGCTCGATGTGCTCGGCCTGTCGCCGCAGCAGACGCACTGGATCTACGGGCGCATTCCCGGGTCGCAGACGACCGCGGTGCCGGGCAGCTACATCGACACGATCACCGTCACGGTGACCTACAACTGACGGTCGCTACCGAGGGCGGCTGCCGGGCGACGACGTCCCCGGCGCTGCTCTCGCACTCATCAATGCTGGTGTCCGCCGCCGCTGGCGGCCTCGCCCGGGGCTCGCACGCTCATCTCCACCGTCAGCTCGCCGGCGCGTTCGAAGCGCAGCTTGAGCGGGAGGCGGGTGCCGGCCGGCAGTGCCTGCTTGAGGCCCATGAGCATGAGGTGCAGGCCACCCGGCTTGAGCTCGACCCGCTGACCGGCGGGCACCTCGATGTCCTCGACCTGGCGCATGCGCATCACGTCGCCGTCCATGCTCATGCTATGCAGCTCCACGCGTTCGGCGATCGCCGCGCTCGCGCCGATCAGCCGGTCGGGCCGACTGCCGCCTTTCAAGGTGACATACGCCCCGCCGACCTTCTGCCCGGCCGCTGTGGGGCGCGCCCAGGCGTTCTCGACACCGACGGCGGCCGTGGCGTCCTGTGCGGACGCGGTGGAGGCCAGCAGGCCGAGCGACCAGCCGAACGCGAGCAGGCAGCGAGACAGACTCAAGGAAGTCCCCTTTCGTTTCGATGGAGGGTCGAAGCCGGCAGGCCATGGAAACCGGCTCGGAGCGGATGGCCGCATTGTGCCGAAGGCCTGCAACGGCCCGTTTCCCATGTCCGATACAAGCCAGGGGCGGAACGCGACGCCTTCGCTCGCAAATACCGCTGTGGTTCTGGATTCCAGTGACTACGATCAAAAAGCGCGCCGCCCGTTGCGCCCGCGCCGGGGACGCCCCGAACACCGCCACTTCGTAGAAAAGGAGTCCGTCATGGCCATCGACATGGACAAGCTCAATGCCTTCATGGGGCGCTTCGTGGTCGATATCGGCGCCGCCATGCACGCCGGCACCGTGGTGCTCGGCGACCAGCTCGGCCTGTACAAGGCGCTGGCCGATGGACCGATGAGTCCGGCCACCCTGGCGAGCAAGACGCAGACCGACGAGCGCTACGTGCGGGAGTGGCTCAGCGCGCAGGCCGCGGCCGGCTACGTCGAGTACGACGCCAGGACGCAGCAGTTCCACATGACCGAGGAGCAGGTGTTCGCGCTGGCCACCGAGGGCAGCCCGGCCTTCGTGCCGGGAGCCTTCCAGGTGGCGCTCGGCGCGCTGAAGGCAGTGCCCAAGCTCGCCGGCGTGTTCCGCACCGGCCTGGGCTTCGGCTGGCATCAGCACGACCCCTTGCTGTTCCAGGGCACCGAGCGCTTCTTCCGACCGGGGTACGCTGCCAACCTGGTGTCGAGCTGGATCCCCGCACTCGATGGCGTGGAGTCTCGCTTGAAGGCCGGCGCGCTGGTGGCCGATGTCGGCTGCGGCCACGGCGCCTCCACGGTGCTGATGGCGCAGGCCTATCCGGAGAGCCGCTTCGTCGGCTTCGATTACCACGGGCCGTCGATCGACTGGGCGCGTCAGGTCGCGGCCGAGGCGGGTGTCGCCGACCGCGTGAGCTTCGAGGTGGCGTCGGCCCAGGACTTTCCCGGCCGCGACTACGATCTCGTCGCCTTCTTCGATTGCCTGCACGACATGGGCGATCCGGTCGGCGCCTCGCGTCACGTGAAGGAGGCGCTGAAGCCCGGCGGCTGCTGGATGATCGTGGAGCCGTTCGCCAACGACGCGCTCGAGGACAACCTCAACCCGGTCGGCCGCATCTTCTACTCGGCCTCGACGATGATCTGCACGCCCGCCTCGCGTTCACAGGAGGTGGGGCTGGCACTCGGGGCCCAGGCCGGCGAGCAGCGGTTGCGGGCGGTCGTCGGCGACGGCGGCTTCCGGCAGTTTCGGCGCGCCACCGAGACGCCGTTCAACCTGGTGTTCGAGGCGCGGCCCTAGCGGTCGAGTACCGGGAGCTTTCTCATGGCCGGGATGCGGCTCATGGGCAGAGGACGGTCGCGTTCGCACATGGTGATGCCCGCTTGGCCGGCAGACCGTCCAGATAGCGCTCGGCGTCCAGAGCGGCCATGCATCCGGTTGCCGCCGAGGTGATCGCCTGCCGATAAGCTGGGTCCGCAACGTCGCCCGCGGCGAATACGCCAGGGACACTGGTCGAGGTCGCTCCACCCGAGGCGCCGCCCTTGACCTGGATGTAGCCATCGCTCATCGCCAGGAAGTCGGAGAAGATCTCTGTGTTCGGATGATGTCCGATGGCGATGAACACGCCGTGCACGGCGATGTCCTGGGTCCGACCCGATGCCACGTTCGACAGCCTCAAGCCGGTGACACCATCGTCGCCGCCCAGGACTTCCTGGACAACCGAATTCCACGCGACATCGACCTTGCCCTCGGTGATTTGATGGGACAGCCTGTCATGAAGCAGCTTCTCACCGCGCAGCGATCCGCGCCGATGCACGAGCGTGACCTTTCGTGCGATCTTGGAGAGGTACAGAGCTTCCTGCACGGCGGTGTTGCCTCCCCCGACGACGGCAACTTCCCTGTCCTGGTAGAGGAAGCCATCGCAGGTCGCGCAGGCTGACACGCCCCTGCCGCGATAAGTGTCCTCGCTGGGCAGGCCGAGGTACCTGGCGGTCGCTCCCGTGGCAATGATCAGCGCGTCGCACGAGTATTCGGCGAACTCCCCGAAAAGAATGAACGGACGCTGCCGGAGATCGACCCGGAGCACACGGTCCTCGGCGAACTCGACATCGAAGCGTGCGGCGTGTCGCTTCATCCGGGCCATCAGTGCAGGGCCCTGCAATCCTTCCGGGTCACCTGGCCAGTTGTCGACCTCGGTCGTGGTCATGAGTTGACCTCCCTCCTCGGGCCCGGAGATGACGAGGGGGGCCAGGTTGGCTCGGGCTGCATAGACTGCAGCGGTGTAGCCGGCGGGGCCGGACCCGAGCACGATCAGCGAGTGGTGTTTCATTTGGGTGTATTCGATGTCCGACCTGCGCACGACGGTGCCGTGGATGCAGGTCGGTTGATCCAGCGGTGGTGGGCGCAGAAGAGGAACGCGCACCGGCCGCTTCGGCCGGTGCGCTGGATATCAGGCGGCGTCGAGGACGGCGCGCCTCATGAGCTCGTAAGGGACCTTCCCGATGAGCTGTTCCAGCTTGCTCTGGTGCCTGTACAGCTGCAGCGTCGGCAGGCTGCGCACTCCATAAGTCTCCAGGACTTCCTTGTGCGCTTCGGCGTCGATCTTCACGACCTGGACCTCGGGAAACTCGATGGCGAGTCGGTCCAGCATCGGTGCCATCGCCCTGCAAGGGGCGCACCATGCCGCCCAGAAGTCGACCATCACCAGGCCGGAACTTTGCAGATGGACCTTCAACTCCTCTGCATCCGCCTCGACGACACGATGGGTTGTCATGGCTTTCACCTCAGGCCGTAACTGCGGTTTGAGCGCGGATCTCGGCGCCGGGGTAGGTCATGCCCTTCGCGTAGGTGCTTTCGTCGCTGGAGTCGACCTGCATGGTGATGTTGAACTTGTTGCCCCAGTTGAAGATGCCACAGGCGAAGACCAGCTCGATGACTTCTTCGTCGGTGTAGACCGTGGCAAGCCTCTCGAAGAAGCCATTGGGGATGTAGTTCGGATCGCCCGCGATGTACTCGGCCAGCTGGACAGCGAGGGCCTCCTTCAAGGGAAGGCGATCGAAGTCCACCTTTCCGAAGATGGCCGACTCCTTGTCCTTGATGGCTTCACGAGTGGCTTCGGACCGCACCTCCTTGCAGTAGGTGCAGTCATTGATCTCCCCGGTCTTGAGCCGCATCATTTCCAGCACGTGGGCCGGAATGCGCCCGCCGCCGAAGAAGGCCTCGAACACGGGCACGATGGTCTTCAGCAAGATCGGTTGACGGGCGATGATTCCGAACATCGACGTGTCCTTCCACCATCCGTTGCGTGCCCCATCGAGGAGACGATTGACTTCTGGATCGGGGGACTGACCCGGCTTGAGCGATTTGAAACGCATGGCATATCTCCTAGGTTGATAGTGAATGGGCAGCGCGTTATAGGAAACGTGCATTTCCTAATTTATGGAAAGCGATGCGTCGAGTCAACCAAGTGATAACCCTTAATTCATGCGATACGGGGGCGATGTGTCGACGCACGAAGTCGGACTTGCTGGTGCGGGTACACTCGAAATTAGGAATCAATCGTTCAATATCGGCCGAGCAGGAAGCAACCGGATCCTCAGGGCCTTGGAGACGCCGTATGGCCAGACCACGAGAGTTCGATGAAGCGGAAGCGGTCCGTCGTGCAGGCCGGACCTTCTGGACACATGGATACCAGGCAACCTCCATCCGCGATCTGGAAGCGGCAACCGGGCTCGTTGCAGGCAGCCTGTACAAGGCATTCGGCAGCAAGAGAGAGTTGTTCCTGCTGTGTCTCGAGCAGTACATGAAGGAAGAGTCCTACCTGGCTCTGCTGCTCAAGTTGTTCGATACGCCGTTCGAAGATGCACTGCGGCGCATCTTCGACAGGATCATCGACAGCGCTTCAGACCGAAGCAGTCGACCTGCCGGGTGCTTGGCGACCAACCTCGTCGCGGAACTGTTGAACGTCGATCCTGAACTTGGCGATGCCGCCGCAGCCGGCCTGGCGGAGATGCACAAGGCGCTGAAATTTCGACTGAAATGGGCGGTCGAGAGCGGCGATATCCCAGCGAGCCAGGACGTGGGTGTCTTGGCGTCCTACTTGATGGTGGTCATCCAGGGAATGCTGCTGCTTTCAACTTCCACCAAGGATGTCGAGGCGATGCGTGCGGCAAGGGATATGGCCATCAAATCACTGCACTAGCGCCTCAGTCGAGCCGGCCGCGCGCGTCGATCGTCCACACCGCCTCGACGATCCCCTCGTCGAGGCCGCCGCGCACGCCGACCAGATGCTCGTGCAGGTTGACCGTGGGGTCGCAATGGCCCGGCACCAGCCACACCGTCTCGCCCGGCGCCGGCAGCGGCTCGCGGCCGCGTGGGTGCAGCAGGCCGTGCTCGTCACCGCCGTTGGTGAACGCGAGGTCGCGGCCCCACACCGTCGGCAGACCGGAATCGACCGCATGCGACTTGTGGCCGGCATCGACCACCGCATGCGCGGCGTGGCGGCCGATCACCTGGCTCCTGACGAACAGCGCGTGCTCGAAACGCGGGGCGCCCGGCATGGCCTCATTGCGCGCGTAGTCGGCGTCCATGAAGACATAGCTGCCCGGCTGGATCTCGCCATAGACGCCGCTGGTGGCCTCGAGCAGGAAACTGCCGCTGCCGGCGCCGGTGACCAGCGGGCAGTCGATGCCGAGCGACGTGACCGCGGCGCGGGCGGCCACGGCCATCGCGACGGCATGGCGGATCGCCGTTTCCCGCTCGGCGGTGCTGCGCAGGTGCTGCGCGCCGCCGTGATAGGCCTGCAGGCCGGCGAAGCGCAGGCCGGTATGCGCGACGACCTGGCGCGCCAGCGCACCGGCCTCGGCAGGCGGCACGCCGCAGCGTCCCTGGCCGGCATCGATCTCGACGAAGACCTCGATCTGCCGTCTGCCCGCATGGATCGCCGCGGCCAGGCGCTCGATGCCGGCCACGCTGTCGACCGCGACCGCCAGGTTCACGTCGGACGGCAGCGCCGCCAGCCGCGCCAGTTTGGCGGGCGCGATCACCTCGTTGCTGACGAACACGTCGCGCACTCCGCCGGCGGTGAGCGCCAGGGCCTCGCCGACCTTCTGCACGCACACACCGACCGCGCCGCGGGCGATCTGCTGCAGGGCGATCGCCGCACACTTGTGGGTCTTGGCATGCGGCCGCAGCCGCACACCGTGCGACCGGGCGAAGGCGCTCATGGCCGCGAGGTTGCGCTCGAAGGCGTCGAGCTCGACCACCAGCGCGGGGCTGTCGATCGCACCGACCGGATCACCGACCTGGGCGGGAGCGGGACGCATCGGTCGTCTCGAGACTCAGGCCGCGTGCCCGACCTTGTCACCCGCGGCGGCGGGTCGGCCGTCGCGCGCGCCGTCGCTGAACTCGTCGTGCTGCAGGCCGTCGAGATGCGAGGTGTCGCTCCAGCCCACCAGCGTGAAGCCTTCGGGCGTGTAGAGCAGCCGGTTGACCGCGGTATTGCCGAGCTGCCAGGTGCGCGGCGCGTCGAGGCCGACGCGCGATGCGGCGCGATACAGGCAGTCCATCACCCCGCCGTGAGCGACCAGGGCGATCGCCTGGCCCGGGTGTCGGCTGGCCAGCCGCTCGGCGGTGTCGACCACGCGCGCGTAGAAGGCGCGCAGCGTCTCGCCGCCTTCGGGGCCGAAGTCGAGGTCGCGGGCGCGCCAGCGCGCGCTCTCGGCAGGCCAGTGGGTCTCGATCTCGGCCCAGGTCTGGCCCTCGAAGCGGCCGAAGGCCCGTTCGCGCAGTCCGCGGTCGGCCTGCACCGCTAGGCCGGTGGCCGCGCCGATCGCGAGCGCCGTGTCGTGCGCCCGCACTAGGTCGCTGGCATACACGACGTCGAGGCCTTCGCCGGTGAGGGCTTGCGCCACGCGCTCGGCCTGCCAGCGGCCCTTGTCGTTCAGGCCGATGTCGAGCTGTCCCTGGATGCGCGTGTCCACATTCCACGCGGTCTCGCCGTGGCGCACCGCGACGATGCGGGTGAGTTGCGACTGCGGCATCAGGCGCCGCTCGCGTTCAGACGCGCGTTGAGGCTGTAGCTGCCGCTGAAGGACGCCTCGGCCAGCACGTGGCCCCGCATCGCGGCACGTGCCTGAGCGCCGGTGAAGCTGCCCTCGACCGCGAGCCGCCCGACGTCGAGCGCGTACAACGTGAAGATGTAGCGGTGCCGCAGCGCGTCGTTGAAGGGCGGAAACGGGCCGTCGTAGCCGTGGTAATTGCCGCTCATGTCGGCATTGCCGGCGAACCAGCCGGTGTAGTCGTTGAGCCCGTGGCGGGCACCGTGCAGCGTGGCCGGGCCCGGCTTGCCGCGCACCGTGAAACCACGGCTGCACTCGCCTTCGGTCAGCGCGGTCAGCGTCGGCGGCAGGTCGACCAGCACCCAGTGGAAGAAATCGACCCGCGGCAGGCTGGCCGGCACCTCCCGGTCGGGCTGGTTCACGTCGTCGCCGCGGCTCGGCACGTCGGGGTCGTGGCAGATCAGCGCCAGGCTCTTCGTGCCGGGCGGTACGCCGCTCCAGGCCAGTGGCGGCGAGAGGTTGTCCGAGAAGCTCACGATGCTCGCGGCGTCGGGGCGGCCCGCCGCGTACTGCTGCGGGATGCGGGCGCCGTCGGCCCAGCTGTGACTCGTCAACTTCATCGGGGGTCCTGTGCGTGCCTGCTCGGCGGTCGTGAACTCAGACGCCCCAGACGATTTCTTCGTCAGCGGCGTGCGCGCGTTTCATCATCTCGACCAGCGGCCAGGCCCGCTGGCGCAGGCTCACGCCCTCGCGTGGCGGCAGCGTCTTGCCGTCGGCGCGTGCCTCGGCCTCTGCCTGTTGGCGCGACTGCTCCTCCGCCACCACCGCGGACTCGAGCGCGGCAATCGCCCCGGGCATGTCGGCCGGCAGCACGATGCCCTTCGCACCGGGCTCCTTGCCCATCGTGCGCAGCACCGCGTCGCCGATCGGGCCGGTCATGATCACGTCGCCGGCCGCCTTCGACTTGAACTTGTACAGCATGGCTTCGACCTTTCAGGATCGGTACAGGTGATCGCGCTGGAACGGGTAGACCGATTGTGCCCCGCGTACCGGCGTCGACCCGACCCTGCCGTCGGGACGGCTGGCCAGCAACTGGTTCAGCGACATCCAGCCGCGCTCGAAGCCCATCGCGCTGCCCGCCAGGTAGAGCCGGTAGGCGTGCACCACGCGCTCGCTGGTCAGCGCGCGCGCCGCGTCGAGCCGGGCCTCCAGAGCATCGCTCCAGGCCCACAGCGTGCGGGCGTAGTGCGGGCGCAGGTTCTCGACGTCGAGCGTCTCCAGCCCGGCCTCGGCCATCGCTGCCATCACGTGCGACACGTGCACCAGCTCGCCGCCCGGGAAGATGTAGCGCTCGACGAAGTCGCCGATGCCGGCGCCGAGCTGCTCGTTGTGCAGTCCGCCGGCGGTGATGCCGTGGTTCATCAGCAGACCACCGGGCTTCAGCAGCCGCCGCAGCTTGCGGAAATACGGCAGCAGCTGGGCCCGGCCGACGTGCTCGAACATGCCGATCGAGGCGATCTTGTCGTAGGGCCCGCCGCCCGCGCCGTGCTCGGACACGTCTCGGTAGTCGCACAGCGCGATGCTGACGCGGGCGGCCAGGCCGCGCTCGGCGATCAGCCGCGTCACATGCGCATGCTGCTGCGTCGACAGCGTGATGCCGTGCGCCCGCACGCCGTGGTGCTCGGCGGCCCACAGCAGCAAGGCGCCCCAGCCGGCGCCGACGTCGAGCAGCCGTTCGCCGGGTCGGAGCATCAGCTTGCGGCACAGCAGCTCCAGCTTGGCCTCCTGCGCCGCCGCGAGGGTGTTCACGCCCTCGGGCCAGTAGGCGCAGGAGTACACCCGCCGCGGGTCCAGCCACAACGCATAGAAATCGTTCGAGACGTCGTAGTGGAACTCGATCTGTTCGCGGTCGCGCCGCGGGTGGTGCCTGGACAGCGAGCGGCTGGTGCGCCGCAGCCGCGACCACCAGCGGGCCGGACCGGCGGCATCGTCCAGCCGCGTCGGGTCGCCGGGCACCAGGGCCGCGGCCACCTCGGCGAGATCGCGCATCGTGCCGTCGATCTGCAGGTGGCCCTCGACGTAGGCCTCGGCCAGTCGGCCGACCTGGCCCAGCGCCAGCAGCGGCAGCAGGCGCGCGTCCAGCAGGCGCAGCACCACCGAGGCGTGCTCGGCTCCCACCGCGATGCCTCCCGGCAGCTCGAGGCGTGTCCGCACCGGCAGAGACTGCAGGCGTGCGGACACGGTGGCGATCCAGCGCGCGGGGGCCCCGGGTCGCGGCGCGGTGGCATTGCCGTCGATCGACGGCGTGGTCATCGGCTTCAGCGTGCTCATTGGTGATGAACTCCTGACGCTATGCTCGACGCAAATTTACCCAGAATGCGGCAACGCCGCATCATCCTTGCCAATGAAACTGATCCGTTACGGTATGCCGGGGCGCGAGAAACCGGGTCTGGTGGATTCCGACGGCGTGTTGCGCGACCTGTCCGGCGTGACGCCGCACCTCGACCTGCCGAGTCTCGGCCTGGCCGGTCTGAAGCGCTTGCGCCAGATCAAGCCCGAAAGCCTGCCGCGCGTGCGCGGCACGCCGCGCCTGGGCGTGCCGTTCACCGGTATCAGCAAGCTGGTCGCGATCGGCCTCAACTACAGCGACCATGCGGCCGAGGCGGGCATGCGCGTGCCGACCGAGCCGATCGTCTTCATGAAGGCGACCACCTGCATCACCGGCCCGAGCGACCCGATCGAACTGCCGCCGGGCTCGCTGAAGACCGACTGGGAGGTCGAACTGGGCGTCGTGATCGGCAAGACCGCCAAGCGCGTGTCGGAGGCCGAGGCGCTGGACCACGTGGCCGGCTACTGCGTCGTCAACGACGTGAGCGAGCGCCACTGGCAGGCCGAGCGCGGCGGCACCTGGGACAAGGGCAAGGGCTTCGACAGCTTCGGTCCGATCGGCCCCTGGCTGGTCACGCGCGACGAGGTGCCCGACCCGCAGGCGCTGTCGATGTGGCTGGACGTCAACGGCGCGTCACGCCAGCGCGGCAACACCGCGACGATGGTGTTCACCGTGGCCCGGATCATCAGCTACGTCAGCCAGTGCATGACGCTGCTGCCGGGCGACGTGATCGCCACCGGCACGCCGCCCGGCGTGGGCATGGGCATGAAGCCGGAGCCGCAGTTCCTGAAGGTCGGCGACGTGGTGAGCCTGGGCATCGAGGGCCTGGGCGCGCAGCGCCAGGTGGTCGTCGCCGGCTGACGCGGCGCCGGACGATAAAGGAAGAAGGGCGCCCGGAGGCGCCCCGTTCGGTGTAGGGAAAGGGCTCAGGCGGCCAGCTTGAACACCTTCACCGCCTCGGTCAGCTTGTGCGACTGATCGCGCAGTGAGTGCGACGCGGCGGCGGCCTGTTCCACCAGCGCGGCGTTCTGCTGGGTCGAGCTGTCCATCTGCTCGATCGAGCGGTTGACCTGCTCGATGCCGGCGCTCTGTTCGCGGCTGGCGACGCTGATCTCGCTCATGATGTGCGTCACCTGGCGCACGCTGGCGAGGATCTCGTCCATCGTCGTGCCGGCCTGGTCGACCAGTCGCGTGCCTGTTTCCACCTTGTCGACCGAGTCGCCGATCAGCGTCTTGATCTCCTTGGCGGCGGCGGCGCTGCGCTGCGCGAGGTTGCGTACTTCGCCAGCCACGACCGCGAAGCCGCGGCCCTGCTCGCCGGCGCGCGCCGCCTCCACCGCGGCGTTGAGCGCCAGGATATTGGTCTGGAAGGCGATGCCGTCGATCACGCCGATGATGTCGGCGATCTTGCGGGCGCTGCTGTTGATGGCGTTCATGGTGGAGACCACCTGCGTCATCACCTCGCCGCCGCGGCTGGCCACGTCGCTGGCGCTGACCACCAGCTGGTTGGCCTGCTGGGCGTTGTCGGCGTTCTGGCGCACGGTCGACGTGAGCTGCTCCATCGAACTGGCGGTCTGCTGCAGGCCGCTGGCCTGGTTCTCGGTGCGGGTGCTTAGGTCGGTGTTGCCCGAGGCGATCTCGTTGGACGCCACCGACACCTGCTCGGCCGATTCGCGCACCTGGGCGATCGTGCTCTGCAGCTTCTTGCGCATCTGGTTGAGTTCGTGGTTCAGCCACGCGATCTCGTCGCGGCCGCTGGACGAGATCTTCGTCGCCAGGTCACCGGCCGCGATGCGCGACACCGACGCCACCACGTCCTCCACGGGCCCCCGCACGCTCTGGCGGATCGCCCAACCCAGCCAGGCACCGAACACCGCGGTCGCCAGCACCAGGCTGGCGATCATCCACAGCGTGCGCTGCGCACTCTTCTCCAGGTCGCCCAGCTTGGCCGACACGGCCGGATCGGTCACGGTGGCCAGCAGGGCATGCGCCTCGCCGGTGGCCGAGCGCACGTTCCAGACGCTGAGGGCGCCGAGCGCGAGTGTCAGCACCACCATGATGGTGAAGCCCGCGGCAATGCGGGTGGTCAGTCGGTAGTTCAGCAAGTTCATCGTGAAGGTCTCCGCTTCTTCGGGTCCGTGGCCTCACGAATCCCGGGTCCGGGCCGGTGTGCACACGGCAAGCCGGCATCCTTGGGGTCTCCGGGGAATATCGACCCGGGCGGGTGGGACTGAAGCGGAGATGAACGGTGGAATTGCCAGGGTTTTCACGGGGCGGTGGCCCCGTACGGGCTCAGAAGCTGCCGCGTAGCACCAGCGCCACGCCGCCGCGGCGAGTGCGCAGCGACAGCCTGTACCCGGAGTCGAGCTGCATCGCCACGCTGCCCCGGTCGAAACCGAGACGCGACTTGCGTGTCTTCCATTCGACGCCGCCGCGGGTGGTGTAGTAGGCCGCGGCGGGGTTCTCGCCCAGGCCCTGGGACGCCGACGTGTCGGCGTAGATCGTCGACCGATCCGACAACTGGAGCCGCCAGCCGACGGTGACAGCCGGCCCGCCGGTCTGTCCGGTCAGCCGCTCCGGCTCGGTGCCGATCGCGGGCGCCACCACACTGTGCGTGACGGTACCGACCCCCAGCCCCAGTGCCACTCTGCCGCTCGATGCCCACCAGCGGTAGCCGATGCTCGAGGTCTCGACGCGGCCCCCGAGTTCGGTGGCGCCCAGCCGGGTCAGCGCCTGACGGTCGAGCACCGGCTCTTGCCGTACCTCGACGCTGGCGGTGTAGCGGATCCGGTCAGGGCGGGTGTCGTCCGACAGGGCCATGACCTCCTCGCGGTCTCGCCGCTCGCCGTTCGGGGCCGGGACTTCGGCATGCCAGGGGCTCTCCACCGCCTGGGCTGCTGCGAGGAGCGGTGCCAGCAGCACCGCTGCAGCGACTCGGCGGGTGCGTTCGAAACAGGTTCCGCGCGCCACCCCGTCCATGAAAAACATCGTACGCCTCGGCTGCGGCCTTGCGGGTTGCCGCACGGCCTCCGAGCACTGGCTTGAGGGGGTTGGCATGGCACGCGCCTGAGGGGGTGATCGACGAAAGGTCCCAACGACGGGGCCAATGTCGCACCCCGCCCGCGCGCGTTCCGTCGGACGCTGCAGGCGCTTGGCGTAGGACGATGGCGCGTGCCGACGGCGAGCGCCGACCGACTGCGAGGCGCGGCCGATCGGCTGCCGTGGCGAGTCGCCACCGCAGCGCAGGAGCGCCGCTCAGGCGATCGCGCTGAGCTTGGCCGCGGTGACCTTGAAGCCCGGGATCTTCGCGACGGCATCCAGTGCGTCGCCGGTCAGCTTGTTCGCCGCCGCCTCCCAGAACGCGAACGGCAGGAACACCTGGCCGGGCTGCACCTCGGTGCTGACGCGCACGCGTGCCTGCACCGCCCCGTGCCGCGTCGACATCAGCACCGCCTGGCCGTCGCGCACGCCGACCGTCAGCGCATCCGCCGGGTGCAGCGACACCAGTGCCTCGGGGGCGATGGCATCGAGCATGCTGGCGTGCCGTGTCATCGCGCCGGTGTGCCAGTGCTCGAGCACGCGGCCGGTGGTCAGCACGTAGGGGTATTCGGCGTCGACCTGCTCGGCGCCGGGGCGGAAGCTGGTCGGCACCACGGTCGCGCGGCCGTCGGCCGTCGGGAAACGGTCGATGAAGACGACCGCCGCGCCGGGGTCGTCCTCGCTCGCCGCCGGCGTCATTACCGCGTCGGCCTTGACCAGGCGGCTCCAGGGCACGCCGGCCAGCGGCGGCATGCTGACGCGCATCTCCTCGTAGACGCGCGCCACCGCCGCCTGCGAAGCGCACTTGCCGCCGCCGTCCTCGTCGCGCCAGTAGTTCCACGCCAGGCCCATGCGCCGGCCGATGCGCTCGATGATCCACAGGTCCTGCATCGCGAGCTCGGGCGGATCGAGCGCGGGGCGGCCGATCTGGATCAGGCGGTCGGTGTTGGTGTAGCTGCCCCACTTCTCGGCATGGGCCGAGGCCGGCAGCACCACGTCGGCCAGCATCGCGGTCTCGGTGAGAAAGATGTCCTGCACCACCAGGTGCTCCAGGCCTGCCAGCGCCTTGCGCGCATGGCCGAGGTCGGGGTCCGACATCGCCGGGTTCTCGCCTTCGACGTAGATGCCGCGGATGCGGCCTTCGCTGGCCGCGTGCATGATCTCGACGACGGTCAGGCCGGGCGTCGCGTCCAGCGGCTCGGGTGTCGCCCACAGGCGCTCGAAGGCTTCGCGCACAGTCGGGTTGATGACGCGCTGGTAGTTGGGCAGCATCATCGGGATCAGTCCGGCGTCGCTGGCGCCCTGCACGTTGTTCTGGCCGCGCAGCGGATGCAGGCCGGTGCCGACACGTCCGATCTGGCCGGTCAGCATCGCCAGCGCGATCAGCCCGCGCGCGTTGTCGGTGCCGTGCACGTGCTGGCTCACGCCCATGCCCCAGAGAATCATCGAGCCCTTGCTGGTGGCGTAGGCGCGCGCCACGTCGCGGATCGTCTGCGCATCGATGCCGCAGATCTCGCTCATGCGTTCGGGCGTCGCCTCGGCCACCGAGGCCCTCAGTGCCTCGTAGCCGTTGACGCGCGCCGCGACGAAGGCCTCGTCGACCAGGCCTTCCGCGATGATCACGTGCAGCAGCCCGTTGAGCAGCGCGACGTCGGTGTCGGGACGGAACTGCAGGTGCCAGGCGGCGCGGCGCGTCAGTGCGGTCTGGCGCGGGTCGCAGATCACCAGCCGGGTGCCGCGGTCGACCGCGTTCTTGATCCAGCTCGCCGCGACCGGGTGGTTGACCGTGGGGTTCGCGCCGATCAGGAAGATCAGGTCGGCCTGCGCGACATCCTCGACCGGGTTGCTGACGGCCCCCGAGCCGATGCCTTCCAGCAGCGCCGCTACCGAGCTGGCATGGCACAGCCGCGTGCAGTGGTCGACGTTGTTGGTGCGGAAGCCCTGCCGTACCAGCTTCTGGAACAGGTAGGCTTCCTCGTTGCTGCCCTTGGCCGAGCCGAAGCCGGCGAGCGGGATGTCGTTGCCGCGCAGGCCGGCTGCCAGCGCCTCGTCGCGCAGCCGCGCCAGGCCGCCCGCCGCGAGTTCCATCGCCTCGGCCCAGGTCGCCGTGCGGAAGATGTCGGTCACCTTCTTCTGGCCCTGCTTGATGTGCTCGATGTCGGCCGGGTCCTTGGCCACGCCCTCGCGCCGGATCAGCGGCGTGGTCAGGCGGCGCGGGCTGTGGATGTAGTCGAAGCCGTAGCGGCCCTTCACGCACAGCCGCCCGTGATTGGCCGGACCGTCGCGGCCGGTGACGAAGTGGATGCGTTCTTCACCCTGTTCGTTCGGACCGACGTTCCAGGTGAGCTGGCAGCCCACGCCGCAGTAGGGGCAGACCGAGTCCACCTGCTTCGTCACTTCCAGCAGCCCGGCGCCGCGGGCCGGCATCAGTGCGCCCGTCGGGCAGGCCTGCACGCATTCGCCGCAGGCCACGCAGCTCGACTCGCCGAGCGTCGCACCGGCATCGAAGGTGATCTGCGCATGCGCGCCGCGGAAGGCCAGGCCGATCACGTCGTTGCCCTGCTCGTCGCGGCAGGCGCGCAGGCAGCGCGTGCACTGGATGCAGGCGTCCAGGTTCACCGCGATCGCCGGGTGAGAGGGGTCGGCCACGGCGTAATGCGGCGCGTCGCGCTGCGGCAGGCGCCCGCGTGGCACGGCCAGCTGTTCGGCCCATTGGCTGAGCTCCGAGGCCTTCGTGTAGGTGTCGGTGGTGGCGCCGGCGTCACTGACCAGCAGCTCGACCACCATCTTGCGGGCCGACGCGGCGCGCGGGCTCTGCGTCTGCACCTTCATGCCGGCGGCGACGTTGCGGCAGCATGAGGCGGCCAGCGCCCGTTCGCCCTCGACCTCCACCACGCAGGCGCGGCAGTTGCCGGCCGGCGTCAGGCCCTCCTTGTGGCACAGGTGGGGGATGGTCGTGCCCTCGCGCTTCGCGACGGTCCAGATCGTCTCGTCGGCGTCGGCGGTGACCGTGCGGCCGTCGAGCGAGAACTCCACCTGCGCGGCCTGTGGCGCGAGCAGCTTCGAGGTCAGCGGTGCGTTCATGCCGTCAGCTCTTCCGGAAAGTACTTGATCACGCAGTCCACCGGGTTCGGCGCCGCCTGGCCCAGGCCGCAGATGGACGCGTCGCGCATCACCTGCGACAGCTCGGCGAGCAGCGGCAGGTCCCAGCGGTCGCCGGCGATCAGTTCGTTGACCTTGGCGGTGCCCGAACGGCAGGGGGTGCACTGGCCACAGCTCTCGTGCTCGAAGAAGCGCATCAGGTTGCGCGCCACGTCCGTCACGCGATCCTGGTCCGACAGCACCACCACCGCCGCCGAGCCGATGAAGCAGCCGTGCGGCTGCAGCGTGTCGAAGTCCAGCGGCACGTCGGCCAGGCGCTCGGGCAGGATGCCGCCGGAGGCGCCGCCCGGCAGGTAGGCGTGCAGCCGGTGGCCGTCCAACATGCCGCCGCAGTACTCGTCGACCAGCTCGCGCAGCGTGATGCCGGCCGGCGCGAGGTGCACGCCGGGCGTCTTCACGCGTCCGCTCACCGAGAACGAGCGCAGCCCCTTGCGCTCGTGGCGGCCATGGCCGGCGAACCAGTCACCGCCCTTCTCGAGGATGTCGCGCACCCAGTACAGCGTCTCGAAGTTGTGTTCGAGCGTCGGACGGCCGAACAGGCCGACCTGCGCCACGTAGGGCGGGCGCAAGCGCGGCATGCCGCGCTTGCCTTCGATTGACTCGATCATCGCGGACTCCTCGCCGCAGATGTAGGCGCCGGCGCCGCGGCGCAGCTCGATCGCCGGCATGTCGCGCATCGGCGGATCGGCGCGCAGCGCCGCCAGCTCGCGCTCGAGGATCGCGCGACAGCCGTGGTATTCGTCGCGCAGGTAGATGTAGACCGCGTCGACGCCGACCGCCCAGGCGGCGATCAGCAGGCCTTCGAGGAAGCGGTGCGGATCGCGCTCGAGGTAGTGGCGGTCCTTGAAGGTGCCCGGCTCGCCTTCGTCGATGTTCACCGCCATCAGGCGCGGCGCCGTCTGCCCGCGAACGATGCGCCACTTGCGCCCGGCCGGGAAGCCGGCGCCGCCGAGCCCGCGCAGGCCCGACGCTTCCATCGTCGCCAGCACCGTCTCCAGCGGCCGTTCGCCGCTCAGGCACTGCCGCAGCGTGCGGTAGCCGCCAGCGTCGTGATAGGACGCGAGCGTGGTGTACGGCGCCGGTTCGTGCTTCGTGCGGCCGGCGATCACCGCAGCCTGCACGGCCTCGGGTGTCGCGTTCGGCACCGGGCACTGGTGCACGACGGCCGCCGGGGCCTGCTCGCAGCGGCCGATGCACGGGGCGGCGATCACGCGCACCTCGGTCCCCAGCAACGCGGGCAGGCGGGTCAGCAGATCCCGGGCGCCGGCCAGCTCGCAGGCGATGCCGTCGCAGACGCGAACGGTCAGCGGCGCGGGCTGGTCGTAGCTGCCGTCCGCCTTCGGCTGCGAAACTTCGAAGTGGTGATAAAAGCTCGCCACTTCATAAACTTCGGCCTGCGACAGCCTCAGCAACTGCGCCAGCGCAGCCAGGTGATCGGTGCGCAACTGGCCGAAATGATCGTTCAGCGTGTGCAGGTGCTCGATCAGCAGATCGCGCCGCAGCGGCGTCTGCGGCGGTGCCGCCAGCAGGGCCTGCACGGCACTCAAGGCCTGGGGATCGACCTGGCGGTCGCCCGACGACCGGCGCGGTTTGACGGCCGGGTCGCGCAGGACCTGGATCGGGATCACGGGCGCATTCATAGCTCGGGAATTCCTTGGGTATCGGCGCCGTTTGCTTATGTTTCAATGAGCATATGCTCGGACGCTGTCTCGTCCCGGGACGATAGCGGGAACCCTTCACTCTGATATGCACAAGGCCGCCTAATCATGCGGATCCAGATCACCCCTCACTGGGGCGTTGCCCAGGACGTCGATCACCTCGTCGACACCACGGCGCTACTGACCCTGCTGGCTGCGATCCAGGAGACCGGCGCGATCGCCCAGGCGGCGCGCAGCGTCGGTCTGTCCTATCGCCATGCCTGGGGGCAGGTGAAGCGCGCCGAGGAGTTGTTCGGCTACCCGCTGGTCAATGCCGGTCGGGGCCGCGGCTCCACGCTGACGCCGCTGGCCGAGAAGCTGATCTGGGCCGATCGTCGCATCGCCGCCCGGCTGTCGCCGCTGCTGTCGTCGCTGGCGTCCGAGTTGGAGAACGAACTCGGCCGCACGCTGCCGCAACGCACCGATGGCTCGGCGGCGCTTCGATTGCATGCCAGCCACGGTTTCGCGGTGGCGGCCCTGGTGGAGAAACTCGAGGCCGCGTCGCTGTCGGTCGAACTGCGCTACCGCAACAGCTTCGAGTCGGTGTCGGCACTGGCGCGCGGCGAGTGCGACCTGGCCGGCTTCCACGTGCCGATCGGCGAATTCGAGGCGCCGGCGGTCAAGCGCTACATGAAGTGGCTGAAGCCACAGACCCACAGCCTCGTGCATCTGGCGGTGCGCACTCAAGGGCTGTTCGTCGCTCCGGGCAACCCCAAGCGCATCCGCACGCTGGCCGACCTGCAGCGCCCGGGCGTGCGCTTCGTCAACCGGCCTGAGGGTTCGGGCACGCGCATGCTGACCGAATTGCTGCTGAACCAGGCCGGCGTGGTGCCGGCCGAGATCAGCGGCTACGAGAGCACCGAGTTCACGCACGCGGCGGTGGCCGCCTACATCGCCAGCGGCATGGCCGACGTCGGCATCGGCGTGCAGACCGCGGCGCAGCGCTTCGGCCTGCCCTTCATTCCGCTGGTGCGCGAGCGCTACTTCTTCGCGCTGCCGACCGCCTCGCTGACGCGGCCGGCCATGCGCACCGTGCTCGACCTGATGCAATCGCCCGTCTACCGCTCCTCGGTGTCCTCGCTGGTCGGCTACGAGGCCGGCGAGACCGGTCGGGTGCTGAGCGTGACCGAGGCGTTCGACCGCTAAGCGTCTTCGGAACGCCGTTCGCGCAGGCGCCGGTAGATCAGGCCGCGCGACACGCCGAGCTGGCGCGCGGCGCGCGACACGTTGCCGCCGCACTCGAGCAGGGTGCTGTCGATCATGCGGCGATGGGAGTCGATCAGCGTCAACGCCTCGGCCCCCATGCGTTCATCGTCCGCGGCGGCACCCGGTGCCGGTGCGACAGCCGCTGCGGCCTCGATCTCGGGGGCGTCGTCCGCAACCACCGGGTCCGCGAACGACAGGGCCGTGGCGCTGCGGTGGCCGTCCTTCTCGGGCGGCTGCGCCTCGAGCCACATGCCCAGGCCGCCCGGAACGCGGTGGGCCTGTGCGCGCGCGCTGTGGGCCAGCGCCAGCAGGCTCTCGAGGTCGATGCCGAAGGTCTGCTCGACCGTCGGCGACTGCCCGCCCGTACGAGCGCCGGCCAGCAGCCGCGTGCCCGCGCCGTTGACCCAGCACACGCGGCCCGTGCCGTCGATCGCGGCCAGGCCCTCGAGCGGCGTGTGCAGCAGCCCCGGGCTCGACTGGAAGCGCAGCAGCAGGTGCTCGCGTGACTGAGCCCGCAGCAGGCGGTTCTCGATCGTCGTCGCATAGAGCCGCACCATCGCCGCCGCGTCGAAGCGGAACTGCTCCACCTCGCACGACAGGTCGAGCACGCCGGCGATCTCGCCGCGGGTGTCGCGGATCGGCGCCGCGGCGCAGTACATCACGCTGAAACCGCTGAAGAAGTGCTCGGCGCCGCTCACCACGCTGACCTCGCCGGTGCGCGCCGACACGCCGGGCGCGCCGGTGCCGACGTTGGACTCGGCGAGGTCGTTGCCGATGCGCGCCAGGCCGGGCATCAGCCGGCCCTCGCCGATGGCGGTGGGCGTCGCATGCACGATCACGCCGTCGTGGCTGGTCAGCAGCGCCTTGCAGGCGGTGCCGGCCAGCGCCGCGTCGAGCTGCGACAGCTCGTCCTTCGCCGCATCGAGCAACTGGCGGTTGCGCGCCAGGGCGCTCGCCACGCGCGACTTCGTGATCGGCGCGAAGGAGACTTGCTCGTTCGGCCGGCGGCGGGCGCTCACGCAGCGCGTCCACGACTGGATCACCAACTCGGGCACCAGGCCCGAAGGGCGCACGCCTTCCTCGAAGAAGCGCTCGCGCGCCAGCGCCACGCGCTGCTCGGCGGTGGCGAAGAAGGGGCCTGCCGGCAACCGAGTCTCGGGGCTCGGTCGTTGGCGAACAGCTGGCGCTCTGGCGGTCATGGACGCACTCCGTGGGGGGTCCGTGAATCTGTACCAAGCTGGAACAAAAAACGCCTAGGGAAACTACTTGATTGGGCACCCCATGACGCAAAACCTATCGTTCGTCCTGCATTCCGGGGCTGCAGCATGTCGCTCGGCAGTCGCAAGGGGAGACGAAGGATGAAGCGGGATTTCGCGAGGGCTGTGCTTGGCCTGGCTCTGGCATGTCTGGCGCCGCTGGCGCTAGCGCAGACGATCGAAGACCTCAAGCGCGACGCGGCCACGCCCGGCGACGTGACGACCTACGGCATGGGCTGGGGCCAGCAGCGCTGGTCCGCGCTGGCCAAGATCAACAAGACCACCATCAAACGCCTGGTGCCGGCCTGGAACCTGAGCCTCGACAACTCCGCGAACGCCTCGACGCAGCCGCTGCTGATCGGTGGCGTGATGTACGTGTCGACGCACAACGCCACGGTCGCGATCGATGCCGAGACAGGCCGCCAGAAATGGAAGGTGGCGATCGACCTGCCGGCCGACGTGAACGGCTACCTCTGCTGCGGGATCCAGAGCCGCGGCATGGCGGCGCTCGACGGCGTGCTCTACCGCACCACGATCGACGCGCACGTGATGGCCATCGACATGGCCACCGGCAAGACGCTGTGGAAGCAGAAGGCCGCTGACTACAAGCAGGGCTACAGCATGACCCACGCGCCGCTGGTCGCCGGCGGCGTGCTGATCACCGGCATCTCCGGCGGCGAGTACGGCACCCGCGGCTTCCTCGACGGCTGGGACCTGAAGACCGGCGAGAAGAAGTGGCGCACCTGGACCGTGCCCGCACCCGGCGAGCCCGGCTCGGAGACCTGGAACGCCGACCGCCACGACAAGGGCGGCGCCCCCACCTGGCTGACCGGCACCTACGACCCCGACCTCAACCTCGTCTACTGGGGCACCGGCAACGGCGGACCGTGGAACCCGGCGTGGCGCGGCAAGGATTCGCTCTACATCTGCTCCATCCTCGCGCTCGACCCGGCCACCGGCAAGATCGTCTGGCACTACCAGACCTCGCCCGGCGACCCCTACGACTACGACGCCACCAACGAGCTGGTGCTGGGCGAACTGCCGGTGAACGGCGCCGCCCGCAAGGTGCTGATGCAGGCCAACCGCAACGGCTATTTCTACGTGCTCGACCGCAGCAACGGCAAGCTGCTGTCGGCCACGCAGTTCGCGCAGAAGGTCAACTGGGCGAGCGGCATCGACATGAAGACCGGCCGGCCGATCGACACCGAGATGACGAAGTCGGTGCGGGCCAACGTCGAGAGCAAGGACTTCATCGAGACCTGGCCCAGCGCCTTCGGCGCGAAGAACTGGATGCCGATGAGCTTCGACCCGCAGAAGAAGCGCGTCTACCTGAACACGCTCAACTTCGGCATGAAGGTCAAGTACGGCACGCCGGCCTACCGTCAGGGCGCGTGGTACCTGGGGCTCGAACTCGGCGGGTGGGTCGACCCGGACGGTGGCATGCGCGGCGCGCTGATCGCCTGGGATCCGGCGACCGGCAAGCGGCTGTGGGAAAGCCCGACCGCGGCGCCGTACTGGAGCGGCGTGCTGTCGACCGCCGGCGGGCTGGTGTTCACCGGCGCGCAGACCGGCGAGTTCATGGCCTTCGATGCCGACACCGGCACCAAGCTGTGGCAGTTCCAGACCGGCTCGGGCATCTCCGGCCTGCCGATCACCTGGGAGCTCAAGGGCCAGCAGTACGTCACCGTCACCAGCGGCGCGGCCACGGTCTACGGCTTCCTCGGCGGCGATGCCAAGCTGGCCCAGGTGCCGGCCGGCTCGTCGGTGTGGACCTTCAAGTTGATCGACTGATGCCGGCCCCGATGGTCCGTTCCCGTGCGGCCGCACTGATGGCGGCGGCGGCGCTGTGTGCAACGCTGCTGCCGTGCTCGGTCGCGACGGCGCAGGCGCCGCCGGAAGGGGCTGCGAGCGCCGCCCTGGGGCGCTCGCTCTACACCAGCTACTGCGCGCGTTGCCATGGCGTGAACATGGTCAGCAACGGCGCCAGTTTCGACCTGCGCAGCTTCCCGAAGGACCAGCGCGAACGCTTTGAGCGCTCGGTCACCCAGGGGCTGCGCGCCATGCCGGCCTGGGGCACGACCTTCCAGCCGGACGAACTGGCCTCGCTGTGGTTGTTCGTCAGTGCTGCCGCCAGCCCGCCGTGAAGGCGGCGAAGCGGTGGGGCCGTATCGCGGCCGGGCCGGGTAGACCCGCTTCGGTTTCACCCTCTGGCGCAGCCTCGGGTGCGGCCCCTAGCATCCTTGCGGTTCGCTGACCAGGAGTTCGCCATGACGTCCGCCGATCCCTTCCTCCAGGCTCGTGACCTGCTGCTGCGCCTGCGCGACGACCAGGTCGCCGCGGCGCGCGAGTTCCGCTGGCCGAAGCTCGGCGAGTTCAACTGGGCGCTGGACCACTTCGACGCGCTCGCTCGCGACCCGGCACGCGCCGACGCGCCGGCACTCTGGATCGTCGGCGAGGACGGCAGCGAGGTGAAGCGCTCGTTCCGCGAGCTGTCGCAGCGCTCGGCCCAGGTGGCCAACCACCTGCGCGCCCTGGGCGTGCGGCGCGGCCACCGCGTGCTGCTGATGCTCGGCAACGAACTCGCGCTGTGGGAAACCATGCTGGCGGCGATGAAGCTGGGCGCGGTGCTGATCCCGGCCACGGCGCTGCTGACCACCGAGGACCTGCGCGACCGCATGGAGCGCGGCGACGTGCGGCACGTGGTGACCGCCAGCGCACAGACCGACAAGTTCACGCCGCTGCCGGGCGACTACACCCGCATCAGCATCGGCGAGGCCCGGCCCGGCTGGCAGCGCTTCGAGGACGCGGCCGGCGCGTCGTCCGACTACACCCCCGACGGCCCGACGCAGGCCACCGACCCGCTGCTGCTGTACTTCACCTCCGGCACCACCTCCAAGCCCAAGCTGGTGCTGCACACCCACCAGAGCTACCCGGTCGGGCACCTGTCGACGATGTACTGGATCGGCCTGCGGCCGGGCGACGTGCACCTCAACATCTCCTCGCCCGGCTGGGCCAAGCATGCGTGGAGCTGCTTCTTCGCGCCGTGGAATGCCGGCGCCTGCGTGTTCATCTACAACACCGCACGCTTCAACGCGGCCGGGCTGCTGGCTGTGCTGGAGCGCTGCCGCGTCTCCAGCCTGTGCGCGCCGCCCACGGTGTGGCGCATGATGGTGCAGGAGGACCTGGGGGCCTACCGCGGCCGGCTCGCGCTGCGCGAACTGATCGGCGCCGGTGAGCCGCTCAACCCCGAGATCATCGAGCAGGTGCGCGCCGCCTGGGACATGACGGTGCGCGACGGCTACGGCCAGACCGAGACCACCGCGCAGATCGGCAATGCGCCGGGCCAGCCGCTCAAGCCCGGTTCGATGGGCCGGCCACTGCCGGGCTACCGCATCGCGCTGATCGACGCCGACGGCAAGGAGGCCGACGAGGGCGAGGTCTGCATCGTGCTGTCCGAACGGCCGCTCGGGCTGATGGTCGGCTACCAGGACAGCGCCGAGAAGACCGCCGACGCGATGCGCGACGGCTACTACCACACCGGTGATGTGGCGGCGCGCGATGCCGAGGGCTACATCACCTTCGTCGGCCGTGCCGACGACGTGTTCAAGGCCTCCGACTACCGCATCAGCCCCTTCGAGCTGGAGAGCGCGCTGATCGAGCACGAGGCGGTGGCCGAGGTGGCGGTGGTGCCCAGCCCGGATCCGCTGCGTCTCGCGGTGCCCAAGGCCTACCTGATCCTCACCGCCGGCCAGACGCCGGACCGCGCGCTGGCCGAGGCGATCTTCGCCTTCGCGCGCAAGCAGCTCGCGCCCTACAAGCGGGTGCGGCGCATCGAGTTCGTCACCGAGCTGCCCAAGACCATCTCCGGGAAGATCCGGCGCGTGCAACTGCGCGCGCAGGAGGTCGAGCGGCGCGCGGCCGGCACGCGCGTGGCGGGCGAGTTCTTCGAGGAAGACTTCCCGCAACTGAGGGCCGAGGCCTGAGACGGGGGCACGCATGAGCAACGCGAGCTATGTGCACGGCGCCTCGGCGCAGACATTGATCGGCGACACGATCGGCCGCTACTTCGACGCTGCCTGCGAGCGCCATGCCGAGCGAGATGCCCTGGTGGTGCGGCACCAGCAGCTGCGGCTCACCTACGGCCAGCTGCGCCAGCGCGTCGACGCGCTGGCCTGCGGCCTGATGCGCCTGGGCCTGAAGGCCGGCGAGCGCATCGGCATCTGGTCGCCCAACAACGCCGAGTGGACGCTGACTCAGTTCGCCACCGCCAAGCTCGGGCTGGTGCTGGTGAACATCAATCCGGCCTACCGGCGCAGCGAGCTGGAGTACGCCCTCACCAAGGTCGGCTGCCGCGCGCTGATCGCCGCGCCGGCCTTCAAGGGCAGCGACTACCTCGCGATGCTCGCCGACCTGGCACCCGAGCTCGCGCACTGCGCGCCGGGTCGGCTGCGCGCGAAGCGCCTGCCGGGCCTGGAGTTCGTCATCCGCCTCGGCACCGAATCGACACCGGGCATGCTGAACTTCGACACGCTGCTGCGCACGCCGCGCACCGACGACCTGGTCGACCTGGCCCGGCTCGGCGAGACACTGCAGTTCGACGACGCGGTCAACATCCAGTTCACCTCGGGCACTACCGGCAACCCGAAGGGCGCGACGCTGTCGCACCACAACATCCTGAACAACGGCCACTTCGTCGGCGAGGCGATCCGCCTCGTGCCCGGCGACCGGCTGTGCATCCCGGTGCCGCTGTACCACTGCTTCGGCATGGTGATGGGCAACCTCGGCGCGCTCACGCATGGCGCGACCATGGTCTACCCGGCCGAGGGCTTCGATGCCTCGGCCACGCTCGCCGCGGTGGCCGAGGAGCGCTGCACCGCGCTGTACGGCGTGCCGACGATGTTCATCGCGCAGCTCGACCACCCCGATTTCGCGCGCCACGACCTGAGCAGCCTGCGCACCGGCATCATGGCCGGCAGCCCCTGCCCGATCGAGGTGATGCGGCGCGTGGTCGACAAGATGCACATGGCCGAGGTGACCATCGCCTACGGCATGACCGAGACCTCGCCGGTCAGCTTCCAGAGCGCCACCGACGATCCGCTGGAGCGGCGCGTGTCCACCGTCGGCCGCATCCAGCCGCACTGCGAAGTCAAGCTCGTCGACGAGGCCGGCCGTGTCGTGCCGCGCGGCGAGCCCGGCGAGCTGTGCACGCGCGGCTACTCGGTGATGCTGGGCTACTGGGACGACGCGGCGAAGACCCGCGAGGCCATCGATGTGGCCGGCTGGATGCACACCGGCGACCTCGCCACGCTGGATGCCGAGGGCTACTGCAACATCGTCGGCCGACTGAAGGACATGGTGATCCGCGGCGGAGAGAACCTCTACCCGCGCGAGATCGAGGAGTTCCTCTACCGCCACCCCAAGGTGCAGGACGTGCAGGTGATCGGCGTGCCCGATCCGAAGTACGGCGAGGAGCTGTGCGCCTGCGTGATCGTGCGGGCCGGCGAGCAGCTCACCGCCGACGAACTGCGCGCCTTCTGCGACGGCCAGATCGCGCGGCACAAGGTGCCGCGGCACATCCACTTCGTCGAATCCTTCCCGATGACCGTGACCGGGAAGATCCAGAAGTTCAGGATGCGCGAGCAGATGAAGGACGTGCTGGGGCTGGTCGACGTGAAGACGGCCTGAAGGCCGGAGGCTCACACCGGCGTCGCGCTCGCCGACTTCACGCTCTCCATCACGAAGCTCGTCTTGCAGTCCTCCACGCTCGGGTGCTTCAGCAGCGTGTCCATGATGAAGCGGGAGTAGTGGCCCATGTCCTCGACCACCACGCACAGCTGGTAGTCGGTCTCGCCGGTCAGTGCCACGCACTCCACCACCTCGGGCCACACCTGCACCGAGGCCTTGAACAGGTCCATCGGGTTGCGCTTGTGCGTCTCGGTGTGCTTCTCGAGCCGCACGCTGATGAAGGCCGTGAGCCCCAGGCCCACGCGCGCAGGCGGCACCACCGCCGCATAGCCCGCGATCACGCCCGCTTCCTCCAGCCGCTTCACGCGCCGCAGCGCGGCCGAGGCCGACAGCTGCACCTCGGCGGCCAGCTGGTCGTAGGTGGCGCGGCCGTTCGCCTGCAGCACGCGCAGGATGCGTCGGTCGATCACGTCGAGCTCGATGGAGGCTTCCACGAGATTGATTGTGCAGGAATCATGCGTGATGTGGGTCATTTGCGCGTGATTTGCAGTAAACCTGCGCTGCATGCTCTATACAGTGGAGACAGTTCTTTCTCCACGCCAGCGAGGTCCGCGCATGCAATTCACCCCTTGGGACAACCCGATGGGCACCGACGGGTTCGAGTTCATCGAATACGCCGCGCCGGACCCCGCCGCGATGGGTGCGCTGTTCGAGCGCATGGGCTTTCGCGCCATCGCCAAGCACCGCCACAAGCAGGTCACGCTGTACCGGCAGGGCGAGATCAACTTCATCGTCAACGCCGAGCCCGACTCGTTCGCGCAGCGCTTCGCGCGCCTGCACGGCCCCAGCATCAGTGCCATCGCCTTCCGCGTGCGCGACGCCAAGGCCGCCAGCGAGCGGGCCGTCAAGCTCGGCGCCTGGGGCTATGCCGGCCACGCCGGCCCGGGCGAACTGAACATCCCCGCCCTCAAGGGCGTGGGTGACTCGCTGATCTACCTGGTCGACCGCTGGCGCGGCAAGAACGGCGCCAAGGAGGGCGACATCGGCAACATCGGCTTCTTCGACGTCGATTTCGAGCCACTGCCCGGCGCGACGCTCACGCCGGCCGGCCATGGCCTGACCTACATCGACCACCTCACGCACAACGTGCACCGCGGCCGCATGGCCGAGTGGGCCGAGTTCTATGCGCGGCTGTTCAACTTCCGCGAGATCCGCTACTTCGACATCGAGGGCCAGGTCACCGGCGTCAAGAGCAAGGCCATGACCAGTCCCTGCGGCAAGATCCGCATCCCGATCAACGAAGAGGGCAACGAGACTCCGGGGCAGATCCAGGAGTACCTGGACCGCTACCACGGCGAGGGCATCCAGCACGTCGCGCTCGGCTCGGGCGACCTGCCGGCCACCGTCGACGCGCTGCGCGCCCAGGGCGTGAAGCTGCTCGACACGCCCGACACCTACTACGAGCTGGTCGACCGGCGCATCCCCGGCCACGGCGAGGACCTCGCCGCACTGCGTTCGCGCAGGATCCTGGTCGACGGCAAGGCCGGCGAGCTGCTGCTGCAGATCTTCAGCGAGAACCAGCTCGGACCGATCTTCTTCGAGTTCATCCAGCGCAAGGGCGACCAGGGCTTCGGCGAAGGCAACTTCAAGGCGCTGTTCGAGAGCATCGAGCTCGACCAGATGCGCCGCGGCGTGCTGGCCGGCGAAGCCGCGACGCAGGGCGCCTGACGCGCCACGCGGCTCCCGCTCGGCAGAGAATCCGCACCGCCATGAAGAACGATTTCCATGACGGCGTGAACAAGGGCGTGGCGCCGGTCACCTACGGCCAGGGCGACCGGCCGCCGCGCGGCGACTACTCGCGCGCGCGGGCCGACTACAGCTGCGAGCAGGACATGGCCCGCTACACCGAGGCCGACCACGAGACCTACCGCCGTCTCTACGCACGCCAACTGCGGCAGCTGCCGGGCCTGGCCTGCCAGGAGTTCATCGATGCGGTCGAGCAGCTCGGCGCTCCCGATCGCATTCCGCGATTCACCGACATCTCGGCGCGGCTGTCGAAGGCCACCGGCTGGCAGGTCGTCGGCGTGCCCGGCCTGATCCCGGAGGAGGCCTTCTTCGCGCTGCTCGCCGAACGGAAGTTCCCGGTCACCGACTGGATCCGCACCCCCGAGGAGTTCGACTACGTCGTCGAGCCCGATGTCTTCCACGACCTGTTCGGCCACGTGCCCCTGCTGTTCAACCCGGTGTTCGCCGACTACATGCAGGCCTATGGCGCCGGCGGGCTCAAGGCCAGCCGGCTCGACGCCTGCGAGTTGCTGGCGCGCCTGTACTGGTACACGGTGGAGTTCGGGCTGATCGACACACCGCAGGGCCTGCGCGCCTACGGTGCCGGCATCCTGTCGAGCGCCGGCGAGCTGCGCCACGCCGTCACCTCCCCCGAGCCGCAGCGCATCGCCTTCGACCTGCAGCGGCTGATGCGCACCCTCTACAAGATCGACAGCTACCAGGCCGGCTACTTCGTGATCGACAGCTTCCGGCAGCTGTTCGACGCCACAGCGCCGGACTTCACGCCGGTCTACGCCGCCGTGCGCCGGCAACCGCTGGTCGAAGCCGGTGTCGTGCTGGACGGCGAGCGCTGCTTCACGCCCGCCGGCTGAAGCCGTCACGTCCCTGGGGCTCCCCCAACAGGGGCCCCCGCGAGAGCGATGTGTGACGGGGTGAGCACGCCGAGACTCGTCGGCAGTGAACGCCACTGCCACGCTGCCCTCGATGTCGCCCCAGTTGTCCACCCGCTGTGCATTGGCCTTGCTGGGGGCGATGCTGTTCGCGAGCCTGATGGGCCTGCTCGCCTGGGGACCGATCGGCTATCCGGTGGCGGTCGACCGCCATGCCGACCCGCGCGCCGTCCTCGGTCTGGCCCAGGGCTGGAACGTGCTGTCGCTGCTGCCCTTGCTGGGGGGCAGTGCGGCGGGCGTGGTCGGCCTGCAGCGCCGCCGCGTCGGCGGCCCGCGTCGCCTGGCATGGCGCCTGTTCTTCGGCGCGGCCATGCTGGCCACCGCAGTCGGCGGATTCGGCCATCTGGCACGCAACGAGTCGGGCTTGCTGCTGGCGCAGGTCGTCACCGCCAGCGTCTGCGCCCTGCTGTCGCTGATCTACCTGGCCGAACGGTTGGGACCTCGCTGGGTCGCCCCTGGGCTGCTGGCGGCGGCCGTCGCCAGCGGGCCGCTCGGTGGCTTGGCCTGCGCAGCCAGCGCGGCCTGGCTCGGCGGGCCCGATCTGCGCTGGCTGCTGTGGCTCGAGTTCCTGCCGGTATTGCTGGCGCCGCTCGGTGTGTGGGGGCTGCGCAGCGATGGCCTGCGCCCACGCGACTGGACCGTGGCGCTGCTGTGGTTCGCGACGGCGAGGGTCGTCGACGGCGCCGATGGCTGGGTGTGGCAGGCCAGCGGCGGTGCGATCGGCGGTCATGCCGTGCACCACCTGCTGCTGGCGGGCTGCGTCGGCTGGCTGGCCTGGCGCGTGCTGCGTCAGCGCGACGATGCGCCCTCGGCTTCGCCCGACGAGATCGCCTCGGCACTGGCGGCAAGCCAGCGCGCCGCCTCGCTCACCACCTCCGGGTGAAACACCATCGCCACGTGCGCCGTCGCGGGCAGGTGGCGGTTGTCGGCGCCCGGCAGCGTGGCGGCGCAGGCCGGGAAGACGATGTTGTCGGCGTGGCCGTAGAAGCAGGTGAAGCGGCCGGTGTGCAGCGCCGGCTCGCGTGCCGCCAGCCCGGTGATCCACTCGCTGGCCTGGCGCATGTGGCGGGAGTTGGTCGTGCGGCTCAGGCGCGCCAGCCAGGTGCCGCGGTGCGGCGAACCGATCGTGATCACGTGCTGCACGCGGGCGGCCGCGCCGGGTGTCGCCGCGAGCCAGGCGCGCGCCACCAGGCCGCCCATGCTGTGGCACACCAGCAGCGGCGGCAGGCCGGTCGTCTGCTCGAGTTTCGCCACCGCCGTCTCGAGCTGCGGCACGTAGATGTCCAGGTCGCTGAACACCGGTTCCAGGTCGACGGCCACGTACGGGCGCTGCTCGGCCGTGCAGCGCGCGAGCCACGGCCCCCACAGGCCGCGATTGCAGACGTAGCCATGCACGAACACCACCCCGCGCACGCCGGGCCGACCCGGCACGTCGGGGTAGCGCGTGGCGTGGAAGGGCTGGCGCCACACGAACACCTGCCACGCCACCACGCACTCGCCCAGCCAGGCCCGCAGCAACTGCAGCGGGCCGGCACGCGGCGCCTCGTCGCGGCCGTGCAGGCAGGCCAACAGCACGAACTCGACCGCGAGGATGAAGACGTAGCCGAAGGCGAGCACCAGGGCGCCGGCGACGGCCAGCACCGGCCGTCCCGCCGACGTCCACGCCACCAGCCAGCCCAGGGCGGCCAGCGTCACTGCCAGGATCACGAAGCGCTGCAAGCGCGCGAGCATGGGCAGGTGGGTCCTAGGCCAGCGAGACCGTGCGGCCCGTCAGGCGCTGCGCCAGCCCGCTGGCCAGCCGGTTGACGATGCCGTAGATCGACAGCTGCGGGTTCGCGCCCACGCTGGTGGGGAACAGCGAGCCGTCGTGCACCGACAGGTTCTCGAGCTGCCAGTGCTGGCCATTCGGCTGCACCACGCCCAGCTTCGCCTCGCCGGCGAAGCCGCAGCCGCCCATGACGTGCGCGCTGAACACGCGCGTGAGCTGCGGCTTCATCGGCAGGGCCGCGATCTCGCGCTTCGCCTCGTCCCAGCTGCGGTAGCTGCGCGCCAGCTCGTGGGTCGGGATCACCTCGCGCGCACCGGCTGCGAACTGCAGCTCGGCCATGCTCAGGAAGGCCCGGCGCGCACCGTTCATCACGAACTCGGTCAGCGGATAGTCGAGCAGCGGCGTGCGGTCGTCGCGCAGTCGCACGCGCCCGCCGGGCGACTGCGGGTGGAAGCCGTCGCGCAGCAGCGCGAGCAGCGCATGCGTGTGCGGGAACTGCTTGAGCTGGCGCGTCTGCTCGAGTCCGAAGCCGGCCATCGTCGTCGCGAACACGGTCGGGTGGATCGGCGGCGCCTCGAGCTTGTAGCCGATCGGGCCGTCGATCGGATCGACGCCGAGGAAATGATCGCTGTAGATCGTCTGCGGCGCCCCGGCCCAGCCCTCGACGCGCTGGTCGAAGACCGCGGCCGACACCACCACCGGATGCAGGAAGCTGCGGTGCCCGAGGCGGTTGTGCGGGTCGGGCGCCTTCGATCGCTGCAGCAGCGCCGGCGAGTTGATCGCGCCGCCCGCCACCACGTAGTGCTTCGCGCTCACGCGCACGGTGCGGTCCGATGCGGCGCTGCCGTCGGCGGCGACCGGCACGCAGTCGAGCCAGCGTACTTTCGATCCGTCATGCTCGAAGGCCTGCGCGCGCGTCTCCACCAGCATCTGCGCGCCGCGCTCCAGCGCGGCCGGGATCGTGGTCACCAGCATCGACTGCTTGGCGTTCGTCGGGCAGCCGAGGCCGCAGGAGCCGAGGTTCCAGCAGCCCTTCACGTTGCGCTGGATCGTTGCGGCCCGGATGCCCAGCCGGTCGGCGCCGCGCTTGAGCAGTTCGTTGTTCTCGTTCGGCGGCGCCAGCCACGGACCGATGCCGAGGTGCCGTTCGGCCTGCGCGAACCACGGCGCCAGCGCCTCGGGCGTGCAGTCCTTCAGGCCGAAGTGCTGCTGCCAGTAGGCCAGCGTGTCGTCGGGCGTGCGGAAGGAGCTGGTCCAGTTGACCGTGGTCGATCCGCCGACGCAACGGCCCTGCAGGATGTTGATCGCCTTGTCGGCCGTCTTGCGCCCGGCGCTCTCCTGGTAGAGCTGCGGATAGGCCTCGCGTTCGAGCTGGTGGAAGTCGCTGCTGGTCTTCAGCGGGCCTTCCTCGATCAGCACCACGGCGAGGCCGGCCTGCGTCAGCAGCTCGGCCGTGATGCCGGCGCCAGCGCCGGTGCCGACGATCGCCACGTCGCAGCTGATCTCGGCCGGCAGCGGCCGCGCGCCAGCGTGGCGTCCGCCAAGAACCTTCCAGCCGCGGGCGAGCCCATCCTTGAAGGGGTCGGTGGTGGCCATGTCGGTCAGACCGTGCTCGGGCCCGGGTAGCCCATCAGCGGCCAGTGCTCCGTCTGCGCGAAGAAGGCCGCGTTGGTGAGATCGCGCAACGCGTGATAGGCCTGCTGGCGCAGCTCGTGGTCGGTGGTGCGCATGCGGCGCAGCGCGGCCTCGAGCTCGTTCACGCTCGCGTCGGGCCAGTCGCTGCGCAGGCCGGTCAACCATTGCCGCGTGGCCGACACCGACAGCACGCCGAGCAGCTGCGCGATCTCGCCCTGGGTGGCGGCGGGGAAGCCGGCGATCGTCTCGTCGAGCCGCTGCAGGTGGCGTTCCAGCACCGCGTCGAGCTCCGCCGGCTCGGTGGGCAGGCTGCCCTCGAGCACGACACGCGCCACGGCGCGAAACACCGCGCGGCCCGACGGCGTGAGCCGGCCGCCGCGCACGCCGGGCCGCCACAGCCATGCAGCGCTGCCGGCCACGGCGAACAGCGCCGTGGCCCCGGCGCCGAGCTGCAGCAGGCGCCGACGCGACAGCCCCGCGCTCATGACGCCGGCGCGCACCGGGCGCCGAAAGGACGAGGGAACTTGCTGACGGTCATCGACGCGGAGTGTTGCATCATTCGCGCGCCGGCCCGTCGAGGTGGGCCTCTATTCGCGATCCCGGAAAACCCCCGACCCGCATGACCGCTCCCCCGCGAGCCGCCGCTGCCGACGCCCCTGCCATCCTGCGCAGCCTCGCCGCCGTCGAGCAGGAGCGAGCGCGCCGCCAGGCCGTGCCCGGGCTGGGTGAGAAGGTGCAGGCGGTCAAGGCCTACCAGCAGTCGCGCTTCGAGCACACCCACGCCGAGCTGCTGGCGAGCCCGCGCTATGTCGCGGCCGCGCGCTTCTTCCTCGACGAGCTGTATGGGCCCAGCGACTTCAGTCGGCGCGACGCCCAGTTCGCCCGCATCGTGCCGGCGCTGGTCCGGCTGTTCCCGCAGGAGATCGTCGAGACCGTCGCCACGCTGGGCGAGCTGCATGCGCTGTCCGAATCGCTCGACAGCGCGATGGCCGAGGCGCTGCCGTCGCCGGCCATCGACGCAAGTGGCTACGCGCAGGCCTGGCAGGCCACCGGCCGCCGCGTCGACCGCGAGCAGCAGATCGACCTGATGCTCGCGGTCGGTCGCTCGCTCGACCGCTACACGCGCAAGCCGATGCTCTCGACGAGTCTGCGCATGATGCGCGGCCCCGCGCGCGCCGCCGGCCTGAGCGAACTGCAGGCCTTTCTCGAGCGCGGTCTCGACACCTTCAAGACGATGCGCGGTGCGACCGAATTCCTCGCGGGAATCGAGGCGCGCGAGCGCGCGCTGCTCGCGCAGCTCTTCACGGCCGAACCGCAGGCCGCCGCCGGCTCAGGGCAACTCCCGTAGCCGCAGCGCGCCGAGGCTCGAAGAATCGGGCCTCACTCGGAGGAGCTCGCGCATGGACATGCCGGCCAAGAAGCCCTGGCTCGCCCACTACCCCCCCTCGGTGGCGGCCACGGTCGATGCCGGTTCCGATGCCTCGTTGTCGGCGCTGCTCGACCAGGCCTTCCGGCAGCATGCCGCGCGACCCGCGGCCGTGCTGATGGGGCGCGAACTCAGGTTCCGCGAGATCGACGAACTCGCCGATGCCCTCGGTGCGTGGCTGCAGGCCAAGGGCGTCGTGAAGGGCACGCGCGTCGCGCTGATGATGCCCAACCTGCTGCAGTACCTGGTGGCGCTCGCGGCGGTGCTGCGCATCGGCGGCGTCGTGGTCAACGTCAACCCGCTCTACACCGCGCGCGAACTGCAGTTCCAGCTCAAGGACTCCGGGGCCGAGGTGATCGTGGTCCTCGAGAACTTCGCCGCGACGCTCGAGGAGGTGATCGACCGCACCGCCGTCAAGCACGTGGTGCTGGTCTCGATGGGCGACCTGCTGGGTCTCTGGAAGGGCCAGCTGGTCAACTTCGTGGTGCGCAACGTCAAGAAGATGGTGCCGGCGTTCACGCTGCCGCTCACCGAGGGGCGCAGCGTCACGCGCTTCAACATGGCCATCGCCGAGGGCACGCGGCAGAAGCTCGTGCGCCCGCCGGTCGGCCCCGACGACGTCGCCTTCCTGCAGTACACCGGCGGCACGACCGGCGTGTCCAAGGGGGCCACGCTGTTGCACCGCAACGTGGTCGCCAACGTGCTGCAGACCGAGGCCTGGTTCCGGCCCATGCTCGACAAGGTCGGCGCCCAGCAGATCGTCTGCGTCTGCGCGCTGCCGCTGTATCACATCTATGCGCTGATGCTGTGCTTCGTGATGGGCGCGCGCCTGGGCATGAAGAACCTGCTGATCCCGAACCCGCGCGACATCCCGGGCCTGGTCAAGACACTGACGAAGCACCGCGTCAACATGTTCCCGGCCGTCAACACGCTGTTCAACGCGCTGGCCAACAACGCCGAGTTCGCGCGGCTCGACTTCTCGGGCCTGGTGGCGTCCACCGGCGGCGGCATGGCCTGCCAGCAGGCGACCGCCGAGAAGTGGCTGCGCATCACCGGCTGCCCGATGGTCGAGGGCTACGGCCTGTCGGAGACCTCGCCGCTGGTCACCTGCAATCGGCTGGACCTGCGGCAGTTCAGCGGCAACGTCGGCCTGCCGATCCCGTCGACCGAGATCGCGATCCGCGACGACGACGGCCGCGACCTGCCGCTCGGCGAGGCCGGCGAAGTCTGCATCCGCGGGCCGCAGGTGATGGCCGGCTACTGGAACCGCCCCGACGAGACCGCCAAGGTCATGACGCCGGACGGCTACTTCAAGTCGGGCGACATCGGCGTGCTGGACGAGCGCGGCTACCTTCGCATCGTCGACCGCAAGAAGGACATGATCATCGTCTCCGGCTTCAACGTGTACCCCACCGAGATCGAGCAGGTGGTCAACCTGCATCCCGGCGTGCTCGAGTGCGCCGCGGTCGGCGTGCCGGACGAGAAGACCGGCGAGGCCGTCCGCTTGTTCGTCGTGCGCAAGGACCCGGCCCTGACCGAGCAGCAACTGGCCGACCACTGTCGGCAGAACTTCACCGCCTACAAGCGGCCGCGGCGTATCGAGTTCCGCGACGACCTGCCCAAGAGCAACGTCGGCAAGATCCTGCGACGCGAGTTGCGCGGGCCGGCCTGACGGCACGGCTCCGCGCCCCGCCGACCGACGGCGGGAACCCGAGGGCCGTTGGCGGAGTCTGTCGTGTTCGCCCCTCGTCGTCCGGCCTGCCGGTGACGCGGCCTGGTCCGTCCCTCGCCCGCGATGCCCGCTGCATGAACCGCCGACTCTGGGAAATCGATGCGCTGCGCGGCTTGATGCTGGTGCTGATGACCGTCACGCACCTGCCCACCCGCTATTCGGACCCGCTGGGCCAGCCGTTCGGCTACGTGTCGGCGGCCGAGGGCTTCGTGCTGCTGTCGGCCTTCATGGCCGGCATGGTCTACACCGCCCGCGAGCGGCGCGACGGTGAGGCGGTGATGCGCGAGGCCTTCCTGAAGCGCGCGCTGAAGATCTACGGCTGCCAGGCCGCGCTGCTGCTGTTCCTGTTCACCGTCATCGCGCTGATCGGCGTGGCGACCCGGCAGGACGCCATCACCAACATGATCTCGTTCTACATCGAGCAGCCGCTGACGGCCTTCTTCAGCGGCCTGCTGCTGGTCTACAGCCCGCCGCTGCTGGACATCCTGCCGCTCTACATCGTGTTCATGCTGGTGAGCCCGGTGCTGCTGCTGCACGGCCTGCAGCACGGCTGGCTGGGCATCCTGGCGCTCAGCGTGCTGCTGTGGCTGCTGGCGCAGTTCGACCTGGGTCGGGCGGTCTACGACGGCGTGGTGGCGCTCACCGGCCTGCCGGTGCCGTTTCCGCAGACCGGCGCCTTCGAGATCTTCGGCTGGCAGTTCCTGTGGGTGATGGGGCTGTGGATGGGCTCGGTGCGTGCCGCGACGCGCGAGCCGGCGCCGGTGGTCTTTCCGCCGTGGCTGGTGCGTGCGGCCGTCGTGCTCGGCGTGACTGGCCTGGTGTGGCGGCACGCCGTCGGGCAGCTGCCGTTCCCGGGCCACGACGCGCTGAACCTGATGTTCGACAAGTGGCACCTGGGTCCGCTGCGCCTGATCAACTTCTTCGCGTTGCTGACGCTCACCATGCACTTCGGCCCGCGCATCGCGGCACGCCTGCCGCGCCTCACCGTGCTCGAGACCCTGGGCGCCGCCTCGCTGCCGGTGTTCTGCGCTCACCTGGTGCTGGCGCTGCTGCTGCTGGCGCTGGCCGGCGACGCCAGCCAGCAGCGCCCGCTCTGGCTGGACACGCTGATCCTGGCCGGCAGCTACGGCATCCTCTACGCGGTGGCGTGGATCAGCGGGCAGCTCGACCTGCGCACCGCCGCGATGCGCGAGCGCCTGAAGCGCCAGACCGCCCAGACGCTCAGCGCGGTGGCTCGGGCACGCGCAGGTGGTCGGCGATGACGGTGCGCCACAGCGCGTAGCCCTGCGCGTTCAGGTGCAGCGCGTCGGGCTGGAACAGTTCCGCGCGCGGGCGCCCCTGCTCGTCGAGCATCTTCGAGTAGATGTCGATGTAGTCGAGGTTGGGCGTGTGGCGGCTGTAGTCGGCCACCAGCGCATTGGTCTCGACCACCTGCGGCATCAGCGCGCTGCGCAAGGGGCTGGGCTTGATCGACAGGTAGGCGATGCGGGTGTCGGGCAGCGCTCGGCGCACGCCCTCGACGAAGGCGCTGAAGCTCGCCAGCACCTGCTGCGGCGTGCGGCCCTCGGCGAGGTCGTTGTCGCCGGCGTAGACGATCACCAGCCGCGGCTTGTAGGGCAGCACCAGCCGCTCCAGGTACTCCGCGCAGTCGAACATGCGCGAGCCGCCGAAGCCGCGCTTGACGATGCTCTCGCCGGCGAACTGCGCCTCCAGCCCCGACCACAGCCGGATCGACGAGCTGCCGACGAACAGCACCCCGCCGGGCTGCGGCGCCTGCGCCTGGTCGGCCAGCGCGAAGGCTTCCAGGCTTTCCTGCCAGCGCGCGTCGGCGTGAGGCGCGGCGGACGCGGTGCCGGCGCCGCCGTTCGAGCGCGCCTGCACCGCAGGCCGCGTCGTCTGCGCGTGCACCCCCAGCGCCCCGAGGCCGAGGCCGCACAGCGCCAGCAACCAGCGTGTCGATCGCTTCATCCTCTTCACTCCTTGCCTGCCGCGGCGAGCGCGGCGTCGCGAACCCGTGAACGACCCGGTGAGGTTCCGTCCCGGCGCGTCGGTTCCGTGTCGCGGCCCATTCTGCGCCGCAACGATGCAAGACCCCGCAAGACTCGCGACAGAACGTAGCGCGGGCAACTTGCCCTCGGCGGATCGCGCCGTGCTCTGCACACTCGCGGCTGCATCGAGACCACGAAATCGAAGAGGAAGAGGACGAGACATGATCGGAACCTGGAGCGCGCACGCCCCCACCTACCTGCTGTGGCTGTGCATCGTGACCACGCTGGTGTTCGCGCTGCCCATCACCTTCGCGCCGCTGGCCTGGGCGCGGCTGATGCGCTGGCGCCTGCCCGAGCACACCGACCTGGCGGTCTACTTCGGTCGCTGCCTCGGCTGCTTCATCCTGATCCTCGAGGCGATGATGCTGCGGGCCGCGCTGACCGGCGTGGCGCTGCAGCCGACCTTCGAGTTCCTGAGCGCGGTGTTCGCGCTGATGCTGGTGGTCCACATCGTCGGCGCGCTGCAGCGCATCCAGCCCTGGACCGAGACCGCCGAGATCGGCATGTACGGCGCCCTGCTGCTCGTGACGCTGGCGTTCTTCCCGGTCGCAGGCTGAGCGCGCGCGGGGCCGCCTCGGCGCTCAGGCGATCCAGCCGCGCTGCCAGGCCATGCGCGCGAGCTCGAAGTCGCTGGCGGTGCCGAGCTTGGACTTGATCTGGTAGTGCACGTTGTGCACCGTCTTCACGCTCAGGCTCAGCGACTGCGCGATCTCCTGCGGCGTGCGCCCGCCCACCAGCAGCCGCATCACCTCGAACTCGCGCGGCGACAGGCCGTGGGCCGCGCTGTCCTGCGGATCGAGCAGCGCGCTGGCCACCTCGCCCGAGACGTCCGGGCTCAGCACGCGGCGGCCCTGGTTCACCTCGCGCACCGCGCCCACCAGCTGCGACGGCGCGCTGCTCTTGGTCACGTAGCCCAGTGCGCCGGCCCGCAGCGCCTGCGCCACCCACACCGCGTCGCGGTGCATGCTGAAGGCGAGCATGCGGCAGGCTTCGTCGCGCTGGCGCAGGCGGGCGATCAGCTCCAGCCCGCCCATGCCCGGCAGGCCCAGGTCGATCACCACCACCGCCGGCCGCAGCGCGCGCCACTGGTTCAGCGCCTCGCCGCCGTCGCCCGCCTCGGCCACCACGACGATGTCGCTCTGCAGCTCCAGCAGGCGCTTGTAGCCCTCGCGCACGATCGCGTGGTCGTCGACCAGCATCACGCGGATCGTCATCGCGCGGCCTCTTCCAGCGGGGGCAAGGGCAGCGTCACCGCCAGCCGCATGCCGCCCGGCTGGCAGGGCGCCACGTCCAGCGTGCCGCCCAGCGCCGAGACCCGCTCGCTCATGCCCAGCAGGCCGTGGCCCGGCACCGGCACCGCCACGCCGACGTGGCTGCCGTTGTCGGTCACCTCGATGCTCACCTGCTGCTCGGTGCAGGCGAGCCGCACTCGTGCCTGCGCGGCGTCGCCGTGGCGCACCGCGTTCGTCAGCCCCTCCTGCACGATGCGGTAGACGTGCACCCGCATCGAGTCCGGGATGCGCTCGGTGTCGCCGTCGATCTCCAGCGTGGCATGCAGGTCGCCCTGTGCGGCCCGGCGCCGCGGCTGGGCCACCAGCGCCTGCAGCGCCTGTGCGAGCCCGAAGCGGTCGAGCGCGGGTGGCCGCAGGTCCGACAGCACGCGCTGCAGGCCTTCGAGCAGGTGCTCGGTGGTGCGTGACATCGCGTCGGCGCTCGGCTGCAGCTGCGGCAGCGACTGGCCGGCCAGCGTCGACACCACCTCGGCCTCGGCCCACAGCGCCGCGAGGCTCTGGCCCATCTCGTCGTGCAGTTCGCGCGCGAGGCGCCGCCGCTCTTCCTCGCGCACCTGCAGCAGTCGTTCGGTCAGCAGGCGCTGGCGCGCCGTGGTCGCGGCCCAGCGCGCGGCCAGCCGGTTGAAGCTGCCCGCGATGCTGCGCAGCTCGCTCAGCGCGAACGGCGGCAGCCGCACGCTCAGGTCACCGCCTTCCAGCCGGGCCAGCGCCGCCAGCACCTCGTTGGCCGGGCGCAGCGAGCGGTCCACCAGCAGGGCCACCGCCACCACCACCCCCACGAAGCCGAGCGCGAAGCCGCCCAGCACCAGCCAGCGCTCCCACAGCATCTGGCCCAGGCTGTCCCAGTTCGGCGTGACGACGATGGTCCCGGCGCGGATACCGGCCTGCAGCTGCAGCAGGCGCGTGGCCTGGGCGGTCCCGATCGCGCCGGTGCGCAGCCACGGCGCCAGCAGGCGCCCGGCCTCCGACACCGGCTCCTCGGACAGGCAGGACTGCGCCAGCAGCCGTTCGCGCATCAGGTGCTGGACCTCGACGCAGAACGAGATGCGCCGCCCCAGCCGGTCCAGCGGCGTCAGCGGCACTTCGATGTCGATGCGATCGAACGACGAGGTGCGTCGCGCCAGGTCGTCGTTCAGCAACTGCGCCACCAGCGACGCGGTGGCCGGCAGCTCGGCCGTCGCGGCCTGGCGCAGCACGCGCACCTCCCACGCGGCCAGCGACAACAGCACGGCCACGGCGATCAGCACGATGCGCCAGATCAGCGCGCGGCGCAGGTGCAGCACCGGCCGCGCGGCGGCAGCGGATCCGGTGCCCGGTGGGGCGAGCGGCGGCGCGGGAATGACGGAGTGGGGCGGCGGCATGGGCGGCAGGACGTGCCGCGCATCTTGCACCAAGCAGGCGGCCTGCCCGGGACGGTGCCGTCGCGGCAGGCAGTTTGCCCGCGAGCCGTCGGCCGCGCCACAAAAAAGGGGTGCCCCCCGGGCACCCCAAAAGCCGTCGGCTCAGCTCTCTAACAAAACGGATCGGGTCAGAAGTTGTGGTTGATGCCCACGTTCAGCAGCGTCGTCCTGGCGTCCTGCGCCGGCACGCCCGCGGCGACGATGGTGGTCTTGATGGTCGCGCCGGCCTTCGCGTCGACGTAGGCGCCCTGCACGTAGAGCAGCGTGCGCTTGGACAGCGAGTAGTCGTTGCTGATGACCAGGCTGCGTGCCGCGTCGCTGCGGTTGCGCTTGTCCTCGTTGTCGTAGTACGCCACCGTCAGCTTGTTCTTCGGGCTCCAGTCGTAGTCGACGCCGAAGCTCAGGCCGTCGACGTCGGACACCTCGGCGCCGCTCGGGTCGGCGTTCTTCACGTTCAGGTAGTTGGCCTTCAGCGTGAAGTCGCCGACCGGCACCGCGCCGCCGAAGCCGATGTGCTTGACCACCGGCTCGCCGGTCGTCCCGTCCTTCATGTTCTGGTACGAGAACGACAGCACCACCGGGCCGGTGTAGGTCACGCCGGCAGCGAGGACGCTGTTCTTCTTGAGGCTGCCCGCGGCCTCGCCCAGCGCATAGGCCAGGCCCACCTGCACCGGGCCGAAGGCGTTGCGGTACTGGATCGCGTTCTTCAGGAAGATGCCGACGTCGTTGTTCGCGTTGATGCCGGCCGGCGCCGGGCCGAGGGTGGCCGCGTACTGGTTGTAGGCGAACAGGTAGATGTTCGAGAACTGCTCCTTGAACGCGCGCGGCTCGGTCGCCAGGTGGGCCAGCAGCGCCGGGCCGTACTGGCGTCCGAACGCCACCTGGCCCCAGTCGCCCGACAGCCCGAGGTTGGCCTGGCGGCGGAACAGGATGGGGCCGGAGCCGGCCGCGTCGCCGGTGCCGTGGAACTCGCCGGTGTCGACGTCGAAGTGCGTCTCGAGGTTGAAGAAGACCTTCAGGCCGTTGCCCAGGTCTTCCTTGCCGCGAAAGCCCCACACGCTCTGGCGGTAGCCGCTGGTGGCCACCTGCGTCAGGCGGCCCGAGGTGCCGGACTTCGACTGCGTCAGCACGCCGATGTCGACGATGCCGTAGATCTGCACCGACGGCTCGTCGGCGGCGGCGGAGAGGCCGGCGCCCAGGCCGAGGGCCAGCGCGATGACCGTCGTGCGCAAGGGCAGGGCGGGAGCGGAAAGTCGGGTGTGCTTGGTGAACATGGTGGGTGTCTCCTCTGGGCTTGTTGGTATTCGATGCGCGGCCGCGTGGGCCCGTCGTGGACCGGGCGGCCGTTGTGTCTTTCGTCGGTGGGGTGTGCGTGCGTGGGGATCGAGGGCTGGCTCACCTCCCTCGTTCCGTGCCGGGGTGCGGCAGCGGCGCGCGCAGCAGGATCTCGCGCCCGACCCTCGTGATATCGGTATGGCCGGTGAAGGCCATGGTGATGTCGAGCTCGTTGCGGATGAGCTCCAGGGCGCGGGTGACACCGGCCTGGCCCATCGCGCCCAGCCCGTACAGGAAGGCCCGCCCGATCATCGTGCCGCGCGCCCCCAGGGCGACCGCCTTCAGCACGTCCTGCCCCGAGCGGATCCCCCCGTCC
>NZ_LMDY01000006.1 GCF_001425905.1 Methylibium sp. Root1272
GTAGACCTGCACGAACGGGTGGTTCTTCGGGAACAGGTCCGAGAAGATGGTCTTCACGTCCACCCGCACCAGCCCGACCGCAAAGAACACCGTGATCAACCCCATCACCAGCAGGATCAACCATCTGTTCCCCAGCGCAAATCGCGCCAACTTGCGTCGCAGGTCAATCTTTTCCATCAGGCACCCAGGTCTCTTGATTTCAGTTGTTTATGTCGAACCGCTTCGAGCGTGCACGCAACCCTCCACCGGCCGCTTCTCGATCGAACAATTAGAGAGGCAGTGGCGGGGACAGGAACCCACCCGAGCGGGTAGTTTCTGCAGCGTGTCAGCGTTCATCCCACAAGCGTTTTCACGGGGGTGCGCGATCACTGCGCCGTGTAGCCACCGTCGATGACGAGTTCGCTACCGGTCACGAAGGCGGACTCGTCCGAGGCCAGGTAGAGCACGCCGTAGGCAATGTCGTCGGGCTCGCCCATCCGCCCGATCGGGTGCATCTTCGAGATCACCTGGCGCCCACCTTCCACATCGCCGAGGCTGGTCAGATAGCCTTCGACCATCGGCGTCCAGATATAGCCCGGGTGGATGGTGTTAACCCGGATGCGATAGCCCGCTTGCGCGCAATGCAGCGCCGCCGACTTGGAGAAGATGCGCACGCCGCCCTTGCTGGCGTTGTAGGCCGCGAGCTTGGGGTCGGCGACGATGCCCTCGATCGACGAGATGTTGATGATCGAGCCCGCGCCGGCCTCGCCCTTCATCGCGCGGATCGCATGCTTGGTGCCGAGGAAGACGCCATCGAGGTTGACGGACATCAGGCGGCGCCAAGCCTCCAGTGTCTCGTCCTCGGCGCTGCCGGCGGTGCCGATGCCGGCGTTGTTGACGACGATGTTCAGGCTGCCGAAGTGCGAGCGCGCCCGGTCGACCACCTCGACCCACCGGCCCTCGTCGGTCACGTCCTGCACGAGGAACAGCGCCTTGCCGCCGGCGCGCTCGATCTCCTTCGCCACCGCACCGCCCTGCGCCTCGTCCACATCGGTGAGCACGACGCGGGCGCCTTCACGCGCCAGCATCAGAGCGCTGGCCCGGCCAATGCCCTTGGCGCCGCCGGTCACCAGCGCTACCTTGTTGTCCACACGTCCCATGTCCAGGTCTCCAGTTCGTTGTCGGATGTGCTGCGCGGCGGCGCCGTCAGACCGCGGTGTAGCCGCCGTCGACCACGAATTCGGCGCCGGTGACCCACTTCGCGGCGTCGGAGGCGAGGTAGAGCGCGGCCGAGGCCACGTCCTCGGGCGCACCGCAGCGACCCATCGGGATCGCCGTCTCGAAGGCGGTCTGCGCGGCCGCGAGGTCGGGCATGATCTTCAGGTCGACGAAGTGCTGGAACAGATCGCGCCCCATCGCGGTCCAGACCACGCCGGGGTGGATGGAGTTGCAGCGGATGCCGAGCTTGAGCTGCCCGCACTCGACGGCCACCGACTTTGTCAGCAGCCGGACCGCGCCCTTGGAAGCGCAGTAGTTGCTCAGGCCGATGCAGCCCACCAGGCCGGCGACCGAGGACATGTTGATGATCGAGCCGCCCTGCCCGGCCGCACCGCCCGGCCGCATCGCGCGAATGGCGTGCTTGCAGCCGAGGAAGACGCCGGTCACGTTGACGTCCTGCACCTTCCTGAACTCCTCGACCGTGGTCTCGGTGATGAACTGCAGGCGCTCGATACCCGCGTTGTTGACGAGGACATGCAGACCACCGAGCCGCTCGACCGTGACGGCGATCGCGGCCTCCCATTGGGCCTCGTCGGTCGTGTCGAGCCGGAAGAACTCCGCCGTGCCGCCGGCGGCGCGGATCTCGGCGACAGTCTCGCGACCTTGCGGCTCCAGCACGTCGGTGACCATCACCCGGGCGCCGGCGCCAGCCAGCGCACGCGCCATCTCGGCGCCGAGACCGCGCGCCGCGCCACTGATCAGCGCGACCTTGCCGTCGACGCGGTAGGCCTTGCCGTAATCGATGGGGGCCGGAGTGCTGGCGCGGCTGTCGGTCATGGAGGTCTCCTGGAATGTGTCGGGGCTGGCATCGGCCCGATCGGATGCGTGGGTTCGACTTGCGACGCGGCGTGCGCGTGACGAGGGCGGATCATTGCGGCACCCTCACCGAGCGTCACTACCCGGCGGGGTAGTTCGCGATCGCCGACCCCACGGGGAAACCCAGGGCAAGGCGTCGCGCGCGCGACACGCCTCCGGCCCGCACAGAGCGCCACCGACAACGCCGGGTCAACCGCCCGGCGTGCGCCTCAACAGTGCGGACGCCGCGGCGATCACCGCCTCGGGCTGGTCTCGGTGCGGCGAGTGGCCGCAGTCGGGCAGTTCCAGCAATTGCGTCTGCGGCACGCGCCGCGCGATGCCGCGGATCTGCTCCAGCGTGCCGTACTCGTCGTCCAGCCCCTGCACGGCGAGCAGCGGGCAGCGAACCTCCTCGATCTCGGCCTCGATGTTCCATGGGCGGAACGACGGATGCAGCCAGATGCGGTTCCAGCCCCAGAAGGCCGAGTCGACGTCGTCGTGGTATCGGCCCAGCTTCGTCGACAGATCGGTCGTCAGGTAGCTGTGACGGGCCTGCTCGATGTTCGCGACCGTCATCTCCTCGACGAAGATGTGCGGCGCCAGTACCACCAAGCCCGCCACCGACGCCGGAAACCGCGCGGCATGCAGCAGCGCGATCGACCCCCCGTCGCTGTGGCCGAACAACCAGACCGGCTCGTCGATCCGCAAGGCACCGAACAGCGCCGGCAGCACCTCGTGGGCCTGGCGGTGCATGAAATCCACGTCCCAGGTCTCGGCGGCCGGGCGCGGCGTCGAGCGGCCGTAGCCGGGTCGCGAGAACACCAGGCCGCGCGCGCCAGCGGCCTGGCACAGCCGGTGCGGAAAGTCCTTCCACATCGACAGCGAGCCCAGGCCCTCGTGCAGGAACACGAGCAAAGGCGCATCACGCCGCTCGGGCGCGATCCAGGCGTGTTCGATGCGGACGCGCCGGCCGCGCCAGTCGATCTCGACGAAGGCCGAACTCACTTCGCCGAGGCCTCGCGCTCGCGCAGGCGAAAGCGCTGGATCTTGCCGGTCGCCGTCTTGGGCAGTTCGTCGATGAACTCGATGAAGCGCGGGTACTTGTAGGGCGCGAGCCGGTCCTTGACGAAGGCCTTCAGCTCCTCCTCGGTCGCCTGGCCGCCCGGCTTCAGCACCACGAAGGCCTTGGTCTTGGTGAGACCTTCGGCGTCCTCCTTGCCGATCACCGCGGCCTCGAGCACGGCCGGGTGCTGCACCAGCGTCGCCTCGACCTCGAACGGCGAGACGTAGATGCCGCCGACCTTCAACATGTCATCGCTGCGGCCGCTGTAGGTGTAGCTGCCGTCGGCGTTGTGCACGTACTTGTCGCCGCTCTTGGTCCAGCCGCCCTGGAAGGTGTCGAGCGTCTTGGCGCGGTTGCCCCAATACATCATCGCCGCCGACGGGCCGTGGATGTAGAGGTCGCCGGGCTCGCCGTCGGGCACCGGGCCGCCGCTGTCGCTTCGCAGTTCGATGTCGTACCCCGGCACCGGCCAGCCGGTGCTGCCGTAGCGCACCTTGTCGGGCCGGTTGGAGATGAAGATGTGCAGCATCTCGGTCGAGCCGATGCCGTCGACGATGTCGACGCCGAAGTGGCGCTTGAAGCGTTCGCCGATCTCCGACGGGAGCGCCTCGCCGGCCGACGAGACGAGGCGCATGGCGACGGTCTCGCGCGACGGCAGGTTCGGCGAGGCGAGCATGCCGGCGAAGCCGGTCGGCGCACCGTAGAAGACGGTCGGCCTCAACCCACCCACCTCGCCCTTCCAGCGCTTGAAGGTGGCGTCCGGCGTGGGCCGCTCGCCCATCAGCAGCACGGTCGCGCCGACGCTCATCGGGAAGGTCAGCGCATTGCCCAGTCCGTAGGCGAAGAAGAGCTTCGCGGCCGAGAAGCAGACATCGCTCTCGCGCAGGTCGAGGATGCCCTTGCCGTAGAGCTCGCAGGTCCAGTAGGGGTTGGCGTGCGAGTGCACCGTGCCCTTGGGGCGGCCCGTCGAGCCGGACGAGTAGAGCCAGAAGGCCGGGTCGTCGGGACCCGTGGTCGCGGGCTTCACGAGCGGTGCCCGGGCCGACACGAAGGTGTCGAATTCGACCTCGGCCGGATGCAACGGCGCGACCGGCCTGGAAACGATGACCGTCTGCACCTCGTGGTCCGACCGGGTCAGCGCGGTCGTGAGCACCGACAGCAACGCGCCCGAGACGAGCACCGCCTGCGCGCGCGAGTGTTCGAGCATGTAGGCGTAGTCGTCGGCGGTCAGCAGCGTGTTGACGGCGACCGGCACGATGCCGGCGTACATCGTGCCGAGAAAGGCCACCGGCCAGTCGGTGCCGTCCTGCATCAGCAGCAGAACACGCTCCTCGCGCTTGATGCCGACGGCCTGGAGGCCTGCCGCCAGGCGCCGCACGCGCTCGTCGAGCTGGCCGTAGCTGAGGGCGCCGAGGTCGTCGACGAAGGCCGGCTTCGCTCCACGCGCCGCGTTCGCAGCGAGCAGGTGCTGGGCGATGTTGAAGCTCGCACCGGGCGGGGGGATGTTCATCGTCGTCTCCTCGTCACTTGTCGAGCGCGGCCAGCACCGTCGTGCTGGCCTGCAGCGCCGCGCGGCGATGGTAGAAGTTCAGCGCGCGCACGGGTGCATGGCCGAGCACCGGGTCGAAGAGCGGCGTGCCGGCGCCGGTACCGGGCGACCAGCGGCCGGCGGCGAAGTTGGAGAGAAGTTCGGTCATGGCCTGCCTCAGGCGGTGAAGTCGATGCGGCCTTCGGGCAGCAGATAGAGCACGAGTGCGCGGCCGTGTGTGACCGTCGGCCGGTGCGCGCTGCCCGGTGGGCAGACCAGCCAGCCGGCCGGGCGGCCGTCGAAGCGCGCGTCGGCATCGATCGGCATGATCAGGTCGATCTCGCCATTCGGGTGGGCGTGGTGCGGGCCGGCGATCTGGTGGCGGAAATCGTCGGGTGTCATGTCTGCACTCCGCCGGCACGCGCAGGCTTGCTTGCGCCAGATTGATGAAGTATTGTGCTTGAACGGACTCTAGAACTCGGAATCACCGATGTCAAGCACTATAATTCATGCTCTTGAGCAGACGGCCACCGACGGCGCCGACGAGACCGACAAGAACCCCTTCCTCGTCGCCCTGGGCGATCGGGTGCGCTCGCTGCGCGCCCGCCGAGGCATGACGCGCAAGGCGGTCGCGGTCGCGGCCGACGTGTCGGAGCGCCACCTCGCGAACCTCGAGTACGGCGTCGGCAATGCCTCGATCCTGGTGCTGCTGCAGGTCGCACAGGCGCTGCAGTGTTCACTCGCCGAGCTGATCGGCGACGTGACCACCTCGTCGGCCGAATGGCTGCTCATCCGCGAGCTGCTCGAACGCCGTGACGAGGCAACGCTGAAGCGTGTGCGCGAGGCGATCGGTGGCCTGCTCGGCATGGGTGGCGCCAACGCCAGCGGGGCATCGCGCAGCACCCGCATCGCGCTGATCGGGCTGCGCGGCGCGGGCAAGTCGACGCTCGGCCACCGGCTCGCCGAAGACCTTGGCTTTCCCTTCGTCGAACTGAGCCGCGAGATCGAGAAGTTCGCCGGCTGCAGCACCTCGGAGATCCAGGCGCTCTATGGCCAGAACGCTTACCGGCGCTACGAGCGCCGCGCCGTCGAGGAGGCGATCCAGATCTACCCCGAGGCGGTGATCGCGACGCCGGGCGGGCTGGTCTCGGACGCGTCGACCTTCAACCTGCTGCTCGCCCACTGCACGACGATCTGGCTCAAGGCCACGCCGGAGGACCACATGAAGCGTGTGATCGCCCAGGGCGATCTGCGCCCGATGGCCGACAACAGCCAGGCGATGGACGACCTCAAGGGCATCCTCGCCGGCCGGGCCGCCTTCTATTCGAAGGCCGAGTTCCATCTCGACACCAGCGCGCAGCCGATCGAGGCGACCTACGACGCACTGCGCCACCTCGCGCACGAGGCGCTCGACATCCCGGCTTGAGCTGGGAAATGCAGAAAAGTGCTTTATTTCTTCCGAAACAAGCATTATTATGCATTTCATTGCGGCCCAGCACCATGCACTTTGGTGCCTCATCGTCGAGGAGACCCACCATGAGCCAAGACCACCGCGTCGACTACCAGACCGCGCCTTCGCAATACAGGCACTGGAAGCTTCGCTTCGAAGGCCCGGTGGCCACGCTCGCCGCCGACTTCGATGAAAACGCCGGCCTGCGCCCCGGCTACAAGCTCAAGCTCAACAGCTACGACCTTGGCGTCGATATCGAGCTGAACGATGCGATCAACCGCATCCGCTTCGAACACCCCGAGGTACGCACCGTCGTCGTGACGAGCGCCAAGGAGAAGGTGTTCTGCTCGGGCGCGAACATCTTCATGCTCGGCGTCAGCAGCCACGCCTGGAAGGTGAACTTCTGCAAGTTCACCAACGAGACGCGCAACGGGCTGGAAGACTCGTCCAGGAACAGTGGTCTGAAGTTCCTTGCCGCAGTGAACGGCGCCTGTGCGGGCGGCGGCTACGAGCTGGCGCTGGCCTGCGACGAGATCATCCTCGTCGACGACCGCTCGAGCGCCGTCAGCCTGCCTGAGGTGCCGCTGCTCGGCGTGCTGCCGGGCACCGGCGGCCTGACGCGCGTGACCGACAAGCGCCACGTGCGCCACGACCTCGCGGACATCTTCTGCACCACCACCGAAGGCGTGCGCGGCCAGAAGGCAAAGGAGTGGCGTCTCGTCGACGACATCGCCAAACCGGCGCAGTTCGCGGCCAAGGTGCAGGAGCGTGCGTTGCAACTGGCGGCGCAGAGCGACCGGCCGGCGGGCGGCAAGGGCGTGGCGCTGACGCCGCTGGAGCGCTCGATCGAGCCCGACGCGTTGCGCTACTCGAATGTGAGCATCGAGATAGCCCGCGCGCAACGCACCGCGACCTTCACCGTCAAGGGCCCGCAAGGCGCACAGCCGACCGACATCGTCGGCATCGAAGCCGCTGGGGCGGGCTGGTACCCGCTGCAGCTCGCCCGCGAACTGGAGGATGCGATCCTCTCGATGCGCACCAACGAACTCGACATCGGCATCTGGCTGATCAAGACCGAGGGCGACGCCGCCGCGGTGCTTGCGATGGATACCACGCTGCTCGCGAACCAGAACCACTGGCTGGTGCGCGAGACGATCGGCCTGCTCCGCCGCACGTTCAGCCGCCTCGACGTCTCATCGCGCAGCCTGTTCGCGCTGATCGAGGCTGGCTCGTGCTTCGCGGGCAGCTTCCTCGAACTCGCGCTCGCCTGCGACCGCAGCTACCACGTCGCGCTGCCCGACGATGAAGCGCGCGCACCCAAGATCACGGTCGGCGACACCAACTTCGGTCTCTACCCGATGGTCACGGGCCAGAGCCGCTTGCAGCGCCGCTTCTACGACGAGCAGCCCGCGCTCGACGCCGTGCGCGCGAAGGCCGGCCAGGCGCTCGACGCCGACGCGGCGTTCGCGCTCGGCCTCGTCACCGCGAACCCGGACGACATCGACTGGCCCGACGAGACGCGCATCGCGATCGAGGAGCGTGTCTCGATGAGCCCCGACGCACTCACCGGCATGGAAGCCAACCTGCGCTTCAACGGCCCGGAGAACATGTTCACGCGCGTCTTCGGGCGGCTCACCGCCTGGCAGAACTGGATCTTCCAGCGCCCCAACGCCGTCGGCGAAAAGGGCGCGCTGAAGGTGTATGGCAAGGGCGAAAAGGCCGCGTTCGACTGGAATCGTGTCTGAGGAATGACGATGAGCAGCATCAACTACAGCGAGAAGATCCCCAACAACGTCAACCTCGCCGAGGACCGCACGCTGCAGCGCGCGCTCGAAGGCTGGCAGCCCAACTTCGTCAACTGGTGGGACGACGTCGGCCCCGAGGGCTCCACCGACCACGAGGTCTACCTGCGCACCGCGGTCAGCGTCGACCCGGCGGGCTGGGCCCAGTTCGGCCACGTGAAGATGCGCGACTACCGCTGGGGCATCTTCCTCAACCCGGGCGATGCGAACCGCGAGATCCACTTCGGCGACCACAAGGGCGAGAAGGCCTGGGCCGACGTGCCCGGCGAACACCGCGCCAACCTGCGCCGCATCATCGTCACGCAGGGCGACACCGAACCGGCGTCGGTCGAGCAGCAGCGCCACCTGGGCCTCACCGCGCCGTCGATGTACGACCTGCGCAACCTCTTCCAGATCAACGTCGAGGAAGGCCGCCACCTCTGGGCGATGGTCTATCTGCTGCACCGCCACTTCGGCCGCGACGGCCGCGAGGAGGCCGAGGCGCTGCTCGAGCGCCGCAGCGGCGACGAGAACAACCCGCGCATCCTCGGTGCGTTCAACGAGAAGACGCCCGACTGGCTGGCGTTCTTCATGTTCACCTACTTCACCGACCGTGACGGCAAGTTCCAGCTGTCGGCGCTGGCCGAGAGCGCGTTCGATCCTCTGGCCCGCACGACGAAGTTCATGCTGACCGAGGAGGCGCACCACATGTTCGTCGGCGAGAGCGGCGTCTCGCGCGTCGTGCAGCGCACCTGCCAGATGATGAACGAGCTGAAGACCGACGACGTGCAGAAGCTGCGCGCCGCCGGCGTGATCGACCTGCCGACGATTCAGCGCTACCTGAACTTCCACTACAGCGTGACGATCGACCTGTTCGGCGCCGACCAGTCGAGCAACGCCGCGATCTTCTACAGCTCGGGACTGAAGGGCCGCTTCGAGGAAGGCAAGCGGCCCGATGACCATGTGCTGAAGGGCCAGACCTACAAGGTGCTGGAAGTGCAGAACGGCGCCCTGGTGGAGAAGGACGTCCCGATGCTCAACGCGCTGAACGAGGTGCTGCGCGACGACTTCATCAAGGACTCGGTGGCCGGCGTCGGACGCTGGAACAAGGTGATCGAGAAGGCCGGCATTCCCCACCGCCTGCAGGTGCCGCACAAGGCCTTCCACCGCAACATCGGCGCACTCGCCGGCATCAAGATGTCGCCGGACGGCCGCGTCGTCAGCGAGGCTGAATGGAACGCCAAGGTCGACGAGTGGCTGCCGAGCGACGAGGACCGGGCTTTCGTGGGTTCGCTGATGGGCCGCGTCGTCGACCCGGGCCGGTTCGCGAACTGGATCGCGCCGCCAGTGATGGGCGTCAACCGCCAGCCGGTCGACTTCGAGTACGTGAGGTTCAATTGACCCCCCCCGTTGCGGCTGCGCGGAGCCCTCGATGGACGCCGTGATGGAACGCGGGGTGATCCGGCAGCACCTGATCGACCCCGAGATCTGCATCCGCTGCAACACCTGCGAGGCCACCTGCCCGGTGCAGGCGATCACGCACGACGACCGCAACTACGTCGTCGACGCGGCCAAGTGCAACCTGTGCATGGCTTGCGTGCCGCCCTGCCCCACCGGCTCCATCGACAACTGGCGCACCGTGCCACGGGTGCGGGCTTACGCGGTCGACGAGCAGTTGACCTGGGACACCTTGCCCGCCGAACTGACGGCCGAGCAGCTGGCGGCCGACGGCGTGACGACGACGCCTGACGACGCCCTGGCCGTCGCCGCGGCAGCGGCCGTCCCGCCGGCCGCCGTCGAGACGGGCGAGGCCTCGCCACGCCTTGCACAGGCCCCTGGCGCCACCATCCCGCCGTGGTCGGCGGCCCACCCCTACACCAACCTCTACCCGCCCCGGCACGCGATCACCGCCACCGTGGCCGGCAACTACAACTGCACCGAGGCCGGCTTCGCCAGCGAGACCCACCACGTGGTGCTGGACTTCGGCGCCATGCCCTTCCCGGTGCTCGAGGGCCAGTCGATCGGCATCGTGCCGCCGGGGGTCGACGCCGCCGGCCGGCCGCACCACGCACGGCAGTACTCCGTCGCCAGCCCGCGCAACGGCGAGCGGCCCGGCTACAACAACGTGGCGCTGACGGTGAAGCGCGTGACCGCCGACCACCAGGGCCAGCCGGTACGCGGCGTGGCATCCAACTACGTGTGCGACCTGAAGGTCGGTGACAGCGTGCAGGTCGTCGGGCCGTTCGGCGCGTCCTTCCTGATGCCCAACCACCCGCGCTCGCACATCGTGATGGTGTGCACCGGCACCGGCAGTGCACCGATGCGCGCGATGACCGAGTGGCGGCGGCGTCTGAGAGCGAGCGGCAAGTTCGAGGGCGGGCGCCTGATGCTGTTCTTCGGCGCTCGCACGCCGCAGGAACTGCCCTACTTCGGACCGCTGCAGAACCTGCCCAGGGACTTCATCGACATCAACCTCGCCTTCTCGCGCCTGCCCGGCCAGCCGCGGCGCTATGTGCAGGACCTGCTGCGCGAGCGCGCCGCGGATCTGGCGCCGCTGCTGTCCGACGGCAACGCCCACGTCTACGTCTGCGGGCTCAAGAGCATGGAAGAAGGCGTGCTGCTGGCGCTGCGCGACATCGCCCAGGAGGCCGGCCAGTCCTGGGAGGCGATCGGCGCGACACTGCGCCGCGAAGGCCGGCTGCACTTCGAGACCTATTGACCGGCCCAGAAAGGAAAGCCCGCCGTGAAAACACTGAGCGTCGACGTGTCGCCCTCCGGGGTGGCACGCGTGGAGATGGCCCGCCCGCAGGTGTTCAACGCCTTCGACGAGACGATGATCGGCGAACTCGACGAAGCCTTCGAACGGCTCGCGGCCGACCCGCAGGTGCGCGTGGTGGTGCTGGCCGGCCAGGGCAAGGCCTTCTCGGCCGGCGCCGACCTCGCCTGGATGCAGCGCGCCAGCGCGGCCACGCAGGCATGGAACCTGGCCGACGCGCGGCGTTTCGCCGCGATGCTCGACCGCATCGCAGACTGCCCGCGACCGACGGTCGCGCGCGTGCACGGCGTGGCGCTGGGGGGCGGTGTCGGACTGGTGTGCGCCTGCGACCTCGCGGTGGCCAGCGAGGACGCGAAGTTCGCCGTCAGCGAAGCGAAGTTCGGCATCCTGCCGTCGGTGATCGGGCCCTACCTCACCAATGCGGTCGGCAAGCGCCAGGCGAAACGGCTGGCGCTGACGGCCACGCGGATCGGCGCCGCCGAGGCCCGCGAGCTGGGCCTGGTGCAGCAGGTGGTGGCGATCGATGCGCTGGATGCGGCGGTCGACGCGCTCGCGGCCGAGCTGCTGCAGAACGGCCCGTGCGCGCAGGCGGAGATCAAGGCGCTGTTCGGACGCTTCGAGATCGGCGAGATCACGGCCGAGGTGCGCGAGCTGACGGCGCAGACCATCAGCCGCGTGCGCATGGGTGACGAGGCGCGTGAGGGCTTCGCGGCCTTCTTCGCGAAGCGCCCGCCGCCGTGGACCAAGGGGTCTGCATGACACGCCCGCTCGACGAGCGCTCGCCCGTCTTCGTGATCGGCGCCGGCATCATGGGCGCCGGCATCGCGCAGGTGGCGGCCCGGGCGGGGCACCCGGTGCAGCTCTACGACGCCCGCGAGGGTGCGGCGGCCGACGCGAAGCGCAAGCTCGCCGCGAGCCTGGACGCGCTGGTGATGAAGGGGCGCCTGGCACCTGAGTTCGTGCAGGCCACGGTGGCGCGCATCACGCCGGCCACGGCGATCGACGAAGCCGCCGGCGCCCACCTGGTGGTCGAGGCCATCGTCGAGCAGGCCGAGACCAAGCGCGCGCTGTTCGCGCAGCTCGAGGCGGTGGTCGACGCCGATTGCGTGCTGGCCTCCAACACCTCGTCGATCTCGATCACCGCGCTGGCCCGTGATCTGCAGCGGCCCGGACGCTTCGTCGGCATGCACTTCTTCAACCCGGTGCCCTTGATGAAGCTGGTGGAGGTGGTCTCCGGCCTGCAGACCGAGCCGGCGGTGGCACAGGCGATCTTCGGGCTGGCCGAGCGCTGGAGCAAGACGCCGGTGCACGCGCGCTCGACGCCGGGCTTCATCGTCAACCGCATCGCCCGGCCCTACTACGCCGAGACGCTGGCGCTGCTGCAGGAGCGCGCGGCCGAGCCGGCGGTGCTCGACGCCTGCCTGCGCGGCGCAGGCTTCCGCATGGGGCCCTGCGAGCTGATGGACCTGATCGGCCACGACACCAACTTCGCGGTGACCGCGTCGGTCCACGAAGCGAATTTCGGCGACCGGCGCTTCGTGCCGTCGCTGGTGCAGCGCGAGCTGGTCGACGGCGGCCTGCTCGGCCGCAAGTCGGGGCGCGGCTTCTACGTCCATGCCGAGCTCACGGTCACCGGCCCGGCCACGCCCCCCGCCGCGTCGGCGGTCGCGCTGCCGAGCGCGGCGCGCTGGCGCGTGCACGGCCACGGCGCACTGGTCGAGCGCTGGCTCGAAGGGCTGGCGCGCGAAGGTCGGGCCTTCGAGCGCGTGGAGGACAGCGCCTGGAGCGGCCTCGAGCTCGACGGCGCCCAACTGCGCCAGACCGATGGCCGGCCGGCCGCGCAGGTGGCCGCAGAGACCGCGGTGCGCGATGTCGCGCTGTTCGACCGCGTGGGCACCACCGAGCCTGCCGCCGGCAGCGCGCTGGCCTGGAGCGCCAGCGGCGGCGCGACCGAGGCCTGGCAGGCGCGTGCCGCGCAATGCCTGCAGGCCGCCGGCTGGCAACCGCAGCGCCTGCGCGACGTGCCGGGCCTGGTGGTCGCACGCACGCTGGCGATGCTGATCAACGAGGCGTCCGACGCGGTGCTGCAGGGCGTGTGCAGCGCGCCGGACGCCGACCTGGCGATGAAGCTCGGCGTCAACTACCCCGCCGGTCCCTTCGAGTGGCTGGCGCGCTGGGATGCCCGCCAGGTGGTCGCGCTGCTCGACCGGCTGGATGCGCATTACCGCGGCGAACGCTACCGCGCGAGCCCCGCACTGCGGGAGCAGGCCTGGCTGCAGGAGGCGAGAACGACATGAACCCGCACCGATCGATGACGGTCGATACCGACGACTTCGAGGTCCGGCTCGGCGACGACGGCATCGCCGAGGTGGTGCTCGGCACGGCCGGCGCGATGCCGACCACCGGCGCGCGCGGGCATGCCGAGCTGGCGCGCCTCTGGACCCGGCTGGCCGACGAGCCCGGCGTGCGCTGCGTGCTGGTGCGCAGCGTCGGCAAGGGCTTCTGCGCCGGCGGCCACGTCGACCTGGTCGACGAGATGCTGCACAGCGCCGCCGCCCGCGCCCGCGTGATGCGCGAGGCCCGGCAGATCGTGCAGGGCATGATCGACTGCGACCGACCCATCGTCTCGGCGATCCACGGCGCCGCGGTCGGCGCCGGCGCCGCGGTGGCGCTGCTGGCCGATGTATCTGTAGCGGCCCAGGGCGCCAAGATCATCGACGGCCACACCAGGATCGGCGTGGCCGCCGGCGACCACGCGGCCCTGGTCTGGCCGCTGCTGTGCGGCATGGCCAAGGCCAAGTACCACCTGCTGACCTGTGCACCGCTCAGCGGTGCCGAGGCCGAACGCATCGGCCTCGTGAGCCTGGCGGTGCCCGACGACGAGTTGCAGGCCACCGCCAGGCGCATCGCCGGGCAACTGGCCGCCGGCAGCCCGAGCGCCCTGGCCCATACCAAGCGCAGCCTCAACCACTGGCTGCGCGCCGCGTGGCCGGCGTTCGAGCACTCGCTCGCGCTCGAGATGATCGGCTTCGCCGGCGCCGACGCGCGCGAGGGCCTGGCCGCGCTGGCCGGCAAGCGCGACCCGCGTTTCGACACGGCAGAAGATTCATGAGGTTCGGCACCCTCCGCGCAGGGCCGCCGCTCGGCTAACCCCACTCCTTCCCTTCCAGCATGACCCGTGACGCCTACATCTGCGATGCGCTGCGCACCCCGTTCGGCCGCTACGGCGGCGCGCTGTCGGGCGTGCCGACGACGACCTGGCCGCGGTGCCGCTCGCGGCGCTGATGGCCCGCAACCCGCGGGTCGACTGGCAGGCCGTCGGCAACGTGATCCTGGGCTGCGCAAACCAGGCCGGCGAGGACAACCGCAACGTCGCGCGCATGGCCGGCCTGCTGGCAGGGCTTCCACTTGCGGACTCTCCGGAGTCCGCTTTTTTTGCCCTGCCGCGGCGAGATGTGAGTTCCTCCCGTGTTGAAGCGACGCTTCGCAAACTACCCCGACGGGTGGGCGTCGCTCCGCGAGCCTGAGGGATCATTTTCACAAGGCAGGCGCACGGTGACGACCGTGCAGTCCGCTTTTGCTGACGCCAGCCCCGGTCACGCGCATCGCCGCTGAACGGCAGAGCTGGCGGATCCGAAGACGTCGGCGCGATACGTCGCGCCGCGGCGCAATGCGGCCTCGCCGCGTCGGCGGGTCCCGTCCAACCGAACACAACGGAGCTCCTCGACATGCACTCATGGAAGGCCGTCCTGCGCCATGGCGCGACCCCACTGATCCTCGCAGCGACCCTGGCCTGCAGTCCCTGCGCATCGGCGGCGCCAGCGGCGCCTGTGAACGCCGCGCGACTGGCCGCCGCAGCCAAGGAACCCGCCAACTGGATGACGCACGGCGGCACCTACCAGGAGGCCCGCTACAGCCCGCTCGACCAGATCGACACCCGCAGCGTCGGACGACTGAAGCTGGCCTGGTACGGCGACTTCGACACCTCGCGCGGCCAGGAGGCCACGCCGTTGGTGATCGACGGCGTGATGTACACGACCTCGAGCTGGTCGAAGGTCTATGCCTACGATGCCGCCACTGGCAAGCCGCTGTGGCGCTACGACCCGAAGGTCCCCGGGGACCGTGGCGCCGACGCCTGCTGCGACGTGGTCAACCGCGGTGTCGCCGCGTGGAACGGCAAGGTCTACGTCGGTACCCTGGATGGCCGGCTCGAGGCACTGGACGCGAAGACCGGCAAGCTCGCGTGGTCCACCATCACGGTGGACCAGACCAGGCCGTACACGATCACCGGTGCGCCCCGGGTGGTGAAGGGCAAGGTCCTGATCGGCAATGGCGGCGCCGAGTACGGTGTGCGTGGCTACGTCAGCGCCTACGACGCGGAGACCGGCGCGCTGGCCTGGCGCTTCTACATGACGCCGAACCCCGAGAACAAGCCGGACGGTGCGGCCTCGGACGCGATCCTGATGAGCAAGGCCTACGGCACCTGGCACGACGGTGCCTGGAGGCAGACCGGCGGCGGCGGCACGCCGTGGGATGCCATCGTCTACGACGCCGACTTCGATCAGGTGATCATCGGCACCGGCAACGGCAACCCCTGGAGCTGGGAGCACCGCTCGGGCAGCAAGGGCGACAACCTGTTCCTGGGCTCGCTACTCGCGCTGGATGCCGACACGGGCGCCTACAAGTGGCACTACCAGGAGACCCCGAGCGAGAACTGGGACTTCACCTCCACGCAACCCATCATCCTGACCGAGCTGACGCTGCAGGGCCGCCAGCGCAAGGTGCTGCTCCATGCGCCGAAGAACGGCTTCTTCTACGTGGTCGACCGCAAGGACGGCCGGCTCATCTCGGCCGAGCCCTTCACCACGGTCAACTGGGCGACCGGCATCGACCTGAAGACCGGCCGCCCCATCGAAGCGCCCGGTGCCCGCTACGAGCGCACGAAGAAGTCGTTCTGGGCCATGCCGGGTCCGTTCGGCTCGCACAACTGGCATCCGATGGCGTTCAGCCCGAAGACCGGCCTCACCTACATCCCGGTGCAGGACGTGCCGCTCGACTACAACTACACACCCGACTTCAAGTACTCGGCACAGCGCGGCACGTGGAACACCGGCATCGAGGCCACCACCTTCGCCGGCCCCAGCAGCGAATCGCACCGGCGCTTGCTGGCCATGCAGACGCGCGGCGCGCTGGTGGCGTGGGACGCCGTCCGGCAGAAGGAGGCGTGGCGAGTCCAGCACGGCAACCTGGCCTCGGCGGGCGTGCTGGCGACCGGCGGCAACCTGGTGTTCCAGGGCACGCCCGATGGCCGGCTGGTGGCCTACACGGCCGACACGGGTCGGCAGGTGTGGAGCTGGCAGGGCTACGACGGGATCATCGCCGGGGCCATGACGTATGCGGTCGGTGGCGAACAGTACATCGCCGTCGTGGCCGGCTTCGGCGGATCGAACGCGCTGCACGCGCCGTTCGCTGTGGCGCCCAAGGTGGGGCTGCACGGGCGCATCCTGGCCTTCAAGCTCGATGGCAAGGCCATGCTGCCGGACAACAGCAGACCGCTCCTGCCTCCCAATGTGCCCGCGGAGACGTGGCCGGCCGAGACCGTGTCGCGCGGCGCCGCACTGTACGGAAACTGCGCGGCATGCCACGGCTTCGGCACCTATGCCGCCAACGTGATCCCCGACCTGCGCCGTTCGCCGATGCTGTCGGTCAAGACAGCCTGGGACGCCGTGGTGCTGGGTGGCGCGCTGGCGGACAAGGGCATGCCGAACTGGACAGGGCGCATCGCCGTCGAGGACGTCGAGGCGATCCGGGCCTATGTGGTGGATCGCGCACGCCAATTGAGGGACGACGAGGCAGCGGCCCGGGCTGCCGCCAAGGCCCGGGACTGAGGAAGCCGCGGCCCCGCGGACAACTCAGACGCCGCAGCCGGCCTCGATCGAGGCGCGCCCTTGCAGCGGCACCGGCGGCAGGATGCGGTAGCCGTAGCGCACCGCCGTCATCTCGGCCAGGATGCTGACCGCGATCTCCGGCGGCGTGCGCGCGCCGTTCTTCAGACCCACCGGCCCGTGCAGCCGCGCGAGCGCGGCGTCGCCGAGGCCGAAATGCTGCTTCAGCCGCTCGCAGCGCTTGCGCTGGTTGGCCTGCGAGCCGATCGCGCCCACGTAGAAGGCCTCCGACTGCAGCGCCTCCATCAGGGCCAGGTCGTCGAGCTTGGGGTCGTGCGTCAGCGCAACCACGGCGGTGTGGGCGTCGGGGCGCAGCGCCGTCACGGCGTCGTCGGGCATGCCGCTGACGAGCGTGGCGCCGGCAACGGCCCAGGCGGCGGCGTACTCCTCGCGCGGGTCGCAGATCAGCACCTCGTAGTCCAGCGCCAGCGCCATCGTCGCGAGGTAGTGCGTCAGCTGGCCGGCACCGATCAGCAGCAGGCGAAAGCCCGGTCCGAGCGTCGTCACCAGCGTCTCGTCGCTCAGCACCAGCACCTCGCCGGCGCCGGCGCTGTCCGCCAGCTCGACCCGCCCGTCGGCCAGGTGCAGCGTGCGCGTCACCCGGCCACCGCGCTCCAGGCGGGCCAGCAAGTCGTCGATGGCGCTGCGTGCGGCGATGGTTTCCACCACCAGTTCCAGCGATCCGCCGCACGGAAGTCCGAAGCGCGCCGCCTCGTCACCTGTAACGCCGTAGCACACTTTTTCCGGGCGATCCGCGGCAATCGACGTGCCGCGCACGCGCTCGATCAGGTCGTCCTCGATACAGCCGCCCGACACGGAGCCGCTCACCAGCCCGTCGCCGCGCACGGCGACGACCGAGCCGACCGGTCGCGGCGCCGAGCCCCAGGTGCGCGTCACCGTCGCGAGCACGACGCGATGGCCCGCATTGCACCAGTCGCGCACCGTCCTGATCACCTGCAGATCGACGTTGTCCATGTTGCCTGTCCGTGGAGTCGCATCGTGAAACGCCGTGGGGGCAACGTCGACCGCGCGCTTCTCCTTATGAATCGTTTCGCCGAACTCGACCCGCCAACCAATGCAATCAATTGCATAAGGGTTTCCTGCGATGAGCCAAACGCCAACAGCCTCGCCACACTGTCCGGATCGACACACCAAGGCACGAGGGACATGCGATGAGTCAAACGCTGAAACTGACGGTGAACGGGCGCTCGGTGGAGCGCGAGGTCGAGCCGGCCACGCTGCTGGTGCACTTCATCCGCGACACGCTGCGCCTCACCGGCACCCACGTGGGCTGCGACACGGCGCAGTGCGGCGCCTGCACGGTGCACCTCGACGGCCGCGCGGTGAAGAGCTGCAACATGCTGGCGGTGCAGGCCGCCGGCCACGCGGTGACCACGATCGAGGGTGTGGCCGCCGCCGACGGCACGATGCACCCGATGCAGGCCGCCTTCAAGGAGTGCCATGGCCTGCAATGCGGCTACTGCACGCCCGGCATGGTGATGAGCTCGATCGACCTGGTGACCCACCACGACCACGGCAGCGAGCACAAGATCCGCGAGCACCTCGAAGGCAATTTCTGCCGCTGCACCGGCTACCAGAACATCGTCAAGGCGGTCCAGGTGGGCGCCAAGGGCATGGGCGTCTGAGCCCCGTCACCCCCAGGAGACCTTCACCATGAACGCACGCCAGGGTTTCATCGGCCAGCCGGTCCAGCGCAAGGAAGACGCGCGCTTCCTCACCGGCCGCGGCCAGTACACCGACGACATGATCCAGCACGGGCAGACCTATGCCTACTTCCTGCGCTCGCCGTATGCGCACGCCCGGATCAAGGGCATCGCGATCGACGCGGCGAAGGCCGCGCCGGGCGTGCTGGGCGTCTACACCGGCGCCGACTTCCGCAACGTCGGCGGCCTGCCCTGCGGCTGGCTGATCACCAGCGTCGACGGCACGCCGATGAAGGAGCCCAAGCACCCGATCCTGTGCGACGACAAGGCGCTCTACGTCGGCGATGCGGTCGCGCTGGTGGTGGCCGAGACCTATGCGCAGGCCAAGGAAGCCGCGGCGCTGATCGAGGTCGACTACGACGAACTGGTGCCGGTGGTCGACACCGCGCGCGCCAAGAACGCCGGCAGCAGCGTGCACGAGTCGGCGCCCGACAACGTCTGCTACACCTGGACCATCGGCGACCGCGCCGACGTGGACGCCGCGGTGGCCGCCGCGCCGCACGTGAGCAAGCTCTCGTTCCGCAACAACCGGCTGATCCCGAACGCGATCGAGCCGCGCTGCGCGAACGCCGTCTACAACCCCAGCGACGAAAGCTACACGCTGCACGTCGCCAACCAGAACCCGCACGTGGAGCGGTTGCTGATGTGCGCCTTCGTGCTCGGCATCCCCGAGCACAAGATGCGCGTGGTGGCGCCCGACGTGGGCGGCGGCTTCGGCTCCAAGATCTTCCTGTACGCAGAGGAAACCGCGATCACCTGGGCCAGCAAGCATGTCGGCCGCCCGATCAAGTGGACCGCCGACCGCAGCGAGGCCTTCTTGACCGACGCGCACGGCCGCGACCACGTGACCACTGCCGAGCTGGCCACTGACAAGGACGGCCGCTTCCTCGCGCTGCGCGTGCACACCACGGCCAACCTCGGCGCCTACCTGTCGACCTTCGCGTCCAGCGTGCCGACCATCCTGTACGCGACCCTGCTGGCCGGCCAGTACGCCACGCCGAAGATCTTCTGCGAGGTGATCGGCGTGTTCACCAACACCGCACCGGTCGATGCCTACCGGGGCGCCGGCCGGCCCGAGGCCACCTATGTCGTCGAGCGCATGGTCGAGACCGCGGCCAGGGACCTGGGCATCGATCCGGCCGAGATCCGCCGCCGCAACTTCATCAAGACCTTCCCGTACGCCACGCCGGTCGGGCTGACCTACGACACCGGCGACTTCGACACCATGCTCACGCGTGGCCAGGAACTCGCCGACGTGGCCGGCTTCGCGGCGCGCCGCGCGGCCAGCGAAGCGAAGGGCCTGAAGCGCGGCCTCGGCTACTCGGCCTACATCGAGGCCTGCGGGCTGGCGCCGAGCAACATCGCCGGCGCGCTGGGCGCGCGCGCGGGCCTGTTCGAGGCCGGCGAAGTGCGCGTGCACCCGACCGGCAAGGTGACGGTCTTCACCGGCAGCCACAGCCACGGCCAGGGCCACGAGACCACCTTCGCGCAGATCGTCGCCGACAAGCTGGGCATCCCGCTCGACGACGTGAACATCGAGCACGGCGACACCGCCAAGGTGCTGTTCGGCATGGGCACCTACGGCTCGCGCTCGCTGTCGGTGGGCGGCACCGCGATCGTCAAGGCGGTCGACAAGGTGATCGCCAAGGGCAAGAAGATCGCCGCCCACCTGATGGAGGCCGCCGACACCGACGTGGAGTTCGAGGACGGCGTGTTCAAGGTGGCGGGCACCGACAAGAGCGTGCCCTTCGCCTCGGTATCGCTGACAGCCTACGTGCCGCACAACTACCCGCTCGACAAGCTGGAGCCGGGCTTGAACGAGAACGCCTTCTACGACCCCACCAACTTCACCTACCCGTCGGGCACCTACATCTGCGAGGTCGAGGTGGATCCGCTGACCGGCGTGGTGCGGATCGAGCGCTTCACCGCCGTCGACGACTTCGGCAACATCGTCAACCCGATGATCGTCGAGGGCCAGGTGCACGGCGGCCTGGCGCAGGGCATCGGCCAGGCGCTGCTGGAGCACGGCCAATACGACACCGACAGCGGCCAGCTGCTGACCGGCAGCTACATGGACTACGCGATGCCGCGCGCCGACGACCTGCCGCACTTCGTGGTCGAGACCTCGAAGGGCACGCCCTGCACCCACAACCCGCTGGGCGTGAAGGGCTGCGGCGAGGCCGGTGCGATCGGCTCGCCGCCGGCAGTGATCAACGCGATCTGCGACGCGCTGGGCCTGCGCGACATGCCGATGCCCGCCACCCCACACACCGTGTGGCAAGCCATGCAATCCCGCACGCGCTGAGCGCCGCAAGGGGAGGAACCATCATGCAAGCATTCGCCTACCAGACCCCCGCCACAGTGGCCGACGCCGTGAAGGCGGCCGGCGCCGACAACGCCAAGCTGATGGCCGGCGGCCAGTCGCTGCTCGGCTCGATGAAGCTCGACCTCGCGGCGCCGGACGCGATCGTCGACCTGGGCGCCATCGCCGAACTCAAGGGCATCAAGGTCGACGCGAAGAGCGTGACCATCGGCGCGATGACCTCGCACGCCGCCGTGGCCGCTTCGGCCGAAGTGAAGAAGGCCATTCCGGCGCTGGCCGAGCTGGCCGGCAAGATCGGCGACCGCCAGGTGCGCAACCGAGGCACGATCGGCGGCAGCCTCGCCAACAACGACCCGGCGGCCTGCTACCCCGCCGCCACGCTGGGGCTGGGCGCCACGGTCACCACCGACCGCCGCAGCATCCCGGCCGACCAGTTCTTCAAGGGCCTGTACGAGACCGCGCTGGCCGAAGGCGAGATCATCACGTCGGTGAGCTTCCCGATCCCCGAGAAGGCGGGCTGGCAGAAGTTCAACCAGCCGGCCTCGCGCTTCTCGATCGTCGGCGTGTTCGTCAGCAAGGGCCCGCAGGGCGTGCGCGTGGCGGTGACCGGCGCGGGCGCCGGCGTGATGCGCGTGAAGGCCCTGGAAGACAAGCTCGCGGCCAGCTGGTCGGCCGCCGCCTGCAACGGCGTGAAGGTCAGCGCCGAGGGCCTGAGCACCGACCTGCACGGCTCGGCCGAGTACCGCGCCGCGCTGATCCCGGTGCTCGCCGGGCGGGCGGTGGCGGCGTCTTGACCCGACCCTCACCCCAATCCTCTCCCGCCGGCGGGAGAGGGCCTCGCGTTTGCGCATGAGTACCGCCCTCCCCACCAGCATCGACGACACCGCCGCCCGCCTGCAGGCGCACGGCTATATCGCCGATCGCCAGCTCGCCACCGCGCTGCACCTCGCGCTGCGGCTGCAGCGCCCGTTGTTCCTCGAGGGCGAGCCGGGCACCGGCAAGACCGAGATCGCCAAGACCGTGGCGGCGATGCTGGGCCGCCCGCTGATCCGCCTGCAATGCCACGAGGGCCTGGACCTCGCCGGGGCCGCCTACGAATGGAACTACCCGCGGCAGATGATCGAGATCCGCCTCGCCGAGCGCGACGGCGCGACGCGCGAGCAACTCGCGACCGACCTGTTCTCGCCGCGCTTCCTGACGCAGCGCGCGCTGCTGCAGGCCATCGATCCGGCCCAGCCGGTGCCACCGGTGCTGCTGATCGATGAACTGGACCGCGCCGACGAGCCCTTCGAGGCCTACCTGCTGGAGGTGCTGTCGGACTTCCAGATCACCATCCCCGAGCTGGGCACGGTGAAGGCGAAGGAGCCGCCGATCGTCGTGCTGACCAGCAACCGCACACGCGAGGTGCACGACGCGGTGAAGCGGCGCTGCCTCTACCACTGGGTCGGTTTTCCCGACGCCGAACGCGAACTCGCGATCCTGCGCCAGCGCGTGCCGGGCGCGAGCGAGGCGCTGTCGCGCCAGATCGTCGCCTTCATCCAGGCGCTGCGCGGCGCCGACCTGTTCAAGCTGCCCGGCATCGCCGAGACCATCGAATGGAGTCGCGCGCTGCTGGAACTCGATGCGCTGCAGCTCGACCCCGAGACCGTGAACAACACGCTGGGCGTGCTGCTCAAGTACCAGGACGACATCGCCAAGGTGCAGGGCTCCGAGGCCGCGCGGCTGGTGGAGCAGGTGCGCGCAGCCTTGCGCGGCTGACGTCGCGATGCCGGGCCACTGACGCCAGATGCTCCCGCCCGCCGCGCTCGACACCCTGCCCGGCCACCTGGCCGCCAACGTGATGCACTTCGCCCGCGTGCTGCGCACCGCCGGCCTGCCGGTGGGGCAGGACCGCGTGCAGCTGGCGTTGCGCGCGCTGCCGCTGTCGGGCCTGGCGAGCCGGCGCGACTTCCATGCCACGCTGCAGGCCTGCTTCATCGGGCGGCCCGAGCAGCGCGTGCTGTTCGACCAGGCCTTCCACATCTTCTGGCGCGACCCCGACCTGCTGGGCCGCGTGATGGCGATGCTGCTGCCGCGCGTGCAGGGCCCCGAGAAGGGTCCGCCGCCCCCCGAGAACCGCCGGCTCGCCGCGGCGCTGTTCCCGCAACAGCCTCCGCGGCGCGATGCCCCGCCTCCGAAGGAACAGCTCGACATCGAGGCCACGCTGACCTGGTCGGATCGCGAGCTGCTGCGCAAGGCCGACTTCGACACGATGACGCCCGACGAGTGGCGCGAGGCGCAGCGCCTGCTGCAGGCGATGGAGCGCTTCGCCGAGCCGCTGCGCACGCGCCGCACGCAGCCGGCGTCGCGGCCCGGCCGGGCCGACTGGCGCGCCACCGTGCAGGCGATGGCTCGCAACGGCGACGACTGGCAGATGCGCTGGCGCACACCACGCACGCGGCCGGCGCCGATCGTGGTGCTGGCCGACATCTCCGGCTCGATGAGCCGTTACTCGCGCATGCTGCTGCACTTCGCGCACGCGATGGGCCGCAGCGACGTGCACGTGCACAGTTTCGTGTTCGGCACGCGGCTCACGCCGATCAGCCGCGTGCTGGCACAGCGCGATCCCGACATCGCGGTGGCGCAGGTGGTGCGCCAGGTGGCCGACTGGTCGGGCGGCACGCGCATCACCGCCTGCCTGCACGACTTCAACCGCCACTGGTCGCGCCGCGTGCTCGGCGGCGGCGCGACGGTGCTGCTGATCTCCGACGGCCTGGAGCACGGCGACACCGAGGCGCTGCGCTTCGAGATGGAGCGCCTGCACAAGAGCTGCCGGCGCCTGGTGTGGCTGAACCCGCTGCTACGCTACGCCGGCTTCGAGCCGCGCGCCGCCGGCATCCGCGCGATGCTGCCGCACGTGGACCACTTCCTGCCCGCGCACAACCTCGACAGCCTGGCCGACCTGGCGCGCGTGCTCGCGTCGGCGCCGGCGCGGCGCGGCCCGTCGCGCGAAACTTCACGGCTCACTTCTTCACCGCTTCCCGCCCCGACCTGAGAGACCGACGCCATGCAACTCACCAGCCAGCAAGCCCTGCCCGTTTCGCAAGCGATCGCCTGGGAAGCGCTGAACGACACCGCCATCCTGCAGGCTGCGATCCCCGGCTGCGAGTCGATCACCGCGACCGGCGAGAACGCCTACGACGTGGCGCTCACCGCCGCCATCGGCCCGGTCAAGGCCAAGTTCAAGGGCAAGCTGCTGCTGTCGGACCTGCAGCCACCGACCTCCTACGTCATCAACTTCGAGGGCCAGGGCGGCACCGCCGGCCACGGCAAGGGCCAGGCCACCGTGCGGCTGGAGTCGACCGGACCGAACACCACGCTGCTGCACTACACGGCCACCGCCTCGGTGGGCGGCAAGATCGCGCAGATCGGCTCGCGGCTGATCGACATGGCGGCGCAGAAGATGGCTGGCGAGTTCTTCACCGCCTTCGAGCAGCAGCTGGCGGCGCGTTATCCGGCGGCGGCCGACGAGGCCACTCCGGCCGCCCCGGCATCGCCACCGGGAGCGTGGGCGCGCCTCGTGGCCTGGTTCAAGCGGTTGTTCGGTTGAGGTTTTTTTGCGCCGAGGAGTGGGCGCTGAGGCGGGCCACTGTGTTGCGTTCATGTCCCCCGGGCCGCGCTCGCGCCCGGCCCTCCTCCTTTACTTCACTCCACACAGCGACCCACCTCGGCGCTCACCACCACCGCGATCGTCATAGGTCTCTAGACCGGACCGCGGCCTGCGGTGGACTCGCCTGTCGACGGGGACGCCGGGTGAGCGGCGCAGTGAAGTAAAGGAGGAGCGGTCGGCCCGCAGGGCCGGCCGCGGGGGACATGAACGGAGCCGCTCGCCCGGCGGCCGCGACGGCACCGCGCGGGCGAGGCAAACCTCAGCCCCCGAGCCGCCCCGCCGCCCTCACCACCAGCTCCCGCGGCACGCTGCCCGCATCGGCCAGCGCATCCAGCGCTGCCAGCGCGATGTGCGCGCGGTCCACCTCGAAGTGGCGGCGCAGCTGCTCACGGGTGTCGCTGCGGCCGAAGCCGTCGGTGCCCAGCGCCACGAAGCGCGAGGCCTCGAGGTAGGGCGCGATCAGCTGCGGCCACGCGCGCACGTAGTCGCTCGCCGCCACCACCGGCGCCGTGCCGGCCAGGCACTGCGCGACGTGGCTGGTGCGGCGCGGCGCCTGCGGCTGCAGGCGGTTGTGGCGCTCGGCCTCGATCGCGTCGCGCTGCAGCTCGCTGTAGCTGGTGGCGCTCCACACTTCGGCCTCGACGCAGTAGTCGCTGCGCAGCAGCTCGGCCGCGGCCAGCACCTCGCGCAGGATCGCACCCGAGCCGAGCAGGCGCACCTGTGCGGCCTTCTTGCCCTGCGCCGGCTGGAAGCGGTACAGGCCCTTCAGCACGCCGGCCGCCGCACCCTCGGGCAGCGAGGGGTTGGCGTAGTTCTCGTTCATCAGCAGCAGGTAGAAGAATTCGTCGGCCTGCTCCTCGAGCATGCGGCGCATGCCGTGCTCCACGATCACCGCCACCTCGCCCGCGAAGGCCGGGTCCCAGGTGCGGCAGTTGGGCACGGTCGACGCCTGCAGCGGGCTGGAGCCGTCCTGGTGCTGCAGGCCCTCGCCGCCCAGCGTGGTGCGGCCCGCGGTGGCGCCGAGCAGGAAGCCGCGCGCGCGCTGGTCGGCCGCGGCCCAGATCAGGTCGCCCACGCGCTGGAAGCCGAACATCGAGTAGTAGATGTAGAACGGCAGCATCGGCACGCCGTGCACGCTGTAGCTGGTGGCCGCGGCCACCCAGGAGCTCAGCGCACCGGCCTCGCTGATGCCCTCCTCCAGGATCTGGCCATCGGTGGCCTCGCGATAGCTGAGCACCGAGCCGATGTCCTCGGGCTCGTAGTTCTGGCCGAGGTTGGAGTAGATGCCGATCTGCTTGAACAGGTTGGCCATGCCGAAGGTGCGCGCCTCGTCGGCGACGATGGGCACGATGCGCGGGCCGAGCTGCGCGTCCTTCAGCAGCCCGGTGAGCATGCGCACGAAGGCCATCGTGGTGCTCATCTCCTTGCCGTTGGCATTCAGCGCGAAGTCGCCCCAGCGCTCGACCGGCGGCACCACCAGCTGCGGCGCCTGCGCCACGCGCGCCGGGATATGGCCGCCCAGCGCGGCGCGGCGCGCGTGCAGGTAGCGCATCTCCGGGCTGTCGTCGGCCGGCTTGAAGAATTCCAGGTTCGCCGCCTGCTCGTCACTCAACGGCAGCGCGAAGCGGTTGCGGAAGGCGATCAGGTCGTCGCGGTCGAGCTTCTTCTGCTGGTGGGTGGTCATGCGGCCCTGCCCGGCCTCGCCCATGCCGTAGCCCTTCTTGGTCTGCGCCAGGATCACCACCGGCCGGCCGCGGCATTGCTCGGCCGCGGCGTAGGCGGCGTGGATCTTCACCATGTCGTGACCGCCGCGGCGCAGCCGGTCGATCTGCTCGTCGGTGAGGCCCTGCGCCAGCGCGGCGAGCTCGGCGTTCTGGCCGAAGAAGTGCTCGCGGTTGTAGCGGCCGTCCTTCGCGGCGAAGGTCTGGAACTGGCCGTCCACGGTGCCGGCGAAGGCCTTGCGCAGCGCGCCGTTGGCATCGCGCGCGAACAGCCCGTCCCAGTCGGAACCCCACACCAGCTTGATCACGTGCCAGCCGGCGCCGGCGAACAGCGCCTCCAGCTCGTCGATGATGCGGCCGTTGCCGCGCACCGGGCCGTCCAGGCGCTGCAGGTTGCAGTTGATCACCCAGGTGAGGTTGTCGAGTTTCTCGCGCGCGGCGAGCGTGAGCGCGCTCATGCTCTCGGGCTCGTCCATCTCGCCGTCACCGAACACGCCCCAGACGCGGCGGCCCTCGGTCTGCAGCAGCCCGCGGTGCTGCAGGTAGCGCATGAAGCGCGCCTGGTAGATCGAGCTGATCGGGCCGATGCCCATCGAACCGGTAGGGAACTGCCAGAACTCGGGCATCAGCCACGGATGCGGGTAGCTCGACAGTCCCTGCGCGCCCACCGCCGGCGCCGCGAGCTCCTGCCGGTAGTGCGCGAGGTCGGCCTCGCTCAGGCGGCCCTCGAGGAAGGCGCGCGCGTAGACGCCGGGCGCCGAGTGCGGCTGGTAGAACACCAGGTCGCCACCCTGCTGCGCATTGCGCGCGCGGAAGAAGTGGTTGAAGCCCACCTCGAACAGGTCGGCCGCGCTCGCGTAGCTGGCGATGTGGCCGCCGAGTTCGCCATAGGCCTGATTGGCGCGCACCACCATCGCCAGCGCGTTCCAGCGCATCAGCGAGGCCAGCCGTTCCTCGATTGCCAGGTCACCAGGGAACGCCGGCTGGCGCTCGACCGGGATGGTGTTGACGTAGGGCGAGCCGCCATGCGGCTGCCAGGCGATGGCCGGCTCGCTGGCCAGCGCGGCCAGCTGGTCGAGCAGGAAACGCGCGCGCGCCGGACCGCCGGCGGCCAGCACCGCGGACAGCGCATCACGCCATTCGGCGGTCTCGGCGGGGTCGGTGTCGGCAACACCGGCCACGGCATCGGTGCCGGCGGCCTGGAACTGCAAGGGTTCGAAAACGTGGGTCATGGCGCGGCTCCTGAAGCCTGCACTGTGCGCCGTTCTCGGCGGCAGAAGCGGCTGCAATCGGATGCCTCAGACGACCAGTACCGCATAAAGTGCTGCCAATCCGCACTTTCACAGCATCATGAAACCCGACGCCCTGGACCTGCGCATCCTCGCCGAACTGCAGCGTGACAGCAGCCTGTCGAACGTGGAGCTGGCGCGCCGCGTGCACCTGTCGCCCTCGCCTTGCCTCGCGCGGGTGCGCGCGCTGGAGGCGGCCGGCGTGATCCGCCACTACGTCGCGCTGCTCGACCCGGCGCCGCTGGGCCTGCACCTCAACGTCTTCATCTCGATCAGCCTGAAGCAGCAGAACCGCGCCGCGCTGGAGGCCTTCGAGGCCAGCGTGTGCGCGCGCGACGAGGTGATGGAGTGCTACCTGATGACCGGCGACGCCGACTACCTGCTGCGTGTGGCAGTGGCCGACATGGCGGCGCTGGAGCGCTTCATCCTCGAGCAGCTGTCGCCGATCGCGCAGGTGGAGAAGATCCGCTCGAGCTTCGCGTTGAAGCAGGTGCGCTACAAGACGGCGCTGCCGCTGGGCGCCGGCGCCTGAGCAGGCGTCAGCCCCGTCGCAGCGGCCGCGCGTGCCCGGCGGTCCTGCCGCAACGCGACGCCGAACACCACCAGCCCGCCCAGCGCGAGCAGGGCGCCCACCCAGCCGGTCGAGGTCCAGCCCAGGCCGGCCGCGATGGCCACGCCGCCCAGCCAGGCGCCGAGCGCATTGGCCATGTTGAAGGCCGAGTGGTTCAGCGCAGCGGCCAGCGTCTGCGCGTCGCCGGCCACGTCCATCAGCCGGATCTGCAGCGCCGGCGCGAGGGCCACCACGGTGCCGACCAGGAACACGCTGGCCGCCGCACTGAGCACGTGATGCGCCGTGAACACGAAGGCACCGAGCACCAGCGCGCTCCACACCAGCAGGCCGGCGATCGTGCGCATCAGCGCCTTGTCGGCGAGCCGTGATCCGACCAGGTTGCCCACCACCATGCCCAGCCCGAACAGCGCCAGCACCGCCGGCACCGCGTCGACGGACAGGCCGGCCACCTCGGTCAGCGTCGGCTTGATGTAGCTGAACACCGCGAACATGCCGCCGAAGCCGATGGCGCCGATGCCCAGCGTGAGCCACACCTGGGGCCGCGCCAGCGCGCCCAGTTCGCGCAGCGGGCTGGCGCCGTGCGCTGCCGGCAGGTCGGGCACGCCGCGGCGCACCAGCACGCACGCCACCGCGGCGATCGCGCCGACCAGCACGAAGGCGGCCCGCCAGCCCCAGTGCTGGCCGAGCCAGGCCGCGATCGGCACACCGACCAGCGTGGCGCCGGTGAGGCCCAGCATGACCAGGCCGACCGCGCTCGCGCGGCGATCGGGCGGCGCCAGCGACGCGGCCACCAGCGCGGCCACGCCGAAGTAGGTGCCGTGCGGCAGGCCGGCAACGAAGCGCAGCGCGTTCAGCGACAGATAGCCCGGCGCCATCGCGCTGGCGAAGTTGCCCAGTGCGAACAGCGCCATCAGTGCCATCAGCAGCGCCCGCCGCGGCCAGCTGGCCGCCAGCACCGCGAGCACCGGCGCGCCGACCACCACGCCGAGCGCATAGGCGCTGATCACGTGCCCGGCCTGCGGGATGCTCACGCCCAGGTCGCTGGCGACCTCGGGCAGCAGGCCCATGATCACGAACTCGCCGGTGCCGATCGCGAAGCCGCCGACGCCGAGCGCGATGATGGCCGTCCAGAACTGCCGGTCGCGGGGGGCCGCGGGCACGGCCGCGTGGGGCGCGACGGCCGGCGCCGCTGTCGAGGGGACGGGGTTCATCGCGCGCATTGTGTTGCGGCGCAACAAGCCGTGGGCGCGGCGGGCCTTTTGTGCCCGCCTGCGGCGCGGTCTACTCGCGCGGCCGGTGCCTGAAGCGCGCCAGCAGCGCCCCAGCCTCGCCGACGAGTCCCCTGCGGAAGGCGAGGACGCAGACGATGAAGATGAGGCCGGTGACGAGGGTGACGGCCTCGCCCAGGCCGTTGAACCAGGC
>NZ_LMDY01000007.1 GCF_001425905.1 Methylibium sp. Root1272
CGTGATCGCCGCCGTCAGCGTCGTCTTCCCATGGTCCACGTGTCCAATCGTCCCAACGTTCACGTGCGGCTTGGTCCGCTCAAATTTGCTCTTAGCCATTTCAGGATCTCCAGATAAAGAACAGTGCCAGTGTTCGGTTTAAGGTCTCCGGCGGGGAGCGGATTCACCTGCCACTGGCAGCAGGCGGCACCCCACCGAAGACCGGCTGGTTTTCTCGGCGCCGGGTTACTTCGCGCGCGACGTGATGATCGCGTCGGCCACGTTCTTGGGCGCTTCGCTGTAGTGCTTGAACTCCATCGTGTACGTGGCACGGCCCTGAGACATCGAGCGCAGCGTGGTCGAGTAGCCGAACATCTCCGACAGCGGCACCTCGGCCTTGATGGTCTTGCCGCCGCCGGGCATGTCGTCCATGCCCTGCACCATGCCGCGACGGGACGACAGGTCGCCCATCACGTTGCCGGCGTAATCTTCCGGCGTCTCGACTTCCACGGCCATCATCGGCTCGAGGATGACCGGCGAGGCCTTGCGGCAGCCGTCCTTGAAGCCCAGCGACGCGGCCATCTTGAAGGCGTTCTCGTTCGAGTCCACCTCGTGGTACGACCCGAAGGTCAGCGTGACCTTCACGTCCACGACCGGGAAGCCCGCGAGCACGCCGTTCGGCAGAGAGTCTTCGACGCCCTTCTTGACGGCCGGGATGAACTCGCGCGGCACCACACCACCCTTGATGGCGTCGACGAACTCGAAACCCTTGCCCGGCTCCTGCGGCTCGATCTTCAGCACGACGTGACCGTACTGGCCCTTGCCGCCCGACTGGCGCACGAACTTGCCTTCGATGTCCGACACCGCCTTGCGGATGGTTTCGCGGTAGGCGACCTGCGGCTTGCCGACATTGGCCTCCACGCCGAACTCGCGCTTCATGCGGTCGACGATGATTTCCAGGTGCAATTCGCCCATGCCGGAGATGATGGTCTGGCCGGACTCTTCATCGGTGCGCACGCGGAACGACGGGTCTTCCTGGGCCAGACGGCCCAGGGCGATGCCCATCTTCTCCTGGTCGGCCTTGGTCTTCGGTTCGACGGCCTGCGAGATCACCGGCTCGGGGAAGATCATCTTCTCGAGCGTGATGATCGCGTCCGGATCGCACAGCGTCTCGCCCGTGGTCACTTCTTTCAGGCCCACGCAGGCGGCGATGTCGCCGGCCAGGATCTCCTTGATCTCTTCACGCTGGTTGGCGTGCATCTGCAGGATCCGGCCGATGCGCTCCTTCTTGCCGCGGATCGGGTTGTAGACCGAGTCGCCCGACTTCAGCACACCCGAGTAGACGCGCACGAAGGTGAGCTGACCGACGTAGGGGTCAGTCATCAGCTTGAAGGCCAGCGCGGCGAACTTCTCGTCATCGGCCGCACGACGCACCACTTCCTTGTCGTCGTCATCGTGGCCGGGGACCGGCGGGATGTCGATCGGCGAAGGCATGAAGTCGATCACGCCGTCGAGCATGCGCTGCACGCCCTTGTTCTTGAAGGCCGTGCCGCAGAACATCGGCTGAATCTCGGCGGCGATCGTGCGCGTGCGGATGCCGAACTTGATCTCCGCCTCGGTCAGTTCGCCCGATTCGAGATACTTGTTCATCAGCTCTTCACTGGCCTCGGCCGCGGCCTCGACCATGTTCTCGCGCCACTTCTGCGCCTCGGCCTGCAGATCCGCGGGAATCTCTTCGTAGTTGAACTTCATGCCCTGAGAGGCCTCGTCCCAGATGATCGCCTTCATCTTGATGAGGTCGATCACGCCGGTGAAGTTCTCCTCGGCGCCGATCGGCAGCACGATGGGCACGGGGTTCGCCTTCAGGCGCACCTTCATCTGGTCGTAGACCTTGTAGAAGTTCGCGCCGGTGCGGTCCATCTTGTTGACGAACGCCAGACGCGGCACCTTGTACTTGTTGGCCTGCCGCCAGACGGTCTCCGACTGCGGCTGCACACCGCCCACGGCGCAGTACACCATGCAGGCGCCGTCGAGCACGCGCATCGAGCGCTCCACCTCGATGGTGAAGTCGACGTGCCCCGGGGTGTCGATGATGTTGATGCGGTGCTCGGGAAAGGCCAGTTCCATGCCCTTCCAGAAGCAGGTGGTGGCGGCCGACGTGATCGTGATGCCGCGCTCCTGCTCCTGCTCCATCCAGTCCATGGTCGCCGCACCATCATGCACTTCACCGATCTTGTGGTTCACACCGGTGTAGAACAGGATGCGCTCGGTGGTCGTGGTCTTGCCGGCATCGATGTGCGCAGAGATACCGATGTTGCGGTAGCGCTCGATGGGGGTCTTGCGGGCCATGGTGTGACTCCAAATACAGGGGCCGCTCGCGGGTTCGTATAAACCCGAAGAGCGGCCGGGGACCAAAAAGATGCTTAGAAGCGGAAGTGCGAGAACGCCTTGTTGGCTTCGGCCATGCGGTGCACTTCGTCGCGCTTCTTCATCGCGCCGCCACGGCCTTCCGAAGCCTCCAGCAGTTCATTCGCGAGACGCTGGGCCATCGACTTCTCGCTGCGCTTGCGGGCCGACTCCTTGAGCCAGCGCATCGCCAGTGCCATGCGGCGGACGGGGCGAACTTCCACGGGAACTTGGTAGTTCGCACCGCCGACGCGGCGGGACTTCACTTCGACCATCGGCTTCACGTTGTTCAGCGCGGTGATGAAGACTTCGAGCGGGTCACGGTTGGCCTTCTTCTCGACGGTCTCGAGGGCGCCGTAGATGATGCGCTCGGCCACGGCTTTCTTGCCGGACTCCATGATCACGTTCATGAACTTCGAGAGATCGACGTTGCCGAACTTCGGGTCCGGCAGGATCTCGCGCTTGGGTACTTCGCGACGACGGGGCATTGCTCTTCCTTCTGTGCTTCAGTCGGCGCCCTTCGGGCGCCTCGGGCAGCCACACGCTCGGGCCACCCACTTACTCGACCCGCCGGCGGCGGGCCATCCGATGCCGGCCTTGCGGCCGACTGTCCTGTTGACGCAGTCTTACGCCTTCTTCGGGCGCTTCGCGCCGTACTTGGAGCGCGACTGCTTGCGATCCTTCACGCCTTGCAGGTCGAGCGAGCCGCGCACGATGTGATAGCGCACGCCCGGCAAGTCCTTGACCCGGCCGCCGCGCACGAGCACCACACTGTGCTCTTGCAGGTTGTGGCCTTCACCGCCGATATACGAGATGACCTCGAAACCGTTGGTCAGGCGCACCTTGGCGACCTTCCGGAGCGCCGAATTCGGCTTCTTGGGCGTGGTGGTGTAGACGCGCGTGCAGACGCCCCGGCGCTGCGGGCCGCCCTGCATCGCAGGCGACTTCGACTTCGTGACCTCGGTCTGGCGACCGTGGCGCACGAGCTGGTTGATGGTTGGCATGGGTAACTTGTTCCCGTTTGAAGTTACTGGTTCAGGTCTTCCGGTGTCATGCGCGACGCCTCCAGACGGAACCAACCCGGGACGCACGCTGGGCCCTCGAGCGAGGACGGTTCAGGAAGCGCGGTACAGGTCGCCCAGCAAAGAGCGCAGCAGAATCTGCCGAAAAGCCTAACAGTATATTCGTGTCGCCCATCGCCCGCAAGCAAGAGGCCGTCGCCAGCCGTGGGCTCCTTACCGTCTCTTCCCATGACAACAGCCCCTCCACCCAGCGCGGTCATCGACACCAATGCGCTCCTCGACTGGCTGGTCTTCCAGGATCCGGCCGCGACCTTCGGCCGGGCGGTCGAGCGCGGCGCCCTCCGCTGGATCGCGACTCCGGCGATGCTGCTCGAGCACCGACGGCTGTTCGCGAGCAGCAGCCTGAGCACCTGGTCTCCGGACGCCGCTCGACTCGAGGCGGCCTGGGGCCGCTGGGCCTACGTCGATACCGATGCCGTCCCCGGCAGCCCGCTGCGCTGCACGGATGCCGACGACCAGATGTTCATCGATCTCGCACTGGCACGCCGAACCACCTGGCTGTTGACCCGAGATCGGGCGCTGCTGAAACTTCGCAAGCGCGCGGCTTCGAGCGGTGTGCGTGTACTTACACCACTCGACTGGCAGCTGAGCAGTGGCGAAGGGGTCGACGCCATGTCCTCCCAGTCCGGCAGCCAGACCAGATCGCGTCGCCCATGAAAAAGGGCGGCCGAAGCCGCCCTGCCAGTCGCCGCTCCGCTGCACTCACTGCGGCGGCGGCGTCTCCTCGCCAGCCACCTCGGCCGTTCCCGCGGGCGTTAGCAGCGCCAGTTCCTCCGCTTCCTGCAGCGCGATGGAGCGGCGCTCGGCGTCGTCCATCTCTTCCTTGGCCTTGCGGGCCCGGTGGAAGGCGAGGCCGGTACCAGCCGGGATCAGCCGGCCGACGATGACGTTCTCCTTCAGACCACGGAGTTCGTCGCGCTTGCCCATGATCGCCGCTTCGGTCAGCACGCGCGTGGTTTCCTGGAAAGAAGCCGCCGAGATGAACGAGTCGGTCGACAACGAGGCCTTGGTGATGCCCAGCAGCACGTCGGCGTGCGTCGCGATCATCTTGCCGTCGGCCCGCATCCTGTCGTTGGTGTCCAGCATCGAGGCACGCTCGACCTGTTCACCCAGGATGTAGTGCGTATCGCCCGGGTTGACGATCTGCACGCGGCGCAGCATCTGGCGAACGATCACCTCGATGTGCTTGTCGTTGATCTTCACGCCCTGCAGACGGTAGACGTCCTGCACCTCGTCGACGATGTAGCGCGCCAGTTCCTCGATGCCCAGCAGGCGCAGGATGTCCTGCGGATCGGCCGGACCGTCGACGATGGACTCACCCTTGTTGACCACCTGGCCTTCGTGCACCAGGATGTTCTTCTCCTTCGGCACCAGCTCTTCGTAGACCTTGCCGTCCGGATCGGTGATCTGCAGACGCACCTTGCCCTTGGTCTCCTTGCCGAACGACACGGTACCGGTCATCTCGGCCAGCGTGCCCTTGTCCTTGGGCGTGCGGGCCTCGAACAGCTCGGCCACCCGCGGCAGACCGCCGGTGATGTCGCGCGTCTTCTGGCCTTCGACCGGGATGCGCGCCAGCACTTCGCCGGGGGCGAGGTCCTGGCCGTCGCGGATCTGCACCAGCGAGCCGATCGGGAAGCCGATCGTCACCGAGTGGTCGGTGCCGGGGATCTTGACTTCGTTGCCGGCCGCATCGAGCAGCTTCACCTGCGGACGCACCACCTTGGCCGCACCACGGCGCTTCGGATCGATGACCACCAGCGTCGACAGACCCGTCACCTCGTCCACCTGCTTGGCGACGGTGACGCCTTCCTCGACGTTCTCGAACTTCGCCTTGCCGGCGAACTCGGTGATGATCGGGCGGGTCAGCGGATCCCAGTTGGCCAGCACGGTGCCGGCCTTGACCTGCTGGTCGGCCTTGATGTTGAGCGTCGCGCCGTAAGGCACCTTGTGACGCTCGCGTTCGCGGCCGTGCTGGTCGGAGATGATGATCTCGCCGGAACGCGAGATCACCACCAGTTCGCCCTTGCCGTTGGTCACGTAGCGCATCGTCGCGTTGAAGCCGATGTGACCATCGGACTTCGCCTCGACACTGGACGCCACCGCCGCACGCGACGCCGCTCCCCCGATGTGGAAGGTGCGCATCGTCAGCTGCGTGCCGGGTTCGCCGATCGACTGCGCGGCGATGACACCCACCGCCTCGCCGGAGTTCACCAGGCCACCGCGACCCAGGTCGCGGCCGTAGCACTTGGCGCACAGGCCGAAGCGCGTGTGGCAGGTCAGCGGCGTGCGAACCTTCACCTCGTCGACCGCGGCCGCCTCGACGATGTCGAGCGTGTCCTCGTCGAGCATCAGGCCGGCCGGGACCACCACCTGTTGGGTCTCCGGGTGCAGCACGTCGATGGCCGTCACGCGGCCGAGGATGCGGTCGCGCAGCGACTCGATGACCTCGCCGCCCTCGACCAGCGCGCGCATCGCGATACCGGCGTCGGTGCCGCAATCGTCCTCGATCACCACCAGATCCTGGGTCACGTCGACCAGGCGGCGCGTCAGGTAGCCGGAGTTCGCGGTCTTCAGCGCCGTGTCCGCCAGGCCCTTGCGGGCGCCGTGGGTGGAGATGAAGTACTGCAGCACGTTCAGGCCTTCACGGAAGTTCGCCGTGATGGGCGTCTCGATGATCGAGCCGTCCGGCTTGGCCATCAGGCCCCGCATGCCCGCCAGCTGGCGGATCTGCGCGGCCGAACCGCGCGCACCGGAGTCGGCCATCATGTAGATGGAGTTGAACGACTCCTGGTCGACTTCCTTGCCGTGGCGGTCGATGACCTTCTGCTTGGCCAGCTGGCTCATCATGACCTTGCCGACTTCGTCGCCGGTCTTGCCCCAGATGTCCACGACCTTGTTGTAGCGCTCGCCGGCCGTCACCAGACCCGAGACGTACTGCTGCTCGATCTCCTTGACTTCCTTCTCGGCGCGCTCGATCAGGCCCGGCTTCTCCTTCGGCACCAGCATGTCGTCGATCGAGATCGAGATGCCGGCGCGCGTGGCCAGACGGAAGCCACTCTGCAGCAGCTTGTCAGCCAGGACCACCGTCTCCTTCAGGCCGCACTTGCGGAACGACGTGTTGATCAGGCGCGAGATTTCCTTCTTCTTCAGCGCCTTGTTGATGTTCGAGAACGGCAGCCCCTTGGGCAGAATCTCGGACAGCAGCGCGCGGCCGACCGTCGTGTCCACCAGCTTGGTCTCGGACGTAAATTCACCCGTTTCCTTGTCCTTGGTCCACTCGGTCAGGCGCACGGCGATCTTGGCGGTGATCTCCACCTGGGCGTTGTCGAGCGCACGCTGCACCTCTACCACGTCGGCGAAGATCAGGCCCTCGCCCTTGGCATTGATGCGGTCGCGAGTCGCGTAGTACAGGCCCAGCACCACGTCCTGCGACGGCACGATCGACGGTTCGCCGTTGGCCGGGAACAGCACGTTGTTGGAGGCCAGCATCAACGTGCGGGCTTCCATCTGCGCCTCGATCGACAGCGGCACGTGGACGGCCATCTGGTCGCCGTCGAAGTCGGCGTTGAACGCCGCGCAGACCAGCGGATGCAACTGGATCGCCTTGCCTTCGATCAGCACCGGCTCGAAGGCCTGGATGCCCAGGCGGTGCAGCGTCGGCGCACGGTTCAGCATGACCGGGTGCTCCTTGATGACTTCTTCAAGGATGTCCCACACCACCGGCGTGCCCGATTCCACTTCCTTCTTCGCCGCCTTGATGGTGGTGGCGATGCCCATGGCTTCCAGGCGCGAGAAGATGAAGGGCTTGAACAGCTCGAGCGCCATCAGCTTGGGCAGGCCGCACTGGTGCAGCTTGAGCGTCGGGCCCACCACGATGACCGAACGGCCCGAGTAGTCGACGCGCTTGCCCAGCAGGTTCTGGCGGAAGCGGCCGCTCTTGCCCTTGATCATGTCGGCCAGCGACTTCAGCGCGCGCTTGTTCGCGCCCGTCATCGCCTTGCCGCGACGGCCGTTGTCCAGCAGCGAGTCGACCGCTTCCTGCAGCATGCGCTTCTCGTTGCGCACGATGATCTCGGGAGCCTTCAGCTCGAGCAGGCGCGCGAGTCGGTTGTTGCGGTTGATGACGCGGCGGTACAGATCGTTCAGGTCGGAAGTGGCGAAACGCCCGCCATCCAGCGGCACCAGCGGACGCAGGTCCGGCGGCAGCACGGGCAGCACGTTCATCACCATCCACTGCGGCTTGATGCCCGACTTCTTGAAGGCCTCCATCACCTTCAGGCGACGCGAGTTCTTCTTGACCTTCAGTTCGGAGCCGGTCATGTCGCCGCGCAGGCGCTCGATCTCGACGTCGAGGTCGATCTCGGCCAGCAGCTTCTGGATGCCCTCGGCACCCATCAGCGCGACGAACTCGTCGCCGTGCTGCTGCTTCTTTGCGTCGTAGTCGTCCTCGGTCATGATCGAGAACTTCTTCAGCTCGGTCATGCCCGGGTCGACCACCACGTAGGCTTCGAAGTAAAGCACGCGCTCGATGTCGCGCAGCGTCATGTCGAGCACCAGGCCCAGGCGCGACGGCAGCGACTTCAGGAACCAGATGTGCGCGCACGGCGCCGCCAGGTCGATGTGACCCATGCGATCACGGCGCACCTTGGTCTGCGTGACCTCGACGCCGCACTTCTCGCAGATCACGCCACGGTGCTTGAGGCGCTTGTACTTGCCGCACAGGCATTCGTAGTCCTTGATCGGGCCGAAGATCTTGGCGCAGAACAGGCCGTCACGTTCCGGCTTGAAGGTGCGGTAGTTGATGGTCTCGGGCTTCTTCACCTCGCCGAACGACCAGCTCCGGATCTTCTCCGGGGACGCCAGGCCGATCTTGATGGCATCGAAATGCTCATCCGGGGTGAACTGCTTGAAAAGGTCGAGTAGTCCCTTCATGCATCTTCTCCTTTAGTTGCGCTCGAGCTCGATGTCGATGCCGAGCGAACGAATTTCCTTCACCAGCACGTTGAACGATTCCGGCATGCCGGCCTCGATCGCGTGCTCGCCCTTGACGATGCTTTCGTACACCTTGGTGCGGCCGTTCACGTCGTCCGACTTCACGGTCAGCATTTCCTGCAGCACGTAGCTCGCGCCATAGGCTTCCAGCGCCCAGACTTCCATTTCGCCGAAGCGCTGGCCGCCGAACTGCGCCTTGCCGCCCAGCGGCTGCTGCGTGACCAGGCTGTACGGGCCGGTGGAGCGGGCGTGCATCTTGTCGTCGACCAGGTGGTGCAACTTCAGCACGTGCATGTAGCCCACCGTGACCGGCCGCTCGAAGGCGTCGCCGGTGCGGCCGTCGTGCAGCGTGGCCTGAGTGCGGGTCGCGTTGAGGCCCTTGGTCGCGGCGATCTCCTCGGGGTAGGCGAGGTGCATCATCGCGCGAATCTCTTCCTCGGTGGCACCGTCGAACACCGGCGTCGCGAACGGCACGCCCTGCGCGAGGTTGGTCGCCATCTCGGTGATCTCGGCGTCGCTGAGCCCGTTCAGGTTCTCCGACTTGCCGCCCGACTTGTTGTACAGCTCGTCGAGGAACTTGCGCAGGTCGGCCAGCTTCGACTCCTGCTGCAGCATGTCGCCGATGCGCTGGCCGATGCCCTTGGCGGCCCAGCCCAGATGCACTTCCAGCACCTGACCGACGTTCATCCGCGAGGGCACGCCCAGCGGATTGAGGACGATGTCGCACGGCGTGCCGTCGGCCATGTAGGGCATGTCCTCGACCGGCACGATCTTGGAGACCACGCCCTTGTTGCCGTGACGGCCGGCCATCTTGTCGCCCGGCTGCAGGCGGCGCTTGACGGCCAGGTAGACCTTGACCATCTTCAGCACGCCCGCCGGCAGTTCGTCGCCCTGCGTCAGCTTCTTGCGCTTCTCCTCGAAGGCGAGGTCGAAGCTGTGGCGCGTCTGCTCGAGCGAGTTCTTGATCGACTCGAGCTGGTTGGCGACGTCGTCGTCGGCCGGGCGGATGTCGAACCAGTGGTACTTGTCGACGCTGGCCAGGTAGGCCTTGTCGATCGGCGTGCCCTTGGCGAGCTTGTTCGGACCGCCGTTGGCGGTCTTGCCGGACAGCAGCTTCTCGATCCGGTCGAAGGCGTCGGCCTCGACGATGCGCAGCTGGTCGTTCAGGTCCAGACGGAAGCGCTTGAGCTCGTCGTCGATGATCTGCTGGGCGCGCTTGTCGCGCTGGATGCCTTCGCGGGTGAACACCTGCACGTCGATCACGGTGCCGTTGGTGCCCTGGTCCACGCGCAGCGAGGTGTCCTTCACGTCGGACGCCTTCTCGCCGAAGATCGCGCGCAGCAGCTTCTCTTCCGGCGTCAGCGTGGTCTCGCCCTTGGGCGTGACCTTGCCGACCAGCACGTCACCCGGGTTCACCTCGGCACCGATGTAGACGATGCCCGACTCGTCGAGCCGGCCGAGCTGCTGCTCGGACAGGTTCGGGATGTCGCGGGTGATTTCCTCCGAGCCCAGCTTGGTGTCGCGCGCCATCACCACCAGTTCCTCGATATGGATCGAGGTGTAGCGGTCCTCGGCGACCACGCGTTCGGAGATCAGGATCGAGTCTTCGAAGTTGTAGCCGTTCCAGGGCATGAACGCCACCAGCATGTTCTGGCCGAGCGCCAGTTCGCCGATGTCGGTCGATGCGCCGTCGGCGATCACGTCGCCGGCGCCCACCTGGTCACCGCGCTGGACGATCGGGCGCTGGTGGATGTTGGTGTTCTGGTTCGAGCGCTGGTACTTGATCAGGTTGTAGATGTCGACGCCGACCTCGCCCGCCACCGTTTCTGCGTCGTTGACGCGGATCACGATGCGGTTGGTGTCGATGTAGTCGACCACGCCGCCGCGCTTGGCGGTGACGACCGTGCCCGAATCGACTGCCGAGACGCGCTCGACGCCGGTGCCGACGAAGGCCTTCTCCGGGCGCAGCACCGGCACGGCCTGGCGCTGCATGTTCGCGCCCATCAGCGCGCGGTTCGCATCGTCGTGCTCGAGGAAAGGCACCAGCGAGGCGGCCACCGAGACGATCTGCGTCGGCGCCACGTCCATGTACTGGATGCGCTCCGGCGAGGTCAGCACCGACTCGCCGCTCTCGCGGGCCGACACCAGCTCGTCGATCAGCTTGCCGTCCTTGTCGAGGCCGGCGTTCGCCTGCGCGATGACGTACTTGCCTTCCTCGATGGCCGACAGGTAGTCGATCTGGTCGGTGACCTTGCTGTCGATCACACGACGGTAGGGCGTCTCGAGGAAGCCGTACTCGTTGAGCTGCGCGTACAGCGCCAGCGAATTGATCAGGCCGATGTTCGGGCCTTCCGGGGTCTCGATCGGGCAGACGCGGCCGTAGTGGGTCGGATGCACGTCGCGCACCTCGAAGCCGGCACGCTCACGGGTCAGGCCGCCCGGGCCCAGGGCCGAGACGCGACGCTTGTGCGTGATCTCGGACAGCGGGTTGGTCTGGTCCATGAACTGCGACAGCTGGCTTGCCCCGAAGAACTCCTTCAGCGCCGCGGAGATCGGCTTGGAGTTGATCAGGTCGTGCGGCATCAACGCTTCGGTCTCGGCCTGGCCGAGACGCTCCTTCACGGCCTTCTCGATGCGGGCGAGGCCCGAGCGGTACTGGTTCTCGGCCAGTTCGCCGACGCAACGCACACGACGGTTGCCGAGGTGATCGATGTCGTCGACCTCGCCGCGGCCGTTGCGCAGCTCGACCAGGATCTTGACCACGTCGAGGATGTCGTCGTTGGCCAGCACCATGCGGCCTTCGGCGGTGTCACGCCCGACGCGGGCGTTGAACTTCATGCGGCCGACACGCGACAGGTCGTAGGTGTCCTCGCTGTAGAACAGGCGGTTGAACAGCGCCTGCACCGCGTCCTCGGTCGGCGGCTCGCCGGGGCGCATCATGCGGTAGATCGCCACACGAGCGGCCAGCTCGTCGGCGGTTTCGTCGCTGGCCAGCGTCTGCGAGATGTACGCGCCCATGTCGAGCTCGTTCGTGTACAGGCACTGGATGTCCTTGATGCCCGCCGTGCGCAGCTTCTTCAGCAGCGAGTCGGTCAGCTCGTCGTTGGCCTTCGCGACGATCTCGCCGGTGTCGGCGTCGACCATGTTCTTGGCCAGCACACGACCGACGAGGAAGTCTTCCGGCACGCTGATGAAGCTGGTGCCCGACGCCTCCAGCGCACGCGTGTGGCGCGCAGTGATGCGCTTGTCCTTCTCGACGATCACGGCGCCCGCCTTGTCGGTCAGGTCGAAGCGCGCGATCTCGCCGCGCAGCCGGTCGGCCACGAACTCCATCTGCGCGCCCGAATCCATCAGGCGGAAATTGTCGAACACGAAGAAGTTCGCGAGGATCTGCTCCGGGTTCAGGCCGATGGCCTTCAGCAGGATCGTCACCGGCATCTTGCGGCGGCGGTCGACGCGGAAGTACAGGATGTCCTTCGGGTCGAATTCGAAATCCAGCCACGAGCCGCGGTAGGGAATGATGCGCGCGCTGAACAACAGTTTGCCCGAGCTGTGGGTCTTGCCTTTGTCGTGCTCGAAGAACACGCCCGGCGAGCGGTGCAGCTGCGACACGATCACGCGCTCCGTGCCGTTGACGATGAACGAGCCGTAGTCGGTCATCAGGGGCACCTCGCCCATGTAGACCTCCTGCTCCTTGATCTCCTTGACCACCTTCGACTGCGAGGTCGAGGTTTCACGGTCATAGATGATCATCTGCAGCTTGGCGCGCACGGCGGCGGCGTAGGTCAGGCCGCGTTGCTGGCATTCCCGCGTGTCGAACGCGGGCTTGGCCATGTTGAACTCGATGTACTTCATCTCCACGAACCCGTTGTGCGAGACGATCGGGAAGGCGGAGAGGAAGGCGGCTTGCAAGCCCTCCGGTTTGCGCTTTTGGGGCGGCACGTCCTTCTGAAGGAAGGCGACGTAGGAATCCTTCTGCATCGTCAGCAGATAGGGCACGCCCAAGACGTTCTCGCGCTTTCCGAAACTCTTCCGGATGCGCTTGCGCTCGGTATAGCTGTAGGGGGTTGCTTGCGCCATTGATCACTCCGTGTCGAATGAGCACCGCCCGGCCTAGGCGACACTCTTTCGGCGACTGGCGACGCAGACCTTGCGTCTGCTGCTTGGTGGCTGGCCACTACCAGCCGCTGGCGGACAACCGGGGCATTGCACCCCAGCCCGACCAAACCGGTTCCCTGCAGTCGTTTCAGAGAACACTTGGAAACCCCCTCGCGGGAGGCTTCCAGGTGCTCACGGCCCTCGGAAAAACCCTCGATTATGACCTCGAGGGGCTTCCAGATACCCACCAAGGGCTAATTGGCAGGTTCGCGCCATGAAGCGCAAAAGGCTGGGGCCGATCCGGCACCCAGCCTCGTGCGCCGAGCCGAGTTACTTCAGCTCGGCCTTCGCGCCGGCTTCCACCAGCTTCTTGACGGCGGCTTCGGCATCGGCCTTGGCCACGGCTTCCTTCACGTTCTTCGGAGCGCCGTCGACCAGGTCCTTGGCTTCCTTCAGGCCCAGGCCCGTCAGTTCGCGCACGGCCTTGATGACCGACACCTTGTTCGCGCCGGCCTCGAGCAGCACGGCGTTGAACTCGGTCTTCTCCTCCACCGCAGCGGCGGCAGCACCGCCACCGCCGGCGGACGGGGCGGCCACGGCCGCGGCGGACACGCCGAACTTCTCTTCGATGGCCTTGACCAGGTCATTGAGTTCCAGCACGGAGATGGTGTCCAGTGCGGTCAGGAAAGCGTCTTTATCGAATGCCATTTTGGATTCCTCGAAACAGATAGGTTTGCGTTGATGCGATCGTCAGGCGGCCGGTGCGGCCTCGGCGGTCACCGCGGGTGCGGCGCCTTCGCCCTTCTTGTCGGCCACGGCCGCCAGTGCCCGCGCAAAGCGCGAGATCGGCGACTGCAGCAGGCCGGCGAGCTGGGTCAGCAGCACCTCCCTGCTCGGCACCGCTGCCAGCGCCTTGACGCCGGCAGCATCCAGTGCCTTGCCATTCAGGGCACCGCCCTTGACGACCAGCTTTTCGTTGGTCTTGGCGAAGTCCGCGATGACTTTGGCTGCTGCCACGGCGTCTTCGGAGAAGCCGTAGATCAGCGGGCCAGCCATGCTCTCGGCGGCCACTTCGAACGGCGTGCCGGCGACGGCGCGGCGAGCGAGCGTGTTCTTCAGCACGTGAAGATAAACGCCCTTCTCGCGCGCCTGCTTGCGCAGCGCGTTCAAGTGTTCCACCGTGAGTCCGCGGTACTCGGCCAGCGCCAGCGTCTGTGCCTTGGCCACCTGGGCCGACACCTGCGCCACGACGGCTTCTTTCTCGTTGCGATTCAGACTCAAGGTCCACTCCTTTGCTTATGCGCCCCGGGCCTTGCGGTCCGCGGCACCCACTTCAGCGACCTTCTGTCCAGGAACCCCGTCGATCACGAATCGCTTCGTCATCGACGGCCATACCCGTTCAGCGGGATCGCCATCTGCGTTGGCTTCGTCGCCGACCCTTCGGTCGACGCCTCATTTAGGCGGCTCGCACCGCACCAACGGTCTATGACGGCCCGTGCCGGATGGCCCCGAGAGGCTCACCGGCACGACCCACCAATTCAGCCGGGTCTCTCGCGTCAGACACTCGCGAAACCCTTGTTCGATAGATCAGCCCTGGGCGGCGGCGTTGATCGACGCCACGTCCACGCGCACGCCGACACCCATGGTCGACGACACCGCGACCTTGCGCAGGTAGATGCCCTTGCTGGTCGCCGGCTTGGCCTTGTTCAGCGCCTCGATCAGCGCCTGCAGGTTGCCCTTGAGCTTGTCGCCGTCGAATGAGCGGCGGCCCAGCGTCGTGTGGATGATCCCGGCCTTGTCGACGCGGAACTGCACCTGACCGGCCTTCGCGTTCTTCACGGCGGTGGCCACGTCGGGCGTCACGGTGCCGACCTTCGGATTCGGCATCAGGCCGCGCGGCCCCAGGATCTGGCCCAGCGTACCGACGATGCGCATCGTGTCCGGCGACGCGATCACGACGTCGAAGTTCAGGTTGCCGGCCTTGACCTGTTCGGCCAGGTCTTCCATGCCGACCACGTCGGCACCGGCGGCCTTGGCCTCCTCGGCCTTGGCGCCCTGGGCGAACACCGCGACGCGCTTGGTCTTGCCGGTGCCGTTGGGCAGCACGACGGCGCCACGCACGACCTGGTCGGACTTCTTGGCGTCGATGCCGAGTTGCACCGACACGTCGATCGATTCGTCGAACTTCGCGGTCGCGCAGTCACGCACGATCTTGAAGGCGTCGTCGATCGCGTACAGCTTCAGGCTGTCGACCTTGCCCTCGAGGGCCTTCTGGCGTTTGGTGAGCTTGGCCATGTCAGACACCCTCCGTCGTGACGCCCATCGAGCGGGCCGTGCCCGCGATGGTGCGGACCGCTGCGTCCAGGTCGGACGCCGTCAGATCCTTGGTCTTGGTCTTGGCGATCTCCTCGAGCTGCGCCCGGGTGATCTTGCCGACCTTGTCGGTATGCGGCTTGGCCGATCCCTTGTCGAGCTTGATCGCCTTCTTGATCAGCACCGTGGCGGGCGGCGACTTCAGCACGAAGGTGAAGCTCTTGTCCGCGAACGCCGTGATCACGACCGGCAGCACGAGGCCGGGTTCCATCGACTGGGTCTGGGCGTTGAACGCCTTGCAGAACTCCATGATGTTGAGGCCGCGCTGACCCAGCGCGGGACCGATCGGGGGCGACGGATTCGCCTTCCCGGCCGGGATTTGCAGCTTGATGAAGCCGACAATCTTCTTGGCCATGTGTTTCTCCTAGAACCCCCTTCGCGGCCTGCGATGGAGGTTGAGTGCAAACGCCAGGGACTGGCTACCCGGGCTCCTCACACCGATGTCACGTCACCGGCAGCAACGGATGGCGTCTGGCGCCTGCCTTGCGGCGCGCCGCCCCGCCATCGGGGCTGAATTCATCAGACCTTCTCGACCTCGTGGAAATCCAGTTCCACCGGCGTCGAGCGGCCGAAGATGGTGACCGAGACTCGCACCTTCGACTTGTCGTAGTTGACTTCCTCGATCGCGCCGTTGAAATCGGTGAACGGGCCTTCCTTGACGCGCACCAGTTCGCCCACCTCCCACTCGACCTTGGGACGCGGCTTCTCGATGCCTTCCTGCATCTGGTGCACGATCTTCATCACCTCGGCCTCGGAGATCGGCGCCGGACGGTTCTTCGCGCCGCCGACGAAACCGGTGACCTTGGAGGTGTGCTTCACCAGATGCCAGGACTCATCGTCCATCAGCATCTCGACCAGCACGTAGCCGGGGAAGAAGCGGCGCTCGGTGACGGCCTTCTTGCCGTTCTTCATCTCGACCACTTCCTCGGTCGGGACGAGGATGCGGCCGAACTTCGCCTGCATGGCGGCGCGGTCGATGCGCTCGCGCAGGTTGCGCTCGACGGCCTTCTCCATGCCGGAGTAGGCATGCACCACGTACCAGCGCAGCGGATTGACCGGTGCGGTGTCGGTGGTGGCTGGGGTCTGGACTTCGCTCATGTTCAACCTCGCGCCTTTCAGCGCCTCCAACCCAGGATCAAGTCGTACAGCGCCCACTCGAGGGTCTTGTCGGTCAGCCACAGGAACAGCGCCATCACGAACACGAAGGCGAACACGTAGCCCGTCATCTGGATCGCTTCCTTGCGGCTCGGCCACACGACCTTGCGCAGTTCACGCACCGAGTCGCGGCCGAAGCCGGCCAGCGCCTTGCCCGGCTCGGCCGTGAAGAACACGGCCACGCCGGCAGCCATCAGCACCAGCAGCGCGACCACGCGCAGCCACAGGTCCTGCTTGCCGAGCAGGTAGAACGCGGCGACCGCGCCGACGACGAGCAAGCCCGCCGCAGCGAGCTTGGCCTTGTCAGCGCCGGTGGAAACGGTTTCGACGGTTGGGTTGTTCATCTTGCTTCGGTTCGATCACGATGCCGGCCCTTCAGCAGCAAGGCCCGCGGGGTCCGAGGACTCCCTGCGGGCCGCTGCGCGCCGGCATTTGCATTCGATTCGATCAGTGCCTGTCGGACTCCGGGTGGTGCGTGGCAGGGGCAGAGGGAATCGAACCCCCAACCTTCGGTTTTGGAGACCGACGCTCTGCCAATTGAGCTATACCCCTACGCAACCCTTGAAAATGATTACTCGATGATCTTGGCGACGACGCCTGCGCCGACGGTGCGGCCGCCCTCACGGATGGCGAAGCGCAGGCCTTCTTCCATCGCGATCGGGTTGATCA
>NZ_LMDY01000008.1 GCF_001425905.1 Methylibium sp. Root1272
TCCACGAGCCCGAGTCGGCGTAGTCGTAGAACATCCTCGGCACCCGGCGCTGGGCCAGAACCCTCAGGTCTTCGATGCAGGTGATCACGGGCATGGGCGCGGCGTTGCGGTGGAGGGGGGCTTGCGCCGGCAGCGGGCCGAGCGCGGCCTGGCGCTGGCGAGGGACGCGCCGGCACCGGGCAGGTGTGTGGGGAAAAAGGCCCGCCCCGCGGGGCGGAGCGGGCTCAAGCGTCGCTGCGAGGCGACACGATGACGAAACTGACTCAGCCGTGCTGGATGTAGACCACGTGCGTCTCGGTGAACTCGTACAGGCCGTGCTTGCCATCGGCTCCGCCGATGCCCGACTTCTTGCGGCCGGCGTGGAAGCCCTGCATCGCCTCGAAGTGCTCGCGGTTCACATAGGTCTCGCCGAACTGCAGGTCGCGCACCGCGCGCATCGCCGAGTTCAGGTCCTTGGTGAAGATCGACGAGGTCAGGCCGTACTCGGAATCGTTGGCCAGCGCCACGGCCTCGTCGAGTTCGTCCACCACCTGGATCGGCAGCACCGGCCCGAAGATCTCCTTGCGCATGATCTCCATGTCGGCGCTGCAGTTCGCGATGACGGTGGGCTCGTAGTGGAAGCCCTTGTCGCGGTTGGCCTTGCGGCCGCCCTGCACGATGCTGGCGCCGGCCGCGCGGGCGCGGTCCACCATGCCCGCCACCTTGTCGAGGCCGGCCTGGCTGACCAGCGGACCCATCGCCACGTCGGGCTGGGCCAGCGGGTCGCCGTACAGCGTGCCGGCCATGCGTGCGGCGATCTTGCTGGTGAACTCGTCGGCCACCTTGCGCTGCACGTACACGCGCTCGGCGCAGTTGCACACCTGTCCGGTGTTGATGACGCGCGAGTCGTAGATGGCCTTCACGGCCAGGTCGAGATCGGCGTCGGCCAGCACGATGGCCGGTGCCTTGCCGCCGAGCTCGAGGTTCACGCGCGTCAGGTTCTTCGACGCCGCGGTCATGATGCGCGTGCCGGTCTCCACGCTGCCGGTGAACGACACGATGCCCACGTCACGGTGCGAGGTGAGTTGCGAGCCCGCACCGGCGCCGGTACCGCCGACCAGGTTGAACACGCCGCGCGGCAGGTCGGTCTGCGACGCCAGGCGTGCGAACTCGAAGGCGTTGATCGGCGTGATCTCGCTCGGCTTGATCACGATGGTGTTGCCGGTGATCAGCGCCGGGGCCAGCTTGCGCGCGATCAGGAAGAACGGGAAGTTCCACGGCAGGATGCCGGCGGCCACGCCGATCGGCTTGCGCATCAGGAAGATGCTCTCGCCGACGCGGTCGCTGGTCAGCACTTCGCCCTCGAGGCGGCGCGCCCACTCGGCCATGTAGTCCATGTAGTCGGCGGTGAAGTTCACCTCCACGCGTGCCAGCCCCAGCACCTTGCCCTGCTCGGCCGTGATGGTGTGGGCCAGCTCCTCGACGTTCTCGCGCAGCCTGGCGGCGATGGCACGCAGGTGCTGGGCGCGCTGGATCGCGGGCAGCTTCGCCCACGCCGGCTGCGCCGTGCGCGCAGCCTGCACGGCCAGGTCGACCACGTCGTTCGGGGCATCGGGCACGCGAGCGAGCAACTCGTGGGTGGCCGGGTTGTGCACGTCGATCAGGGCACCCGAGCGGTTGGCCAGGAACTCGCCGTCGATGTAGTTTCTGTATTCGGTGACCATGGTGGTCTTCTCCTTCTGGGGTGGGGGATGAGCGCTGACGGGGGAACGGGGGGAAAGAAAACTCACATCGCGGGCCGCGCGAAGCGCTTGCCCATCAGCTCGGACGCGAAGCCGAAGGCCACGCCGGCGAGCCAGGTGATCGAGACGAGCAGGATGGTTTCGTCGGCCTTGCCGCCGGCGCCGAAGAAGGACGCGGCACCCAGGAAGGCGGCCGGCGTGTAGGCCAGCGCCGGGATGTCGGCCATCGCCACCAGCACGAAGGCCAGCACCGCGACCAGGCCGATCATCCAGGGCAGCCCGCCGCCGAGCGCGGTGACAGCCGCCATCGTGCCGGCCGTCAGCAGGATCGCGGCAATGCCGCCGGCTACCGACTTCCAGGCGCCCTGCGTGCCGCCGCCGGCAGCGAAGAACGCCGCCCAGGCGACGAAGCCGATCCACGGGTTGAAGCGCAGCTCGGGCCGACCGATGCTGAGGTAGACCCACAGGCCCACGAGGGCGGCGATGCTGAGGGCGAGTGCGTGCAGCAGTTTCATGATGTCTTGTCTCCTTGCGTGTTTTTTGGGGACGAGTCGCCCCAGCGGCAGCGGACGACGAAGTCCGCTGCCGGCCGGGATCGAACGGGGAGGGCTTACTTGGGCAGCTTGAAGACCAGCACCGTGCCGCCCTGCGGCACGTAGGTCTTGTGCTTGAGCACCGCGTTGAACGCACCTTGCATGCGCTCCGCGTCGACGCCCCAACCCGACTGCACGGCGATGTACTGCTCGCCGTCGACCTCGAAGGACGAGGGCACGCCGGTCACGCCGGAGCTGGCCGGGTACTCCCACAGCATCTTGCCGGTGGTGGCGTTGAAGGCGCGGAACATGCGGTCGTTGGTGCCGCCGCCGAACACCAGGTTGCCGCCGGTGGCCATCAACGGGCCCCAGTTCATCTCGGGGTAGGTGTGGGTCCAGACCTTCTTCTTGTCGGTCAGGCTCCAGGCCTGCACCTCGCCGACGTGGGTCTTCGAGGCCTCGGTCATCCGCACGTTGGTGAGGATGTTGTCCAGCGCCACGCCGATGTAGAGGTCACCCTTCTTGTAGGTCACCGCCTCGCCGGTCAGCTCCGAGCACAGGTTGTTGTTGGCCGGCACGTAGAACATCTTGGTCTTCGGGCTGTAGGCCTCGGGGAACCAGTCCTTGCCGCCCCACATCGACGGGCAGAAGTTCACCGTCTTGCCGGTCGCCGGGCGCTTGCTGTCGTCGTAGGTCGGACGGCCGGTCTTCGGGTCGATGGAGGTGAAGACGTTCTGCTTCACGTAGGGCCAGGCGTCGACGAACTTGATCGGCCCGCTGGTGCGTTCGAGCTGCCACAGGTAGCCGTTGCGGCCGGCGTGCACCAGCGACTTCACCTTCTTGCCGTTGCGCTCCACGTCGATCAGCACCGGGGCCGACACCTCGTCCCAGTCCCAGGTGTCGTTCCAGTGGTACTGGTGGTAGCCCTTGAGCTTGCCGGTGTCGATGTCGAGCGCCAGCGTCGACGAGCTGTACAGGTTGTCGCCCGGGCGCGTGTCGCCCATCCACGGCGCGGCGTTGCCGGTGCCCCAGTAGGACAGCTTGGTCTCGGGGTCGTAGGTGCCGGTGATCCACACCGAGGCGCCGCCCTTCTTGTAGGTCTCGCCCGGCCAGCTGTCGCCGCCCGGCTCGCCCGGCGCGGCCGTGGTGTAGGTGCGCCAGACTTCCTTGCCGCTGTCGGCGTCGAGCGCGATCACGTAGCCGCGCACGCCGTACTCGCCGCCGGACACGCCCACCACCACCTTGCCGTTGGCCACCAGCGGCGCCAGCGTCGAGTAGTAGCCGGCCTTCCAGTCGCCGGTCGCGCTCTTCCACAGTTCCTTGCCGGTCACCGGGTCGAGCGCGACGACCATCGCGTCGGTGGTCGCGAGGTAGAGCTTGTCCTTGTAGAGCGCCACGCCGCGGTTCGTCGGGTGCAGCTGCTGCAGTTCCTCGGGGATCTGCTTCTTGTAGCGCCACAGTTCCTTGCCGGTCTTGGCCTCGAACGCGATGACCTGGTTGTTCGGCGTCGTCACGTACATGTAGCCGTTGTTGACGATCGGCGGCGCCTGGTGGCCTTCGGTCATGCCGGTCACGTAGGACCATGCGAGCGTCAGCTTCGACACGTTCTTGTCGTTGATCTTCTCCAGCGGGCTGTAGCCCCAGCCCGCGTAGTTGGCGCGGTACATCAGCCAGTTCGACGGTTCGGGGTTCGCGAGCCGCGCGTCGCTCACCGGCGAGTAGGCCGGCAGGTCGGCCAGTGCGGCCAGCGGTGCCAGGGCCAGGCAGGCCGCGATGTGCGTCAGTTTGAGTTTCATGGGTTTGTCTCCTCGGTTGGTTCTTCTTGCGGTGGGGAATCGGGGCGTGCCGGCCGTTGCCGCGGCCGGCGACGCCGTGGCGGGGTGGATCAGGTCTTCTTCACGCCCGGGCTGGCGCTGAAGGGGCCGTTCACGGCGAGCTCGCCGCGCTCGAGCGCGATCGGCAGGTGCGGCAGGCTGCGCGGCGCGGGCCCGGCCAGCACCTGTCCGGACTGGCAGGGATCGAAGCGCGAGAAGTGGCAGAAGCACAGCAGCGACTTGCTCTCGGGCACCCACTCGCTGACGTCGCAGCCCTGGTGCGTGCACACCGCCGAGAACGCCAGCACGCCGTCGGCCGAGCGTGCGCGCGTGGCCTCGTCCAGCGAGCCGGGGTCCAGGCGGATCAACAGCACCTTGTTCAGGCGCGAGCCGTCGCGCACCAGCTTCTTGTCGGTGTCGTAGGGGAACGCGAACACCGGCTTCTCGCCGAGCTTCACGTCGGCGGCGGCCAGCAGCTTGGGCGTGCCGTCGGCTCCGACGACGACCAGCCGGTCGCCCTTGGTCGGGCGTTGTTCGGCAGGTTCGTCGGCCAGTGCGCGGTTCAGTCCGGCGGCGTCGAGGCCGAAGCCGATGCAGGCACAGGCACCGAGCTTCAGGGCTTCGCGGCGGCCCGCGCAGGCGGGGGTCTGGGGCGCGTTCGTCGCGCTCGGGGTCGTTGTCTCGTTGTCGTTCATGGCAGCGTCATCGGGGTTCGGTGGCGGGGCCTTTTTGCAAACCACATGCCACCGCCGGCGAGCCCGATGCGCTGTCTCTGCGGCCATCGATTTGTCCATGCGAATCAAGCACTTGCGCTGTCGCATCCGGGTAAATGCGAGTGATGCGGCGGGCGCCGACAGGTGTGGCGCGCGAGGCCACAGGTGAGGCCTTCGGTGTGGCGTTGCGGCGCGCTCGGCCGTCGAACGGCCCGTGCAACGCAGCGCCGATGCCACCGATGCCCCCAACCGGCTTGCGGGCCGATCCCGACACACGACAACGCGCGCTTCGCTTAGAGTCCCGCTCGCGCAGCCGGACGCAGACGCCGGCATCGGGAGCCGCGAGCTCCTCGCACTGCAAGGCCACCCGGACCGCCGCCGTGCCGACCTCCAAGGAGCAGCCACTTGATCCTGTCCCACCAACACGTCGACGAGATCCGCCGCATCGCGTCGGGCCACGCGCCCGAGGCCGGCACGCCCGACAGCCTGATCCACCGCTCCTGGCACCGCTGCGTCAACACGCACGGCCTCGACCCCGCGCAATCCTTCGGCCCGCGCGTCGAGAGCTCGACGCGGCTGCGCGAGTCGCGCGAGCGCATCGAGGAGTACCTGCAGGTCGCGCGCGGCGGCATGGAGCAGCTCTTCAAGCGCGTGTCCGACCTCGGCTACGTGCTGCTGCTGACCGACGCCGACGGCGTGACGGTCGACTACATCGGCAACGACTCCTGGGGCAAGGACGCGCAGCGCGCCGGCCTCTACCTCGGCGCCAACTGGAAGGAAGAGATCGCCGGCACCAACGGCATCGGCACCTGCATCTACGAGCAGGCCTCGCTCACCTGCCACCGCGACGACCACTTCTACACCGGCAACGTCGGCCTGAGCTGCAACACCGCGCCGCTGTTCCATCCCGACGGCAAGCTGATGGGCGTGCTCGACGTGTCGGCGCTGGCCATGCCCAACGCGCGCGAGAGCCAGCACCTCGCGCTGCACCTCACCACGCTGTACGGCCAGATGATCGAGGACGCCAACTTCGTGCGCCACTTCCGCGATCACTGGATCCTGCGGCTGGCCACCAGCTGGGCGCTGGTCGACGTGCTGGGCGACATGATGCTGGCCTTCGACAGCGACGGCGTGCTGGCCGGTGCCAGCACCGGCGCGCGCAAGTGGCTGCGCGGCCTGGCGCTGCAGAGCGGCGGCGACGAAGCCATCGAGGGCCGCCACCTGACCGACGTGTTCCGCTGCTCGATGGACGACATCTGGCGCCTCTCGCGCTCGTCCAACGTGATGGACCGCGCTCTGCTCTCGGCCTTCGATCACCAGAGCTACTTCGGCAGCGTGGTCGCGCCGCGCATGCGCAGCCTGTCCGGCGCGCCGGGCCACCGCGACGTGACCGACGTGGTGTCCGCGCTCGCGCCGGCCAGCCCCGCGCTCGAGCGCCTGGCCGGCGACGACAAGCAGATGCGCGCGCTGCAGGACCAGGCGCGCCGCCTGGCCAACAAGCGCATCAACATCCTGATCCAGGGCGAGACCGGCACCGGCAAGGAAGTGTTCGCGAAGGCGCTGCACGAGTCGAGCACGCGCCACGACAAGCCCTTCGTCGCCGTCAACTGCGCGTCGATCCCCGAGTCGCTGATCGAGAGCGAACTGTTCGGCTACACCGCCGGCACCTTCACCGGCGCGCGCAACCGCGGCATGAAGGGCCTGATCCTGCAGGCCCATGGCGGCACGCTGTTCCTCGACGAGATCGGCGACATGCCGCTGCACCTGCAGACCCGCCTGCTGCGCGTGCTGTCCGAGCACGAGGTGCTGCCGCTCGGCGCCGACCGGCCGATCCGCGTGGAGCTCACCGTCATCGCCGCGTCGCACCGCGACCTGCGCCAGCTCATCGCCGCCGGCAGCTTCCGCGAGGACCTGTACTACCGGCTGTGCGGCGCCACGCTGCCGCTGCCGGCACTGCGCGACCGCCGCGACCTCGGCTACCTGATCGATCTGATCCTGCGCGAGGAGGCCGAGCAGCTCGACACCCGCGCCTACATCGCCGACGAGGCGCTGGAGCTGCTGGAGCGCTACGAATGGCCGGGCAACGTGCGGCAACTGCGCAACGTGCTGCGCTTCGGGCTCGCGCTGTCGGACGGCGAGGGCATCTACCCCGAGCACCTGCCGCCCGAGGTGACCGCGTTGCCGGTGGCGACGATGGTGGTGCAGCAGACCGCCACCGCCGCGACGCTGGCGCTGCCCGCACCGCCATCCGCCCCCCCGCGCGCGCTGGCGCGCCCGCCCGAGGCCGAGCGCCTGCTCGCGTCGCTTCAGGAGCACCGCTGGAACATCACCGCGGTGGCCGCGCAGGCGGGCCAGAACCGCACCACCATCTACCGGCAGATGAAGCGCTTCGGCATCGTCTCGCCGACCCAGCTGCCGCCGGACAGCGACCGATAGAGAGCTGGCTAGAATCGGCGCTCGAACCCGTCATCGGGGAGTAGCCGCCCTGCATCTGTTGCAGGGGCTCGCGTCAACACACTTGGCCCGCAGGCCATGGCGCGAGCAGCTTCCACAGCCTGGCCAGACCTTTGACCGCACAGCCTCCGCGTGGCCGGAGAGGCCGTGTGGTCATTGCGTCATCCGGCCCAGGACCTCTCGCCCGCATGGAAGCCTTCCTCGTCTCGACCGGCATCGTCGCCCTCGGTGAAATGGGAGACAAGACGCAGCTCCTCGCACTGCTGCTCGCCGCCCGCTTCCGCCGCCCGCTGCCCATCATCCTGGGCATCCTGGTCGCCACGCTCGTCAACCACGCCTGTGCCGCCGCCGTGGGCGACTGGATCGCCCGCGCGATGGGCCCCGACCTGCTGCGCTGGGTGATCGGCGGCTCCTTCCTCGCCATGGCCGCGTGGATGCTGGTGCCCGACCGGCTGGACGACGAGGCAGAGGGCACCGGCCGCCTGCGCCTGGGCGTGTTCGGCACCACCGTGGTCGCCTTCTTCCTCGCCGAGATGGGCGACAAGACGCAGATCGCCACCGTGGCGCTGGCCGCGCGCTACACCGAGCTGTGGGCGGTGGTGAGCGGCACCACGCTGGGCATGATGCTGGCCAACGTGCCGGCGGTGCTGCTGGGCGACGGCGTGGCGAAGCGCGTGTCCATGAAGCTGGTGCACGGCGTCGCCGCGCTGCTGTTCGCGGTGCTGGGTGTGTTGACGCTGCTCAACGTGGGCCAGTTGCTGTGAAGTTGCTGGCCCGACGGCTCGCTGGCCGACCTGCTCACCGATCCGTCAGAGCGAACGCCCCTTTGACTCGAGCACGTCGAGCATCCTGCGATCGCCCGTCCGTCGTGCCTCGTCGAGCGCCGTGCTGCCTTGATATCGAACCTTGGTGTAGTCGACGCCGACGCTCTGCAGCATGCGGATCCCTTCGATGTCGGCCGTCATGACGGGCACCAGCGCCACAGGGATGTCGCCCTCTCCGATGGCGGTGTCGGTGCGTGCACCCAGCTTGATGAGTCGGCGCGCGGTCTCGTGCTCACCGTTCTTCAATGCGTAGGCCAGGGCGTTGAGCTTGTAGTTGTCCTTCTGGTCGATCGTCTCGCCGGCCGACATCAGCTGCTTCGCGACGCTCGCTGTGCGTTCGCTCCCGGCGAGCAGGTAGAAGACATTGGGCCCCGCAGGCAGAAAGACGCGCGCCTGATGCAGCGACTCCGAGCGTTGCGGGTCCGTCGAGCCGGCCCAGGCAGCGTAGTGCGCCAACCCCAGCGTTGCGCGAGCGGCCGAATCCTGGCATTGACCATCGACGGCTTCGCGCGCCAGCTTGACGGCGGTGTCCGCGTCACCTCGCTGTTGAAGCACGAAGCGCGCGTAGTCGGCGCTGAAGCAGCTCCCGGGGCCGAACTCCGTCGCGCGCTTCTTGTAGAGCTCTTCCATGCCCTGGATGTCGTTCCGCGGCTGCAGCAGGGCGAGCAGTTTTCCGTAGGCGTCCAGCCGTGCCCGGTCATTCGCAGCGTCGCTGCGCGGACGCGCCAAGCCCTCCCGGTATTTTTGTATGGCGGGCTCGATCTTTCCTTGCATCGCCAGCATCTCGCCCCAGTTCGACCAGACCCACAGGTTGGTCGCCCCGGCGCCTGCCGCTTCGGCGGTCAGCTTCTCGGCGAGCGGGTAGCGGCGCTGGTGCGCGTAGACATACCCGAGCAGGATCTTCGCGTTGACGCTGTCGCCTTGAATCTGGAGGGCGGAGTCCAGGAGCCTTTCCGCCTGGTACAGGCCTTCGGGGCCCCAGTTCGTCTTCATGGCGACGCGCGCCAGCTCGATATAGGCCGGAACATATCGCGCATCCTTGCTGATCAGCCGCTCCAGCAAGCCCTTGGCTTCCTGCAGCGATGACCCGCTGCCATGGTCGATCTGCGCGATGGCGCGCTTCAGGAGCGCGTCGGGGCCCTTCTCCGCCAGCTCGCGTTCGGCCATCCAGACCGAGATCTCGGGCCAGAAGATCTCTTGCTTCGAATGCTCCGTGGCGATCGTCTGGCGACCGATGCGCATGTTGGCGCTGAGCGACTTCGTGGTCACGGCCGCTGCAGAGTGCGGAGGCCGATTGATTTCGATGCTGGCTCGATGCGTCCCGCGTGCGATGCGGCCATTCCCGACCAACTGCTGAGCAACGGGAGACTCGTCCGACCCCCCTTCGCCAGAGAAGACTTCCACGTTGACGTGGGCTCCCGAAGGCTCGCCGGTGTAGAAATAATCGAATGTGGCCATCCAGCGCCCCTTCGGATCCCGTTCGACCTTGAGGCCGGAGACGGAGTTCTGACCCGGCAACACCGCCGGTTGATCCGCGGCCGCAGACCGCCCTGCGGGCGGAGCACCGATGGTCTGATCCATCCATTCCGATCGCGTGACGAATCCAAGCAGCAGTACCAGCAAGATCCCCATGAGGACGATGGGGCGCTTTGATTGCATAGAGGCTCCTCCGGGTGGCCCAGGTCAGTGTGCTGGCGCAGTCAGGAACCGGCCGGTGAAGATCGTACCGAGGGCCATGGCGCGAATTGGCAGCCGAGCGCCGACGCGCACGATGAATGTCGCGAATGTGTGCAGTGATGCGCCCCCGCGTGGGCCCGTACACTCCGAACAGGGTGTCGGACCGCGCGCGGTGCGGCAGGTTCATGCGAAGGTCGGGCCGCCTCGCGGATGCTTCATGACTGCCTGCTGCCCATGACCGACCCCACGATCGACTGGATCGCCGCCGCCGTCTTCGGCGTGGCCCTCGTCCACACCTTCGCTGCCAAGCAGCTCGAACGCCTCTCGCACCGCTACCCGCGCCACGCCGGCCTGTTCCACCTGCTGGGCGAGGTGGAGGTGGTGTTCGGCTTCTGGGCCATCGTGCTGGTGCTGCTGATGGCCCTGCTGGCCGGCGGAGGCCCGGCGCTCGATTACGCCGAATCGCGCAACTACACCGAGCCGCTGTTCGTCTTCGTCGTCATGGTGGTGGCGGCCTCGCGGCCGGTGCTGCAGACCGTGATGCGCGCCACTGCCGCCCTGGCCCGGCTGTCGCCTCTGCCCACGCCGCTGGCGTCGGCCTGGCTGGGCCTGGCCGCGGTGCCCCTGCTCGGCTCGCTGGTCACCGAACCTGCCGCGATGACCATCGCGGCCCTGATGCTGGCGCCGCTGGTGTTCAAGCCGGGCGTGCCCGAGCGAGCGAAATACCTGGCGCTGGGCGTGCTGTTCGTCAACGTGTCGATCGGCGGCACGCTCACGTCCTACGCTGCACCGCCGGTGCTGATGGTGGCCACCACCTGGCAATGGGACAGCGCCTTCATGCTGGCGAACTTCGGCTGGAAGGCGGCGCTCGCGGTGGTGATCAACGCGACGGCCGCCACCTTCGTGCTGCGCCGTCACCTCGTCGCCGAGCCCGGCACGACCACCGCGGCCAGCGCGCGGCCAGTCCCGCTGGCGGTCGTCGCGGTGCACCTGGCGCTGCTGGCCGGCGTGGTGGTGCTGGCCCATCACCCGGTGGCCTTCCTGGCGCTCTTCCTGCTGTTCCTGGGTTTCACGCAGGCCTACGAACGCCACCAGGACCCGCTGATCCTCAAGGAGGCGCTACTGGTGGGCTTCTTCCTGGCGGGGCTGGTGGTGCTGGGCGGCCTGCAGCGCTGGTGGCTGCAGCCCATCGTGGCGGGCCTGGAGCCGCTGGCCCTGTTCTTCGGCGCGCTGGCGCTCACCGCTGTGACCGACAACGCGGCGCTCACCTACCTGGGCTCGCTCATCTCCGGCATTCCCGATGCGTCGAAGTACATGCTGGTGGCCGGTGCGGTGGCGGGCGGCGGCCTGACCGTCATCGCCAACGCGCCCAACCCGGCCGGCGTGGCGCTGCTGAAGCGCGGCTTCGAGGACGAGTCGATCGGCGCCGGCGGCCTGCTGCTGGGCGCGCTGGGCCCGACCGTGGTGGCCGCCGCCGCCTTCCTGCTGCTCTGACCCGCCTCTTGCCCCCTCTCCCGCAAGCGGGAGAGGGCCGGGGTGAGGGCCGGTCCGCGGCGAGCCGCTACCCCCTCACCCGCCTCAACGGCCCCCGCATCTGCTCCCCCAGCCGCTGCACCAGCGCCGCGTCGGTGGCCGGCGAGCCCGCGAGGATGATGGTCACCGCCGGCAGCGCCGGAAAGCCCTGCTGCGGCGTGAGCACCACCGCGTCGGGCGGCACGCAGCTCTCGGCCACCACCGACACCGCGAAGCCGGTGCGCACCGCCGCCTGGATGGCCGCCATGCTGCGGCTGGTGCAGACGATGCGGTGCTCGCGCCGCCGCTTGCGCAGCTGCGCCAGCGCCCACTTGCGGAAGATGCAGCCGTCGGGAAACAGCGCCAGCGGCAGGCAGTCGAGCCGGGCCACGTCGTGCTGGGCCGAGGCCGTCCACACCACGCGCTCGGTGCGCAGCACCAGGCCTTCCTGGGTGTCGGTCTCGGCCGACAGGATGGCCAGGTCGAGCTGGCCGTCGGCCAGCAGCGGCCGCAGCTCGGCGCTGGGCGCGCACTGCACCTCCACGTGCGCCAGCGGCGCCAGCCGCGCCAGCGCGGCCAGCAGCGGCGCCATCAGCACCGGGATGTAGTCGTCGGGCAGGCCCACGCGCAGCGTGCCGCCGAACTCGGGGGCCCGAAAGTGCGCCAGCGCCTCGCTCTGCAGCGCCAGCATGCGCCGCGCATAGCGCACGAGCTCGGTGCCGTCGTGGGTGAGCACCAGGCGCCGGCCCTCGCGCTGCAGCAATGCGCGCTCCAGCGAAGCCGCCAGCTTGGCCAGGTGCACGCTCACCGCGGAGGGCGTCTTGTGCACCAGGTGGGCCGCGCCCTTGCAGCTGCCGGCGTCGGCGAAGGCCACCAGGGTGCGCAGCTGCTCGATGTCGAGGACCATGATGGGTCAACAGTTTACGAAACGTGAACTGTCACGCCACGAAGTTTCGGTTTTCACGAGGTCTCGTTCGGCCTAGAGTGGGCCGGTTCCCAGCCTCCCGGAAGCCCCTGCGATGTCTCTCCTGCAACTCCGCAAGCTGGTGGTCCAGCTCGAGGAAACCCACACCGAGATGGGCCGCGACGTGAACCCGCCCTCGCGCAAGGTCACCGTGGCCGCGGTCATCAAGAACCCGTATGCCGGCCGCTACGTGGAAGACCTGGCGCCGCTGTACGACCTGGGAGCCGAGGTGGGCGACCTGATCGCTCGGCGCGGCGTGCAGGTGCTGGGCGTGGCGCCCGACGAGGTGCAGGCCTACGGCAAGGGCGCCATCGTGGGCCTGGACGGCGAGATCGAGCATGCGGCGGCGATCCTGCACCCGAAGTTCGGGGCGCCGGTGCGCAAGGCCGTGCACAAGGGCGACGACATCATTCCCGGGACCAAGAAGATGGGCGGGCCGGGCGCGCTGATCGTGATGCCGGTGACCAACAAGAACAGCATCTGGAACTTCGACGACATGGACGGTGCGGAGATCGCGATCGCCGACGCACCGCGCCCGGACGAGATGCTGATCGCGCTGGTGCTNCCGACGCGGTGATGCTCAGCGCCGAGACCGCGGCCGGCAAATACCCGGTCGAGACCATCGTGATGCCGGTGACGAACAAGAACAGCATCTGGAACTTCGACGACATGGACGGTGCGGAGATCGCGATCGCCGACGCACCGCGCCCGGACGAGATGCTGATCGCGCTGGTGCTGGCGATCGGCGGGCGGCCGCTGCACCGGGTGAGGAAGCCCGCATGAAGACGACGAAGGAGCCCACCATGTTCTTCAAGGCCATCATCCTCCTCAAGCGGCGCGACGACATGAGCGCGCAGGACTTCGCCTCCTGGTGGCTGGGCCAGCACGCCACCCTGGCGCGCCAGCTGCCCGGCCTGCGCGGCCTGCGCTTCAACCTCGTCACGGCCGACGGCGAGGGCGCCATCGACGGCGTGTCCGAGCTGTGGTTCGACAGCCAGGAGGCCTTCGAAGCCGCCTACGACACCAAGCAGGGCCGCGCCGTGGCGGCCGACTCGATGGCGCACCTGTCGCGCCGCGAGCGCCTGTTCGTGGACGAGCACACGCTGGTGGACACCGGCGTTTAAAGCACCAACCAACCAACCAACGGAGACACCCCCATGGGCGACAGCCTCAACGCCAGCCTGCTGCAGCGCGACCACCGCCACCTGGTGCATTCGCTGCACAACGAGGCCGCCCACCTGGCCGGCAACGTGTGGGTGAAGGGCGAGGGCACCACGCTGACCGACGCTGACGGCAAGCGCTACATCGACGCCATGTCGGGCCTGTGGAACGTGACCCTGGGCTACGGCCGCCGCGAGCTGGTGGACGCCGCCGCCGCGCAGATGGGCGAGCTGGCCTATGCCTCCGGCTACGCCGGCAGCACCAACCTGCGGGCGATGGAGCTGGCCGAGAAGCTGGCGGCCGACCGCGTGTACCCCAACATGCACCGCTTCTTCTTCACCTCAGGGGGCGGCGAGTCGACCGACAGCACCATCAAGACCGCGCGCTACTACTGGAAGGCGCAGGGCAAGCCCGGCAAGGTCAAGACCATCAGCGTGCTGGGCGGCTACCACGGCGTGACGCTGGCCGCCATGTGCGCCACCGGCATGCCGGCCTACTGGCCGGCCTTCGAGCCGCGCATGCCGGGCTTCGTGCACATACCGAACCACGACGCCTACCGCTACACCGTGCCGCCCGGTGGCGACCCGGCCACCGCCGCGGCCGACGAACTGGAGCGCGCCATCCTGGCCGAGGGCCCCGACACGGTGGCCCTGTTCATCGCCGAGCCGGTGATGGGCGGCGGCGCCTACGTGCCGCCGGCGGGCTACTTCCGCCGCATCCGCGAGATCTGCGACCGCTACGACGTGCTGTTCGCCACCGACGAGGTCATCACCGGCTTCGGCCGCACCGGCAGGCTGTTTGCGCTGGGCCACTGGGGCAGCGACGTGCAGCCCGACCTGGTGCAGTTTGCCAAGGGCATCACCAGCGGCTACGTGCCGATGGGCGGCGTGGGCCTGTCCGACAAGGTGGCCGCCGTGTTCGACCGCCCGGGCGCCGACACCTGGATGCACTGCTACACCTACAGCGGCCACCCGGTGGCCTGCGCGGTGGCGCTGGCCACGCTGGACGTCATCGAACGCGAAGGCCTGCTGGCGCGCGCGCAGGTGCTGGGCGACCGCCTGCTGCGCGGCCTGCGCGGCGCGCTGGGCGACCACCCGAACGTGGGCGACATCCGCGGCCTGGGCCTCATTGCCGCGGTGGAACTGGTGGAAGACCGCTTCTCCAAGAAGCCGTTCGACCCCGCCCGCAAGATGGGCCCGCAGGTGCTGGCCCAGGTGCGCCAGCGCGGCGTGATCACGCGCGGCCGCGGCGACACCCTCTACCTGGGCCCGGCGCTGGTGAGCGACGAGGGCACGATCGACCGGATCGTGGAGGCGGTGGCGGAGGGGGTGAGAGCGGTGTTGCCTGCTGCTTGAACGCCCACGTCGCGCGCGGAGCGCGAGCGGGATCGAAACGCCTTCTTTCCACGGCGTCGGGTACTTGCCCGACGCCGTGGTCATTTAGGCCGCCTAAACGCCATCGCGCATCGGCCGGGAACGGGTCTTCTCCAGGGCGTAGCGCATGTCTTGGCACCGACGCAGGGGTTGCGTTAGATCAACAGCGCCAGTACGGTCATGCATGTCTAAATCTAGTTAGCCAGCATGAAAAGAACCGAAGCGAATCCACTTGTCCAGCGCAGGCGCTTTCTCGTGTGGGCGCTCGTTCTGTTCGTCGTTGTCGGCACACTGGCCAGTTACAAGCCAATATCGCACTTCGTCGCCGTCGACCGCTGCCTCGACAGCGGCGGTCGCTGGAACTACGAGGCCGAAGAATGCGAGCGTTGAGCGTCATGATGGCTAACACGTTGTTCCAGCCGACCGCCTTCGGCGTCGGCTGAACGCCAACGTTAGGCCTCATGCAAGCCACTCTCGTCAAGTTTGCCGGACTTGCCTTCATTGGCATGCTGACAGTCGTCCTTTCTCCCTTGCTTGCACTCCTGTACCTTGGCGGCTTCTTCAAGGCCGGAGTCCTCGGGTTGTGGTGGCACGTTCGTCACGGACGTCATGGTCGGCATTGGCTGGCCGTCTACTCAGACGGCACGAAGTGGAAGGCCCACTTTGCAAACGTCGTTGTCCCCATGCTTGGCGCATCGGCTCACGTGGTCAATGTTTCGGCACGCCCGTCATGGCCCAGGGCCAGGAGCCTCGAGCGCCAAGTTCACAGGTTCTGGGCAGGAAGAACGGAGCACACACCAGTGCTCATTCGCCCTCCAGGTCTCTTGCGTCGTGCACGAACGGTTCGCATGTACGAGCCATACATGCGATATGCAGTACACCACGACCCGTCTTCACTCGAGCAAGTGGTTGCGCAGGTCCAGGCGTTCACGAATGAGGCCTAACCCATCGCTCGAGGGGACTCGCTCCGGCATGGCACATGGCCCGCCTACCGATGTGGTACATCATCCGCCCGGCGGGCCAAGCGCCATGCCTGCGCTCGCCCCTCAGCTCAAACGTTAGCCTTATGCGCAGTCTCGTCTTCATGCTCGGCGCACTACTCATTGCAGCGTGCAACACCGGCGCCGGCGTACTGCCGAGTGGCCTAGGCCATTCCGCCAAGTCAGCATTGCCAAACTTGCTTGTCGGCATAGTCGCACTGCTGTCAGGCCCTTACGCGCGAGTCGTCGGCACGATAGTCGGCGTGGCCATGGCGTGCTGGTCACTCTTTCCATCGAAGCGACGGCTAACCAAACATTCCAGCCGACCGCCTTCGGCGGCGGCTGAACGTCGACGTTAGGCCGCCATGTCCGACGAAAAATGGTTTGCGTTCTTCGCCGCTTGCGCTCGGGTCCTGGGCCCGGGTTATAGCGTGCCCACTGAGCACGGCTCTTGGTGCGCATGGACCACCTTTCGTAGTCTTCAGAATCAAGTCCACTACTGGGCTGCGGGTCTACCCCTCGAATCGGAGCTCGGCCCTACTGCCACCACGGATGGCGGCACTTGGGGGCAACCGTTTCACTATCGCGAATTCGCGCACGTCATCATTCCTCGCGAGGTGTACTGGGAAGAAGGTTCTGCCTCTAGCTTCCGCAATGGCTCCAAGTTCCAAGACATCAACCGCTTGTCGAGCGAACTCACCGCCGCCGAGGTGCCCCATCGGCTCACGGAGTTGGTCGTTGAAGTCAAGCTCTACTAGCGGTCGGCCTAACCCGTCGTTGCACCCGACGTGCTACGGCGGGCTGCGCCAGCCGTAGCCCGCGGGTGAACTCCAACGTTAGGCCTCCCATGAAGCGCCCGGAATACCTGCTAAGTGTCACTACCGCCAAGAGCGGCGATGCGGTCACCATCCATGGCGATCGAGAGGGCCTTGAAGTCCTTCGAGATCGGCTGAACGAACTACTTGCCAAGCTGGGGCGCAATGAATGCGATCACGAGCACTTGCGCTCACCGGATTGGGCCGGTTTTGAACTCACTACCACTATGCTGGACGACGAGCGGAAGTCTGGTCACAGCGCGGTGCATCACCTGGAGCTTTTCGCCTGGTCGGCAGAGTGGAGGGCGAAGCATGGTTTGTAGTGCCGTCGGCCTAACCCATCGTTCCAGCGGACCGCCTACGGCGGCCGCTGAACTCAAACGTTAGGCAGATACCTATGCTGGTCGAGATTGACGCTTCATTGCTTACAGAAAGCTCCGCGGTTGGAAGGGTTTCCGGACCGTTGGAGTTCATGCAC
>NZ_LMDY01000009.1 GCF_001425905.1 Methylibium sp. Root1272
TGGTCAACATGATCACCGCGCAACGCGTCTACCAGGCCAATGCGCAGACCGTGAAGACGCAGGAGAGCACCGTATCGAACGGGCGATGCCAGTCGATCAGCTTGGCCTGCTCGGCCCAGAATCCCGCCGGGTCTTCGATCGAGCGGCGGTAGAAGGTGGCGTAGTCGGTCATGCTCAGCGGTGCTGGTAGACGGTGGTCTCGAACTCGACGAAGCCCGGATACGACGCGGCGTCCATCAGCGGCAGGATCTGCGTGGCCCAGTAGCCGCCGATGCCGGCCTTGCGGTCCACCCAGAAGAAGCTGTTGGCCAGGCCGGCCCACATCAGCGAGCCGGCCGTGCGGCCGGTCGGCGCGCGTTCCCGGTTGGTCATGAAGCTGTAGGCCCAGCCCTTGTCGGTGCCGGGCAGGAACTCGCCGGTGTTGGCCAGCGAGGGGATCGACGTGGTCCACCCGCCCGCCGACAGGCCCAGGGCCTTCAGACCGTCCTGCGCCAGCGCGTCCACCGTCTCCGGCCTCAGCACCCGGCCGAACGGCCCGCTGCCGTCGTTGAGCAGCATGCGGATGAACTTCATGTACTCGCCCACCGTGGCGTACAGCCCCTGCCCGCCCATGTCCATCGGCGGCGGGTCGGGCAGCTTCAGGTCGGGCAGCGGCGCGAGCGTGCCGTCCGGCGCGCGGGCGTGGATGACGGCGCGGCGCGGCTGCATGTCATCCGACATCCCGAAGCCGATCTCGTCCATGCCCAGCGGGTCGAACAGGCGCTCGCGCATCACGTGGCCCAGCCGGTCGCCGCGCAGCTTCTCGACGATGCGACCCAGCCAGTCGATGTTGACGCCATAGGTCCAGGCCTCGCCGGGGTCGTGCAGCAGCACGGTGCGGATGGACTCGAAGCTGCACGACACCACGGTCGGGATGCCGCGCGCGGCCCGGAACTTCAGGTCGTCGGCGCTGAAGAACTCGTAGCACAGGCCCGAGGTGTGCAGCATCAGGTCGCGCACCGTGATCCGGCGCTTGGGCGCACGCACCCGCGGCTGCCCGGCCGCATCGAAGCCGTCGAGCACCTGCAACTCGTCGATCTCCGGCGCGTAGAGGCCGGCCTCGTCGTCGAGGCCGAGCAGCCCCTCCTCCACCAGCTGCATCACGAGCGTGCCGGTCATCGGCTTGGTGGTGGAGAAGATCGCGAACACGCTGTCGGGCGACATCGGCGCGTCGTGGCCCAGCTGCCGCACGCCGGCCGCGCCCCGGTAGAAGTTCGACTTGCGGTCGGTGGCCATGGCCACCACGCCGGGCACGCCGCCCGGTTGCAGCACGGTGCGATCCAGCAGCGCGTCGAGCGTGAGCCGGAGCTTGTCGTTGTTCATGGCCGGTCCCTCTCGTGCTCAGCGCATCGCGAAGCCGGGGTAGCCCATGGCCGCCTGGTCGTCGCACTGCCGGTGGTAATTGCCCACGCCACCGGCGTAGGACAGCAGCCGCCGCGGCTTGCCTTCGACGTTGGAGCCCATGTACCAGGAGTCGGTCTTCACCAGCAGCGTGCGGTTGGCCACCTCGTCGTGGTGCCGCACCCAGGATTCCTCGAACTCCTGGGTGGGCTCGATCACCCGCTTGCCGGTGCCTCGTGCGTAGGCGATGCAGTCGGTCACCCACTCCACCTGCGCCTGCAGACAGGTGGGCATGTTGCACAGCGCCGCGGTGGGCGCCAGCGGCGAGGCGGTGCTGAACAGGTTGGGGTAGCCGTGGATCTGCATGCCCATGGCGGTGCGGATCTCCTTGCTCCACTCCTGCTTCAGCGAGCGACCGTTGCGCCCGCGGATGTCCATGCGGGTCAGCGCGCCGGAACCGGCGTCGAAGCCGACCGCGAGGATGATCACGTCGACCTCGTGGACCTTGCCGTCCGAGGTCTGGATGCCCTCGGGCACGATGCGCTCGATCGGCGTGGCCCGGCAGTTCACGCCCTCCACGTTGTCGCGCAGGTAGACCTCGAGGTAGCCGCTCTCCAGCGGCACGCGGTGCGTGCCGAAGCCGTAGTCGGTGGGGATCAGCAGCTCGCACAGCGCGGGGTCATTGCCCAGCCGCTGGCGCATCCTGGCGCGCACGAACTCCGACACCTCGTGGCTCACCGCCTCGTCGAAGAACATCTCCGGGAAGGACGCGAGCCACATCGACAGCGAGCCATCTTCCCACAGGCCCTGCAGTACGGCCTCGCGCTCGGCCGGCGTCTTGTCGGCCCAGGGCCCGGCGTCGAAGTCGTAGTCGAAGCCGGCGAAGGTGCCACGCACGCGCGCCTTCAGCTGGTGGAAGCGGGCGGCGAAGTCGGCCCACTCCTTCTCGCCGTACTTGGGGTTTCGCATCGGGATCATGTACTGCGGCGTGCGCACGAAGACCTTCAGCTCGGCCACCTCAGGGGCGATGGACTGGATGACCTGGATGCCGGTGGCGCCCACGCCCACCACCGCCACGCGCTTGCCCTTCAGGTCGACCCCCTGCTTGGGCCACAGCGCTGTGTGGTGGATCTCCCCCTTGAAGCTGGCCTGGCCGTGGAAGCGGTTGGCCAGCGGCGCCGACAGCATGCCCATGCAGCACACCAGGTACTGCGCGTCGATGCGCTCGCCTTGCTGGGTGACGAGTTTCCAGCGGCCGGTGGCGTCGTCGTAGTGGGCCGAGTCGATGCGGGTGTCGAAGCGGATGTCCTTGCGCAGGTCAAGCCGGTCGGCCACCCAGTTGAGCCAGCCTTCGGTCTCGGGCTGCGCGGGAAAGCGCTCGCTCGGCTTCCAGGACTTGTAGAGGTCCTCGGAGAACCAGTACTGGTAGATCTCGGCCTGCGAGTCGAAGCGGGCGCCGGGGTAGCGGTTCCAGTACCAGGTGCCGCCCACACCGGAGCCGGTTTCGTAGGCGCGCACGTTCAGCCCGAGCTCGCGCAGCTTGTGCAACTGGTACAGGCCGGCGACACCGGCGCCGATGACGATGGCATCGAGTCGCGTGACGGGGGCGTTGGGGTTCGAGGAAGCTGCCATGGGGTCTCCGGAGGTTGTCTGCGGCGCGGGGCCAGATCACGATTCGCCAGGGCAGATCGCAATTCACGGACCACGGAGCTCACCCGGCTTTTTGAGGGTTCACCCTCGATCCGCAGCGCCGTCGCGGGCCGTGAGCGGACGCTGCGCCCCCCGGGCGCGCCCGCCTTCGGACAGCGTGTCCGACAAATCGGACACGGCGAATGCCGGCAGCGCGCTAGAGGGCGCTCATTCAGGAGCGCCGGGCAAGGCCCCGAGCTGCTGCATCAGGCCCATCGTGTCCATGAGGATCCGCGTGGACTGGACCTTCGATCCCTCGAACTGGTCGATCACCATTCCCCACACGCTGACGGCGCGGTGGGTCGGCGGCAGGCCCAGGAAATCACCTCGGTGGGTGCCTTGCCAGACGAACCGTGTCATTACACGGTTGTCTTCCGCCATCTGCTCCTGGACGCTCCAGCGCATGTCGGGGAAGGCGGTTCGCAGAGCGACCACCGTGTCCTCCAGGCCCGCGAGACCCGGCCCCTGGCCCGGAAACGGCACCTCTTCCACCATGTCGTGATGAAAGTACTGGCCCGCGGCGGAAACATCGCCGGCAGAGAGCACGCGGTCCAGGAACTCTGCGATGCGGGCCTTGTTCTGTTCTGACACGACGGTTCCCTTCCGAGGATGGATGAGCGGGTTGCCCGACGACCAGCATACGGCGTGGCACGACGCCGGCACCCGAGGCGGCACGCCGTCAGCGGTACCTGGCGGCCGTGATGAACTGACCGAAGGCCTCGCACCACACGATGACCGTGTTGAACCGGGACGGATCCACGCCCTGCGGCACGGGCACCAGGAAGTTCTCGAACGTCTTGACGTCGCCGACCCGCAGCATCTGCGGCTTCAGACGCTGGAAGTCGGCTTCGGTCTCCACGAACTCCGGCGACAGATAGAGCTTGTAGTCGGGCCCCGGCGCCAGCCTGCCCAGCAGGCTGATGCTCCGGGGGCCGACGAACACCATGCCCTCGCCCCAGTGCAGCGCGTCGCTGTCCTTCAGCTCACGACGGAACTGCGCCGTCCACTGCGCGGGCCCCATCAGCGCTTCGATGTCCTTCGGCGCCAGCGCACTGGGCGCCACCAGGATGGGCAGCGCGTAGATGCCCAGCGCGAACCCGATGGCCAGCGCCAGGAGATGGGAACCGACGAGCACGGCGCGTTTCATCATGGCGATTCAGTCGTGGTCAGGGGACCGGGGCTTACAGGGACCGACGCACAACGATTGAATAGGACACCACCGCCGGGCGTGCCGAGCGCGGACTCAGGCCGTCCCTTGGATCGGCAGCAGGTGATCGAGCTTGGCGTCGCCATAGACATGAACCACCTCTGCGATGACGACTCGATAGCCTGCAAGCCACTTGCTCTGTGATGCCTTGGCTTCAAGGTGACTGGGATGCTGGACCAGGCGCTGCAAGGCTTCGAGCGATTCCCAGTAATAGACATTCGAGACCAGGCCCGTCGCCGGGTTCTCCCAGCTCTCCTCGCCGAGATACCCGGGGAGGGCCCGAGCCAGTTCGGCGATCTTGTTGTCGAGGACATGGAACTCTTCATCGAAGAGCTTCTTGGCGAAGACGAAGGTTGCTGTGTACATGGTGCTTCAAGCGGCAGCTTTTGCGAGCCCGCGAAAGGAAGTGCAAAGCCCCGTCAACTCACCGTCGGAGGGACAAATCCATACTCATTCTGTACGCCGACATCGATCTCGCCAAGAACGTCTCTGCGGCCCATGGGTGGATGAGCACGGACGGCCGGCGCTGGTTCGCCCAAGCTTGCCACGCCGGCAAGCTGCGGGATCCGACCCACCGAAACCTTACGCAGCCCCGAAGAAATATGGTGGTAATGATTTCGGTGCGGCCACGACAGAACCCTGTGGCCGCGGTGGGCGCTGCCACACAACACGGAACCACTCACCAAGGAACATTCATCATGAACAAGCTGACCACTCTTGCCTTCGTTGCGCTGTCATTCATGGGCACGGCCCAGGCGATGACCACGATGGACCACGCTGGCATGGGCACCGCCCTCTCGCGTGCCGATGTCGTTGCCGAGTACCTGCGCGCTCGCGCCGCCGGCGAACTGGACCACGAAGGGTTCCCTGCGGCAACCGCTGCCAAGCACACGGCGTCGACGCTGACGCGCGCCGAAGTGACGGCAGAGTACCTGCGCGCTCGCGCCGCCGGCGAGATCAGCATCGGGTTCGAGCGCGCACTCCCGGTGAAGGCGCCGGTCTCGACGAAGACCCGCGCTGAAGTGCAGATGGAGTACGAGCGTGCGCGCAAGGCCGGCGAACTCGACACGAGCTTTGGTCGCGGCTGATCGGCGAATCGCGCCCTGCTTTCGAAGCAACGTCGGCACGCTGCATAGCCGGCCATCGATGCGCCCGGCGGGCGGGCGGTCGCGCAAACGACCACGGCGTCGGGCAGGTACCCGACGCCGTGCAATGGATGAGTGGGATCGGCGCGCGCACCCTGCGCGCCGCAGCCACCTACGTTTGACATGAGCTGACGTAACCTGGCTTGCCGGGGCACGTCAGTTCGATGGAAGGGTTGGGCGTCACTTTGCGGCGCCTCTGCGCTCTAGCGTGTGAGAAAACAACTCACCCAAAGTAAGGCTGTCTTTCCACAATGCTTCTAGCTTGAAGCTGTGCTGGCGCTCAAGGTCGAGAGCGAGTGCTTCCAGTTCCATCGCGTCGGCTTGCAGGCGGCTTGGGTACTGCGCTCTGTAGATCTTCAATATCTCGTCTGTAGGCGCGAGCTTGAGTTTCTCGTGATCGTCGAACGCGAATGCCGCGAAAAATAGCGAAAGAAACGAGCGGATTTCTTGCTTCGTTGCTGAAGGGAATGCCTGGCGCCAGACACGACCTTGACACGAACGCGCTCGATATGCCTTTGGGAGACTACCCCCGAACGTAATGCCCCACACAAAGATTATTGCGATGCAGAGCATCAGGAGAATCGTTGACGTGCTCATGCTCTTAGTGACGCCCAACATTGGCGCTAAGCGGCGCGCTGAACGCGGCAAAGCCGCCGTGGGTGCGTCCGCTTGAACAGCGAGTTAGGCGGTAGCTTCAATGTGCTTGCCTCTGAAGTGAGAAAGAAACCGTGAAGTCTGGGTTGACCACAACTTCTCCTGTTGAGCGGAGACGGTACTCCCCCAGCTCGGCTCTGGCCAGCGAGCGCGTGTCGGGCGGCAAGTTGTACCGTTCACCGCGACGGCGGCCTTCCAAAATGAGCGCGATCCCTTGCGCCGGGTGTGCGGATTGAACGCGGCCGAAGAACTGCTGTTGCTCGATGAGAGAGCCATCTGCGGCGAGATATGTGATGCCCACCAGTAGAACGGCACCAGGTAGTGCCTCGGCAAGCGTTGGATCCCAGACCGGCCGAATGGGAGTTTCGTCGCGCAACTAGCCTCCTAACGCTGGAGATGAGCGGAGGCTGCAGGCAAGCTCAGCGTGCCGGAAGCCTTCCGCTCGATTGACTGGTTAGCCACCACTCGGAAACAGCGCCGAGGCATTTCCATCGAATTTGAAGTCTGTGACGACCCAGCCCTTCGGCGCTTGATAGAAGACGAAGAGCCACCGCATCGGCGCCTTTTCGTGCTTCACCAAGAACGTGTAGCGGATGACGCTCTTTCCCGCCGACTCTTCCCGCACAAACTCATAACCATTAGCAGGGCCGAAGCGCTGCAGCATGGCACCGATCTGGCTACCAAACTGAGCTTCAAACACCTCAAACTCTGCGGGCGGTATCACAGTAAGTGGCCGCAACTCCTTCCATGCCCCAGCAGCATTGCCAGCAGCAACGCTAGCAACTACGGCTTCCGCGGCCTTTCGAGTTTCCTCGACAGTTCGCAGATGCTTGGTCTGCGCGATGGAAGTCAGCGGCAGCAACTGCAACGCGAAGGCGGCGAACACGACAGGCAAGGTTTTCTGCATGGGATGGTCGGCTACGAGGATGCGTGATTCTGGTGACTAACGTTTGACTTAAACGGCGCCGTCAGGCGTCCGCTTGAAGAAGGGGTTAGCAACTGTCTTCAAAGTCAAGTTTGTTCCGAAGGTTTGAGATGCCGAGTCGCGGCCCAGATGGCCTGATCACGCAGCATGGCATTCAGGATGGTGAGCAGCTTGCGCATGCAAGCGACGATGGCTACCTTCTTGGGCTTGCCTGCTTGAACCAGGCGCTCGTAGAACGCCCGAATGACATCGTTGTGCCGCATCGCCACGATGGCGGCCATGTAGACCACCGACCGGACCTCGGATCGTCCTCCCCAGGTTCGGCGCTTGCCGCTGCGTCCGCCAGAGTCATCGGCCAACGGCGCGACGCCCACCAGCTTGGCAATCTGCCGGCGCCCCAGTCGACCAAGCTCTGGAAGTGCCGCCGTCAACGTCAGGATCGTCACTGGCCCCACGCCCTTGACGGTGTCCAGCAACTGCCGCTGCGTCTTGAAGTGCTGATCCATGTGATCGTCGATGTGCGCATCGATCGCCGCGATCTGCTTGTCCAGCAGCTTGAGCACACTGCCGATGCTCCTGGCCGCTCGAGGGCCTGCGTGCTCGAGTCGGTTGTGCTCGGCCACTCGCATGTCCACCAGCTGGCGCCTGCGCGTCATGAGCTCGGCGAGAGCCTGCCGAGCCTGGTCCAGCATGGGAGTGACGAACTTGTGCCGATCGGCATGGTGCGACAGCACGTCCGCAAAGTCTCTGAGAACCCGCGCATCGACCTGGTCGGTCTTGGCCAGCACGCCCATTGACTTGGCGAAGTCCCGGGCCTGTCGCGGATTGACCCGTGCCACGCAAACACCCGCGCTCTGCAGCGCGCAGACCAAGCAGCGCTCGTAGCCGCCGGTGGCCTCGAGCACCACGAGATCTACCTGCTCGGCCTGAAGTATCGCGGTCAGCTCGTTCCATCCATTGGCGTCGTTCGCCACGCGTTGCTGCGTGGTCCCAACGCAGACATCGAGATGCAGCTTGCTCACATCGATGCCAGCATTGAGCCTCACTTCGCCGTTCGCTACCCCACCTTGCTGATGCATGTTCATGATCGACAACTGTTCGGGCTACACGGTTGAATGGAACGGGCCGATGCGTTGACCTTGGGCTAACCCGCGAGCTGCTTGCTCA
>NZ_LMDY01000010.1 GCF_001425905.1 Methylibium sp. Root1272
CGGAGCTCAAGTTCCTCTCCGACACCGGGCTGCTGCTGGTGATCCTGATGCTCATCAACATGGTGCTGGCGCTGGTGCTGCTGCCGCTGCTGGTGTACCTGATCAAGCCCAAGTTCCTCGACAGCGACATGTCGGCTCTGTCCGAATCCCTGGAGAAGAAGCCTCAGACGGCGGTGCCTGCCTGAGCCCTGTGAGTGTGCACCCCGCGCCGGGGTCTGCGATTTGTCGACAACGAAGTAGGAGACARCCATGCATATCAGAAAGTACGACCACGACTACAGCCGCCGCTTCTTCATGGAGCAGGCCGCCAAGGGCATTGCCACGGCCGGCGTGCTGGGTCCGCTGTGGCCGATGATCGCGAACTCCGCGGACATCACCAAGGCCTACCCGGACGAGCTGATGTCGATCGACGCCTGGTCCAAGGGCAAGATCAAGACCGGTGACTTCATCACCGCCGAGAACGTCGAGATCGTCAAGGAATTGCTCGACCCCGTCGCGTACATGCAGGTCAAGACGCTGGGTCGCAAGATCAAGATCGTGCCGACCACCAAGGACGTCACGCGGATGTATCCGCATCAGTACCTCGAGGCCACGCTCAAGAACCAGGGCAAGGCCAAGTTCGATTCGGGCGGCAACGTCGTCAACGCCGACGGCAAGCCCTGGATCGGCGGCAACCCCTTCCCCGATGCGAAGACCGGTGTCGAGTCCGCTGCCAACCTCACGCTGTGCTGGGGCCGCCACGACAACTCGATCTACTGCATCAAGGACCAGGAAGTCGCACCGGACGGTTCGCTGAGCTACCAGTACGACTTCGCCTGGGTGGAAGAAAACACCCTGGCCCGCGTGGATGGCAAGACCTTCCCCGGCGCCGACGACAAGCTGCGCTACCAGTCGGTGTTCTTCACCTCGCCGGTCGACGTGAAGGGCACGGGCTACCTGAGCACGTGGTACTACGACCAGCGCAAGTTCCCCGACCTCGTCGGCTACCTGCCCGCCTTCAAGCGCGTGCGCAAGTTCCCGACCAATCAGCGCTTCGAGCCGCTGGTGGCGGGTTCCAACCTCTACCTGTCGGATGCCTGGGCCGCCGGTGACCCGATGCTGACCTGGGGCAACTACAAGATCATCGGCCGCGGCCCCTTCCTCGGCGCGGTGTCGCAGACCTGGTACGGCGACCACCCGAACTGGGAGCGTCCGGTGCATGGCGGTCCGAAGGGCCAGACCTTCCTCGAGACCAGCATGGAGTTCTGCCCCGACGTCGTGGTGTTCGAGGCCGAGCCGACGGGTTATCCGCGCGCGCCGGTGGGCAAGAAGCGCGTGTGGATGGACGTGCGCAATCAGATGTACGTGGCTTACGTCACCTACGACCGCCGCGGTGAACTCTTCAAGTCCTTCGAGCCGCAGTACAGCCTGTACGAGAAGGGCGACAAGAAGTACGTCGACGCCAGCGGCAAGACGCACTGGTCGTGGACGGCGGTGATGTCGCACAACGTGCAGGACGGCCGGATGACGCGCTTCGTGCAGGCCAAGAGCATCACGGGCGGCTACCAGTCGGGCTACGACAACCCGGGCATGATCGAGAAGTTCATGACCGAGCAGGCGCTGCAGCGGCTGGGGACCTGAACATGTCCGAGTGTCAGCAACACGAGCGGTCCGCCGCTCGCGGCGGCCGGACTCGGCCTGCCGCACTGCTCGCCCGGCTCGCGGCGGCCGCCGCGCTGCTGTGCGGCGGGGCGGTCGCGTCGGTGGCGCAAGCCGCCGACGGCGCCGCCTCTGCGGCTGCCGCAGCACCGGCCGCTCCGGCGCCGGCCGCTGCTGCGGCTGCTGCGCCCTCCGGCAGCGCGAAGCTGATCCGCCACGGGACGGCGCACGACGCGCTGTACGACGTCGCGTTCGAGGGTGAGCGCGGGATTGCGGTGGGGGCGTTCGGCAACGTGCTCGTGACGGCCGACGGCGGGGCGACCTGGCAGGTTCAGCCCTTCCCGATGAAGCACCTGGCCTTGATGGCCGTGGCCATGCGCGAAGGCAAATGCATCGCCGTCGGCCAGACCGGTCTCGTGTACGCCGCAGCCGACTGCAAGACCTGGAAGGCTGCGCCCTCCATGACCAAGTCGCGCCTGCTCGCCGTGGACGTCAACCGCCAGGGCCTGGCCTACGCCGTGGGCGCCTTCGGCACCATCCTCAAGTCCACCGACTGGGGCCAGTCGTGGGCCGTGCAGACCGTCGACTGGAGCACCCTCACCGAAGACGGCGTCGAACCCCACCTCTACGACCTCCACGTCGGCGAGGACGGCAGCGTCACTGCGGTCGGCGAATTCGAACTCGTCATGCGCAGCAGCGACGGCAAGCAGTGGAAGGCCCTGCACAAGGGCGAACGCTCCCTGTTCGGCCTGTCCGTCGTCGAGGGCGGCACCAAGATGTACGCCACCGGCCAGAGCGGCGCGCTGCTCAGCAGCGCCGACGGCGGCGCCACCTGGGTGTCGCACAAGACCGGCACCGGCGCCATCCTCACCGGCGTGCACGCCACGCCCAAGGGCGAAGTGCTCGCCAGCGGCATCAACGCCGTGGTGCTCAGCCGCGACGGCGGGGCCTCCTGGAGCCCGCTGAACTCCAAGCTCGTGCGCAACGCCTGGTACCAGGCCCTGGCGGCCAGCGANCAACGCCGTGGTGCTCAGCCGCGACGGCGGGGCCTCCTGGAGCCCGCTGAACTCCAAGCTCGTGCGCAACGCCTGGTACCAGGCCCTGGCGGCCAGCGAAGGCCCGGGCGGCAAGCGACGCGTGGTGGCGGTAGGAGCGGGTGGAACGATCCTGGAACTTGATCTTTGACCTACAACGAGGAGACAACAGCGTGAAGAAGATTCGTACAGAAATCTCTCAGCGGCACGCCATCGCAGCAGCTGCGTTGGTCGCGNAGCGTGAAGAAGATTCGTACAGAAATCTCTCAGCGGCACGCCATCGCAGCAGCTGCGTTGGTCGCGCTGTGTGGGTCGGCCCAGGCGGCCGAATGGGCCTTCTCGGGCTTCATCCGGCAGGAACTGGCGGTGAAGACCACCGACGACCAGAACATCGCCAACCAGAGCGGCAACTCCACCAACGGCATCTCGTACACCAACAACGGCGTGGCCGCGGGGCTCTCGCCCACCCTGACCCGCCCGGCGGAGTACAAGAAGGACGCCGACATCAACTGGTTCGCCACCCGGGTGGACCTCAACTTCGACGGCAAGCTCACCGAGTCGCTGAAGGCCACCATCAAGCTGCGCGGCATCCTCGACGAGACCCGCGTCGTCGAGAGCGCCTACGGCACGCGCACCGTCGGCGGCGCCAGCACCGGCGTGGGCGACATCAACTCCGGCAGCAGCTTCCGCCAGGCCTTCGGCGGCACCGCCGGCGGCCCGCTGGCCTACGCCAACGACCGCGC
>NZ_LMDY01000011.1 GCF_001425905.1 Methylibium sp. Root1272
AGGGGACGCTGGAGTTCATGGGGCGGGTGGATCACCAGGTCAAGCTGCGCGGCTTCCGCATCGAGCTCGACGAGATCCAGTGTGCACTCAACGATTGCCACGGCGTCAGGGAGTCTCTGGCTGTGCTGCAGGAGCTCAGTCCCGGCCATCCCCGGCTGGTGGCCTATCTCGTCGGCGAGGGCGTGCGCACCGAGGCGGTCCGCGACCAGTTGAAGCAGCGCTTGCCAGAACACATGCTGCCTTCTGCCATGACGGTGCTGGCCGCCTTCCCCCTCACCCCGAACGGCAAGATCGACCGGGCCGCGTTGCTGGCGTTGTCCGCGCGCGATCGCTCGTCTGGGCAACGCGGCGACGACCTGCCCGACGATCCACTGGAGCGTCTGCTGGCACGGGTCTGGTGCGAGGTGCTGAACCTGGATCGGATCGAATCCCAGGATCACTTCTTCGAACTGGGCGGGGATTCTCTGCTCGCGTCTCAGATGATGGCGCGTGCGCGCCGGCTCCTGGGCGTCAAGGCGTCGGTCAATGTGCTGTTCGAGGCGCCTGTTCTTTCGAAGCTGGCCAAGCGGCTGCAGTCCGAGGGCGCGCGGGTCGATCACGCCCGCGCCATGCCGTGGTGGCGCGCCGAGCGGCCGGCACGCCTGCCGCTGTCGGGCGCGCAGAAGGGCCTGTGGTTCCTTGACCGTCTGCAGGGGGCGAGCGAGGCATATCACATCTCGCACGCGCTGCGCCTTCGCGGGCGGCTGCACGTCGAGGCCTTGCAAGCCGCACTGCAAGCGGTGGTCGACCGGCACGAGAGCCTGAGAACGGGCTTCATCGAGGATGAAGATGGCCAGCCGCTGCAGCGCATCAGCTCGACGGTATCGGTCGCGATCCGGACTCAAGCACTGTATGACGAGGGCGCACAGGGTGGCGACGCGTCGCTGCAGGCACGGCTGAGCGAATGCCTCCAGGACCTCGTCGCGCAGCCGATGCGGCTCGATGGTGATTCGCTGCTGCGGGTGCATCTCGTGCGCATCGCGGAAGACGACCATGCGCTGCTGATCGTCATGCACCACATCGTCTCGGACGGCTGGTCCGTGGCGGTGCTGATGCGTGAACTGGAACGCTTCTATGCCGCCGGGCTCCGGGGTGAGACGCTTGTCGTTGAGCGGCTTCCCGTCCAGTTCGCCGACTATGTGCTGTGGCAGCAGGAGCAGGAGCACCGTGACGCTGCGGCCGCTGACCTGAGTTACTGGCGGGTGCGACTTGGGGGAGTGGAGGAGCTGAGGCTGCCGGTGGACCGGGAGAGGCCGAGCCGACCGCAT
>NZ_LMDY01000012.1 GCF_001425905.1 Methylibium sp. Root1272
GTGGTCGGCTTCGACCGGCCCACCTTCGTGCCCTTCATCAACCCCAACCGCACCACGCTGTTCTCCGCGCAGCTGTTCTACCAGCACATCTTCGACCACGAGTACGAGCGCGGCCAGTTCGGCCCGGTGGGCATGCCCGACTGGGAGAACAACGTGATCGCCACGCTGCTGATGAAGGCCTTCCTCGTCAACGACCGCGTCAGCCCGCAGCTGATCACGGCCTACGACGTGCAGGCCCGCGCGCTGGTCACGTCGCCGCAGGTCGACTGGATCGTCACCGACAAGTTCAAGATCAGCTTCGGCGGCAACTTCAAGCTGCGCAACGGCGACGAGCGCTGGAAGTTCGACGACTGCCGCTCGTGCAACCCGTTCGCGCCGTTCACCGCGCCGTTCGGCGATGCCGACCCCACCACCGCCTACTCGCGCGGCCTCGGTGGCCTCGAACCCCTCGGGCGCTTCCGCGCCGGCCCCATCGGCGCCGCATGGAAGGAGAACGAGATCTTCCTCACCGCCAGGTATCAGTTCTGAAGCCGCTCCGAAGAACCCCCCAGCGCTTCGTTCGCATCAGGAGACAACGATCATGGACCGTAAACACCTCAAGCCGTCGAGGCTCGTCCTCGCCGCGTTCGCCGCTGCCTGCCTCGGCCCTGCTCAGGCCGCCACGGAGGCCGACGTCGAGGCCTCGTTCAACCCCTACAAGAACGGCTTCCCGAGCTTCCCCGGGATGGCGCCCGGCCTGGTGATCAACAAGGCCAACGTCGAGCAGTTCAAGGACGCGATCGACGCGGGCCAGTACCTGGCCGTCAAGAACGGCTGGACCGAAATGACGGTCGGGCCGACCACGCAGTTCACGCTGACCAAGTACTACATCGACGCGACCAAGGCCAATCTCAACAAGGCCAAGCTCGGCGAGAAGACCGGCCAGATCACCGGCTTCGCGGCCGGTCGGCCGTTCCCGGAAGAGCCCCAGGAGGCCGACCCGCGCGCCGGCGAGAAGATCGCCTGGAACTACAAGTACGGCATCAACTGGGGCGACAACGCCGCGATCTACCCGTTCTACTGGAAGTACCGCAACATGACGAGCGGCCAGGTCGAGCGCACGCTGAAGTTCAACTTCCACTTCCTGAACTTCAAGCACCGTGTGCAGCACGCCCCGGTGCCCGAGGTGACGCCCAACCCCTCGGAGCTGTTCCGCGGCATCTACCTGACGGTGCTCGAACCGCAGGACCTGAAGAACACGCAGCTCCTGATCCAGCGCTACGAGAACGACCTGAAGTTCGACGACGCCTACCTCTACCTCGGCTTCCAGCGCCGCGTGCGCCGGCTCGCCACCGGGCAGACGACGGACGCCTTCCTCGGCGCGGACATCATGATCGAGGACTTCGAGGGCTACAACGGCCGCATCTCGGACATGAAGTGGACGTTCAAGGGCACGAAGAACATCTTGATGCCTTACTACAACCACAACGAACTCAAGCTCGCCGACGACCTGAAGGAGCCCGATGGCTACAAGTTCGTGGACTTCGGCGGCCAGGGCGGCTGCTTCCCGAACATCACCTGGCAGCTGCGCAAGGTCTATGTGCTGGAGGCGGTGCCGGTGAATCCAGCGCATCCGATCAGCAAGCGCACGCTGCACATCGACGCGCAGGTCTACAACATCAACCGCACGCTGATCTACGACCGCAAGGGCGAGCTGTGGAAGACCTTCACGATCGGCAAGTCGCACCCCGATNCACATCGACGCGCAGGTCTACAACATCAACCGCACGCTGATCTACGACCGCAAGGGCGAGCTGTGGAAGACCTTCACGATCGGCAAGTCGCACCCCGATCACCACCTGCCGGTCAACAAGGGCACCGGCATCGCGATCGACGACTCGTTCTCGGTGGTCGACGTGCAGGCCAAGCACTGCACCACCGGCCAGTTCAAGGGCCAGGTCGATCCCAAGCTCAACCCGCCCAGCCTGTTCCAGGTGCAGAACCTGCGCGGAGGAGACTGACATGACGGCACCCACCCTCAGCCGTGCGGCGATGGAGAAGGTGATCCGCACCTACTACGACGGCTGCAACGAGGCCGACGAGGCGAAGATGATCGCGTGCTTCGTGCCGGAGGCCGTGCACTACTTCCCGGCCGGCATGTACGGCGGTGCCTTCCGCGGCGCCGCGCAGATCGCCCACCGCTGGCGGACGGCCGTGGAGACGCTGGGCTCCTACTGGACCATCGACGCGCTGGTGATCGACGCCGAGACGGCCGAGGCGGCGATCGAGTGGACGCACTTCAAGACGAACCAGGACAAGGTGCTGCGCGGTGCCGAGTGCGTGGTGTTCGACCGCGCCTCGGGGCTGATCCGCGAGATCCGCGCCTTCTATGCGTCGCCGCAGGCCGAGGGCATCGCCCGGCTCGAGCTGGGGGACTTCGACTACGCCGGGCGCGGCTACCGGGTCACGTCGCCGCGCAAGCCGGCCTGAGCCGCCTCACGCCAGCCACTGGCTGGCCACCACCTGCACGCCCAGGCCGACGCTGAACAGCGCCACGACCACGCTGAGCGCGCGGTGGTAGCGGCCGAGGTGCGTGGCGGTCAGGCGCATCGGTAGCGCCACGGCCCAGGACAGCGCGGCCATGCCGGCCACCGAGCCCAGGCCGAACAGCACGACGTAGAGCAGGCCGATCCAGGGGTCGCGCACCTGCTGCAGCGTCAGCAGCACTAGCGCGGCCGAGCCGGCCAGCCCGTGCACCATGCCGACCAGCAGCGCGCGCAGCGGCAGCGGGCGGTGTTCGTGCCGGTGCTGGCGGCGGTCGTGCGGCGTGGTGTCGTCGCGGTGCGAGTGCGCGTGGAAGTGCTGGGTGGCCGTGGGGATGTCGAGCGAGGCGGCGGCCTCGGCCGGTGCATGCGTGTGGGCGTGGAAGTGCACGCGCTCGCGCCACAGCCGACGCAGCAGGTCCAGGCCCAGCAGCACCAGCATCACGCCGACGGCGCCTTCGAGGCCATGCACCCAGCGCTCCGACAGCACCACGCCGATCACCATCACCATGCCGCCGAACAGCAGCAGCGTGACGGTGTGGCCCAGTCCCCAGAACACGCCCTGGCGGACGGCGCGGCGGGTGTCCTTCTCGCGCGTGACCAGCGTGGCCACGGCGGCCAAGTGGTCGGCCTCCAGCGCATGCTGCATGCCGAACAGCAGGCCGAACAGGAGCACGGTGCCGGTGATCATGAGGTGGGCAATCCGAGGGCGCAGAGGCTGCTGGGCGAAGTGGCTGCATTCTCGGCGATCGGCGCAGCGGGCTGCAGGCGCGGTGGAACGACGAATCCCTTCAATCCACCGGCCCGGTCGCGATGCCCAACGCGGCACCGACGGCCTCGATGCGCTGCCGCTGGATGGCCGTGCCGACAGCCGGCCCGCGCTCGCCGCGCGCTGCCGCCGCGGCGGCGATCTGCGCCGTGTCGACGGCCCGGGCCGCAGCGAGCGCGGCCGCCAGCCGCGGCGACGGCGCATAGGGCGTGTCCTCGAAGCCGAGCCGGCCGCGCGCGTCGCATTCGCAGGCCAGCAGCACCTCGTCGAAACGCGCCGGCTTGCGAAAGGCGTCGCAGCGCTCGAGCAGGCGCACCAACGCGGCCGCGCCGAACTCGCCGCTGCGGTGCACGTTGCCGTGTTCGCGCGCCACCACGTCGGCGAGTTCGCGGCAGTCGGTCGGCACGCGCAGCCGCTCGTTCAGCGCCCGCAGCAGAGCCACGCTGCGCTGCTCGTGGCCGATGTGGCGCGGCAACAGCTCGGCCGGGGTGTTGCCCTTGCCGAGGTCGTGGCCGAGGCAGGCATAGCGCACCGTCAACGGCGCGTCGAGCCGGGCACTCATGTCCAGCACCATCATCAGGTGCACGCCGGTGTCGACCTCGGGGTGGTGCTCGGCGCGCTGCGGCACGCCCCACAGCCGTGCGACCTCGGGCAGCAGCCGCTGCAGCGCGCCGCATTCGCGCAGCAGCTCGAACATGCGCGAAGGGCAGCGCTCCATCAGGCCGCGGGCGAGTTCCTGCCACACGCGTTCGGGAACGAGGTGGTCGACCTCGCCGCTGTCGACCATGCCGCGCATCAGGGCCAGCGTCTCGGGCGCAACGGAGAAGCCGTCGAAGCGCGCCACGAAGCGCGCGACCCGCAGGATGCGCACCGGGTCCTCGGCAAAGGCCGGCGACACATGACGCAGCACGCGGGCCGCGAGGTCGTGCTGTCCGCCGTAGGGGTCGATCAGCGTGCCGTCGGCGGCGCGGGCGATGGCGTTGATGGTCAGGTCGCGTCGCGCCAGGTCCTGTTCCAGCGTCACGTCCGGCGCGGCGTGGAAGCTGAAGCCGTGGTAGCCCGGCCGGGTCTTGCGTTCGGAGCGTGCGAGTGCGTACTCCTCATGCGTCTGCGGGTGCAGGAAGACGGGGAAGTCACGCCCGACCGCCAGAAAGCCCGCATCGAGCATCGCTTGCGGCGTGCTGCCGACGACCACCCAGTCCCGGTCTCGAACGGCGATTCCCAGCAGTTCGTCGCGCACCGCACCACCGACAACGAAAACTTGAGCGTCTTGTGGCGCTGCCACGACGAAATGGACCCCTTGTTCGGGGGGTGGGCCTTGAGTCACGGGGTACCGCTCAAAGGACAGGGCGCATACAAATGGACACAGCGAGATGCAGCCTCTCCGACGCCAAAAGCGTCACCGCTGCAAAAGCATCTTAAACAGGGAAATGTCATGTTTATCAAACCGCTACTGGCCGCCGTGGTGCTCGCAAGCGCTCTCGCACCGAGTTTCGCCGACCAGAAAGCTCAACCGGCGACCGCGGTCCAGCCGACCGAAAGCGAAGTCGCGCTGAGCGCCACCGCACCGGCTTCGGAGCCGAGCAACCTCGCGTTGATGCTGGCCGCCGTGGGCGTGCTCGGTTTCGTCGCACACCGCCGCGGCCGTCACCGCTGAGCGCGCGTCAGGCAGCGCAACGACAACGGGCCTTCGGGCCCGTTTCTCATGGGGTGGCCGTCCGCGCCGTGCGGTACGGCTCCTCGAAGTCCAGGAACTCCTGTTCGGCCAGGGCCTCGGCCACCCAGGCCTGCATACCGGGCAGCGCGAACACCGCGTCGATGTAGGCCTCCACCTCCGGCGGCACCGGCAGGCCATAGGTCCTCAGCCGGCTGCACACCGGCGCGAAATAGGCGTCGGCGATGGTGAAGCGGCCGAACAGCAGCGGACCGCCGTGCTCGCCCAGCAACTCTGACCACAGTTCGACGATGCGCCGCAGATCGGCCCTCACGCCGGGCTGCTCTCGCAGCAGGCGGGCGCCCACATCGGGCAGTGCGGCCTCGACGTTCAGCGGGCAGTGGGTGCGCAGCGCACCGAAGCCGGCGTGCATTTCGGCGCAGACGCTGCGAGCGCGGGCGCGCGCCTTCGGATCGACCGGCCACAGGCCCGCCTGCGGAAACTTCTCGGCCAGGTACTCGGCGATCGCCAGTGTGTCCCAGACCACGAAGCCGTCGTCATCGATGAGCACCGGCACCTTGCCCGCCGGGGTGTGCCGGGCCAGCGCCTGCTGGAACTTCGAATCGGCCGCGAGGCTGTCGAAGCGGATCATCACTTCCTCGAAGGGAATGCCGGCCTGGCGCATCAGCACCCAGGGCCGCAGCGACCACGACGAATAGTTCTTGTTGCCGATCACGAGTTGCATGGGGCCTCCTGAGCGGTCGATGCTAGCGGGGCGCGACGCGCCCCGGATTGCATTCGGTGCATCGGATTGATGCGCGTTCCGGCGGCGCCCGGGCCGCACGAGCCGGTCAGTAGCGCCGTGCCAGCGCGCGCAGTCCGTCGAGCCGTGCCGGTCCGCGCCCGGGGCTCAGGTAGCTCGGCCCGATCGCCTCCAGCGCTGCCGGCGTGATGCCGAGCGCCTGCAGGCCGGGGAGGGTGCCGCTGGCGATGCTGGGCACACGCATCGACGCGAGGTTGTCGGCCGACATCAGCGGCACGCCGGGCGCCAGCCCCATCAGCGCGGCCTGGGCGCGGCCCAGCGCGTCGGACAGCGGCAGCACGGGCCGCTCGTGGCCCGACCAGCGGCCGGCGAGCCGCACCAGTTCGGCCAGCGTGTAGACGTGCGGGCCGACGCATTCCACGACCTCGGGCACCGGCGACGGCGACACCAGGCTGCGCACGATCGCCGCGGCCACGTCCTCGACCCACACCGGCTGGAACTTCGCGTCGGCGCCCGCCAGCGGCATCAGCGGGAACACCGCCTGCAACTGCACGAACAGGTTCAGGAAGCGGTCGCCGGACCCGAAGATGACCGACGGCCGCAGCACCGTCAGATCGAGCCCGGCGGCGCGCAGCGCGGCTTCGCCGGCGGCCTTGGAGCGCAGGTAGTTCGAGGGCGCGTCGGCCGCGGCGCCTAGCGCGCTCACGTGCACCATGCGCCGCACGCCGGCCACCCTGCAGGCCCGCGCCAGCCGCTGTGGCAGCGTGACGTGCACGCGCTCGAACTCGGCGGCGCTGCCATGCAGGATCGCCACCAGGTTGATCACCGCATCGCGGCCGAACAGCAGCCGTGTCAGCCGACCGTCGTCGCCGAGATCCGTCTCGACCAGTTCGACCGTCGGCAGCATTGCCAACCGCTTGGCGCGCTCGGCTCGACGGCTGGGCACCGTGAGGCGGGCACCCGCCGCACCGAAGTGCTCGACGAGCTTCTCGCACAAGGCGCTGCCGACGAAGCCGGTGCCGCCGAGGATCAGCAGGTTCTTCATGGAGGGGCTTTCAGGGCAGATCGCGCTCGACCGGAATGGGGGCGCCGGCGTGCGGGCCGATCGCTGCGCCCAGCCGTGCGCGCAGCGACTGCGGTTGGCCGCTCAGCAGCGCGGCATAGTCGGTGGCGTTGGACAGCACCTTCTTCACGTAGTCGCGTGTCTCGGTGAACGGGATGTTCTCGGCCCAGGCCGCCGCGTCGAGCGACGGCCCCTCGCGCCACTTGCGCGGCCGGTTCGGGCCGGCGTTGTAGCCGGCCGCCGCCATGGCCTGCGAGCCATCGAAACTGTCGAGCACCATCTTCAGGTAGCCGGTGCCGAGCCGCAGGTTGGTGCCGTGCTCGGTGATGCGATCCTGGGTGTAGTCGATGCCGAGCTTGCGGGCGGTCCACTTGGCGGTGGCGGGCATCAGCTGCATCAGCCCCGAGGCGCCGACCGACGAGCGCGCGCTGGTGACGAAGCGCGACTCCTGGCGGATCAGGCCGTACACATAGGCCGGGTCCAGACCCGCCTCGCGCGAGCGCGCGACCACGTCGCTGCGGTAGGGCGTGGGGAAGCGCTGCGCCATGTCGACCTGCTCGCGGGTGCGCTCGCTGGTGTTGATGCAGCGGTCCCACACTTGGCGTTCGCAGGCCAGCTGCGCGGCGGCCAGCAGCTCGCGCTCGCCCATGCCGAACAGCGAGAAGTTCCATTCGCGCACGCCTTCGCTGCGCAGGTCGAGTTCGATCAGCAGCAGCGCGCGCTTCAGGCCGGGGTGCTGCGCCGCGGCGTTGCGCTCCTCGGGGGTGAGCGGCGCCGGTGCGGCGGGCAGGACCAGCGGTTGCCCGAGGTCTTCCATGGCCAGCTTGCCGTAGAAGTGCAGCGGGTTCGCGATCGTCGCAAGCAGCTCGCGCCCCTGCGCGCCCAGCGCGCCGCCTTCCTGGCTGCTGCCGGCCAGCGCCTGCAGCGCGCGGGCCTTCCAGTAGATCCACGCGGGCTCGCGCTGCTCGCTGGCGCTCATCGCGGTGACGGCCTGCATCACCTGCTGCCAGCGGCCCGCGCCGTTGTTGGCGCGCAGTGCAGCGCGCAGCTTCCACGCCAGCGTGTCGTCGGGCAGCGCCACGTCGACGCTGCCGGTGCGCGTCAGCTCGGCGCGCTGGAAGTGGTCGGACGCGCTGTCGCTGAGCTTGAGCGCCGCCTGCTTGCCGATGCTGGCCCAGACCCACGCAGACAGTTCGGCCGGCAGCCGCGCGGCCCAGCGGTCGTTCATCGCGGTGGCCGCCACGTCGGGGTCGTTCGCGGCGCTGCGGATCAGCGCCAGCGCGGTCAGCTCGCTCGCGGTGCGGCCCTGGGTCGCGGCCTTGCGCGTCAGGTAGCGCTGCGGGTTGTCGCTCAGTTCACCGACCGCACTGGCCACGTCGTCGCCCAGCAGCGCGGCGGCCTGGCGCGCCATGCGCGGGCGGTTGGCCTCGACCGCCAGCCGCGTCTTGCGCCAGACGTCGTCGCGGTGGATCCGCTTGACCTCGAACAGCGTGCTGGCCAGCAACGCGCAGCCGTCGTCGGCGTCGCGCTGCGCCAGCCAGGCGCTGCGGGCCTCGTCCGTCACGTCCTGGCCGTCGAGGTGACGCGTCAGCAGCGCATAGCAGCGCACCTCGCGGTCGTCGTCGAGCTTGAAGCGCGGGTACTCCGCGCGGAAGTTGCTCCAGTCGCGGCGGCGGCCCAGCTCGAGCAGCCAGTCGTTGCGCAGGCGGTCCTCGACATAGGTGCCGGGCCAGCGCGCATAGAAGGCATCGAGCTCGTCCTGCTGCGCTTCGGCGAGGCGGTTGCCGAGGTCCCAGTAGTCGGGCCACATCGCGAGCGGGTGGTTCGCGGCCAGCGCGGCAGCGCGCGTGGCGGCCAGGCGGGGCTTGTCGCGCTTGCGCAGTGCCTCGCGGGCTTCGAGAACGGTGTCGTTGGCGGTCTGCGCGGCGATCGGCGCAGAGGGCAAGGCCAGGGCCCCGGTGATCGCGGCAAGGGCGACCGCGCGGAGCAAGGGGTGGCAGCGAAGGGGTGTCGGGGTCTGGGGGGTCATGCCACGGAGGGAGCCGTCTCGATCGGCTTCGGTTCCGCTCGAATTTAACGCAGTCCCCTGAGCGTGCGTGTGGCGCGCTCCTGAGGACAGGGTCAATCGACCCCCGTCTCGCCGATGGCCTGGCGCGTCGATGCACCCTGCGCCTGCACCCAGCTCGCGAAGCGCTGGACCTCGGCGCGGTCGCGCTTGCCGCCGGCGATGATCAGCCAGTAGGCGTAGGGGCTGCGGGTTCGGAAGGCCGGCCCGAAAGGCTCGACCAGCTCGCCGCGCGCCAGCGATTCGTCGACCAGGGCCAGCCGGGCCAGCGCGATGCCCTGGCCGGCCAGCGCGGCCTGCACCTGCTGGTAGGTGAAATTCAGGTAGATCCAGCGACGTGGCTCCAGTGCGGGCAGCGCCTGCACCGCCAGCCAGTGACGCCAGCTGACGAACTGGGTGCTCGCCTGCAGGCTGTCTTCTTCCAGCAGCGTGTGCAGCGCCAGGTCGGCCGGCGTGCGCAATGGCGGCGCGGCGCCGCTGGCGGCCTGCTCCAGCAGGCGCGGGCTCACCACCGGCGTCAGCGTCTCGCCGAACAGCCGCAGCGCGCCGGCCGGGGCGCGCTGCGCGCTGCAGTAGCGGATCACGATCTCCACCTCGGGGTCGTCCAGGTCGGCCAGCCGGTCGTTCGCGTCGATGCGGATGTCGAGGTCGGGGTGGTCGCGCTGGTAGGCCTCGATGCGCGGCAGCAGCCACAGCGAGGCGAACGACGGGAAGGTGTTGAGGTTCACGCCGCGCCGGCCGCGCGCGCTGCGGATCTGGCGAACGCCGGCATCGAGCCGCTCCAGCGCCGGCGTCACCGCGGCCAGCAACGCGACACCGTCGCCGGTGAGCGCGACGCTGCGCGTGCCGCGCGTGAACAGCGAGCTGCCCACCTCGTCCTCCAGCGACTGGATCTGGCGGCTGATGGCCGGTTGTGTGAGGTGCAGTTCCTCGGCCGCGGCGCGGAAGCTGAGGTGGCGCGCCACCGCCTCAAAGGCGCGGATCGGGCCGACGGCGAGCGGGCGCTGGCGCGAGGTATTCATGCGTTCAGATCATCAATGCGGGGCCGCGATCTCATTGGATCGACGATCGATTGTTCACGATGATATGACGCATGGACTCGCAAATACAGGGTCCTTGGGAGCGCAACATGAGCATGCATCAATCGCAAGAATCGACCAGCCGGGCGGACCCCGTCTGGCGGCTCGGCAGCGGCCAGACGCTGCGTCTGCAGGCCACCCGCAACGCCCGCTGGCTGCGGCTGCGCGAAGGCCGGCTCTGGGTGACCGCCGAGGGTCGCCTCGGCGCCCAGACGCCGGAAGACTGGTGGCTCGCGGCCGGGCAGAGCCTGCGGCTGCCGGCCGGTACCGAGGTGCTGGCCGAGGGCTGGTCGGCGGCCAGCTTCGAGGTGCTGGAAGAGCCGGCGGCGTGACGCGACCGGTGGCCGTGCCCGTCTACCGGGCCGGCTTGCGGCGGCGTGGCGCGGCGGCAGCGGGCTTACGGACCCGCGCCGCCTGCGCCCGCAGCGCGGCCTCCAGTGCCAGCCGCGCCCAGGGCCGAAGCGCGTCGGGCGATTCGCTCGCCTCGTCGGGCGGCGTCCAGTAGCTCATCGTCGCGGTCCGCACCACGCCATCGCGCGAGCTTTCGTAGACGAACGGCCGTCCGCCGGCGGCCTGCCATTGCGGCAGCGTCTGCGCATCGGTCTTCAGGTACAGCTGGTCGGCGGCGATCAGGCCGATCATCAGGCCGTCGAGGTAGAGCCCGTGACCGCCGAACATGCGCTTGGCGCGGGCCGGCCCCAGGGACGACAGCAGTTCGACGCAGTGCGCAGCGAATTCATCGCGGGGTGGGGCCATCGCCACAGTGTAGGCAGCGACCGTATGGCGAGGGCGCCCCTCGGGGCAAAATCACGCTGGCTTCCACTCCTCGCCATCCCGCCACGGACCCGCCCATGACCTTGCCCTACGACCCGATGAGCCGGCCGGACAAGGCGCAGCTGCGCCGCATGCTGCAGACCGAGCGGCAGAACCTGGCCGATCGCCTGGAGCGCGCCGAACAGCTGCAGGGCGTGCTGAGGGTGTGGCTGACACAGCGCGAGGACGTGACGGTCGGCGCCTACTGGGCCATCAAGGGCGAGTTCGATCCGCTGCCGGCATTGCATCGCTGGACCGAGGGCGCCGGGCACGGCACCGGCGACGGACCGCCGCGGCGCATCAGCCTGCCGGTGATGAACCGCCAGACCAAGCAGCTGCGCTTCCACCAGTGGTACCCCGGCTGTCCGATGGAAGAAGACGCCTACGACATCCCCAAGCCCAAGGGCACCGACCTCATGATGCCGACGCTGCTGCTGGTGCCCTGCGTCGGCTTCGGTCCGAAGGGCCTGCGGCTGGGCTACGGCGGCGGCTTCTACGACCGCACGCTGGCGGCGCTGGAGCCTCGGCCCTTCACCGTCGGCATCGGCTATCGGCACGGCTACATCGACTGGCTCGAGGGCGAGCCGCACGACATCCCGCTCGACGCGATGCTCACCGAAGACGGCGTCGCCTGGTCGCGCGAGGACTGATCGAGTCAGAAGCGCCAGCCGAGCCCGACGCCGAACAGCACCGGGTCGACCTTGAAGGTGCCTGCCTTCACGCCGGCGGCCGACACGTCGGTGCGGATCTGCACCTTCTTCACGTCCACGTTCAGCACCAGCCGGTCGCCGAGCGGCACGTCGAAACCGGCGCCCACGGACAGCCCCACGCTGCTCTTCTCGATGCTGAACGGCGCCGGCAGGTCCACCGACGAGAAGCGCGTGTAGTTGATGCCGGCGCCGAGATAGGGCTGGACCGTCGCGCCGGGAAGGAAGTGGTACTGCAGCGACAGCGTCGGCGGCAGGTGCTTGAGGCTGCCGATGCGCGTGCCGGCGGCGCTGACGTCCTGCTTCTGCGGATAGGTCAGCACCAGTTCGGCGGCCCAGTTCGGCGTGAAGAAGTAGCTGATGTCGAGTTCGGGGAAGGTCTTGCTGTCGATCGCCAGGCCGACGCCGGTGCTGTCCTTGTTGGCCGGATCGAGGTGCAGCGCGCGCACGCGCACCAGCCAGTCGCCGCCGGTCGGCGCGGCGGCCGCCGCGCCACCGAGGGCGGCCAGGGCGAGGGCGGCGAGGATCTTCTTCTTCATGATGAGCTTCACTCCGGAATGCACGGGGAGCTTCCCGCCCGTGCATTGCAGTGCGCGGCGGGATGCCGCGGCTTGCGTTGGCTCAAGCGCGCGGGCGCGCAGTGTCGAAGCCGCCGCGGCTTTCTGAGGCAGATCAACCCGGCGCGTCGCGGTGTGCACGCGGCGCTACAGTCGCCGCACCACCTTCCCGGGAGTCGCGATGGCCCGCTCGCCTGCCTACCTGAAGACCTACCGCGTCGGCCGCAAGCTGCGGCTCAAGGACATCGATCCCGGCGCGCGGCCGGCCGCCAGCAGCAGCCGCGAGGCCGACGATGCACGGCTCGCCGAGCTGGCGATCGAGATCGACCGCCTGCAGGACCTGCTCTACGCCAACGGCAGCGCTGGCCGGCCGCCCAAGCTGCTGCTGGTGCTGCAGGGCATGGACACCTCCGGCAAGGACGGCACCGCGCGCTCGGTGTTCCGCCAGTGCAGCCCGCTGGGGGTGCGGGTGGCAGCCTTCAAGGCGCCGACCGAGGTCGAGCGCGCGCACGATTTCCTGTGGCGCGTGCACGCCGTGGTGCCGCGCGCCGGCGAGGTGGTGGTGTTCAACCGCAGCCACTACGAGGACGTGCTGGTGCCCTTCGTCGAAGGCTGGATCGACGCTGCCGAGCGCCAGCGCCGGCTGGCCCACATCAATGCCTTCGAGCGCCTGTTGCACGACAGCGGCACGACGATCGTCAAGTGCTTCCTGCACATCTCGAAGGACGAGCAGCGCGAACGCCTGCAGGCCAGGCTCGACGACCCTGCCAAGCGCTGGAAATTCCAGGTCGGCGACCTCGAGACGCGCGCGAAGTGGAAGGCCTACCTGGCCGCCTACGAGACCGCGCTGGCGGCCACCTCGACCGCCTGCGCGCCCTGGCACGTGGTGCCGGCCGACAGCAAGAGCAACCGCAACCTGATGATCGCGACGCTGGTTGCGCAGGCCCTGGCCGGCATGAAGCTCAAGCCGCCGAAGCCCGACTTCGATCCGGCGGCCGTGCGCGTGGTCTGAGCCGCCGCGCGGCAGCGGCCGGGGCGCGCTCGGATCAGCCGTGCGTCGCCGCGAGTCGGCGGCAGACCTCCAGCGTCAGCGCCGACTGGTTGAGCGTGTAGAAGTGGATGGCCGGTGCGCCGCCGGCGATCAGCCGCTCGCACAGCCGCGACACCACCTCGATGCCGAAGGCGCGGATCGACGCGGCGTCGTCCATGTAGCCTTCCATCTTCAGCGCCACCCAGCGCGGGATCTCGATGCCGTCGCGCATCGCGAACTGCGCGATGCGCGCGTAGTTGTGGAAGGGCATGATGCCCGGCACGATCGGCACGTCGACGCCCAGCGCGCGCACCTCGTCGACGAAGTGGAAGTAGGCGTCGGGGTTGTAGAAGAACTGCGTGATCGCCGCGTCGGCGCCGGCCTTCACCTTGTTGGCGAAGTGCTGCAGGTCGCGCCGCGCGTAGCGCTGCTGCGGGTGGTACTCGGGGTAGGCGGCGACCTCGATGCGCAGCTCGTGGCCCTGGGTCTCGCGCACGAAGGCGATCAGCTCGTTCGCGTAGCGGAACTCGCCCGCGGTCGCGGTGCCGCTCGGCAGGTCGCCGCGCAGCGCGACCAGGCGGCGGATGTTCTGCGCCCGGTAGGTGGCCAGGATCTCGGCGATGCCGGCGCGCGTCGAGCCCACGCAGGACAGGTGAGGCGCGGCCTCGAAACCCAGCGCGGCGATATCGCGCACCGTCGACAGCGTGCGGTCGCGGGTCGAGCCGCCGGCACCGTAGGTCACGCTGAAGAACTCGGGTGCGGCGCTGCCCAGTTCGCGCACCACGTTCTTCAGCTTCTCGCCGCCGGCCTCGGTGTTGGGCGGGAAGAACTCGAAGCTCACCGGCACCGGCAGCTTCAGGGACGACGATGCATCACTCATGTGTCTGACTCCAGCGGCCGGCCCGCAGGCACGGCACAGATGAAAAATTCGCGGTTCCCATCGCCGCCGGCGACCACGCTGTCCAGCCAGGCCGTCACGTCCAGGCCCAGTTCGCCGCAGGTGGCCCGCAGCTTGCGCTGCACCTCGGCATAGGAGGCGGCGCTCTTCACCAGGCCGCCCTTGCCGATGTCCTTGGGCTGCAGCTCGAACTGCGGCTTGACCAGCGCGAGCAGGTGGCCGTCGGCCGCGAGCAGCGGCACCAGCGCCGGCAGCACGGTGGTCAGCGGGATGAAGCTCAGGTCGGCGACCACCAGGCCGAAGCCGCCGGCCGGCATGGCGGCGCCCAGCGCCTCGCGCGTCAGGCCGCGGGCGTTGATGCCCTCGAGGGCCGTCACCTGCGGGTGCGCGCGCAGCGAGGGATGCAGCTGGCCGCGGCCCACGTCCACGCCCACCACGTGGGCCACGCCATGCGCCAGCAGCACCTCGGTGAAGCCGCCGGTGCTCTGGCCGACGTCGAGCGCCGTCACGCCGGCCACCGCGAGTCCGCACTGCGCCAGCGCGCCGTCGAGCTTGAGCCCGGCGCGCGACACCCAGCGCAGCTCGGCGTCGTCGGTGATGCGCAGCTCGGTGGCCTCCGGCAGGTCCTCTCCGGACTTGCGCAGCCGCACCCAGTCGGCCGCCGCACGCCGTTCGACCGCGCCGCGATCGATCAGCCGCTGCGCGGCCGAGCGCGTCGGCGCAAGCCCGCGCTGGACAATCAACTGATCAACTCGTGGCATGAGATAGAACCGAGTAGACGCCGCGGACCGGCTCCGCCGATCCGCCAGCGTCGCCCCCTCGAGGGGGAGCGGCGCAGCCGCAACGGGGGTGGGCGTCAGTACCTATAGGTGTCGGCCTTGTACGGACCGGACTTGCTGACACCGATGTACGCGGCCTGCTCGTCGGTCAGTTCGGTCAGCATCGCGCCGACCTTCTTCAGGTGCAGGCGCGCCACCTTCTCGTCCAGGTGCTTGGGCAGCACGTAGACCTTGCCGTTCTCGTAGCTGGCGCTCTTGGTGAACAGCTCGATCTGCGCGATGGTCTGGTTGGCGAACGACGAGCTCATCACGAAGCTCGGGTGGCCGGTGGCGCAGCCCAGGTTGACCAGGCGGCCCTTGGCCAGCAGGGTGATCTTCTTGCCGTCGGGGAACTTGATGTGGTCGACCTGCGGCTTGATCTCGTCCCACTCGAGCTTCTCGAGCGAGGCGACGTCGATCTCGTTGTCGAAGTGGCCGATGTTGCAGACGATGGCCTCGTCCTTCATCGCCGCCATGTGCTCGTAGCGGATCACGTTCTTGTTGCCGGTGGCGCTGACGAAGATGTCGGCCTTGTCGGCCGCGTACTCCATCGTCACGACCTTGTAGCCTTCCATCGCGGCCTGCAGCGCGTTGATCGGGTCGATCTCCGTCACCCACACCTGGGCGCTCAACGCGCGCAGCGCCTGCGCCGAGCCCTTGCCCACGTCGCCGTAGCCGGCCACGCAGGCCACCTTGCCGGCGATCATCACGTCGGTCGCACGCTTGATGCTGTCGACCAGCGACTCGCGGCAGCCATAGAGGTTGTCGAACTTGCTCTTGGTCACCGAATCGTTGACGTTGATCGCGCGGAACAGCAGCGTGCCCTTCGCGCTCATCTCGTTCAGTCGGTGCACGCCGGTGGTCGTTTCCTCGGTCACGCCGATGATCTGGGCGCTCTTGCGCGTGTACCAGGTCGCATCGACAGCCAGCTTGGCCTTGATCGCGGCGAACAGGCAGGTCTCCTCTTCGCTGGTGGGCGTGGAAATCACCGACGGATCCTTCTCGGCCTTCTGGCCCAGGTGCATCAGCAGCGTCGCGTCGCCGCCGTCGTCGAGGATCATGTTCGGGCCTTCGCCGTCGGTTCCCTTGGCGCCGAAGTCGAAGATGCGGTGGGTGTAGTCCCAGTAGTCGGTGAGGTTCTCGCCCTTGTAGGCGAACACCGGCGTGCCGGCCGCCACCAGTGCGGCGGCGGCATGGTCCTGCGTCGAGAAGATGTTGCACGAGGCCCAGCGCACCTGGGCGCCCAGCGCCTGCAGCGTCTCCACCAGCACGGCGGTCTGGATCGTCATGTGCAACGAGCCGGTGATGCGCGCGCCGCGCAAAGGCTGGCTCTTGGCGAATTCCTGGCGGATCGCCATCAGGCCGGGCATCTCGGTCTCGGCGATCTTGATTTCCTTGCGGCCCCAGTCGGCAAGCGACAGGTCGGCAATCACGTGGTCGGCGTCAGCGGCGGGCTTCAGGACGGCGCTCATGGTGGTTCTCTCCGGTTCAACGACAGATGAACCGCAGGGGCCGCGACCGAAGGGGAGGGACACACAGACCACTCACCGCGCGTGACGAACCTGCGGGTGAGCGCCGTTGCCTTGGGGAAGGTTCCGAGCCTGGCCGTCGCGCCTGAACGAGTACGAACAGGGCGAGGGTTGCAACGCTCCTCGGAAGCCGGCATTGTAGCGGCGCCGGCCGGCTCTGCACCTGTGGCCACACGGCAGGCCGTCCCAGCGGCGACAATCGCACGTTGTTCGCGCCCGCCATCCTGCGGCCCGGCGCGCTGCCTCTTGGAGTTCTCCCGTGTCCCTCTCCCCCGACGCCAGCACGCTGTCCGGCGAAGTGCGCCGCCGCCGCACCTTCGCGATCATCTCCCACCCCGACGCCGGCAAGACCACGCTGACCGAGAAGCTGCTGCTGTTCTCGGGCGCGATCCACATCGCCGGGTCGGTGAAGGCACGCAAGGCCAGCCGCCATGCCACCTCGGACTGGATGGAGATCGAGAAGCAGCGCGGCATCTCGGTCGCCAGCTCGGTGATGCAGATGCTCTACCGCGACTGCGTGATCAACCTGCTCGACACCCCGGGCCACAAGGACTTCTCGGAAGACACCTACCGCGTGTTGACCGCGGTGGATGCCGCGCTGATGGTGATCGACGCGGCCAACGGCGTCGAGCCGCAGACCCGGCGCCTGATCGAGGTCTGCCGCCAGCGCGACACGCCCATCCTCACCTTCGTCAACAAGATGGACCGCGAAGGCAAGGAGCCGCTGGAGCTGCTCGACGAGATCGAGCAGGAGCTCGGCATGCCCTGCGTGCCGATGACCTGGCCGGTCGGCCAGGGCAAGGCCTTCGGCGGCATCGTCGACCTGCGCAAGCAGCAGATGCGCCTCTTCAAGGCCGGTGCCGACAAGCGCAACGACGAGGGCGACGAAGTCGTGCCGCTGTCGCAGGCCGACACGCTGCGCGCCCGCTTCGGGCACGACTACGAACTGGCCGAGCAGAACATCGAGCTGCTGACCGCCGCCGCGCCCGCCTTCGACGAGGCGGCCTTCGTCGCGGCGAAGCAGACGCCGGTGTTCTTCGGTTCCGGCGTCAACAACTTCGGCGTGCAGGAGGTGCTGGACGCGCTGGTCGACCTGGCGCCGCCGCCGGCCTCGCGCCACGTGACGCGGTCCGACGGCAGCGAGCACGAGGTGCCGCCGCAGTCGGCCGGCTTCTCGGGCGTGGTGTTCAAGGTGCAGGCCAACATGGACCCGTCGCACCGCGACCGCATCGCCTTCGTGCGCGTCAACTCCGGGCGCTACACCTCGGGCATGAAGCTGCGCGTGCAGCGCACCGCCAAGGAGCTGCGGCCCACCTCCGTGGTCACGTTCCTGTCGCAGCGGCGCGAGGCGGTCGAGGAGGCCTATGCCGGCGACATCATCGGCTTCACCACCCACGGCGGCGTGCAGCTCGGCGACACCATCACCGACAGCGAGGCGCCGGCCGGCTTCGGCACCTACACCGGCCTGCCGTTCTTTGCGCCCGAGCTGTTCCAGACCGTCGAGCTGGCCAACCCGATGAAGAGCAAGCAGCTGCAGCAGGGCCTGCTGCAACTCGGCGAGGAGGGCGCGATCCAGGTGTTCCGGCCCACGGTCGGCGGCTCGATGCTGCTGGGCGCGGTCGGCCAGCTGCAGTTCGAGGTGGTGCAGCACCGCCTGAAGGCCGAGTACAGCGTCGATGTGCGACTCACCGGCAGCCGTTTCCACGGCGCGCGCTGGGTCACCTGCGACGACGACGCCGCGATGCGCAAGTTCACCGACGAGGCCGCCAGCAAGCTCGCGCTCGACGCGGCCGACACGCTGGCCTACCTGATGACCTCGCCCTACGACCTGCGCCTGACGCAGGACCGCCATCCGCAGGTGGTGTTCCACCCGCTGCGCGAGCACGCCGGCCTGGCGCTGCAGCAGGCCGCCTGACCGTCTGCACGAGGAGGCCGCCGCCCGGCGCGCCAGGGGCTGGACGGCCTCGTCCGCTTTGTCGCAAGATGCGCGCGGGAGGGATGCGCCATGTCCCACACGCCGGTGCTCATCGTTGGGGCGGGCCCCACGGGCCTGATGCTCGCCTGCCAGCTAGCCCGTCACGGGGTCGAATTCCGCATCGTCGACGGCAAGGCCGGACCGACTCGCGAATCGCGCGCCCTCGGCGTGCAGGCCCGCACGCTGGAGCTGTTCGAGGCGATGGGCATCGCCGCCGAGGCGGTGGCGCAGGGCCGGCCCACCGTCGCGGGCAACATCTATGTCGGGCGCCGGCGCGTGCAGCGCATTCCGCTGGGCGACATCGGCCAGGCGGTGACGCCGTTTCCCTACCTGCTGATCCTCGAGCAGAGCCGCAACGAGGCGCTGCTCTACAAGACCCTGCGCGCCGCCGGCCGCGACGTGGAGTGGCAGACCGCGCTCACCGAGGTGCGCAACGAGGCCTCGACCGGTGCCATGGCCACGCTGTGGCACGCCGACGGCAGCAGCGAGACGCTGCGCTGCGACTGGCTGGTCGGCTGCGACGGCGCCCGCAGCCCGGTGCGCGAGCAGCTCGGCCTGCCGTTCTCCGGCGGCACCTACGAGAACGCCTTCTATGTGGCCGACACCCGCGTCGACTGGGCGCTGCCGCACGGTGAACTCACCGTCTGCCTGTCGAGCGAGACCTTTGTGGTGTTCTTCCCGATGCCCGGCGAGCAGCGCTACCGCGTCATCGGCACGCTGCCGCGTGACGCCGGCGGCGACGTGCCCGTGCTGCGCTTCGAGGACATCGAGGCCGCGGTGCGCGCGCAGATGGACATCGAGGTGCGCTTCGGTGAGACCGCGTGGTTCTCGTCCTACCGCGTCCACCACCGCTGCGTGGAGCGCCTGCGTGCCGGGCGCTGCTTCGTCGCCGGCGATGCCGCGCACGTGCACAGCCCGGTCGGCGCGCAGGGCATGAACACCGGCCTGCAGGACGTGAGCAACCTGGCCTGGAAACTGGCGCTGGTGGTGCAGGGCCGGGCGCGCGAAGACCTGCTCGACAGCTACCACGCCGAGCGCTGGCCGGTCGCGCAGCAGCTCCTGAAGACGACCGACAACGCCTTCCAGTTCATCATCAGCCCCAACCCGCTGGTGCGCGCCTTCCGGCTGCATGTGTTCCCGCGCATCGCCGCTCGCGTGATGGCGCGGCCGGCGGTGCGCAGGCGCCTGTTCCGGGTCATCTCGCAGACCGGCATTCACTACCGCGACAGCCGCCTGTCGCAGACCCCGGGCGCCACGCCGGCCGCCACGGCGATGAAGGTGCGCGCCGGTGACCGCCTGCCGTATGCCGAGATCGCGGCGCCGCTGGCCGACCCGCCGGCGTCGGTCTACGCCTGGCTGGCGGCGCCGGGCTTTCACCTGCTGTTGCTGCAGCGCAGTGACGAGGGTCTGGAGGCGTTCGCCGCCGCCTGGACGGCCCGGCTGGACAGCGCCTGCCCCGGCTGGTTCCATGTGCACGCGGTCGCGTCCGGCCGCGGCGCCGACGCGCTGTTCGACGCGCTCGGCATCACCGAACGGGCGATGGTGCTGGTGCGCCCCGACCAGTACATCGCCTGCCTCGACGAGCGCCTGGACGGGCCGGCGCTCGAGGCCTGGCTCGAGCGCGCGCTGGGCTGGCCGCGCGCCTGAGCCCCTGTTGAATCACTCGCGCGTGCCCGGCCCGGTGCCGAGCGCCGCAGCCGCCGACTTGCGGTACTCGCGCGGCGAGGCGCCGTAGCGCTGCTGGAAGCTGCGGCTGAAATGCGCCGCATCGCTGAAGCCGTGGCTGTAGGCGATCTGCGTCAGCGTCTGGCGAGCCGCGCGCGGATCGTTCAGGGCCCGCTCGCAGGCGGCCAGGCGCTGGGCCCAGATCCAGCGCTCCAGCGTGCTGCCCTCGGTGCGGAACAGCTGGTGCAGGTAGCTGGTCGACAGCCCGAAGGCCGTGGCGATGCCCGGCACCGTGAGTTGCGGGTCGCCCAGGTGGGTGGCCACGTGGGCCTTGATGCGCGCCAGCAGCGCGCGGCGCGAGTGCGGCGTCGGTGCGCGGCCGCCGGTGTCGCCGCGCAGCCCGCTGCCGACCGCCCCGAGCAGCGCCGTGGCCATGGCCGGTGCCGTGGCCGGGTGCGGCACGCCGGTCCCGCTGCAAGCCTCGCGGACCTGGCGGATCAGCCGACGCGCCGACGTGCTGGCCGCCGCAATGGCCTGCGCGGTCTGCGCATCGCAATCGGGCGCGAGCGCCTGCAGTGTCGAGCAGGGGATGCGCAGCACGGCCTGCTGGTAGTCCTCCTCCAGCAGCAGCTCGTAGGGGCGTCGGGTGTCGTAGATCGCGAACTGCCCCGGCGCCAGCCGCGTCTCGCGGCCGCCCTGCGCGATCCAGCACGAGCCCTCGAGCTGCACGCTGACCAGGAAGAAGTCCTCGTGCGCGCGAGCCACCTGGCGCTGCGAGCGGGTGATGTGCTTGAAGCCGTGGCCGACCGAGGTGATGCGCGTCACCGACAGTTCGGCGAGGTCGCGGTGCAGCATCGAGGCGACGAAGCGGTCCGGGTCCTGCACCTTGAAGCCCGACTCGACGAAGCGGTCCGAGGCGGCTTCCGTCCAGCGCGCGACGCGCTGGCCCGGTGGCAGGTGGAGGGTGGAGAACGCACGGTCGTGGCCCATCGGCGGCTGATCCTTCTCGGTCCTGCGGCAGCGGGTCCTTCAGTAGGAACCCTAGGGTGCACTCTCGGACAAGACCGCCGGCCGCCGTCGAGACACCCTGTTGCATTGTGTTGGCAACCGGCGCGGGCAAATGAGTTCAGCAGAACAGCTTCAGGACTGGCGGTCGATCGCGCAGCGGGTCGAGGCCGAGGTCGCCCGCGCGGTGATCGGCCAGCCGCAGACGATCCGGCTGATCAACGTGGCCACCTTCGCGCGCGGCCACGTGCTGCTCGAGGGCGACGTCGGCGTCGGCAAGACCACGGTGCTGCGCGCGTTCTCGCGCGCCATCGGCGGCGACTTCGAGCGCGTCGAGGGCACGGTCGACCTGATGCCCGGCGACCTGATCTATCACACCTATGTCGACGCCGAGGGCAAGCCGCGCATCGATCCGGGCCCGCTGCTGCGCCACGGCGAGGGCCTCACCACCTTCTTCTTCAACGAGATCAACCGAGCCCGCCCGCAGGTGCAGTCGCTGCTGCTGCGCGCGATGGCCGAGCGCACCGTGTCGGCCTTCAACCGCGAATACCGCTTTCCGCACATGACGGTGTTCGCCGACCGCAACAAGGTCGAGAAGGAAGAGACCTTCGAGCTCGCTTCGGCGGCGCGCGACCGCTTCATGTTCGAGCTCAACATGAGCAAGCCCACCGACCGCGGCATCCGCCGTGCGCTGGTGTTCGACACCGCATTCCACGACGCCGACCGGCTGATCGAGCAGGTGCCCCCGGCCCTGCTGCCGGCCGACCGGCTCAACGAGATCGGCGCGCTGATCCAGGCCAGCGTGCGCAGCAGCGAGACCATCGAGCGCTACGTGCTCGACCTGTGGGAGGCCAGCGAGGACCCGCTGCGCTTCGGCGTGCACCTCGAGGGCGTCGACATGAAGCGCCTGATCCTCGCCGGCGCCAGCCCGCGCGGCATGAGCGCGCTGATGCGCGCCGCACGCGTGGTGGCCTGGCTGGCGGGCCGCGACCACCTGCTGCCCGACGACGTGCACGCGGTGCTGCCGTCGGTGCTGGGCCACCGGGTGTTCTTCACGCCGATCTACGAGCTGCGCCGCGCCGAGCTGGCGCCGGCGCTGGTCGAGAAGATCATGGACCGCGTGGCCGCCCCCTGAACCGAGAGCGCCGACCGCTGCCGATGAGCCCGACGCACGACGAGTTCCACTACCGCCTGCCACTGCGCTACGGCGGACAGCGCCCCGGTGCGCATCGAGGCTCCAGCCTCGGCTCGGGGCAGGGTTTCGCTGCGCACCGGCGGCTGTTCGACCACCCCGACCCGCGCCGCATCGACCTGCGCGCCAGCCTGCGCGACGTGGGCCAGGAGTGGCTGGTGCGCATCCAGCGCCAGCGCGTGGCGGTGCCGGTGCAGGTGGTGGTCGACGTGTCGGCGTCGATGCACTTCGGCGCGCAGCGCAGCAAGCTGCAGGTGGCGGCCGACTTCGTCGAGGCGCTCGGCCCCAGCGCCTTCCGTGTCGGCGATGCAGTGGGCCTGCTCGCCTTCGACCACGAGGAGCGCGAGGACCTGTTCATGCCGCCGCGCCACAGCCGCGGTGCCGGCATCGCGATGGCCGAGGCGCTGCGCCGCTGCCGCTCGGAGAACGCCTGGCAGCACGACACCGCACGCCACAACGGCGCGGCGGCGCTGCAGCGCGTGGCCACGCGCCTGTCGGGCCGCCAGGGGCTGGTGTTCCTGGTGTCCGACTTCCACTGGGATCTCGGCGGGCTCGACGCGGTGCTCGACCTGCTGGCGCCGGCCTGCGTGGTGCCGATGATCGTCTGGGACCCGGCCGAGACCGAGCCACCGCCGGCGCACGCGCTGGTGGCCGTCAGCGACGCAGAGACCGGCGTGCGGCGCAGCCTGTGGATGCGCGAGCCGCTGCGCACGCAGTGGCGCGACGCGGTGGCCGCGCGGCGCGAGGCGCTGCATGCGCTGTTCGACGCGCACGGCATGCCGCCCTTCCATCTGCATGGCGCCTTCGACGCCGAGGCGCTGACGCGCTATTTCCTGGAGACGGTGGCATGAAGCGCGGCCCGTGCGTGCGGGTCGGCCGTGTGGCTCGGCCATGGCGGCGGCGGGTGGCGGTGCTCGCGCTGGCCCTGGGCAGTACGGCTTTGCCGTGGCGAGCTGCTGCGGGCGGCGGAGCCGGCAAACCCGGTGTCGCGGCCAGCGCGCCGGCGCCGGCGCCGACGGCTGCGGTGACCCCGGCCACGGTCGAGCAGCCGCGCGCCTTCGGCCACGTGCTCGGCGACGTTCTGACGCAGCGCGTGCTGCTGCAGCACGCCGGCCGTCCGGTCGACGTGACCACGCCGCCGGCGGCCGACCGCGTCGGCCTGTGGCTGGAGCGCCGCCCGGCGCGCGCCGAGACCGACGACCAGGGCCGCCGCTGGCTGGCGCTCGACTACCAGGTGGTCAATGCGCCGCGCGCGCTGAACACGCTGAGTCTGCCGGCCCTGTCGATCCCCACGCGGGGCGGCGCGCCGCTGGTGCTGCCGGCATGGCCGATCAGCGTCGGGCCGTTGACGCCGCCCGAAGTGGCGGGCCAGGGCGCGCTGCAGCCGCTGCGCCCGGACCGGCTGGTCGACGCCGCGCCGACTGCTGCGATCGAGCAGCGCTTCAAAGGAACGCTGCTCGCGCTGGGCGTCGTGCTGCTGGCCTGGCTGGCCTGGTGGAGCGGGCGCAACTGGCGCGAGTCGCGGCGCCTGCCGTTCGCCCGCGCCTGGCGCGAACTGCGCCGCGTCGACGCGGCCAGCCCCGAGGCCTGGCTCAGCCTGCACCGCGCCGTCAACGCCAGCGCCGGCCGCGTGGTGCACGGAGCCTCGCTGTCGCGCTGGCTCGACGAACGGCCGCACCTGCGGCCGCTGCAGGCGCAGCTCGAAGGCTTCTACCGCCATTCCAGCGAACGCTTCTTCGCCGGCGGCGCGGCGGCGGCCTATCCGCTGCACGCGCTGGGGCGCGCGCTGCGCGACGCCGAGCGCCAGCAGCACCGCTGAGCCATGAGCCTCGACTTCGTCCAGCCGCTGCTCCTGCTGCTGCTTCCGTTGGCGGCGCTGCCGCTGCTGCGCCGCCGCAGCGACACGCTGGTCTATTCGGCCATCGCCTGGCTGCCGGTCGACCGCATCGGCCGCATCGCCGGCTTCCTGTGGCGCGCCTTCGCGGTCGCGGCGATGGCCGCGGTGGTGATCGGCCTGGCCGGGCCCGGACAGTCGGGTGCGCAGGTGCTGCGCACCGGGCGCGGCGCCGAGATCCTGATCCTGATGGACCGCAGCAGCAGCATGGACGCCAACGTGGTGCCCAAGGACGTCAAGGCCGGCGGCCAGTTCAACGCCAGCATGCCGACCAAGAGCCAGGTGGTGCGCGAGCTGCTGAGCGAGTTCGTCGCCAAGCGGCCCGACGACCGCTTCGCGTTCATGGCCTTCAGCACCAGCCCGATGCGCATCGTGCCGTTCACGCAGCAGGGCGACGTGGTCCAGGCCGGCCTGGCCGCCACCGGCGTGGGCCGCGGCCTGCCCGACACGCACATGGGCAGCGCGCTGCTGGCGGCGATCGGCGAGTTCGAAGGCCGGCCTTACGCCGGCAGCCGCGTGATCCTGGTCGTCTCCGATGGTGGTGCGCAGCTCGACGAGACCACGCGCCAGCGCATCGAGGCCGGGCTGGTGCGGCAGAAGATCGGCCTGTACTGGATCTACATCCGCAGCAGCCCCAACTCGCCCGACCTGACGACCGACGCGGTCGGCAGCCTCGACTCGGTGGAAGAGTTGGCGCTGCACACCTTCTTCCGCGCGCTGCCCACGCCCTACCGACTGTTCCAGACCGACGACGCCAGCGCGATGGCGGCGGCGATGGCCGAGATCGACCGCCTGCAGAACTTTCCGCTGTCGGTGGTGGAGCGGGTGCCGCGGCGCGATTTCAGCGCCGCCTGCTACGGGGTGGCGCTGTTGTGCTGCCTGGGACTGCTGGCCTGCCGGGCCGTGCAGTTGCCGAGTTGGGCGCCGACGCGGCGCGACGGACGGAGCGCGTCATGAGAAGGCTGTCGGTGCATGGCGTGTTCGCGGTGGCGGCGGCGGTCTGCGCCGGCGTGCTGCTCTGGCAGGGGCTGCACTGGCGGCAGGTGGTGGCGCTCAACGAGGCGGTGGCCGCGGCCGCACGGCGGCCCGCAGAGAAGGACGCGGAGAAGAAGGACGCTCCGGCGTCGCGCGACGCGCCGCGCGAGGTGCGGCTGGCGCGCGCGATCGCGCTGGCCCAGGCCGGCGCCCACGACGCGGCCTTCAAGAGCTACAGCGGGCTGATCCAACCCGGCGCGCTCGATGCCATCGGCCGCCAGGCGCAGTTCAACCTCGGCAACATGTACCTGCGCCAGGCGCTCGCGGCGTCGCCCGGCGGCGCCACGGCCGCGCCGTCGGCCGAGTCCGCGCCGCTGATCGAACTGGCCAAGCAGCGCTACCGCGACCTGCTGCGCGCCGACCCCGGCGACTGGGACGCGCGCTACAACCTCGAGCGCGCACTGCGCCTCGCGCCGGAAGAGCAGGAAGCCTACGTCGAGGACCCGAACGTGCCGGTCGAGCGCCGCCGCGTGCAACTGCGTGGCATGGACCCGGGGGACCTGCCTTGAACCGCTTCATGCGGGTCGGCCGCTGGCTGGTCCGCCATGGCCGGCGCGCCGACCTCGCGCTCACGCTCGCGTTGCTGCTGCTGGTGGCCGCGGTGGCGTTGCCGCCCTTCATGCTGCAGCGGACCACCTTCCACTACCTGGTCACCTTCGACATCACGCAGAGCATGAATGTGGAGGACGTGGAGCGCGACGGCGCCAGCCTGAGCCGCCTGGCCTACGCACGCTCGGCGATGCGCGACGCGCTGCGCGAGATGCCCTGCGGCTCGAAGATCGGCTGGGCCGTGTTCGCCGACTACCGCGTGATGCCGCTGCTGCTGCCGGTCGAGGTGTGCAGTCACTACGAGGAGCTGCTCGCCTCGCTGGACCGCATCGACGGCCGCATGCGCTGGGCCAATGCCAGCAACATCGGCAAGGGCATGAGCTGGACCATCCGCACCGCACGCGCGATCGATCCGAACACGCGGGTGGTGTTCGTCACCGACGGCCAGGAGTCGCCGCCGCTGCGCGACGGCGCCGAGCTGCCGCCGATCCAGGACATCTCGCCCGGCGAGGTGGGCGGCTGGCTGATCGGCGTGGGCGGCGACCTGCCGGCGCGCATCCCGCGCACCGACCGCGACGGCAACCCGGCCGGCTACTGGGCCGCGACCGACGTGGTGCAGCGCAGCGGCGCGCAGGCGGCGCAGAGCCACGAGCATCTGTCGGAGCTGCGCGAGCCGCACCTGCAGTCGCTCGCCAAGCTGATGGGCTTCGGCTACCGGCGCCTGGCCGCACCCGACGTGCTGGGCCAGGCGATGCGCGACCCCGGCTTCGCGCAGCCCGAGCCGGTGCCGACCGACCTGCGCTGGCTGCCGGCCGCGCTGGCGCTGGCGCTGCTGGCGTGGCGCTTCCTGCCGGACCGGCGGCCGCGCCGCAGCGCGCCGCTGTAGGACGCGGCCCGCAGCGCGTCGCGGCGCCGTCCCATCGCGCGGCGGTGCGCCGCTGCCCATACTGAAATCAGCGAGCCCCGGACGCACCATCGTCCCGGCGACCGCTGCCCCATCACTCAGCAGGAGTCGTTGCCATGATCGAGAAGAACGCCAGCGTCCATTGGGAAGGCCGGGGCAAGGAAGGCCAGGGTCAGGTCAGCACCGAGACCGGCGCGTTGCAGGCCTACCCCTATGGCTTCGGCAGCCGCTTCGAGGACGACCGCCGCGGCAGCAACCCGGAAGAGCTGCTCGGTGCGGCTCACGCGGCCTGCTTCACGATGGCGTTCTCATTCGCCTGCGACAAGGCCGGCTTCGCGACCACGGCGGTCGACACCCGAGCCGCCGTGCGCCTGGCCAAACAGGGCGAGGGCTTCGTCATCGACCGCATCGCGCTGCAGCTCGACGCCGCCGTGCCCGGCCTCGACGAGGCGACGTTCCAGCAACTGGCGCAGAGTGCGAAGGAGAACTGCCCGTTGTCCAAGGCCCTGGCCAGTGTCCCGAGCATCACGCTCGTGGCGACGCTGCGCCATTGAGGCGGCTGTGACCTTCACCGAGGAGCTTCGGATGAACACATCGGGATCGTGGCACCGACTCGTGGCCGGCTGGCTGGGAACGCTGGCCTGCACGCTGGCTGCCGCGCAGATGGACACCCCGGCACCGCCCGGGCCGCCGGCCGCGCAATCGGTACAGCGCCCGCCGCCGAAGGCCCTGACGCCGCCTCCGCCGGCCGCGTCGGCCGGTCCCCTGCAGACCCTCCCGCCCACGCACCCGGGCGATCCGCAGATCAGTGTGCCGCTCGGCAGGCCAACGGCGCCGCCCGTTCCGCCGGCGTCCGCGCCGGAGGCGCCGCCACCGCCCGCACGGCCTGCGGCAGGCGCCGAACCGCGGGGTGAATCGATGGCGAGTTGCGATCGACTCGCCGGCAAGGCTGCGGTGGCCGAATGCCGCCGCCGCGTGGCGACGCAAGGCAGTGCGCGCCCGACGCCGCCCTGAATTCATCGTCTCAAAAAGAAGCCCGGTGCGGCTTTCGCCACACCGGGCAATTGACGATGATCATTCCTGGTGGATTGGCGTCCAGAGGAATGGATTCATCCTAGTGGCTGGCTGCGGCTTGCGGGCCGGGAAAGCCTCCCGAAGTGAGGGGGCTGCGGCCCAGTGACTAACGATTTCCCCGATCCGACCCCCCCGTGAGTGCGTGCAACTGCCGGTCGTGCCAGCGCGCCAGCAGCCACTGCGCCGCCATGGCGCCGAGCCAGGCGCAGAACATGTCCTTCTGGGTGTCGAAGGGATCCCCCTGGGTGCCGAGGAATTCATCGGCACCGCCCCCCAGCGCCTCCGCCGCGCCCCACTCGATCAGCTCGTAGAGCGCGCTGATCGCCAGGCAGACGGCGGTGACCAGCGTGAACAGCCAGCCGCCGCGCATCTCGGGCCGCGCCAGCGGCGTGAGCCGAAGCAGCAGTTCGCGCGCGACGATCGCCGGCACGAAGCCCTGCATCAGGTGGCCGATGCGGTCGTAGTGGTTGCGCTCGAAGCCGAACCATTGCTGCATCCAGTGGCCCAGCGGCACGCGCGCGTAGGTGTAGTGGCCGCCGAGGATCAGCACCGCCATGTGCAGCGCGATCAGGCCGTAGAGCAGTGGCGTGAGCGGGAAGCGCCGGTGCGTGGCCAGCAGCAGCGGCAGTGCGATCAGCACCGGCGCCACCTCCATCAACCAGGTGCTCCGCTCGTAGGGCGCGATGCCCGACCAGATCAGCAGCACCATCATGGCGACGGTGTAGATCCAAAGACCCTTGAGCGACAGACTGGCGGCGTTCGGCGACATGCGCCGATGCTGCCAGAGGAACGGGCGTTCGCGGCGACGCGCGGGCGATCAGGCGCCCGAGGCGGCGAGCTCCAGTTGCTGCGGGCCGATGGCCTCGATCGTCGGGTTCATGCTCAGCATGCGGGCCGGGCCGAACAGCGTGGCGAAGGCCACGTCCTTGGCGTCGCGGCCGCTGGCGATGCGGATCAGTTCGTCCACCGGCGACATCCGGGTCGCGTCGAACAGCACCCAACGCCCGCCCAGCCAGGCCTCGAACACCGCGTGAAAATCGGGTGGCGGATCGTCGAAACGCGCATAGCCCACGGCCAGCCGCGCCGGGATGTTGAGCGCACGACAGAAGGTGACGCCGAGGTGCGCGAAGTCGCGGCACACACCGGCTCTCTGCACGAACACCTCGCGCGCCGTGGTGGTCGGCCCGGTCGAGCCGACCGTGTAATCGACGTTGTCGTGGATCCAGTCGGCGATCGCCTGCACGCGCGCATGACCGGGCCTCAGGTGGCCGAACAGCTTGTAGGCGGTGCGGCCCAGCAGGTCGGACTCGCAGTAGCGCGTGGGCGCCAGGTTGTGCAGCACGTGGTCGGGCAGCTCGTGGATCGGGTGCTCGGGCGCATGCAGATCGCGCGTGAACGGCCGCTTCTTCACCAGCGCCCGGTACAGCAGTGTGAAGCGCCCGGCCTCGACGTGCACGCGCGTGAAGCGGTGTCCCTGCGTGGGGTCGGCGAAGACGTGGAAGGCGGCGTCGCTGTGGAAGTCGATCGATTCGCCGACGATGTGCTGCTCGGCATCCTTCAGCGCGTGCACCAGGAACACGAAGTCGGACGGCGCATCGACCTCGTAGGTCAGCTCGCAGTCGACCCGGAAGGCGCGCTCGACGCCGCGCCGCGAGGAGAGCCGAAACGGCTTGAGGAGGGCGGAAAGCGGCATGGTGGTCGACGAGGAAGACATGGCCGTGATTTCATCCTCGTGTGGCCTTCAGAACCATCGGACGCGTTGCCGCGGCCACGTAGGACGCTGCCGCAGCACCGAGATGGCGCATGTGCCGGCCCGGTGGCGATGCGATCGAGCCGGGTCGCATCGTCCGTTCGCGGGCCCGGGTTCGCGACGTCGCGGCGCTGGATGCGGACACTACAATTCCGTGGTCCATGCGTACCTCCGCCGTCCGTCTGCGCTCCGCTCTCGTCCTGGTCCTGCTGGCCTGGTTCGCGCAGCTCTGCCTGCCGGTGGCGCACGCGGCGATCATGTCCTCGCCTCGCGCCCAGCTGCTGGGGTGGTGCGGCGATCCTTCCGGCGCACTCGCGATCGCGGCCGAGTTGCCCGCCGAGATCCGCGAGGGGCTCGGGCTGGAGGGGCTGCATCCCGATCACCTCTCGTGCGCGCAGCTTTGCGCGACCGGGACCGCGCCACCGACGACTCCCGTCGCGAACACGGTGGCGCTGCGCGCGGCCGGTATCGAGCCCGCGCCGACGCGCCAGCGCCTCGCGCCGCGCACGCGTGAACAGGCGCTGACGCCCCCTTCGCACGGCCCTCCGGCGCACGCCTGAGACACCGGCGCGTCGGGCTGCCTCCGACGTCGCCCCGCACGCTCCCACGCCATTCCGATCGACACGGTGCTTCCGTGCGCATCGGTTCGCGCTGCGGCCCGCCCAGGGCGCGGCGACGGCGTGTCGAACGACGCGCGCCCGACGCCGGCCCGGCCGGCGGCAGCGCCGACTCAGCTTCCGGAACTTCTCACCATGCTTTCAAGATCACCTGCGGTCCTGTCCGCGCTCGTCCTCGGCCCGTGCGCGATCGCGCAGGCCCAGAGCCCGCAAGAGGCGCAACTGCCGCCCATCGTCATCACCGCCGAGCGAGTACCCGATCAGGTCAGGCAAGCGCTGACGGCGGAGCAGGCCGTCACGCCCGGCGGCGTGACGCTGGTCGACGGCGAAACCCTGCGCCAGCGCAACGTCACCAGCCTGGCCGACATGCTGCGCTACGTGCCCGGCGTGTGGGCCGCGAACGGCTCGACGGGTGACTCGTCCTTCCTCTCCAGCCGCGGCTCCAACCTCGACGCCACCAACTACGACGGCAACGGCATCAAGCTGCTGCAGGACGGCCTGCCGGTGACCGCCGCCGACGGCAACAACCACAACCGCGATGTCGACCCGCTGTCGGCGCGCTACGCCATCGTGGCGCGCGGCGCGAACGCGCTCACCTATGGCGCCAGCACGCTCGGCGGTGCGATCGACTTCATCACGCCCACGGCGCGCGACGGTGCGCCGAACGAGCTGCTGCTCAACGGCGGCAGCCACGGCCAGCGGCAGGCCCGGGTCACGCTGGGCGCGGTGGCAGGCGCGTTCGATGCGCTGGTCACCGCCGAAGGCAAGCGCAGCGACGGCTACCGCGAGCACCACCACCAGGAGCGCAGCGGCCTCTACGCCAATGCCGGCTGGCAGCTCGGCGATGCCGTGAGGACGCGTTTCTACGCCACCGCGATCGACAACGACCAGCAATTGCCGGGCGCACTGACACGCGACGAATGGCGTGCGAACCCGCGCCAGGCCCAGGCCGCCGCACTGGCCGGCGACTACCAGTACAACGTGAAGACCTGGCGCCTCGCCAACAAGACGACCTGGGACATCGACGCGAACAGCAGCCTCACGGCCGGCCTGTCGTACGAGGAGCAGCAGCTCGACCACCCGATCGTCTACGCGCCGCCGTTCTTCAGCCTGTTGATCGACACCGAGCAGCGCAACCTCGGCGGCACGCTGCGCTACCAGCGTCGCATCGGCGAGCACGACCTGCTGGTCGGCCTGAACGCGGGCCTCACCACCGTGAAAGGCGGGAACTACGGATACGAGCCCGGCGGCGCCGCGACGCTGTCGACGCAGGTCGACAACCGGGCCGACAGCCTGGAGCTGTTCGTGATGGACCGCTGGCAGTTCGCGCCGGACTGGACCGCGGTCTACGGCGCGCAGGCCGTGTCGTCCCGCCGCGAGATCCGCAACGTCACGGTGTCCAGTGGGGCGCTGCGCAATCCTGAGGCCGGCTACCACAGCATCAACCCGCGTGTGGGCCTGATCCACCAGCTGGCGCCGACCGTCCAGCTGTTCGCCAACCTGAGCCGCCTGTACGAAGCCCCCACGCTCTACGAGCTGGAGGACGACGTGCGCGGCGACCAGTCGACGCTGGATGCGATGAAGGGCACGGTGCTGGAAGTCGGCACGCGCGGCACGCACGACGCGGGCCGCAGCCAATGGCACTGGGACGTCGCCGTCTACTACGCGCGACTGCGCGACGAGATCCTGTCGCGCGCCCCGGTGCCCGGCGTCAGCCTGTCGACCAACGTCGACGGCACGGTCCACGCCGGCATCGAGGCCCTGCTGGGCGCCAGCCTGGCTGTCGACGACGCCGGAGCCCACCGCATCGAGCCGCTGGTCAATCTCACGGTCAACCACTTCCGCTTCAAGGACGACGCGGGCTACGGCAACAACCGGCTGCCCGCCGCGCCCACCTATGCGGTCCGCGGCGAACTGCTCTACCGCCATGCGAGCGGCTTCTTCGCCGGGCCGACCTTCGATGTCGTGGGGCGCCGGTACGCGGACTTCGCCAACACCTACACGGTCGACCGCTACACCCTGTGGGGCCTGCGCGCCGGCCTGACCCGCGATCACTGGGAGCTCTACGCCGAGGCCCGCAACCTCGCGAACCGGAACTACGTCTCGCTGTTCAGCGTGCAGGACGCGGCCGCGCCCGATGCGGCCATCCTCACACCCGGTGAGCCACGCTCGGTGTACGTCGGTGCGCGCTTCAGGTTCTGAGGCGGCCATGAGCGACGTGATCCCCGCAGCGGCCGCCGTCGCGGCCTCCGAGTCCGCGCTGTACCGGCGCGTCTGGCGCTGGCACTTCTACGCCGGGCTGGTCTGCCTGCCCTTCCTGGCGTTGCTGGCGACGACCGGCGCGCTGTACCTGTTCAAGGACCCGATCGAGTCGTTGCTCTATGCACGGCTGCGCGTCGTCGAGGCCGGGCCCGCGCCGGGGCTGGCGGCGTCGGCACTGGTCGAAAAGGCCCTCGCGGCCGAACCCGGCGTCGCGGTGCGCTATGTCGCGCCGGCCCGGCCGGGCCGCAGCGCCGAGGTGGGCGTCCGCACGGCCGAGGGCGTGGTCGCGGTCTACCTCGACCCGGCCGACGGCCGGGTGCTGGGCAGGCTGCGCGACGACCGCCGGCTGATGGAGGTCGTCAAGCGCATCCACTCGCTGGCGATCGTCGGTCCGGTGGCCAACCACTGGATCGAGATCGTGGCCGGCTGGGCGCTGGTGCTCGTCGTGTCCGGCGTGTTCCTGTGGTGGCCGCGCGGGCGCTCGGGCGGCGTCTACACCGTGCGCGAGCGTCCGGCGCAGCGCCTCTGGTGGCGCGATGTGCACGCGGTGACCGGGATCGTCGCCGCCGTCGCGATCGTGTTCCTGGCCGTGACGGGCATGCCGTGGTCGGCGTTCTGGGGCCAGCAGTTCGGCCGCCTGAGCGCCGAATGGGGCCTGGGCGTGCCGAAGTCCGTTTGGGGCCCGGCACCGCCGTCCGTGCTGCCGCCGCTGGCCGGCCTGCAGGCGGTGCCCTGGGGCGTGGGCCAGGTGCCGCCGCCGCGTTCGTCGGAGCCGCCTCGCCACCCCGGCGCACCTCATCACGGCGAGCACGGCGGCGGGCCTCACGACGCGCTCGCGACGCAGGTGGCGGAGTCTGCAGCGAAGGCCTCGCAGGCCGAGGTGCTGGGGCTGGACCCGGCGCTGCAGATCCTTGCGCAGCTGGGTGTGCCGGCCGGCACGCCGGTGCGCCTGCCCGACGGTCCGGGCGGCGCGTACACCGCGATGCGCTTCCCGGACGACGTCCGGGACGTGCGCGTGGTGCATCTCGACCGCTACTCGGGCGCCGTGCTCGCCGACATCCGCTACGCCGACTACGGCATCGTCGGCCGCGCGACCGAATGGGGCATCAGCCTCCACACGGGGCGCCAGTTCGGCTGGATCAACCAGCTGGTGATGCTGGCCGCCTGCCTGGCCATCGTGGCCCTGGCGGCATCGGCCGTGGTGATGTGGTGGAAGCGCCGCCCGCGCGGCCGGCTGGCGGCACCGCCGCGCAAGGCGGGCGACCGAGCGGCCGCCGGCGCGATCGCGGTTGCGCTGCTGCTCGGGCTGATCTATCCGCTGCTCGGGGCGTCGATGCTCGTCGCGCTGGTCGTCGATGCCTGCGTGCCCACGGGCTGGCGAATGCGCTACGGCTTGTAGGTCGATCGGCGAGGTTCATGTCCTCGATGCGGCGCTGCGGGCACGCCCGAACCGCCACGCGGCATCACCCGCCCGCCGTCGCCTCCGCCTCGAGCTCGCGCAGCACCGCGGCCACGGTCGAGAAGGAGCCGCACACCAGCACGCGGTCGTCCGGCCCGGCCGCGGCGACCGCGTCGCGGTAGGCGTCGAGCGGCGACGCGCACAGGTGCACCGTGCGCTGCACCTGCGCGGCGTCCAGTGCCGCGGCCATGTCGGCGGCCGAGGCGCCGCGCCGCTCGGCGATGCCGGCGACGAACCAGGCGTCGACGCCGTCGCGCAGCGCCTGTGCGGTGCCGGCGATGTCCTTGTCTCGCAGCATCGCGAACACCGCGAGCGTGCGGCCGCGCACCGGGTGCTGGGCCAGCGTCACCGCCAGCCGCTGCGCGGCGTGCGGGTTGTGCGCCACGTCGAGCAGCACCTCGGGGGCACCGGGTTGGCGCCGCCAGCGCTGGAAGCGGCCGATCAGCTGCACCTGCTGCAGGCCGCGGTGGATCTGCGCGGCGTCCACCGGCAGGATGCGGGCCAGCGTCTCCAGCGCCATCAGGCAGGCGCCGGCGTTGTGCAGTTGCACGTCGCCGGCCAGCGCCGGCAACGGCAGGCCCGTGAGCTCGCCGCTGCGGCGGATCAGCGTCCAGGTGTCGCCCGGGTCGCGGCGCACGCGGTAGTCGCGGCCGCTCTGCAGCAGCCGCGCGCCGAGGCGCTTGGCCTCCTGCGCGATCGTGACCGGCGGCTCGGGGTCGGCGCAGATCGCCGGCCGGCCGGCGCGGAACACGCCGGATTTCTCGACCGCGATGCTCTCGCGCGTCGGGCCGAGGTAGTCGACGTGGTCGATGCCGATGCTGGTGACGATGGCGCAGTCGGCGTCGAAGGCGTTCACCGCATCGAGCCGGCCGCCCAGCCCCACCTCCAGTACCGCGGCGTCGAGGTCGGCCTCGGCGAACACGCACATCGCCGCCAGCGTGCCGAACTCGAAGGGCGTGAGCGGCGTGTGGCCGCGCGCGCCCTCGACCCGCGCATAGGCCGCGCACAGCGCCGCGTCGCCGACCGGCGCGCCGTCGATGCGCACGCGCTCGTTGTAGCGCAGCAGGTGCGGCGAGCTGTAGACGCCGACGCGGTAGCCCGCGGCGCCCAGCACCGACGCGAGCAGCGCGCAGGTCGAGCCCTTGCCGTTGGTGCCGGCCACGGTGATCAGCGGGAAGCCGGGCTTCAGGCCCAGCGCGTCGCGCACCTTGACGACGCGCTCCAGCCCCATGTCGATGGTCTGCGCGTGCAGCGCATCGGCGTGGGCCAGCCAGGCGGCGAGGTCGGCGTCCTGGCGTGGGCGGCGCACGCGCAGTGCAGGCGCGGCGTCGGCGCGCAGGGGGGCAAGCATGGCGGTAGCTCCGGGCGGTGGGGGCCGGTCAGAACAGGCCGACGACCTTGCCGTCGTCGCCGAGATCGATCTTCTCGGCCGACGGCACCTTGGGCAGGCCGGGCATCGTCATCACGTCGCCGCAGATCATCACGATGAACTCGGCGCCGGCGGCCAGGCGCACCTCGCGGATGTCGATCGTGTGGCCCGACGGTGCGCCGCGCGCATTGGGGTTGGTCGAGAACGAGTACTGGGTCTTGGCCACGCACACCGGGTAGTGGCCGTAGCCGGCGTCCTGCAGCTTCTTGATCTCGCCGGCCACCTTGGCGCTGGCGTTGACCTTGGCCGCGCCGTAGATCTTGGTGGCGATCGCGGTGATCTTGTCCATCAGCGGCAGCGACTCGTCGTAGACGAACTTGAAGCCCGCGGCGCCGCTCTGGCCCTTCTCGACGATCTCGACCACCGCACGCGCCACGTCCTCGGCGCCCTTGCCGCCCTCGGCCCAGTGGCGCGCCACGATCACCGGCACCTCGTGCTTCGCCATGCGGTCCTGCAGCAGTTTCAGCTCGGCCGGTGTGTCGAAGGTGAAGTTGTTGATCGACACCACGCAGGGCAGGCCGTAGTGCTCGCGGATGTTGGCGACGTGGCGCTCGATGTTGGCGATGCCCTTCTCCAGCGCATCGAGGTTCTCGGTGTTGAGCTCCTTCACGTCGACGCCGCCATGGAACTTGAGCGCGCGGATGGTGGCCACCAGCACCACCGCGTCCGGGCGCAGGCCCGACTTGCGGCACTTGATGTCGATGAACTTCTCGGCCCCAAGGTCGGCGCCGAAGCCGGCCTCGGTGACCACGTAGTCGGCCAGCTTCAGGCTGGTCTGGGTGGCGATCACCGAGTTGCAGCCGTGGGCGATGTTGGCGAACGGGCCGCCGTGCAGGATGGCCGGGTTGTTCTCCAGCGTCTGCACCAGGTTGGGCTTGAGCGCGTCCTTCAGCAGCACGGTCATCGCGCCATGCGCCTTCAGGTCGCGCGCCGTCACCGGCTTCTGCTGGCGGGTGTAGCCGATGACGATGTTGCCCAGGCGCTCCTTCAGGTCCTTGATCGACGTGGCGAGGCAGAAGATCGCCATCACCTCCGAGGCCACGACGATGTCGAAGCCGTCCTCGCGCGGGTAGCCGTTGCCGGGGCCGCCGAGCGAGCAGGTGATGTCGCGCAGCGCGCGGTCGTTCATGTCGAGCACGCGCTTCCAGGTGATGCGCCGCACGTCGATGTCGAGCTCGTTGCCGTGGTGGATGTGGTTGTCGATCATCGCGGCCAGCAGGTTGTTGGCCAGCTGGATCGCGTTGAAGTCGCCGGTGAAGTGCAGGTTGATGTCCTCCATCGGCACCACCTGCGCATGGCCGCCGCCGGCCGCGCCGCCCTTCATGCCGAACACCGGGCCCAGCGAGGGCTCGCGCAGGCAGACCAGCGCCTTCTTGCCGATGCGGTTGAGCGCGTCGCCCAGGCCCACGGTGGTGGTGGTCTTGCCTTCGCCGGCCGGCGTCGGGCTGATCGCGGTGACGAGGATCAGCTTGCCGTTCGGGCGGTCCTTCAGCGAATCGACGTAGTCGAGCGAGAGCTTGGCCTTGTAGTGGCCGTAGGGCTCCAGGTGCTCGTCGGCGATGCCGAGCTTGTCGCTCGCCACCTGGGTGATGCGCTGGAGGGTGGCTTTCTGGGCGATTTCGATGTCGGAGGCCATCTTGTCTCTCTCTCTCTCGTCTTGTGCGGGTTGGATGGAAGGAAAGCGGAGGCGAGCCTGTCGTCGCGTCACTCGATCAGGATCGCGCGGAAGTCGTTCACGTTGGTCATCGTCGGGCCGGTCATCACCAGGTCGCCGAGCGCCGAGAAGTAGCTGTAGCCGTCGTTGTTGGCCAGGAAGGCCGGCGCATGCAGGCCCAGCGCACGCGCGCGGGCCAGCGTTTCGGGGGCGAGCAGGGCGCCGGCGTTGTCCTCGGTGCCGTCGATGCCGTCGGTGTCGCAGGCGATCGCGTGCATGCGCGGGTGGCCGTCGAGCGCCACCGCCAGCGCCAGCAGGAACTCGGCGTTGCGCCCGCCGCGGCCCTGGCCACGCACGGTGACCGTGCCTTCGCCGCCGGACAGCAGCACGCAGGGCGTCTTGCCGGGCTGGCCGTGCTCGGCCACCTGGCGTGCGATGCCGGCATGTACCAGCGCCATCTCGCGGGCCTCGCCCTCCAGGGCGTTGCCCAGGATGACCGGGTGGATGCCGGCCGCGCGCGCCACGCCGGCCGCGGCCTCGAGCGACATCTGCGGTGTCGCCACCATCACCTGGCGGGCACGGGCCAGGCGGGGATCGCCCGGCTTGGGCGTCTCGTCGTGGCCGCGGCGGATGTGGTCGATCGCCGCTTTCGGCTCGGTGATCGCATATTTGGCCAGGATCGCCAGCGCATCGGCGCAGGTCGTCGCATCGGCCACCGTCGGGCCGGAGGCGATCACCGAGGGGTCGTCGCCCGGCACGTCGGAGATCGTCAGCGTCAGCACCTGGGCCGGCGCGCAGGCGGCGGCGAGGCGGCCGCCCTTGATGGCCGACAGGTGCTTGCGTACGCAGTTCATCTCGGTGATGTTGGCGCCCGACTTCAGCAACGCGCGGTTCACCGCCTGCTTGTCCTCGAGCGTCAGGCCCTCGGCCGGCAGCGCCAGCAGCGACGAGCCGCCGCCAGAGATCAGGCAGATCACCAGGTCGTCCTCGTGCAGGCCCTGCACCCTCTGCAGCATGCGGCCTGCGGCGGCGCGGCCAGCGGCGTCGGGCACCGGATGGGCGGCCTCGACGACCTCGATGCGCTGCGTCGGAACGCGGTGGCCGTAGCGCGTGACCACCATGCCCGACAGCTCACCGGGCCACTGCGCCTCCAGCGCCTGGGCCATCGACGCGGCGGCCTTGCCGGCACCGATCACCAGCGTGCGGCCGCGCGGCAGCGGAGGCAGATGGGCGCCCAGGCAGCGCGAGGGCGCGGCCGCCGCGACCGCGGCATCGAACATCCGGCGAAGCAGGTCGGAACCCTGGGAAGACATGTCTCTGTGCGACCGGTGGTCGGTGGTTGCGGTGGAGCGATTTCAACAGACCGGTTTCGCACCGGACGGGTTGCGAACGATGTTAGGCGCGGTGTGCGGCGCCGGTCATTGGTCTTTCTGAGCCGGTCGGCCAAAAAGACTAATGAGTCATTTCGACCACCCGCTCCTAGACTTTCTTCACGGTCTGCAGCGGCCCCCAAAGTCGCAACGGACCTCCGAATCAACCCGTCTGGAGCCCACCGTGTTCGATCCTTCCCTGCGCATTGCCGATACCGATCCCGAGCTGTGGACTGCGATGCAGAACGAGCTGCAACGCCAGGAAGACCACGTCGAGCTGATCGCCTCCGAGAACTACGTCAGCCCCAGCGTGATGCGGGTGCAGGGCTCGGTGCTGACGAACAAGTACGCCGAGGGTTATCCCGGAAAGCGCTACTACGGCGGCTGCGAGCACGTCGACGTCGCCGAGCAGCTGGCGATCGACCGCGCGAAGGCCTTGTTCGGTGCCGAATATGCAAACGTGCAGCCACATTCAGGCTCGCAGGCCAATGCCGCCGTCTACATGGCGATGCTGCAGCCCGGCGACACCATCCTGGGCATGTCGCTGGCCCACGGCGGCCACCTGACCCACGGCGCGAGCGTCAGCTTCAGCGGCAAGCTCTACAAGGCGGTGTCCTACGGCCTGGAGCCGGAGACCGAGACGATCGACTACGCCCAGGTGGCCGAACTGGCGGCGACCCACAAGCCGAAGATGATCGTCGCCGGCGCGTCGGCCTACTCGCTGGTGATCGACTGGCAGCGCCTGCGCGACATCGCCGACCGCCACGGCGCCTACCTGCTGGTCGACATGGCGCACTACGCGGGGCTGATCGCCGCGGGTGAATACCCCAACCCGGTCGGCATCGCGCACTTCGTGACCTCGACCACCCACAAGACGCTGCGCGGCCCGCGCGGCGGCCTGATCCTGTCGAGCGCCGAGTTCGAGAAGCCGCTCAACTCGATGATCTTCCCCGGCATCCAGGGCGGCCCGCTGATGCACGTGATCGCCGCCAAGGCGCTGGCCTTCAAGGAGGCCGCCTCGCCGGCGTTCAAGACCTACCAGCAGCAGGTCAAGTCCAACGCCAAGGCGATGGCGAAGACGCTCACCGAGCGCGGCCTGCGCATCGTCTCGGGCGGTACGGAGAGCCACGTGTTCCTGCTCGACCTGCGCGCCAAGAAGATCACCGGCAAGGCCGCCGAGGCCGTGCTCGGCCGCGCGCACATGACCGTGAACAAGAACGCGATCCCCAACGACCCCGAGAAGCCCTTCGTCACCAGCGGCATCCGCATCGGCGCCCCGGCGATGACGACGCGCGGCTTCGGCACGACCGAAGCCACCGCGATCGCGAACCTGATGGCCGACGTGCTGGAGGCACCCGAAAACGATGCCGTCATCGCGCGCGTCGCCGCCGAGGTCACTGCGCTGTGCCGGCGATTCCCGGTCTACGGCGCCGACGTCCACGGCCTCTGACCGCGCGCACACCCCCGCACTTCGACTTTCCACCGATTCCGAATCACAGCAACCAAGGAGACCCTCATGGCTGGCCGCAATTTCCTGTTCGTTCCCGGACCCACCAACGTGCCCGAGCGTGTGCAGCGCGCAATGGTCGTGTCGATGGAAGACCATCGCTCGTCCAAGTTCCCCGACCTGACCAAGAGCGTGCTCGAGGACCTGAAGGCGGTCTTCAAGACCACCACCGGCACGCCGATCATCTTCCCCGCCACCGGCACCGGCGGCTGGGAAGCCGCGCTCACCAACACGCTGTCGCCCGGCGACCTGGTGCTGGCCTCGCGCTTCGGCCAGTTCAGCCACCTCTGGATCGACATGATCACGCGCCTGGGCTTCCAGGTGGAGACGGTCGAGTGCGAGTGGGGCGAGGGCGTGCCGGTCGAGAAGTACGCCGAGATCCTCTCGAAAGACAAGGGCCACAAGATCAAGGCGGTGATCGCCACCCACAACGAGACCGCCACCGGCGTGACCAGCGACATCGCCGGCGTGCGCAAGGCCCTCGATGACGCCAAGCACCCGGCGCTGCTGCTGGTCGACGCGGTCAGCTCGCTGGGCAGCATCGACTTCCGCATGGACGAGTGGGGCGTGGACATCTGCGTCAGCGGCTCGCAGAAGGGCCTGATGCTGCCGGCCGGCCTGGGCATCGTGTGCGCCAGCGAGAAGGCGCTGAAGGCGCGCGAGTCCTCGACGGCGCCGCGCTGCTTCTTCGACTTCGGCGACATGATCAAGGCCAACGCCACCGGCTACTTCCCGTACACGCCGGCGCTGCCGATGCTCTACGGTCTGCGCGAATCGCTGACGATGATCAAGGAAGAGGGCCTGGAGAACATCTTCTGGCGCCACACCTACCTGGCCTCCGGCGTGCGTGCCGCGGTGCTGGACGGCTGGAAGCTCGGCCTGTGCGCGAAGGAGCCGAAGTGGTACTCCGACACCGTGTCGGCGATCGTGGTGCCCGAGGGCATCAACGGCGCGCACGTGATCGACGTGGCCTTCCGCCGCTACAACCTGTCGCTGGGCGCGGGCCTGAGCAAGGTGGCCGGCAAGGTGTTCCGCATCGGCCACCTGGGCGACCTGAACGAGCTGATGGTGCTGGGTGCGCTGGCCGGCGCCGAGATGTCCATGCTCGACGTGGGCATCAAGATCGAGCCGGGCTCGGGCGTGGCCGCAGCGCAGAAGTACTTCCGCACCCACGACAACGTGCCCAAGAAGAAGGTCGCCCGCAGCGAGGTGGTGTATGCCTCGCAGTCGATGGGGTCGACAGAAGGCGCGCATTGATTGGCCCACCCCCGTTGTGGATGACGCCCACCCCCGTTGCGCCAGCGGCGCTCCCCCTCGAGGGGGCGCCGCTGGCGGACCGGCGGAGCCGGATCCGCGGCGGCCGCGCGGCTGGGCAGTGGTTGGGTGAGTGGGTGGTGATGAAGAACGATGGAGACTGACATGAGCCATTCCGTGGTGTTCCTGGACCGTGAATCGCTGAAGGCGAAGGTCCGAAAGCCGGCGCAGGCCGAGCGCTATGTGGAGCACGCCAAGACCTCGGTCGACGAGGTGGTGGCGAAGCTGCAGGGCGCGACCGTGGCGATCACCAACAAGGTGCCGCTGCGGGCCGAGACGCTGAAGCAGCTGCCGCAGCTGAAGATGATCGCGGTGGCCGCCACCGGCTACGACGTAATCGACGTGCCCTACTGCAAGGAGCACGGCATCGCGGTCGCCAACATCCGCAACTACGCGGTGCACACGGTGCCGGAGCATGCCTTCGCGCTGATCCTGGCGCTGCGCCGCAACATCCTGGCCTACCGGCAGGACGTGGAAGCCGGCGTGTGGCAGAAGTCGGACCAGTTCTGCTTCTTCACACACGACATCGGCGACCTGCACGGCGCCACGCTGGGCATCATCGGCGAAGGCGCGATCGGGCAGGGCACCGCGGCCATCGCGCGCGGCTTCGGCATGAAGGTGATCTTCGCCGACCACGAGCCGCCGAAGATGCCGGGCGTCGAGTTCACGCCCTTCGAGCAGGTGCTCGCCGAGAGCGACGTGATCTCGATGCACTGCCCGCTGACGCCGTCGACGCGCAACCTGATCGGGCTGGAGCAGATGCGCCGCATGAAGCGCAATGCGCTGCTGATCAACACCTCGCGCGGCGGACTGGTCGACGAGGCAGCGTTGATCCAGGCGCTGGACGAAGGCCTGATCGCCGGCGCCGGCTTCGACGTGCTCACCACCGAGCCGCCGAAGAACGGCCACCCGCTGCTGGACGTGCGGCGCCCGAACTTCATCCTCACCCCGCACGTGGCCTGGGCCTCGGACGGCGCGATGCAGTTCCTGGCCGACCAGCTCATCGACAACATCGATCGGTGGGCCGAAGGCCAACCGCAGCATCTGGTGACCTGAGGAGCCGGCGATGAAGAAACTGCTGTACCAATTCGACACCGACCCCCACCCGGCGGTGTTCGACAACGTCGTCGCCTACGACGGCGGCGCCGATCACGTCACGGCCTATGGCGGCATCACGCCGGCCAACGTGGGCGGGCTCGTCGACGGCGCGATCTTCACGCGCGCGCCGAAGGACAAGAAGAACACCGCGATCTTCGTCGGCGGCTCCAACATGGCCGACGGCGAGGCGCTGTTCAAGGCGGTGCGCAAGAAGTTCTTCGCCAACTTCCGCGTCTCGGTGATGCTCGACAGCAACGGCTCGAACACCACCGCGGCGGCTGGCGTGGCCTGGCTGGCGCACGGCCGCTCGCTGGCCGGCAAGCGCGCCGTGGTGCTGGCCGGCACCGGGCCGGTGGGCCAGCGCGCTGCGGTGATGCTGGCGAAGGAGGGCGCGCGCGTGGCGATCACCAGCCGCACGCTGGCGCGGGCACAGGCGGCGGCGCAAGCCATCGCCGAGCGCTTCAAGATCGAGGTCGACGCGATCGAGGCGGCCGACAACGCCGCCCGGGCGCGCGCCATCGAGGGCGCGAACCTGGTATTCGCCACCGGCGCGGCCGGTGTCGCGCTGCTCGACGAGGCCGCGTGGAAGGACCACCCGCAGCTCGAGCTGCTGTCGGACGCCAACGCCACGCCCACGCTGGGCATCGAGGGCATCGACATGATGGACAAGGGCGCACAGCGCCACGGCAAGACGGTGTTCGGCGCCATCGGCTTCGGCGCACTGAAGATCGCGCTGCACCGCGCCTGCATCGCCAGGATGTTCGAGCAGCAGGACCTGGTGCTCGATGGCGAGGAGATCTACGCCATTGCGAAAACCATGGTGGGGTAGATGACGACCCCCCCGTTGCGGCTGCGCCGCTCCCCCCAGGGGGCGCCGCTGGCGGGCCGGCGGAGCCGGACCCGCGGCGGCCACTCGGTGGGTCGTGAGATGCGGATGGGTGTGTGAAGGAGACAGGAACGTGATCGACGATCTGACGACAAGCAAATTTCTCGACGCACTGGCCAGCGGCAACGCCACGCCCGGCGGCGGCAGTGCCGCCGCGATCATGGGCGCGATGGGCGCTGCGCTGGTATCGATGGTGGCCAACCTGACCATCGGCAAGAAGGGCTACGAGGCCGTCGAGACCGAGATGCGCGAGCTGCTGGCCGAGTCGGAGGCGCTGCGCGTCCGCCTGACCGGCATGGTGGCCGAGGACGTGGCGGCCTTCGACACGCTGATGGCCGCCTACAAGCTGCCGAAGGCGAGCGACGACGAGAAGGCCGCGCGCAGCGCCGCCATCCAGGTCGGTCTGAAGCTCGCCACCGAGGCGCCGCTGGCCTGCGCACGCGCCTGCGCAGAGGCGGTGCGTCTGACCGAGCGCGCCGTCGCGCACGGCAATCTCAATGTCATCAGCGACGTCGGCGTCGGCGTGGTCGCGGCCTGGGCCGCGCTGCGCAGCGCCGCGCTCAACGTGCACATCAACGCGCCGCAGATCAAGGACCGCGCCTGGGCCGACCGCGCGCTGACCGAGCTGCAGGGCCTGCTCGCCGAGTGCGGGCCGCTCTCCGAGCGCGTGCACGACACCGTCAAGGGCAAGCTCGGCTGAGGCCGGGCACCGCCGCACCACCGCATTCCACAGAACCCACAGGAGACCGACGATGGACATTCATGAATACCAGGCCAAGGAACTGCTCGCCGGCTTCGGCGTGCCGGTGCCGCGCGGCAGCGTGGCCTACAGCGCCGACCAGGCCGTCTATGCCGCCACCGAACTCGGCGGCTGGCACTGGGCCGTGAAGGCGCAGATCCACTCCGGCGGCCGCGGCAAGGCCGGCGGCGTGAAGCTGTGCCGCACCTACCAGGAAGTCGCCGCCGCCGCCAAGGCGATGCTCGGCGCGACGCTGGTGACCAACCAGACCGGCCCGGCCGGCAAGGTGGTGAACCGCCTCTACGTCGAGCAGGCCGAGCCCTTCGAGCGCGAGCTCTACCTCGGCTTCGTGCTGGACCGCAAGATCGAGCGCATCCGCGTCATCGCGTCGGCCAACGGCGGCATGGAGATCGAGGAGATCGCGCACGACAAGCCCGAGTCGATCCTGCAGATCGAGGTCGAGCCGGCGGTCGGCCTGCAGCCCTTCCAGGCGCGAGAGATCGCCTTCGGCCTGGGTCTCAACATCAAGCAGGTGAGCCAGGCGGTCACGGCCATCATGGGCTGCTACCGCGCCTTCCGCGATCTCGACGCGACGATGGTCGAGATCAACCCCCTGGTGGTCACCAAGGACCAGCGCGTGCTGGCGCTCGACGCGAAGATGAGCTTCGACGACAACGCGCTGTTCCGCCGCCGCCAGATCGCCGAGATGCGCGACGTGGCCGAGGAGGACCCGCGCGAGGCCACCGCCAACCAGCACGGCCTGAACTACGTGGGCCTAGAGGGCGACATCGGCTGCATCATCAACGGCGCCGGTCTCGCGATGGCGACGATGGACATGATCAAGTACGCCGGCGGCGAGCCCGCGAACTTCCTCGACGTCGGTGGCGGGGCCTCGCCCGAGCGCGTCGGGCAGGCCTTCAACCTCGTGCTCTCGGACCGCAACGTCAAGGCGATCCTGGTCAACATCTTCGCCGGCATCAACCGCTGCGACTGGGTGGCGCAGGGCGTGGTGCAGGCCGCAAAGGGCCTGCGCGTGCCGCTGATCGTGCGGCTGGCCGGCACCAACGTGGAGGAGGGCCAGAAGATCGTGCGCGAGTGCGGCCTGCCCATCATCACCGCCGACTCGCTGGCCGAAGCCGCGCAGAAGGCCGTGCAGGCCGCGCGCGATCACGTGCCGGCCTGATCGAGCCCGACGAACCTCACCGACTAGAAAGCGAGACACCCATGAGCATCCTGATCGACGAGAAGACCCCCGTCATCGTGCAGGGCTTCACCGGCGACAAGGCGACCTTCCACGCGAAGGAGATGATCGCCTACGGCACCAACGTGGTCGGCGGCGTGACGCCCGGCAAGGGCGGCCAGCGCCACCTGGAGCGGCCGGTGTTCAACACCGTCAAGGAGGCGGTGCACGCCACCGGCGCCGAGGCCAGCCTGCTGTTCGTGCCGCCGCCGTTCGCCGCCGACGCACTGATGGAAGCGGCCGACGCCGGCCTGAAGCTGGTGTGCATCATCACCGATGGCATTCCTGCGCAGGACATGATGCGCGTCAAGCGCTACCTGCGCCGCTACGCGAAGGACCAACGCACCACCATCGTCGGCCCCAACTGCGCCGGCATCATCAGCGCCGGCAAGGCCATGCTGGGCATCATGCCGGGCAACATCTACCAGCGCGGCAACGTCGGCATCGTGTCGCGTTCGGGCACGCTGGGCTACGAGGCTGCCGCGCAGATGAAGGCGCTGGGCATCGGCGTGACCACCAGCGTGGGCATCGGCGGCGACCCGATCAACGGCAGCTCCTTCCTCGACCACCTCGAGCGCTTCGAGCAAGACCCGGAGACCAAAGCCGTCATCATGATCGGCGAGATCGGCGGCCCGCAGGAGGCCGAGGCCTCGGCCTGGGTCAAGGCCCACATGAGCAAGCCGGTGGTCGGCTACGTGGCCGGCCTCACCGCGCCGAAGGGGCGCCGCATGGGCCATGCGGGCGCCATCATCTCCGCAGTGGGCGACACGGCGGCCGAGAAGGCCGAGATCATGCGCTCCTACGGCCTGCTGGTGTCGCCGAGCGCGGCCGAGCTGGGCAAGACCGTCGCGCAGGCGTTGACGCGCGTGCAGTGATGGGCGAACGTTCCCGCCCCGACCTCGCGGACCCCGACGAGTCGGCCGCCGGCGCCGAACGCGCCGACTCGCTGGCCCGCTCGGAGCTGCTGCGCGCGGCGCTGATCGGCGTCATCGAGCGCTACGAGCCCGAGGTCGCGCGTGTGCTGCGTGGCGAGGCGCCGCAGGAGCGCATGTCCACCCGCCTGCTGGCCCGCACGATCCAGGCGCAGGCGATCTGGTTCCAGCTGCTGGCGATCGCCGAGCAGAACCGCGACATGCGGCGCCGTCGCGAGGTCGAGCGCCAGCGTGGCCACGCGCAGGTGCGCGGCACCTTCGCGCACGTGTTCCACACCGCCGTCGAGGCCGGGCTCGATGCGAAGCAGATCCGCGAGGCGCTGTGCAGCCTGCGCATCCGCCCGGTCATCACCGCGCACCCGACCGAGGCCAAGCGCGTGACGGTGCTCGAACGCCACCGCCGCATCTACCTGCGCCTGTTCGACCTGGAGTCGCCGCGCTGGACAAACCGCGAGCGCGAGGACCTGACGCGCGCGATCAGCGACGAGGTCGAGCTGCTGTGGCTCACCGGCGAGCTGAAGCTCGACAAGCCCACGGTCGACCAGGAAGTGGCCTGGGGCCTGTACTTCTTCGACGAGAACCTGTTCGACGTCGTGCCGCAACTCTACGGCCGCATCGAGGCCGCGTTCGCGAAGCAGTTCCCCGGCGAGACGCTGGAGCTGCCGGTGGTGTTCGGCTTCGGCTCGTGGATCGGCGGCGACCGCGACGGCAACCCCTTCGTGACCAGCACGGTCACGCGCCACACGCTGTGGCAGATGCGCCTGGCGAGCCTGCGCCGCTACCGCAGCCGGCTGGCCGACCTGGCACGCAACCTCAGCATCAGCGAGCGGGCCGCCGCGTTGCCGGAGGACTTCCGCACCGCCGTCGCCGCGGCGCTGGCCGCGCTGCCCGACGGCGCCGGCGTGGCCGCGCGCAACCCCGGCGAGTTGTTCCGGCAGTTCATCGCCGGCATGCTGGCGCGGCTCGACGCGACGATCGCGCGCAACGGCGAGCAGCCCGAACCGGCCGACGCCGAACGCGATGCCGCACCCTACGAACACGCCGACCAACTGATCGGCGACATCGAGCTGATGCACCGTGCGCTGGTCGAGACCGGCGCCCAGCCGCTCGCGAAGACCTTCCTCGCGCCGCTGCTGCGCGAGGTGCGCACCTTCCGCTTCGCGACGGTGCGGCTCGACATCCGCGAGAACACGATCCGCATCAACGCCACGCTCGGCGAGCTCTACCGTGCCGCCCGCAACAGCGAGCCGCCGCCCAGCGACAGCGCCGACTGGAAGGACTGGCTGCTCACCGAGCTGGCCGCGCCGCGCCGCGCCGGCGATGCGCCGCTCGCCACCACCGGCCTCACGCCCGAGGCGCAGGAGACGCTGGCCACCTTCCGCACGGTCGCCGAGATGCGCGACCGCGTCGACCGCGAGGCCTTCGGGACGCTGATCCTCAGCATGACCCACAGCGCCACCGACGTGCTGGGCGTCTACCTACTGGCCAAGCACGCCGGGCTGTTCAACGACGCGCAGGCGGTGGAGCGCTGCACGTTGCCGGTGGTGCCGTTGCTCGAGACCATTCCCGACCTGCGGCGCGCCCCGGCCATCCTGAAGGAGCTGCTCGCGGTGCCGCTGGTGCAGCGCTCGCTGCGCCTGCACGGCAACGTGCAGGAGGTGATGATCGGCTACTCCGACTCCAACAAGGACGGCGGCTATTTCACCGCCAACTGGGAGTTGAGCAAGGCGCAGGCGACGATGACGCGGCTGGGCGAGGAGCTCGGCGTCAAGATCGCCTTCTTCCATGGCCGCGGCGGTTCGGTGAGCCGCGGCGGCGCGCCCACCGGCCGCGCGATCGCGGCGCTGCCCGCGGGCTCGATCCGTGGCGGCTTCCGCAGCACCGAGCAGGGCGAGGTGGTGTCGTACAAGTACGCCAACCGCGGCACGGCGCACTACCAGGTCGAGCTGCTCACGTCGTCGGTGCTGCAGCACGTGCTGCTGTCGGAGCGTGAGGCGGCGCTGGTGCCCAAGCACGAGTTCGACGAGGCGATGGAGGCGATCTCCGGCGTGTCGTGGACGGCCTACCGCCAGCTGATGGAGTCGGAGCACCTGCTCGCCTACCTGCAGGGCTCCAGCCCGCTGGAGGAACTGGCCATGCTCAACATCGGCTCGCGGCCGGCACGGCGCACGCAGGCCCGCACGCTGGCCGACCTGCGCGCGATTCCCTGGGTGTTCGCGTGGACGCAGAACCGCCACATGCTGACCGGCTGGTACGGCCTGGGCAGCGGTCTGGCGGCCTTCGTCGAGGTGCGCAAGGCGCGCGGGCTCGACCTGCTGCAGCGCATGTTCCACGAGGGCCGGCTGTTCCGCACCGTGATCGACGAGGTGGAGAAGACATTGCTGACGGTCGACCTCGACATCGCGCGCGAGTTCGCCGGCCTGGTGGCCGATCCGGCCGTGCGCGAGCCGATCTTCCAGGCCATCGAGCGCGAGTACCGCCTCACCTGCGAGATGGTGCTGAAGGTGTCGGGCGGCGGGCAGGTCGCCGAGCGCTTCCCGCAGCTGCGCCGCCGGCTTGCGCGCCGGCTGCAGACCATGAACCAGGTCAGCCGCGAGCAGGTGCAGTTGCTGCGCGCGCTGCGCGACGGCGGCGACGACGACGTGCGCACCGCCTTCCTGCTGTCGATCAACTGCGCGGCCGCCGGCCTGGGTGCCACCGGCTGACAGGCCGGGCGTGCTGCCGCTGCTTTCCGATTTCCCCTTTTTTTCATCATCGAGGACTTGCTGCCATGAGCTTCACCATCATCGACCAGGCCACGCCGCGCCTGCACCGCTCCGAGCTGGCCGTGCCGGGCACCAACACGGCGATGTTCGAGAAGGCCGCCGCGTCGGCCGCCGACATCGTCTTTCTCGACCTCGAGGACGCGGTGGCGCCCGACGACAAGCCGCAGGCGCGCAAGAACATCATCCAGGGCCTCAACGAGGTGGACTGGGGCACGAAGACGATGATGATCCGCATCAACGGCCTCGACACCCATTACATGTACCGCGACGTCGTCGATATCGTCGAGGCCTGCCCGCGGCTCGACATGATCCTGATCCCGAAGGCCGGCGTCGCCGCCGACGTGTACGCGATCGACATGCTGGTCACGCAGATCGAGAACGCCAAGGGCCGCAGCAAGCGCATCGGCTTCGAGGTGCTGATCGAGACGGCACTCGGCATGGTCAACGTCGAGGCGATCGCGCAGTCGAGCAAGCGGCTGGAGGCGATGAGCTTCGGCGTGGCCGACTACGCCGCGTCGACGCGCGCCCGCACCACGGTGATCGGTGGCGTCAACAAGGACTCGGTGGTGCTGACCGACAAGGACGAGCAGGGGAACCGCCAGGCGTTCTGGACCGACCCCTGGCATGCCGCGCAGACCCGCATGATGGTGGCCTGCCGCGCCTACGGCCTGCGACCGATCGACGGCCCGTTCGGCGACTTCGGCGACCCGGACGGCTACAAGGCCGCCGCCAACCGTGCCGCGGTGCTGGGCTACGAGGGCAAGTGGGCGATTCACCCGTCGCAGATCGAGCTGGCCAACGGTGTGTTCACGCCGTCCGAGGCCGAGGTGACCAAGGCACGCCGCATCCTCGAGGCGATGGCGCAGGCCGCGAAGGAGGGCCGCGGCGCGGTCTCGCTCGACGGCCGACTGATCGACATCGCCAGCATCCGCATGGCCGAGGCGCTGCTCGCGAAGGCCGACTCGATCAGCGCGGCAAAGGGCTGAGGCGGCGCGCGGACCCTCACCCCGACCCTCTCCCGCCAGCGGGAGAGGGGGCTGTCAAGACCTGCGGGTTCCTCCCTCTCCCGCTGGCGGGAGAGGGCCGGGGTGAGGGCTCTCGACGCGCGCCCGGCTGTCTCAAGCCGCGCTGCGCACCACCTTCTTGCGCGCCGGGACGGCCGGCTCTGCGGAGGCGGTCACGGCCGGTGCGGCGGCCGCCGCAGTCTTGCGCCGCATGTGCTCCAGCCGCCAGTGGATCCACGCCTGGCCGTGCACGCGCAGGAACTGCTCGAAGGCGGCGGCGGCGGCCGGCACCGGCCGGCCGGCCAGGTGCATCACGTGCCAGTCGCGCTCGATCGGGCAGTCCGGCATCGGCAGGATGGCCAGCAGGCCGGTCTCGAGCTCCAGCACGCAGGAGTGCAAGGACAGGAAGGCCACGCCGAAACCGGCCGCGCACATCTGCTTGATCGCCTCGTTGCTCGACATCTCGGAGCCGATGGTCAGCGACACGCCGGCGTCCTTGAACATCTGCTCGACCGTGGTGCGCGTGCCGGAACCGCGCTCGCGCACCAGCAGGTTGGCCTGGTTCAGCGCGGCGAGGCCGGGCTTGGGCGTGGTCATCAGTGGGTGCGAGGGCGCGGCGACGAAGGCCATCGGGTGCTTCGCGAACGCCGCGGAGATGGTCTTCAGCTCGGCCGGCGGGCGGCCCATGATCGCCAGGTCGATGTCCTGTCCGGCGAGCTGATTCACCACGTCGGCGCGGTTGCCGATCTGCAGCTTCACCTTCACCTGCGGGTGCTCGCGCACGAACTCCAGCAGCAGCGGCGGCAGCAGGTACTCGGCGGTGGTCACCGCGCCGATGCGCAGCAGCCCGGCGATGTCGCCGCAGTGAGCGGCCATCGCGTCGCCGGCCTCGCCCCACAGGTCGAGGATGCGGCTGGCATAGCCGGCCAGCAGTTCGCCGGCCTCGGTGAGCTTCACGCCACGCGCGCTGCGTCGCAGCAGCGGCGTGCCGGCTGCGTCCTCCAGGATGCCGAGCTGGATCGACACCGCCGGCTGCGTGAGGTGCATCTCGTCGGCGGCGCGCGACACGCTGCCGAGCCGCGCGACCGCATTGAAGGCGGCGAGCTGGCGGAAGGTGGCGTTGCGGAGAGGGTTGCTCATCGGACGACGGATCGACAGTGAAGCCTACGCCATCGGTCCGGGCCGTTCGTGTTTTGCAGAACCGAATAGTCCGGACGGAAAAAGGGCGACCTCCTGGGGGCGCCCTTGGATGGGATGGCTGCGGGACAGCCGGTCTTGAGTGGGTTGTCGGCGGGCCGTGCATGAACAGTCGCCGCGGCCTGGACGGCCGCGGCATTCAGTCAGCGGCTGCGCCGGGCATTCTTCTGGCTGCGGCACGGGCTTCGAGGCCCTTCACTTCGCTGGCGCGAAATGAGCCTGTGCCGGAAGACCGGCAAACCGCGCGCGTTGCGCGCGGCGGCCTTACAGGCCAGCTGCGGCGCGGAGCGCCGCAGCTTTGTCGGTCTTCTCCCAGCTGAACTCGGGCTCTTCGCGGCCGAAGTGGCCGTAGGCCGCGGTCTTCTCGTAGATCGGGCGCAGCAGGTCGAGCATCTGGATGATGCCCTTGGGGCGCAGGTCGAAGTGCTCGGCCACCAGCTTGGCGAGTTGGTCGTCGGGAATCACGCCGGTGCCTTCGGTGTAGATCGTGATGTTCATCGGCCGCGCCACGCCGATCGCGTAGGCCACCTGGATCTGGCACTGACGCGCCAGGCCGGCGGCCACGATGTTCTTGGCCACGTAGCGCGCGGCATAGGCGGCCGAGCGGTCGACCTTGGTCGGGTCCTTGCCGGAGAACGCACCGCCGCCGTGCGGGCAGGCGCCACCGTAGGTGTCGACGATGATCTTGCGGCCGGTCAGCCCGCAGTCACCCTGAGGGCCGCCGATGACGAAGCGGCCGGTCGGGTTGATCAGGTACTTGGTGTCCTTCAGCCATTCCTTGGGCAGCACCGGCTTGATGATCTCCTCGATCACCGCCTCGGTGAACGAGGCCTTCATCTTCTTCGCGGTCTCGCTCTGGTCGGGGCTGTGCTGGGTGGACAGCACCACGGTGTCGATGCTGTGCGGCTTGCCGTCCACATAGCGCATCGTCACCTGGCTCTTCGCGTCGGGGCGCAGGAAGGGCAGGCGGCCGTCCTTGCGCAGTTGCGCCTGACGCTCGACGAGGCGGTGCGCGTAGTAGATCGGCGCGGGCATCAGCTCGGGCGTCTCGTCGCAGGCGTAGCCGAACATCAGCCCCTGGTCGCCGGCGCCGGTGTTGAGGTGGTCGTCGCTGGCTTGGTCCACGCCCTGTGCGATATCGTTGCTCTGCTTGTCGTAGGCCACCAGCACCGCGCAGCCCTTGTGGTCGATGCCGTACTCGGTGTTGTCGTAGCCGATGCGCTTGATCGTGTCACGCGCGACCTGGATGTAGTCGACGTGCGCGTTGGTCGTGATCTCGCCGGCCAGCACCACGAGGCCGGTGTTGGTCAGCGTCTCGGCGGCCACGCGCGAGAGCGGGTCCTGCGCGAAGATCGCATCGAGGATGGCGTCCGAGATCTGGTCGGCCACCTTGTCGGGGTGCCCTTCGGAGACGGACTCTGAGGTGAAAAGGAAGTCGTTTGCCACTCTTAAACTCCATCAATCGGTCGATTGCAACTCGCGTTGCCGGCCTGGGTTGGGAGGAGCGGCGAACGCTTTAGCGGTTTGTTGAGTCCTTCGACCCGGCAGACCCGACCGGCCCTGCAATCGCCCCGCAAGTAGTTCCGTAACTCGGCGACGCCACAATTCTAACGAACCCGATGAGCCGATTCCTGACGACCCTGATGCGCGCGCTGGCCGGCTGGCCGCTGTCGCTGCTGCACGGTATCGGCGCGCCGATCGGCTGGCTGGTCTATGCCGCGTCGGGCGACTACCGGCGGCGCTTTCGCGCCAACGTGGCGCTCGCCGGCGTGCCGTGGCCGCAGGCGCGTCAGGCCATCGGTGCGGCCGGGCGCATGCTCACCGAACTCCCGCCGCTGTGGGCCCGCCCGCCCGAGGCGGCGTTGCCGATGGCGGTGCAGTGGCAGGGCGGCGAACTGATCGAACGGGCCCAGGCCGCCGGCCGCGGGCTGGTCATGCTGACGCCGCACCTCGGCTGCTTCGAGGTCGTGGGGCAGTCGTATGCCGAGCACTACGGTGCCGGCCGCGGCGCGATGACGGTGCTCTACCGCCCGGCGCGCAAGCCCTGGCTGCGCCCGCTGGTCGAGGCCGCGCGGCGCCGGCCCGGGCTCGACGCCGCGCCCGCCACGCTGGGCGGCGTGCGCCAGATGATCCGCGCACTCAAGCGCGGCGAGGTCGTCGGCCTGTTGCCCGACCAGGTGCCGCCGGAGGGCCTGGGCGTCTGGGCGCCGTTCTTCGGCCAGCCGGCCTACACGATGACCCTCGCCGCGCGCCTGGTGCAGCAGACCGGTGCGGCGCTGCTGCTGATCTGGGGCGAGCGCCTGCCCGGCGGGACCGGCTACCGGGTGCGCGTCAGCGAACTGGGCGAGCCGCTGCCCGCCGATCCGGCCGAGGCCGCCGCCACCATCAACCGCGCGATGGAAGGACTGATCCGCCAGTGCCCGCAGCAGTACCTGTGGGGCTACCACCGCTACAAGCAACCTCGTGCCGGCGCCGTGGCCGGCGCCGACGACTGACATGCGCCTCGTCCTGTTCCTGCTGTGGCTGCTGCACTGGCTGCCCTTGCCGATCCTCGCCGCGCTGGGCCGCGGCCTCGGGCGGCTGCTGTGGCACGTGGCCGGGTCGCGCCGGCGCATCGCGCTGCGCAACCTCGCGCTGTGCTTTCCGGCCTGGACCGAAGACCAGCGCCGTGCACTGGCGCGCGAACACTTCCAGTGGCTGGGCCGCAGCCTGCTGGAGCGCGGCCTGCTCTGGTACGCCTCGCCGGCCCGCCTGCGGCGCCTGATGCACGTCGAGGGGCCGGCCAGCTTCGCCGACACCCACGCCGGCCCGGTGATGTGGCTGGTGCCGCACTTCATGGGCCTCGACGTGGCCGGCGCCGCGGTGCAGCTGTTCGTGGCGCGGCCCGGCTGCTCCATCTACCAGGCGCAGAGCAACAAGGTGTTCGACGCGGCGCTGCGCCGCGCCCGGCTGCGCTACGGCAACGCGAAGATCTTCGCGCGCAACGAGACCGCCAAGCCGCTGATGCGCGCTATCAAGGACGGCATGGGCTTCTTCAACCTGCCCGACATGGATTTCGGCGCCAAGGACGCGGCCTTCGTGCCCTTCTTCGGCGTTCCGGCCGCCACGCTGCTGGCGCCGTCGCGCATGGCGCGGCTGCTGGGCATGAAGGTGCAGCCGGTGATCGCCTACATGCTGCCCGGAGGCCGCGGCTACCGGGTGCGCTTCTTCGAGCCCTGGGCCGACTTCCCCAGCGCCGATGCCGAGGCCGACACCCTGCGCATGAACCGCTGGATCGAAGAGCGCATCCGCGAGCACGCGGCGCAGTATCTTTGGGTCCACAAGCGCTTCAAGACGCGACCGCCCGGCGAGGCGCCGCTGTACGGCGGCTGAACTGCGCCGCCGGAGCGCGCTCCACCTGCTTTGCACACGACAGGAGACGAGACATGAACCTTCACGCGATGCTCGCGCAGCGTGCCGCCGACGGCCGCCCGCTGCGGGTGGCCCTGATCGGCGCCGGCAAGTTCGGCTCCATGTTCCTGAGCCAGGTGCGCCGCACGCCCGGCCTGCACCTGGTGGCGGTGTCCGACCTGAGCCCGGCGCGCGCGAAGGCGGCACTGCTGTCGGTAGGCTGGGCCGAGGACCTGCTCGGCGCGAAGACACTGGACGACGCCCGGCGCAGCGGCCGCACCTGCCTCACCGACGACACGCCGGCCGTGATCGCCAGCGACGCGGTCGAGGTGGTGATCGACGCCACCGGTTCGCCGGCCGCCGGCATCGCCCACGTGCTGGCCTGCTGCCGGCACGGCAAGCACATCGTGATGGTCAACGTGGAGGCCGACGCGCTGGCCGGCCCGCTGCTGGCGCGCAAGGCGCGCGAGGCCGGCATCGTTTACTCGCTGGCCTACGGCGACCAGCCGGCGCTGATCTGCGAGATGGTGGACTGGGCGCGCACGGCCGGCTTCCAGGTCGTGGCCGCCGGCAAGGGCACCAAGTACCTGCCGGCCTACCACGCCAGCACGCCCGACACGGTGTGGAACCACTATGGCCTGAGCGCCGACGACGCCAAGGCCGGCGGCATGAACGCGCAGATGTTCAACAGCTTCCTCGACGGCACCAAGAGCGCCATCGAGATGGCCGCGGTGGCCAACGCCTGCGGCCTGACGCCAGCCGACGACGGGCTGGCCTTCCCGCCCTGCGGCGTCGACGACCTGGCGCGCCTGCTCAAGCCGCGCGCCGACGGCGGCCTGCTGCAGCACCGCGGCCAGGTCGAGGTGATCTCTTCGCTGGAGCGCGACGGCCGCCCGGTGTTCCGCGACCTGCGCTGGGGCGTCTACGTCACCTTCGCGGCCGACAGCGAGTACGTGCGGCGCTGCTTCAAGGAGTACGGCCTCGTCACCGACCCGAGCGGCGAGTACTCGTCGATGTACAAGCCCTTCCACCTGATCGGCCTGGAACTCGGCATCAGCGTGGCCAGCGCCGGCCTGCGCCGCGAGGCCACGGGCGCGGCCACCGGCTGGCGCGGCGACGTGGTGGCGACCGCCAAGCGCGCGCTGCGTGCCGGCGAGGTGCTCGACGGCGAGGGCGGCTTCACCGTCTACGGCAAGCTGATGCCGGCCGCCGCCTCGCTGGCCGGCGGCTACCTGCCGCTGGGCCTGGCGCACAAGGTCAGGCTCAGGCGCGACATCGCCGACGGCCAGCCTGTCGGCTGGGACGACGTGGAGTTCGATGCTCGCAGCGAGGCGGTGCAGTTCCGCCGCGAGATGGAAGCGGCCTTCCGCTGAACGTTGGGGCCCGGAAAGCGCATCCGTGGGCGCCGGGAAGGAGAACGCGATGAGCGAACAGGCAGCCTCCGAGTTCCGGCGTGGCAGCGTGCGTGCCGCCGGCCTGCAGTTCCACTATCTCGAAGCCGGCAGCGGGCCGCTGGCACTGTGCCTGCACGGCTTTCCGGATTCGCCCTGGACCTACCGCCACCTGCTGCCGCGCCTGGCCCAGGCCGGCTACCGCGCCGTGGCGCCCTTCATGCGCGGCTACGCGCCCACCGAGGTGCCGGCCGATGGCAACTACTCGAGCCGTGCGCTGGCGAACGACCCGAATGCGCTGCACCAGGCTCTGGGCGGCGCCGGCGACGCCGTGCTGATCGCCCACGACTGGGGCGCCTTCGCCGCCTATGGCGCGCTGGCTGCCGAGCCCGCGCGCTGGCGCCGCGCGGTGATCGGCAGCGTGCCGCACTTCCGCGTGTTCGGCACGATCGCGTCGCGCTATCCGCAACTCAAGCGCTCGTTCTATTTCTGGCTGTTCCAGATGGACATCGCCGAGCGCTGGGTGGCCGCGAACGACCTGGCCTTCCTCGAGCAGCTGTGGCGCGACTGGTCCCCGGGCCACGAACCGGCGGCGGAGATGGCGCACGTGAAGGCCTGCCTGCGCGACCCGGCCCACCTGCACGCCGCCCTGGGCTACTACCGCGACTTCTTCGCGCCGCAGCGCTTCGGCACGCCGGCCTGGGCCGACGAGCACGCCGCGGTGCTGGGCCGGCCGGTGCCGCAGCCCACGCTCTACCTGCACGGCAACGACGACGGCTGCATCGCGCTCGACGCGGCGGCGGCCGAGGCCATGCTCAGCCAACTGGGCCCGGGCTCCGAGGTGGACCGGATCGACGGCGTGGGCCACTTCTTCTGGGTCGAGCGGCCCGACGCGATCAATGAGCGCGTGCTGCGATTCCTGCAGACCCATTGACGGACTCGGCCACCGCGAACTCCATGATCCCGTCACCCGCTTTCCATGCCGGACCGACGCCCGATGCCGCCGAGGAGGTGCTGCGCTTCTGGTTCGGTCCCGAAGACGTCGACCGTCCCGAGTGGTTCCGCAAGAGCGCCGCCTTCGACGCCGAGGTTGACCTCCGCTTCGGCCTGGAGGTCGAGGCCGCGCTGCGCGGCCGGCTGGACGCCTGGCGCCGTACGCTCGACGGCAGCCTGGCGCTGGTGATCCTGCTCGACCAGTTCACCCGCAACATCCGTCGCGGCACACCCGAGGCCTTTGCCGGCGATGCGCAGGCGCTGGCGATCGCGCGCGAGCTCGTCGGACAGGGGCACGACATCGGCCTGCCACCGCTGCGCCGCAGCTTCCTCTACCTGCCGTTCGAGCACGCCGAGGATCGGGCCGCGCAGGAAGAGAGCGTGCGGCTCTACACGGCGCTGGCCGCCGAGGCCGTCGGGCCGCAGGCCCGAACGCTGGCCGAGACGCTGGACTACGCCGTGCGCCACCGCGAGATCGTCGCGCGCTTCGGTCGTTTCCCGCACCGCAACGAGGTGCTGGGGCGGGCGAGCACGGCCGAGGAGATCGAATTCCTGAAGCAGCCGGGATCGAGGTTCTGACCTATCGTCCCCGATCTGGAGGAGACCGCACATGGCCCCTGCCGCCACCATCGAGCTGCTCAAGCTACTGGGCACGGAGCTGCCGATCATCCAGGCGCCGATGGCCGGCGTGCAGGTCGGCGCGATGACCGTCGCCGTCAGCAATGCCGGCGGGCTGGGTTCGTTGCCGGGCGCGATGCTGGGCCCAGAGGCGCTGCGCAGCGAGCTGGCATCGATCCGCGCGCAGACCTCGTGCCCCTTCAACGTCAACTTCTTCTGCCATGCGCCGCCCGCGCCCAGCAGCGAGCGCGAGGCGGGCTGGCGGGCCACGTTGGCACCGTACTACCGCGAGTTCGGCATCGATGCTTCGACCATCCCGCCGGGTCCGGGGCGTCGCGCCTTCGGTGTCGAGGAGGCGGAACTGCTGGCCGAGTTCGAGCCGCCGGTGGTGAGCTTCCATTTCGGGCTGCCGTCGCCCGAGCTGCTGGCGCGCGTGCGGCGCTGGGGTGCGAAGCTGCTGTCGTCGGCCACCACGGTCGACGAGGCGCGCTGGCTCGAGGACCAGGGGGTCGACGCTGTCATCGCGCAGGGCCTGGAGGCCGGTGGCCACCGCGGCCATTTCCTGTCCGATGACCTGAGCGCCCAGCTTGGGACCTTCGCGCTGCTGCCGCAGGTGGTGAAGGCGGTGCGCGTGCCGGTGATCGCCGCCGGCGGCATTGCCGATGCGCATGGCGTGGCCGCGGCCCTGGCCCTGGGCGCGGCCGGCGTGCAGGTGGGCACGGCCTACCTGCTGTGTCCGGAGGCGACCACCAGCGCGCTGCACCGCGCCGCGCTGCAGAGCGACGCCGCGCGCCACACGGCACTCACGCGCCTGTTCACCGGCCGGCCCGCGCGCGGCATCGTCAACCGCGTGATGCGCGAACTGGGGCCGATGAACCCGGCCGCGCCTGCGTTCCCGCTCGCCACCGCGGCGATTGCGCCGCTTCGCGCGCACGCCGAGAAGCAGGGCAGCGGCGACTTCTCGCCGCTGTGGTCGGGGCAGAACGCGAGCGGTTGCCGCGCGCTGCCGGCGGCCGAGGTGACGCGTTCGCTGGCGGCAGGCCTCCTGTAGCGATGCGCCGCCGCGGGCCGTTCAGCCGGCGGTGCCGGGTCGCGGCGCGGCCTCGGCGCGGTCGGCCGCCAGCAGCGTCTCCAGGCACTGCGCCTCGATGCCGTAGTAGGCCTTCAGCGCGCGCACCTGCTCGCGCAGCGGCTCGGCGGGCTTGGGCTGCTCGCGCTTGACGGCGAGGATCATCTTGTTCTTCTGGGTGTGCTCGAGCGAGGTGAACTCGAACACCTGGGTGTCGTAGCCCTCGGCCTCCAGCAGCAGCGCGCGCAGGCCGTCGGTCAGCATCTCGGCCTCCTGGCCGAGGTGGATGCCGTGGCGCAGCAGCGGCAGCAGCAGCGTGGGGCTGCGCAGCTGCGGGCGCAGCTGCTTGTGGCAGCAGGGCGAGCACATGATGATGCGGGCGCCCGAGCGGATGCCCATGTGCATCGCATGATCGGTGGCGATGTCGCAGGCGTGCAGCGCGATCATGATGTCCACCGGGCGGGCCGCGTAGCTGCGCACGTCGCCCAGTTCGAAGGCCAGGCCGTCCAGGCCGAACTGCTGCGCGGTGGCGTTGCCGAGCGCGACCATGTCGTCCTTCAGGTCGACGCCGGTCACTCGGACTGGCCGGTGCAGCGTGCGGCACAGGTGGTCGTGCACTGCGAAGGTGAGGTAGCCCTTGCCGGCACCGAAGTCCAGCACCTGCAGCGGCCGATCGCCCTGAGCTTGCGCGAGCGACGGGGCCGACGCCAGCGCGTGGGCCAGTACCTCGATGAACTTGTTGATCTGCTTCCACTTGCGCGCCATGGCCGGCACCAGCCGGTGCTGCGCGTCGGTGATGCCCAGGGCCACGAGGAAGGGCTGCTGCGGGTCGACGTAGCGGTGCTTCGCGCGGTCGTGCGAAGGCGGTGCGGCCGCCGGCACGGCGGCTGCGTCGGAGCCGTCGTCCGCCGGGGCAGCGACCTGGTCCGGGTTCTCGATGGCGTCGGTGGACGCGGCAGGCTTGCGGCTGCGCCGCAACGTCGCCTTGCCCTTGCGGCTGATGGCGAGCTGCAGCTCGCCGTCGGTCGTCAGCAGATGCAGGTTGTCGAAGGCGCTGTCGATCAGCGCGGCCACCGTCGCCAGGCCCTCGTCGACCGGCAGGTTCTTCGTCACGTCCTTGGTGCGGTGGTTGTAGGTCAGCGACAGGCAGGCGCGGCCCTTCAGCGTGAGCGGCCGCACCAGCACGCGCTGCAGGTCGGGCCGGGGCCCGCGCGGGCCGGCCAGCACCAGCTTCACGACGCGCTGGTCGGCGAGGGCGGCGCGAGCCTCGTCGAAGAACTGCGTGCGCGGCTCCGTCGCGGGCGGTCGGGCCGCGGCGGCGGGAGGGATCGGGGTCGTGGGCACGGTGGGGCGGCGCGGAGCCAGGTTCGAGGTCGCCTCATTGTCGGCTGGCGGCACGCGAGGGGTCGATAATCCCGTCACCATGAAGCTGCGGTTCACCAAGATGCAAGGCGCGGGCAACGACTTCGTCGTGCTCGACGCCACCCGCGAGCCGCTGGCGCTGAGCCCGGCGCAGTACCGCTATCTGGCCGACCGGCGCTTCGGCGTCGGTGCGGACCAGGTCCTGATCGTCGGCGCCAGCGATGAGCCCGGCATCGACTTCACCTACCGCATCGTCAATGCCGACGGCAGCGAGGTCGAGCAGTGCGGCAACGGTGCGCGCTGCTTCGTGCGCTACGTGCGCGAGGCCGGCCTCACGAAGAAGAGCGCGATCCGCGTGCGCACCGCCGGCGGCGTGATCGAGCCGCGCTGGCTGGTGGACGGCCGCGTCACCGTGGACATGGGCGCGCCGGTGTTCGAGCCCGCCCGGGTGCCGTTCGACGCCGCCGGCCTGCAGCCGCGCGAGCTGAACGGCTTTGCGCTGTGGCCGCTGGACGTGGCAGGCCGCACGGTGGAGGCCGCGGTGGTGTCGATGGGCAACCCGCACGCGGTGATGAACGTGGCGCAGTTCGGCGGAGGCGGTCTCGACGAGGCGCCGGTGGCCGAGCTGGGCCCGCGGATCGAGCGCCACGCGCGCTTCCCGCAGCGCGTGAATGCCGGCTTCCTGCAGGTGCTGAGCGACACCCATGTGAAGCTGCGCGTGTACGAGCGCGGCGCCGGCGAGACGCTGGCCTGCGGCACCGGCGCCTGCGCCGCGGTGGTGGCGGGCATCCGCCTGGGCTGGCTGCGCGCCGGCACGCCGGTCGACGTGGACACGCGCGGCGGCGAACTGACGATCGAATGGGCCGGCCGCGACGATGCGCCGGTGTGGATGACCGGCCCCGCCGAGAGCGTGTTCGTCGGCGAGATCGATTTACCGGAACAGGGAGACTGACCCAGATGAGCACGCAAGGCATTACCGAGGACGACATCGCGAATTTCCTGCAGCAGACGCCCGGCTTCTTCGAGCGCCACGCCGACACGCTGGCCAGCGTGCAGCTCACCAGCCCGCACGGCAACCGCGCCGTCTCGCTGCAGGAGCGCCAGATGGAGATGCTGCGCGAGAAGATCCGCGGCCTCGAGATGCGGCTGGTGGAGATGATCCGCCACGGTCAGGAGAACGTGACGATCGCCGACAAGCTGCACCGCTGGACGCGCTCGATCATGCTCACCACCAGTGCCAGCGACCTGCCGACCGTGCTGGTGGAGCAACTGAAGCACGAGTTCCTGATCCCGCAGGCCGGGATCCGCGTGTGGGGCGCGGCCGATGCCTTCGAGTCGCTGTCCTTCGCCCGTGCGGTGAGCGACGAGGTGAAGAGTTTCGCCACCAGCCTGACGCAGCCCTATTGCGGCGTGAATTCGGGCTTCGAGGCCGCGGGCTGGTTCGACGAGCCGGGCGCGGTGGTGTCGCTCGCGATGGTGCCGCTGCGCAACGGCACGGCCGCGCCGGCCTTCGGCATGCTGGTGCTGGGATCGCCCGACCCGACGCGCTACACCGCCGACATGGGCACCGAGTTCCTGGTGCGCATCGGCGAACTGGCGAGCGCCGGCCTGCACCGGCTGCTGCCGGTGCACTGACGAGGCCCGCCGTGCCGCTGGCGCCCGCGGCCGCCCGACGCCGGAGCGGCGCCGCCGCCGCCCGCCGCGCGCCGCCCGGCGACACGCCGGATGAGCCGACCGCGCCGCCGCCGCTCGACGCCGATGTCGTCGAGCACCTGCAGCACCTGCGCGTCGAGCGCCGGCTGTCGGCCAAGACCCTGCTCAACTACGAGGACGCCTTTCGCCGTCTCGGCGAGGCAGCGCAGCGTGACGGCGTGGCCTTGCGCGCCGCGCAGCCGCACCATGTGCGCCACTGGATGGCGCGGCTGCATGCCGGCGGGCTGGCGCCGCGCAGCATCGCGATCGCGCTGTCGGCCTGGCGCGGGCTGTACCGCTGGCTCGGGCACGAAGGGCGGGTGGCGCTGAACCCGGTCGAAGGGCTGCGTGCGCCGCGCGCGGCCAAGCCGCTGCCGAAGGCGCTGTCGGTCGACCATGCCGTCGCGCTGGCCGATCACCGGCAGGTCGACGGCGATGCACGGCTCGAGGCGCGCGACCGCTGCCTGGTGGAACTGCTCTACGGCTGCGGTCTGCGCGTGGCCGAACTGGTGGGATTGGACGTGACGGCCGCCGGTGGTGCGCTGGGCTGGATCGACCGCGCCGACGCCGAGGCGCACGTGCTCGGCAAGGGCAGCAAGCGGCGCAGCGTGCCGGTCGGCAAGGCGGCGCTGGCGGCGCTGGACGACTGGCTGGCGCAGCGCGGCAGCGTGGCGCCAGCCGACGAGCCGGCGTTGTTCGTGAGCCGCCACGGCCGGCGGCTGACGGCCTCGCAGGTGCGCACGCGGCTGAAGGAGCGGGCCATCCAGGCCGGCCTGCCGACCCATGTGCACCCGCACATGCTGCGGCACAGCTACGCCTCGCACCTGCTGCAGTCCAGCGGCGACCTACGTGCGGTGCAGGAACTGCTGGGGCACGCCAACATCACGACCACGCAGGTCTACACCAAGCTCGACTTCCAGCACTTGGCCAAGGCCTACGACGCGGCCCACCCGCGGGCACGCAAGAAGTCGTGATGCGGCGTTGACGGAGGCGCGGCGCGCAGCGCCACGCGACAATCCGGCCATGAAATCGATCCGTCTGCGCGCCGGCAAGGAGCGCTCGCTGCTGCGCCGCCATCCCTGGGTGTTCGAGGGCAGCATCGCCTCCGGCAAGGCCGATCCGGGCGAGACCGTGCGGATCGATGCCCACGACGGCAGTTTCCTGGCCTGGGGCGCCTACAGCCCGACGTCGCAGATCCGCGTGCGGGCCTGGAGTTTCGACGCGGCCGAGCGCGTCGATGCGAGCCTGTTCGCGCGGCGCATCGAGCGCGCGGTCGCCCTGCGCGCACGGCTGGCGATCGACAGCGACGCGCAGCGCCTGGTGCATGGCGAGGCCGATGGCCTGCCGGGGCTGATCGTCGACCGCTACGGCGACACGCTGAGCGCGCAGTTCCTCGGCGCCGGCGTCGAGCGCTGGAAGCCGGCCATCGCCGATGCCCTGCTGGCGGCCACCGGCTGCGTGCGGCTGTACGAGCGTTCCGACGCCAGCGTGCGCGAGCTGGAGGGCCTGCCGAGCGCGACCGGCTGGCTGCGCCGGCCCGATGCCGATGACGACGGCGCGACCGAAAGAACGATCCGCGAGCACGGCTGGCAACTGAAGGTCGATGTGGCGGAGGGGCACAAGACCGGCTACTACCTCGACCAGCGCGACAACCGGCTGCGTTTCATGCAACTGGTGCGGCAGTTCGGCTGCCAGCGCGTGCTGAACTGCTACAGCTACACCGGCGGCTTCTCGGTCGCCGCGCTGGCCGGCGGCGCGCAGCAGGTCACCAGCGTCGATTCGTCCGGCCCGGCGCTGGCGCGGGCGAGCGAGCACGTGCGGCTGAACGGCTTCGATGCCGCGCGGCACGAGGCGCTGGACGCCGACGTGAACGGCACGCTGCGGCGCCATCTCGAACTCGGCGAGAGCTTCGATGCCATCGTGCTCGACCCGCCGAAGTTCGCGCCGACGGCGGCGCACGCCGAGCGCGCGTCACGCGCCTACAAGGACATCAACCGCCTCGCGCTGAAGCTGCTGGTGCCCGGCGGCCTGCTGTTCACCTTCTCGTGCTCGGGCGGCGTCGACGCCGCCTTGTTCCACAAGATCGTTGCCGGTGCCGGGCTCGACGCCGGGGTCGACGGCTACCTGCTCGAACGGCTGGAAGCGGCGCCCGACCACCCGACGACGGTGAACTTCCCCGAGGGCGAGTACCTGAAGGGGCTGGCGATCCTGAAGCAGTGAGTGTGGCGCGACGGCTTGAGTCCTCTCCCTCTCAGCGCTCGCGCCGCCGCCAGAAACGCTCCATCTCCAGGTACAGGAAGGACGCGGACCAGCCGATCAGCAGCAGACCGTTGAGCGCCTCGACGCCGGCCAGCAGCCGCACCGGGCCGGCCGGCACCACGTCGCCGAAGCCCAGCGAGGTGTAGGTCTCGGCCGAGAAGTAGAGCGCGCTGCCGAGGTCGGGCGTGGCGGTGCCGCCCAGCGAGCCGTGGCCGGCGCTGATGATCAGCAGCCAGTAGCCGGCGCCGTAGAGCAGGATCTCCGCGCCGTGGCCGATGAAGCAGCCGAGCACGGCGACGATGAGCTTGGCCCGGCCCGGCCAGTACAGCCGGTCGAGCAGGCGGGTCAGCAAGTTCAGCACCTCGTAATGCGTCAGCGTCGTGGCGACGATCAGCAGCACGCAGCTGAGGACGACGAGGGCCATGGCCGAGGAGACCGCGCTCAGGCGTAGGGATCGGCGTAGCCGAGTGCGAGCAGCACTTCGGTCTCGCGCGCTTCCATCGCCTGCGCCTCGGCCTCGATCTCGTGGTCGTGGCCCTGGGCGTGCAGGGTGCCGTGCACCAGCAGGTGGGCGTAGTGGGCTTCCAGCGAGCGGCCCTCGTCGCGTGCCTCGCGCTCGACCACCGGGGCACACAGGATCAGGTCGGCCACCACCACCGGCTCGGCCTCGTAGTCGAAGGTCAGCACGTTGGTGGCGTAGTCCTTCTGCCGGTAGTCGCGGTTCAGCGTGCGGCCTTCCTCGGCCCCGACGATGCGCACCGTGATCTCGGCCGGCACGTCCAGCGCGGCACGGACCCAGCGCAGCACCTTGTGTCGCGGCAGCTGGGCACGATGGCTCGCATCGGCGAACTGCAGCGACAGGTTCAGCACCGGGCGGGCCGGGTGTTTCATCCTAGGGCTCCGGCTTCGCCGCGGCCGCCTCGTAGGCCTCGACGATGCGCGCCACCAGCGGGTGGCGAACCACGTCCGCGGAGGTGAAGCGCGTCATCGCGATGCCCTTGACGCGCCGGAGCACGCGCTCGGCCTCGATCAGGCCGCTCTCCACGCCCTTGGGCAGGTCGATCTGGCTCACGTCGCCGGTGACGACGGCCTTGCTGCCGAAGCCGATGCGGGTGAGGAACATCTTCATCTGCTCGGTGGTGGTGTTCTGCGCCTCGTCGAGGATCACGAAGGCGTGGTTCAGCGTGCGCCCGCGCATGAAGGCCAGCGGCGCGATCTCGATCGTGCCCTTCTCGAAGGCCTTGGTGACGCGCTCGAAGCCCATTAGGTCGTAGAGCGCGTCGTACAGCGGGCGCAGGTAGGGGTCGACCTTCTGCGCCAGGTCGCCGGGCAGGAAGCCCAGGCGCTCGCCGGCCTCGACCGCCGGGCGGGTGAGCACGATGCGCTGTACCGCGCTGCGCTCCAGCGCATCGATTGCGCAGGCCACCGCGAGGAAGGTCTTGCCGGTGCCGGCCGGGCCGATGCCGAAGGCGATGTCGTGGTCGAGGATGTGGCGCAGGTACTGGGTCTGGTTGCCGGTGCGGCCGGCCAGGTCGGCATGGCGGGTGCGCAGCGTGATGGCGCCGTCGCCGGGGATCGCGTCGCGAACGCCGCTGCCGCCGCCCTGGGCGGCCTCGACCAGCGCGAGCTGGAAGCTCTCGGGGGCGATGGGCTTCTTGGCGCGGTCGTAGAGCGACTGCAGCAGCGCCGTCGCTCGCTCGGCCTGCACCTTGGCCCCTTCGATGCGGAAGGACTCGTTGCGGCGCGTGATGCCGACGTTGAAGGCCGCCTCGATGGCACGCAGGTGCTCGTCGAGCGTGCCGCACAGGTGCGCGAGGCGGATGTTGTCGAGCGGGATGAAGGCGTGGCGCAGGATCACGGGCAGGGCGGTCGCGTGGGGAGCCTGATTGTGGCGCGGTCGGGCGCCGGCGACAGGCACGCCCCGCGCACCATCCTGCACAATCGCCGCCCATGCTTCGCCACCTCTCCGCGCCCGGGCGCCTGTTTCTGCTGCTGTTGTGGCTGGGCCTGTGCGGCGGCCTGCCGAGCGCCGGTTCGGCGCGAGCCCAGGCGGCCGACGTGCTGACGTTGCGCAGCGCGCAGGTCGCCAGTGTTCCGTCGCTGACGTTGGCGCCCCCGGTCGGCGGGGGCTTCGAGACCCTGGCGCTGCCGGACGACTGGGCGCAGCCGGCGCCGGCCGGCGAACAGGTCCAGTGGTACCGGCTGCGCTTCGACCCGCCGCAACAGGTGGCGGGCGCGCTGCTCGCCGCCTACATCCCTCGCGTGTGCTCCAACGTCGAGATCTACCTCAACGGCCAGTTGCTCTACCGTGGCGGCAGCCTGCGCGAGCCGGTGACGCGCAACTGCTACCAATCGCAGCTGGTCAGCCTGCCCGCCGGTCTGCTGCTGGCCACCGGAAACGAGCTGGAGCTTCAGGTGGTGGGCTACCCGCTGCCACGCGTGGCCGGCCGCCAGCGCGCCGGCGGCCTGTCGGAGGTGCTGATCGGGCCGTATCCGCAACTGCGCGAGCTGCACGAGCGCCAGCGCTTCTGGAACGTGAGCTTCGCGCAGATCGTGGCGGCGACGCTGGTGATGATCGGTGTGGTGATGCTGGCGCTGGGCTGGGTGCGGCGCGTGTCGCACCTGAAGTACTTCGGCGTGGTGTCGCTGGGCTGGGCGCTGCTGAGCGCGCGCATCTGGTGGCGCGACATCCCGCTGCCGAACGGCACGCTGGAACTGCTGAGCTGCATCGCCTTCGTTCCGCTGTCGGTGTGCGCGGTGCTGTTCCTGCTGCGCTACTGCGGCATGAAGTGGCGGGCCGTCGACATCGCGCTGTGGACCCAGTGCCTGGTGATGCCGGCGGGCCTGTTGCTGGCCGGGCCGGAGCGGCTGTTCTCCGGGGCGGTGCTGTGCTATTCCGTGCTGGCGCTGGAGGTGTTCGCGGCGATCGGCTTCTGCCTCGCGCACGTGTGGCGCACGCGGCGAGGCGAGTTCTGGCTGCTGGGTTCGATCCTCGCGCTGGTGGTGGTGGTGATCGGCATCGAGGTCGGCGTGCAGGACAGCTTCCTCAAGCTGCCCAACGTGCACGTCATCCATTTCGCGATCCCGCTGCTGTTCTGCGTGCTGGCGTTCCGGCTGGTGCAGACCTTCGCGAACGCGCTGACCGCGGCCGAGACCGCGCGCCAGCAACTCGAGCAGCGCGTCTACGAGATCTCGGCCGAGATCGAGCGCAATTTCTCGCATCTGGCCGAGGTGCGGGTGGAACAGGTGGCCGAGAAGGAGCGCAAGCGCATCGCTGCCGACCTGCACGACGACCTGGGCGCCAAGCTGCTGACCATCGTGCACACCAGCACCGACGAGCGCATCTCGACGCTGGCCCGCGAGGCGCTCGAGGAGATGCGGCTGTCGGTGCGCGGCATCGCTGGCAAGCCGGTGCAGCTGACCGATGCGCTGGCCGACTGGCGTGCCGAGACGGTGTCGCGGCTGGGCGACGCCGGCATCGAGATCGAATGGCACAGCACCGAGCCGACCACGCCGCGCACGCTGGCGGCTCGCTCCTACGTGCAGACGACGCGCGTGCTGCGCGAGGCCACCAGCAATCTGATCAAGCACAGCGGCGCCTCGAGGGCGACTGTCACCTGCCGCATCGGCGACGAGTTCCAGCTGGTGATCCGTGACAACGGGCGCGGCATCCCGCTCGAGCTCGACGGTCGGCTCGACCGCGGCCACGGCATGGCCAGCATGAAGCAGCGCGCCAAGCAGATGCAGGGCCAGTGCCTGATCGAGTCGGGCCCGGGCTACGGAACCGTGATCCGGCTCACGCTTCCGCTGTGAGCGGCGCCCGGGCGCTTGCGGCCCTTGCTGTCAGCGCTCAGACTGTTACCATGAAACGGTGAGTGACATGACCCACATCCTGCTGCTGGAAGATCTGCCCGAGATCCGTGTTTGGCTGAAGGCGCTTGCGTTGCAGGTGTTTCCACAGGCGCAGATCACCGAGGCCGCCCGCGTGCACGACGCGCGCGAGCACATCAGCGCCCAGCGCTTCGACCTGGCGCTGGTCGACCTGGGCCTGCCCGACGGCTCGGGCGTGGAGGTGGTGGCGGCGCTGCGCGAGGCCCAGCCCGAGGCGCAGTCGGTGGTCGTCACGATCCACGACGACGACGATCACCTGTTCCCCGCACTGCAGGCCGGCGCCTTCGGCTACCTGCTGAAAGAACAGTCGCGCGAGCAGCTGGCCGAACAGCTGCGACGCATCAGCGCTGGCGAGCCACCGCTGTCGCCGTCGATCGCGCGCCGCGTGATCCAGTATTTCGCGGCCCAGCAGCGCAGCCAGTTCCGCGAGAAGACGCCGCTGATGCCGGGCGTGACGCTGACCGAGCGTGAGAACGAAGTCCTGCTGCGCGTGGCCAAGGGCTTCACGCTGCCGGAGATCGGCGTGCAGCTGAACCTGTCGCGCCACACCATCGCCGACTACGTGAAGCAGATCTACCGCAAGCTCAACGTGAGCTCGCGCGCCGAGGTGGCGCTGGAGGCCCAGCGGCTCGGGCTGTTCCGGCGTTGAGTCCGGTGACCCTGCGCGCCGCGATCGGGGCGGCGGCCTAGGATGCTCGGTCGCCTCACCGGCCTGCTGGCCGAGAAATCCCCTCCCCAGGTGCTGATCGACGTCGGCGGTGTCGGCTACGAGGTCGACGTGCCGATGAGCAGCTTCTTCAACCTGCCCGCCCTGGGTGAACGGGTCACGCTGCTGACGCACTTCGTCGTGCGCGAGGACGCGCAGGTGCTGTTCGGTTTTCTCACGGCCCCGGAACGCGAGACCTTCCGGATGCTGATCAAGATCTCGGGCGTCGGGCCGCGTACCGCGCTGTCCATCCTGTCCGGCCTGACGGTGGGCGATCTGGCGCAGGCGGTGACGGCGCAGGATGCGAGCCGTCTCGTCAAGGTGCCGGGCATCGGCAAGAAGACTGCCGAACGGCTGCTGCTGGAACTGAAAGGCAAGCTCGGTGCCGACCTGGGCCCAGCGATCGGCGGCAAGCCGGCCAGCGACGCGCAAGCCGACATCCTGCAGGCGCTGATCGCGCTGGGCTACAGCGAGCGTGAGGCCCAGGCGGCGGTCAAGGCGCTGCCGGCCGAGGTGGGCGTCAGCGAGGGCATCAAGCTCGCGCTGAAGGCGCTGGCGCGTTAGTCAGCGCGCCAGCAGCTTCTTCAGCGGCGCCGGCAGCCCGACGGCGTCGAGCGCGTCCAGCGCGACCCAGCGGCCGGGGCCCAGTGCGGCCTCGACCCCCTCCGGGCTTTCCAGCACCGCGCGCCACGGATGCAGCGTCCAGTCGAAGTGGGTCAGCGCGTGCTCGATCACGGGCTGCGGCTCCACCGGCACCGGCCAGCGCTGCATCACCGCATCGAGCGCGGCCTCGTCGTCCAGCAGCGGCAGGCTCCACAGCCCGGCCCACACGCCGGTCGCCGGGCGCCGTTGCAGCCACACTGCGCCGGCGTGCTCCAGCCACAGCCACCAGTGCTCGCGGCTCGTGCGCTTGAGCTTGCGCGTCTTCAGCGGATAGGCCTCGGGCCGGTCCTCGCGTTGCGCCACGCAGTCGCCCTGCAGCGGGCACAGCAGGCAGTTCGGCTTGCGGGCCAGGCAGACGGTGGCGCCCAGGTCCATCAGCCCCTGGGTGTAGGCGGGCATGTCGGCCGACGCCGGCGGCAGCAGCTCGCAGGCTCGCGCCCACAGATCGCGCTCGTGGCGGGCGATGGCCAGATCGGCGCCGAAGCCCAGCACGCGCGTCAGCACGCGCTTGACGTTGCCGTCGAGGATCGCGGCACGCTCGCCGAAGCAGAACGCGGCGATGGCGGCGGCGGTCGAGCGGCCGATGCCGGGCAGCGTGGCGAGCTGCTCGGCGCTGGCCGGGAAGCGGCCGCCGTGTTCCGCCATCACCGCCTGGGCGCAGCGGTGCAGATTGCGCGCGCGGCTGTAGTAGCCCAGGCCTGCCCAGGCGGCCAGCACGTCGTCGAGCGGCGCCCGCGCCAGCGTGGCCACGTCGGGAAAGCGCTCCAGGAAGCGCGCGTAGTAAGACAGCACCGTGCTGACCTGGGTCTGCTGCAGCATGATCTCCGACAGCCACACGCGGTAGGGATCGTGTTCGCGCTGCCAGGGCAGCCCGTGGCGGCCCTGCGTGCGTTGCCACGCAACGACGCGCTCGGAGAGACTCGTCGCGGTGTCATCCGCGGGCGGGGAGGGGTGCGTTCGGCCGCGCCGGGCCGGCGGCCGGGACACGGCGGCGCTCAAGCGCGGGCCGGATCGATCTCGAAGTCGAGCAGCAGGTCGATCGAGTCGTCGAGGGACTCGCCGGTGCTGACGGTGTCTCGCTCGGACAGGTCGCCGCGCGGGTCGGCGTGCAGGCGGGTGCCTTGCGCCAGCTCGGTGACGCGCTGTTGCAACTGCTGCAGGCGCGCGTCCTGGCTCTCGAGTTCGCTCAGGCGCGACTCCAGTTCGCCAGCAGCGGCCTGAATGCGCTCGAGCGCCTCGCGCCTGCGCTTGAAACCCCGCCGGCGGTCGCGCAACTGGGTGTCGATCTGCGCGGATGCGGTCTTGTTCCACAACTCGAGCTCGCCGCTGGCGCTCTCGAAGACGACGCGCAGCCGCGACACCAGCATGCGGCGGAACTGCTCGAGAAAGCGCTCCTGCGTGAGCTTCAGCGCCTGCGTCAGCCCGAGGTACTGCACGTAGTTGCGCTCGATCAGGTCGAGGTCGCCGACGAAGCGGCCGAGCTCGGGCGTCGGCGCGACCAGCAGGCTGAAGCCGAACTCGGTGTTCAGCATCTCGAACGAGGCTTCGAGCATCGAATGGATCTCTTCGCTGCGCGACTGCGCGCGCTTCATGCGCTCGCGCAGCTTGCCGCACAGCGTCATGAAGGCCTTCTTCGCGCCGAGCTGCAACAGCGAGCTGCGGATGCCTTCCTGCATCTCGCCCACGTGCTCGCGCAGCCGGTCGCTCGACAGGTCGAGCAGCGCGTCCTTCAGCATGCGCGTGTGCACGACGCGCATCGCCTGCAGGCGCGAGATGCATTGCTCGAACTCCGCCGCCTCGGCGTCGACGCGCGTCAGCATCAGCTTCACCTTGGTGGCGTTCTTACCGCGCAGACCGCGCAGCTCGAGCAGTTGCTCGGCGATCTGACGGCGCCGGTCGGTCAGACGCCGGCCGACCTGTTGCTCGACGATCGCGATGCCTTCGATGCCGATCTGCGCCAGCATCTGCTGGCGTTGCGGCAGCAACCGCTCGCTCAGTGCCTCCTCGAGCGCGGGAAGGCGGCTGGCGGCGAGATCGGCCTCCTCGCCGGCCACGCGCGCTGTCAGGGCCAGCTTGGCCGACAGCGGGAACACGCGCTCGCGCGGCATGTTGAGTGTGTGGGCCACGTCGTTGCACTGGCGTTCGATCTGCGCCTCGGTTTGCTCGGGTGTGCTGAGTGGGTCGACCAGCGTGTCGATCTTGTTGAGCACGACATAGCGGCTCACGCCCTGCACGCCGAGGTGGTCGCGCCAGATGGCCAGATCGGACTTGGTAACGCCAGTGTCGGCACTCAGTACGAAGACCGTGGCGTGCGCCGACGGCAGCAGGCCGACGGTGAGTTCGGGCTCGGCACCGATGGCGTTGAGGCCCGGCGTGTCCAGCACGACCAAGCCGCGCTTGAGCAGCGGATGCGGCAGGTTGATGAGCGCATGGCGCCAGGCGGGGACTTCGACACAGCCCTGCTCGTCGAGCGGCGGGTTGTCGTCAGGCGTGTCATCGTTCCAGAACCCGAGATCGCGCGCCATCGCGACGCTGACCGGCTTGGTCTGCGTCACCTGGGTCAGCGCCTGCGCGAGGCCTTCGGTGTCGTCCAGGTCCAGCGGCGTCAGCTGCCAGACGCGGGGCTGGCGGCGCAGGTCGGCGAGCGACGGGCTCTGCAGGCGGGTGTCGATCGGCAGCAGCGCGAGGCCGGGCGGCTCGTCGGCTTCGTAGCCGATCTCGACCGGGCACATCGTGGTGCGGCCAGGTGTGGCCGGCAGGATGCGGCGGCCGGTGTCGGCGAAGAAGATGGCGTTGATCAGCTCGGACTTGCCGCGCGAGAACTCGGCGACGAAGGCCACGATGAGCTTTTCGCCCGCGAGCCGCTGACGCAGGGACTCGAGCAGGTCGGAGGCCGGCTCGTCGAGCAGCTCGTGCTCGCGCAGGAAACGGGCAAGCTCTCGCACCCTGGATTCCAGCGCGCTGCGCCAGTGACCAAGGGCGTCGACACTGTGGGCGAACGAGACGGACGGGTGGCTTTCCAACGCGGGCTCTCTGTGCCGATGATGGTAGCTCAGCCCCCCTCGCGGCGGCATGCCGCCGTCGTCAGCACGTCACGTCCTCGCGTCCCAAGACGTGTGCATTTGTGACAGCAGGCGCGCCCCCAGCGGCTCGTCAGCGGCGCTGGCAATGCGGGCAGAAGTAGGTCGAGCGCTGACCCTGGACGATGCGGCGTACCACGCCGCCGCAGGCCGTGCAGGGCTCGCCCTCGCGGTCGTAGACCCGGGCCTCGTTCTGGAAGGCGCCGCCCATGCCGTGGGCGTCGCGGAAGTCGCGCAGCGTCGAGCCGCCCAGCGCTACTGCGCGGGACAACACCGTGCGCACGGCATCGACGAGGCGAACGCAGCGCGCCAGGCTGATGCGATCGCCCGGCGTGCGCGGATCGATGCCCGCCAGGAACAGCGCCTCGGAGGCGTAGATGTTGCCGACGCCGACCACGATGTCGCCCGCCAGCAGCGCCTGCTTGACGGCGACGCGCCGGCCGCGCAGGCCCGCATGCAGCAGCGAGGCGGTGAACCCGGCCTCGAGAGGTTCGACGCCCAGGCCCGCCAGCAGCTTGCCGGCCGCGCCGCCGTCGCGCGAGGGAGACCACACCGCCGCACCGAAGCGGCGCGGATCGGTCAGGCGCAGCAGGCCGCGGGTGGTCGTCAGGTCGAAGTGATCCCAGGGACCGGGTGGCGAGGCCTGCGCCGACAGGTTCAGCGAGCCCGACATGCCGAGGTGCAGCAGCAACCCACCACCGTCGGCGACGATACCGGGCCGGTCGCCCAGCGCGAACCACAGGTACTTGCCGCGGCGGGTCACGTCGAGCAGGCGCCGTCCGACCAGCGACGACGGTTCGCAGCCGAGCGGCCAGCGCAGCGGCTTGCCCAGCCGCACGTCACCGATCTCGGCGCCGCGCAGTCGATCGACCAGGCTCAGGCGCGTGACTTCCACTTCGGGCAACTCGGGCATAGGGCCATTATCTGGGGGTGCATAGAATGAAATTCGACTTTGGAGTGCCTATGGCCGCTTTCCGCTTCGCTGTCCTGGCCTTCGCGGCCTCCAGCGTTCTTGCCGCGACGGCGTGGGCGCAGCCCGCGCCCGTGGAAGCGTCGGCGTCCGCGCCGGGCGCTGCGGTGCCCGTGGAGAACTCGGCTCTCGATGCGCCGCTGTTCTACCAGTTGCTGATCGGCGAGATGGAGCTGGGCCAGGGCGATGCCGGTACCAGCTATCAGGTTCTCCTGGACGCGGCCCGCAAGACCCGCGACGAGCGTCTGTTCCGGCGCGCCACCGAGGTCGCGTTGCAGGCCCAGGCCGGTGAGCAGGCGCTGGATGCGGCGCGTGCCTGGCGCCAGGCCGTGCCGGGGTCGATCGATGCCCACCGCTTCGAGGTTCAACTGCTGGTCGCGTTGAATCGCACCGCCGAAACCGTGGCGCCGCTGCGTGCCACGCTGGCGCTGGTGCCGCCGGCACAGCGGCCTGCGGCGATCGCATCGTTGCCCGGCTATTTCTCGCGCACGACCGATCGCAAGGCGACCACCGCGGTGCTCGAACAGGTGCTGCTGCCGTATGCCGAGCAGCGCTCCGCCGGCGAGCCGCAGGCCACTGCGGTGTCCGCCTGGGTGGCGCTGGGCCGCAGCCGACTGGCCGCTGGCGACTCGGCGCGCGCGCTGGATGCCGCGCGTCGCGGCCAGGCGCTGGGCCCGCAGTCCGAGGCCGTGGCGCTGCTCGCCATCGAGCTGATGCCGACCGAGAAGCAGGCCGAGTCGCTGGTCACGGCCTTCCTCGAGGCCCAGCCACCGGCGCCGGCCGCCACCCGCAGCGCCGTGCGGCTGGTGTACGCCCGCACGCTGGCCGTCGCCCAGCGCTATGCAGACGCCGCACCGCAACTCGAAGCCGTGACCCGCGACGCGCCGCAGTTCGTCGACGCCTGGCTGACGCTGGGCGCCTTGCGGCTGGAACTGAAGCAGCCGGTCGAGGCCGAAGCCGCCTTGCGCGAGTACCTGGCGCGTGTGGAGGCCAGTACCGATGCGGCCGCCAACGACCCGGCCGACACCCCACAGGACGAGGACGCCGCCACGCCCACGCAGCGCCTGACGCAGGCCTACCTGCTGCTCGCCCAGGCCGCCGAGCAGCGGCGCGACTTCAAGGCGGCCGAGGCCTGGCTCGCCAAGGTCGACAGCTCCCAGGCACTGACGGTGCAGTCGCGGCGCGCGTCGCTGCTGGCGCAGCAGGGCAAGCTCGCCGAGGCGCGCAGCCTGATCCGCACGCTGCCGGAGCGGCAACCGGAGGACGCGCGCGCCAAGCTGCTGGTCGAGGCGCAGCTGCTGCGCGACCAGAAGCAGTGGTCGGAGGCGCTCGGAGTGTTGGCCGAGGCCAACGATCGCTACCGCGACGACACCGACCTGCTGTACGAGCAGGCCATGATGGCCGAGAAGCTCGACCGCATGGCCGACATGGAGCAGTTGCTGCGTCGGGTGATCGCGCTGAAGCCGCAGCAGCCGCAGGCCTACAACGCGCTGGGCTACTCGCTGGCCGATCGCAACCAGCGGCTGCCCGAAGCCCGCCAGCTGATCGCCAAGGCGCTGGAGCTGTCGCCCGGCGACCCGTTCCTGGTCGACAGTCTCGGCTGGGTCGAGTACCGGCTCGGCAACCACGACGAGGCGATCCGCTGGCTGCGGCAGGCCCACGGCGCACGGCCCGACACCGAGATCGCCGCGCACCTGGGCGAGGTGCTGTGGGTCAGCGGCCGGCGCGACGAGGCGCGCCGGATCTGGGCCGAGGCCCGTGCCCGCGACGCCACGAACGACGTGCTGAAGGAAACCCTGGCGCGGCTCAAGGTCGACCTGTGAGGTGTGGCCGCCGCGCGCTGCTCGTTGCCGCGGCCTGCGCCGCGGCCGTGTGGCTGGCGGGATGCGCGGGCATCGGTCCGTCGGCGCTCCAGGGCGAGCGGCTTTCGGGACGGTTGTCGGTGCGTGTCGAGGGCGATGCGGCGCGGAACTTCAACGCCGCCTTCGAACTGGAAGGTTCGTCCGAATCGGGCCAGCTTTCGTTGACGACGCCGCTCGGCATCCAGCTCGCCCGTGCCGACTGGTCGCCGCGGCAGGTGCGGCTGCGCTCCAGCGACGGCGAGCGCCTCTACCCCGATCTGGAGAGTCTGGCGGCCGACGCGCTGGGCGAGCGCGTGCCGCTCGCCGCGCTGTTCGATTGGCTGCATGCGCGGCCCTGGCCGGGCGCACCGAGCGTTGGCCAGCCGCTGGGATTTTCTCAGCTCGGCTGGGTGATCGACGTGTCGCGCCGGGCCGAAGGCTGGGTCGAGGCACGCCGCGCCGCACTCCCCGTGGTGAGCGTGCGCGCCAAGCTCGACGACGCTCCCTGAGAAGCCCGCCGATGAGCCTGCAAGCCCTCTACGACGTTCCCGCGCCGGCCAAGCTGAATCTGTTCCTGCATGTGACGGGCCGGCGCGACGACGGCTACCACCTGCTGCAGTCGGTGTTCGCGTTGATCGACTGGGCCGACACCCTGCATTTCGAGCGCCGCCCGGACGGCCGGCTGGTCCGCCACGACCTGGCCGTCACGCTGCCCGAGGACGACCTGTGCCTGCGTGCTGCGCGCCTGCTGCAGCGAGAGAGCGCCTGCCCGTTCGGTGTCGACATCTCGATCGACAAGCAGGTGCCTTGGGGCGCCGGCCTCGGTGGCGGCAGCTCCGACGCCGCCAGCACCCTGCTGGCGCTGAACCGCCTGTGGGACCTGCACTGGCCACGCGAGCGGCTGCTGTCGCTGGGGCTGCAACTCGGCGCCGACGTGCCCTTCTTCCTGGGCGGCCGCAACGCCTGGGTCGAGGGCATCGGCGAGCGGCTGACGCCCATCGAGCTGACGCCGTGCTGGTGGGCCGTGCTGAAGCCCGCCGTAGCGGTGCCCACCGCGGTGATCTTCGGCAGTCCGCTGTTGGTGAGAAACACCGCTGCTGCTACAATCTCGGACTTCTCTGCAAACGCAGTCGAGTTCGGCCACAACGACCTGCAAACGCCTGCAACGGCGTACAGCGACGAGGTGGCTCAGGCTCTGGCGCTGCTGCAATCCCGCTACGGCGCAAGCCGCATGTCGGGGTCCGGCAGTGCGGTGTTTGCGGAGGCCGGCACCGGCGAGACACCGACGGTTGCGATGATGGAAGCGGCGTCGCTTCCTCCGTCGTGGGTGGGGCGCATGTGCCGCGGCTTGACAGTGCATCCGCTGGCGCTCTGGGCCGGCTGATCATCGTCAGGCGACGGTTTCGGGCGTGGCTCGGGCGCAAGCCGGAGCGGTGTCCTGTGTAGGGGAGTCGCCAAGTTGGTTAAGGCATCGGATTTTGATTCCGACATGCGAAGGTTCGAATCCTTCTTCCCCTGCCAAAGCTTTACCCAGGAAGCATGGCGCCCGCGTTCCGGGCGCCATGTTTTTTGATCGGACAGGTTTTTTCCAACGAACGACCGCCTCGGAGGCGTGATGCTCTCCTCCAACACCGTGATCTTCACCGGCAATGCGAATCCGGCGCTGGCGCAGGAGATCGCCACCTCGCTCGGCATCGAACTGGGCCGCGCGGCCGTCGGGCGCTTCTCGGACAGCGAGGTCACGGTCGAGATTCAGCAGAACGTGCGTGCGCGCGACATCTTCGTCGTGCAGCCCACCTGCACGCCGACGAACGAGCACCTGATGGAGCTCTTCATCATGGTCGACGCGCTCAAGCGCGCCTCGGCCGGGCGCATCACCGCGGTGATCCCGTACTACGGCTATGCGCGCCAGGACCGCCGCCCGCGCTCGACGCGCGTGCCGATCAGCGCCAAGGTGGTGGCCAACATGCTCGAAGCCGTGGGCGTGAACCGCGTGCTCACGATGGACCTGCACGCCGATCAGATCCAGGGCTTCTTCGACATCCCGGTCGACAACATCTACGCCTCGCCGGTGCTGCTTTCGGACCTGAAGAGCCGCCGCTACGACGACCTGATCGTGGTCTCGCCCGACGTCGGCGGCGTGGTGCGCGCCCGCGCGCTGGCCAAGCAGCTCAACTGCGACCTCGCCATCATCGACAAGCGCCGCCCCGCGGCCAATGTGTCGGAAGTCATGCACGTGATCGGCGAGATCGACGGCCGCAACTGCGTGATCATGGACGACATGATCGACACCGCCGGCACCCTGGTGAAGGCTGCCGAGGTGCTGAAGGAACGCGGCGCGAAGAGCGTGTTCGCGTACTGCACGCATCCCGTGTTCTCCGGCCCGGCGATCGAGCGCATCAAGAACTCGCAGATCGACGAGGTGGTGATCACCAACACCATCCCGCTCAACGCCGCCGCCAAGGCCACCACCAAGATCCGCCAGCTGTCGGTGGCCTTCCTGTTTGCCGAGACCATCCGCCGCATCTCGGACGGCGAGTCGGTCACTTCCCTCTTCTCGGAGCAGAACAACAACTTCTGAGCCGGGTTCTGCCCGCGCGCATGGGGCGCACGGGTTCACACAGGGTGCCTGGTCGCGGGCACCTTCCTTTTGGAGAAAATTCATGAAATTCGTCGCTTATCCGCGCGAACTGCAGGGGACCGGAGCGAGCCGCCGCCTGCGTATTTCCGGCAAGGTGCCGGGCATCGTCTACGGCGCCGGCGAGCCGCTGAAGATCGAACTCGATCACAACGCGCTGTTCCACGCGCTCAAGAAGGAAGCCTTCCACGCCTCGTTGCTCGACATGGAGTTCGACGGCAAGAGCCAGCAGGTGCTGCTGCGCGACGTGCAGATGCACGCCTACCGCCCGCAGGTGCTGCACGTCGACTTCCAGCGCGTCGACGCCACCACGCGCGTCACGAAGAAGGTGCCGCTGCACTTCGTCAACGAAGAGAACGCTCCGGGCGTCAAGCTCGACAAGGGCCTGATCTCGCACGTGGTCACGGAGCTCGAAGTGGAGTGCCTGGCCTCGCAGCTGCCCGAGTACCTGACGGTCGACCTGGGCGAGCTGGCCAAGGGTCAATCGCTGCACGTGAATGACCTGAAGCTGCCCCCGAGCGTGAAGGTGGTGCTGCGCGGCAAGAAGAACCCGGTGATCGCCACCGTGGTGATGCAGGCCGCCGAGGAAGCCCCGGCCGAGGTCGCGGCCCCGACCGCCGCCGCCGCGCCCGCCGCCAAGGGCAAGAAGAGCGAGAAGCAGAACAAGAAGTAAGTCTCGGGCGCAAGCCCTTGCTTCGAGCCCCGCCGCGGCGGGGCTTTTTCTTGCCTGCGTCGCGATAATCCGTTCCATGATTCGACTGATGGTGGGCCTCGGCAACCCGGGGCCGGAGTACGAGGCCACTCGCCACAACGCCGGCTTCTGGTGGGTGGACGCCGTCGCGCGTCAGCTGAAGGCCACGCTGCACGCGGAACGCGCGTACCACGGGCTGTTGGCTCGCGTGAACACGTCCGCCGGCCCGGTGTGGCTGCTCGAGCCGCAGACCTACATGAACGTGTCGGGCAAGTCGGTGGCGGCGCTGGCGCGTTTCTACAAGATCGCGCCGGAGGAGATCCTGGTCGCCCATGACGAGCTCGACCTGCCGCCGGGCGAGATGAAGCTCAAGCAGGGCGGTGGCCACGCCGGCCACAACGGCCTGCGCGACATCCATGCGCAGCTCGGCTCCACCGATTACTGGCGCTTGCGGCTGGGCATTGGCCATCCCGGTGTCAAGGCCGAGGTGGCCGACTATGTGCTGGGCAAGCCGATGCGCGAGCACCGTGAGGCCATCGAAGCCTGCATCGTGCGCTCGCTGACCGCCGTCGATGCCCTGCTGGCCGGTGACATGAGCAAGGCCACGCTGCGTCTGCATACCAGCAAGCCGCCCCGGCCGAAGCCGCCCCGGCCGGTGCCGGACGTGGGGTCTGCTGCTGGTGATGCTTCAAGGGCACCCGATGTCGCCAGCGGTCCGCCGCCCACCACCTCCGGTGAGACTCCGTGAAGCACGGGGTGTTGCCGCTGCTGGTGCTGGGCTCGTTTGCCGCCGCAGCACCGCAGGCCGCCAGCGCCCAGGGCGCCGCGATCTACCGCTGCGGCGCTGACGGGCGCAGTTATTCGCAGCAGCCTTGTGCGGATGGGCGTCCACTCCGCGTCGATGATGACGCGCGCACGCCGGCCCAGCGCCAGCAGGCCGTGGAATCGGCGCGGCGCGATGCCCGTCTGGCCGATGGGCTCGCGCACGAGCGCCGCCAAGTCGAGGCGGTGAGCGTGAGGGCGGCTTCGTTGAGCGCGCCACCGCCGAAGGATGCAGCGGCGCGCGCGAGCGCCGGCAAGCCGAACCAGAAGAAGCGGCGGCACGCCAAGAGCCAAGCCAGCCACGGAGACGATGGCTCCGGGGAGTTCAAGGCGACGGCGCCTGCGCCGCCACGTGCCAAGAAGAAATCTCGCGCCGGAACGGCAGCCCCGTCAACTCGTTGAACACCGAACGGCGGCTCAGCCCGCAGCGGTGGTGGAAGGCGGCGGGGACGACGCGTCCTTCGACGCTGGTTCACCACCGACCAGGACCTTGAACTTGGCCCACAACTGCGGCGCACTCTCGACGTGCGCCGGATTCACCGGGATGCAGGCGACCGGGCAGACCTGCACGCACTGCGGCTCGTCGAAGTGCCCGACGCACTCGGTGCACTTGGCGGGGTCGATGACGTAGATCTCGGGCCCGAGCGAGATGGCCTGGTTGGGGCACTCTGGCTCGCACACGTCGCAGTTGATGCAGTCGTCCGTGATCATCAGGGCCATGGCGCGCTCCGTCGCTTCAGCGTCAAGCCGCCGACGCCGCTGCGATTGCCGCGGCTGACGCTGTCGATAGAGACGAACACCCGGTGTGTCATGTGGCCTGGCTGACGCGCTGTTTCAGACGATCGAGCACGGAGGGTGCCACGAACTTCGAAACATCACCGCCAAGGGTGGCAATTTCGCGCACGAAAGTGCCGCTGATGAACTGGTACTGGTCGCTCGGCGTCAGGAACACGGTTTCCACGTTCGGCATCAGCTGGCGGTTCATGCCGGCCATCTGGAACTCGTACTCGAAGTCGCTCACGGCGCGCAGCCCTCGCACCACCACCTTGCCGCCGTGCTCGACGACGAAGTCGCGCAGCAGCCCGCGAAACGCGATGACTTCGACATTGCGATGCGAGGCCAGCAGTTCCTGCGCGATCTCCAGCCGTTCGGCGATGGTGAACATGGTGCGCTTGTGGTGGCCTGCGGCCACCGCGACGATCAGACGGGGGAACAGCGCGCTGGCGCGACGCACCAGATCCTGGTGCCCGAGCGTCATCGGGTCGAAGGTGCCTGGGTAGACGGCGCTCAGGCCGGGGTTGAAGGGCACGGTGTTTCCTTCGCGGAGCGGGCAGGGTGGCGAAGTTTATGCCTCAGCGTCGCGGGCCGCGGGGCTGAGCAGGTGCGCATGCACCTGTCCGGCGCGGGTGTGCCGGACGAGCGCGAAGCCGAGCGGGCCCAATGTCGCGGTGTCGAACGCCCGGTCGGCTTCGAGGTAGACGCGACCGGTGGGCGCCAGCACGCACTGCGCGGAGCGCAGCGCCGGCTCGAACAGGCCGCTGTCGAAGGGCGGATCCAGCAGCACCAGGTCGAACGGCTCGCCGGCGTAACGCGTCATCCACGCCAGCGCGTCGGCGGTTTCGATGCACACCGCGCGGGCATCCAACCGCGCCTGCACCGCGCGGAGTCCGCGCACCAGGGCGGTGTCGCGCTCGAGCAGCACCACATCGCTGGCGCCGCGCGAGGCCGCCTCGAAGCCGAGTGCACCGCTGCCGGCGAAGGCGTCGAGGCAGCGCCAGCCGCTCAGATCCTGACCGAGCCAGTTGAACAGCGTCTCACGCACGCGGTCGGGCGTGGGGCGCAGCCCCGGGGCCACGGGCACCGGCAGCTTGCTGCGTTTCCATTGCCCGCCGATCAGTCGGACCTCGCCTGGTTTGGCCAGCGTGGTGGCGGGGCGGGCGGCAGCGGGGGCGCGGGGCATCGGTCGATTCTAGGCAGCCGCTTCTCTGGGACGCCGGCGCGGACCGCGAACTCGCCGGACTCCCTCTGGTGTGTGTGAAGCTGCATTCCAGGAGGGCCACAGCAGCCTGTCCCTAGAATCTCGCCTACATGTTCAGTTTCTTCAAGAAGAAGGCGCCGGTCGTGGCGTCACCGCCGACCGGCCCCGAGGCACCAGCGGCGTCCACGCCGTCCCCCGAGCCCGCGGCTGAAGTCGACGTTGCTGCTTCGGCGCCTGGCGAACAGCGCCGCCCCTGGCTCGACCGGCTCAAGAGCGGTCTGCGGCGCACCGGATCCGGCATCACGCAGGTGTTCACCGGCACGCGCATCGACGAGGCGCTGTACGAGGAACTCGAGGCGGCGCTGCTGATGGCCGACGCCGGCATGCCCGCCACGCAGCACCTGCTCGCCGACCTGAAGCGGCGCGTCAAGGAGCACAAGGCCTCTGATCCGGCCGCGGTAAAGGCGCTGCTGGTCGACGCGCTGGCCGAACTGCTCGCGCCCTTGCAGCGGCCGCTGGTGCTGGGCGAAACGCGGCCGACGGTGATCATGGTCGCGGGCGTCAACGGCGCCGGCAAGACCACCAGCATCGGCAAGCTCACGCGCCACCTCGCCGACGGCGGCCTGAAGGTGCTGCTGGCGGCGGCCGACACCTTCCGCGCAGCAGCGAAGGAGCAGCTGGCCGTGTGGGCGGACCGCAACCGCGTCGAGATCGTCAGCCAGGAGGGCGGCGACCCGGCCGCAGTGAGTTTCGATGCGGTGAAGGCCGGCCAGGCGCGCGGCTGCGACGTCGTCATCGCCGATACCGCCGGCCGCCTGCCGACGCAGGCGCATCTGATGGAAGAGCTGCGCAAGATCAAGCGAACCATCGGCAAGGCCATGGACGGTGCGCCGCACGAGGTGCTGCTGGTGGTGGATGGCAACACCGGGCAGAACGCGCTCGCCCAGGTCAAGGCCTTCGATGCGGTGCTGGGCTTGACCGGGCTGGTCGTCACCAAGCTCGACGGCACCGCCAAGGGCGGCGTGCTGGCGGCGATCGCGCTGTGGTCACGCGAGCGCGATGGCGCCTTGCCGGTGCCGGTCTACTTCATCGGTGTCGGCGAGAAGCTCGAGGATCTGGAGACCTTCGACGCGCGCGAGTTCTCGCAGGCGCTGCTGACCTGAGCGGAACGCACCGGGGTCAGCGGGTCGGTGCGTCGAGCGGCATCGACGCGGAGGACAGATCGTCGAACCAGGTCGACTGGGCGGGCTCCGCCAGCGTGGCGCCGTCGGCCGCCTCGCGGTCCAGATCCTCCAGCACGTCCTGCAAGGTCACCACCGTCGGCCGCACGGCCGGGGCGGCGCTGCCGGCCACCTCGGTCACGAGCACGCCCGGCATGACCGCCGCCGGGCGGGTCCGCACGCGGCCGCCGCCGTCCCCGGTGCGCAGGGCTTGCGACGTGTTCACCACCTGGTCGCGCACCAGCGAGACGTTTGGCAGCGCGTCCTCGTTCCAGACGATCACGCGGATGCCGGCCTGCTGCAGTACGCGGTCCATGCGCTCGTGGCGGCGCACGGTGCGTTCACCGTCCTTGCCATGTGGGCGGCGCACCTCGACGACGGCGATCACCTGCGAGACGGTGTCGCAGACCACCAGGTCGGCGCAGATCTGGCCCACGCGGCGCATCCACTCATGGTATGAATTGCGGGTCGGCACACGGATGAAGCGGGCCAGCGGCACCTGCGCCAGCACGGTGTATTCGGGTAGCGCCTGCTGCAGCACCAGCTGCGCCTTGCGCTCCTTGAGCGTCAGCACGCGAGTGGCTTCAGGCGGCCACGCGGCCACGGTGTCTAGCGCCTCGACGCGCTTGTCGCGCTGCTTGTCACGGCCCGGATTTTCCGGCCGTTCACGGCCACCGCGGCGCCGTGCCAGCGCCACCAGCATCAGGCCCGCCAGCAGCACCGCCAGCGCCTGCAGAACGATCGGTTCGCCCATCTTCGTCACCCTCCGAAACCCCGGGGATGAACGTAAGTGGGGGCCCGAAGAGCGTCAAGAGAACAACGCACGCTTTCGGACTAGCGAACAAATCCTTTCATTCCACCACCGCCCATGCGCTTCATCATCTTCATCATGCCGCCGCCCTTCATCTTCTTCATCATCCCCTGCATCTGCTCGAACTGGTTCAGCAGGCGGTTGACCTCCTGCACCTGAACCCCAGCGCCGGCGGCGATGCGGCGCTTGCGGCTGGCCTTGAGCAGCTCGGGCTTGCGCCGCTCCAGCGGCGTCATCGAGCGGATGATCCCTTCCATGCGGCGCACGTCGCGCTCGGCGCGGTCCATGTCGGCGGCGCCGAGCTGCGGTGTCTTGCCGCCGGTCATCTGTGCGGGCAGCTTGTCGATCAGGCCCGACAGGCCGCCCATGTTCTTCATCTGCGAGATCTGCGAGAGGAAGTCCTCGAGATCGAATCCCGAGCCCGACTTCACCTTGTCGGCGAGCTTCTGCGCCGCCTGCAGGTCCACGCCCTGCTGCACCTGCTCGACCAGCGCCAGGATGTCGCCCATGCCGAGCACCCGCCCGGCGTGGCGCTCGGCATCGAACAACTCCAGGCCGTCGATCTTCTCGGACACGCCCGCGAACTTGATCGGCGCGCCGGTGACCTGGCGTACGCTCAGCGCAGCGCCGCCGCGCGAGTCGCCGTCCAGCTTGGTCAGCACGATGCCGGTCAGCGGCAGCGCCTCCTTGAAGGCCTTGGCGACGTTGATCGCATCCTGGCCCTGCATCGCGTCGACGACGAACAGCGTCTCGATCGGGTTCAGCGCCGCGTGCAGCGCACGGATCTCGTCCATCATGGCCTCGTCGATCGCCAGGCGACCGGCGGTGTCGACCAGCAGCACGTCGAAGTAGTGCTTCTTCGCGTAGTCCACTGCGGCCAGCGCGATGTCCACCGGCTTGTCGCTGGCCTGCGACGGAAACCACTCCGCACCCGCCTGCCGGGTCACGGTCTTCAACTGCTCGATCGCGGCCGGCCGGTAGACGTCACCCGAGACCGTGAGCACCTTCTTCTTGCGCCCGATCAGGTGCTTGGCGAGCTTGGCCGTCGTCGTGGTCTTGCCGGCACCCTGCAGGCCGGCCATCAGGATCACCGCCGGCGGTTGTGTCGCGAGGTTCAGCTCGGCCACGCCGCTGGCGCCCATGGTCGCGGCCAGCTCCTTGTGCACCACGCCCACCAGCGCCTGCCCCGGCGACAGCGAGCCGACGACCTCCTGGCCCAGCGCCTTTTCCTTTACGCGGGCGATGAAGTCGCGCACCACCGGCAGCGCGACGTCGGCCTCCAGCAGCGCCATGCGCACCTCGCGCAGCATGTCCTGCACGTTGTCTTCGGTGATGCGGGCCTGGCCGCGCATGGTCTTGACCAGGCGGCTCAGGCGTTCGGAAAGGGCGGATGCCATGGGAGGAGGTCTCGGGTTGGTGCTGGGCTGGGGCGCAGCGCGCAGCGGAGCCGGCCGTTCGGCGCGCAGCCCCGTGTAGCCAGGGCGCGAACGTACACTGCGCAGCATGATTTTATCGCCCGGCCTCTCCGCTGCGAGCCTGCTGCCGCTGGCCGCGACGAGCATCGTGGCGCTGCTAGCCTACCTTGTCGCTGCTTTCCGGCGCGAAGCCAGGTGGCTGGGTGTTGCGCTGGCGGTCGGCTGGATCGGTCATGGCCTGGCCATTGGTCTCCACGCGGCCGGCATCGGCGAGGCGCAGCCTGGCGCTCGCTTCGGTTTCGCGCCCGCGCTGTCGGTGACGCTGTGGCTGGTGCTGGCGGTGTATGCGATCGAAAGCCGCTTCGTGCCGCTGGCCGGCGTGCGGCGAACGCTCGCCTTGCTGGGGGCTGCCGCCGTCGTGCTGACCCTCGTGTTTCCCGGCGAACTGCGACCGCACGCCGGTTCGCCGTGGGCGCCCCTGCACTGGATCCTCGGCATTGCGTCGTATGGCCTGTTCGGCACCGCGTTGCTGCACGCCGCCCTGCTGCGACGTGCGGAGCAGCGCCTGCGCAGCAAGCCGACGGCAGGGGAGGCTCCGCGCGCGTCACCGCCCGGGCTGCCGCTGCTGCGGCTGGAGAAACTGACCTTCCGCTTCGTGGCGGCCGGCTTCGTGGTGCTGTCGGCCACGCTGCTGCTCGGCTGGTGGTTCTCCTCGCCCTGGCGCTGGGATCACAAGAGCGTGTTCTCCGTGCTGGCCTGGGGCGTGTTCGCGGCCCTGCTGGCCGGGCGCCGTGCCTTCGGGTGGCGGGGTCGGCTGGCGACGCGCTGGCTCTATGTCGGGGCCGGGTTGCTGCTGCTCGCCTACGTCGGTTCGCGCTTCGTGCTGGAGGTCGTCCTCCACCGGACGGCCTGATGGCGGCGGACCACGGCATTTTCCGGTCCTCCTCGGTATCGACGCGCACATGAAGTACCTGGTCCTGCTGCTGGTGATCGTGGCCGTGCTGTGGCTGGCGCGTTCACGGCCGCGCGCGGCACGCCCCGACCCGGCAGCCGGACCGGATCGCAACGCGCCGCAGGCCATGATCGAGTGCGCCCATTGCGGTGTGCACCTGCCGCGTGCCGAGGCCGTGACCGGTCTGCAGGGCCTCTACTGCAGCGACGCCCACCGGCTCGCCCACGGCGACTCGCACTGATGGCGGGCACGACCGGATCGGGCCGCCGCCGAGCCCCTGCGGATGGCGGGGCGTCGTGGTTCGGATCGATCGAGCTCGGCCTGCCCGGCGACGACGATGCCGCGCAGTCGCGCTTCGACCGCGGCGAGTGGCGCGAGACCGACGCCGCCGATTCGCGTTTCCTGTCGCGCCAGGCGCGGCGCATCGCCGGATCGGGGCAGAGCGCGGTGTACCGGCTCTACCGTGCTTTCGTCGCCTCTCGGGCGGTGCTCGGGCTCGCGTTGCTCGCCACCGAGGTGGCCATCACGTGGCTGAGTCCACGGCCGCAGCGCGAACTGGTGCTCTCGCTGTGCTCGCTGTACGCGATGGTCGCGCTCTTGTTGTGGGTGCTGCCCAACCTGATGGGTCCGATGCAGCCGGCGCTGCAATCGCGCCTGCGACGCCGCCACTGGATGGCGACGATCGGCGTCGACATGCTGAGCTTCGGCGCTCTGCATCTGCTGGCCGGCGGCGGCGCACTGAACTACTCGGCCCTGCTCGTGCTGCCGGTGCTGATGGCCGGCGTGCTGACGCCCCGTCTGCAGGCGCTCGGCGTGGCCGCCGGGTGCACCTTGATCTTGCTCGCCGCCGCGGGGCTCAACGTGGACGTGACCGGCGAGGCGACGCTGCAGCTCACGCAGGCCGGCCTCGCCGGCGTTGGCCTGTTCGTGGTCGGCCTGATGGCGGGCGAGCTGTCGGGCCGGCTGGCGCGCGAGGAGCTGACGGCGCGCGGCAGCCTCGAGCTGGCGCGGCAGCAGGCGCAACTCAACCGCCTGGTGCTCGAGGAGATGCAGGATGGCGTGATGGTCGTCGACCGCCGCGGCCGGGTGCGTGCCGCCAACCCGGCCGCGCGCCACCTGCTCGACGAGCCACTGATCAGTGCGGCCGACAGCTTCTCGCTGACCGGCGTGCCGGCCTGGCAGCCGTTGGTGAGAGCGGTGGACCGGGCCTTCGGCGAAGGCCACTGGCCCGAGGGGGGGCGCGACGTGGTGTTGCCCCGGGTGGCCTCCAGCGACACGGGCCCGCGCCAGCTGCGCCTGCGCGTGCGCTTCACACGGCGTCGCGAGACCGGGGCACCGGAGGACTACTGCGTGCTCTTCCTCGAGGACCTGCGCACGGTGCAGGCTCGCGTCCGCCAGGAAAAGCTGGCGGCGATGGGTCGCGTATCGGCCGGGATCGCGCACGAGATCCGCAACCCGCTGGCGGCGATCATGCAGGCCAACGCGCTGCTGGCCGAAGACGCCAGCACTGCGCAACAGGTGCAGCTCACGCGCATGGTGGGCGAGAACGCCGAACGCCTCAAGCGCATCGTCGACGACGTGATGGAGGTCGCGCCGGGCCTGCTGCCCGAGCCGGTGCCGCTCGACGCGAGCCTGCAGGTCGCCACCATCTGCGGCGAATGGGCGCGCACCGCGGGCCTGGCGATCGGGGCCGACAGCGTGCTGCGGGTCGACCTGCCGAGCGAGCCGCTCGGCGTGGTGTTCGATGGCGAGCACCTGCGCCGCGTGCTGGTGAACCTGCTCGACAACGCGCTGCGGCACGGGAGCCGCACGGCCGGGGCGGTGCTGCTGCGTCTGGCCGTGACGAGCGACAGCCGGGTCCTTCTCACGGTGGCGAGCGACGGCGAGCAGATCGCGCCGGAGGTCGAGCGCTACCTGTTCGAGCCCTTCTTCTCGACGCGCAGCCGCGGCACCGGACTGGGACTGTATATTTGTCGCGAGCTGTGCGAGCGCTACGGCGCCAGCATCGAGTACGGCTCGCGCGGCGCGCCGGAGCGCCACCGCAACGTGTTCTCCGTCGCCATGCGGCGCACGCTGCTTCCGGACAGCGACTCCCGGCTTCACTTCAGCGCATGAGACCTTCAGTGCCCAGCGATTCCAGCCCTTCGGCGGGATGTGACCGGCCGGTGCGGCGGTGCCCCGCAGCAAGAGTGAAACCATGAGTCCGGCCTCCCATTTCAGCCTGCTGGTGGTCGACGATGAGCCGGACCTGCGCACGCTCTACGAGCTGACGCTGCTGCGCGAGGGCTACGAGATCGAGACCGCGGCCTGTGTCGAGGACGCCTGGGCCCAGCTCGCCGACCGCACGTTCAGCGCGGTGATCACCGACATGCGCCTGCCCGACGGCAGCGGCCTCGACCTGCTGCACCGGCTGGAGGAAGCCGGGCGTCGCGAGAAGACCATCGTCATCACCGCTTACGGCTCGGCGGAAAGCGCCGTCCAGGCCCTCAAGGCCGGCGCCTACGACTACCTGACCAAGCCGGTCGACCTGAAGCTGTTCCGCAGTGTCGTGGCGTCCGCCCTCGGTCGGGCCGCGGCCAGCGGTCCGACCGTGCAACCCGATCAGTTGCCGTCGGAGACGGGTGCAGCGCGGCCGTCGCGCGCCGGCGTCGCGGTTCGCCCGGTGCCGACGATCGTGATCGGCCCGGTCGCCGCGGCAGCGCCGCCGGCCGGCGCACTGGCGCGGATGGCCGGCAATTCGGCCCCGATGCAGCAGGTGCGTTCGTTGATCGAGAAGGTCTCGCGCAGCATGGCTCCGGTGCTGGTGCATGGCGAGTCCGGCACCGGCAAGGAACTGGTCGCACGGGCGATCCACGACAGCGGCGTGCGCCGGGGCCAGGCCTTCATCGCGGTGAACTGCGGGGCGATCCCCGAACAGTTGCTGGAGGCCGAGTTCTTCGGCTACCGCCGCGGCGCCTTCACGGGTGCGAACGAGGACCGCGACGGGTTCTTCCAGGCCGCGCGCGGCGGCACGCTGTTCCTCGACGAGATCGGCGATCTGCCGCTGTCGATGCAGAGCAAGCTGCTGCGCTCGATCCAGGAGCGCTCCGTGCGGCCGGTGGGCGCGACGACGGAGACGCCGCTGGACGTGCGCATCGTCAGCGCGACGCACAAGAACCTGGCGGCCGACGTGCAGGCGGGCCGCTTCCGCCAGGACCTGTACTACCGGCTCAACGTCATCCAGATCCGCGTGCCGCCGCTGCGCGAGCGGCTGGAGGACCTCCCCGCAATCTGCGAGCGCGTGCTCGAGCGCATCGCCGCCGATGCCGGGGTCAGTCCGCCGCCGCGGCTCACGCGCGACGCACTGGCCTACCTGCTGCGCTACCCGTTCGGCGGCAATGTGCGCGAACTCGAGAACCTGCTGCACCGTGCCGTCGCGCTGTGCGATGGTGACGTGATCGACGTCGGCGACCTCGACCTGCCCGAGGCAGCGTTCAGCGACAGCGGCCGCGCCGAACTGGCGGCGCTGCAAGCGGACGCGCTGCCGCAGAGCGCTGCTGCCGAGGTGCCGGCAAGCGCGCTGCCGGCGCCGTTGCCGGACGATCTCGCGGCCTATCTCGACGGCGTCGAGCGCGACATCCTCGTGCGCGCGCTCGAGCGCTACCGTTTCAATCGCACCGCGGCGGGCGCAAGCCTCGGCCTCTCGCTGCGACAGATGCGCTATCGCATGGCGCGGCTGGGGGTCATGGTGGCCGAGCACGGTGTGGCGATCGGGCCGGGAGCCGACGACCCGGACGACGAGCTGCCGCCTGCCGGGTCGGGGCGGGCGTGAGCCTGCAGGCGGCACACTGGCAGGACGGTTGGTGGTCGGCCGCGCGCCGCGTCGATTCCCCCAACCACGGGCCGCGACCGGAGGGCACCGAGGTCACGCTGGCGCTGATCCATTCGATCAGCCTGCCGCCGGGCAGCTATGGCGGCGACGCGATCGAGCGGCTGTTCACCAACACGCTCGACTGGGACGCGCACCCCTACTTCCAGCAGATCCGTGGCCTCGAGGTCTCATCGCATTTCGTCGTGCGGCGCGACGGCGAACTGCTGCAGTTCGTGCCGACCGCGCGGCGCGCCTGGCACGCCGGCCGCTCGGCGTGGCGCGGCCGCGAGAACTGCAACGACTATTCGATCGGCATCGAGCTCGAAGGCCTGGAAGGCGAGCGCTTCGAGCCGCCGCAGTACGAGCGCCTGGCCGAACTGCTGCGTGCGCTCGCGCAGCAGCACCCGCTGCGCGACGTGGCCGGGCACGAGCATGTCGCGCCCGGACGCAAGCTCGATCCTGGCGCCGGCTTCGAGTGGGCGCGACTGCAGTCGCTGACGGCATGGCCGGATCGGTACTTTCCCAAGGGTGTGCTGGCCGCGCGCTGAGCAGGTTCAGGCATCTCGCCGGGCGAAGGCAGATTCCATGCGGCCTCGCAGCCGCTTTTCATGGTGAAGGCACGTCGCGCGCGGCCCCGGTCGCGGCGCGCGAGCGCTGATGCGGCCTGCCTCGGAGATGCCTGGACGGACCATCACGTTTCAAGTCGTGACACGCTAGATATAGTGCTTGTAGAGGCGGCAAGCGCTAGATATAGTGTGCTGATGCCTTCCCGTCTTGCCTGAGCCGAGCACGTCCGGGGTCGCTTTCGCGTGAACATCGACCTCGTCGCCGCCCCGTCCGGGTGGCGTTGCACAGCCCGGCGCTGCGTCTGCTCCGATCGTCCCGCTGTCACGACGGCGATCGGCAGTTCATGGCGCACCGTGTCCCGTACACGTTGGCACCTCGAAGGCTGAACCCAGGCGATCACCCGCAGTCGAACCCCTTGCGCCGGCCCGTCGCAAACACCGTCATCTCATAAGAACCGAAAGGGACCTCATGCAATCCATCAGCTCCAGCGTTCCGGCCGCCGCTCTTGCCGGCGGTGCGCTCGCCGCCACCGCAGTTTCGCGGGCGGCTCCCGGCAGCTCGGCCTATGCCGGCTACCAGATCATCCGGCGCAACGGAGCGGTGGTGGCGTTCGAGCCGAACAAGATCGCCGTGGCCTTGATGAAGGCCTTCCTGGCCGTGCACGGCACCCAGGGCGCGGCCTCGGCCAGCGTGCGCGAGATGGTCGATGGCCTGACCGAATCGGTGGTGCGCGCGCTGCTGCGTTCGCGCCCGGGCGGCGGCACCTTCCACATCGAGGACATCCAGGACGCGGTGGAACTCGGGCTGATGCGCGGCGGGCACCACGAGATCGCCCGCGCCTATGTGCTGTACCGCGAGCGCCGCGCTCAGGAGCGTGCGAAGCAGGGCGCCGCGCCTACAGCGCCGGCCGTCGCGCTGCACGTGATCGATCGCGGCCAGCGCGTGCCGCTCGACACCGGTCGACTGCAGGCCCTGGTGGAATCGGCCTGCGCCAACCTCGGCAGCGAGGTGCAGGCTGCGCCGATCCTCGCCGAGACCCAGCGCAACCTGTACGACGGCGTGCCGATCGACGAGGTCTACAAGGCCGCGATCCTGGCCGCCCGCACGCTGATCGAGAAGGACCCGGCCTACACGCGGGCGACCGCGCGGTTGCTGCTACACACCATCCGCCGCGAGATCCTCGGCGGCGAGGTGCTGCACGAGGAGATGCAGCAGCGCTATGCCGACTACTTCCCGGGCTTCATCAAGCAGGGCGTCGAGGCTGAACTGCTCGACGAGCGGCTGATGCAGTACGACCTGCGCCGTCTGGGTGAGGCGCTCAAGGCCGACCGCGATCTGCAGTTCGACTACCTCGGCCTGCAGACGCTGTACGACCGCTACTTCCTGCACGTTCGCAAGGCGCGCATCGAGCTGCCGCAGGCCTTCTTCATGCGCGTGGCCATGGGCCTGGCGCTGAACGAGGTGGACCGCGAGGCGCGGGCGATCGAGTTCTACGAGGTGCTGTCGAGCTTCGACTTCATGTCGAGCACGCCGACGCTGTTCAACAGCGGCACGCGCCGCTCGCAGCTGTCGAGCTGCTACCTCACGACCGTGGCCGACGACCTGGACGGCATCTACGAGGCGATCAAGGAGAACGCGCTGCTCTCCAAGTTCGCCGGCGGCCTCGGCAACGACTGGACGCCGGTGCGTGCGCTCGGTAGCCACATCAAGGGCACCAACGGCGAGTCGCAGGGTGTCGTGCCTTTCCTGAAGGTGGTCAACGACACTGCGGTGGCGGTCAACCAGGGCGGCAAGCGCAAGGGGGCGGTCTGCGCCTACCTGGAAACCTGGCACCTCGACATCGAGGAGTTCCTGGAACTGCGCAAGAACACCGGCGACGACCGTCGTCGCACGCACGACATGAACACCGCGAACTGGATTCCCGATCTGTTCATGCGGCGCGTCATTGAAGGCGGCGACTGGACGCTGTTCTCGCCGTCCACCTGCCCGGACCTGCACGACAAGTTCGGCATCGCCTTCGAGCAGGCCTACACCGCCTACGAACAGAAGGCCGATCGGGGCGAGCTCAAGCTCTACAAGCGCGTGCAGGCCAGGGACCTGTGGCGCAAGATGCTGTCGATGCTGTTCGAGACCGGGCATCCCTGGATCACGTTCAAGGATGCCTGCAACGTCCGCTCGCCACAGCAGCACGTCGGCGTGGTGCACTCGTCCAACCTGTGCACCGAGATCACGCTCAACACCAACGGCAGCGAGATCGCGGTCTGCAACCTCGGCTCGGTCAACCTCGCCCAGCATCTGGTGCACGGCGCCGATGGCCTGGAGATCGACCACGCCAAGCTGAGGAAGACGGTGTCGACGGCGATGCGCATGCTCGACAACGTGATCGACATCAACTACTACGCGGTCAAGAAGGCGCGCGACTCCAACCTGCGCCACCGTCCGGTCGGCCTGGGCGTGATGGGCTTCCAGGACAGCCTCTACCAGCTGCGCATTGCCTACGCTTCGCAGCAGGCGGTCGAGTACGCTGACCGTTCGATGGAGGCGGTCTGCTTCCACGCCTACTGGGCTTCGACCGAGCTGGCCGAGGAGCGCGGTCGCTACTCCAGCTACAAGGGTTCGCTGTGGGATCGCGGCATCCTTCCGATCGACAGCCTGGATCTGCTGGCCGAGCAACGTGGTGGTTACGTCGACGTCGACCGTTCCACTTCGCTCGACTGGGACGCGCTGCGCGCGCGCATGCAGCAGCACGGCATGCGCAACTCCAACTGCGTGGCGATCGCACCGACCGCGACCATCTCCAACATCATCGGCGTGGACGCATCGATCGAGCCGTCGTTCAGCAACCTGTCGGTCAAGTCCAACCTGTCGGGCGAGTTCACCGTCATCAACGAATACCTGGTGCGCGACCTGAAGAAGCTCGGCCTGTGGGACGACGTGATGGTGATGGACCTCAAGCACTTCGACGGTTCGCTGCGTCGCATCGACCGCGTGCCCGAGGAACTGAAGTCGCTCTACGCCACGGCCTTCGAGGTCGAACCGACCTGGCTGGTCGAGGCGGCGGCGCGCCGCCAGAAGTGGATCGACCAGGCGCAGAGCCTCAACATCTACATGGCAGGCGCATCCGGCAAGAAGCTCGACGACACCTACAAGCTCGCGTGGCAGCGTGGCCTGAAGACCACCTACTACCTGCGCACGGTGGGTGCGACGCACGCCGAGAAATCGACGGTGAAGGCGGGTCACATGAACGCCGTGTCGAGCGGCAGCAGCGGTGTCGATGCTGTTGCGGCCGCTGCACAAGCGCAGTTCGATGCCGCGAGCAACGTGCCCGCCACCGACATGAAGTTCTGCGCGATCGACGACCCGACGTGCGAGGCCTGTCAGTGATTCGCTAGTGCGTGTCGTGCGGTCGTGGTCGCTCGCAAGCGATGCACGACCGCAACAACTTCAGCGCTTCGATGTCAACAAGTGCTTGGTGTTTGAACACAACACTCCGATAATTCAGTTCATAGGAAGTACACCATGCTGGTTTGGGAAGACGACGCTCGTTCCGCCTCCACTGCGACGCATCACACCCCGCCCTCATCGCTGCGCGATGCACGGGCCACAGACTCGTCATCCCCGATTTCCTCATCATCTGCTTCGCAAACGGCTGCGTTGTTCGACGCGCCACCGGCCGCGGTCGATGCAGTGAAGCCCGCGGCAGCTGGTACGCGCCGCGTCAACGTGGCCGACAAGCGCATCATCAACGGCCAGACCGACGTCAACCAACTGGTGCCGTTCAAGTACAAGTGGGCGTGGGAGAAGTACCTCGCCACCTGCGCGAACCACTGGATGCCGCAAGAGGTCAACATGTCGCGCGACATCGCGACCTGGAAGGATCCGAACGGCTTGTCGGAAGACGAGCGCCGCATCATCAAGCGCAATCTCGGCTTCTTCGTGACCGCCGATTCGCTGGCCGCCAACAACATCGTGCTGGGCACCTACCGGCACATCACCGCGCCCGAGTGCCGGCAGTTCCTGTTGCGTCAGGCCTTCGAAGAGGCGATCCACACGCACGCCTACCAGTACATCGTGGAGTCGCTGGGCCTGGACGAGAGCGAGATCTTCAACGCCTACAACGAGGTGAAGTCGATCCGCGACAAGGACGAGTTCCTGATCCCCTTCATCGGCGCGATCATGGACCCGAACTTCCACACCGGTACGCTCGAGAACGATCGCACGTTGCTGAAGTCGCTGATCGTCTTCGCCTGCCTGATGGAAGGCCTGTTCTTCTACGTCGGCTTCACGCAGATCCTTGCGCTCGGCCGGCAGAACAAGATGACGGGCGCCGCCGAGCAGTACCAGTACATCCTGCGCGACGAGTCGATGCACTGCAACTTCGGCATCGACCTGATCAACCAGATCAAGCTCGAGAACCCGCAGCTGTGGACCGCCGAGTTCAAGGCCGAGATCAAGGCCCTGTTCATGAAGGCCGTCGAGCTGGAGTACCGCTACGCCGAAGACACCATGCCGCGCGGCGTGCTGGGTCTCAACGCGTCCATGTTCAAGGGCTATCTGCGTTACATCGCGAACCGGCGCGCGACGCAGATCGGCCTGGAGGAGCTCTTCCCGAACGAGGAAAACCCGTTCCCGTGGATGAGTGAAATGATCGACCTGAAGAAGGAGCGCAATTTCTTCGAGACCCGCGTCATCGAATACCAGTCCGGTGGCGCGCTCTCCTGGGATTGAAGCACCTCGTGCGCACCGCGCTCGGGCCCTGAAGAAGAAGGAAGACAACGAATCAAGATCTGTGGGTGAGACGTTAGCGACGCAGAAGCGCAACGCATTGCCCACGACCCCATTCACTGCACCGGAGCGTCTCTCCAAGGCAGCCCCATGGGCAGTGAATCGCTGTGCCGTATCGAGCGGCACAGTGCTCTTTGCAACTTGATCAAGGAGAATCGTGATGGCAACTGCGAAGAAACCGGCCGCTAAGAAGGCCCCTGCGAAGAAGGCTGCGGCCAAGAAGGCCCCGGCGAAGAAGGTCGCGGCCAAGAAGGCCCCGGCGAAGAAGGCTGCAGTCAAGAAGGCTCCGGCCAAGAAGGCGGCAGCGAAGAAGGCTCCGGCCAAGAAGGCGGCGGCGAAGAAGGCTCCGGCCAAGAAGGCGGCGGCGAAGAAGGCTCCGGCCAAGAAGGCAGCGGCGAAGAAGGCCCCTGCGAAGAAGGCCGCGGCAAAGAAGCCTGCCGCGAAGAAGGCCGCCAAGAAGCCGGCTGCGAAGAAAGCCGCGAAAAAGCCGGCTGCGAAGAAGGCCCCTGCTGCCCCTGCTGCGCCTGCAGCCCCGGCAGCGAAGACCACGCTCAGCCCGCAAGCGGCCTGGCCTTTCCCGACGGGCACCAAGCCCTGACAGATCGGCTCGACAACTTGAAAGCCCGGCTTCGGCCGGGCTTTTTCATGGGCGGCCGCACCAGCGGCAGCGCGCGAGCGACCTACAGGGGTTGGGTGTCTGCGAACCCGTTGGCAGGCAGTGCCGTCACGAGTCGGCCGCGGTCCAGGTTCGCTGCAAGTTCCTGCTTGCGAGCGGCGGCGTCGGCGGCCTTGTCGCGGGCTTCACGCTGAACTGCGCTCAGCGCCGGGCGTTCCGCCAGTTCCTTCTGCAACTGCGCGATCTGGCGCTTGGCCTGGGTGGCGTTCTGGCCCGCCACGGCGCGTGCCTTCTCGAGGCGTTGCAGCACGGCGCCCAACTGGCGTCGGTACCACCAGGCGCACATCAGCCACGAAAGCGCGGCCAGCGCGAGCGCAGCGCCAATCAGCAGCAGCCAGTTCGTGAGAGTCATCGCACACTCCTTCTGCAGCCGCACGTTCGCCGGCCACTCAGCATGATGCGAAAGATAGCCCCTCGGCCGCCACTGCGTCCGTGAATCCATCTCGCGCACTGCCGCCTCGGAAGTGCGCGGCCGCGTCGGGACCGTGCACTACGACACGCTCGACGCCGATTCAGAGTTCGAGCGCGGCCCGATCGATGCGGTGGTTCTGCGGGCCGGCACTGGCGATCTTCAGCGCACCGACGCGGTTTCCCAGTTCGGCGCAGCGCGCCAGCGACCAGCCGCGCTCGAGGCCGTAGAGCAGTGCGCCGCGGAAGGCGTCGCCGCAACCGGTCGGATCGACGACCGCTGTGGCGGCCACGCCGGGAACGCGTTGCACCTGCCCCTGCTCCCACACTTCGCAGCCGTCGGCACCCAAGGTGACGAACAGGCCGCGCAAGTGGGAGCGCGACAGCTGCTCGAGGCTCAGGCCGGTGCGATCGCACAGCATCCTGGCCTCGTAGTCGTTCACCGCGACCCAACTCGCCTGCTCGACGAAGCGGCGCAGTTCGGGGCCGTCGAACATCGGCAGGCCCTGACCCGGATCGAAGATGAACGGGACGCCGGCATCGTGCAGTTGCTGGGCGTGCTCGATCATCGCTTCGCGGCCGTCCGGCGCCACGATGGCGAGGGCGAGATCGCCGCGCGGAGGCACCGCCGTACGCTGCGCGAACTGCATCGCGCCGGGGTGGAACGCGGTGATCTGATTGTTGTCCTGGTCGGTGATGATGATCGCTTGCGCGGTGTAGCTTTCGTCGATGCGCTTGACCAGCGTGGTGCTCACACCCCAATCGCGCAGACGCTGCAGGTAGTCGTCACCGTCGGCGCCGAGCGTCGCCATCACCACCGGCGTGCCGCCCAGTTGCTGATGGGTGTAGGCGATGTTGCCGGCGCAACCGCCGAATTCGCGCTTCAGCGTGGGGACCAGGAAGGACACGTTGAGGATGTGAATCTGCTCCGGGAGGATCTGCTGCGCGAAGCGGCCGGGGAACGTGGTGATGGTGTCGAACGCGAGCGAACCGCAGATCAAGGCCGGCATGGCAACTCCGAGAAGAGAAAGAAGAAGGAAGGCGGTCGGGCGGCCAGCGGTGGACAAGCGGCTCAGGGATAGAACAGCTCGACCGTGTAGCCGCTGATGCGCGCGCCGCGCGCCGTCATCAGCGCTTGCAACTGGCTTTCCGATCCAGGAGCGAGTGCCACGCCGGGCACCGCTCCGCCCGTGGCGGTGCGGAAATCGGCCGGCGCCAGCGCCCGCCGCGAGATCAGGGTGCCGCTGTTGTCGGTGACGGTGAGGTCGATCGACGGCAGAGCGATATCCACCTGGCCCCGGTTGTGCAGCGTCAGGCTCAACCGATAGGCGTCGCTGCCCTCGACCTGCGTCAGTCCACTCGATTCGACGGTGATGGCCGCAAGGCGCCGCAACGGTTCGATGCGGCAGTCCAACACCTCGCACAGCGTCTCCAGCGTCGGACGAGCCTGCGGCCACTGTGCCGCAAAAGCGTCGCGGTACTGCACCGCGATCTGCGTGAGCAGCGTGCCGACCAACATCGCCGTGGCCACGACGAGCGAGGCGCGCACCCGTGGGCGACGCCAGCGGGCTGCATCCTCGGCTTGGCGGAGGAAGCCGGGTGTGCCGGCGATCGCGGGCGCTGCGGGCGGAGGAGGCGTCGCCGCTTCGTCGCCGATCGGAGCCTCCAGCAGCGAGCTCATCGCAGCCGCCTGCCGCGCAGCACGGCTGTCGCGCCAGCGTTGCAGCAACGGTGCGGACGGCTTTGCGCTCTTCGTGTCGGCAGGCGGTGGCGGCGACACGTCGGTGTCGCCCTCTGCCGCTTCCTGGTCCGGTGCCGCAGCGTCGTTCGGGAATTCGCTCGGAAAGCGGGCGTCGGCGAAATCAGGGTACTCGTCCGAACGGCTGTCGACGGCTTGCGGCGCGAAGAAGCGCGACTCGATCGCATCGTGCTCCTGGGTGGCCGGGACGGCCGCCAGCGCACCGTGCTCGCTGCTGCCCGGGTGATGGCTCGCGACGAATTCAGCCATGCCTTCGACGACCGACTGCGTGGCGCTGGCCTTCGGCGTGCGCTGTGGCGGGGCCTCGCGCTCCAGATCGAACAGGCCCTCGAGCGCGTTGAAGGTTTCTTCGCAGCGCCCGCAGCGCACCCAGCCTTCGGAGACCTTGAGCTGGTCCTGCACGACACGGAAGATCGTGCCGCAGGCGGTGCAGCGGGTGGCCAGGCTCATGCTGCGAATGATGCCATCGCGCAGGCCCCTCTCAGGCGGCGCGGCGGGCCGTCATCAGGATCCAGCCGTCTTCACCATCGCTGACCTCGAGCTGCAGCCACGGCGCATAGGCCGCCTGCAACTCTGCGGCCTGGCGCTCCAGGATGCCGGCCAGCACGAGGTGGCCGCTCGCAGAGACATGGGCGCTGAGCAGCGGCGCCAGCAGCTTCAGCGGCGTGGCGAGGATGTTGGCCAGCACCAGCGGATAGGCCGCCGCCGGGCTGCCGGCCCTTTCGGGCAATCCGGCGTCGAGCGTCACACCATTGGCCCGTGCGTTGTCCCGGGTCGACTGGATCGCCGCAGGGTCGATATCGACCGCGTCGATCGGCGTCGCTCCGAACAGCGCGGCACCGATGGCGAGGATGCCCGAGCCGCAGCCGTAGTCGAGCACGCGTCGGCCGCGCACCGCAGCCTCGTGCGTGGCGATCCAACGCAGGCACATGCGCGTCGTCGGGTGCGTGCCGGTCCCGAAGGCGAGACCGGGATCGAGCCGGATCACCTGCGTCGCCGCGGCCGGCGCCTCGTGCCACGACGGCACGATCCAGAAGCTCGGCGTGATCTCGACCGGCGCGAACTGCGACTGCGTCAGCCGTACCCAGTCCTGCTGGGGCACCGGCTGCAGCGAGTGCACCTGCAGATCGGCGACCCACTCCTGGGCCATCAGCAGCGTCGCGGCTTCGGTCGCGGTCGACTCGTCCGGGAACAGGGCACGCAGTGTGGAGCGCTGCCAACCGGCTTTCGGTGCCGGCATGTCGGGTTCACCGAACAAGGCCTGCTCGGCCGGCGTGTCGGCGTCCGCGTCTTCGACCGAGACGCTCAGCGCCTCCAGTTCCATCAGTGCGTCCGACACCGACTCGACCTGCTCCTCGCGGGCGAGCAGCACCAGCTCGAACATGCTCGTGTCCGCCACGTCAGCGCTTGCGCTGGGCCATCCAGCCTTCGAGGTAGTGGATGCAGGTGCCGCCCTCGACGAACTTCGCGTCCACCACCAGTTCGCGGTGCAGCGGCGTGTTGGTCTGGATGCCCTCGATCACCGTCTCCAGCAGCGCCGTGCGCATGCGCGCCAGCGCCTGCTCGCGGGTGTCGCCGTGGGTGATGATCTTGCCGATCATCGAGTCGTAGTTCGGCGGCACGAAGTAGTTGGTGTAGGCATGCGAATCGACCCGCACACCGGGGCCGCCCGGCGGATGCCACATCGTGATGCGGCCCGGTGACGGCGTGAACTTGTACGGATCCTCGGCGTTGATGCGGCACTCGATCGCGTGGCCCCGCATCTCGATCTGGCGTTGCGTGAACGGCAGCTTCTCGCCGGCGGCGATCTTGATCTGCATCTGCACGATATCGATGCCGGTCACGAGTTCGGTCACCGGGTGCTCGACCTGCACGCGGGTGTTCATCTCGATGAAATAGAACTCGCCGTTCTCGTACAGGAACTCGAAGGTGCCGGCGCCGCGGTAGCCGATCTTCTTGCAGGCGGCCACGCAACGCTCGCCGATGCGCTCGATCACGCGTCGCGGGATGCCGGGCGCGGGGGCTTCCTCGATGATCTTCTGGTGGCGTCGCTGCATCGAGCAGTCGCGTTCGCCCAGCCACACCGCGTTGCGGTGGCTATCGGCCAGCACCTGGATCTCGATGTGGCGCGGGTTCTCGAGGAACTTCTCCATGTAGACGGTCGGGTTGCCGAAGGCCGCGCCGGCCTCGGCCCGCGTCGTCTGCACCGCATGGATCAGCGCCGCCTCGGTGTGCACCACCCGCATGCCGCGTCCGCCGCCGCCGCCGGCCGCCTTGATGATGACCGGATAGCCGACCGCGCGCGCCTGGCGGATGATCTCCTTCGGGTCGTCCGGCAGCGCGCCTTCGGCGCCCGGCACCGTGGGCACGCCCGACTTGATCATGGCCTGCTTGGCGGCCACCTTGTCGCCCATCACGCGGATCGACTCCGGCGTCGGCCCGATGAAGGTGAAGCCGCTCTGCTGCACGCGCTCGGCGAAGTCGGCGTTCTCGCTGAGGAAACCGTAGCCGGGGTGGATGGCCTCGGCGTCCGTCACCTCGGCGGCGGCGATGATGGCCGGCATGTTCAGGTAGCTCTGCGCCGAGGCCGGCGGGCCGATGCAGACCGCCTCGTCGGCGAGCTTCACGTACTTGGCGTCGCGGTCGGCCTCCGAATAGACGATCACGGCGCGGACGCCGAGTTCGCGGCAGGCTCTCTGGATGCGGAGGGCGATCTCGCCTCGGTTGGCGATGAGAATCTTCTTAAACATGGTGCTCGGCTCGCTCGCAGCGCGCTGCGCACGCAGTGCAATCTGGTTCCAGCATCACGTGCGTTGCACGCCCATGAGCCTCCACCGCAACGCCTGCGGCGTCGTCGCCCCGGTTCGCGATCAGTATCTTCTTGAACATCGAGTGCTCTGCCTCACTCGATGATGAACAGCGGCTGCCCGAACTCGACCGCCTGGCCGTTCTCGCAGAGGATCTTCGTGACCGTGCCCGACTTGTCGGCCTCGATCTCGTTCATGATCTTCATCGCCTCGATGATGCAGATCGGCTCACCTTCCTTGATCTCCTGGCCGACCTCGACGAAGGCCTTGGACCCCGGGCTCGACGAGCGGTAGAAGGTGCCGACCATCGGCGACTTCACGGGGTGTCCCACCGGTGCGGCGGGCTCCGGTGCAGCCACCGCCGGTGCCGGCGCGGCGGCGACGGCCGCGACCGGTTGAGCGGCGACGGGCGCTGCGACCGGCGCGGCCACCACGGCGGCCACCGGCGCGCTCTTGACGATGCGCACCTTGCCGTCGGCCTCGGTGATTTCCAGTTCGGAGACGTTGGACTCCGACACCAGGTCGATCAGCGTCTTCAGTTTGCGCAGGTCCATGGGCTTCTCTCTCCAACGAATGTCGTTATGGTTTCAAACTGGGCCTGCGCGGCGAGCGCCGCTGCAGGGCCGTCGCTCAGCCGCGCGGGCTGCTGCCGAGCCGTTCGAGCGCGAATTCCAGCGCCAGGCGGTAGCCGCTGGCGCCCAGGCCGACGATCACGCCTTCGGCCAGTTCCGAGAAATAGGAATGGTGGCGGAAGGCCTCGCGGCGGTGCACGTTCGACAGGTGCACCTCGACGAAGGGAAGGGCCACCGCGGCGAGCGCGTCGCGCAGTGCGACGCTGGTGTGCGTGAAGGCAGCCGGGTTGATCAGGATGAAGCGCGTGCCGTCGTCGCGTGCCGCCTGCACCCGATCGACCAGCGCCCCCTCGTGGTTGCTCTGGAAGCTCGCCAGCCCGAACCCTGCCTCGCCCGCACGGCGCAGCAGGGCCGCGTCGATCTCGGCCAGCGTCGTGGCGCCGTAGACCGCCGTTTCGCGGCTGCCGAGCAGGTTGAGGTTGGGTCCGTGAAGGACGAGTATTTCCATCAGATGCGAGTTCGATGCCGGCAGATTCCCCGGCGAAGCCGCGACTTTACGCGCAAACCGAGGTCGGGTCGATCGCGATGCGAGACAGATCAGCCCAGTGCTCGGGCCCAGGCGGCCAGGTCTTCGTAACTCGTCTCACCCAGCTTGCGCTGCACCGGCCGGCCGCTCGCATCGAAGGCCACGGAAAAGGGCAGACCACCCTGCTCGTTGCCGAGCTGCCGCGACAGCTCACTGCCCTCGAAGCCCGCCAGCCCGATCGGAAAACCGAGCGTCATCCTGGCAAGGAACTCGCGGACCGGCGTAGGCCCGTCGACGGCCAATCCGACAACTTGCCAGCCTTTTGGCAGGAAATCGCGATGAAAGCGATCTATTTGCGGCAATTCTCGAACGCAGGGGGCACACCAGGTCGCCCAGAAGTTGATCAGTAGCGGCTTGCCGCGCAGGCTTTGCATCACCAGCGTGCCGCCTTCGGGCCGCTCGAAGCTCGATGACCACAGTGCCGCGACGGCCGGATCAAGCGGCGGCGGTTCGTGCCGCAGCGCCAGCCAGGCGCCGGCGGCCACGCCGGCCCCCGCGCCGAGGCCGAAGACCAGGTGGCGGCGGCGTGTCGAAGCCGGAGCGGGCGGATTCATCAGGCGTCCTTCATCATCAATTGGCGTAGTGCCGCGGCGTCGCCGCGGGCGCTGCGGCCCTGGGCGTCGCGCTTCAGCGCGCCGCGGAGATCGTCGTGGTCCAGGATGCTGAGGTGCACCGTGATCGATTCGTTCAGCCCGGCGCAGGGCTGGGCAAGGCTCAGCACGTCGACGGTGCGTCCATTCGCGCTTCGGGTGCTGCCGACGTCGTAGCCGATGCCGGCATTCAGCAAGGCGATCTCGGCCGCCTTCGAATCGTCGCAGTAGAGCTGCAGGTGAACATCGTTCAGCCGGGTGGCGGTTCCGCGCCAGACAGCGCCGGTCAGATGCGGGCGGAACTCCGCCAGCCGCTCCATCCACAGCAGTGCCACCTCGCGGAGCGCCGCCAGTTCGACCGGCTGGGTGTCGGCACAGAACAGATCGAGGTAAGCGCGGACTTCGGATTCCAGCAGGTCGTTGTCTGGAAGATCACGTGCTGGCAGGCCACGTTTGCCCAGCAGTTTCAGTGCCCGCTGCTTGGCCGGACCGTACTCGAGGCCTTCCTCGACGACGAGGCGGGCCGCGGTCGCGGCGATCTCGGTGCTGATGGCGGAAGGGGTGGAAGACGACATGGCGCTTGGATCCGCGACGCGGGGCGCCGGTTCAGGGCAACTCGACCGAGCCCATGCGGCTCACGATGGTCGCGGCGCGGCCGCTGACGTAGGCGGAGCCCGGGCGCTTCTCGAAGCGCTTGGGCGCCGGCAGCATCACCGCCAGGCGGGCGGCCTGCATCGCGCCCAGCTGGTCGGCGTCGACGCGAAAATAGTGGCGCGCCGCAGCCTGCGCGCCGAACACGCCTTCGCCCCATTCGACGTTGTTCAGGTAGATCGCCAGGATGCGCTCCTTGTCGAGCAGCGCTTCGAGCATGAAGGTGATCGCGAACTCCTGCCCCTTGCGGGCCAGGCTGCGCTCGCCCGACAGGAACAGGTTCTTCGCGAGCTGCTGGCTGATGGTGGAGCCGCCGACGATCTTGGCCACCGGGGCCGCACGGGGCGGGGCCGGCCGGGCGCTGGCCGCCCGTCGCTGCTGCTGGGTCTCGAGCTGCGCCTGCAGCTTCTCGGCCCGCGCCTCGGCGCGCTGGTTGCGTTCCCAAGCCTTCTCGATCGCTTCCCAGTCGACGCCGCCGTGGTCGGTGAAGCTGGCGTCCTCCGACGCGATCACCGCGCGCTTGAGGGTCGCAGCGATGCGGTCATAGGACCGCCAGCGCTGCGACCAGAGCACCTCGTGGCGCTCGGTCGCCAGGCGCCAGAACTCGCTGCGCTGGAAGGTGGTGGATTCGGGATCGACGAAACGCATCAACCCGATCCGCAGCACGAACACCCCTTGCAAGGCGATGGCGCTGAGCACCAGCAGCACCAGCCAGCGGCCCAGACGCCTCATGTGCTTTCTCCGGCAACGGCGGCACGCAACTCGGCCAGCACCGCGTCCGTCGGCGGGCGCATGCCGCGCCAGAACCGGAACGACTCGGCCGCCTGCTCGACCAGCATGCCCAGACCGTCGCGGCCGTGCGCGCCATGCGCCGCGGCCCAATGCAGGAAGCCCTGCGCCGCGGGCCCGTACATCATGTCCAGCGCCAGTGCGCCAGGGTGCAGCACGCGGCCGCTGACCGGCACCGCAGCACCGGCGAGGCTGGCCGCGGTGGCGTTGACGACGATGTCGAAACCGTCGCCGCAGGCGTCCAACGGCGCTGCATGGAGCGCCACGCCGTGCTGCGCCGCCAGCGCTGCATGGCGATCGACCAGCGTGCGGGCCTTGTCGGGCGATCGGTTGGCCAGCACCAGCCGTTGCGGCCCGGCCTCGAGGAGCGGCCCCAGCACACCGGACGCCGCGCCGCCTGCGCCGACCAGCAGCAGCCTGGCGCCCTGCAGCGCGACGCCGGCGTGGACCGTGATGTCGCGCACCAGCCCGGCGCCGTCGGTGTTGTCGGCCTGCCAGCCCTCGGCATCGAAACGCAAGGTGTTGGCCGCCTGGGCCAGCGCGGCGCGCGGGGTCAGGCCCGCGGCCAGCGTCACCGCCTCGAACTTGAAGGGGACCGTGACATTGCAGCCGCGCGCCGGCCCGAGCCCGGCGCCAGTCGATGCGGCGAAAGCGCGCACGGTCGCCGCGAAACCATCGAGCGGGCAGGGCAGCCGGCCGTAGTCGACCGGCTCGCCGGTCAGGGCGGCGAAGCGCGCGTGGATGGAGGGCGAGCGGCTGTGCTCGACCGGGTGGCCGGCGACCGCGTAGCGATCGCGGGCCGGTGCATCCGCGCGGTCCTTCATTGCGGCGACGACTGCAGCAGCCGCGTCTCGAAACCCTCGTCGCGCGTGAAGCGGAAGCGCGACACGACGACGATCTGGTCGGCCTGCTTGCGCATCGCGTCGGTGAAGGGGCCGAACGGCGATGCGGCTCGCACGATGGCCTGGGCCCGGCGGTCGAGCGCACGCTGGCCCGAGCTCTGCACGATCTCGGTGTCGAGCACCTGGCCCAGCGCGTCGACGGTGACGATCATCGTCAGCTCGCCGTAGAGCTTGCGGCCCTTGTCCTCGGGGAAGTTCTGGGTGCCACGTTCCTCGATCTTGCGGCGCAGCACGTCGTAGTAGACGGCATACACCGCCTCGCTGGTCGACGGGCTCACGTAGCGCTTCTTCGGACGCGCATTGGCCTCGTTGATGCGCTTCTCGATCTCGGCCAGCATCTGCAGCATCTGCTGGCGCTGCTCGGCCTGGGCGCGCGCGTCGGGGCTGCCCTCGTCCCGTTGCGGGTCGGGCGGCGGCAGGCGCGCAAGCTCGCGGCGGATCTGCGCCAGCAACTGCATCTGCTGCTCCTGCAGCGTCTGGATCTGCTGGCGCGCGTCTTCCAGGGAATCGCCGACCTCCGTCAGTGCCGATGGCGGCAGCGGCGATGTGGCGCGACCGGCCTGGGCCTCGCCGCCGCCGGCCAGCGCGGCCTGCGCGATCGCCTGGGCCTTCAGCGGCGGTTCGCTGGAACGCGCGTTGACGAGGATCACCTCCAGCGGCGTGTCCTTGAACACGCGGTTGAAGCCTTCCGGGTCGACGAAACGGACCGTCAGCAGGACGGCGTGCACGCCGAAGGAAATGAGCAGTGCGACGTGCAGTGCGGTGAGTCGCCGGAGGCGCTCTGCCCAGCGTTGCGGAATCAGCTTCATGCGTCGGGCATCTCAGGCGGCGCCGGAGGGGGCCGGCTCGGCGGCATTGTCGCCATCCTGCAGGTCGATCGCCAGCGCGAGCGGGGCGGCGGCCTCGGCCGCTTCGTCGGCCTCCTCGGCATCGACCGGCGCATCGTCGGCCGGCGTTGCCGGATCGTCGAGCCGAGCGACGAGGCTGGCGTGCAGGTCCAGCGTGAGCAGGTCAGCCCCGGTGATGCGCACCCGCACCCGGGCTCCGCGCGGCAGCGACTCGCAGCCGAGGGCCCGGAACACCAACGGCAGCGTGTCGGCGCGGACCAGCCCGTCCTTCATCACCGCAGCGTCCAGCTCGGTCAGGCCTGCCTGCTCGAGGTGGCGCATCGTCCAGTAGCGCTCCAGCCCGTTCTGGAACTGGTTGTAGGCCGTGTACGCGGCGTCGAAGCCCGAGATGACCGAGAACAGCTCGGCGTCCTTGGGCTTGAACGGTGCGGCCAGCGCCGCGGTGCGTCCGTGTCGCGCGCAGGCGATGATCTGCCACTGGTTGACCAGGTCCACGTAGCGCCGCAGCGGCGAGGTGGCCCAGGTGTACTGCTTGACGCCCATGCCGGCGTGCGGCGCCGGCTTGGTGCCCATGCGCACCTTGATGCCCGGTGCCATGCTGGCCTGGCTGCGGTAGATGCCGGGCACGCCGCACTCGGCGATCCAGCCACCCCAGTGGCTGTTGGCGAGGATCATCGCCTCGGCGACGATCAGGTCCAGCGGCGAGCCGCGCTTGCGCTCGGTGATGACGACGGTCTCGCTGCCGTCGGGCTCGCTTGCGGCGTCGGCCCTGTCGAGCTTGAAGTTGTAGTCCGGCCGGTTGAAGTTCTCGGGCTTGCCGCGCACCACCTCGCGCTGGGCCTTCAGGTGCCTCGCCAACCGGAAGGCGAAGGCGAGCTCGGGCGCGAACGCGTAGTCGGCCGGCGCGTCGCCGGTCAGCGTGGGTTCGGTGACCACGGCGTCGAGCTGGTCGTGGCGCAGGTTGGCGGCGATCGTCACCTGCTCCAGTTTCGTTTCCACCGCCTTCACGGCCAGCGACGCCGCGTCGAGGCTGAAGTACACCGACACCGCAGGGCAGTCACGCCCCTCGAGCAGCGTGTAGCTCTGCACCACCTCGTCGGGCAGCATGGTCAGCTTGTGGCCCGGCATGTAGACGGTGGACCAGCGCGTGCGCGCCACCTGGTCGACGGCCGAACCGGGCTGGACGGCCAGGCCGGGTGCGGCGATGTGCACGCCGAACACGATGGTGTCGCTGCCCAGTCCCTGCACCGACAGTGCGTCGTCGATCTCGGTCGTGCTCGAGTCGTCGATCGAGAAGGCCTGCACCGTGGCCAGCGGCAGGTCGTTCTTGACCGGCGGCGCCTGCAGCGGCGGGAAGGCCGTGCCCTTGGGGAAGAACTCGAACAGGAAGCGCTTCCAGTGGAACTGGTAAGGGCTGGTGATGGCGCCGGCGTCCTTCAACAGGTCGAGCGGCGCCTTGTGCGAACGCTTCGCGGCCTCGACGACGGCCTTGTACTCGGGGCCGTTCTTGTCGGGCTTGAACAGGATGCGGTAGAGCTGTTCGGCGATCGGCGCCGGGCAATGGCCACCGGCCAGCTCGATCGCCCAGGCCTCGATCTGCGCGGCCTGCTGTGCCTTGCGCTCGATCGCCACCAGCGCCTGCTTCAGGATGTCTTCCGGTGCCTTGCGGAAGCGCCCCTTGCCGCGGCGGTGGAAGTAATGCGGTGCGTCGAACAGCCGCAGCAGCGTGGCCGCGCGCTGCGGCGCGTCGGGATGGGCGTTGAAGTACTCGCGAGCGATGTCGTCGAAGCCGAACTCCTCGTCCGGCGCGACCTCCCAGATCAGGTCGAGGTCGATCTCGCCCGACAGGCTGTGTGCCTGCGCCAGCAGCTCGGCCGGCGCCGGCTTTGCGAAACGCAGCAGCGCGTTGGCGCTCTTGACCTTGACGCGCTTGCCGGAATCGAGCTCCACCTGCAGCGAGCTCTCGGCCTCGGACATCACACGACCGGCGAGGAACTTGCCGGCTTCTTCGAACAGGGCGTAGGTATCGGACATATCGGAGCGGATTGTCCCATCCGCCACGACGCGTTCAGCCCAGGTCGAGAAAGCGCAGCAGATCCGGGAGGTGGTCGTCGAAGTCGCTCAGCGCGTGGTCGCCGCCTTCCAGAAGCTTGATGCGGGCGCCGGCGTAGCGGGCCGTCATTGCGCGCCAGTCGAGCACCTCGTCGCCCTTCGCGATGACGGCGAGGTAACGCGACGGATCGCGCAGGCGTTCCGGCCGCATCGCCCGAAGTTCCTCGACGTGGGCTGCGGTGAACTCGAAGCGCAGCGCCGGGTCGTGCCAGGCGGTCTGCTCGCCGATCTGCCCGGCCAGCGTGTCGGCCGGGTCGACGGCGGGATTGAGCACGACCGCGCGGCAACCGCGTTGTTCGGCCAGCACCGTGGCGTAGAAGCCACCCAGGGAACTGCCGATCACCGCCATGCGCTCGGACGGCCAGTCATGAGTCAGCGAATCGATCAGCGCCTGGGCACCGGCCGGCGATGGCGGGAGTTGGGGGCAGCACCACACCAGGGCGTGGCCCGCGTCCTGCAGCCGGGCCACCTCGGCCGCCACGCGCTGCGCCTTGGCCGAACCGGGGGAGGAGCGGAAGCCGTGCAGGTAGAGCAGGTGCGAGGGCGGCTTCATCGCGCCAGCGCGGCGAGCAGCTTGTCGTGGATGCCGCCGAAGCTGCCGTTGCTCATGCACAGCACATGGTCGCCGCTGCGCGCCGCCTGAGCCACGCGCCTGACCAGCGCATCGATCGAATCGCCGACGACCGCGCGGTCGCCCAGCGGCGCCAGCGCCTCGCCGGCGTTCCAGCCCAGGCCGCCGCTGTGGCAGAAGGCCAGATCGGCCTCCTCCAGTGCCCACGGCAGCTGGGCCTTCATCGCACCGAGCTTCATCGTGTTGGACCGCGGCTCGAACACAGCCAGGATGCGCTGCTCGCCGATCCGGCGGCGCAGGCCGTCGATGGTGGTGCGCATGGCGGTCGGGTGGTGGGCGAAATCGTCGTAGACCTTGATGCCGCGGACTTCACCGCGCAGCTCGAGCCGGCGCTTCACGTTCGCGAAGCCGGCCAGTGCGCGGGCCGCGTCGGCCGGCGCGACGCCGACGTGCTCCGCTGCGGCGATCGCGGCCAGCGCGTTGAGCTGGTTGTGCTCACCCAGCAGCGCCCACTCCACGCGACCGACCTGCACGCCGGACTTCAGCACGTCGAAGCTGTGCGGCTCGCCGCGGGCCCGGAAGCCGGGCACGTCGCCGCGCACGCCGAAGCGCTGAACGTCGCTCCAGCAACCGCGCTCGAGCACGCGCGCCAGGCTCTCCTCGCGGGCGTTGACGATCACGCGACCGCCGGCCGGCACGGTGCGCAGCAGATGGTGAAACTGGGTCTCGATGGCCGCCAGGTCCGCAAAGATGTCGGCGTGGTCGAACTCCAGGTTGTTCAGCACCGCGGTGCGTGGCCGGTAGTGCACGAACTTGCTGCGCTTGTCGAAGAAGGCGGTGTCGTACTCGTCGGCCTCGATCACGAAGGGCTGGCCCTCGCCCAACCGCGCGCTGACCTCGAAGTTCTGCGGCACGCCGCCGACCAGGAAGCCGGGCCGGCGCGCGTTGGCCTCCAGGATCCAGGCCAGCATCGAGGTCGTGGTGGTCTTGCCGTGCGTGCCGGCGACCGCCAGCACGTGACGGCCCTGCAGCACGTGCTCGGCCAGCCACTGCGGCCCGCTGGTGTAGGGCAGGCCGGCGTCGAGGATCGCCTCCATCAGCGCATTGCCGCGCGAGACCACGTTGCCGATCACGTACAGGTCGGGCTTCAGCGCGAGCTGCTGCACGTCCCAGCCCTCGATCAGCTCGATGCCCAGCGCGCGGAGCTGGTCGCTCATCGGCGGGTAGACGTTGGCATCGCAGCCGGTGACCCGGTGCCCGGCCTCGCGAGCCAGTGCGGCCAGGCCGCCCATGAAGGTGCCGCAGATGCCGAGGATGTGAATGTGCATGGCCAAGCATTCTAGGGACGCGGGTTGCCGCGGCGACCGCCGAGGCTGCTACCTTCTGCAATATGGAAGCACAAGCCGTTCCACTCGGGCTGCCGGCCTGGACCTGGCTGGCTCAGCATCCCTGGTTGTACCCGGCGCTCGAGGCCGTGCACGTGTGCGGCATCGCGCTGCTGCTCGGCAGCCTGGTGCTGGTCGAGCTGCGCGTATGGGGCGCGGCGCCGACCCTGAGCGTGCCGGCGCTGGCGCGGCTCGCGCTGCCGGTCACGCTGGCGGGCTTCGGCGTGGCGGCCGCGTCGGGCGTGCTGATGTTCAGCAGCCAGCCCGGCGACCTGCTGGCGAACCGCTACTTCGCGCTGAAGATGGCGCTGCTGCTCGCCGCCGGCAGCAACGCCGCGATCTTCCACGCCCGCGGCGGCCTGCGCCGGCTCGACGCCTGGGCGCGCGCGCAGACCGCGCTGTCGCTGGGGCTATGGATCGCCGTCATCATCTGCGGTCGCTGGATCGCCTACGCCTGAGGCCGGAAAGGAGAAGCCGATGAAACGTCGCCATCTGATGCTCGCCGCGTGTGCCGGAGCGGTGCTGCCGCTGCGGGGGCAGGCCCATCACGGCTGGAGCAGCTTCGACCAGGGGCGCCCGATCTATCTCGAGGGGCGCGCGGTCCGGGTCGCCTGGCGCAACCCGCACGTGGAACTCGACCTGGAGGTGGCGTCCGATCTGCGCCTGCCTGCCGACCTGGCGAAGCGCCCGCTGCCCGCGCAGAGTGCCCAGGTCGACGGAGCCGGGTTGCTGGCCGCGGCGGTGCTGCCGACGCGCAAGGACCGGCTGTGGCACGTGGAACTCGCACCGCTGACGCGCATGGACGCCTGGAAGGTCGCTGAAATCCGGCCCGGCACGTCGCTGGCCCTGCTGGGCTTCACCTTCGGTGGCGAACAGGGCGAGGCGGTGCTGCGGGCCGAGTACCTGTTCGTGGCCGGGCAGGCCTACGGCCTGCGCTCTTCGCCGGCCTGAGCGCGGGCCGACTCAGGCCTGCAGGGTCTGTCGCGCGAACCACTCCTGGCCCGCAGCCAGCAGCACCGGGCGGCCGATGCAGCCGGTCTCGATGCACAGCATCTGCAGCCAGTCCTCGTCGGGCAGGTCGGCCAGCGCCGCCGCCTTCTCGGCGCCGGGGTTCCAGAGCACGCGGTCCGGGAAGCCTTCCGCGCTGACCACCACGCGCTGCTGCGGCGCCTGCAGCACCACCGGAGACGCGACGTTCCAGTAGATGCGATCGATCTCGCCGACGATCGCCTGCGGCTCGATCTCCTGGCGGTGTGTCGTGCCGCGCAGGCTGTCCTCGAAGTCACTGCCCAGCAGCCCTGAGACGCGCGCCTCGCGCACATCGTCGCAGCGCAGGTAGGTATGCAGCGCGGCCGTGAACTCGAAGGTCCGTTCGCCGGTGTTCAGCACCGCCAGTTCCATCTCGAGCGTGCGGCCTGACAGGCTGACGGTGAGCTCGGCCTCGAACGCATGGGGCCACACCGCGCGGGTGGCTTCGGTATCGGTCAGGCGCAGCACGGCCTGGGCGTGCTGGCGGTGCGGGCCGTGCTCGACCAGCGTCCAGGCACGATCGCGCGCGAACCCATGCCGCGGCAACGGTCCGCGGCGTTCGAACTGCGGAAAGATCACCGGGATGCCGCCGCGCACCGCCTTGCCCGGGCCGGCCTGCGCTCGCGGCGACAGGTAGAGCTGCTCCGACTGCCCCGCGGGCTGCCACGACACCACGTGGGCGCCGTGCAGCAGCACCGTGGCCTGGGCGCCGTCCGGGGTTCGCAGGACGACGGCCGGTTGGCCGAGCACCTCGGTCATCGCCATGCGGGTCCGGTCGCGATCACGCCGCGGCCAGCGTGGCTTGGGCTGCGGCGAGCGTCGCCTCGATGTCGGCCCGCGTGTGGGCGGCGCTGACGAAGCCGGCTTCGTAGAGCGCCGGCGCCAGGTACACGCCGCGGTCGAGCATGCCGTGGAAGTAGCGGTTGAAGCGCTCGCCGTCGGTGGCCATCACCTCGACGTAGTTCTGCGGCAGAGCGGCTTGCGCCGTCTTCGGGAAGAAGAAGCCGAACATGCCGCCCTCGCAGTCGCCGACCATCGGCACGCCGGCCGCGGCGGCCGCGCTCAGCAGTCCGTCGAGCAGACCGCGCGTGCTCGCTGCCAGCGCCTCGAAGAAGCCCGGCTTCTGGATCTCGCGCAGCGTGGCCAGGCCGCAGGCGGTGGCGACCGGGTTACCACTGAGCGTGCCGGCCTGGTAGACCGGCCCGAGCGGCGCGAGCTGTTCCATGATCGCTCGCGGCCCCGCGAAAGCCGCGAGCGGCATGCCGCCGCCGATGACCTTGCCGAACACGCTGAGGTCGGGCTTGAAGCCCGGGATCGCCTGCGCATACAGGCTCTGGGCGCCGCCGAGCGCAACGCGAAACCCCGTCATCACCTCGTCGAACACCAGCAGCGCCCCGTGCTGCGTGCACAGCTCGCGCAGCCGCTTCATGAACGGCAGGCTGGCCCGCACGAAATTCATGTTGCCGGCGATCGGCTCGATCATCACGCAGGCAATCTCGGCGCCGTGCGCATCGAACGCCGCCTCGAGTCCGATGACGTCGTTGTAGGTCAGCACCAGCGTGTGCTGGACCACCTCGGGGGGCACGCCGGCCGAGGTGGGGTGGCCGAAGGTCGCGAGGCCGGAGCCGGCCTTGACCAGCAGGGCGTCGGCATGGCCGTGGTAGCAGCCCTCGAACTTGACGATCTTCGAGCGGCCGGTCGCACCGCGCGCCAGCCGCAGCGCGCTCATCGCCGCCTCGGTGCCCGAGCTCACCAGGCGCACCTGCTCGGCGCTGGGCACCAACTTCAGGATCTCTTCGGCCAGTTCGACCTCGCGCTCGGTCGGGGCGCCGAAGCTGAAGCCCTCGGTCGCGGCCCTCTGCACGGCCTCGAGCACGGCAGGGTGGCCGTGGCCCAGGATCATCGGCCCCCAGGAGCCGATGTAGTCGATGTAGCGCTTGCCGTCGGCGTCCCACAGGTAGGCGCCGTCGGCCCGTGCGATGAAACGCGGCGTGCCGCCGACCGCGCGGAAGGCGCGGACCGGCGAATTCACGCCGCCGGGGATGCTGCGGCGGGCCCGTTCGAACAGGCTGGCATTGCGCGAGTCGGCCATCATGGAATCGAATCGGTCAGTGAATGCGGCGTGGGCCGCGATCGGCGGATGGCAGGTCGTCGGTGGCGGGCTCGCCCATCAGACCGTCTTCTTCGGCGCCGGGCTCCGCTTCCGGCAGCGCCCAGAAGAATCGATCGGGGACCACATTGCCCATGCCCGGGCGGAAACCGGCGTCCAGTGCCTGGTCGAGGAAGCTGAGCGCCTCCGAGACCGCGAGATGGAGGTCCTGCCCGCTCGCCAGCAGCGATGCCAACGCGGCGGCGAGTGTTTCGCCCGCACCGAGGAAGGTGGCATCGAAGCGCTCGAACTTCTCGCCGGTGATCGCGCCTTGCGGCGACGCCAGCACGTTATCGACCTGGGCCTCGGCGCCGCGGCTGGCGGGCAGCGCGATGCCCGTCACCAGCACATACTTGGCGCCCAGTTCGCCCGCGGCGACCGCCAGTTCGCGGGCCGAGGGCGGACGCTCGGCCTCCCATTCGGGCAGCAGGAAATCGACCAGGGTCTGCTGGTTGCCGACCAGGACCTCGGTGGCCGGCAGGATCAATTCGCGGTAGGCATCCTGGTAGGCCTGCTGATCGTCCTCTTCCAGCCACGACACGCTGGTCAGGTAGGCGACCAGGGGCACGTCGGGGTAGTCGCTCAGCACCTCGGCGACGCCGGCCACGCCCTCGGCACTGCCGAGAAAGCCGACTTTCCACGCCGAGATCGTCACGTCCTCGAGGATGCTGCGGGCCTGCTCGACGATGGTGTCGGCCTCGATCTCGTGCGATTCGAAGACCTCGGCGGTGTCGCGCATCACGATGGCGGTGACAACGGGCAAGGCATGTGCGCCCATCGCGGCGATGGTGGAGATGTCGCCGGCCAGACCGCCGGCACCGCTCGGGTCGCTGGCGTTGAAGCTCATCACGCACGCCGGCGGCGCGTCGCTCGCAGTGGGCTCGGTGGGTTCGGTAGCGCTGGACGCGATCGTGTTCATCGGAGGGTTCGATCAGGGCTTGGAGCCGTGGCCGCGCACGCAGTCACGGAGTTCCAGAAAATGATGAGGAATGTTGCGTATGTGCCCACTAACCCTTGATTTTTTGCCAAAGGCGATCGCTACAATCTTTTGTCATTGTAGTGAGCAGCCAAGACACCGTGAGCGAATCGAAAACCTGGATGTGCCTCATCTGCGGATGGATCTACGACGAGGCCGCCGGGGATCCGGAGCACGGTCTCGCTGCGGGTACCGCCTGGGCCGACGTCCCGATGAACTGGACCTGTCCCGAATGCGGCGCACGCAAGGAGGACTTCGAGATGGTGCAGATCTAGCAACCCGCCGCTGAGGAGCACATCCTGTGAATCAGGCGCTGACGCAAGAAGGGCAGGAACGCGGGGAGGCCGCAGCGGCCGAAGCCATCCGCGTGCTCGTCATCGACGACAGCAACACCATCCGGCGCAGCGCCGAGATCTTCCTGAAGCAGGGCGGCTACATGGTCGTGCTGGCCGAGGATGGCTTCGATGCACTGGCCAAAGTCAATGACCACCAGCCGCACCTCATCTTTTGCGACATCCTGATGCCGCGGCTCGACGGCTACCAGACCTGCGCCATCATCAAGCGCAACCCCAAGTTCTCCGGCGTGCCGGTGATCATGCTGTCTTCGAAGGACGGCCTGTTCGACAAGGCACGGGGCCGCATGGTCGGCTCCGAGGACTACCTGACCAAGCCTTTCACCAAAGACCAGTTGCTGCGAGCGGTGGAACAGCACCGCCGCGTTGCGTGACCGTGCCGGGTCGCGCCCGGCTTGGCGCAGCAGACGCGGCGCCCCGATTGCCCGCGCAAGTTTGAGGACACCACCATGACGATCGCGAAGATCCTGCTCGTCGACGATTCCAAGACCGAACTGCATTTCCTGTCCGAACTGCTCGTCAAGCGCGGCTATCAGGTGCGCACCGCCGAGAACGGCGAGGAGGCCATGCGTCGGCTCGGCGAGGAGAAGCCCGACCTGATCTTGATGGATGTCGTGATGCCGGGGCAGAACGGGTTTCAGCTCACTCGTGCCATCACCCGAGACGCGCGCTTCACCGATGTACCGGTGATCATGTGCACCAGCAAGAATCAGGAGACCGACAAGGTCTGGGGCATGCGCCAGGGCGCACGCGACTACGTGGTCAAGCCGGTCGACGCCGACGAGCTGATCGCCAAGATCCGCGCGTTCGACTGAGCCGCCGGTCAATCTCCACCGCAACCGAGTCGCCACGGCATGGCCAAGAAGGAAGCGCTGCGTGAACTGCAGACCCGGCTCGCCGAGCGGCTGCAGGCCGCGCGACTGCAGAAGTCCGAGACGGCCACTTGGCTGGCCGTCGAGTGCGGCGGGCAAGGCGTATTGCTGCCGCTGGGGCAGGCGGGCGAGATCTTTCCGCTGACGGCGCTGATGCCGGTGCCGCACACCAGGGCCTGGTTTCTCGGTGTGGCCAACCTGCGCGGGCGCCTTCACGGCGTGGTCGACCTGGCGGTCTTCCTCGGCCTGCGCGTGGCGCCGCTCCAGGAACTCGGAGCCCAGTCGCGACTGATCGCGTTCAATCCGGCGCTGGAAGTCAACTGCGCCTTGCTGGTCGATCGACTCGCCGGCCTGCGCTCGGCCGACCAGCTGCGGGTCGTGCCTGACGAGGCGGCCCATCCGGCCTTCGCCGGCACCAGCTATGCCGACGCCGGCGGCCGGCGCTGGCAGGAGATCGTGCTGGCGGAACTGGCCGGCGAAGAGGCATTCCTGAGGATCGCCCGGTGAACGCTGACTGCAGCGCACCGGTGCACCGCGACCGAATCACCGAGGTGAGCGAGAGGCGTTTATGAGCTTTCTGAACAAGTTCAAGAATCTGGGCCAGCGCAAGTCGCAGGACGATCCGGCCGACGACCTGCCGTTCGACGACGCCTATCCGATGGCCGAGGACCTCGTGGTCGGGAGTCACGATGGCAGTGCCGCGCTCGACACGACGGCCATGCCGCCGCCGGTCGCGCACGACGACTCTTCGATCATCTCCGAATCGGCGCCGTCCGAGCTGAGCGATGGCTTCAGCGAGACGCGTGTCGAGAACAGTGGCGGCGCCGCTGCCGTGGGCGCCGCGCTGCCTTTGATCGGTGGCCTCTCGGTCGGCAGCCAGCAGCGGGTGCTGGGCGGCATGTTGTTCGTGGGTCTGCTCGGTTTGGTGGTGGTCACCGTGGCCGCGCTGACCTCGGCCGACCGCAGCGCCGGTCAGGTGGCCGCGACCGGCGACGTGCTGATGCAGTCGCAACGGCTTGCGAAGTCGGTTTCGCAAGCTCTGATCGGCAACGCCTCGGCCTTCCCCGAGGTGAAGGAGAGCGCCGGCGTCCTGGCCATGGCGTCGCGCGGATTACAGGGCGGCAACGAGATGGTCAGCGCGGCCCCGGTCGGCGTGCAACCGCTGATCGAGCCGCTGATGCCGCTGATCGACAAGGCCGAGAAGAACACCAACACCGTGCTGGCGCAGCAGCTGACGCTGACGCAGGTGGGGCAGGCGCTGCGCGGCATCAACCGCCAGTCGTCCGACCTGCTGGAGATCGCCGAGACGGTGTCGTCGCTGAAACTACAACAGGACGCCTCGCCGTCCGAACTGTCGGCCGTGGGACAACTTGTGATGCTCACGCAGCGCATCGGCAAGTCGGCCAACGAGTTCCTCACCGTCGAGGGTGTGTCGCCCGAAGCGGTGTTCCTGCTCGGCAAGGATCTGAACTCCTTCAAGGAGATCGCCCAGGGGCTGCTCGACGGCAATGCCGATCTGCGGCTGCCGGGAACCCGCGACGCCGCGACACGCGAACGCCTGCAGGCGCTGCTGAAGCAGTTCGAGGAGACCCGCACGCTGGCGGGCTCCATCCTGGGCAATCTGCAGGGTCTGGTTGCAGCGCGCGAGGCGCAGTCGTCGATCCTGGCCGACAGCGAGCCGCTGCGGGTCGGGTTCCAGGCCGTTCAAGCCCAGTTGCAAGGTCGCACCGGGTTGGGGGCCTTCAACCTGCTGGTGATCGTGGCATCGGTGCTGCTGGCGCTGGCCGGTATCGCCGGTCTGCTTTACGTCTACCTGCAGGATCAGCGCCAGCGTGCCTCGGTCGCCAACCTGCAACGCGAGGAAGCGGAACGGCAGGAGCAGGAAGCCAAGCGCGTCAACGACGCCAACCAGGCGGCGATTCTGCGGCTGATGAATGAACTGCAGACGGTCGCAGAAGGTGACCTGACGCAGCAGGCCACGGTGACAGAGGACATCACCGGCGCGATCGCCGATTCGGTGAACTACACCGTCGAAGAACTGCGCACCCTGGTGTCGCAGGTGCAGGGCTCGGTGTCGCGGATGACGGAGACCACGACGCAGGTCGAGGCGACGTCCACCGAACTGCTGGCGGCCTCCGACGAACAGCTGCGCGAGATCCGCGAGACCGGCGAATCGGTGTTGCAGATGGCCGGTCGCATCAATGACGTGTCGGCGCAGGCCACGCAGTCGGCCCAGGTCGCGCGGCAGTCGCTGATGGCCGCCGAGTCCGGCCTGCAGGCGGTGCAGAACGCGATCGGCGGCATGAACACGCTGCGCGACCAGATCCAGGACACGTCCAAGCGCATCAAGCGGCTTGGCGAAAGCTCGCAGGAGATCGGCGAAATCACCGAGCTGATCTCCGACATTACCGAGCAGACCAACGTGCTGGCGCTGAACGCCGCTATCCAGGCGGCCTCGGCCGGTGAAGCGGGCCGCGGCTTCTCGGTCGTGGCCGAGGAAGTGCAGCGACTGGCCGAACGCTCGGGCGACGCGACCAAGCAGATTGCCGCGCTGGTGAAGACCATTCAGACCGACACCCAGGACGCGGTGGCGGCCATGGAGCGATCGACGCAGGGTGTGGTCGAGGGAGCCAAGCTGTCCGACAACGCAGGCACCGCGCTGGGCGAGATCGACCGCGTGTCGCGCCAGCTCGCCGAGCTGATCGAGGCGATCTCGGCCGAAGCCTCGCGCGAGGCGCAGTCCGCCAACATCGTGGCGGCCAACATCCAGCACATCTTCGCGGTGACCGAGCAGACCGGGGACGGCACCCGCTCGACCGCGCAGCTGGTGCGGGAACTGTCGCGCACGGCCGAGGAGCTGAAGGCTTCGGTCGCGCGATTCAAGATCGACTGAAGCCGCGCGGCAGCTTCTTCGGCGCACAGCGCAGACCCGTCACCGGACCGAGCAGCGGATGGACAGCCCACACGACACCCTCGACGACGTCAGTGCCCTGGCCTGGGTTCAGGAGGAGCTGCGCAAGTCACTCGACGCTGCGCACAAGGCGCTGCGCCGCACGCTGAAGGAAACCGAATCCACCTTCGGCTCCGACCTCGACGACGTCGAGCCGGCCCAGTTGCGCGCGGCGCGGCAGCAGATCCACCAGGGCGTCGGCGTGCTCGAACTGGTCGGCCTGCCGGCCGGTGCCGCGCTGCTGCGCGGCAGCGAGGCCGCGGTCCAGCGCTACATCTCCAAGCCCCACAAGCTCGACCTGGCCGCGGTCGAGACGATCGAGCGGGCCTCGTTCGCGCTGCACGATTTCCTGGCGCGGCGACTCGCCGGCAAGCCGGTGTCGTCGGTAGCGCTGTTCCCGCAGTACCGCGCGGTCCAGGAGTTGGCCGGCGCCGAGCGCATCCACCCGGCCGACCTGTGGCCGCAGGACTGGCAGTGGCATGTGGTGCCGGGCGAGCCCGGCGTCGCGCCGCGCGGTGCCGACGCGGCGATCGTCGCCGAGTTCGAATCTCAGGTCCTCACGCTGATGCGCAAGCCGGGCGTCGACGTGACGCAGCGCCTGAGCGACCTGAGCGCGGGGCTCGCTGTCGGTTCGGAGCAGTCGCAGACGAAGACCCTGTGGCAGCTCGCGGCCGCCTTCTTCGAGGCCCAGTCCGTCGGCTTGCTGGTGCCCGACGTTTATGCCAAGCGCATGACATCGCGCTTGCTCGCGCAGCTGCGCAGCCAGCAGCGTGGCGATCTGGCGGCCGGCGAACGGCTCGCGCGCGATCTGCACTTCTTCTGCACGCAGGCCGCGGCCCCCGCCGTCGGGGAGGCGCCGCGCCTGCAGGCGGTGCGCAGCACCTACCCGGCCACACGCGAGGCCGTCCCGGCCGATTACAACGCCGTCCAGCTCGGCCGCTACGACCCGGCGTGGATCACGCAGGCCCGCAAGCGCGTCGCCACAGCCAAAGACTCTTGGTCGGCGGTGGCCGGCGGTGAAATGCACCGGCTGCCGGGCCTGAACGAGCAGTTCGCGCTGGTGGCCGATTCGCTCAAGCGGCTGGTGCCCAGTGGCGACCAGCTCGGTGATGCACTGTCTCGCGCGGTGGGCGCGTCCGTGCAGGCCGGTGCGGTGCCGCCGCCGGCGCTGGCCATGGAGACAGCCACCAGCGTGCTCTATCTCGAGGCCGCGCTCGAGGACGGCGCGTTCGACCAACCTGAGCAGGCCGAGCGCGTGCAGCGCCTGGCGCAGCGCGTCGACGCGGTGCTCGGGGGAGCAGCGCCCGAGCCGCTCGAGACCTGGATGGAGGAGCTCTACCGTCGGGTGTCCGATCGCCAGACGATGGGCAGCGTGGTGCAGGAGCTGCGCGCGTCGCTGTCCGAATCCGAGAAGCTGATCGACCAGTTCTTCCGCGCACCGTCCGACCCGGCGGTGCTGATGCCGGTGCCGGCGCAGTTGCAGGCGATGCGCGGCGTGATGTCGGTGCTCGGCCTTGACCAGGCGACCCACGCCGTGCTGCGCATGCGCGACGACGTCGACACCCTGGTCTCGGCAGGCGACCAGGCGCGGCACGAGCAACCGCTCTTCGAGCGTCTCGCCGGCAACCTCAGCGCGCTGAGCTTCATGATCGACCTGCTGGGCGTGCAGCCCCAGGTGGCCAAGTCGCTGTTCCGCTTCGACGCCGCCAGCGGCCTGCTGAGCTCGCAGCTGGGCCGTCACAGCACGCCCCTCGAGGAGGCTGCCGCACCACGGCTCGAGCCGTCGCTGATTGCGCAGGCGCAGACGCTGTCGACCGCGGCCACTGAGGCGATGCCACTGGCCGAGGTCTCGCGCGAGCTCGAACGCCTCGTGCTGCAGCCGGGCGTGGCGGCCCAGCCGGATCTGGTGGCCAGCCTGTCGAGCGCGCAGGCTGCGCTCGATCGCGCCGAGGCGCCGTTCGCCCAGCGCGAGACCGAGGCGCGCGTGCGCGAGCAGGTGGTCGGTGCCCTGGCCGAGTTCGTCTCGACAGCTTCCGACCCGATCGGCCTCGATGCCGCGCCGGTGTCGAGCCGCATGCCGCTGATGTCGCTGACGCCGGCAGCGCCGGTCCAGCAGACCGGGCTCGAGGGCGACGACGAGATGCGCGAGATCTTCCTCGAGGAAGCGCGCGAGGTTCTGGACACCGCGCGCACGGCGCTCGTCGCCTTGAGCGACAGTCCCGGCGACGTGGAGCAGCTCACCACGGTGCGGCGGTCCTTCCACACCTTCAAGGGCAGTTCGCGGATGGTCGGGCTGCGCGAGTTCGGCGAAGCATCCTGGGCCTGTGAACAGCTCTACAACGACCTGCTGGCCAGCCAGCGGCCCGCCAGCGACGACCTGCTGCAGACGACCGGCGATGCCCTGGATCACCTGGGCCACTGGGTCGAGGCCATCGCCCGCGGTGACGCCGCAGGCTGGTACAGCGCGCCGCTGCGCCAGTCTGCCGACGCCATGCGGCTCGAGGGGCGTTACCAGCGCCTCGTGGCCTCCAGCGCACCGCTGGTCCCGATTGCGCCGTTGCCCGTGCCGCTGAGTTTTGCGCTGCCGCCGGCCAGCGACCTCGACCTGCCTGCTCCCGCGGCTCCGGCAGCCGAAATGGCCGAAGAGTCCGCGCCGGTCCCAGGCCTCGAATTCACCTTCGACCTGGGCGATGCCTTGCCCGCAGCGGAGTCACCTGCCATTGCCGCGTCGGCGTTGCCGACGATCGAGGGCCTGGACGCGCTCGACCCCGCGCCGGCCTTCGAGCACGCCGCGACCGAGCCACTGCCACTCGAGGAGTTGCCGTCGGCGGTGCCGATCCTGGAGTCGATCACTACCTTCGATCTCGAGGTGCCGGAGCTGGCCGAGGGCGTCGTGGCCGATCCGGGCAACGAAACGCCGGCGCTGATCGAACCGCTGCTGCCCAGCGCCGAGGTGGTGCAGGCCCTCGAGCCGTCGCCGATCGCGGTGGCCCGGGAGGACGGTACGCCGGCCGTTCCATTCGACGACGCCGCGGACTCCGACACCACGCCTTTCGAACCGGGTGACATCGTGGTCGCCCTGGAGCCCTCGCGCGCGGGCGAGCTACCGCCCCCGGTCGACGGCGCAGAGGAGCGCGATGTGTCGACCGAAGCGGCTGCCGTCGGCGAGCCGCCCAGCGAGCAAGTCAAGATCGTCGGGCCGCTGCAAATCGGCATTCCGCTGTTCAACATCTATCTGAACGAAGCCGACGAGCTGTCGCGTCGACTCGGGACCGAATTGTCCGAATGGGCGCACGAGCTGCACCGCCCCGTCGGCGAGTCGGCCATCTCGCTGGCTCACTCGCTGGCAGGCAGTTCCGCCACGGTCGGCTTCGGCGACCTGTCGTTGCTGGCGCGGCAGCTCGAGCACGCGCTGGTGCATTCGCAGGCGCTGGGCCGTGGAACCAGCGCCGACGCGCAGTTGTACGTGGATGTCGCCGACGAAGTGCGCCGCCTGCTGCACCAGTTCGCCGCCGGCTTCCTCAAGGCGCCCAGCCCGGAGCTTCTTGATCGCTTGGCCGCGCACGAGCTCGACCTCGTGCGGCGCGTCGAGGCGCAGGCCAGTGCGCCGCAGGACACCGCGTCCGGCGCCGCGATCGAGGTGCCCGAATCCGCGGCGATGGATATCGAGCCCGTCGCCGACGTGCCGGCGGCTTCAGCGGCCGTCGTCGACCTGGGGCAGGCCGAATTCAAGCCGTTGGCGCCGCTGCCTGTCGAACCGCAGCGCGCGGCCCGCATGGCGGCGCTTGACAGCGACGAGGACATCGACGCCGTCGACGCGGTCGACCCCGACCTGTTCCCGTTCTTCGAGGAAGAGGCGCAGGAACTGCTGCCCGAGCTTGCGGCCCACCTGCGAGCCTGGACGCAGCAGCCGCACGAGGTGTCGCATGCCGCAGCGGGCATGCGGACTCTGCATACGCTCAAGGGCGGCGCTCGCCTGGCCGGCGCGATGCGCCTGGGCGAACTGGCGCACCGCCTCGAGACCGCGATTGAACACCTGCTGGCGCGCGAGGCGGCGACCGAGCACGAGGTCGAGCAACTGCTCGGCCGTGCAGATGGCCTCAATGCCACGTTCGAGGCTCTGTGCCAGCGAGATGCGCAGGCCTATGCCGCCGCGCAGGAGGCGGTGCAGCCGCTGATCGATACGCCGGAAGCGCCGGTGGTGACCACCGCCTGGCCGCCGCTCGACGAGACTGCCGCGCTCGACGCGGCCGCGATCGAGCTGCCGCCGGGTCTGGCCGAGGAGTTGCTCACGACGCCGGAGCCTGCCCCGGAAGCAACGGCGGTCCCTCCGGGGCCGGCGATCGACTGGGCACGCTTTGCACAGGGGGCAGACGTGCCGATGGCGGTGGTGGCCGAGAAGGCCATCCCGCTGGCGTCGGTTGCCGCGGTGCGGGTGCGCACCCAGCTGCTCGATCGCATGGTCAACGAGGCAGGCGAAGTGAGCATCGCCCGAGCGCGTCTGGAGTCGCAGGTCGGGCAGATCAAGAATTCTCTCGGCGACCTGACCGACAACCTCGAGCGCCTGCGCGGCCAGCTCCGCGACATCGAGCTGCAGGCGGAAACCCAGATGAGCACGCGCATGGAGGCGGCCAAGGCCGCTGCGCAGTCCTTCGACCCGCTGGAGTTCGACCGCTTCACACGCTTCCAGGAGCTGACGCGGATGATGGCCGAGTCGGTCAACGACGTGGCCACCGTGCAGCGCACCTTGCAGCGTACGCTGGAAACGGCGGAAGACGAGCTGGCAGCCCAGGCGCGCCTGACCCGCGACCTGCAGGACGACCTGCTGCGCACGCGCATGGTCGAGTTCGAGGGCCTGTCAGACCGCCTCTACCGCGTCGTGCGCCAGGCTGCCAAGGAAACCGGCAAGCAGGTGCGGCTCGACATCATCGGCGGGTCAATCGAAGTCGACCGCGGCGTGCTGGACCGCATGACCGGTGCGTTCGAGCATCTGCTGCGCAATTGCATCACGCATGGCATCGAGTCGCCCGAGCTGCGCACGGCGGCCGGCAAGGACCCGATCGGGACCATCGTCGTGTCGCTGCACCAGGAGGGCAATGAAGTCAGCGTGGAGTTCCGCGACGACGGCGCCGGCCTGAACCTGCCGCGGATCCGCGACAAGGCCGCGTCCATGGGCTTGATCGATCCCCATGCGTCGCACAGCGATGCTGAGCTCGCGAACCTGATCTTCATGCCCGGCTTCACCACGGCCGAGAAGGTGACCGAGCTGTCCGGTCGCGGTGTCGGTATGGACGTGGTGCGTGCCGAGGTCAACGCCGTCGGTGGCCGGATCGAGACGGCCAGCGCTGCGGGCCAGGGCGCCAGCTTCAGGCTGATCCTGCCGCTCACCACGGCCGTGACCCAGGTCGTGATGCTGCGCAGCGGCAATGCGACGGTGGCGATTCCGGCCACGCTGGTCGAGCTGGTCCGACGCTCCAACACCGACGAGCTGGCAGCGGCCTATGCGTCCGGCAGCTACCCGTATGCGGGTCACTCGTTGCCGTTCTTCTGGCTCGGTGCGCTGCTGCAGCTCAGTCGGCGCGGCACCGAACTGGTGGGGCGCTCGCTGCCGGTCGTCGTCGTGCGCTCGGCGCAGCAGCGCGTTGCGCTGCATGTCGACGAGGTGCTGGGCAATCAGGAAGTCGTGGTCAAGAACCTCGGTCCGCAACTGTCGCGCCTGCCGGGGCTGGCGGGCATGACGCTGCTGGCGTCGGGCGTGGTATCACTGATCTACAACCCTGTGGCGTTGGCCACGGTGTACGGTGACGTGGCGCGCCAGGCAATGGCGTCTCACGAGGCGAGCGACGTTCCGGACCTGATCGAGGCCACCGCGCCGGCCGCGAAGGCTGCGCCGCTGGTGCTGGTGGTCGACGACTCGCTCACGGTGCGGCGCGTCACGCAGCGCCTGCTGGTGCGCGAGGGCTACCGTGTGCTGCTGGCGAAGGACGGCCTCGAAGCGCTGGAGCGCCTGGCGGAAGAGCGCCCGTCGGTGGTGCTGTCCGACATCGAGATGCCGCGCATGGACGGCTTCGACCTCGTGCGCAACATCCGCGCCGATGCCCAGCTCGCGGCGCTGCCGGTCATCATGATCACCTCGCGCATCGCTCAGAAGCACCGCGACTACGCGTCGCAGCTCGGCGTGAACCACTACCTCGGCAAGCCCTACAGCGAGGAAGAGCTGCTGGCGCTGATCGGCCGCTATTGCGCAATGCCGCTGGCCGCGGCCTGATGCGCTAACGGGGGGGTGGCGCCCCGGCGGCGCCGGCGTAGTCCTGCTGACGCCAGGCTTCGAACACCGCCACCGCGACCGCGTTCGACAGGTTGAGGCTGCGCTGGCCGGCGCGCATCGGCAGCCTCACGCGTTGCGCGGCCGGGAAGCTTTCGCGAAGCGCGGAATCGAGCCCGCGGGTCTCGCAGCCGAACACCAGCCAGTCGCCGGCCTGCCACGGCACCTCGGTCAGTGGTCGGCTGCCCCGGGTCGTGAAGGCGAACAGCCGCTGAGGATCGGGCCGTTCCGTCGCCAGCAGGGCCCCCCAGCTCGCGTGGCGTCGCACCGTGGCATGCTCGTGGTAGTCGAGTCCGGCACGCTGCAGCAGCTTGTCGTCCATCGAGAAGCCCAGCGGCTCCACCAGGTGCAGCGTGCAGCCGGTGTTGGCCGCGAGCCGGATCACGTTGCCGGTGTTCGGCGGGATCTCGGGTTCGACGAGGACAATGTGGAACATGGCGGATGGGGCGGGGGTGGCTGCATTGTCGGCGCTGCGCGCGGCTCAGCCCGGTGTGCGCGCCACGACCCAGACCTGCACCGAGGCCGCACCGGCCGCGTGCAGCACGCGCGCGAGTTCTCCGGCTGTCGCGCCGGTGGTCATCACGTCGTCGACCAGTGCGACGTGGCGATCGCGCAGCGCCGCCAGGGCCAGTGGTTCGACGGAAAACGCGCCACGCAGGTTGGTGAGGCGCGCCGCGCGGGGGAGCGCTGTCTGGTGCGGCGTGTCGCTCGTGCGCAGCAGCCACCGCGGCTCGGTGTGGAGGCCCAGTTGTTGCGCCAGCTGCCGGCCCAGCAACGCCGCCTGGTTGTAACCGCGCTCGCGCAAGCGCGCCGCGGCCAGCGGGACCGGCAACAGCAGATCGACCGGCGGCGATGATGTGCGCCGCCGCAAGGCGAGCGCCAGACGCTGCGCCAGCGGCGCGGCCAGGTCGATCGCGTCATGGAATTTGAGCGCGTTCAACAAGCCATCCCACGGGTAGGCGTAATCGCAGGCCGCGACCGCCTGCGACCAGGGTGGCGGGTCTCGCAGGCAACTGCCGCACACGGCCACACCTTCGGGCCGCTGCAAGGCGCAGCGTTCGCAGCGGGGCACGGCCGGCGCGAAGCGCGCCAGGCAGTCATCGCAGACGCGCGCCGCTGCACCGCGCGTTCCCGCATGGCAGACCGCGCAGCGGTTGGGCCAGCGGTCGAACAGCGCGCGACCGGCGCGGATCAACCTTCGTGAAGCGACGCCGGAGAGCATGGTCGGCTCAATATACTGCCGCGTCGCATGGACCCAACTCCCCAGCCTGCCACTCCGACGCCCGGCCCTCAGCCGGCCGCGGTGCAGGCCTATCTGCGGCGCGCGGCGCGCATGCCCACCGCGCCCTGGCTGCATGGCGAAATTGCGCGGCGCATGGCCGAGCGGTTGTCCATCGTGAAGGCGACTCCGGCCGTGGTGATCGACTGGTGGTCGGCGCAGGGAGGCGGCGCGTCCGCCTTGCGTGCGCAGTACCCGCAGGCGCGCATCGAGGCGGTGGAGCCGAACGAAGGACTGGCGCAGCGCAGTGCGCGCGACGCGCGCCGGCCGTGGTGGTCGCCGAGACGCTGGACGCAGCCCGCGATGCCGTTCTGGGCCGAGGCTGCAGCGCCAGGCGACGCACGGGCCCAGCTTCTATGGTCCAACATGATGCTGCACTGGTCGGCCGACCCCGCGCGGCTGTTCGCGCAGTGGCGCGAGGCCGTGGCCGTCGACGGCTTCGTGATGTTCTCGTGTTTCGGCCCGGACACCCTGCGCGAACTGCGCGGCCTGTATCGGCGGCTGGGCTGGCCCGTCCCCGGCCATGCCTTCATCGACATGCACGATTTGGGCGATGCGATGGTGCATGCCGGCTTCGCCGATCCGGTGATGGACATGGAGCCGCTGACCCTGACCTGGGCCGATGCCTCGGCGGCGCTGGCGGAACTGCGCACGCTCGGCGGCAATGCCGCGGCACAGCGCCATCCCGGCCTGCGCACGCCGCGTTGGCGGACCCGGCTGTTGGCGGAACTCGAATCGGCCCTCGCCGGACCGGATGGGCGACTGCAGCTGAGTTTCGAGATTGTCTACGGCCACGCATTCCGGCCGTTGCCGCGTGTTCGGGTCGCCGCGGAGACGCGTCTCTCGGTCGAGGCCTTGCGCAGTCTCGCGCGCGCCGGCGGCAAATCGGCAAGTGATGCTTGAGGCGGTGTCGGGCGCTGGGATAAACTGCGCGCCGGTGCGAAGCGAGGGAGTATGGTCTCCTTAACTTCTCACACGGTAGGTGATCAGGATCGGTAGCAGCATGTCAGCGCCTTTCGCACCGGACCGGCCCGAGGCACACCTGAAATTCGGTCAGGTCCATGCTGCTCCGGCCGAATCCCGCGGCGGTGCCGCGGTGTCGGTGGAATGGAGCCTCAAGCGGAATTGCTCCTTCTCGCCCGCGCAGTTGCTGGCGGTTTATGCATCGCTGTGCGTGATCTCGTTGGGAATCGCGACATGCTTCTGGTTGGGCGGCGCCACGCTGGTGATGCCGTTCGCATGGGTGGAGTTGTTGCTGGTCGGTCTGGCCTTGCTGGTGTACGCCAAGCATGCCGCTGACCGGGAACTCATCACCTTGTTGCCGGGGCGTCTGGTCGTGGAGCATCTCAACGGGGGGCGCATCGAGCGTGCCGAGTTCGTTCCGGACTGGGTGCGGGTGGAACCGCGGGACGACGACCGGTCTTTGATCGAGTTGTCGGGACAGGGCCGGGTGATCGCGGTGGGGCGCTATGTGCGGCCCGAACTGCGGCGGGCGCTGGCCGAAGAATTTCGCACGGCCCTGCGGCAGACGCCGCGGGGATGGTGGCCGGCGGGCGTCGCGAGCGACGCTGCCTGAGATGGATTTGTTTGGAAGTGAGCACGATGAAGACGATCAACGCCCTTAGCAACGCCGCGAGCGCCCTCCGACGGCAGGCCATGGCGACCGGTCTTGGACTGGCGGCCTCGCTGTACACGACGGCGGTGCTGGCCGTCAACGATCTGCCGGGCGGTCCGGCCGTGAATCAGCTCGACCTGCATCCGCCGGTGACGCGGATCGCCGCCGAGCAGCACTGGCTGCACTACTTCATGCTGGTGATCTGCCTGGTGATCTTCATCGCCGTGTTCGGCGTGATGTTCTATTCGATCTTCAAGCACCGCCGCTCCAAGGGTGCCAAACCGGCCAACTTCCACGAATCGACCACGGTCGAGATCATCTGGACCGTCGTGCCGTTCTTCATCGTGATCCTGATGGCGTTGCCCGCCACCAAGGTCGTGGTCGCCATGAAGGACACCACCAATGCCGACCTGACCATCAAGGCCACCGGCTACCAGTGGAAGTGGGGCTACGACTACATCAAGGGCGAGGGCGAGGGCATTGCCTTCGTGTCCACACTCGACACGGCGCAGCGCATGATGTCGGACAGCGGCAAGCCCGAGCCGACCGATGACTACCTGCTCAAGGTCGACAACCCGCTGGTGGTGCCGGTCGACAAGAAGGTGCGCATCATCACCACCGCCAACGACGTGATCCACGCCTTCATGGTGCCGGCCTTCGGCATCAAGCAGGATGCGATCCCCGGCTTCGTGCGCGACACCTGGTTCCGTGCCGAGAAGACCGGCGACTTCTACGGCCAGTGCGCCGAGCTGTGCGGCAAGGAACACGCCTACATGCCGATTCATGTGAAGGTGGTGTCGCAGGCCGACTACGCCGTGTGGGTCGAGGGCGAGAAGAAGAAGCTGGCCGCCAAGGCCGACGATCCAGCCAAGGTCTGGGAGCTGCCCGACCTCGTGGCCCGCGGCGAGAAGGTCTACGCGGCCAACTGCGCGGCCTGCCATCAGGCCAGCGGCAAGGGCGCCGGCGCGATCAAACCGATCGACGGCGCCGCCGTGGTGCTGGATGCCGACAAGACCAAGCAGATCGCGGTCCTGCTCAATGGCCAGAATAACGGCGCGATGCCGGCGTGGAAGCACCTCTCGGACACCGAGATCGCCGCCGTCATCACCTACACCAAGAACCACTGGTCGAACGCGACCGGTCAGATCGTGCAGCCGGCCGACGTGGTCGCCGCTCGCAAGTAAGCCCCGGTTTCAGAAAGAGGATAGCCCCCATGAGTGCAGTTCTGGACCATCACGGTGACCACGCGCACGACCACGCGCACGACCACCCCCACGGCTGGCGGCGCTGGCTGTTCGCCACCAACCACAAGGACATCGGCACGCTGTATCTGCTGTTCTCTCTGACCATGCTGATGGTGGGCGGCGTGCTGGCGCTCGGCATCCGTGCCGAGCTGTTCCAGCCCGGACTGCAACTGGTGAACCCGGAGCTGTTCAACCAACTCACCACGATGCACGGCCTGATCATGGTGTTCGGCGCCATCATGCCGGCCTTCGTGGGCTTCGCGAACTGGATGATCCCGCTGCAGGTCGGCGCTGCCGACATGGCGTTCGCGCGCATGAATAACTTCAGCTTCTGGCTGCTGATTCCGGCCGCGCTGATGCTCGTGGGCTCGTTCTTCATGCCCGGTGGCGCTCCGGCCGCCGGCTGGACGCTCTACGCGCCACTGACCCTGCAGATGGGCCCGTCGATGGATGCCGGCATCTTCGCGATGCACATCATGGGCGCGAGTTCGATCATGGGCTCGATCAACATCATCGTCACCATCCTCAACATGCGCGCGCCCGGCATGACGCTGATGAAGATGCCGCTTTTCTGCTGGACCTGGCTGATCACCGCCTACCTGCTGATCGCGGTGATGCCGGTGCTGGCCGGCGCGATCACGATGACGCTGACCGATCGCCACTTCGGCACCAGCTTCTTCAATCCCGCTGGCGGCGGTGACCCGGTGATGTACCAGCACATCTTCTGGTTCTTCGGTCACCCCGAGGTCTACATCATGATCCTGCCGGCCTTCGGGATCGTCAGCGCCATCATCCCGGCGTTCGCCCGCAAGCGCCTGTTCGGCTACACCTCGATGGTGTACGCCACCTCGTCGATCGCGATCCTGTCGTTCATCGTCTGGGCGCACCACATGTTCACCACCGGCATGCCGGTGACGGGCCAGTTGTTCTTCATGTACGCGACGATGCTGATCGCCATCCCCACCGGGGTGAAGGTGTTCAACTGGATCGCCACCATGTGGCGCGGTTCGATGACCTTCGAGACGCCGATGCTGTTTGCGGTCGGCTTCATCTTCGTGTTCACGATGGGCGGCTTCACCGGATTGATCCTGGCGGTGGCGCCGGTCGACATCCAGCTGCAGGACACCTACTACGTCGTGGCGCACTTCCACTACGTGCTGGTGGCCGGCTCGCTGTACGCGATGTTCGCCGGCTACTACTACTGGAGCCCCAAGTGGACCGGGGTGATGTACTCGGAGACGCGCGGCAAGATCCATTTCTGGGGCTCGCTGATCTTCTTCAACGTCACCTTCTTCCCGATGCACTTCCTCGGGCTGGCGGGCATGCCGCGTCGCTACGCCGACTACCCGATGCAGTTCGCCGACTTCAACGCGCTCGCCACCGTCGGCGCCTTCGGCTTCGGGTTGATGCAGGTCTACTTCCTGTTCTTCGTCGTCATCCCGGCGATGAGGGGCCAGGGCGAGAAGGCACCGCAGAAGCCCTGGGAGGCCGCCGAGGGCCTGGAGTGGGAAGTGCCGTCGCCGGCGCCCTTCCACACCTTCGAGACGCCGCCCAAGCTCAACGCGTCGGCCACCAAGATCATCGGCTGACGACAGGGCGGGAGCACGCGATGGCGATCACCCCCGAGCAACGCAAGCGCAACCTGCGCCTCGCGCTGATCCTGGCGTCGGTCGCGTTCGCGTTCCTGGCGGGTTTCGTCGTCAAGATCACGCTCTTGAACCACTGAGCATCGGCATGGCGACCTCCGATCGCGACGCTGCCCTTAGCGCGCGCCGCCTGGGCGGCGACAACCGGCACATGCTGTTCAAGCTGTCGGTCGTCGTGTTGCTGATGTTCGGCTTCGGCTACGGCCTCGTGCCGATCTACAAGCACATCTGCGAGGCGCTGGGCATCAACGTGCTGTCACTGTCGGAGCGCACAGTCAACGGCACGGGCGCGGGCAAGATCGGCAACACGCAGGTGGACCTCAGCCGCACCATCACCGTCGAGTTCGATGCCAATGCGCGCGGACCCTGGGACTTCAAGCCGGCGGTGCGCTCGCTGGAGGTTCATCCGGGTGAGTTGACGACGGTGATGTACGAGTTCCGCAACGTCCAGAACCGTGCCATGGCGGCCCAAGCGATCCCGAGCTATGCGCCCAAGCAGGCGATGTCGCACTTCAACAAGCTGGAGTGCTTCTGCTTCAACGAGTACCAGCTGCAGCCGGGTGAGGCCAAGCAGTGGCCGGTCGTGTTCTACATCGACCCGAAACTGCCGAAGGACGTGCGCACGATCACGCTGAGCTACACCTTCTTCGAGGTGGGCGGCAAGACTCCCGCGGCACCGGCCGGCCCGCTGGCGGCCGTGAAGGCGGGGGCGGCGCTGTGAGCGGTCCGCAGGACGATTCGGGGGCGACGCTGCGGCAGGCATCGCGGCGCAAAGGATCGTTCGCGCGCACGGCGCAGGCGGTGGCGTGGTCGTTCTTCGGCGTGCGCAAGTCGGTCGAGTACGAGCGTGACGTGAACGAGATCAATCCGGTGCACGTCGTGATCGCCGGGGTCGCCGGAGTGCTGCTGTTCATCGGCGCGCTGCTCGTGCTGGTGCGCTGGGTCATCGGCAGCGGTGTCGCGGCCTGAACGAGCGGGTCATGCAGACGAACAGGGGACTGAACGACACAGCCCGCCGGCAGGCGGCCCGGGTCGAGGCAGACAAGGAAGACAGGCAAGAGTTCTGAGGAGAAGACATGTCGGCAGCTACCCACGGGCAAACGCCCTATTACTTCGTGCCGGGGCCCTCGCGGCACCCGATCATGGCCGCCATCGGCCTGTTGTTCGTGATCTTCGGCGCTGGCCAATGGGTCAACGGCCATGGCTGGGGCGCCTACCTGCTGCTGTTCGGGCTGCTGTGGTGGGCCTTCGTGCTGCAACAGTGGTTCCGCCAGGCCATCGGCGAGAGCGAAGGCGGGCAGTACAGCGACCGCATCGACGTCTCCTTCCGCTGGAGCATGAGCTGGTTCATCTTTTCGGAGGTGATGTTCTTCGGCGCGTTCTTCGGTGCCCTGTACTGGACGCGAGTGCACTCCGTCCCCAACCTCGGCGATCTCGAGAACGCGCTGCTCTGGCCTGACTTCAAGGCGGTGTGGCCGAGCGTGGCCGCAGGCGCGACGGCGTCGCCGGCCGGCATCGTCGAGCCCTTCACGACGATGGGTCCGTTCTGGCTGCCGACGATCAACACCGCGCTGCTGCTGAGCTCGGGGGTGACGCTCACCATTGCCCACCATGCACTGCGCGAGAACCACCGCGGCAAGACCATCGCTTTCATGTGGCTCACCGTGCTGCTGGGCGTGACCTTCCTGTTCGTGCAGGGCTACGAGTACCACCACGCCTACACCGAACTGAACCTCAAGCTCAGCAGCGGTATCTACGGCTCGACCTTCTTCATGCTGACCGGCTTCCACGGCTTCCACGTGTTCGTCGGCATGCTGATGCTGCTGTTCATCACGATCCGCCTGATGAAGGGCCACTTCACGCCGGAGCGCCACTTCGGCTTCGAAGGGGCCGCGTGGTACTGGCACTTCGTCGACGTGGTGTGGCTGGGTCTGTACATCGTCGTCTACTGGATGTGATCGACCGAGAGGCGCCGCCCCGTCGTGCCCGAGGTCGGGCGGGGGCGCGGGGCGACGACGAGGAAAGAGCGCCTGCGGCGCTCTTTTCCTTTTACAGGCTCAGCGTGGTGACAGCGGCAGGCCTGTGGGCTGAATCCAGCCGAGCAAGTAGGCAACGAGGATGAACACGAACAAGGCCACCGACAGCCCGATCCGCCAGGCGAGCGCATGCAGCATGCGATCGGTCTTGGGGGCGCCGTCGCGGCCGTCCTTGAGCAGCGCACGGCCGGCGGCGGCCAAGGCGACGAGGATGGCGACGAAGGCCAGCACGACGATCCATTTCATCCGGACACTGTATGGCATCCGGTCCGGGGCGGTGCGGTGAGCCCGGTGGCGCGCCGCTGGATCGTGCTGCTGGCCACCGCCGTCGGCGTGGCGGTGACGGGACGCCTCGGCGCGTGGCAGCTGTCGCGTGCCGCCCAGAAGGAAGCGCTGCAGACCAGCCTCGACACGCAGGGCGCGCTGCCGCCGCTGCCGGCCGCGGCGTTGGCGCGCGACGCGGAGACCGCCGTCGGGCAATGGCACCGGCACATCGCGCTGTCAGGACGATGGCTGCCGCAGCACAGCGTCTTCCTCGACAACCGCCAGATGAACGGTCGTCCGGGCTTCTTCCTGCTGACTCCGCTGGAGCTTGCGTCCGGTGATGCGGTGCTGGTACAGAGAGGCTGGGCGCCGCGCGACGTGCGCGACCGCGCGCTACTGCCCGAGGTGCCGACGGCCGGCGGTCGGGTTGAGTTGGTGGGGCAGGTCGCCCCGGCCCCTTCGCGGCTGTATGCCTTTGCCGAGGAGGAGTCGGGCCGGCTCCGGCAAAATATCGATATCGAGGCCTATGCCCGCGAAACGGGTGTCGGGTTGCGTCCGCTCTCCATCGTCCAGACGGAGGGCTCCGCGCCCGACGATGGCCTGCTGCGGCAATGGCCGCGACCGGCCGTCGACGTGCACAAGCACTACGGCTATGCCTTCCAGTGGTTCGCCCTGGCCACCTTGTTGAGCGGTTTGTATGTCTGGTTCCAACTCCTCCAACCCTGGCTCCGGCGGCAGCGCGCGCCGCGCTGAGGCTGCTACCTCAGAGCCGCTGAGCTTCGCGGTCCACAGCCTCCCGGCGCCGACGCTGCCGAGCGCCGCGGTTCGCCACGGGCGCCTGAAGATGCTGCTGGTGCTGCTGGTGTGCGCCGCGCCGGTGATCGCGTCCTACTTCACCTACTACATCATCCGGCCCCAGGGCCGCACCAACCATGGCGTGCTGATCCAGCCGCAGCGGCCGCTGCCCACGCCGGCCGAGCTGCCCTTGAGCGATCTGGAGGGCGCGGGCGTGGCGCCGGCGAACCTCAAGGGCCAGTGGCTGCTGATCGCCGTGGCCGGTGGGGCCTGCGACGCGCTGTGCGAGCGCCAGCTCTACCTGCAGCGGCAACTGCGCGAATCGCTCGGCAAGCACAAGGACCGACTCGACCGCGTGTGGCTGATCGGCGATGGCGCGGCGCCCCGGCCCGAGCTGCTGCCCGCGCTGCAGGGCGCAACGGTGCTGCGGGCTCCGGCGCAGGCGCTCGACCGCTGGTTGGCCGCCGGCGACGCTCGGGAGCTCGCAGCGCACTTCTACCTGGTCGATCCGCTCGGCAACTACATGATGCGTTTTCCGGCGCCCAGCGAGCCTGATCGCATCAAGCGCGACCTCGAGAAGCTGATGCGCGCGGCGGCCAGCTGGGACGAGCCGGGGCGCTGAAGGCGGCAGATGGACCACGGCGCTCTCGTCAACCTCGAGCCGCTCGCGCGCATGGCGCTGCTGGGCGGCCTGATCGCGCTCGGCCCGCTGGCCTGGGTGTGGGCGCGTACGCGGTCGGGCGACGGCCGCAATCGGCTGCGGGCGCTGACCTTGCTGACGCTCTTTCTCACCTTCGATCTGGTGCTGTTCGGTGCCTTCACGCGGCTCACCGATTCCGGACTCGGCTGCCCCGACTGGCCGGGCTGCTATGGCAGCGCCAGCCCGCTGGGCGCGCGCGACGAGATCCAGGCCGCGCAGAGCGCGTTGCCGACCGGACCGGTCACGCATGGCAAGGCCTGGGTCGAGATGGTGCACCGCTATCTCGCGACGGCGGTCGGTGTGTTGATCACGGTGATGACGCTGTTGAGCTGGCAACAGTGGCGACGCGACACCCGGGATCGCGCCGAACCGGCGGCACGGATCTCACCTTGGTGGGCCACTGCCACGCTGCTGTGGGTCTGCGTTCAGGGCGCCTTCGGCGCCTTCACGGTGACCTTAAAGCTCTACCCGGCCATCGTCACGGCTCACCTGCTCGGCGGGCTCGCTCTGCTGGCGCTGCTGGCAGCCCAGGCCTGGCGTCCGAGCGCCGAGCGGGTCGTGAGGGTGAGTGCCGCGTTGCGCCGCGGTGTGTTCGTGGTGTCGCTGCTGGCCGTGCTGCAGATCGCGCTGGGCGCCTGGGTCAGCACCAACTATGCGGTGCTGGCCTGCAGCGACTTCCCGACCTGTCAGGGGCACTGGTGGCCGACGATGGACTTCGAGCACGGCTTCTCGATCCTGCGCCCGCTGGGCGTGGGCAAGGACAGCGACTGGCTGCCGTTCGCGGCGCTGACGGCGATCCACATGACGCATCGCCTGGGCGCGCTGCTGCTGCTCACCGGGCTGACCTGGCTGGTGTGGCGGCTGGCGCGGGAGCCGGCGCTGCGCCGCTTTGCCGCGGGTCTGGTGGGCGTGGCGGCCTGGCAGGTCGTCACCGGCGTCAGCAACGCCGTGCTCGACTGGCCGCTGCTGGCGGCCGTGGCCCATACCGGCGGCGCGGCCGCGCTGGTGCTGTTGTTGACGGCGCTGGTATTGCGCACCGCGTCGGCCGACGGTGTCGCCTCGCCGTCCCGGGCCGCTGCGCCGCTCGCGGCGCAGCGCGCTTCCTAGAATCGCTTCCTGCTGCAGACATGTCCGAGACCCTCGCCACCCCTCCTGCCGCGCTGCACACCTGGTTGTCGCGCTGGCGCCAGTTCAGCGCGCTGACCAAGCCGCGCGTGGTGCAGTTGATCGTGTTCTGCGCCGTCATCGGCATGCTGCTGGCCGTGCCTGGCTGGCCGTCATTGGCCGCGTGGGGTGTGGCTCTGGCCGCCACCATCGGCATCTGGCTGGTCGCCAGCGCCGCTGCGGCCTTCAACTGCCTGGTCGAGCAGACCATCGATTCGAAGATGAAGCGCACTGCCTGGCGCCCCACGGCCAAGGGCGAACTGAGCAACACGCAGACCCTCAGTTTCGCGGTGGTCCTGTGCGCCGCCGGCATGGCCGTGCTGTGGACGTGGGTCAATGTGCTGACGATGTGGCTGACCTTCGCCACCTTCGTCGGCTACGCGGTGATCTACACCGTGCTGCTGAAGCCGGCGACGCCGCAGAACATCGTGATCGGCGGCGCCTCGGGTGCGATGCCGCCGGTACTCGGCTGGGCCGCGATGCGCGGCGAACTTGGTGCCGAGCCCTGGATCCTGTGTCTGATCATCTTTCTGTGGACACCACCGCACTTCTGGGCGCTGGCGCTGTACCGCGCAGAGGACTATGCGCGCGCCGGCCTGCCGATGCTGCCGGTGACGCACGGCAACGATTTCACGCGCCTGCAGATCCTGCTCTATACCTTCGTGCTGTTCGCCGCGACGCTGCTGCCGTTCGTCTACGGCATGAGCGGCTGGATCTATCTGGCGGCGGCCTGCGCGCTGGGCATTGGCTTCTGCGTCCACGCCTTCAAGCTGTGGCGCAGCTACAGCGAGTCGCTGGCGCGGCGCACCTTCCGTTTCTCGATCTGGCACCTGTCGCTGCTGTTCGCGGCCTTGCTGCTCGATCACTACCTGGGCCCGCTGCTGCGGGGCACGCCATGATGCGCCGATTTGCGGTTCTCTCCGTCTGCGCGGCGCTCTCGCTGCTGGCCGCTTGCGACCCGGCCTCGAAGCCGGTCGAGCCCTTCAAGGGCATCGACATCACCGGTGCCGACTACGCGCGCGATTTCGCGCTCAGCGACGTGGAAGGGCGGTCCCGTACGCTGGCCGACTTCAAGGGCAAGGCGACCGTCGTGTTCTTCGGCTACACGCAGTGTCCCGATGTCTGCCCCACCACGATGGCGGAACTGGCCGCGGTGAAGAAGCAGCTCGGCGCAGACGGCGACAAGCTGCAGGCGGTCTTCATCACCATCGATCCGGAGCGCGACACGCCGGAGATCCTGAAGGCCTACATGAGCAGCTTCGATCCGAGTTTCGTCGCCCTGCGCAGCACACCCGAGCAGACTCAGGCGGTCGCGAAGTCCTTCAAGGCCTTCTTCCGCAAGGTTCCCGGCAAGGCCGAGGACAGTTACACGATGGACCACACGGCCGGCGCCTACGTCTACGACCCGCAGGGCCGGCTCAGGCTGTTCGTGCGCTATGGGCAACCGGTCGAGGCCTGGGTGGCCGACCTGAAGCAGCTGCTGGCCTGAAGAGGTCGACGCCACCATGGACAATGCGGCCCGCGGGCCGCATTGTCGTTGCTCCGAGGCGCTTGCGGGAACTCAGGCGTAGGCGGCCAGCGCCTTGCGCATCTTCTTCATGGCGGCCACCTCGATCTGGCGGATGCGCTCGGCGCTGACGCCGTACTCGGTCGCCAGTTCGTGCAGCGTCATGCCGCCCGAGCCGTTGTCGTTGACCTTGAGCCAGCGCTCCTCGACGATGCGGCGGCTGCGCGCGTCCAGCACGTCCAGCGCCTGGCCGATGCCATCGCCGGCCAGCGCGTCGCGGCGCTGGGCGTCGAGCACGCGGGTCGGTTCGTGGCTTTCGTCGGCCAGGTAGGTGATCGGCGCGTAGCTTTCCTCGCCGTCGTCGGTCTGCGGCTCCAGCGCGACGTCGCCGCCCGACAGACGCGTTTCCATCTCGATCACTTCCTCGCGCTTGACCTTGAGTTCGCTGGCGACGATGTCGATCTCGGCATCGGTCAGCGTGCTGCGGTGCAGGTCGCTGTCGGCGGCATCGCCCTTGAAGCCCTGCTTCATCGAGCGCAGGTTGAAGAACAGCTTGCGCTGCGCCTTCGTGGTCGCCAGCTTGACCATGCGCCAGTTGCGCAGGACGTACTCGTGGATCTCGGCCTTGATCCAGTGCAACGCATAGCTGACCAGTCGCACGCCCTGGCCGGGGTCGAAGCGCTTGACCGCCTTCATCAGGCCGACATTGCCTTCCTGGATCAGGTCGCCGTGAGGCAGGCCGTAGCCCAGGTACTGGCGCGACACCGACACGACCAGCCGCAAGTGCGACAAGACCAGACGGCCGGCGGCCTCGAGGTCGTGCGCGTCACGCAGCCGCTGGCCGAGCGACTGCTCTTCTTCGAGCGTCAGCATCGGCAGGCGGTTGACGGCCGAGATGTAGGCGTTGAGGTCACCGAGCGACGGCACCAGGGCCCACGGATCTCGCACCGTCAGTGCCTGCGAGCCGGCGGACGTATTCATCGACAGTGTGGTGTTCATGGCATCGAAAGACATCCAGAACCTCCTTTCGTTCGTTCGATATTAGCACTCGCTCAAAACGAGTGCTAAAACCCAGACACTGAAGGGCGACAGACTGCTCGATCTGCATCGATCTCGAATGCTCAGTCTTGTTTGGTTAGAGAGTGAATACAAGCTAACAAACAAGTTGCCGCATTCGAGGTTCGAGGCCATGCATCCCGTTCGCAGCCCGATCGCTAGACTCCAATCCTCATCCGGAGATCGCCATGGCCGCTAGCTTCCACTGGGAAGACCCCCTGCTGCTCGACAGCCAGTTGAGCGACGACGAGCGCGCCGTGCGCGACGCCGCCCAGGCCTATTGCCAGGACCGCCTGGCGCCCCGCGTGCTGGAGGCCTTCCGCCACGAGAAGACCGACCCGGCCATCTTCCGCGAGATGGGCGAACTCGGCCTGCTCGGTGCCACGATCCCCGAAGCCTATGGCGGCGCCGGCCTCAACTACATCTGCTACGGCCTGGTGGCCCGCGAAGTCGAGCGCGTCGACTCCGGCTACCGCTCCATGATGAGCGTGCAGAGCTCCCTCGTCATGGTGCCCATTCACGCTTTCGGCACCGAAGCCCAGAAGCAGAAATACCTGCCCAAGCTCGCCCGCGGCGAATGGATCGGCTGCTTCGGCCTCACCGAACCCAACCACGGCTCCGACCCCGGCAGCCTGGCCACCCGCGCGCGCGCCGTGAAGGGCGGCTACGTCCTCAGCGGCGCCAAGATGTGGATCACCAACAGCCCCATCGCCGACGTCTTCGTCGTCTGGGCCAAGGACGACGGCGGGCAGATCCGCGGCTTCATCCTGGACAAGGGCATGAAAGGCCTGGACGCCCCGGCGGTGCACGGCAAGGTCGGCCTGCGGGCCTCCCTCACCGGCGAGATCGTCATGGACGAGGTGTTCTGCCCCGAGGAGAACGCCTTCCCCGAGGTGCGCGGTCTCAAGGGCCCCTTCACCTGTCTCAACAGCGCCCGCTACGGCATCGCCTGGGGAGCGCTGGGGGCGGCGGAGGACTGCTTCCACCGCGCCCGGCAGTACGTGCTCGACCGCCCGCAGTTCGGCCGCCCGCTGGCGGCCAACCAGCTGATCCAGAAGAAGCTGGCCGACATGCAGACCGAGATCACGCTGGGCCTGCAAGGCTGCCTGCGGCTGGGGCGCATGAAGGACGAGGGCACGGCTGCGGTCGAGATCACCAGCATCATGAAGCGCAACTCCTGCGGCAAGAGCCTGGAGATCGCGCGGATGGCGCGCGACATGATGGGCGGCAACGGCATCTCCGACGAGTTCGGCGTGGCCCGCCACCTGGTCAACCTCGAGGTGGTCAACACCTACGAGGGCACGCACGACGTGCATGCGCTGATCCTCGGGCGGGCCATCACCGGGATCCAGGCGTTCTGCTGAGTCCGTGCCGGTCGGAGGCGGGGTTCCGCGCGAGCGGGGCGCGTCCCTTCAGGCTGACGTCAGCGCGATGTCAGTGGTCGGAAGAACGCAGCGGGGACCATGCAGGTCGATGAGGAAGCGGCCCTGCGCGCTACAGTGCGCAGCATGGTCATCGCTTCCACGTCGAACATGATTCACCGTTCCAAGGCACTCGCGCAAGACCCTCCCTCCATGCACATCCTGCTGGCTGAAGACGACCCGGCACTGGCCGAGTCGACGGCGCGCGCGCTGCGCTCGCAAGGCTGGGTGGTCGACCACACCCCCCGCGGCGAACCGGTCCCGGCCTCGGTCAAGACCGATCCCTACGACCTCCTGATCCTCGACATCGGCCTGATCGGCATCGATGGCTTCGAGACGCTTCGGCGCGTGCGCGAGCAGGGTTCGACCCTGCCGGTCCTGATGCTGACTGCGCGCGATGCCATCGAGGACCGCGTGCACGGCCTCGAGATGGGCGCCGACGACTACCTCGTCAAGCCGTTTGCTCTGGCCGAACTGATCGCGCGCGTGCGGGTGCTGACGCGCCGTCACCAGGCTCGCCAGGGCAGCGTGCTCTCGATGGGCGGGCTGCGCATGGACCTGGAGGCCAACCGCGCCTGGATCGGCGAGCAGCCGCTCGACCTGTCGGCGCGCGAATGGGCCGTGCTCGAGTACCTGCTCAGCCGGGTCGGTCACGTCGTCGGCAAGGAGCAGATCCTGCAGGCCATCAGCGGCTGGGACGACGCGCTGTCGGAGAACGCGGTCGAGGTCTATGTCTCCCGCCTGCGGCCCAAGATCGAGCCGGCCGGTCTGCGCATCCGCGCCGTGCGCGGCTTCGGCTATTTGGTCGAAGAAGTCGCCGGAGTGCCTCCCGCCGTGCAGTGATGCTCAACAGCCTGAAGGCCACCCTCCTGCTGTGGGTGGTGCTGCTGACGGTCCTGATCGCGCCGGTGCGCTTGTTCTTCGACCTGCGGGGGCAGCTGCAGCGCACCAGCGATGCCTACGACGTCGGCCTGAGCGACTGGGCCCTGGCATTGGGCAATCTGGTGCACGTGGTCGACGGGCAGGTGCAGTTCGAGTTGAACGAACAGACCGAGCAGTCGCTGCGCACGAGTGCAACGGACAGCACCTACTACATCGTGCTCGACGCCGACGGCCGGCGACTCGCCGGCGACGCGCCGCTCGCCAAGCCGTCGATCGCCCTGGCGCGTGGCGAGCGCCGCATGTTCAACACGCGGATCGACGACCGCCCGGTGCGGATGGCGGTGCACGCCGTCGAGTGCGGTGCCCGGCTGTGCCAGGTCCGCGTCGCTGAAACCCTGGGCAAGCGGGACAAGGCGCGCAGCGAATCCTTGGTGCTGACGCTGATGCTCGCGCTGGTGTTCGCGCTGGTGTTCGCGGTGGCAATCTGGTGGGTGGTGCGGCACGCGATGCAGCCGCTGGAGTCGGTCAACGAGCAGCTGGCGCAGCGCTCGCTCGACGACCTGCGTCCGCTGCGTCGCGGCCGCATGCCCAGCGAAGTGCAGCCGCTGCTCAATGCGATCGATCAGCTGCTGCAGCGCGTGGCGGCCGATGCGACGCGGCAGCGCCATTTCATCGCCGATGCGGCCCACCAGCTGCGCACCCCGCTGACCTCGCTGCGGACCGAGTCCGAACTGGCGCTGCTCGAAGCCCACCCGCCCGCCGTCCATGCGACGCTGGAACGCGTGCATCGTTCGACGCAGCGCGTGGCCCGGGCCGCGGATCAGTTGCTGGCACTGGCGCGCAGCGAGGCCAGCATCAACGAGCCTGGCGATCCGGTCGACCTGAAGGCCGTGGCCCAGGACGCCGCGCAGGACTGGGTGCCGCGGGCGCTGGAGCGCGGGGCCGATCTCGGATTTCAGCTCGATTCGGCGCCGGTGCGAGGCCACCGCCACCTGCTCGGTGAACTGCTCGCCAACCTGATCCACAACGCCCTGGAGTACGCAACCGGCACCGTCCAGCGGCCGGCGCGCATCACCGTGCGCACCGGCGTGCTGACGCAACCCGGCAGCGGGCCGAGGCCCATGATCGAGGTCGAGGACAACGGGCCGGGCATTGCGCCCGAGGAGCGTCCCAAGGTGTTCGAGCGCTTCTACCGCGCGCCGGGCTCTGCGGGCGCCGGCAGCGGCCTGGGTCTGGCCATCGTGCGCGACATCGCCCGCGCGCACAACGCGGGGGTCGAACTGCTCGAGGGTGAAGAGGGTTGCGGCCTGCGCGTGCGCGTCGTGTTCCCGCCCGGCCGATGAGCCGCGGCGGCTAGCCGAAGCGGGTCGTCAGCTGCGACAGCAGCTCGTCCAGGACGCCCAGCACTTCGTCGATGGCGACCGGCTTGGTCAGATAGCGGATCGCGCCGGCCTGCAGCGCGGCCGAGATCTGCGCCGGCAGGGCGTCGGCGGAGACGGCGATGACCGGGATCTCGGCGGTCTGCTCGTCGGACTTCAGGTGCTGGAGGAGCACCATGCCGTCGATGTCGGGCAGGTGCATGTCGAGCAGGATCAGGTCGGGCGCCGAGGTGCGCACGGACGCCAGGCCGTCCAGCCCGGTGGTCGCTACTGCCAGCCGCACCTGCGGGCGCAGGCCGAAGATGCCGCGCATCACCTCGACATTGGTGTCGTTGTCCTCGATGTAGAGCACGTGGCGACGGTTGTAGGCGGCGTTGGCCTCTTCGTCGGCGTCCTGGTTTGCGGTCATCGGCCGCGCTTCGGAGTCCAGCGGTAGGCGCAGCGTGAAGGTCGAGCCGATGCCGGGCTCGCTGCGCACCTTCAGCGAGCCGCCCTGGCGCTCGGCCAACAGCTTGGCGATCACCAGGCCGATGCCGGTGCCTTCGGTCGCGCCACGCTCGCGCCCCAACCGATTGAAGGGCTGAAATAGCTGGGTCAGCAGCTGCGGCTCGATGCCCAGGCCGGTGTCGCAGACGTCGAGTTCCAGCATCGGTGTGCCGTCGCTCTCCTCGGTGCGCCGGGTCGATACGCGCACCTCGCCCGCCTCGCGGTTGTACTTGACGGCGTTGCTCAGCAGATTGGTGAGGATCTGCTTGACGCGCGTCGCGTCGCCCAGCACCTGCAAGGGCGCGTGCTCAGCCATCGTGCGCACGAGCGTGAGGCCGCGGCCGCGCGCCTGCGGCTCCACCAGCGCCATCGATGCGGCGATCAGCGGTTCCAGCGACAGCGATTCGACCTGCAGGCTCAGCGTGCCGGACTCGATGCGCGACAGGTCCAGCACGTCGTTGATCATCTCCAGCAGGTGCCAGCCGGCCTGCTGGATCTGCGTCACCCACATCCGGTGGCGCTCGTGCAGTGGCTCGCCGCGGTCGAGGTCGAGCAACTGCGCGAACCCGAGCATCGCGTTGAGCGGCGTGCGCAGCTCATGGCTCATGCGTGACAGGAATTCGTTCTTGGCGCGGTTGGCGGTCTCCGCGGATTCGCGCGCGTGCTCCGCCTCCTCGAGGCGCAGGTGCTCGCTGATGTCCTCGACCAGGCCCACCAGCCGGTGCGGCTGGCCGTGCTCGTCGCGCAGCAGGCTGACTGTCGCACTGACCCACAGCACCGGCCCGTTCTTGGTGATGTAACGCTTGCGCCGCCGGTACAGCGGCAGCCGGCCGTCCACCAGGTCCTGCTGGATCGCCAGATCGGCGGCGCGGTCCTCGGGATGGGTCAAGCTGGCGAGCGACAGGCTCAGCAGCTCTTCCTCGCTGTAGCCGGTCATGGTGCAGTAGGCGGCGTTGGGCTGCTTGATGCGGCCCTGCAGGTCGGTATAGACCACGCCGATCGGCACCGAGTTGAAGATGCTGCGGAAGCGCTGCTCGCTCTCGCGCAAAGCCTGTTCGGTCGCCAGGCGCTCTGTGATCTCGTGCTCCAGCTGCTCGGTGCGTTCCGCGACAGCCGTCTCGGTCTGCCGCGTGCGCCCGGTGACGAGCAGCAGCAGCGCACCCATCATGCCGGTGCCGAGCAGGCCGGTCAGCGAGAACAGCCAGGCCGTCGCGCTCTCGCCCGACAGCGGCCCGGCGGCAGGCCCGTTGGGCACGCCGTTCGGCGCCTGCACCCGCAGCTCCCAGGCTCGGCCGGCGAACGGGACCGTGGCGTTGTGGCTCCACAGCGGATTGGCGGCGGCACGCGCGCAGTCGGGCGGGCCGGCCAGCAGCCGGCTCTCGGGCGGTGCGTCGGCGTCGAGCAGGCAGACCTGCAGGTAGCGTGGAGCCCCGGCGACCAGACGGGCCAGGGCGTCTTCCATGCGCAGCGTGAGGAAGACCATGCCCTGCAGGCTGCGTGACGGTTCGTCGCCCCGGTACACGGCGCGGTAGACGACGACGCCAGTCTGCTGAGCGGTCTCCTGCGTGAGCCGGAAGCCAGGGGTGACGGTGGCGCCGTCGCTCAGGCGGGCACGCGCAATGGCCTCGCGGGCCGCGCGGATCGACAGCGCATTGACACCAAGCGCCGTGTCGTTGCCTGCGCGCGGCTCGATGTAGCGCATCACCATCAGTTCGGCGTCGTTCGCGCTGAGGGCGGCATCGCGCTCGAACACGCGATAGTCCGGCTGCCCGAGCGAACGCAGGCTCGCCTCGAAGGCCGGCAGGTCCTGCCGCGCAACGCGCTCGTGCCAGCCGATTGCCTGCACGCTCGGCAGCTTGCGCAACCAGCCGGCGCTGGCCCGTTCGAACTCGCGGCTGTCGACGTTCGTCGATGCGACATAGATGCTGTGCATCGCGTCCAACGCGTCGAGGTGGGCGTTGAGCCGCAGCTCGACCGTGCGGCTCACGCTGATCGCGTCGCGCTCGAAGCGGGCCGAATCGCGCTGCCCGTCCCATCGGGCCACTTGCGAGATCGCCAATGCCAGCAACAGGGTGGCGATCACCAGCGGCAAGGCCACGGTGTTGCGGCGCGGCCGCCAAGCGGTCCGGGGCCGGCCGATCAGCGTCAGCACCACCGGCGTGGCGATCATCACGCCCAAGGCATCGCCGCCCCACCAGGTCCACCAGGTGTCGAACAACAGCGCGGTCGGCAGCAGTCCGGCCAACCACAGCGCCAGGACGCTCAGGCTCGCCCCGACCGTGCAGGCAGCCAACGCACCGAAACCGAACAGGCGCAGGATCGATGCCGGCCCGTCCAGCGTCAGCGGCTCCTTCAGGCTGCGTCGCACCAGCCAGGCGCCGAGCGCCGTCTGCATCGTCGCACCGCAGGCGATCGCGAGTCCGGTGAGCGCATCGCGGAAGACATGTTGCTGATCGCCGTTGAAGTACACGAGCATCTGCACGCTCAGACTCCCGAGCGTCACCGCCGGCAGCACCCGCCAGCCGTAGACCAGGGCGGCGGCCAGCGCGATGCCGGCTGGCGGGAACAGCGGCGAGGCGTAGCCCGGCGGGATCGCGAGTTGCAGCGAGGCCGCGCCCGTCAGCACGTAGGTCAGCGCGACCAGCACCAGAGTCACCAGCGATGTGGCGACGAAGGGAGGGGCGGTGGCTGCCGGGCTGGAGTGAGCGAATGTATCGGCCATGAGAGCGGGGGCGATCGGCTGCGAGACTACCACCGGCCATGGGCGCGGCCGGCCCCGCGCAGCCTACGTCGCAGGCCCTGCCGTGGCCGCCTTCACGCCGGGCCCGCGCATGCGTCGGCGGGGTCTCTTCACGGACTGACGCTCAGACGTTGAACAGGAAGTTCAGTACGTCACCGTCCTTGACGACGTAGTCCTTGCCTTCGGCGCGCATCTTGCCGGCCTCCTTGGCGCCCTGCTCGCCCTTGAACGCGATGAAATCGTCGAAGGCAATGGTCTGAGCCCGGATGAACCCGCGCTCGAAATCGGTGTGGATCACGCCAGCGGCCTGCGGCGCGGTGTCGCCGATATGGATGGTCCAGGCCCGCACTTCCTTCACGCCGGCGGTGAAGTAGGTCTGCAGGCCCAGCAGCTTGAAGGCCGCGCGGATCAGGCGGTTCAGGCCGGGCTCGTCCTGCCCCATCTCCTGCAGGAACATCAGCCGGTCCTCGTCGGACATGTCGGCGAGCTCGGCCTCGGTCTTCGCGCAGATGGCCACGACCGGCGCCTGCTGGCCCTCGGCATAGGCGCGCAGCTTGTCGAGATACGGGTTGTCCTGGAAACCACCTTCGTCGACGTTGCCCACGAACATCGCCGGTTTGGCGGTGATGAGGCACAGCGGCTTGAGGATCGCCAGTTCTTCCTTGCTGAAGGCGATGCTGCGTACCGGACGGGCCTCGTTCAGCGAAGCCTGGCATTTCTGCAGCACGTCGACCAGCTTGGCGGCTTCCTTGTCATTGCCCGACTTCGCGGCCTTGATCGAGCGCTGCAGCGTCTTCTCGACCGTCGCGAGATCGGCCAGGCAGAGCTCGGTCTGAATGACCTCGATGTCGGCGATCGGATCGACCTTGCCGGCGACATGGATCACGTTCTCGTCGTCGAAGCAGCGGACCACGTTCACGATCGCGTCGGTCTCGCGGATGTGGGCGAGAAACTGGTTGCCCAGGCCCTCGCCCTGGCTCGCGCCGGCCACGAGGCCGGCGATGTCGACGAACTCGACGATGGCCGGCACCAGCTTCTCCGGCGTGACGATGGCGGCCAGCGCGTGCAACCGCGGATCGGGCAATTCGACGATCCCGACATTCGGCTCGATCGTGCAGAACGGATAGTTCTCCGCAGCGATACCGGCTTTGGTGAGCGCATTGAAGAGAGTGGATTTGCCGACATTGGGCAAACCCACGATGCCGCATTTGAGGCTCATGGCGGGCGAGACTTTCAGTGAGAGTTGAAGCAGCCTGCGGCTGCGGCGCCACGACGCTGGGCGACTTTCGGCGATTTTACCGGCGCGGGCTTATGCTCTCATTGACTTCGATAAACACAAAGGACATCGGAATGGCGAAATCATTGGCCCAGATTCAAAAGGAAATCGCGACACTGCAGCGTCAGGCGGAAACCCTGAAGAAGCGCGAAGTGAAGGACGTGATCGAACGCATTCGCGAGGCGATCGCGTTCTACGGCTTGAGCGCCGCCGATCTCGGGCTCGGTGCGGCGGGTCGCAAGCAACGCAAGGTCGGGGCGAAAAAGAAGAAGCAGACCAAGACCATCGGCAAGGTGAAGTACCGCGATGACGCCGGCCACAGCTGGTCGGGCCACGGACGGCGCCCGCAGTGGTTCCTGGATGCGATTGCCGGCGGCAAGACGCCGGAAGACCTCGCTGCTTGATTTGCGCGAACTGCCGCCGTCACAGGCTGCAGTTCATTGCCGACGCGCTGTCAGGTCGACAGCGTGCGTCCCAGCTTTTGCTGCACCGAGTCGAGCTTCGACTGCAGGCGCCCACCCGGGCCCGCGCGGTAATCGATCTTGATATTGGTTCCCACCCGGTCGCAGTCGGCGCTCATCGCCTCGAAGCAGGCGGTGACGACTGCCATCACCTCGTGCCATTCGCCTTCGAGGATCGTGCCCATCGGCGTGAGTTGGTAGGGCACGCCGCTCTTGTCGATGATGTCGAGCGAGCGGGCGACGAAGGGGCTGACGCTCTCGCCCTTGGTGAGCGGTGCCATGGCGAATTCGAGCAGGACCATCGGTAAGTCTCCTGTGGTTGAGGTGCGCGCGTCTTTCGGTCGGCGCGCCGGATGAACTCAACAGGGCAAGCTTTGTGCCCGTCATCAAGGCCGCGTTTCCGAGGCGCGGGCATGCCTCGGACGCAGGCGGCGCAGTCTGGCGCGTTGCCCCGGTGCGACGGGTGTCACTGCTGCGCAGGCGACAGTTGTCGCTCTGAGGAGGGTCGACCGCTGCCGATCACTCCCCCCAACGCCGGGCAGCAGCCTCCACCACGGCCGGCAGCGGCAGCATCGCCGCGCGCTGCGCTCGCAGCCAGCGAGCATCGTTGCCCTCGAACAGCGAGTCGCGCAGCAACTGCGTCGCATCGAGCGCCTCCAGGTCGAGCGCGTGCTCGTCCAGCCGCGTCAAGGTGCGCAGGATGTCGTCGCGCAGGCGCGAGCGCTGCTTGGTCCTCGGGTCGACGATCTCGCCGTCGAGCCCGAAGCGGCAGGCCTGGAAGCGATTGAAGGTGTAGACGAGGTAGTCGTCCTCGCTGGGCTCGAAGGGCTTCTCCTCGCGCAGCTGCCGGCAGATGCATTGCAGGTAGCACGCCAGCGCCGCGGCCTTGTCAACGCTCAGCGGCGTGTCGCAGACGCGCAGCTCGATCGTGCCGAACTCGGGCTTGGGACGGATATCCCAGTAGAAGTCCTTCATCGACTGCACGACGCCGGTCGCGGTCATCTTGTCGAAGAAGCCGCCGAACTCCTCCCAGCTGCGCACGAACGGCGCGCGGCCCGACAGCGGGAAGGCGAATACCGAATTGAGCCGCGCCGAATCGAAGCCGGTGTCCTGTCCCTGGACATAGGGCGACGAGGCCGACAGCGCGATGAAGTGCGGCACGTAGCGCGACAGGGCGTGCAGCAGCCACAGCGCTTGGTCGCCGTCGGGGCAGCCGACGTGCACGTGCTGGCCGAACACGGTGAACTGCTTGGCAAGGTAGCCGTACAGCTCGCTGATGTACCGAAAGCGCTCGGCCGGAAAGATCTGTTGCTCGCTCCACTGCTGGTAGGCGTGGGTGCCGCCGCCCGCGATGGCGATGTTGAGCTTGCGCGCCGCCCGCGACAGCTGGTTGCGCATGTCGCGCAGCTCCTCCCGCAGCGGGCCGTGACGGCGCTGGATGGAGCTGCCGATCTCGATCATGCTGCGCGTGATCTCGGGCTTGATGTCCCACGCACCGCTGTGCTTCGCGGTCTCGCGCAGCAGGTCCTCGGCCTGTGGCGCGAGGTCGAAGTCATGGGTGCTGAGCAGCTGCAGCTCGAGCTCGACGCCGAGGGTCAGCGCTTCGGAAGAGGTGAAATCTTGCAAGGGCATGGTCAGCTCCGTTCCGGGACTTCGCGGGCGAGGTGGCGCAGGCCCAGCACCGACCACACCGGTCCGCTGAGCTGCATCAGCGTGACGGCGATCACCAGCGCCTGCAACACGGCGGCGTCGACGATCGGCGCGTCGGCCGGCCAGCCGTAGGTGGCCGCGCCCAGCAGCAGGGCCGACTGCGCCATCGGTTGCAGTGCCACCGTGAGGGCCAGCGACTGCTTCAGGCTCAGGCCGCTGGGCCGCGCGAGCGCAGCGACCGCAAGTCCCTTGCCGAGCGCGCGCGCGACGATGATCGCCAGCACCCAGGGCCAGAGGCTCCAGAAGCTCTCGACCGAGCTCACCAACCCCAGGCTCACGAACAGCAGCACGGTCAGTGCGGCGCCGGCGGTGCCGAGTTGCGGCTCGATGGTCAGGCCGTGGCCCATACGTGCACGCGCCACGACGCCGGCCACCAGCAGCGCAAGCAGCGGTGACAGCGTCCACTGCGTGGCCAGCAGCGCGCCGAGCACCAGCAGGCCGATCTGCAGCACCGCGCTGGCCATCGTGCGGCGCATCGGACGCGACATCCACGTCAGCAGCAGGCCGAGCAATGCGCCGAGCAGGAAGGAGCCGCACAGCACATAGACTGCATTGGCCAGCGCCGGCAGCCACTCGGAGCTCAGCGGTGCGTCGGCGGTCGCGATCACGCGCCAGATCTTCAGCGCGAGCACGGCGAGCACGCTGTTGAGCGCGGTCATCATCAGCAGCCGCTCGGTGACCTGGCCGCGCGGCTGGGTCTCGTGTACGGCGGCCATCGTGATGACCGGGGAGGTGGCCATCGCTACCGCGCCGACCAGCGCGGCCGACATCGCTGGTGCGCCGAGCATCACCAGGCCCACGGTCACGGCGGCCGCCGCGAGCAGCGATTCGGCCACGCACTGCAGCGCCAGGGTCGGGTTGTCGAACAGCCAGCGCGGGCGGATCCGGGCACCGAGTTCGAACACGAGCACGCCGACCGCCAGATCGAGCAGCGGCTTCCACGGATCGAGATCGGTGCGCTCCAGCAGCCGCAGTGCCAGCGGACTGGCGATCACGCCGACCAGCATGTGGCCGCAGGTGCGCGGCAGCCGCGTCCAGCGACGCACCGCCTCGCCGGTGACGACGGCAATGATGATCAGCAAGGCGATGCCCAGCACGGGGTCGGCACCGCGCAGGCCTTCCAGGGTCCACAGTGGCGCGGTGGACAGGGCGAGAGCTGACGTCTCCATGGCGTTGTTGTTCTCCTCGGGGCTGTCGCATGCCTCTTCGCTGGCGAGGAGGGCACGCGGTGGGCAGGGCCGCGCTGCGGCCTGCGGGTCCGGGGCCTCGTGGTCTTGAAAGACCGGCGAGTGGCCCCACAATCCTCGGCGCACATCCGGCGCTCGCGCCCGTGCACCCTGTCAACGATCTTCAGGCCGCCATGAACAAGCAGACCTTGTCATTCCAAGCCGAGGTGCAGCAGCTGCTGCACCTCGTGACCCACTCTTTGTACTCTAACAAGGAGATCTTCCTCCGCGAGCTGATCTCCAATGCCTCGGACGCCTGCGACAAGTTGCGTTTCGAGGCCTTGAACGACGCCTCACTGTACGAGGACGCTTCGACCCTGGAAGTGCGCGTGAGTTTCGACAAGGAGGCACGCACGATCACGATCGCCGACAACGGCATCGGCATGAGCGCCGACGAGGCGATCGCCAACCTGGGCACGATCGCCAAGAGCGGCACGCGCGAGTTCGTCGGCAAGCTGTCGGGCGAGCAGGCCAAGGATGCGCAACTGATCGGCCAGTTCGGTGTGGGTTTCTACAGCGGCTACATCGTCGCCGACCGCATCACGGTCGAGTCGCGTCGGGCCGGGATGAAGGTGGAAGACGGCGTCCGCTGGAGCAGTGCCGGCACCGGCGATTTCGAGGTCGAGAACCTCGTTCGCGAGCAGCGCGGCACGTCGGTGACGCTGCATCTTCGCGACGGTGAGGACGAGTTCCTGAGTACCTGGAAGCTCAAGTCCGTCATCGGTCGTTACTCCGATCACATTTCCTTGCCGATCCTGATGCGCGAGCAGGTCTGGGACGCGGAGAAGAGCGAGTACGTGACCCAGGACGCGTGGGAGACCGTCAACAAGGCGGCCGCGCTGTGGGCCCGCCCCAAGAGCGAGATCACCGACGCGGAATACAAGAGTTTCTACGAACAGTTCAGCCACGACAGCACGCCACCGCTCGCCTACACGCACAACCGCGTCGAGGGCCGCAGCGAGTACATCCAGCTGTTGTATCTGCCGGCGAAGGCGCCGCACGATCTGTGGAACCGCGACCGCCAGGGCGGCATCAAGCTCTACGTGAAGCGCGTCTTCATCATGGACGACGCGCAGGCGCTGATGCCGAGCTACTTGCGCTTCGTCAAGGGCGTGATCGATTCGAGCGATCTGCCGCTGAACGTCTCGCGCGAATTGCTGCAGGAAAGCCGCGACGTGAAGGCCATCCGCGAAGGCTCGACCAAGCGCGTGCTGGGCATGCTGGAAGAGATGGCGGGCAGCGAAGACGCCGCGCGGCGCGACCAGTACGCCGCCTTCTGGCGCGAGTTCGGCGCGGTGCTGAAAGAGGGCGTGGGTGAGGACCATGCGAACCGGGAGCGCCTGGCGAAGCTGCTGCGCTTCGCGTCGACACAAGCCGACGAGGGGGTGTCGCTGGCCGACTACCTGGCGCGCATGAAGGACGGCCAGGAGGCGATCTACTACATCACCGCCGATACCACGGCGGCGGCGCGTCACAGCCCGCAGCTCGAGGTGTTCCGCAAGAAGGGCATCGAGGTGCTGCTGCTCACCGACCGCGTCGACGAGTGGATGCTTTCGCATTTGTTCGAGTTCGAGGGCAAGCCGCTGCAGAGCGTCGCCAAGGGCGCGGTGGACCTGGGCAAGCTGCAGGACGAGGGCGAGAAGCAACAGGCCGAAGCGGCGGCCGAGGCTTTCAAGCCGGTGCTGGAGAAGCTGAAGGACACGCTGAAGGAGCGCGCCAAGGACGTGCGAGTGACGACGCGGCTGGTCGATTCACCGGCCTGCCTGGTGGTGGAAGACGGCGACATCAGCGGGCACCTCGCGCGTCTGCTGAAGCAGGCCGGGCAGAGCGCGCCGACCAGCCTGCCGATCCTGGAGGTCAACACGGAGCATGCGCTCGTCAAGCGCTTGGACGGCAGCGAGCGCTTCGACGATCTGGCGCAGGTGCTGTTCGACCAGGCTGTGCTGGCCGAAGGCGGCCAGCTCGACGACCCCGCCGCCTATGTGCAGCGCGTGAACCGGCTGCTGGTCTGAGCCGCTCCGGCGCACGATGACCGACGCTAGGCGTCGGTCATCAGGTCGATCTGGACCATCAGGTGCTCGATCTGCTGGGACCAGTAGCTCGGCGCGCCGAACCACGGGAACGCGGCCGGGAAGGCCGGATCGTTCCAGCGCTGTGCGAGCCAGGCGCTGTGATGGATCATTCGCAGGGTGCGCAACGCTTCGATCAGCGCAAGCTCGCGGCGATCGAAGTCGCAGAAGGTTTCGTAGCCCTCCAGCAGCGCCGCCAGTTGCTGTCGGGCGACGTCCGGGTCGCCCGACAGCAGCATCCACAGATCCTGTACGGCGGGGCCCATCGCCGCGTCGTCGAGATCGACGAAGTGCGGGCCCTGAGGCGTCCACAGCAGGTTGCCCGGATGGAAGTCGCCGTGCAGGCGCAACGAACGCAGCGGGGCGGCCGCGGCGAAATGCTGCGCGACGAGCGCCAGCGCCCGCTCTGACACGTCGGACCAGCGCGGGCGCTCGGCGGCGGTGACGATGTCGGTACCGAGCAGCCAGTCCCGCGGCGCGTGGCCGAGGGTGTCGACGTCGAGCGTGCGCCGGTGCTGGAACGGCCTCTGTCGCCCTACGGCATGCAGGCGGCCGATGAAGCGGCCGATCCATTCCAGCACCTCAGGATCGTCCAGTTCCGGCGCCCGGCCGGCGCGGCGCGGCGCGACAGCGAAGCGCATGCTGCCGAGCACGGCCAGCGTGGGGGGCTCGCCGAGGGCGCGCAACTCACCGCGCGCCTGCCGGGGATCCAGCACGAGCGGGGCGACGGCCGGCACTTCGGCGGCGGTGAGTTCGAGCGCGTAGGCGTGCTCTTCGAGGATCTGCTCGTCGCTCCAGCGGGCTGGACGGTAGAACTTCGCAACGACGGTGCTGCCGTCTTCCAGCGCCACCTGGAAGACGCGATTCTCATAGGAATTCAGCTGCAGCAGCCGACCATCGCCATACAGGCCGATGTCGGCCATCGCGTCGAGCACCGCATGCGGCGTCAGATCGGCAAAGGGCTGGGGAGGCGTGGCGTGGTCCATGCGCGATGCTCGCACGCGGACGGTCGCCCCTCCGGAAGCACTGACGGATCGGGCCGGAGACGCGAATCGTTAGGGACGAGCAAGCGCTCAGCGCAACGAACCCGAGAGCGAGTCGGGCACCGAGGCCGCCAGCGGCGCAAACTCGCTGCTCGGGCCGTCGAGCCGGCTGTCCGGCGCAAAGAAGGAATCCTGCGGGAAACCGGAGTCTGCCCAGCGGGCCGAGCGCTCGGCCCGGCGTGTGCGGACCGTATCGGACAGTGTGCTGCGCGCCTGCTGAAAGTTCTTTGGTGGCGTGGCGGCGAGCGGCGCCTGGCGCGGCACTGCGCCCTGGGGGCGAAGCAGCAACTGCAATTCGCTCATCGGTGGCAGGTTCTCGGCCTTGCACGAGAGGTAACGGATGCGGCAGGCATCGAGCACCGACTGCTTGATCTTGCTGGCGCGTCGCGACACGCCGCGCTCCGGCTCTAGGTCGATGACGGCGATGACGCGGCCGTTGGGGCTGCAGACGGCGAAACTCACGTGCAGGCTGCCCAGAAGGTCGAACCAGTAGCGCACCCGCCGCGGGTCGCGCGGCTGGCAAAGACGGACCAGAGGCAGTTTCGCCAGCACGATGTACTGCGGCAGTCCCTCGCGCAGCATGCGCATCGTGCGGCGCTCGTCGGAATTGAGCACCGGCCGCGCCATCAGCAGCCACTGCCGTGGCAGCGAACGGTGTTGTCGTCGGGCGAGCGAGTAGCGCCCGACAGCAAATGCGCCGACCAGGGCCATGCCCGCGAGCAGCGCATACAGCCAGAGGGGCATCGTCATGAGGGATACGGTGGCGTGACGGACTTCGCCGCGGTACGGCGCGGACAGTCCGGCATGCTAGTCACCGCCGGGCCTGGCCGGCATCCCCTCAGGTGAGTGCTTGTCGCCCTGCTGCGACGGCGTTGCGCTACTCCGAAGCGACAACCAGACCCTTGGCGAACCGGGCGCGGACCTCGTTCACGGCGTCGAACCAGTGTTCCAGCTGCAGCGCGTGGCGCTTCAGGCGGTGATTGACCTCGGCGGCATAGGTTTCCACCATCTCCTCGACCTGACTGCCCAGCGTGTCAGGCGGCAGTTTCAGCCACGCCTCCGACTCGCTGCCGTCACGCACCACCCTGGCGCCGGCGTTGCGTGCGATCTTCAGCATGGCGGTGTTCTCGCTGAGCGCGTGGATGAACAGGGTCTCCGTACCGCGGTTGCGAGCGTGCATGACCGCGTGATCGAACAGGCGCGCACCGTAGCCGCGTCCACGCGCCTGCGGCAGCACCGACACGCCGAACTCCACCATCGCCGGATGGCTGTCCACCTGCGGCGCGCGCTCGTAGGCGAGGTGCGCCATCGCCACCAGTTTTAGCCGGCGGTTGAAGATGCCGAAGACCTCGTCGCGCTTGAACTCGATGCTGTCCACGTAATGCGCGATCTGTTCGTCGCTCGCGGCATGGCCGAAACGCAGATAGCGGTCGCGCGGAGGGAGTGCCACCAGATGAGCGACGATCCGTTCCCGGTGGCGCCGGGCGAGCGAACGGATCGGCACCCACTGAAAGGCGCGGGCAGGAGCGCGCCGCACCCCAGCTCCAGGCTGACCCAGGTGGTCAGACGATGGGCTTGAGTTGGTGGAAGGATTCGGTTCGATGTTCATTTGGGGTTTACCCTAGTATTGTAGCGACGGCGTTGAGTTGCCGCTCGATCTGCAGGGGGGGGCCTCCCCGCCGCCTGCGTCGGTCCTTCTCGGCTTGGCTGTCGGCTCCCCTGGGCTTCGCATATACTGATGGGCTTTCCCGCTTTCTGGCTCCGGGAAAGGCGGCCGCGTCATGTGGCCGATGTTTCGCCTAAGAGGCCCTGCGCTGGTTCGACGGCATGTCCGAGGGACCGCATCACAAGGGGCGCCGACCGCGAAAGCGATTCGAGCCGGGATTTCCACTCCGTTTCAAAGTCATGAAAACCTTCAGCGCCAAACCGGCCGAAGTGACGCACGAGTGGTTTGTGATTGACGCGACCGACAAGGTCCTCGGAAGGGTTGCCAGCGAAGTGGCCCTCCGTCTGCGTGGCAAGCACAAGCCAATCTACACGCCTCACGTCGATACCGGCGACTTCATCGTCATCGTCAATGCCGAAAAGCTCCGTGTTACGGGCAACAAGGCCACCGACAAGGTGTACTACCGTCACTCGGGTTTCCCGGGCGGGATCTACGCGACCAAGTTCAAGGACATGCAGGCCAAGCATCCCGGCCGTGCCCTGGAAAAGGCCGTCAAGGGCATGTTGCCCAAGGGTCCGCTGGGCTACGCGATGATCAAGAAGCTGAAGGTTTATGCCGGTGCCACGCACCCGCACACCGCCCAGAGCCCCAAGGCTCTGGAAGTCTAAGGAGCGGCGATGATTGGCAATTGGAATTACGGGACCGGCCGCCGCAAGTCTTCGGTGGCGCGCGTGTTCATCAAGAAGGGCAGTGGTCAGATCACGGTCAACGGCAAGCCGGTCGAGCAGTACTTCGGCCGCCAGACCTCGATCATGATCGTCAAGCAGCCGCTGTTCCTGACCAACAACGTCGAAGCCTTCGACATCAAGGTCAACGTCCACGGTGGCGGCGAATCGGGTCAGGCCGGCGCTGTGCGCCATGGCGTGACGCGTGCGCTGATCGATTACGACGCGGCGCTCAAGCCCGAACTGAGCCGTGCCGGCTTCGTGACGCGCGACGCGCGCGAGGTCGAGCGCAAGAAGGTCGGTCTGCACGGCGCACGTCGCCGCAAGCAGTTCAGCAAGCGCTGATCTTTCTGCGCAGACTGCGACAAAAGGCCGCCTTCGGGCGGCTTTTTCATTTGTGCTGCAAGTTCATCGTCCGGTTGCACATTGGGCGCTGGTGGCCACGGGGCGGCTGCCTAGAATGGAGTTTTGGGCTTTCCGGAACTCCATGCGTTGGAAGCTGCTGCGCCGCCGCTTGTCGATCAGCGCCCCGCGCATGATCGTGCGCAGCCATCTGTCCTGGCCGTTGCGCTGGGCCGTGCTGGCTCTGGCGTTCGGGTTTTCGGCCGCACTGGCCCTCTGGGCGTTCGAGTTCGGCAAGGACATCGCCGGCCTCGACCGTCTCGATCGGGCCCCGGCGGTTGTGCGACCGGACGGACCCGACGTGGTCGACCTCGAGCAGTTGCGCAGCGAGCGGGACAAGGCGCAAAGCATCGCCAACACAGCAGAGAGCCTGCTCAAGACCGAGCGCACGACGCAGGAGCGCCTCATGAGCCAGATCAAGGCCCTTGAGGCCGAGAACATGGCGCTCAAGGGTGACCTCGGTTTTTTCGAGCGCCTGCTGCCGACCAGCGGCAAGTCGGAGTTGGTGGTGCGCGGGCTGCAGGCCGAGGTCGTCGGCAACGGCCAGTTGCGCTATCAGTTGCTGGTGATGCAGCAAGGCAAGTCGCCGGCCGAGTTCAAGGGGCGCTACGAGCTGACGTTGAAGGGTCAGCTCGAGGGTCAGGCGTGGACGCAATCACCATCCGGTGCGCCACGCTCATTGCAGTTCCGGCAGTATCAGCGCGTGGATGGCACGCTGAATTTCCCATCACTGGCTGTGGTCGATGGCCTGCAGGTCCGGGTGCTGGACGCCCAGGGCGGCGTGCGTGCCAGCCAGGATGTGAGCCTCTAGCGTGCTGTAGAGCGCGCCTTTCGTTGGAGAGAAGACATGTTCGGAATGCGCAAGCAACCCCCCATCCGCACGCTCGTCGGCGAGGGTACGGTCATCGAGGGCGAGATCCGCTTCAGCGAGGGGTTGCGCATCGACGGACGGGTGCTGGGCAACGTGCTGGCGCTCGGCGACGAACGCAACCTGCTCGTGATCGGCGAGAAAGCCAGCATTGCCGGCAGGGTCAAGGCCGGACACGTGATCGTCAATGGCGAGGTGCGCGGCCCGCTGGAATCCGATGAGCTGCTGGAGTTGCAGCCAAAGGCCCGTATCGAGGGCAATGTGCGTTACGAGCGTCTGGAAATGCACCAGGGCGCGCAGGTGCACGGTGAACTGAGACCCCTGAATGCGGAGGACAAGCCCGCACTCCGACTGGCGGCCAATGCGGTCTTGAGCGCAGTCGGTCACAATACGAGAGCGGTCACGGACCGCGAGTCACAGGAGTCTCCATGAGCGCCGTTGCAGAACACATTGCCACCGAAATGCCCGCCCCGATCGTCTTCACCGACAGTGCGGCCGGCAAGGTCAAGGAACTGGTCGAGGAAGAAGGCAACCCCGAGCTGAAGCTGCGCGTCTTCGTGCAGGGCGGCGGCTGTTCCGGCTTCCAGTACGGCTTCACCTTCGACGAGGTCGTCAACGACGACGACACGAAGATGGAGAAGAACGGCGTGATGCTGCTCATCGACGCGATGAGCCTGCAGTACCTGGTGGGCGCCGAGATCGACTACAAGGAAGACTTGGAAGGCGCGCAGTTCGTCATCAAGAACCCGAACGCCACGACCACCTGCGGCTGCGGTTCGAGCTTCTCGACCTGAGCCGCGCTCAGATGCGGCACCCCGGTCGATGCTGGCCTTGCCGCGCGGGCTGAACGATCGAAGCCGCCCTAGGGCGGCTTTTTCGCTTTGCGGGCAGGTTCAGGCGGGGTAGAGCGCTCCCAGCACGCGCGGACCGGCGGCGCCGGTCACTTCTTTCAGCGACCCGGTCCGTCCATGCAGATGCGCACGGCCCAGCCAGGCAAACGCGGCTGCCTCGACCTGCAACGGCGGCAATCCACGGTCCCCACTGGACTGCACCGGCATCTGGGGCAGCGCGGCCTGCACTCGACGCATCAACTCCTGATTCAAGGCTCCGCCGCCGCAAACCAGCAAGACGCTCGCGGCCGGCAGGTGACGGGTCAGGTCCTGGGCGATCACACGAGCCGTCAGTTCGCACAACGTCGCCTGCACGTCCTGTGCGTCGACGCCCGGAGTCGTCGCCAGAAGGCCATCGAGCCATGCAGCATGGAAGTCGTCGCGCCCGGTGCTTTTCGGCGGCGGCAGGGCGAAGTACGGATCGCGCAGGGCGGCGGCGAGCAGATCGGGCCGGACGGCGCCACTGGCGGCCCACCGCCCCAAATCGTCGTACGGCAGGCCGCGGTGGCGCAGGCACCACAGGTCCATCAGAGCGTTGCCCGGGCCGCAGTCGAAGCCCCGAACGGGGGAATCGTCGCGGGGCAACAGCGTCAGGTTGCTGATGCCGCCGATGTTGACCACGGCCACCGCCTCGCCGTCCCGGCCGAAGCAGGCTCGGTGAAAGGCCGGGACCAGTGGTGCGCCCTGGCCGCCAGCGGCGACATCGCGGCTGCGCAGGTCGGCCACGACCGCGATGCCGGTCAGCTCGGCGAGCAGGGCGGGCGCATTGATCTGCAGCGTGTAGCCGATGCCGTCGAACTGGCCCGGCCGGTGCCGCACGGTCTGGCCATGGGCCGCGATGGCTCGCACCGTGCCGGGCACGCGCTGGCGAAGATCCGTCACGACCTGCGCATACACCCGGGCCAGGGCGTTCGCCGCCAGGGCAGCGCGGTGCAGTTCGTCGTCGCCCGGGGTGTTCAGTGCCAGCAGTTCGGTGCGCAGCGCCGGATCGAATACACGGTGTGCGTGCGCCAGCACCTGCATCCGTTCGCCTTCGAACTCGATCAGCACGCCATCGGCGCCGTCGATCGAGGTGCCCGACATCAGCCCGATGTAGATCTCACCCATCACGCCATCCTAAGGGCGGCGCCGCGCGCGCACGAAAAAGCCCGCCGTGGGGCGGGCTCCTTCTCCGGGGCGGGCGAGCTCACTCGAAGCGTGCCACCGGGTTCACCGCCGACGCGACGGTCAGTTGCGAGCGGGCCGCGGCCGCTACCTCGTTGAACTGCGCCCGCGCAGCAGGCGACAGGGTAAAGGCCTCGGAAGCGCGTGCGATCTTCAGCGGGTCCTGGACCTGTCCACGCTCACGAAATTCGAAATGGAGATGGGGTCCGGTGGCCCAGCCGGTGGCACCCACCGCACCGACCAACTGGCCTTGGTCGATGCGCTGGCCGCGCTTCACGTCCAGCCGGCTCAAATGCGCATAGCGGGTCTCGCGATCGCCGGCGTGGCGGATGATGGCGATGTTGCCGTATCCGTTCTGCCAGCCGGCGAACTCGACGACGCCGTCGCCGACCGCGCGCACCGGCGTGCCGGTCGGTGCACCGTAGTCGACCCCCAGGTGGGCGCGCCAGGTCTGCAGGATCGGATGCAGGCGCATCGAGAAACCCGAGGTCACGCGCGAGAACGCCATCGGCGAGGCGAGGAACATGCGGTTCTTGCTGCGGCCGTCAAGCCCGAAGTAGCCGCCCTTGGGCTTGCCGTTCACGGCAGCGTCCTGGAACCAAACGGCATCGTGCGAGCGGCCGTCGTTGATGAACTGCGCGGCCAGCAGGCGACCTGACGCCTGATTCCACGTCACCGGCTCGCCGTCCGCCGTCAGGGCCTCGTACAGCACGGTGAAGGTGTCGCCGCGCTTGAGTTCGCGGCGGAAATCGATATCGGTGCCGAACAGCTCGGCCAGCTGGACGGTCACCGCGTCGGGCAGTCGCGAGTCGTCCGCGGCCGCGAACAGCGAGGTCTGGATGGTGCCGGAGCCGAGCTTGACTTCACTCGACAGCGCCGCCTGTTCGGTGCGCGCCCGCAGGCCGATCGCGTCGCGCTCGATGGTGAGCCGCGTGAAATGTGTCGAGAGCTGGGCGGCGCTTTCGGCGGGCGAGCGAGCGATGAGCTGGCTCAGCCGGCCGTTGGTGGCGAGCGCCTGCACCATCTTGCCGGACCGGCCTTCGAGCAGGGCGCGGGCGGTGCTGTCGCGACGCAGGAAGGCGGCGGCCTCTGCATCGTCGATGCCGAGACGCTGGAGCAGTGTGTCGGCGGTGTCGCTGCTGCGGCTGAGTTCACTGCGGTAGAGCGCGACCGAGTGTGTTTCAAGTGCTTGCAACTGCGCCTCGAGCGCAAGCGATGTGACGCTTTCCGTTAGCACGCGGCGCGGCAGGTCGGCTGCGTCGGGGGCCATGGGCGCCACACCGAAGGCGGTGACGGCCGAACCGAGGAGCAGCGTCACGACGGCCGCGGTGAGCCGGCGAGGGTGGCGCTGCAGCAGCGCGTCGGTGCGCTCGACAAGGCGGAGCAAGGAAGCAGAAGTGTTCAATCCCAACGATCCCAAAAAATCGAGCTGCCTATCGCGGTCCCGCTGGTGGCGACCGAATGCGGCAGGGTTGGCGTGGGCAGTCGACGATGCCGGGGGTGTGCGCCCCTCTAGAATCCCGTCACTCTGCAAACGCAAAGATTGTATCGATCGGCCCCCCTGCGGCCCCGTGTAAAGACGAAATCCTGCTCATGTCCTACCCTGCTGATCAGGTTAACGCCTCAACGAATTCCGAACTGTCGACTTCTGTCGCCAAGTACCCGGTAACAGACGCCGTTCAGGCCGCCCTTGCCGTCAGTTTGAGGGGCTGTGATGAACTGCTGCCGCAGGACGACTGGCTTCAGAAGCTGGCCCGGTCGAATGCAACCGGCGTGCCACTGCGCATCAAGCTGGGGCTCGACCCGACCGCGCCCGACATCCATCTCGGCCACACGGTGGTGCTGAACAAGATGCGCCAGCTGCAGGACCTGGGGCACCAAGTGATCTTCCTGATCGGCGACTTCACCTCGATGATCGGAGACCCATCCGGCCGCAACGCCACCCGGCCGCCGCTGACGCGCGAGCAGATCGAGTCGAATGCGCAGACCTACTATCGGCAGGCCAGCCTGGTTCTGGATCCGTCGAAGACCGAGATCCGCTACAACTCCGAATGGAGCGACCCGCTGGGCGCGCGCGGCATGATCCAGCTGGCGTCGCGCTACACGATCGCGCGGATGATGGAGCGCGACGACTTCACCAAGCGCTTCAAGGCCGGCATGCCGATCTCGGTGCATGAGTTCCTCTACCCGCTGATGCAGGGCTACGACTCGGTGGCGCTGAAGTCGGATCTGGAGCTCGGGGGCACCGACCAGAAGTTCAACCTGCTGGTCGGCCGCCAACTGCAGGCCGAGTACGGCCAGGAGCCGCAGTGCATCCTGACCATGCCCTTGCTCGAAGGGCTGGACGGCGTCGAGAAGATGTCGAAGAGCAAGAACAACTACATCGGCATCACCGAGCCCGCCAACAGCATGTTCGCCAAGCTGCTGTCGATCAGTGACGGGCTGATGTGGAAGTATTTCACCCTGCTCAGCTTCCGCTCCGAGGCCGAGATCGCCGCGCTGAAGGCCGAGGTCGAGGGCGGGCGCAACCCGAAGGACGCGAAGGTGCTGCTGGCCAAGGAGATCACGACGCGCTTCCACGACGCGGTGGCGGCCGACGCCGCCGAGGCCGATTTCCAGAACCGCGCCAAGGGCGGCGTGCCCGACGAGATTCCCGAGGTGGCGCTCGCGGGGGCGCCGCTGGGCATCGGCGCCTTGCTAAAGCAGGCCAACCTGGTGGCTTCGGGCAGCGAGGGGCTGCGGATGGTGGAGCAGGGCGGCGTGCGCATCGACGGCGCCAGCATCAGCGACAAGGGACTGAAGCTCGATGCCGGGACCTACGTCGTGCAGGTCGGCAAGCGCAAGTTCGCGCGGGTGACGCTCCGCTGATCTCCGGCGCGAAGGCCCCGCCTCAAGGGCTGAAACGCAGCGTGGCCTCGAAGCCCCGCCCGCTGGCGATTGGCGACTTCAGCTCGAGCCGCGCCCCCGACTGCCGGGCGATGGTCTCGACCATCGCCAGCCCCAGGCCGCTGCCCTCGGCTGCCGACGCGCCACGCTCGAAGGGGCGCACCAGTCGAGTCAGGCTGTCGGGCGGCACGCCCGGCCCGTCGTCCCGCACGCTGATCGTTCCCGGCCCGGACTGCACCGTGACCTGGGCCGCCGGGCCGCCGTGCTTGAGCGCGTTGTCGATCAGGTTGCGCAGCGCGATCCCCAGCGCGTCGGTATCTGCCGCGACGATGACCGCCTGCCCGGCATCGACCCGTAGGCGCCCGCCGGGCCGCGCTTCGGTGAACTCGTCGGCCACCAGCGTGGCCAGCTGAGCCAGATCGACCGGCTCACGCTTCAGCGCCACGCCCGACTCGACGCGGGCGATCTGCAGCAGCCGGCTGGCCAACGAAGAAAGCCGGTCGAGTTGCCGCACCAGTGCATCGGCGCGCTCGGCCAGGCCGGCGTCGCGCGCCTCCTGCGCCAGGCGTTGTGCCTGCGCGCGTGCCGCCGCCAGCGGTGTGCGCAACTCGTGCGCGCCGGCAGCCGCGAACTGGCGCTCGGCCTGCAGCAGCGCGCTCACCCGGGCCAGCAGGGCGTTCAAGGTGTCGACCAGCGGTCTCAACTCGCCCGGCAGGCCGTCGAGCGGCAGCGGCGACAGGTCCGCGCCCTCGCGCCGGGCCAGGCCGGCGCGCAGCGGCTCCAGACGCCGGAAGCCGTGCCGCAGCACCAGGTGCACCAGCAGCGCGGCGAGCGGCAGCAAGGCGAGCAAGGGCGTCAGCAGCCACAGCGCGGCCTGGCCCAGCGCCTCGTGGCGCAGTTCCAGCGGCTCGGCGGCCACCGCCTGCCGGCTGCCATCGTCGCGTCGCTGCACCGAAACGCGCCATCCGCTCTCGCTGCGCGTGCCCTTGCGACGCAGGTTGGCCAGCGGGTTGAGCGGCGCCTCCGCCGAGCGCCAGAGCAGCCGGCCCTCGCCGTCGAAGATCTGCAGGCGCGCGTGTTCGTCGTCATCGTCGCCCCCCATCGCTTCGGGTGCCGCGTCGGTGCGCAGCGGCAGGCTCAGCGCGCGCTCCGCGGTGTCTTCCAGCGCGTCGTCGAGCACGTCGTGCAGCTCGTGCTGCTGGCCGACCAGCGCCGTGATCGCACCGACCAGCCACAGCACCGCGAGCGCCAGCAGCAACTGGCGCCGCAGGCGCTGCTCCAGGCGCCATGCGAGCGGGGAGGCGACCGGTTCAGGCTTCAAGCCGGTATCCCAGGCCGCGGTGCGTGCTGATCAGCGAGGCCCCCAGCTTGCGCCGCAGCCGGCTCACGATGACCTCGAGCGAGTTGCTCTCGACCTCGTCACGGCCGGCCTGCACGTGCAGGGCCTGTTCCAGTTCGGCTCGGCTCCAGATGCGTCCGGGCCGGCTCGCCAGTCGTCCCAGTAGGGCCCACTCCATCGCGGTCAGCGTGACTGGATCGCCATTGCGCAGCGCGCGCTTGGCGTCGAAGTCGAGCGATGCCGCCTGGGCGCGCACCGCCTGAGGATCGGTCACGCCACTGCGGCGGGCGACAGCGTCGATGCGCGCCAGCATCTCGTCGAGATCGAAGGGCTTCACCAGGTAGTCGTCGGCACCGGCCTGAAGGCCGCGGATGCGGTCGCTGACCTGGTCGCGGGCCGTCAGCACGATCGCCGGACGGCGTTCGCCGTCCGCCCGCAGGCGGCGCAGCAGGTCGAGCGCTTCGCCGTCGGGCAGTTGCAGGTCGAGCAGCATCAGTTCGATCGCGGGGTTGCCGCGCAGCGCCGCCTCGGTCTGGGCGCACAGCTTCATCCACGTGACGGCGTGGCCCTGGGCTTCGAGGTGGTCGACCACGGCCTGGCCGAGGTCGATGTCGTCTTCGAGGAGCAGCAGTTGCATGGCGTTGAACATGGATTCTGCAGCCTGCCGGCATCGCCTGAACCGGGGCTGAACGGGCGCCTTGTGGCGTTCAGCTTCGGTTCACGGGGGCCGCGCAGCATGCCTTTCATCGGGTCGCGCTGGCGGCCTGCCCATTCTCCAACCTCTCGAAAGGAGCTTCGATGAACAGACTCTCCCTGTCGCTTGCCGCCGTGGCGGCCGCCGCCCTGCTGGCCAGCGCACCGGCGCAAGCCGGCCACAAGGATCTTTGCAATGCCGGGCCGCGCGACCAGTGGCGGCCGATGGCCGAGCTCGAGCAACAGCTCAACGGCCAGGGCTGGCGCATCGAGAAGATCGAGGTCGACGACGGCTGCTATGAAGTCGAAGCGCTTGACAAGGACGGCTGGAAGGTCGAGGCCTATTTCCATCCGAAGACGCTGCAGCGCCTGCAGCCCGGCCGCCATGGCCATTGATGCGAGCGCGGAGGCTGCCGCGACATCCGCCGCGAGCGGGGGGCGAGGGCGCCTCGGTGGAGCCGTGCTGCTGCACGGCGCGCTCGGAGCGGTTCTGGGTCTGGCCTGGCTGGGGGTCGAGGCGCACCCCGGTTCGCACGCCTGGCTGGGGCTGATGGCTGCCGGCGTCTTCGGCCTGTGGTTGGTGACCGCCGGCGCGCTGGGTCTGAGGCGCGCCGCGCGTCCTTTCCCTCGGCCGGTCTGGCAGACAGTGCGCATGGCCTTGCGGTGGGCGATGGCGGTGGCGGTCTTGCTGATCGCCGCCAGCGGCCTGCTGCTGGGTAACGCGACCTGGGGCGACCGCAGCATCGTCGGCGACGTGCACGAGGCGGTGGCCGCCGTCCTGCCCTGGATGCTGGCCGCGCACGCCGTCGGCGAACTGGGGGTGCGCTGGCGCGAACGGCAGCCGTAGCGACGGCGGCTGGCAGAACGGCCGACGACAATCGAGGCATGTCGGTCAGCACCTACCTCAAGCTCTCGATCGCCGTCGCGCTGGCCACCATCGCGCTGAAGGCCGGCGCCTGGTGGTTCACCGATTCGGTGAGCCTGTTGTCGGACGCGCTGGAGTCGCTGGTCAACCTGGCGGGCGCGATGTTCGCGCTGCTGATGGTCACGGTGGCCAGCCGGCCGGCCGACGAGGGCCATCCGTATGGCCATCACAAGGCGGAGTACTTCTCCAGCGGCTTCGAGGGGGTGCTGATCTTCGCCGCGGCGCTGGGCATCATCTGGGCCGCGGTGCACCGCTTCCTGGATCCCCAGCCGATCGACGCCATCGGCCTCGGCATCGCGCTGTCGGTGGTGGGATCGGCGTTGAACGGTGCACTCGCCTGGGCCATGTTCCGCAAGGCCCGCGAACACCGCTCAGTGGCGCTGGAGGCCGATGCGCGTCACCTGGTCACCGATGTCTGGACGTCGGCCGGCGTGGTGGTCGCTCTGGTGGCGGTGCAATGGACCGGCTGGCTGTGGCTCGACCCGGCGATGGCCATCCTGGTGGCGCTCAACATCCTGCGCGAAGGGACATCGCTGGTGCGCCGCTCGGCCGACGGCCTGATGGACCAGGCGCTCGAGCCCGAGGTGCTGCATGACATCGACGGGGTGCTCGACAGCTTCCGGCATCCCACCATCCGGTTCGATCATGTGTCCAGCCGGAGGGCCGGTCAGCGGCGCTTCGTCGACCTGCACATGCACATGCCGGCGAGCTGGACGCTGGGCCGGGCCGCTGCGCTGCGCACCTCGGTCGAACAGGCGCTGATGAGCGCGGTGCCGGGCCTGCGCGCCACGATCCAGCTGCTGCCCACCGACGTCGAGGCGCATTTCGACGACGAACGGGACCTGCTGTGATCGCGCTGCTGCAGCGTGTCAGCCAGGCGCGGGTCGAGGTCGGTGGCCGCTGCGTCGGCGAGATCGGCCCGGGCTTGCTGGTGCTGGTGTGCGCGGAGCCGTCGGATACCGAAGCCGTGGCCGACAAGCTGGTCGAGCGCCTGCTCAAGCTGCGTGTGTTTTCCGACGACGCGGGCAAGATGAACCGCAGCGTGGTCGAGGCGGGTGGTGGTTTGCTCTTCGTCAGCCAGTTCACGCTGGCGGCCGATTGCTCGGGAGGCAACCGCCCCAGCTTCGGTGGCGCCGCGCCGGCGGCCCTGGGCCGGGCGCTCTACGAACGGGTGCTGGCGGTGGCGCGTTCGCGGCACACCCCGGTCGAATGTGGCGAGTTTGGCGCCGACATGCAGGTGCACCTGGTCAACGACGGGCCGGTGACGATCCCGCTCGTCGTCGGGCATGACAAACTGAGGTCATGAAACACCGCATGCGCTCCCCTTGGCGTCACCGCGACGCCAGCGACCGGCCGACGACGCGAGCCTTTTCGAGGGGGGCCGCGTGAGCGCTCTGCGCCGTCTGCTCAACAGCATCGATCGCCGGCTCGATCGCAACAGCCAGCACGAGCCCCTGACCCGCAGCGAGCGCCCGCCCGGCGGCGGCGTGCCGTGCCTGGTCTCGCACGCGCTGGAACAGGCCGTGAAGACGGCCCACCAGTTCGATACGGATGCACGGCTGAAGCACGTGCTGGCGCCCCAGGGCGTGGCCCGGGATGGCGCGGCGCGGCGCTGGGAGTTCGTGTTCGATCTGCCGCAGCGGCGTGCCAAGCTGCTGAGCCAGTGGTATCTCGACGGCGACCCGAAGTTCGGGCGCTTCGGACGCGAGTGCTTCGACGCGTCGCTGCGGCCCTTCCCCGCGCCGGAGAGTCCGCTGGCGCAGGCGGTGTCGCAGGGCCGGATGCCGTATTCGCAATGCGCCGTGGCCTGGCGCGAGGAACGGCGGCGCACGCCCGACCTGCCGCTCGGATTGCGCGACTCCGATGCCGTGATGGCCGACCTGCTGCGCCTGGGCTTGCAGGCCGATGCCGGCGGCTGGGTGCTGCGCAACGCGCTGTTGCAGCCGGGCGGGCATGTGTGGCTGGCGCAGGTCGGCGACACGAGCCTGCATTGCCGGTTCAGCTGAGCGTCGACATCAAAGAAAAGCCACTCCGAGGAGTGGCTGCAATGGCTCGGGCCTCGCGGCCGAAGGCGGTGCCTCAGTCGGCGTACTGGCCTGCGGCCTTGATGACGGGCCCCCACTTGTCGATCTCCGACGAGACCCACTTCTTGTGATCGGCCGGATTGGTGCGGGCGTCGCTCACGACCACCGCGCCCAGCGCTTCTTCGCGCTTCAGGAAATCGGCGTCCTTCAGCGCGGTCTTCAGTGCGGCGTTGACCTTGTCGAGCACCGCCTTCGGGGTGCCCTTCGGCGCGTAGAGGCCATGCCAGATGCTGACGTTGAAGCCCTTCATGCCCGACTCGTCGAGCGTGGGCAGCTTGGCCAGCGCCGGCGTCGTCAGGCGCTTGGGCGTGGTGACGGCGTAGGCCTTCACCTTGCCGCCCTCGATCTGCGCGGTGGTGTTGGTGGTCTGGTCGCACATGATGTCGACCTGTCCGCCGATCAGGTCGGTCATCGCCGGGCCGGTGCCCTTGTAGGGCACGGTGGTCATGTCGGCCTTGAGCGTGCTCTGGAACAGCAGCCCACACAGGTGGGAGGCCGCACCCAGGCCCGCATTGGCAAGATTGACCTTGCCCTTGTTCGCGTCGAGCCACTTCAGCAGTTCGGCGTAGTTGGCGGCCGGCAGCGTCGGCTTGCCGATCAACGTCATCGGCACCTCGTTGATCAGGCCGAGATACTCGAAATCGTCGAGGGTCTTGTATTGCAGGTTGCGGTACAGCGCCGGCGAGGTGGCCATGCCGATGTGGTGCAACAGCAGCGTGTAGCCGTCGGGTGCGGCCTTGGCGACCTTGGCGGCGCCCAGCGTTCCGCCCGCACCGCCGACGTTCTCGATCACGATGGTCGCGCCGCCCAGCGGCTTGCGCACGGCTTCGGCGAAGTCGCGCGCCACCTTGTCGGTCGGGCCGCCGGCGGAGAACGGCACGACGATGGTGATCGGCTTCTCCGGGTACTCGGCCAGGGCGCCGGTGACGGCGAGGGCGGCGGCAGCGGTCAGCAGGATGCGTTTCATGCAGGACTCCTTCGGGGGAAACTTCAAACGGTGAGGGATGCTAGAGGCTCCCGCCGATCGAGCCATGCCGGAAACTACGTAAGCGCCGCGCCGCGGCGGCGCGCTCCTGCGGGACGACGCGACGGTCGGGGGAAAACCCCGAGCCGTTGCGGCTCAATCGTCGCGATCGGCCCAGTGTGCGAGCTGCCGCTGTAGCGCGTCGCCGAAGCGACGCACGTCGGCGCTGCTCCGGAGTCGCGTCTCGTCCCATTGCGGCGACATTGCCAGCTTGCGCACGGTGCGCGCGTGGATCGCACTGCCCTCCAAACGGAGTTCCACGATCGCGCGGCCCTGCAGTTCGAAACGGCCCTCGCGCTCGACGAGGCGCCATTCGCGCAGTTGGCGCTTGAGCCCGGCAAGCGCCTCTTCGGCCTTGAACGGAGGCGGGGCGAAGAAGTCGTCGGTCATGGCAGGCTCCCGGCGCCGCGGCGTCAGGGGTTGGAAACTCCCGAGGCGACATGCCCCGATGGCACATGGTGCGCCGCATTCTCGACGTGGCGCGTCTGGTCGTCGAAGAAGAAGTCGGGCTCGAATTCGCGCAGGAACTCGCCCTTCGGGAGGCCGCCGAGGAACATGGCCTCGTCGACCTCGATGTGCCAGTCCATCAGTGTGCGGATCGCGCGTTCGTGGGCGGGCGCGCTGCGGGCGGTGACCAGCGCGGTGCGCAGACGCATGCGCTCGGTGCTGGCCTGCTGCAGTTGCTGCAGCGCGTGCAGCAGCGGCTTGAACGGCCCGGCCGCGAGCGGACTGGCGGCGCGATCAGCCTCGTGGCGCTGGAAGGCGTCGAGGCCGCCGCTCTGGAACACCTGCTCGGCCTCGTCGGAGAACAGCACGGCGTCGCCGTCGAAGGCGATGCGGACCTCGTTCGGATGGGCCTCGGAGGCGCGTGCCGCGTGCGGCAGCACGCGTGCCGCCGGCACGCCGGCCTCGAGGGCCGAGCGCACGTCGGCGTCGTTCGCGCTCAGGAACAGGTTGGCGTGCAGTGGTTTCAGGTAGCGCCACGGCGAACTGCCCCGTGTGAACACGCCGCGCTGGATCGGCAGTCCGTAATGCTGGGCCGAGCGGAACACGCGCATGCCCGACACCGGGTCGTTGCGCGACAGGATCACCACCTCGACGCGCGGTGCTTCGGGTGTGGTGAAGGCGAGCAGCTTGTGCACCAGTGAGAACGCGACGCCGGGACGCGCGGGCCGATCGAGCCGCTGCAGTTGCAGCTGCATGTAGGCGCGGTCGTCGTTGCCTTCGAAGATGGTGTTCTCTTCCTCGAAGTCGAACAGCGCGCGCGAGGAGATGGCCACGACCAGCTGGCCGGCAAGGGAAACGGACATGCGCTGATGCTAGCCGGCCGTCGCGCTTCGCGCCGGCCGGTGGCGCGGGCCGCTATTGCACGAAGCCGATCGCCGCCTTGCGTCCGTACGCTTCCGGCAGATCGCGCGGTTCGACCGCCCCACGGCCGGCGAGCTTGGCGTTGCCGAAGGCGGTCATCCAGGCGCGCCGCATCTCGCGTGGCGCCAGTTCGGCCATCGCATCGAGCACGTCGTCGCCCGGCTCCGGCGCGAAGCGGCTGCCCCAGTCGTGGTCGGCGCGGATGCCACGGTACAGGCGCGCCGCGATCGCGCGCGCCGCCGCAGCATCGGGCATCTGCACCTCGAACACGTTCATGCGATTCAGGATCGGCTCGGGAATCGCCCGCGCATCGTTGGCGGTGGCGACCCAGATCACCTGGCTGGCGTCGATCGCGACCTCCGCGAACTCGTCGGTGAAGCTGCCGGCGGTGTCGTGCTCCAGCAGGCTGTACAACGCGCCCAGTGGATCGTAGGCATGCTCGCCGCCGGTCTTGTCGATCTCGTCGACCACCATCACCGGGTTGGCGTACTGGCCGTCGACCAGGGTCTCGAACACCTTACCCGGACGTGCGCCCTTCCACTGGCTGGACGCGCCGCTGAGCACCCAGCCCGCAGTCAGGGAGCTCATCGACAGGAAGCCCAGGCCGGTGCCGAGCAACTGCGCCATCTCGCGGGCGAAATGGGTCTTGCCGACGCCCGGCGGCCCGAGCAGCAGCATCGGCGTGATCTCGAGCGCGTCGCGGCTGTCGTGGCACAGCGCGAGCTGGCGCTTCACGTCGTCGAGCACATCGTGGAAATTGGGCAGTTGCTCGTAGAGGTGGTCCATCGCCGGCACGCCCGAGGGCTTGACCTGGAAGCGCTCTGCGCCCTTTTCGAGCATGCGTTCGTAGGTGGCACGCAGGCTCTCGTGCTCCTTGGGCGGAAGCTTCTCGAGCCGGCGCTCGACGTCGCCGAGGCGGTAGACGCTGCGCATGTGGGCGATCGGCAGACCCGATCGCGGCAACCCGGTTGGCACGGTCACGAGTTCTGTGGCGGTGGACGGCATTCAGATACTCCAGTCGACGACCCATTGAAACGCATTGCAGCAAAGCCTGACGCAAGCCAGCCCCGGATCAACGGGGCAAACCCCGAGCAGATCGCATGCAACCCACGTGCCGGGGGTCTCGGAAGCGGGGCTGCAGTGCTGCGTCGCAACATGACGACTGCAAGCCGACGCCAATCGGCATATAATGGTTTACCCTAGTTTGACGGTGACGGGCTAGATCCCGTCGATCGACTGCTTCAGAAACGACGGTGACGGTGTCCTACAAGGCTGCCGTCGATCGACTGCCTGGTTTGAGGTTCGTCATGAAGACCCTGTTCCGCCCCCTGATTGCCCTGTCCCTGGTCGCTGCAGCCGTGCTGCCCGTTCAGGCCGAAACGACCCTGCCGGTCGAGGATTTCGGTGTGTTCGTCGATCTGCCGACGGGTTTTGCCTACGTCAAGACGCCTTCGGGCTGGCACTTCGTGCGCCAGATCGAAGCGTCGCGCTTGTCCGACCTGCACCCGACGACCTTCGTGTCGCTGAAGCAGGCCGGTACGCCGCTCAGCGACGCGAGCGCGCTGAGCCAGCGCGTGCCGTCGAAGGCGACCGTGCTCTGAGACGGCGCACCGATACCGTTCGGCGATGAAGGCCGGCCCCGCGGGGCCGGCTTTTTTTATTTGACCCAGGTGTTGAGCTGGATGATCGGCAGCAGCACGGCCAGCACGATCAGCATCACCACCGCACCCATCACGACGATCAGCAGCGGCTCGAGGATCGTGGCCAGCGCCAGCGCGCGACGCTGCACTTCGGTGCCGAGCTGCGTGGCGGCTCGCTGCAGCATCACAGGCAATTGGCCGGTCTGTTCGCCCAGGCGGGCGAACATCGCCAGCAGGCCCGGAAAGCGTCGCTTGCCGGCCAGGGCCGAAGCCAGCGGCGCGCCCTCGCGCACCTGGATCAGGGCTGCCATCGCGTCGGCCCGCATGGCGCGGTTGCTCAAGGTTTCGGCGGCCGCCTGCAAGGCCTTCAGAATGGGTACACCGGCACCGGCCAGCATGGCCAGCGTGCCGGCGAAGCGCGCGGCGTTGTAGCCCCGGGATAGGCGGCCGATCAGCGGCAGCGTGAGCCAGAAGGCGTCGAAGCGCTCGCGGAAGGCTTCGTTGCGACGCATGAACAGCAGCGTGCCCACCCCGCCGGCGATGCCGAGCACGAGCAGCCAGCCCCAGCTGCGCAGGAAGGCACTGATCGCGAGCATGGCGCTGGTGAGGAAGGGCAGGGCGCGTTTGCCGCCGGCGAACACGCTGGCGACCTGCGGCACGACGTAGGTGACCAGGAAGACCACGATCACGATCGCCACCAGGGACACGATGGCGGGATACAGCGCCGCACCGATCAACTTGCTGCGCAGTTCCTGACGTTCTTCCAGATCGTCGGCGAGCTTCTCGAGCACCAGGCCCAACTGGCCGGTCTGTTCGCCGGCGCCGACGACCGCCCGGTAGACGTCGTCGAACTCGCGCGGTGCGTTGCCGAGCGCGCGCGCGAACGGCGAGCCGGAGTTGACTTCGGCGCGCAGGTGCGCCAGCAGTTCGCGCTGGCGGGGATCTTCGGCCTCGTCGGCCAGTGCGGTCAGCGCGCGTTCCAGCGGCAGGCCGGCGCTCACGAGGCCGGCCAGCTGGCGGGTCCAGATGGCCAGGCCGGTGCTGTTGAAGACCCGCCGCCCGAGCTGGAAGCCGCCGGTGCCGGTGGTCTGAGACAGCACCGGCTTGACGTCGAGCGGCACCAGCTGCTGCAGCCGCAACTGGGCCCGTGCGGCACGCGCGTTGTCGGCCTCCAGCAGCCCGCTCTTGGGTTTGCCGGCGGCGTCGATGGCTTCGAATTTGTAGGCGGGCATAGAGCGCGGAGCGAAGGCCGAGAGGCTCCGTTTACGGAGATCGGCCAGCGCAGCGATCGGCGAGCGGCGCGGGCTCAATGCCCGCGTCGCGAGAGCGCCCGAACCACCTCAGACCGCCCATCATTCCCTCGTCACCCTCAACAACTCCTCCAGCGACGTCGCCCCGCTCGCCACCAGCCGCTCGCCGTCCTCGCGCATCGTCTTCATGCCGCCCCGTTCCGCCGCGACGAACAGCTGCGACTCGGCGGCGCGGCTGTGGATCAGGCTCTGCAGGGCGCTGTCGGCGACCATCAGCTCATAGACGCCGGTGCGGCCCTTGTAGCCGGTGCTCCCGCAGGCCGGGCAGCCGACCGGGTGCCAGCGGCCCTTGTCGTCCTGCTTCTTGCAGTCCGGGCAGAGCTTGCGCACCAGCCGCTGTGCCAGCACGCCGAGCAGCGAGCTGCTGAGCAGAAAGGGCTCGACGCCCATGTCGGTCAGCCGCGTGACGGCGCTGGGCGCGTCGTTGGTGTGCAGCGTGGCGAGCACCAGGTGACCGGTCAGCGAGGCCTGGATCGCGATCTGCGCGGTCTCGAAGTCGCGGATCTCGCCGATCATGATGACGTCCGGGTCCTGGCGCAGGATCGCACGCAGCGACTTGGCGAAGGTCAGGTCGATCTTCGGGTTGACCTGCGTCTGCCCGATGCCGGGCAGTTCGTACTCGATAGGGTCCTCGACCGTCAGCACGTTGGTCGTCTGGGTGTCGACCTGGCCGAGACCGGCGTACAGCGTCGTGGTCTTGCCCGAGCCGGTCGGCCCCGTGACCAGCACGATGCCGTGCGGCTGCGCCGTCAGGCGCTTGAACCTGGTGAGCGTCTCGCCGCTCATGCCCAGCGACTCGAGCGTGAAGCGCGTGCTGTCGCCCTTGTCGAGCAGGCGCAGCACCGCTCGCTCGCCGTGCGCGCTGGGCAGCGTGGACACGCGCACGTCGATCGCCCGGCCACCGATGCGCAGCGAGATGCGGCCGTCCTGCGGCAGGCGCTTCTCGGAGATGTCGAGCTCGGCCATGATCTTCAGGCGCGAGATCAGCGCGGCGTGCAGCGCCTTGTTCGGCTGCACTACTTCGCGCAGCGTGCCGTCGACGCGGAAGCGCACCGCCGAGCTGCGCTCGTAGGGCTCGATGTGGATGTCGCTCGCGCCGTCCTTCGCGGCCTGCGTCAGCAGCGCGTTGAGCATGCGGATGATGGGCGCGTCGTTGGCGGCCTCGAGCAGATCCTCGACGGCTGGCAGGTCCTGCATCAGCCGCGACAGGTCGACGCCGCTCTCGACCTCGCCGATCACCGCCGCGGCGCTGGACTCGCCACCGGCATAGACGCGTGCGATGCGCTGCGACAGCGTGGCCGGCGCTTCGCGCTCGAGCGCGTCGACGGCATAGAGGCGCAGCACCTCGCTCAACACGGACGGCGAGACGGCGTCGCCGGCCCACAGCACGAGCTGGCTGCCGTTGTCCTCGAGCAGCAGCGAATGCGCCTTCGCGTAGGCGTAGGGCAGCGGATGGCGGGTGGCCATGCCGGGGCGCTCAGTTCTGCAGCGGCGGCGAAGCCGGCGGCGTGGGCGCGGGCGGCATCGGCTCGCCCGGCGGCGGGCGCAGCGGCGGCAGGACTGGTGCATCGAAGGTCGGCAGCAGCACGCGCGGCTCGGGCTGGCCGTCCTTCTGCTGCGCTCGGATCATGTCGTAGCGGTCGAGCGAGAGGTTCGTGCTGCTCTCGGCGCTGCGCATCACCTGCGGGCGCAGGAAGACCATCAGGTTGCTCTTGGTGCGCGTGCGGTTGTCGCTGCGGAACAGCACGCCGATGCCGGGGAGGCTGCCCAGTCCCGGCACCTGGCTGGAGTTGTCCTGGAACTGGTCCTGCATCAGACCGCCCATGACCAGGATGTCGCCGTCATTGACGACCACGGTCGATTCGATCGAGCGCTTGTTCGTCACCAGCCCGGCTGTCGCGTCGGACGTGCCCTGCGAGACGGCCTGGTTCACCACGCTCGAAGCTTCCTGGTAAACGGTCATGCGCACGGTGCCGTTCTCGCCGATCTGGGGCTTCACGCGCAGCGTGATGCCGACGTCCTTGCGCTCGATGGTCTGGAACGGATTGGTCGCTCCGCTGCCGGTCCCGGTGCTCGTGAACGAGCCGGTGACGAAGGGCACGTTCTGGCCGACGACGATCTTGGCCTCCTCGTTGTCCAGCGTGACGAGGTTCGGCGTGGAGAGAATGTTGCCGTCGGCGTTGGTCTCGAGGAAGCGAGCCAGCGCGCCGAGTGTGTAGACGCCCCCGTAGCGCTTGATGATGCCGAGGTTCAGGCCCGCCGACGGCAGGGTGGTGCTGGCCGTTCCCTGTGCGGCGGCGATCGACAGGTTGATGATGTTGTTGCCGCCGGTGCCGAAGTTGGTGCCGCCGATCACGCCAGTGCTGTCGCCTTCCTTGCCGATCAATCCTTGCCACTGGATGCCGGCGTCGGCAGCCTTGGTGGCATTGACCTCGACGATCATGGTTTCCACATAGACCTGGGCGCGGCGCGCGTCGAGCTGGTCGATCACTGAGCGCAGCTGGCGGTACATCGGCTCGGCCGCGGTGATGATCAGCGCATTGGTGGCCGGATCGGCCTGGATGAAGCCGCCGGTCGACGGCTGGGCGGCGCCGCTGACGGGGTTGGTGGTCTGCGGTGCGGCCCCGCCGGTCGCGGTCTGGTTGCCGAGCTGGGCGCTGGCCTGGTTGGCCAGGTTCGTGACCGAACTCGTCGCACTGCTGCCCGATCCGCTGCTGCCGGTGTTGCTGGCGAAGGCCGCGCGCAGCACCTGTGCCAGCCGGGTCGCGTCGGCGTTCTTCAGGTAGACCACGTAGATGTTGCTGCCGCCGGCGCCCGCGGTGCCGGGCTGGTCGAGCTTGCTCACCAGCGAGCGCACCTGGGCCAGCTTGGCTGGATTGGAGGCGCGCACCAGCAGCGCGTTGGTGCGGGAGTCGGCGATCACGGACAGTCCGCCCCCGCCGGCCGCAGTGGCCGGCGAGCCCGCCGCGGCGGCCGGCGCGTCGGAGAGGCGCTGCACCAGCACCGCGATATCGGACGCGACCGCGTGCTGCAGCGGGATCACCTCGACATCGGTCGCCGCCGGGACGTCCACCGTCGCGATCACCTTGGCGATGCGCTGCAGGTTGTCGGCGTAGTCGGTGATCACCAGCGAGTTGTTGCCGGGGTTGGCGTTGATGGTGTTGTTCGGGCTGATCAGCGGGCGCAGCACGGCCACCAGGTTGTTGGCGTTCTCGTGGTTGAGCCTGAAGATCTGCGTGATGATCTGGTCGCCCTGGCGCGTGACGTTGCCGACCGACACCGTGCCGGTCTGCAGCTTGGCATCGGCCTCGGGCACCACCTTCAGCAGCCCGGCGACCTCGACCACCGTGAAGCCCAGGCCGCGCAGCGCGGCCAGGAAGTTCAGGTAGGCCTCGCGCGGCGACAGCGGCTGCTCGCTGTACAGCGTGATCTGGCCCTTCACACGCGGATCGATCACGATCTGCCGCTCCAGGATCGCGCCGATGGCCCGGGCCACGCCCTCGATCTCGGCGTTGACGAAGTTCAGCGTCACCGGCTCGCGCGTCTTGGTCTTCTGCGCCAGGGCCGGCGGCGTGAGGCTGCCGAGCGCGACGCTGACCGCACAGGCCGCAGCCAGCGCGCGCAGCGCCGTGGCGCGGCGGGCGGGCTTCGGTGAAGTGGTCAGGCTCATGATCATCCGATCGAAATGACGGACCGCGCGCCGTCGCGCCGCCCGATGATGTTCAGCAGGTTCGTCAGCGCCGGCTGGTCGGCCTCCGCGGCGCTCGCCTCGCCGCGGAAACGCAGGCCTCCGGCACCCAGCGTGCCTTGACCCGACAGCTGCAACGCGCCCTCGATGGTGCTCAGGGTCAGTTGTGCAGTCCCGGAATTGCCCGGATCGCTGCCGATCTCCAGACGGTAACTGCCCAGCCGCTCCAGTGTCGACACCCGGGATGCGGCATTTGCCACGTCGAGCGCGGCCTGACCGGTCACGCGCCAGCGCCCCTGCACCGTCTGCAGGCTGATGCCGGGTGAACTGAGGCGCAGCACGCCGCCGAGCTGAAGCGTGTTCCAGGGCGTTCCCAGGCCGACCAGCCACTCGGCCGGCCATTGGCCGATCCAGGTGGGCGAACCCTGAAGTGTCGCCGTGACGGTGCCAAAACCCGGCGTGAGCCGCACGCTCGGGCGGCCGTTGAGGCAGCACGCGTGCTCCAGCTGGAGCGAGAGCGCCAGGCCGGCCGGTCTCAGTGTCCATTGCAGCCGGCCCGGCAGCGAGCGGGCACCCCGACTGTCCGCGCCACCGCTCAACACCGCGACGGCACTGCCTTGCCACAGGCTGCCGCGCGCGTCGGCCAGCAGCACGTGTCCGGCGCTGGCGCGCTCCACCCAGGCAGCGAACCAGGCGGCCGGCGCAAAGGCGATGACGCCGAGCAGGCCGCCCAGCACGGCCCCACAGATTGCCCAGCGCCGCCCGGCGTGGCGTGCGCGTTCCCAGCGCAGGCCCTCGTAGGTGGACGCGCCCCATTCGCTCGCCCGCGACACGGCACCGGCATCCCGCGGCCGGCGCAGCAGCGACACGCGCCAGGTCGACGGGCGCCACTGGGAGGCGGAAAAGGATCGGGCCATGGGCTGCGTGCCTCGTGCAAATGCGTCGTCGGTCAGCCCGGTCGCGGCAGCGTGAGCAGCACGCTGCCGCTGTAGCCGTTGGGGCCGTGCGAGAGCTTGGCTTCGTCGGGGCGCGCGCGGGCGGCGCTGCGCACCTCGCCCAACCATGCGGCCAGCGCCTCGCCGGGGACGCCGCTGAGCGTGAGTGTGGCGCGGTCGCCCTGCAGCGTGAGGCGTGCGTTGGTTCCCAGCCGCTCGGTGGCGCCACGCAGTGCGGCCTCGGCCTGGGCCGGCTTGACGGTGGGCAGCTTGCGGAGTTCCTGGCTTTCGGCGGCCTGCCGCTGCATCTGCTGCAACTGGAACTCGACCGCGTCGATCTGAGCGGGCGTGTCGCGCAGGCTGCGCCAGGCCGGCTGCACGCCCAGCATCCACACGAGCGCCACGCCGATCATCACCGACGCCGCGCTGACGAGCCGGCGTTCGCGCCGCGCCATGCGCCGCCAGCGCGCACGCCATTGTTCGCTCACGGCGGCTAGGGCTGGCGGCAGGGCCGTCTTCATGTGCGGGGGCCTGCGGCAGCGGCCGGCACGCGACGCAGGGTCACGCGATCGTCGACGGCTTCGACCTGCCAGCCGCTCGGCGCCAGGGCGCTGCGGAAGGCACCGACCTGCTGCTCGCTCCAGCCGGGCGTGGCCAGCGTGAGGAGGCCGTTCTCGTAGCCGAGCGTCTGCACCGGCTGTTGGGCCGGCCAAGCACTGGCCGCGGCCTGCAGCGCGGACTCCAGGTCCGCTTCGCCGGGCCGGCCGGCGGCCACCCGCAAGGCATCGGTTTCCCTCTGCATCTGGACCGGTGGATCGAGCACGGCGCGCACCTGCGGATGCGTGTCGCGCAGGAGCGAGGTCATGGCCAGGCGCTTGGCTTCCAGGGTGCTGCGTTGCTGCCACGCGACGACGTTCAGACCGATCAACTGCACGACGACCAGTGTCGCCAACCCGATGCGGACCGGCTGCCACGCCGAGCTGCGAAAGCGGCGCAGCGCTTCGCGCAGGGCGCTCAGGCCGCGATGCCGCGGTGCCAGGCCGAACTGGCGCAGGTTCCAGAGCGAGCGCGCCGTTTGCAGGGCGTGCTCGGCGGCCGATTGGACCCGCACCGTGCTGCCGAGCCAGCGCTCCGCCGGTGCCGCGACCGCGGGCGTGGCGGTGAAGCGTGCGTCGGCGGGCAGCGGCTGGGGCAGCAGCGCGCGCGCCAGTCCGCCTTGCAACGGCCAGCTGGCTACGCCTTCGGCATGGGCCCATGTCAGCACGAGCGCGAGACCCCCGACGCCGTCGGCACTGCTTTCGTGGGTCGCCGTGAAATGCCCGTTCGGCGGTTCGTCAGGCCACGCCGCCGGCACGACACGATCGACCCGCAGCCCGGCCGCCTCCAGGGTGGCGATCTCGCCAGCCAGCCAGGCGCGGTCCGTCGCAGCCACCCAGACCCGGTCGCCGCCCTTGGCGCCGGGCGCGAGTGCCAGATGCAACTGGCCGGCGTCTTCGAGCAACGCTTCTTCCAGCACGCCAGCCAAGGCCGCACCGAGGCGGGCCGCCGGGGCTTTGGGGCACGCGATGTGGTGCCAGCTGACATCGGTGGGAGCCAGCATGGCCACCACCTGGTCAGCCTTGGGCAGCAGCGCGGGCGCCGCCTGTCCTTCGCGGTCGACGGCCAGGCCGTCGGCGCTGAACGCGTACGCGAACTCTCCCATCACCCGCGCTGCGGGGGCAGGAGCGCCGGCACGCAGGCGCGGCCGCGGTGGAATGGAGACGACGAGCGTTGTCATGGGGGCAAGGGTGCGCGGCGATTGTAGGTGTGGCACATGAGCGACAGTCCGAAATCAGGGCGGGGGAGCGGTGTCCGGATGTGTGTGCGATTTACCGGGTGAGGCTCTCGATCGCTGCGACCCGATCGCGGCGCAGGGTCACGATGTCCAGGTTGCGGCGCTCGACCAGCGCGCGTTCCTCCACGCTGCGGTCTTGCAGGCGGAGTCGGCCACGGACCTCGAAAAAGGATGATGTCACCGAAACCCGCTCGGTGGCGGCGCTCACGCCCTGCGGCAGCAGCGTGCCGAGCTCTGCCACGTTGCGGAACGGGTTGCGCTGACGGGCCTGGATCAGCCGGTCGGCGCTGGCCAGGTCCAGACCTTCGATCACCGCCGACAGCACTTCCTTGGGCGCGGTGTTGGCGTTCACGGTCGTGCGCACCGGCAGCAGTGAGACATAGGGGGTCAACAGCGCCAGGGTCTCGGCGTCGAGTCCGAGCCAGGTCAGTTGCTCGATGCGCTCGGGCATCAGTGGCGGATCGGCGCTGAGCTCCGTGCCGCTCGACTGGCCGCTGGCGAGCGTGGCAGCGCGCAGTCCGCGCACGATCAGCGGTGCGAGATCGGAGCGCGCGCCCACGGCATCGAGCAGGCGCTGGAGCACGCGTTCCTCGGCAGTGCCCGCCGTCCCGGAGCCGGCCTCGACCAGATTGCGCAGGTTGTAGCGCGACTGCGCGTCGGTGATGGAGCCGGACAGAAAGGCTTCCGGCGCGTCGTCGGTATTGTCGCGATCGACCGCCAGGAAGGTCGAGAGCTTGGCCTCGGCCAGCGGCACCGCCCAGGGCTCGCCCAGGTGGTCGGCGCCGCCGGTGCGCGCGTCTTCCCGGAGGATCAAGCGCGCCCAGTCGACCGCGCCGTTCAGGATCCACAAGGCCTGCGCACGCGCGCGCTCGGCCACTTCCACCTGCACCGCGCGCCATTGCTGCCAGACCATGGCGCTGGCCAGCGTGGCCACCAGCGTGACGATGACCATGGCGGTCAGCAAGGCGGCCCCGCGCTGACGGCCCGCGCGTCGGCCGGCAAGCTTGCGTCGTCGTCGGAGAAGGGTCGAAGTCATGAGCCCTGCGGCGACAAGCGCAGATCGCGGGTCAGGGCACCGACATTGCCGCTGCCTTCCGTGAAGGCGAGGACCAGGCGCACGCCGCCCGGCAGCGCCTGTCGCGTCACCAGCGTCGGTGCTGCCGCGGTCGCCGGCGTGGCATCCCCGCTCGACTGCGCGTTGGTCCAGGCGTTGCCGCGCCAGTAATAGAGCTGCCAGCTGGCGATGCCGCTCAGTGCGCGCAACTGTTCGGCCTCATTGCCGAGCAGTTGCTGCGACTGCAGCCAGGCTTCGCGCAGCGCTGCGCCATGCGTCACCGCCGGGCTGGCCCAGCGCGTCCAGCTGTCGCCCCGCAACGACCAGACCACCAGTTGCAGGCCGGCAGCATGACGCCGCGTCAGCCGCAGGCTCGCGCCGTCGAACTGCAGGGCCGGGACGAGGCCGCTGTCCTGGACTTCGGCGAGATCGGCCTCCCACTGAGCGATGACCGACTGCAGCCGCAGCTGCTGCTCGAGCCGCTGGGCGCTGATGTCGCGCGAGCGCACGATGGCATCGATGCCCTGCCAGGACATGGCGGAGACGATGGCCATGATCATCAGCGCGACCAGCACCTCGACCAGTGTGAAGCCGGCCTGACCATCGAGTCGAGGGGAAGCGCGCATCTTCAGTACCTCGACAGCACCGTCGACAGGGTCAGGATGGTCTGTCCGCCGGGCGTGAAGACCACCGCATCAGCGCGTCGGAAGTTGGGGTTCGGTGTCGGGCGGATCACCATCTTGCCCTGGTAGACCACGCCGAGCTGCTCGCAATAGAACTCGCTGTCGCCGACCCCGGGGAACTGCTTCATGAGCTTGAAGGCGGTGAGCTGGTTGTCGGCACACCATTCGGCCACCGTCACGTCGGTGAGGCGCTGGGCGTTGTCGGTCAGCGCGCCGGCGGCCTTGAGCCCGGCGCCCAGTGTGACGGCCACGATGGCCAGTGCCACAAGCACCTCGATCAAGGTCATGCCGCGAGCGTCGCGGCCCTGGGGCCGGCGCGCCCTGGATTCAGCGCGACGCATTCGGGGCTCCCTCGTCGCCGACGACGGCAAACGGGCCGAAGCCGTCAGTGGCGAGCGCCACGGTCTGTGCCTCGAGGCGCAGCACGATGCGCTGGGCTCCGATCACCGGCTCGGGCCCCAGCACCGCCGCCTGCGCCAGGCCCCGTCCGGTCCGCACCTCGGCGCTGACGCCGGATTCCGCGAGCCAGCGGCTCGGCAGCGCGAGTTCGCTGGGCAGTCCGACGAAACGGAATCCGGTCTCGGAGGGCACCCACAACACGGCCACGCCGGCAGCCCGTGCCTCGGCCCGCGCCGTTTCGAGCAGGGCGGTCAGCCGGGCGGCTTCGCGCTCCAGTTGAGTCGCTGCGGGGTCGCGCAGCGCCAGCGAGGCAACGGCCGAGACGATGGCGATCAGGCTCACGACGATCAGCAGTTCGATCAGCGTGAAGCCGCTCGATCGGCCGACCGGCCGGCGCAGGCCCGTTCGGCCCCAGGCCGTGAGCCCGCTCATGTCATTGCCAGGAACCGATGTCCGCGTCCTTGCCTTCACCGCCGGCCCGACCATCGGCACCGAAGCTGAACACGTCGACTTCGCCCTTCACGCCGGGATTCGCGAACTGGTAGGCATTGCCCCAAGGGTCGTTGGGCAGCTTGTCGAGGTAGGGCTTCCAGTTGGGGGGCACCGGGCTGGCGGTCGGCTTGGCGACGAGGGCCTGCAGGCCCTGTTCGCCGGTCGGGTAGCGCTGGTTGTCGAGCCGGTAGAGCTTCAGCGATTGCATGAGGTTGTTCACGTCTGTCCGTGCCGCGGTGACGCGTGCATCGTCGGCTCGCTCGAGCACATTGGGCACGATCAGGGCGGCCAGCACACCGATGATCACGAGCACCACCATCAACTCGATCAGCGTGAAGCCGCGCGCACTGCGCCGTGGCAACGAGGTCAGGGGGAAAGGATTGCGCATCTGGGTTGGGGGACGGGGTGCACCGTCGCGGGGCGATGATTCGCTTCCATCATAATCTTCAGCCATGCCAGCCCGTATTGCTGCGTTCGTCGTGTGGGCCGCCGTCGCGGCCTGTATCGCCTTCTGGGGACTGCGCATCCTCGTGACGCCCCGACCGGCACCGAGCCAGACGCAGCCTGTGTCTTCCACCGACAGCCTGCGCGGTGACGTCACGAGGCTGTTTGCCGCGGGGGCCGTGCCGGCGGCGGCGACCGGCGCGACCGAGCCGGGCCTCGCGAGCCGCTTCAAGCTGATCGGCGTCATGGCGCCGAAGGAAGGCGAACGAGGGCGCGAGCAGGGCATTGCATTGATCGCCGTCGACGAGAAGCCACCCCGCGCTTACCGGGTCGGCGCGCGGATCGACAATGCTCTGGTGCTGCAGTCGGTGGCGCGGCGCAGTGCCACCATCGGTCCGTCGCAGGGCGCCCCTGCCGTTCAGCTCGACCTGCCGCCGCTACCGGCGCCCGCGACCGGCAGCCTGCCGCCGGCCGCCGGTTTGCTTCAAGCGGCGCCGGCTGTCGAGCCCATAACGGCGGTCCCTTCTATCCCAGGATCTGCCAGCCCGCCGAGGGCTCCGATCAACCGCCAGTGAGCCCGGACTGACGGCGGGGCCTGAGTCGCCTCAAGGGCGCGTACCGGACCCGAAGTCCGCTTCAACGGGCGAGTCGAGCGTGGGAATGGTCGTCGTCGACGGCAGTGTCGGCCCCGCATCTTCACCTTCGGCCACCTGCGTCAGCAGGGCGGCGGCGCTGTGGACCAGCGGCCAGGCCAGCGTGGAGCCGGTCCCGTCAGTGCTTTCCATCCCGAGCTCGAGCAATGCGCTGGCGCGAAACAGATTGAGCGCATGGTCGAGGCCACGATGACCGTGGCTGCGACAGAACACGACGTAGTCGGTCACCGGCGCCGAGATGCGGGCGGCCACCAGCAGCGCGGCGCAGGCCGGCAGACCGTCGACCATGATCAAGTGGCGCTTGCTGGCCGCGACCAGCATCGCGCCGACCATCGTCGCCACCTCGAATCCGCCGAACGCGGCCAGCACCTCGACCGGATCGGTCACGTCACGGTGTCGCCCCTGAGTGCTCTGCAGCACCACCATCGTCTGCGCCAGCATATCGGGCGGCATGTCGGGGCCGGAGATGGTGAGGTCCCGCAGCGGAATGTCGGCCAGCCGCGACAGCACCAGCGACGCGCTTTCGTGGGCGCCGACACCGATGCCGGCGCAGGCCAGCACGTTGCCGCTGAGCGAATCGGCGATCTCCATGCCGGCGCGGATCGCGGCGTGCGCCTGGTCGATAGACATCGCCGGGCCGGACCGCGCACTGCGGGTGCCGAAACCGATCTTGCGCTGAAGCAGGCTGGGGTAAGGGCTCATCGACTCGGCCAGACCCGCATCGACGACCGTGAGACCCATGCCCTGGATGAACGAGAACACCGCCATCGGCAGCCGTCCCGCGAGCAGGTGAGTGACCTGCTGCGAAGTCGATTCACCCCGCGTCGACAGGCCGTCCACCACCAGGCCGTGGTCGCCGGCGAAGACCACCAGTTGCGGGCTCTTGAGCCGGGGCTTCAGCGAGTTCTGGATCAAGCCCAGCCGCACCGCCAGCGGCTCGAGTTCGCCCAGGCTGCCGGCTGTCTCGGCGCGGTGCTGCAGCTTCTGCCGCAGCGCATCTTCGAGTCGCGGATGGGCGGTGGGAGCAATGAGGGAGCGCTGGACAGACATGGCGGCGTGGTGGGTTGGTGCCGTGAGATTGTGAGCCCTGCGCAGACGTCGAGACAATCGCAGACGATGACGGCCCGACTCACCGTCATCCGGCGGCCTTGGCCGGCGTCGAGTCAGCGCAGGAAAAGCTGGTAGACCGGGTTGTTCGTCTCCTCGACGCAGGGATAGTCGAGCGTGGACAGGAACTCGCGCAGTGCGCGCTGCGCGCCGCGGGGAATCTGCAGGCCGACGAGGATGCGGCCATAGTCGGCGCCCTGGTTGCGGTAGTGGAACAGGCTGATGTTCCAGTCGGGGTGCATGCGGGTCAGGAAGCGCATCAGGGCCCCCGGGCGCTCCGGAAACACGAACCGGAACAGCCGCTCCTCGCGGGCCAGCTCGGAGCGGCCGCCGACCATGTGGCGGATATGGGTCTTGGCCAGCTCGTCGTGCGTCAGGTCGACCGTCGGGAAGCCCTGCTTCTCGAAGCGCTCGGCAACGCGAGCCGACTCGCCGTGTTCGCGCGTGGCCAGGCCGACGAACACCTGTGCGGTGCGTGCGTCCGAGATGCGGTAGTTGAACTCCGTGACGCTGCGCGGGCCAAGCAGCTCGCAGAAACGCTTGAAGGAGCCCCGCTCCTCCGGGATCGTGACGGCGAACAGCGCCTCCCGCTCCTCGCCCACTTCGGCCCGCTCGGCGACGAAGCGCAGCCGGTCGAAGTTCATGTTGGCGCCGCAGGTGATGGCCACGAAGGTCTTGCCCTTGCAGCCGGTGCGCGCCGTGTATTGCTTGATCGCCGCCACGCCCAGCGCACCCGCAGGCTCCAGGATCGAGCGGGTGTCCTGGAACACATCCTTGATCGCCGCGCAGACGGCATCGGTGTCGACGACCTCGAAGTCATCGACCAGCAGTTTCGTCAGGCGGAAGGTTTCCTCGCCCACCAGTTTGACGGCAGTGCCGTCGGAAAACAGCCCCACGTCGTGCAGCGTCACGCGCTTGCCCGCGCGGACCGAGCGCACCATCGCATCGGAATCGGTGGTCTGGACGCCGATCACCCGGATCTCCGGTCGGACCGCCTTGATGTACGCAGCGATACCCGAGATCAACCCACCACCGCCCACGGCAACGAACACGGCGTCGATCGGCCCCTGGTGCTGGCGCAGGATCTCCATGGCGATGGTGCCCTGCCCAGCGATCACATCCGGATCGTCGAAGGGATGCACGAAGGTCTGGCCGTTCTCTCGCTCGAGCTTCAGCGCGTGGGCGTAGGCGTCGGAATAGCTGTCGCCATGCAGCACCACCTTGCCGCCGAGCGCCCGCACAGCCTCGACCTTGAGTTGCGGCGTGGTGACCGGCATCACGACCGTTGCCCGGCAACCGAGCTTGCGAGCGGAAAGCGCAACACCCTGCGCATGGTTGCCTGCCGAAGCGCAGATCACGCCCCGTTCCAATTGCGTCGCGCTCAGATGCGCCATCTTGTTGTAGGCGCCGCGCAGCTTGAAGCTGAAGACAGGTTGCTCGTCCTCGCGCTTGAGCCAGACCCGGTTGTCGACCCGCTCCGACAGTTGCGGCGCGAACTGCAGAGCCGATTCGTTAGCCACATCGTAGACCCGCGCCGTCAGGATGCGCTGCAGGTAGTCCGGTGTGACCTTGGCCTTGCGGGGAGCGGGCTTGGCGGCGGGGGGGCGGGGCGCAGGGCGCGGCGCGGCGCGAGCCATGGAGTCTCCTTGTTACAAGCACAAGCGCGCGATGATAAGTCAGGCCCCGGCGTGGTCCCGTCGACCGCTGCAGTGCAGCAAACATGCTGCGGACACGGCAATAAAAAAGCCCAAGGCCGTGAGGCCTTGGGCTGAATCCACCTATGGAGGAGGGTGGAGGAGACAAACGGTGATCGGGTCCAACAAATTCCGATCGATGTGCAATTCTAGCGCGAGCGCATGGTGCGCCGCAACAAGCACGAGCGTTCTTTTTCTAGGGGGAGGGCTCCAGATTCGTGCGACTCGGCACAATCGGCGCCTCTTCTGGAGGAGTTTCGAACATGGAGTGCACCGTTCGCTGGCAGCCCGACGCCGGTATGGCCTTCAACGCGGAAACCGGCAGCGGCCACCTGCTGTCGATGGACGGGGCGCCCGACGGCGGAGGACGCAACCTGGCGCCGCGCCCGATGGAGACCGTGCTGGCCGGGACTGGCGCGTGCGCCGCCTACGACGTGGTGCTGATCCTGCAGCGCGGGCGACACGACATCCGGGGTTGCGAAGTGAAGCTGAGCGCCGAGCGGGCAACGGTCGATCCGAAGGTGTTCACGAAGATCCACCTGCAGTTCGTCGTTCGCGGCCGTGGCTTGCCCCAGGGAGCGGTGGAGCGCGCCGTGGCGCTGTCGCACGAAAAATACTGCTCGGCGAGCGCGATGCTGGCCAAGACCGCCGCCATGACGACCGGCGTGGAGATCGTCGAGGTTTAGTCCGCCGGACGGCGGGGCCTCATCAGCCGGTCATTCAGATGCGGTGAGCGGTCGTGGTCATGACCTTGGCCATGCCTCGCATCAACCACCGCACCGGCGCCGGCAGCGACGTGGCGCCCGCATGCTCGGCGGCGGCGGCGTGCCGCGCCTCGTCTTCGCGCATCTGGGCCACGATCGCCCGTGACTCGACGTCGGCCACCGGCAATCTGTCGAGGTGCTGAAGCAGGTGTTGCTCCACCTGCCGCTCCGTCTCGACCACGAAACCGAGGCTGGCGGCGTCGCCGATGCGCGCGGCGATCAACCCCAGGCTGAAAGAACCGGCGTACCACAGCGGATTGAGCCAACTGGTGCGTCCGTTCAATTCGGCCAACCGGGCCTCGGTCCAGGCGAGATGGTCTGCTTCCTCACGCGCTGCGTGCTCGAACTGGACCTTGAGCGCCTCGTTTCGCGTGCCCAGCGCTTGCGAGTCATACAGAGCCTGGGCGCAGACCTCGCCGACATGGTTGACGCGCATCAGCGACGCGGACAGCGCCTTCTCCTGCGGCGTCAGCGTCAGGCCAGGATCGGCGACCGGCTTCGGTGCAGGGCGCGACGCCGAATGAGCGGTGAACACCGTGTTCAGAGCTTTGTGCAGCGAAGAAATCACCTGATCGGTGCGGCTGAGTGAACGCATGGTCGAAGCGGTGCGAAGAGGGGGTCTTCAGAGGTCGAAAGGGGCTTGTTCGTGAACGATTTCATTCATGACAGTCGTATGTCAGGGCTTACTCGCACCAAATAGGTGCGAGTAAGTTGTCGTCTCACAACAGAATAAGCATAGAACAAGCGCGGTGCTGGCGGGGGGCGCATCGGTCTGGTGGAATTGCGGCAGTTGGGAAGGTGAACTGCTGATGGCGTCGCAAATGGTGGCGAAGTGGCGGGCTCATTCGAAACCACATGTTCAACTCTGGAGATAGTTGCAATGAAAAAATCAGTACTCGCTCTGGCCGTTCTGGGTGCGTTCGCCGGCGCCGCTTCGGCGCAATCGTCGGTGACCCTGTACGGTCGTCTGGACACTGCGGTCACCTGGACCGACAGCACGATCGCTGAAGACAAGTGGACCCTGAACAACCACCAGCCGATCGGTGGCTCGCGTTGGGGCCTGAAGGGCAGCGAAGACCTGGGCGGTGGCTTGAAGGCCAACTTCACGCTGGAGTCGGGCTTCAATTCCGACGATGGCAGCCCCGGTAACTCGGCCAAGCTGTTCGATCGCCAGGCCTGGGTAGGCCTGAGCTCGGCCAGCCTCGGTGAGATCCGCCTCGGTCGCCACGACACGCTGACCCGCCAGTTGAACCTGGGCTACGGCTCGGACCTGACGGCTGAAGGCGAAATCACGGTGGTGGACGGCAACTTCGGCGCCGCGGCCGGCCGTGTGCTGTTCCAGAACTTCGGTAGCCGGGTCGACAACTCGGTCGTCTACCTGTCGCCTAGCTTCGGTGGCTTCCAGATCCGTGGCTTGGTCGCAGCCGGCGAAGGCGCCACGGCTCGCCAGCAAGGTCTGCTGCTCGGTTACGCGGCCGGCCCGGTCAAGGCCGGCCTGTCGTATGAAGAGTATGACGACGCTCCTGGCGGCGGCGGCAGCGCCTACAACAAGGTCTTCACTGCGGGCGGCAGCTTCAACTTCGGCGTCGCGACGCTGGGCCTGGGCTATCAGAAGACCAGCGACTTCGGCTCGAACATCGCTGAGTCGGGCGTGATCGATGACGTCGACTCCTACAACGTCGGCGTGCTCGTGCCGTTCGGCAGCTTCGAGTTCCGTGCCCAGTACACGCACGCGAAGGTCGATCTGGACGCAGGCGGCACCAACAAGAACGACAAGTACGGCGCTTCGCTCCGTTATGCCCTGTCGAAGCGGACCACGATCTACAGTGCGTACCTGCATCGTGAGTCGGACAACGACGATGTTGTCAACCTGAACGGCAAGGATCAGTTCCTGGTCGGCATCGGCCACAACTTCTGAATCGAGTTGTACGCTTGAAGGAAGCGCCCTGCGGGGCGCTTCTTTTTTGGCCGATCGAGAACCGTGCCGACGATGGTGTCCGGAGTCCTGACTTGCCTTCGCTGATGAGGGGCCTGGCCCTCGTGCTTCTCTGCTCCGTCGGCGCCTGCGCCCATGTGTCGACCCGCGACCCGCTGGTGTTGCGGGCGCCGGCGGGCGCGGTGTGGTCGCCGCACTGCGTGCCGGCATGGCAGCCCCACGCGCTGCCGGGCAAACGCGGGACGCGCTACGACCTTGGCTCCGACGCAGGATCCGCCGTGATTCGCGCGCGAGCCGATGCCTCGGCCAGCATGCTGCGTTACACGGTGCGCCTGGAGCCCGATGCGTTGCAGATGCTCCGGTTCTCGTGGCGCGTCAGCGCACTGATCGATCGGGCCGATGTGCGGCGTCGGGAGACCGAGGACTCTCCGGCGCGCATCGTGCTCGCCTTCGACGGCGATCACGACACGCTGCCCTTGAAGGACCGCTCGCTGTTCGAACTGGCGGAACTCGTCACTGGCGAACGTCCTCCGTACGCGACGCTGATGTACGTGTGGGACAACGGCGCGCCGCTCGAAAGCGTGGTGATCAATCCGCGCAGTGACCGCATTCGCAAGATCGTCGTCGAGTCCGGTCCGGAGCACTTGCGGCAATGGCGCGAGCACGAGCGCGATATCGCCGGGGACTACCGGCGCGCCTTCGGCGAAGCGCCGGGCGCGCTGATCGGCATCGGGCTCATGACCGATGCCGACAACACCGGTACCTCGGTCACGGCCTGGTACGGCGCGGTCTGCCTCAGCGGTGTGCAGCTGAGTTCCGCGCCGAACTGATCGACGGCGGATGGCCGGGTGCGCGGCCACAATGGTCGCTCGACACCGCGCAACCATGCTGGCCTTCCTGATTCGTCGCCTTCTTCAAGCCGTGATCGTGATGCTGGCCGTTGCCTTCATCTCGTTCATGCTGTTCCAGCATGTCGGCGATCCGGTGACGCATCTGCTCGGACAGGACGCGACGCCCGAGCAGCGCACGCAGTTGCGGGCCGATCTCGGACTGGACCGGCCGTTTCCGCTGCAGTTCGCACATTTCGTCGGCAACGCCCTGCAGGGCGATTTCGGCCTCAGCCTGCGCCAGGGACGCAAGGTGTCGACCTTGATCGCCGAGCGTTTGCCTGCGACCCTGGAGCTGTCGATCACGGCCGCGCTGCTGGCCTTGGGTGTCGGCGTGCCGATGGGCGTGATCGCGGCGCTGCGGCGTGGCAGTGTGCTGTCGCAGGTGTTGATGACGGTGTCCTTGCTCGGTGTCTCCTTGCCCACCTTCCTGATCGGCATCCTGCTGATTCTCGTGTTCTCCGTCGGGCTGCACTGGCTGCCGAGCTTCGGCCGCGGTGAAGTGTTGAGCGTCGGTGGCTGGACGACGGGCTGGTTCACTGTCAGCGGCTGGCAGCACCTGGTGCTGCCGTCGATCACGCTCGCGGTGTTCCAGCTGGCCCTGATCATGCGGCTGGTGCGCGCCGAGATGCTGGAGGTGCTGCGCAGCGACTACATCAGGTTCGCGAGGGCGCGTGGGCTCACGGACCGCGTGGTGCATTTCGGCCATGCCCTGAAGAACACGCTGGTACCGGTGATCACGATCACCGGGCTGCAACTGGGTTCGCTGATCGCGTTCGCCATCATCACCGAGACGGTGTTCCAGTGGCCGGGGATGGGCCTGCTGTTCATCCAGGCCGTGAGCTTTGCCGACGTGCCGGTGATGGCCGCCTACCTGTGTCTCGTCGCGCTGATCTTCGTGGCGATCAATCTGGCCGTCGACCTGCTCTACTTCGTGGTCGATCCGCGCCTGCGTCCGGACCGTGAAACCGCTCATGGATGACACCCTTGCCACGTTGAGGCGCTGGGGAGCAGCGGCCCTGCTCGTGCTGCAGATCGCCGCAAGCCACGCCGTGACGTTGCGCGTCGCGAACCAAGGCGATGTCCAGTCGATGGATCCGCACTCGTTCAACGAGTCGCTGCAGCTCAGCTTCGTCAACAACATCTACGAACCGCTGGTGTCGCGCGACCGCAATCTGCGGCTCGAGCCGGGACTGGCGGTTCGCTGGGCGCAGCCGACGCCGACGGTATGGCGTTTCGAACTGCGCCGAGGCGTGCGCTTCCACGACGGTACCCCGTTCACGTCCGACGACGTGGTGTTCTCGTTCGAGCGTGCCGCTGGCGAGGGCTCGGACATGAAGAGCTACACCGCCACGTTCAAGACCGTGCGTCGCATCGATGACCACACCGTCGAGATCGAGACCACCGCGCCGTTCCCGATCCTGCCCGAGGTCATCGCATCGGTCTACATGATGAGCCGGTCCTGGTGCGTGGCGAACAAGGCGCAGACGCCGGTCGATCGCCGCGAGCGGGTCGAGAACGCGGCATCGTTCAACGCCAACGGGACCGGGCCGTTCCGGCTGAAGGAGCGGCGCCCCGCGGCGCGCACGGTGCTCGTGCGCAACCCGGACTACTGGGGACGGGTGGACGGCAATGTCGACGAACTGGTGTTCACGCCGATCGGCAACGATGCCACGCGCGTAGCGGCGTTGCTGTCCGGCGAGATCGATCTGATGGAGCCGGTGCCGCTCCAGGATATCGAGCGCGTCCGGGCGAGCACGGGGTTCAAGTTGCTGCAGGGGCCCGAACTGCGCGTCATCTTTCTCGGCATGGACCAGCAGCGCGACGAACTGCTGAACGCCGATGTCCGCGGCAGAAATCCGTTCAAGGACCGCCGGGTCCGGCAGGCCGTCTACCAGGCGATCGACATCGCGAGCATTCGCAGCCGGGTGATGCGCGGAGCCGCCAATCCCGTCGCACTGATGGTTTCGCCCGGCGTGAACGGCTTCATCCCCGAACTGAACCAGCGCCTGCCCTACGACGTCGACGCCGCCAGGACGTTGCTGTCACAGGCGGGCTACCCGAAGGGCTTCGGCGTCGGCCTGGATTGTCCGAACGATCGCTATGTCAACGATGCCGCCGTCTGCCAGGCGGTTGCCGCCCAGCTGGCGCGCGTGGGCATCAAGGTCGACCTGCGCACCGAGAGCAAGGCCACCTATTTCCCGAAGATCCTGCGCCGCGACACCAGCTTCTACCTGCTGGGTTGGACGCCCAGCACCTACGATGCGCACGATGTGCTGAGCGCGCTGATCGCCTCGCCCGAGGACAAGGGCCGCGGGCAGTACAACCTGGGTGGCTACCGCAATCCGCGGGTCGATGAGCTGACGACGAAGCTGCAGTCGGAGGTCGACGTCGCGAAGCGCAACGCGATGATCCGCGAGGCCTTCCGGCTCCACCAGGACGATGTCGGGCACATTCCACTGCACCAGCAGACGCTGGCCTGGGGCATGAAGAAGAACATCGACGTGGTGCAACAGGCCGACAACTTCATGCCCTACAAGTGGATCGTCGTGCGATGAGCGCAGGCGCCGTTCATCGATTCTTCGACGGCGATGTCTGGCACAGCTTCCGCGCGTCGCCGGTGGCCATGCTCGCGGCGGCCATCGCAGCGGCCTGCCTGCTCTGCGCGGTGCTGGCCCCGGTCTTGGCGCCGCACGACCCCTTCGACCTCGCGACGCTCGAACTCGGCGATTCGCGCCTGCCGCCGGCCTGGATGGCCGAGGGGAAGGCGGTCTACCTGCTGGGCACCGACGACCAGGGCCGCGACATCCTTTCGGCGCTGATGTACGGCGCACGGATCTCACTGGCCGTGGGCATCGCCTCCGTGCTGCTGTCGATGCTGGCGGGCGTGACACTCGGCTTGTTATCGGGCTTCGTCGGCGGACGGGTCGATGCCTTCATCATGCGCGTGTGCGACGTGATGCTGTCCTTCCCCGCCATCCTGGTGGCCTTGATGATCGACGGCGTGGGCCGCGCGGTCTTCCCTGCGGCGCACGAGGCACTGGCCTTCGGCGTGCTGATCCTCGCCATCTCGCTGACCGGCTGGGTGCCTTATGCGCGAACGGTGCGCGGTTCCACCTTGGTCGAACGACAGAAGGACTATGTGCAGGCGGCACGCGTGATCGGCGTGTCGCCGGTGCGCATCATGCGCCGCCACGTGCTGCCGAACGTGCTCGGACCGGTGTTCGTGCTGGCGACGATCCAGGTCGCCACGGCCATCATCACCGAGGCGACGCTGAGCTTCCTCGGCGTCGGCGTGCCACCCACCTCGCCGTCGCTGGGTACCCTGATCCGCGTCGGCAACGATTTCCTGTTCAGCGGCGAGTGGTGGATCGCGCTCTTTCCCGGCGCGATGCTGGTGCTGATCGCCCTGAGCGTGAACCTGCTCGGCGACTGGCTGCGCGATGCGCTGAATCCGAGGCTGAGATGAGCTGCCCGCTGCCATGCTGAAGCCGCCCAGCCTGCTCGAAGTGCGTGATCTGGTGGTCGAGTTTCCCGCTCGTCGCGGCACGCTGCGGGCGCTCGACGGCCTGTCGTTCGACATCGCCCCCGGCGAGATCCTGGGCGTGGTCGGCGAGTCGGGCGCCGGCAAGTCGCTCACCGGCGCGGCCATCATCGGCCTGCTGGAGCCGCCGGGGCGCATCGCCGGCGGTCAGATCCGGCTGTCGGGCCAGCGCATCGACAACCTGCCACCGGCCGCACTGCGCCGCATCCGCGGCCGGCGCATCGGCGCGATCTTCCAGGACCCGCTGACCTCGCTGGATCCGCTGTACACCGTTGGCCAGCAGTTGGTCGAGACGCTTCGCACCCACCTGCCGCTCGATGAGCGCGCCGCGCGCGCGCGCGCTGTCGAACTGCTGCGCGACACCGGCATCCCGGCGCCCGAGGCGCGCATCGACCACTACCCGCACCAGTTCTCCGGCGGCATGCGCCAGCGGGTCGTGATCGCGCTGGCTCTGGCCGGGAACCCGGAGCTGGTGATCGCGGACGAGCCGACCACCGCGCTCGACGTGTCGATCCAGGCGCAGGTGATCGACCTGCTCAAGCGCCTGTGCAAGGAGCAGGGCGCGGCGGTGATGCTGGTGACGCACGACATGGGCGTGATCGCCGAGGCCTGCGATCGGGTGGCGGTGATGTATGCCGGCCGCATCGTCGAGATCGGCGCGGTGCGCGACGTGGTGCACGCGCCGGCGCATCCGTACACGGTCGGGCTGATGAGCTCGATCCCGGCGATGAACGAAGACCGCGAGCGGCTCGCGCAGATCGACGGCAGCATGCCGCGGTTGGACGCGATCCCCGTCGGCTGCGCTTTCCATCCGCGCTGCCCGCACGCTTTCGAACGCTGCCGCGCCGAGCGACCGGTGCTGTCGGACGCGGGCCGCACGCGTGCGGCCTGCTGGCTGGTCGATGCAGCAGCGGAGCGTCCGGCATGAGCGCACCGGGCGAGGCGCTGCCGCTGGTCGAGGCGCGTGATCTGGTCAAGCGCTTCGACGTGTCGGCCCCGTGGTTCGAGCGCGTGCTGGAGCGCAAGCCACGGCAGATCGTGCAGGCTGTCGACGGCGTGAACTTCGCGATCGAGCGCGGGCAGACACTGGCGCTCGTCGGCGAGTCGGGCTGCGGCAAGAGCACGGTGGCGCGGCTGCTGGTCGGCCTGCAGCGGCCGAGCAGCGGGTCGGTGCATTTCGGTGGCGAAGACCTGGCGCGCGTGCTGACCTCGCCGCAGCGCCGTCTGCAGATGATCTTCCAGGACCCATACGCCAGCCTCAACCCGCGCTGGAGCGTGCAGTCCATCGTCGCCGAACCGCTGATCGAGCGGGGCGTCGAACGCCGACCCACGGCCCTGCGCGAGCGCGTGGCCGCATTGCTCACGTCGGTGGGGCTGGCGGCTGCGGATGCCGGTAAGTTCCCACACCAGTTCTCGGGCGGCCAGCGCCAGCGCATCTCGATCGCGCGGGCGCTGGCCACGTCGCCGGACTTCCTGGTGTGCGACGAACCGACCTCGGCGCTCGACGTGTCGGTTCAGGCCCAGGTGCTCAACCTGATGAAGGACCTGCAGCGCGAGCGCGGGCTGACCTACCTGTTCATCTCGCACAACCTCGCGGTCGTGCGGCACGTCGCCGATCAGGTGGGTGTCATGTACCTGGGCCGGCTCGTCGAGCTGGCGCCGAAGCGCACCTTGTTCGATCGACCCCGGCATCCGTACACGCGCATGCTGCTCGATGCGGTGCCCGATCTGCAGATGAGCGGGCGGCCACGCATGCCCGTCCGGGGCGAAGTGCCCAACCCTCTGCAGCCACCCAGCGGCTGCAGCTTCCATCCCCGCTGTCCGCATGCCGACGAGCGTTGCCGACGCGAGCGACCGGCCTGGCAGGAGATCGACGGCATCCGCGTGGCCTGCCATGCGGTGAGCGAAGGGCGGCTGTGAGCCGCCCCGCCGGAGAAGTCAGCCCGCAGGCAGCAGTCGCTCACCGCGGAACAACTCGGCAGCGGCCTCGCGTTCACGGATCAGCGTGGCCACGCTGCCATCGACCATGACCTCAGCCGCCCGCGGACGGGTGTTGTAGTTGCTGGCCATGCTCATGCCATAGGCGCCAGCGCTGAGCACCGCGACGTGGTCGCCGGGCTGCAGCGCCAGCGCGCGGTCGCGGCCCAGCCAGTCGCCCGATTCGCACACGGGGCCGACCACGTCGTAGACCACCGGCAGGCCGTCGCGCAGTCTGCAAGGCACGATGCCCATCGTCGCTTCGTACATGGCCGGGCGCATGAGGTCGTTCATGGCAGCGTCGACGACGCAGAAGTTCTTGTCCTCGCCGGGCTTCAGGTACAGCACCTCGGACAGCAGCACGCCGGCATTGCCGACCAGCGAGCGGCCCGGCTCGAACACCAGCGCGCGCGCACCGTGCCCGCGGGCGTCGAGACGTTCCAGCAGCGCCGCGATCAAGTCATCGGCGGCCGGCGGCACCTCGTCGGTGTACTGGATGCCCAGGCCGCCGCCGAGGTCGAGGTGGTGGATGCGCAGGCCGGTCGATTCGACGGCCTCGACCAGGTCGAGCACACGGTCGGCGGCGTCGAGGTAGGGTGCGATCTCGGTGATCTGGGAGCCGATGTGGCAGTCGATCCCGACGACATCGAGCCCGGGGAGTTGCGCCGCGCGCCGGTAGGCCGCCACGGCCCGGTCGTGCGCGATGCCGAATTTGTTGCCCTTCAGGCCGGTGGAGATGTAGGGGTGGGTCTTCGCGTCGACGTCGGGGTTGACGCGCAGGCTGACCGGCGCGGTCCGGCCCAGCGATACCGCCACCTCGGACAGCACCTCCAACTCAGCCTCGCTCTCGACGTTGAAGCAACGCACGCCGATCTCGAGCGCGCGCCGCATCTCCGAGCGCGTCTTGCCGAGCCCTGAGAACACGACCTTGCCCGGGTCGCCGCCAGCGGCCAGCACGCGCTCCAGTTCACCACCGGAGACGATGTCGAAGCCGCAGCCGGCCTGGGCGAAGGTCTGCAGCAGCGCGAGGCTCGAACTCGCCTTCATCGCGTAGCAGATCAGGTGCTGCCGGCCTGCCAGCGCCCGCTGGTACGGCGCCAGCGCGGCGAGCATGGCGCGGCGGCTGTAGACGTAAAGCGGGGTGCCGAAGCGTGCGGCGAGCTCGCTCGCCGCACAGCCGTCGATGAACAACTCCGTGCCGCGGTAGGCGATGAATGGGGCGCCGGGCAGCGTCATCGGGCAACACCGGTGGGCGCGGAGGCTGCCTGGCCTGGGGCCGGCGCGTGCGGCACCGATCCCGGCAGGTAGAGCGCGCCTTTCTGGCCGCAGCCACCCAGGGCCAGTCCCCCCAGCAAAGCACACACCGCGATCGCGGTGATGCGGCTGCCTAGAATCGAAGCAGGTTTCAACATCACCGGATTCTACGAATGAGCACCGCGACCCCCGCCACTGCGCTGAGCGACGCTGACTACCAGGCGCTGACGAGGGCCGTGCTGGGCGGCATTGAACTGCAGGTCGATCGCTGGCTGCAGGACGATGTGGTCGACATCGATGCTGCGCGCACTGGCGGTCTGCTCGAACTGAGCTTCCCGAATGGTAGCAAGATCGTCGTGAACACCCAGCCGCCCTTGCAGGAGATCTGGCTGGCCGCGCGCAGCGGGGGCTTTCATTACCGCCACGCGGGCGGGGTCTGGCGCGACACCAAGACTGCAGAAGACTTGTTCGTCACGCTGTCGCGCTGCGCCAGCGAGCAGGCGGACCGGCCCTTGAGCTTCACGCCGCCGACGACCTGACGGCATGGCGCCGGCGACGCATTTGCCGGGATGACGCTCAATTCTTGAACAGATCGAGGATGCTCTTGCGCTCTTCCTCGGTGGGCGCGGGCGCGGCGGGAGTGTCGAGCCCGAGGCTGCTGACGCCGTTGCCAGGGCTGTACTCCTCGTAGTACCACTCGCCGCCGACGTTGAGCAGGCCTTCCGGGGGTGTGAGTTCGCTCACCTTTACGCCCTTGAGCGCGACGCTCATGTAGTCGATCCACACTGGCAGAGACAGGCCGCCGCCGGTCTCGCGGTCGCCGAGCTTGCGCGGCTGGTCGTAGCCGATCCACACCACGGCCACCAGGTTCGGCGTGTAGCCGGCGAACCAGGCGTCCTGGGAATCGTTGGTGGTGCCGGTCTTGCCGTAGACGTCGGTCCGTTTCAGGGTGGCCTGGGCGCGTGCTGCGGTGCCGGAGCGCGTGACCTCCTGCAGCAGGCTGCTCATCACGAAGGCGTTGCGGCCGTCGATCGCGCGAGCCGACTCGTCCAGCGGTGCCGGCTCGGTCTGCGCCAGGATGCGGCCGCGGTTGTCGGTGACCCGCGTGACGAGCACCGGATTGATGCGGTAGCCGCCATTGGCGAACACCGCATAGCCCGCAGCCATCTGCAGCGGCGTCACCGAGCCGGTCCCCAGCGCCATCGGCAGATAGGGTTGGTGCTTGTCCGCATCGAAGCCGAAGCGGGTGATCCAGCTCTGCGCGTAATCGGTACCGATGGCCTCCAGGATGCGGATCGACACCATGTTCTTCGACTTCGCCAGCGCGCGGCGCATCGACATCGGGCCGTCGAACGTGCCGTCGTAGTTCTTCGGCTCCCAGGGCTGGCTGCCGGTGGCGGCCGCGTCGAAGAACAGCGGCGCGTCGTTGATCACCGTGGCCGGTGTGAAGCCCTTCTCGAGCGACGCCGAGTAGATGAAGGGCTTGAAGCTCGAGCCCGGCTGGCGCCAGGCCTGCGTCGCGTGGTTGAACTTGCTCTTCGCGTGGTCGAAGCCGCCGACCATCGTGCGGATCGCGCCGGTGCGCGGGTCGAGCGAGACGAAAGCGCCCTCGACCTCGGGCACCTGGGTGATCGACCAGACGTCCTTCGCGCCCTTGATGACACGGATCACCGCGCCACGCCGGATCTGGACCTTGGGGCTGGCCTTGGGCGACAACCCCGAAGTGGCCGGACGCAGGCCCTCGCCGGTGATCGTCAAGGTGTCGCCGCTCTGCAGCACGGCGACGACCTGCTTGGCACTGGCCTCGAGCACGACCGCGGCCTTGATCTCATCGTTGTCCGGATGCTCGTCGAGCGCCTCCGCAACCCGTGCGTCGAGCGCCTTGGGATCTGCCGGCAGATCCACATAGCCCTCCGGTCCTCGGTACACCTGCCGTCGTTCGTAGTCCGTGATGCCGCGGCGCAGAGCCCGGTAGGCCGCTTCCTGCTCGACCGCACGCACACTGGTGTAGACGTTCAGGCCGCGTGTGTAGGCGTTCTCGCCGTACTGGCTGAAGATCAGTTGGCGAGCCGTCTCGGCCACATACTCGGCGTGCAACGGGACCGAGATGTCCCTGCGGTACTTGAGCTGCTCGGCCTTTGCGGCCTCGGCCTGTTCCTCGGTCAGGTAGCCGTTTTCGTACATCCGCTCGATGATGTATTGCTGCCGTTGGCGCGCCCGCGTCGGGTTGGCGACCGGGTTGTAGGCCGACGGCGCCTTTGGCAGGCCCGCGAGCATGGCCGCCTCGGCGGCCGTCACGTCCTTCAGCGGCTTGCCGAAATAGATCTCCGAGGCAGCCGCGAAACCGTAGGCGCGCTGCCCCAGATAGATCTGGTTCATGTAGACCTCGAGGATCTGGTCCTTGCTGAGCTGGCTTTCGATCTTCAGCGCCAGCAGGATCTCGTACACCTTGCGGATGAAGGTCTTCTCGGTCGGCAAGTAGAAATTGCGCGCCACCTGCATCGTGATGGTCGACGCGCCCTGGCTGCGGGATTCGCCGACGTTGGCGAGGCCGGCGCGCACGATGCCGATGTAGTCGACGCCGCCATGCTGATAGAAGCGCGCATCCTCGATCGACAGCACTGCCTCGCGCATCACCTTCGGAATCTGGCCGATCGGCGCGAACAGACGGCGCTCTTCACCGTACTCGCCGATCAGCACCTCATCGGCGGAGAAGACGCGCAGGGGCAGCTTGGGCCGGTAGTCGGTGAGGCTGCTGATCTCGGGCAGGTTCGGGTAGGCCACGGCCAACGCGATGGCCAGCAGCGCCAAGCCACCCAGCAGCGCTGACCCGACGAGCGCCAGTGCCGACCCGCCGACCAGCAGGGGCCACCGGGCCGCAGCGGGCAGGTTGGAGAGAAAACCGGCACGGGAAGATGTGGACGCCGTCGGCGAGGGCTTGCGATCTTTGGCGCTCATGAATCTCCAGCAGGACCCGGCGATTATAGAAATGCGCTCAGGGCAGCATTGGTGGCATTCCGGAGTGCCCGTCGGTGCCCTGTTCCCGTGCCTGGTGCGCAAGGGCCCAGGCGCTTGCCCGGACCGTGAGTTTTGCAACGTGAGCTTGTCGCGTGCTCGCCCACGCACGGCCTGAAAGCATTGGGACACAAAGGCTTTACTGCTAGCATTGAAGTAACTTCTTAACAGCCGTGCAGCGGCGAGCGGGAGACCGTGTGGGCTTTCTAGACGGGTTGATGGGAGGCAAGCAAGCGCCGCTCGTCGGGCTGGATATCAGCTCCTCGAGCGTCAAGCTCGTCGAGCTGGGTCAGTCCGCCTCGGGTGAGTACGTGCTTGAGCGTTTTGCCACCGAGAGTTTCGAGCGAGGCTGGATCGCTGACGGCCAGATCGAGAAATTCGATGAAGTGGCCGATGCGGTGCGTCGCGTCGTCAGCAAGAGCGGCACCCGTTCCAAGCGGGTGGCGATGGCAATGCCACAGTCGGCAGTGATCACCAAGAAGATCATGTTGCCGGCTGGTTTGCGCGACGAGGAACTCGAGCTTCAGGTCGAGTCCGAAGCCAATCAGTACATTCCCTTCTCGCTGGATGAAGTGAGCCTGGATTTCTGCGTCGTCGGACCGAGTCCATCGTCGGCTGGCGACGTCGAGGTGCTGATTGCTGCCTCCCGCAAAGATCGGGTCCAGGACCGGCAGGGCCTGGCCGAGGCTGCCGGACTGAAGCCGGTCGTGCTGGATATCGAGTCGCACGCCTCCCGTCTGGCGATGATGCGCATTATCTCGGCATTGCCTAACGAAGGGCGCGATGCGCTGGTGGCGCTGTTCGAGATCGGCGCCGAAACCACCAGCCTCAAGGTACTTCGTGACGAGGAACTGCTGTACGACCGCGACCAGGCCTTCGGTGGCTCACAGCTGACGCAAATGATCTCGCGCCAATACGGCTTCTCGTTCGAAGAGGCCGAGCAGAAGAAGCTGGCCAGCGATCTTCCGGAAGACTACGAGTCCAGCCTGCTGGTGCCGTTCGTCGACAGCCTGGCGCAAGAGATCGGTCGCGCCTTGCAGTATTTCTTCACCAGCACACCGCACCACAAGGTGCACTACGTCATGTTGGGCGGCGGCACCGCGACGTTGCCTGGCCTGAAGGAGCGTGTGACCGAATTGACGGGCTTTGCGTCGATGGTGGTCAATCCTTTCGAAGGCATGCGCCTCGGGTCGGCTGTGCGCGAGAGCAAGCTGCGCCGTGAAGCCCCGGCCTACCTGACCGCGTGCGGCCTGGCGATGCGGAGGTTCCTGTAATGATCTTGATCAACCTCCTGCCGCACCGCGAAGAGCGGCGGCAGCGTCGCAAGAAGGCTTTCTTCGTCGGCTTGGGTGTCGCGGCTGCAGCCGGCATTGCCATTGCTGCGCTTTGGTACCTGGTGCTGCAACAGATGATCAGCACCCAGCAAGAGCGCAATGCCTACCTGACGGCCGAGATCAAGAAGCTCGAGGAACAGATCAAGGACATCGCGACGCTCAAGGCCGAGATCGACAGCTTGAAGGCTCGTCAGAAGGCGGTCGAAGATCTGCAGACCGATCGCAACATCCCCGTGTACCTTCTGAACGAGCTCGTCAAGCAGACGCCGGAAGGCGTGTACCTGACGACGATCAAGCAGGACGGTCAGGTGGTGGCGATCAACGGCATTGCGCAGACGAACGAACGCGTTTCCGAGTTCCTGCGCAATACCGCCTACAACTCGACCTGGCTTGAGAAGCCGGAGTTGGTGGAAATCAAGGCGGCCAGCCTGACGACGCCGAACCGCGAACAGAAGCGATTGTTTGATTTCGTGGTGAAGGTCGGTCTCAAGCGTCCTCAGGTGGAGACGCCGGACAAGTCGTCAGTCCCGGGCGCTGCGGGGGCTTCAGCCCCGGCAGCGGCTGCGTCGGTGCCCCGGTCGTGAGGACGCTCAGATGGCAACCAAAAAGAATCCCGCACTCGATCTGAACTCCGTCCTGCAAGACCTTTCCGGGCAGTTCCGTGGGTTGAACACCAACGAGCCTGGGCAGTGGCCCTGGTTGCCCAAGCTGGCGACCTTCGTGGCTGTGGCGGCCGCATTGGTGGTGGTGGCCTGGTTCGTTCTGCTGTCGGCGACGGCCGACGAACTGCAGGCGGAGCGCGACCGCGAACCGGGACTGCGACAGGACTACCGCGCCAAGCTGGCGCAGGCCGTGAATCTCGGCGAGCTACGCAAGCAGAAGATCCAGGTTCAGGAGTACGTGACTCAACTCGAGAAGCAGCTGCCGGGCAAGGCCGAGATGGATGCGCTGTTGTCGGACATCAATCAGGCCGGCTTGGGCCGTGGACTGCAGTTCGAGTTGTTCCGTCCCGGCCAGGTGGCCGTCAAGGACTATTACGCGGAATTGCCGATCGCGATCCGCGTCACCGGCCGCTACCACGACATCGGCTCCTTCGCTGCCGACGTGGCCAACCTGTCCCGGATCGTGACCTTGCACAACCTCAATATTTCCGGCGTCGGTCCCGGTGGCGCGCAGAACGCGGCCAATGCGGGAGCCGGCAATCTGAGCATGGACGCCCTGGCGCGCACCTATCGCTATCTCGACCCGACCGAGGTGGAGACCCAGCGCAAGGCGCGGGAAGCGAGCCAGAAGGCTGCAGCAGGGGCGAATAAATGACCAGGCCGATGCACCGCACCGCGCTGCTGACGTCTGCGTTGGCGGCCTTGATGATGCTGTCGGCTTGCGGCGCCGAGCAGGAAGAGCTTCAGTCGTGGATGGACCAACAGCGTCGCGAGGTCCGGCCCAGCATTGCCCCGCTGTCGCCACCGAAGCGCTTCGATCCCCAACCTTATGAGCAGGCGCGTGCGGTAGAACCGTTCAGCAGCCAAAAGCTCGCGGTGGCGCTCAAGCAGGAGGCCCGACAGCCGAATTCACTGCTGGCGGGCGAGATGAACCGTCGCAAGGAGCCGCTGGAAGCCTATCCGCTCGATTCGATGAGCATGGTCGGCAGCGTCTCTAAGCAAGGTCGTCAGTTCGCACTGCTGCGGGTCGACAACCTGCTCTATCAGGTGAAGGTGGGGGACTACCTCGGTCAGAACTACGGGAAGATCACGAAGATCTCCGAGACCGAAGTGGGTGTGCGGGAAGTTGTCCAGGATGCCGCGGGTGAATGGATAGAGCGTCCCTCTGCCCTCCAGCTGCAGGAGAAGGCGCGATGACGAAAATTCGGGAGATCACGACCATGAACCAATGGCGAGCACCAGCCGTCGCGCTCGCGCTGTTCTTCTCCGCGGTATCCGCGTGGGCGGAGAACGCGATCCAGTCGATCAACAGCAGCCAGCAAGGTGCGGCCGACGTGGTGCGCATCGAACTGAGCGAAGCGCTGGGTGCGGTGCCGGCCGGTTTCGCGGTTCAGACCCCGCCGCGTATCGCGATCGATCTTCCGGGGGTGAGCAACGCGCTAGGCCGCTCCAGCGTCGACGTCAATCAGGGCAACCTGCGGTCCGTCAATGTCGCTCAGGCGGGCGATCGAACGCGGCTCGTATTGAACCTGAAGCAGCCCGGCAACTATTCGGCGGCGCTTGACGGCAAGGCCCTCGTGTTGACGCTGCAGACCAGTGGCAATGTCGCGGCCGCACCGGCGGCGGCGCCCACGCCAGCCGCTCCTGTCGCCGCCCAGCCGGCAGCAGCCCCCGTGCGTTTCGCAGACAGCCTGAACGACGCGCCGCAGGTGCTGCGCGCGGTCGACTTCCGTCGCGGGCAGGACGGTGCCGGGCGCGTGGTGGTTGATCTCCCCAGCAACCAGGTCGGTGTCGACATCCGCCAGCAGGGCCAAAATCTGGTGGTTGAGTTCCTGAAATCCAGCCTGCCAGAAAGTCTGCGTCGCCGTCTTGATGTGACCGACTTCGGTACTCCAGTGCGGACCGTGTCGGCTTTCCAGAGCGGTGACAAGGTACGCATGGTGGTCGAGCCGACCGGCGTCTGGGAGCACAGTGCCTACCAGACTGACAACCAGTTCGTGCTCGAGGTGCGGCCGCAGAAGGTCGATCCGAACAAGCTGACACAAGGGCCGGGTTATGCCGGTGAGAAGCTGTCGTTGAACTTCCAGAGCATCGAGGTTCGCGCCCTGCTTCAGGTGATCGCCGATTTCACGAATTTCAACGTCGTGACCAGCGACACGGTGACTGGCAATGTCACGCTGCGTTTGAAGGACGTTCCCTGGGATCAGGCGCTCGACATCATCCTGCAGGCCAAGGGTCTGGGTGTGCGCAAGAGCGGGAACGTCCTGTGGATCGCACCGAAGGACGAGATTGCGACCAAGGAGAAGCTGGAGCTGGAGTCCAAGGCGCAGATTGCGTCCCTGGAGCCGGTCCGCACTCAGGCATTCCAGCTGAACTACGTGAAGGCCGAGGAGGTGTCGAAGGGGCTCACGGGGCAGCAGGCCGGGCAAGGTGGTAGTGGTGGTCAGGGCGGCGGCTCGAACAACAGCCGCATCCTGTCGCCGCGCGGCAGCATCGTGTACGAGACGCGGACCAACCAACTGTTCGTCAGCGATATTCCATCGAAGCTCGAAGAGGTCGCGCAGATCATTGCCCGTATCGACATTCCGGTCCGTCAGGTCCTGATCGAGGCTCGCATCGTCGAAGCAACTGATACTTTCGGTCGCTCGCTGGGTGCCAAGCTCGGTGCGACGGTGGCGCCTTCGTCGAAGATCAACGCCGGCATCGGCGGAAACTATCTCGGGATTGGTGCAGCGACCGGGCAGGCGCCTCCGATCAACAGCAGCGGGCTGACCACAGGCACGCCGTCGACGAACAGCTACTTCGTCAACCTACCCGCCGTCGGGCAGAACGGTTACGACGCGGCCACGTTCGCGGTGTCGATTTTCAATTCGGCGATGAATCGCTTCCTGAATCTCGAAATCTCGGCGCTGGAGGCCGATGGCAAGGGCAAGATCGTGTCCAGTCCGCGGGTGGTCACGGCTGACCAGGTCAAGGCGCTCATCGAGCAGGGCACGGAGATTCCGTACCAGACGGCAACCTCCAGCGGCGCGACGGCGATCCAGTTCCGCAAGGCCACGCTGAAGCTTGAAGTGATCCCGCAGATCACGCCCGAGGGCAACATCATCCTGGATGTCGATGTGAACAAGGACAGCCCCGGCGCGACCACAGCGGCCGGCATCCTGATCAATACCAAGCATGTGAAGACGCAGGTATTGGTCGACAACGGCGGAACGGTGGTGATCGGCGGCATCTATGAGCAGACCGAGCAGGTCGACAATACCAAGGTACCCCTGCTGGGTGACGTGCCGGTGCTCGGCGCGCTGTTCCGCAGCCAAACCAGGACGTCGAACAAGACCGAGCTGCTGGTGTTCCTCACGCCCAAGGTCGTGACAGACCGCACCGCCGCTGCACGTTGATCGGGGGCGTCGCGGTTGACGGACGACAGCCCGCCGACGGGCACCAGCAAGAAGCCGCGATGCGGCTGGCGCTTGTCGGCCTCCCTGGCTCAGGAAAATCCTCGGTCGGCCGTGCGCTCGCGCGGAAGCTCGGCGTCAGTTTCATCGATACCGATACGGTGATCCAACAGCGAATCGGCGAACCGATCCGCACTTTCTTCGAGCGGGAGGGTGAAGACCGCTTTCGCGATATCGAGCTGCAGGTGATCGCCGAACTCTGCGCGACTCGCTTTGGTGTCCTTGCGACGGGCGGCGGTGCCGTGCTGCTGGAGGCTAATCGGCGCAGCCTGCATGAGGGGTGCACCGTGCTCTACCTGCGATCTTCGCCGGAAGAGCTTCATCGGCGCTTGCGCCACGACACGCAGCGACCGTTGCTGCAGGTGAAGGATCCGCGGGCCAAGCTGCAGCAGCTGTATCGCGAGCGCGACCCCTTGTATCGCGAGACGGCCCATTTCGTCATCGAGACGGGGCGGCCGACGGTCCAGACCCTCGTCGGCATGATCCTGATGCAGCTCGAACTCGCCGGGGTCGTCGACGCGAGCCGCGTGCCCTCGGCGGTCGAGCCGCCGCGCTGAGACGGTCGGACAGGGCCCGTACACTTCGGGCATGTCAGCGTCTAACGTGGATTCTTCCTCTGCCGTAGAGACCGTCACCATTGCGCTTGGTGAGCGCAGCTACTCGATACACATCGGCTCGGGCTTGCTTCGCTCCCCCGAAAGTTTTGCGGACGCGCCACGCAGCAGCCGAGCGGTCATCGTCAGCAATACCACCGTGGCGCCGCTGTATGCGCAGACCCTCCAGGATGCACTGCGCGGCAGGTACGCTCAGGTCGAGTTGATCGCGCTACCTGACGGTGAGAGCCACAAGGACTGGGCCACTCTGAACCTGATCTTCGACGATCTGCTGGCTGGGGGAGCCGATCGAAAGACGGTCCTCTACGCTCTGGGGGGAGGGGTGGTCGGCGACATGACCGGCTTCGCCGCGGCCAGCTACATGCGTGGCGTGCCGTTCGTTCAGGTGCCGACCACGCTGCTGGCGCAGGTCGATTCCTCGGTGGGTGGCAAGACAGGAATCAACCACCCGCGTGGCAAGAACATGATCGGCGCGTTTTATCAGCCGGTCTGCGTCATCGCCGATCTCGAGACTTTGAATACGCTGCCGATGCGTGAGTTGCGCGCCGGCCTAGCCGAAGTCATCAAGTACGGGCCGATCGCCGATGCAGGATTCCTGGGCTGGGTCGAAGCGAACCTGGACGCACTGCTCGCTCGCGATGCTTCCGCCCTGCGCCATGCTGTGCGACGGTCGTGCGAGATCAAGGCCGCCGTCGTCGGTCAGGATGAGCGCGAAGCCGGCCTGCGGGCCATTCTCAATTTCGGCCATACCTTCGGCCATGCCATCGAGGCAGGTCTGGGTTACGGAGAGTGGCTCCATGGTGAGGCTGTCGGCTGCGGCATGGTGATGGCGGCTGAAACTTCGGCGCGATTGGGTCTGCTGCACGGACGAGACGCGGAGCGACTTATCCGGCTCATCGAGCGTGCCGGCTTGCCGGTGAAGGGGCCGGACCTCGGAGCGGATCGCTATCTCGAGCTCATGCGCCTCGACAAGAAGGCAGAAGCCGGCGAGATCAAGTTCGTGCTGCTCGACGCCATCGGGCATTCCGTAGTGCGCAGCGTGCCGGACGCCACCTTGTGCCAAGTCCTCGCTTCGCGCTGCACGTGACTCCCGCGCCGCGATAACGATGTCGCTAGCGTCCTACGCCAGCGATCCGGCCAGCGGCCGTGGCCGCCGCTACGCCGAGCCGGCCGCACCGACCCGGGACGATTACCAGCGCGACCGCGATCGCATCGTCCATTCCACAGCGTTCCGTCGCCTCGTCTACAAGACCCAGGTCTTCTTGAACCACGAGGGCGACCTGTTCCGGACGCGGCTCACGCACTCGCTCGAGGTGGCGCAGCTCGCGCGTTCGATTGCGCGTGCCCTGCAGCTCAACGAAGACCTCACGGAAGCCATCGCCCTGGCGCATGACCTGGGGCACACCCCGTTCGGGCATGCAGGTCAGGATGAGTTGAACGGGTGCCTGCGACGCATCGATCCGCAGGGATCGGGATTCGAGCACAACCTCCAGTCGCTGAGAGTCGTGGACCGGCTCGAGCAACGCTATGCCAGCTTCGAAGGATTGAATCTCAGTTTCGAGACGAGGGAAGGCATCCTCAAGCACTGCTCCCGACGCAACGCGCAGGCGCTCGAGCTTCATGAGCCCGGCGGTGTCGGGCGTCGTTTCCTCGATGGCACGCAGCCCAGTCTGGAGGCGCAGCTGTGCAACCTTGCCGACGAGATTGCCTACAACGCGCACGATGTCGACGACGGCGTGCGTTCGGGCTTGATCGCTCTCGAGCAGCTTCGTGAAGTTCCCTTGGTCGCCACCCACATGGACGCTGCTCAACGTGAGCACAGCGGCCTGGAGGGCCGTCGACTGTTGTTCGAAACCTTGCGGCGTTTGTTGTCCGCCCAGGTCTACGACGTGATCGATGCCACCCGCAGTGCACTGCGCCAACATCGCATCGAGCAGGTGTCCGATGTGAGGAAATCGCTGCTGCTGGTGCAGTTCACACCGGCCATGCGGGAAGAGAGCTTGGCACTGAAGCGCTTTCTGTTTGCACGGCTCTACCGCCACCCGCAGGTTGAGAGTACGACGCACCGCGCGAGGTGCGTGGTACGCGAGCTGTTCGAGGCCTACGTGACGGGTGCTGCCGAGCTGCCGTTGCCTGCGGCCGAAAGCGCCACACCGTTCCGCGCTGTTACCGACTACGTGGCGGGCATGACGGATCGCTTCGCGATCAGCGAGCACCGGCGCATCACGGGCCGTACGGTCTTCGAAGACCACGGACGAGTGTCTGGAGGGTAGTCTCTACTCCCTTGTGAGCAAATCGCAACATCCCCGTGTTGACCCGCTACGGTGCTGTGGGAGGCGTCGATACAGTCATTTGCAGAGGTTGTCGAGGCAACGCCACGACGGCCCGATTCGAGAATCTGCAGGAGACGCTCCCCATGAACAAGACCCTCTTCGCATTGGCCGCGACATCGGTTGTCGCCGCGTCGGCACAGGCACAGAACTCGGTCACGCTGTACGGCAGCGTGGATGCCGGTATCAACTACGTTTCAGGTCAGGACGCCGCCAAGACGCGCTTGGCGAGCGGCATCATGGAAGGCTCGCGTTGGGGCTTCAAGGGCAATGAAGATCTAGGGGGTGGCTACCGCGCGCTCTTCGTGCTGGAAAGCCGTTTCGAGGCCGACACCGGCGCGATCAGCAACCGGGCCGCATCGGGCATTCAGGTGCCCGATCGCTTTCTCGATCTGCAGTTCCTCGGCGTGCCGCTGATCCCGCTGGCCCCGGGTGTGACGACGCAGACGGTCGTGAACCAGGTCGGCGCGCAACTGGGCAGCCAGATCGGCGTGAACCTGACCAACAACGTCTTCGACCGGCAGGCGTTCGTCGGTCTCGTCACACCGGTCGGTGCTGTGCTCGCGGGTCGGCAGTACACGCCGGCCTACGAGATGTTCTACGTGTTCGATTCGATGCAGACCGATTCCAGCCTGTCGGCGGCACAGATCGCCACACTGCCGGCTGCGGTGGACATCCGCAAGAGCAACGCGCTGGCCTACCGTCTGCAGAAGGATGGATTCACGGCCACTCTGATGTATGCCTTCGGTGAAACCGGTGATTCCACCTCGAACAACCGCTACATGAGTGCCAACGCCTACTACAAGGGCAATGGCTTCGCGGTGGGGGCAGCCTACGGCACCAACAACAATGCCGTCGGCGACAAGGCCCTGACCGACGTGCTGCTGGGTGCTTCGGTGGACCTGGGTCCCGGCAAGCTGTCGACGCTCTATGCAACCTTCAAGGACGACAATCCTGGCGTCGGCGCGGACGTGACCGCGGGATTGATCGCTCAAAACCCGAGCCCCGCATTTGCGCCGCTCGCCACCCTGATCGGCAATGCCTTCGAGCGTGCGTTGCGCCAGGATTCGCGGCTGTTCCACGTGGGCTATCGCTTCAACTTCGGCCCGAGCACCGTGACGGTGGCCTACAACCGTTATGACGATCGCACCATTGCCGATGCGGACGTGCAGTCCTACGGTGCCGTCTACACGTATGCGCTCTCGAAGCGGACCGACGTCAACTTCGTGCTGACCCGTTTCGACAACGACGACAACGCGCAGGCCGCTCCGGGTGGCGGTGGTTTCTTCGGCGGCGTGACCTCCGAGGCGGGCAAGGGCGCTCACAACATCGCGCTGGCGCTGCGTCACCGCTTCTGAGCATCCGTCAGCCGGCGGTCCGCCCCTTCGCTGCCGCGGTGTACGCTCGCGCGCCATGGCCCGACTGCCCCGCTTGATCGTTCCGGCGCTGCCGCACGTGGTGAGCCAGCGTGCCCAGCACGGCCAGGCGATGGTGCGGGACGATACGGACCGCCAGTCATTGATGCAGTTGCTGCGCGAGGCCGCAGCACAGCATCACGTTGCGATTCATGCCTACTCGGTGCTCGAGTCGCGCCTCGACCTGGTGGTGACGCCCGAGCAGGCGAGTGGCCTGAGTTTGGTGATGCAATCGGTGTCGCGCCGGCATGCGTCGGCATTCAACCGACGGCACGGCCGCGCTGGTGGCTTGTGGGAGGGCCGTTTCCGCGCGGCAGTCATCGAGCCGACGTCGTGGCTGCTGCCTTGCATGGTGTATGTGGAGCGTCTGGGTCTTGCCGCCCAGGCCACGGCGCCTGTGTCGTGGCTGTGGTCCAGCGAGGCGGCTCATCGCGGTCACGCCGCAGACCCGTTCCTGGTGCATCCGGTGGCGTACTGGGCCCTTGGCAATACGCCCTTCGAGCGTGAGATGGCCTACGGCGGCATGCTCGAACACGCGTTGCCGGATCGGCAGATTCAGGCCATCGAAGCCGCGCTGCGCGGCGGTTGGGCGCTGGGCTCGGACCACTTCGTGGCGCAGCTCGCTTCCGCCTCGACGCGCCCGGTCGCGCCGCGGCCGCGAGGCCGTCCGCCGAAGAGCCGCACGGCGCACCATATTTGATATGTCACCATTTATTTTCGCACCAGTCTTGAGCGCTCAATAAATATAACCTGACCCTAAATTTTTAGATTGTCAGTTTTGCTGCGCTGCCGTAATCTCTTGCCCGTTTCCCGCCAGGAGAGCGCCGTGACCTCGTCCGCCCCAAGCCAGCAAGATATCGATACCCTTCGCCTTGAAGGTCTCTACGACCCGGCCAACGAGCACGACGCCTGCGGTGTCGGCTTCGTCGCTCACATCAAGGGCCACAAGGCGCACAGCATCGTCGGCCAGGGGCTGAAGATCCTGGAGAACCTCGACCACCGTGGCGCTGTCGGTGCCGACAAGCTGATGGGCGATGGCGCAGGCATCCTGATCCAGATTCCCGATGAGTTCTACCGTGCCGAGATGGCGTTGCAGGGCATCGAGTTGCCGCCGCCCGGAGAGTACGGCGTCGGCATGATCTTCTTGCCCAAAGAGCATGCCTCGCGTCTGGCCTGCGAGCAGGCCTTGGAGCGTGCCGTGCACGCCGAAGGGCAGGTGCTGCTGGGCTGGCGCGACGTGCCGGTCGACCGGGACATGCCGATGTCGCCCACCGTGCGTGCCAAGGAGCCGGTGATCCGGCAGATCTTCATCGGCCGTGGCGCCGACGTGATCGTGCCCGACGCGCTTGAGCGCAAGCTCTACGTGATCCGCAAGACGGCCTCAGCCGCGATTCAGAAATTGCAGCTCACGCACAGCCACGAGTACTACGTGCCCAGCATGAGTTGCCGCACAATCATCTACAAGGGTCTGCTGCTCGCCGACCAGGTGGGTACTTACTATCTGGATCTTCAAGACGAACGAACGGTGTCGGCGCTGGCACTGGTGCATCAACGCTTCTCGACCAACACCTTCCCCGAGTGGCCACTGGCGCACCCCTACCGGATGGTGGCGCACAACGGCGAGATCAACACCGTCAAGGGCAACTTCAACTGGATGCGCGCGCGCCAGGGCGTCATGAAATCGCCGGTGCTCGGCGACGATCTGAACAAGCTATACCCCATCAGCTTCGACGGCCAGTCCGACACCGCGACGTTCGACAACGCGCTGGAATTGCTGACGATGGCCGGCTATCCGCTGGCCCATGCCGCAATGATGATGATCCCCGAGGCCTGGGAACAGCACGCGACGATGGATGAGCGGCGCCGCGCGTTCTACGAGTACCACGCCGCGATGCTGGAGCCGTGGGACGGCCCGGCTGCGATGGTGTTCACCGACGGCAAGCAGATCGGCGCCACGCTAGACCGCAACGGCCTGCGTCCAGCCCGCTACATCGTCACCGATGACGACCTGGTGGTGATGGCCTCCGAGTCCGGCGTGTTGCCGATCCCGGAGAACAAGATCGTCAAGAAGTGGCGCCTGCAGCCCGGAAAGATGTTCCTGATCGACCTGGAACAGGGCCGCATCGTCGACGACGAGGAACTCAAGAACACTTACGCCTCGGCCAAGCCCTACCGGCAGTGGATCGAGAACGTGCGCATCAAGCTCGACGCGATCGCCGCGCCGGCCGAGGCCGCACCGGCCTTCGCCGAGACCTTGCTCGATCGCCAGCAGGCTTTCGGCTACACACAGGAAGACATCAAGTTCCTGATGAGCCCGATGGCCCAGGCCGGCGAGGAAGGCATCGGCTCGATGGGCAACGACTCGCCGCTGGCGGTGCTGTCCGACAAGAACAAGCCGCTGTACAGCTACTTCAAGCAGATGTTCGCGCAGGTCACCAACCCGCCGATCGATCCGATCCGCGAGGCGATCGTGATGTCGCTGAACAGCTTCATCGGCCCCAAGCCCAACCTGCTGGACATCAATGCGGTCAACCCGCCGATGCGGCTGGAGGTCGCGCAACCCATCCTCGACGTCGAGGACATGGCGCGTCTGCGCAGCATCGAGAAGCCGACGCACGGCAAGTTCAAGTCGTATGAGCTCAACATCGTCTACCCCTACGCCTGGGGCGGCGAGGGCGTGGAGGCCAAGCTGGCATCGCTGTGCGCCGAGGCGGTGGACGCGATCCAGAGCGGTCACAACATCCTGATCATCACCGACCGTCGCATGAGTCGCGACCAGATCGCGATCCCCGCGTTGCTGGCCCTGTCGGCGATCCACCAGCACCTGGTTCGCGAGGGTCTGCGCACCACGGCCGGCCTGGTGGTGGAGACGGGCTCGGCGCGCGAGGTGCATCACTTCGGCGTGCTCGCCGGCTACGGCGCCGAGGCCGTGCACCCCTACCTGGCGATGGAGACGCTGGCATCGCTGCACAGGGAGCTGCCGGGCGACCTGTCGGCCGACAAGGCGATCTACAACTACGTCAAGGCCATCGGCAAGGGCCTGTCGAAGATCATGTCCAAGATGGGCGTGTCGACCTACATGTCCTACTGCGGCGCGCAACTGTTCGAGGCAATCGGCCTCAACAAGCCGCTGGTGGAGAAGTACTTCCGCGGCACGGCCTCGCAGGTCGGCGGCATCGGCGTGTTCGAGGTCGCTGAAGAGGCGCTCCGCATGCACAAGGCCGCCTTCGGCGACGACCCGGTGCTGGCCACAATGCTCGACACCGGTGGCGAGTACGCCTGGCGCACGCGGGGTGAAGAGCACATGTGGACGCCCGACGCGATCGCGAAGCTGCAGCACAGCACGCGCGCGAACAAGTTCGACACCTACAAGGAGTACGCCCAGCTGATCAACGACCAGTCGCGCCGGCACATGACGCTGCGCGGGCTGTTCGAGTTCAAGCTCGATCCCAGCAAGGCCATCCCGCTCGACCAGGTGGAGCCGGTCAGCGAGATCGTCAAGCGCTTCGCCACCGGAGCGATGTCGCTCGGCTCGATCAGCACCGAGGCGCACAGCACGCTCGCGATCGCGATGAACCGCATCGGCGGCAAGTCCAACACCGGCGAGGGCGGGGAAGACCCGGCGCGTTACCGCAACGAGCTCAAGGGGATCCCGATCAAGCAGGGCACGATGGTCAGCGAGGTCATCGGCAGCAAGGTGATCGAGGCCGACTACGAGCTCAAGGAGGGCGACTCGCTGCGCTCGAAGATCAAGCAGGTGGCGTCCGGGCGCTTCGGCGTGACGACCGAGTACCTGGTGTCGGCCGACCAGATCCAGATCAAGATGGCCCAGGGCGCAAAGCCCGGCGAAGGCGGCCAGCTGCCGGGCGGCAAGGTGTCCGAGTACATCGGCATGCTGCGCTACTCGGTGCCGGGCGTCGGACTCATCTCGCCGCCGCCGCATCACGACATCTACTCGATCGAGGACCTGGCGCAACTGATCCACGACCTGAAGAACGCCAATCCGCGCGCCTCCATCAGCGTCAAGCTGGTGTCCGAGGTCGGTGTCGGCACGATCGCCGCCGGTGTCGCCAAGGCCAAGAGCGACCACGTGGTGATCGCCGGCCATGACGGTGGCACCGGTGCCTCGCCGTGGTCCAGCATCAAGCACGCCGGCACGCCGTGGGAGCTGGGCCTGGCCGAGACCCAGCAGACGCTGGTGCTCAACGGGCTGCGGGGCCGCATCCGCGTGCAGGCCGACGGCCAGATGAAGACCGGCCGCGATGTCGTGATCGGTGCGCTGCTCGGGGCCGACGAGTTCGGCTTCGCGACCGCGCCGCTGGTCGTCGAGGGCTGCATCATGATGCGCAAGTGCCACCTGAACACCTGCCCGGTCGGCGTGGCGACGCAGGACCCGGTGCTGCGCGCCAAGTTCCAGGGCAAGCCCGAGCACGTCGTCAACTACTTCTTCTTCGTCGCCGAGGAAGCGCGCCAGATCATGGCGCAGCTGGGCATCCGCACGTTCGACGAGTTGATCGGCCGCGCGGACCTGCTCGACACCAAGAAGGGTGTGTCGCACTGGAAAGCGCGTGGGCTCGATTTCGGTCGGGTGTTCCACCTGCCGCAGGTGGGCGCGGACGTGCCGCGTCGCCAGGTCGACGTGCAGGACCACGGTCTCGCCAAGGCGCTGGACGTGCGCCTGATCGAGAAGTGCCGTCCGGCAATCGAGCGCGGCGAGAAGGTCCAGTTCATGGACGAGACGCGCAACGTCAACCGCACCGTCGGCGCGATGCTGTCGGGCGAGCTGATCCGCCATCGACCCGAAGGCCTGCCCGACCACACCATCTTCATGCAGATGGAAGGCGTGGGCGGCCAGAGCTTCGGCGCCTTCCTGGCGCAAGGCATCACGCTCTACCTGATCGGCGACGCGAACGACTACACCGGCAAGGGCCTGAGCGGCGGCCGTGTGGTGGTGCGGCCAAGCATCGACTTCCGGGGCGACGCCACGCAGAACATCATCGTCGGCAACACGGTGCTCTACGGGGCCACCAGCGGCGAGGCCTTCTTCCGCGGCGTGGCCGGCGAGCGCTTCGCGGTGCGGCTCTCGGGTGCGACCACGGTGGTCGAGGGCACCGGCGACCACGGCTGCGAGTACATGACCGGCGGCACGGTGGTCGTGCTCGGCAAGACCGGGCGCAACTTCGCGGCCGGCATGTCGGGCGGCATCGCGTACGTCTACGACGAGGACGGCAGCTTCTCGCAGCGCTGCAACACCGCGATGGTCGCGATGGACAAGGTGTTGACGGCCGACGAGCAGCGCAGCACACAGGAGGCCGCGATCTTCCACAAGGGCGTGGCCGACGAGGTGCTGCTGCGCAAGTTGATCGAGGACCACCACCGGTGGACCGGCTCGCTGCGCGCGCGCGACATCCTCGACCACTGGCCCGCGGCGCGCGGCAAGTTCGTCAAGGTCTTCCCGCACGAATACAAGCGGGCGCTGGGCGAGATCCACGCCAAGAAGGAGGCCGGCGAGACCATCGCCAAGGCCAGGACCAACGACAAGAAGTCGAGCAAGGCGAAGGCCTGAGGCCTGCCTGCAAGAGCGACCGCACGGAGCATCACACCATGGGAAAAGTCACTGGATTTCTGGAGTACGAACGTCTCGAGGAAGGCTACGCGCCGGTCGAGCAGCGGCTCAAGCATTACAAGGAATTCGTCATCGGCCTGAAAGAGGACGAGGCCAAGGTCCAGAGTGCGCGCTGCATGGACTGCGGCACACCGTTCTGCAACAGCGGCTGCCCGGTCAACAACATCATTCCCGACTTCAACGACCTCGTGTACCGCGGGGACTGGGCGAACGCGATCTCGGTGCTGCACAGCACGAACAACTTCCCCGAGTTCACGGGCCGCATCTGTCCGGCGCCCTGCGAGGCCGCTTGCACGCTCAATGTCAATGACGATGCGGTCGGCATCAAGAGCATCGAGCACGCCATCATCGATCGCGCGTGGGCCGAGGGCTGGGTGCAGGCGCAGCCTGCGCGCCACAAGACCGGCAAGACGGTGGCGGTCGTCGGATCGGGGCCGGCCGGCATGGCCGCGGCGCAGCAGCTCGCCCGCGCCGGTCACGCTGTCACGCTGTTCGAGAAGAACGATCGCATCGGCGGCCTGCTGCGCTATGGCATCCCCGACTTCAAGATGGAGAAGACGCACATCGATCGGCGTGTCGAGCAGATGAAGGCCGAAGGCGTGACGTTCCGTACCGGAGTGCTGGTCGGTCACCTGCCGGAAGGCTCCAAGGTCACGAACTGGGCCAAGGAGATCGTGTCGCCCGAGCAGTTGAAGGCCGAGTTCGATGCGGTCGTGCTGACCGGCGGCGCCGAGCAGAGCCGCGACCTGCCCGTGCCCGGCCGCGATCTCGACGGCGTGCATTTCGCGATGGAGTTCCTGCCGCAGCAGAACAAGATCAATGCCGGCGACAAGCTCAAGGGCCAGCTCCGCGCCGACGGCAAGCACGTCATCGTGATCGGCGGCGGCGACACCGGCAGTGATTGCGTCGGCACCAGCAACCGCCACGGCGCCAAGAGCGTCACCCAGTTCGAGCTGATGCCCATGCCGCCGGAGCAGGAGAACAAGGAACTCACCTGGCCCTACTGGCCCTACAAGCTGCGCACCAGTTCCAGCCATGACGAAGGATGCGAGCGCGAGTTCGCGATCGCCACCAAGGAGTTCATCGGCGACAAGGGCAAGGTCACGGCGCTGAAGACGGTGCGTGTCGAGTGGCAGGGCGGCAAGATGGTCGAGGTGCCGGGCAGCGAGCAGGTGCTCAAGGCCGATCTGGTGCTGCTGGCGATGGGTTTCGTCAGTCCCGTGTCGACCGTGCTCGACGCCTTCGGGGTCGACAAGGACAACCGCGGCAACGCCAAGGCCACGACCGACTTCACCGGGGGCTACCAGACCAATGTCGCCAAGGTGTTCGCTGCGGGGGACATCCGTCGCGGCCAGTCGCTGGTGGTGTGGGCGATCCGCGAAGGGCGCCAGGCCGCCCGCGCCGTGGACGAATTCCTGATGGGATACAGCGACCTGCCCCGCTAGGGACTGCCGCAAGGCCGAGCCCGTGCAGACGGGCAGGTCGCACGGTGCCGCTCAGCGGACACCCCGGGTATCCCATATCATCCGCAAAGCCGGGTCGTTTGATTCGGCTTTTTCACTTCGGCCCATGACAAGTCCAACAGCGCCGTCGAACCCCGGCCGCGACCCGAACGCTCTCGTCGAACTCCAGCAAGTCACGTGCGGCTACGGCGAGCGCGTGATCCTGCGCGACGTGGACCTCGTCGTGCCGCGTGGCAGCGTGCTGGCGCTGATGGGCACGTCGGGTGGCGGCAAGACGACGGTGCTGCGGCTGATCGGCCGCCAGCTCGACCCGATGAGTGGCAAGGTGCTGTTCGACGGGACCGATCTGGCCACGCTGGATCGCGACGCGCTCTACGCCGCGCGGCGCCGCATGGGCATGCTGTTCCAGTTCGGCGCCTTGTTCACCGACCTGACGGTGTTCGACAACGTGGCCTTTCCACTGCGCGAGCACAGCGGGCTCGGCGAGGCGATGATCCGCGATCTGGTGTTGATGAAACTGAACGCGGTGGGCCTGCGTGGTGCCCGCGACCTGATGCCCAGTGAGGTGTCCGGCGGCATGGCGCGTCGCGTCGCGCTGGCCCGGGCGATCGCGCTCGATCCCGAACTGATGCTCTACGACGAGCCCTTCGCCGGTCTGGACCCGATCTCGATGGGCGTGGCCGCACGCCTGATCCGCGAACTCAACCGGGCGCTCGGCATCACCAGCATCGTCGTGTCGCACGATGTCGACGAGACCTTCTCGATTGCCGACCATGTGGTCTTCATCGCCAATGGCGGCGTCGTCGCGCAAGGCACGCCGGCCGAGATGCGGGCCAGCGAAGATCCGCTGGTGCGGCAATTCGTCGACGCCCAGGCCGACGGCCCGGTGCGGTTCCATTACCCGGCCTCGACCGTGAATGAAGACTTCCAGGCGGGCTCCGCATGAGCTGGTACCGCCCGTCCGACGTCGGTTACGCGGTGCGCACCCAGCTCACGGGCCTGGGCGCAGCGGCGCGGCTGTTCGGACGCATGCTCGCGAGCTTCGGGCCGGCCTTCCGGCGCGGCCGGCTGGTGGTCGATCAGGTGCATTTCCTGGGCAACCACTCGCTCGCGATCATCACCGTGTCGGGCTTGTTCGTCGGCTTCGTGCTCGGCTTGCAGGGGTATTACACCCTGCAGCGCTACGGTTCGTCGGAGGCGCTCGGCCTGCTTGTCGCGCTGTCGCTGGTGCGCGAGCTCGGCCCGGTGGTCACCGCGCTGCTGTTCGCCGGGCGCGCCGGCACCTCGCTCACCGCCGAGATCGGCCTGATGAAGGCCGGCGAGCAACTCACCGCGATGGAGATGATGGCGGTCGATCCGGTGCAGCGCGTGCTCGCGCCGCGCTTCTGGGGCGGCGTCATCGCGATGCCTCTGTTGGCGGCGGTGTTCAGTGCCGTCGGCATCCTGGGCGGCTGGGCCGTCGGCGTGCTGTTGATCGGTATCGATGCCGGCGGCTTCTGGTCTCAGATGCAAGGCGGCGTCGACGTGTTCAAGGACGTCGGCAACGGTATCGTCAAGAGCGTGGTGTTCGGCATCACGGTGACCTTCGTCTCGCTGTGGGAGGGCTATACCTGCCAGCCCACGCCGGAGGGCGTGTCTCGCGCCACCACCCGCACCGTGGTGGTGGCCTCTCTCGCGGTGCTCGGGCTCGATTTCGTGCTGACGGCGATGATGTTCTCGATTTGACGACGGACGAGGCGCCCGTCAGGAGTAGGAAGATGCAGAAATCCAAACATGACCTGTGGGTCGGCCTGTTCGTGATGATCGGTGCCGCGGCGATCGTGTTCCTGGCCCTGAAGGCCGGCAACCTGCTGAGCCTGAGCTTCGACGACACCTACACGGTCTCGGCCCGCTTCGACAACATCGGCGGGCTCAAGGTGCGCGCGCCGGTCAAGAGCGCCGGCGTGGTGGTCGGGCGCGTGGCGTCGATCGGCTTCGACGCCGATACCTACCAGGCTCGCGTCGAGATCGATCTCGAGAAGCGCTTCGGATTTCCGACAGACAGTTCGGCCAAGATCCTTACCTCCGGACTGCTCGGTGAGCAGTACATCGGTCTCGAGCCCGGCACCGAAGAGAAGTTGATGGTCACCGGCGACAAGATCCGAGTCACCCAGTCGGCGGTGGTGCTGGAGAACCTGATCAGCCAGTTCCTGTACAGCAAGTCGTCCGACTCCAGCAACGGCGAGGGAGCGAAGAAGTGAAACAGGGCTTCTGTCGATCGGCGGTCGTGGCGACGGGCATGGCCCTCTGCCTGGGCGGTTGCGCGACGGTCGAGCAGCCGGATCCGCTAGAGAAGCTCAACCGCAAGACGTTCGCGTTCAACGAGACCGTGGATCAGTACCTGATCGCACCGCCGGCCCGTGTCTATCGCGATGTCGTGCCCTCTGTCGCCCGCCAGGGCATCGACAATTTCTTCAACAACCTCCGCGATGTCTGGTCGGCCTTCAACCTGATCCTGCAGGGCCGCTTCGCCGACAGCGCGAACGACGTGATGCGCTTCGGCACGAACAGCGTGTTCGGCATCGTCGGTTTCGTCGACTGGGCCTCCGAACTGGGTCTCGCTCCCCACTACGAGGACTTCGGTCAGACCCTGGGTGTCTGGGGCTTCGACGCCGGAGCCTATCTCGTGCTGCCGGTGCTGGGGCCGTCATCGGCGCGCGATGCGGTCGGCCTCCCTGTCGATCTCCTGGCCTCGCCGGACCAGATCGTCGAATCCGTGCGGCTGCGCAATGCCCTGACCGGCCTGCGCGTGATCAACACGCGAGCCGGGTTGCTGGACGCGACGGGTCTGCTCGACGACATCGCACTCGACAAGTACAGCTTCGTGCGCGATGCCTACCTGCAGCGCCGCCGCAGCCTGGTGGAGGACGGCAAGCGCCGCGATGCGGCGGCGGCCGAAGAGGATTACGTGCCGGACGAGCCGGCTGCGGCGGCTTCGGCCCCGGCGTCGTCGCCGGCCAGCGCGCCCGCGCCGCAAGTCCGACCCTGAGTGTCGTGGCCTGTTGTGAACCGCAGGGCTCGCCGCAGCGTTGTATCCACATTGCAACGTCTTGTAGTGTCGCGAACTTGTCGCCGCAAACGGTCTCCAAGATGCACGATCGTGGTCGATTCCACAGAAAGGCAAACATGCTGAAACGTCAATTCCTGTCGCTGAGTCTGGTCGCATTCGGCCTGGCGCACGGCGTCGCCGTAGCCCAGACCGCCGCGCAGACCCCCGACGGCCTGGTCAAGCAGGTGTCCACCGAGGTGCTCGATTCGATCAAGGCCGACAAGGCCATCCAGGGCGGTGACACCAAGCGCATCCTCGCGCTGGTCGACGCCAAGATCCTGCCGCATGTCGATTTCGATGCGATGACCGAGTTCGCCGCCGGCAAGGCCGCCTGGAGCCAGGCGACGCCCGATCAGCGCGCCCGCCTCCAGGACGAGTTCAAGGTGATGCTGGTGCGCCAGTACGCCGCGGCATTCGCCCAGGTGCGCGACCAGTCGATCGAGTTCGGACGGGTCGTCAAGAGCCCGGACAACCCGGGCGAAGTCATCGTGCGGACCAAGATCGTCGGCCAGCGCGATCCGGTGCCCATCAACTACTACCTGCGGCGGACCGGCGATGCCTGGAAGATCCACGACCTCGACGTCCTGGGCATCCGTCTCGGCCTGAGCTACCAGCAGCAGTGGGTGCCCATCATCAAGGCCAAGGGCATGGATGCCCTGATCGCCGAACTGGCCCAGCGCAACAAGAGCGCCGGTGCCAAGGGCTGAGCCGGCATCATGCTGCTGCTGCCCGAGACGCTGACCCTGAACGAGGCGCGCGACACGCTGCGCCTGCTCAAGGTCTCGCTGGAGCGCGAGGCCGAGCCCCTGCTCCTGATCGACGGATCGCAGCTGCAGCGCTTCGACTCCACGGCGCTCGCGGTGCTGCTCGAGTGCCGCCGGCTTGCCCAGGCCTGGGGCAAGCGCTTCGAACTGACGGCGCTGCCTGAGAAGCTGAGCGAGTTGTCGCGGCTCTATGGGATCGACGAATTGCTCACACCGTCGCCTGTGCAGGCCTGAATCGGCGGTGTGGCGGGCTCGGCCCGGGGCAGGTGTCGGTTTACCATCGACGCCCACCCGACCGTGTCGTGCGCGAAGCCCATGTCCAGCCAACTCGAGCAGCTCAAGGCCTACACCACCGTGGTCGCCGACACCGGCGACTTCAAGCAGATCGGCGCCTATGCGCCGCGCGATGCCACCACCAACCCCTCGCTGATCCTGAAGGCGGTCAGCCAGCCGGCTTATGCGCCGTTGCTGGCACAGACCGCCACGGCGCACCGCGGCCAGCCGCTGGATGCGATCGTCGACCGTGTGCTGGTCCGCTTCGGGTGCGAGATCCTCAACGTCGTGCCGGGTCGCGTATCTACCGAGGTCGATGCGCGTTTGAGCTTCGACGCCGCAGCGACCGTGGCGCGGGCCCAGCGCATCATGGCGCTGTACGAATCCGAAGGCATCGCCCGCGAGCGCGTGCTGATCAAGATCGCCGCCACCTGGGAAGGCATCCAGGCTGCCAAGGCGCTCGAACACCATGGCATCCGCTGCAACCTGACGCTGCTGTTCTCGTTCTGCCAGGCGGTGTCCTGCGGCGAGTCGGGCGTGCAGCTGATCTCGCCCTTCGTCGGACGCATCCATGACTGGCACAAGAAGGCGGCTGGCGCCCAGTGGGACGAGGCCGCCAACGCCGGCGCCAACGATCCCGGCGTGAAGTCGGTGGCGCAGATCTGGCGCTATTTCCGCAAGTTCGGCATCGAGACCGAGGTCATGGGCGCCAGTTTCCGCAACACCGGGCAGATCCTGGCGCTGGCGGGGTGCGACCTGCTGACGATCTCGCCGGAGCTGCTGGCCCAACTGCAGGCCAGCGAGGCGCCAGTGGCGCGCGCGCTCGATGTCGATGCCGCGCTGCACTGCGATGCCAAGGCGCTGAGCTTCAACGAGGCGAGCTTCCGTTATGCGCTCAACGAGGACGCGATGGCCACCGAAAAGCTGGCCGAGGGCATCCGCGCCTTCGCGGTCGACGCCGCGAAGCTCGACCGGCTGATCCAGGCACTGTGATGGCCGCTTCCTGGATGCGTGGCGACCGCACGCCGGCCTGGGCGGACTTGCGCGCGCATTTCTCGGCATCGGCCTCTGCCTTCGATCTCCGCACGGCCTTCGCGAGCGATGCGCAGCGCTTCGAGCGCTTCGGCGTCGAGGCGCCCCACCTGTACGCCGACCTGTCGAAGAACTGGCTGGAGGCCCCGACGCTCGCGCTGCTGCTGCGCCTGGCGCGCGAGGTCGGCCTGGAAGGGCGGCGCGATGCGATGTTCGCCGGCGCGCTGCTGAACAACACCGAAGGCCGCGCCGTGCTGCACAGTGCGTTGCGCGCCCCGCGCGGCACGGCGCCCTGCAGCGACGACGTGCACGCCACGCTCGATGCGATGCTGGCCTTCGCCGAGCGCGTACGTGACACCGCGCACAGCGGCATCAGCGACGTCGTCAACATCGGCATCGGCGGGTCCGACCTCGGGCCGCAGATGGCAGTGCCCGCGCTGCAGGCCTACACGCAGCCCGGCCTGCGCAGCCATTTCGTCTCCAACCTCGATGGCCACGAACTCGCGCCGCTCCTGACGCAACTCGACCCGCAGCGCACGCTGTTCATCGTCGCGTCGAAGACCTTCACGACCCAGGAGACCCTGGCCAATGCCGAGACGGCCAAGGCCTGGTTCCTGGCGCGTGGCGGTCGCGACATCGCCCGCCACTTCGCCGCGACGACCACCAACGTCGATGCCGCCGCGGCCTTCGGCATCACCACCACCTTCGGCTTCTGGGACTGGGTCGGCGGCCGCTACTCGCTATGGTCGGCCATCGGCCTGCCGGTGGCGATCGCGCTGGGGACCACGCACTTCCGGGCCTTGCTGAGCGGCGCCCACGCGATGGACCGCCATTTCGCGGAGACGCCGCTGGAGCGCAACCTGCCGGTGCTGCTGGGCCTGCTCGACGTCTGGTACCGCAACTTCCATGGCCTCGCGAGCCGAAGTGTCGCGCCCTATCACCAGGGCCTGCGCCGCTTGCCGGCCTATCTGCAGCAGCTCGAGATGGAGAGCAATGGCAAGCGCGTCGACCGTGACGGCGAGCCCCTGCCGTTCGCGACCTCGCCGGTGGTCTGGGGTGAGCCCGGCACCAACGGTCAGCACGCCTATTTCCAGATGCTGCACCAGGGCAGCGACGTGATCCCGGTCGAGTTCATCGCGGTGCGGGACACCAGTCACGCGCGCCTCGACCTGCCGCCGGCGCTGCAGCCGCTGCTGGCCGACCAGCAGCGCAAGCTGCTCGCCAATTGCCTGGCGCAATCGCAGGCGCTGATGATGGGCAAGAGCGAGGCGCAGGCGCTTGCAGAACAGGCGCCGACCGCCGCGGCCGGTCTGCCGCGCGACGTGCTGGCGCGCCACCGCAGCTTCCCGGGCAACCGACCGAGCACCACGCTGCTGCTGGAGCGCCTCGACCCGGCCGGGCTCGGGGCGCTGATCGCGATGTACGAGCACCGCGTCTTCACCAGCGGCGTGGTCTGGGGCCTCAACAGCTTCGACCAGTGGGGCGTGGAGCTCGGCAAGGCGATGTGCAACGGACTGCTGCCGCGCCTGGACAATGGCGACGCGAGCGGACTCGACGCTTCGACGGCCGGCCTGCTGCGGAAGCTGCGCGGGTGACGCGACCGGCTGTCGTCTTCGATTTTGGCGGGGTCGTGTTCCGCTGGCAGCCGTTGTCGCTGTTGCAGCAGGTGTTGCCGCAGCACGCCACCGACGAGGGCAGTGCGCGCGTACTGGCCGAGCGCATCTTCCAGGGATTTCGCCTCGGCGGCGACTGGGCCGAATTCGACCGCGGGACCATCGAGGCCCACGGGCTGGCCGAGCGCATTGCTGCGCGCACCGGGCTGACCGCTGCCGAGGTGAGGGCAGTGGTCGATGCGATCCCGCCGCACCTCGAGGCCGAGCCCGGCACCGTGGCGCTGCTGCGTGCGCTGCGCGACGCGCAGCGGCCGCTGTACTACCTGTCGAACATGCCGGCGCCGTATGCGGACCATCTCGAGCACCATCATGATTTCCTGGCGTGGTTCGAAGCCGGGTTGTTTTCGGCGCGCATCGGTCTGATGAAGCCCGAGCCGGCGATCTTCCGGCGCGCCGAGCTCGACTTCGGCATCGACCCGGCACGCAGCCTTTTCATCGACGACCATGCCGGCAACATCGACGCGGCGCGCGCGGCCGGTTGGCGCGCACTGCATTTCACCGGGGCGACCGACTGCGAGGCTGTGCTGCGTGAGCAGGGTTGGCTGTAGCCGTCCGCGCGCGTCGACGCTCGCCGTTCAGCGCGGCGTCGCCAGCCAGCGCTCGGCCAGCCGGACCCACAGCGTCGCCCCGAGCGGGATCAGGTCGTCGTTGAAGTCGTAGCTCGGGTTGTGCAGCATGCAGGGGCCCAGGCCGTGGCCGCCTTCGCGGTGCGCGCCGTCGCCGTTGCCGATGACGAAATAGCAGCCGGGCTTGTGCTGCAGGTAGTAGCTGAAGTCCTCGGCCCCCATCGTCGGCTCGAACTCCAGCACGTTCTCGGCGCCCACCACCTCGGCCATCACCGTTTGCGCGAACGCCGTCTCCGCCGCGTGGTTGATCGTGGGCGGGTAGTTGCGCGAGAACTCGAAGCGGCAGCTCGTCTCGAAGGCCGCGCAGGTGGCTTCGGCCACGGTCTTCATGCGCTGCTCGATCAGGTCCAGCACCTCGGTGGTGAAGGTGCGCACCGTGCCGCGGATCTCGCAGCGATCGGGCACGACGTTGGTCGCCTCGCCGGTGTGGATCATCGTCACCGAGATCACACCGGTGTCGAGCGGCCGCTTGTTGCGCGTGATGATGGTCTGGAAGGCCTGCACCATCTGGCAGGCCACCGGCACCGGGTCCACACCGAGGTGCGGCATCGCCGCGTGCGAGCCCTTGCCCTGGATCGTGATGCGGAACTCGTTGCTGCTCGCGAACACCGGGCCCGTCTTCAGCGCGAACTGGCCGACCTTCAGCCCGGGCCAGTTGTGCGCGCCGAACACCGCCTCCATGGGGAAGCGCTCGAACAGGCCTTCCTTGATCATCTCGCGCGCGCCGCCGCCGCCTTCCTCGGCCGGTTGGAAGATCAGGTACACCGTACCGTCGAAGGCCCGGTGCTTCGAGAAATGCTTGGCGGCCGCAAGCAGCATGGCCGTGTGGCCGTCGTGGCCGCAGGCGTGCATCTTGCCGGCGTGCCGGCTGGCGTGCGGGAAGGTGTTGTGCTCGGTGATCGGCAGCGCGTCGATGTCGGCGCGCAGTCCGACCGCACGGTCCGAACGGCCGCCCTTCACGATGCCGACCACTCCGGTGGTACCGAGCCCGCGATGGACCGGGATGCCCCAGTCTGTCAGGGCCTGCGCGATCACGTCGGCGGTGCGGCGCTCCTCGAAGCACAACTCCGGGTGGGCATGCAGGTCACGGCGGATCGCGGTGACGGCGGCACTGTCGGCCAGGATGGATTCGATCAACTGCATCGGGCGCTCCCGCGCGGGCCGACGGGCCCCGCCGTGGAATATTACGCCGGCCCCTGGTGTCGAGGGCGCGCCGCGCTCCGCGTCCCCCGGGGTCGAAGGGCCTGTGCCATGATTTCGCGATGAACCTGCCTGCCGATGATGTCCTGTCGCCTGGGGATCGCACGGTCCGCGGCGCCTGTCCGCACGACTGCCCCGACACCTGCGCCTTGAGCGTCACCGTGCGGGACGGCCGCGCGGTGAAGGTCCAGGGCGAGGCCGACCACCCCACGACGCAGGGCGCGCTGTGCACCAAGGTCTCGCGTTACCCCGAGCGCACCTACCACCCCGAGCGTGTTCTGCACCCGCTGCGGCGCGTCGGACCCAAGGGCACCGGGCGCTTCGAGCGCGTCGGCTGGGACGAGGCGCTGGATGCCATCGCGACGCGCCTGCAGGCGATCGCCGCGCGCGATCCGCAGGCCGTCGTGCCCTACAGCTATGCCGGCACGATGGGCCTGGTGCAGGGCGAGAGCATGGCCGCGCGCTTCTTCCACCGCCTGGGCGCCTCGCTGCTCGACCGCACCATCTGCTCCAGCGCCGGCGGCGAGGCGCTGACGGCAAGCTACGGCGCCAAGGTCGGCATGCACGTCGAGCATTTCGCCGAAGCCAGGCTGATCCTGATCTGGGGCAGCAACAGCATCGCGTCGAACCTGCACTTCTGGACCTACGCCCAGGCCGCCAAGCGCGCCGGCGCGAAGCTGGTGTGCATCGACCCGCGCCGCACCGAGACCGCCGACAAGTGCCACCAGCACCTCGCGCTGCTGCCCGGCACCGACGGTGCGCTGGCGCTCGGTCTGATGCGCGAGCTGATCGTCAACGACTGGCTCGACCACGACTACATCGACCGCCACACCGAGGGCTGGCCGGCGCTGCGCGAGAAGGCGCTCGCCTGGACGCCCGAGCGCACCGCCGCCGTCTGCGGCCTGGACGCCGATCAGGTCCGCGGCCTGGCCCGCGACTACGGCACGACGCGCCCGGCCGCGATCCGCCTGAACTACGGCATGCAGCGCGTGCGCGGCGGCGGCAACGCGGTGCGGCTGGTCGCCACGCTGCCCTGCCTGACCGGCGCGTGGCGGCAGCGCGCCGGCGGTCTGCTGCTGTCGAGCAGCGGCTGGTACCCGATCGACCACGCCGCGCTGCAGCGCCCCGAGCTGCTGGGTGCGCGCCGTCCGCGCACGATCAACATGAGCACCATCGGCGACGACCTGCTGCGCGAGAGCTCGGCCGGCTTCGGCCCGAAGATCGAGGCGCTGGTGGTCTACAACAGCAACCCGGTCGCGGTGGCGCCCGAATCGCCCAAGGTCGTGCGGGGCTTCGCGCGCGAGGATCTGTTCACCGTGGTGCTCGAACACTTCCTCACCGACACGGCCGACCACGCCGACTTCGTGCTCCCCGCAACCACCCAGCTCGAGCACCTGGACGTGCACCGCAGCTATGGTCACACCTCGGTGCTGATCAACGAGCCGGCCGTCGCGCCGCTGGGCGAGGCGCTGCCCAACACCGAGATCTTCCGGCGCCTCGCCGCGCGCATGGGCTACGACGATCCCTGCTTCGGCGACAGCGACGAGGCGATCGCCCGCCAGGCCTTCGGCAACCATGTGCGCTTCGACGAGCTGCGCGAACAAGGCTGGGTCCAGCTGCCGCTGCCCGAGGCGCCGTTCGCCAACGGTGGCTTCCCCACGCCGAGCGGGCGCTGCCGCATCGACGCGCCCGGCTGGGGCGTGCCCGATCACGTGCCCAATCACGAATCGGCGCAGAGCACGCCGGCGCTCGCTGCGACCTATCCGCTGGCGATGATCTCGCCGCCGGCGCGCAACTTCCTCAACTCCAGCTTCGTCAACGTGAAGAGCCTGCGCGACATCGAGGGCGAGCCGGTGCTGGAGATCCACCCGGGCGACGCTGCGCCGCGTGGCATCCACGATGGTGCGCTGGTGCGTGTTTTCAACGAGCGCGGCCAGTATTGGTGCAAGGCCACGCTCAGCGAGCGGGCTCGCCCCGGGGTCGTCAACGGCCTGGGCATCTGGTGGCGCAAGCTCGGCGTACGCGGCAGCAACGTGAACGAAGTCACCCACCAGAAGCTCACCGACCTGGGCCGCGCGCCGAGCTTCTACGACTGCCTGGTCGAGGTGAGCCCGGGCTGAGAAGTCCGTCACGCGGTCGATGCGCCGCGCGCGCGTCCGGCCGCCGGCCCGCGCGGTGGCATGTGTCTTGCCACATTCCAGCGTCACCAGAACGTTGGGAATCCCTCTTGAAACCTGCTGTCCGTCGGGCCGCACGTCTCCTGACGTGCGCCGGTCTTCTTGCCGGCCTTGCCTTCACCGTCCGCGCCGCCGCTCCCACCTCGCTCGAACAACTGAAGACCGGAACCGACATGGTCTGGCTGACCGCGGCCGGCGCGCTGGTGTTCTTCATGCAGGCCGGCTTCGCGCTGCTGGAGAGCGGCATGAGCCGCGCCAAGAACGCGATCAACGTCATCATGAAGAACTACTGCGACATGTGCTTCGGTGCGGTCGCGTACTGGGCCGTGGGCTTCGGCCTGATGTTCGGTGCCAACGCCAGCGGCTGGATCGGGACCGACCGCTTCCTCGTCCATGCGGTGCCCGAGGCCGACTACGGCATGCTGTTCTTCCAGATGATGTTCGCCGCCACCGCGGCCACCATCGTCAGCGGCGCGATCGCCGAGCGCACGCGTTTCTGGGCCTACATCGTCGGGTCCGTCCTCATCACCGGGCTCATCTATCCGGTGTTCGGTGCCTGGGCCTGGGGCTCGCTGTTCTCGGGCCAGGGCTGGCTGCGAGAGATGGGCTTCATCGACTTCGCGGGGTCGACCGTCGTGCACTCGGTGGGCGGCTGGTCGGCGCTCGCCGCCATTCTGGTGGTCGGGCCACGGCTCGGCCGCTTCGGGTCTCATGGCGAGGTGCGGCCCGTGCTGGGCCACAACCTGACCTCGGTCGCGCTCGGCGGCTTCATCCTTTGGCTGGGCTGGTTCGGCTTCAACGGCGGCAGCACCGCCGCGGCCACGGTGGGCATCGGCAAGATCGTGCTCAACACCCACCTGGCCGGCGCAGCCGGTGCGATCGGCGCGCTGGCGGTGCTGGCGCTCGGCCGCCAACCGGTGCTGATGACGGCGGCCGTCAACGGCAGCATCGCCGGCCTGGTGGGCATCACCGCCGGCTGCCATGTCATGGAGCCGGCTTATGCGCTGCTCACCGGCTTCGTGGCCGGCGGACTGAGCGTGCTGGCCGGCTGGCTGCTCGAGGCGGGCCGCATCGACGACGTGGTCGGTGCCGTCTCGGTGCACGCGGTCGGCGGCGTCTGGGGCACGCTCGCGGCCGGGCTGTTCAAGCACGACGCGATGTTCGACCTGCGCCAGCTCGGCGTGCAGGCGATCGGCTGCGGCGTCGCCTTCGCGTGGTCCTTCGGCACCGCGCTGCTGATGTACTGGCTGCTGGCCCGCAGCATCGGCCTGCGCGCCAGCACGCTCGACGAGCAGCGCGGCCTCGATTTCACCGAGCACTACGAGATCGGCTACCCCGAGTTCCAGCAGGAAGCGGTGCACCGGGGCAAGCGATGAACGGTGTTGCATCGTCGAATGGGGGCCGCGACAACGACCCTGTCACCGTGCGGCGTGCGCTCGCGCAGGCGCTGGGCGAGTACCTGGATGCGCCGCGCGTGCGCGAGGCGGTGACGCTGTGGTGCCAGCAGTTCCAGGGGCGCGGCGCGCTGTTCCTCGGCCTGAGCCGCTACTGCCGGCAGATCGCCGACGGCTTCGACCTGGCGGGCAAGGAAGCCGAACTGCACCTCAGGATCTTTCGCGCGTTGCAGAGCGACCCACAGCGCCTGCCGGACGATCCGCTGTCCTCGCAGCCCTTCGAGTCCACCGAGCCGGGCAGCCTGCCGCCGGGCTCCGTCGCGCCGGCGGCGCCTCGGCTCGGCGAGGGGGCGGCCGCCATGCAGGCCTTCTTCGCGGCGATCGAGGCCCAGCTCTCGCGCGACCTGCCGGTCGGCCTGACGCCGGCGCGCGTGCGCCGCGCGCTGATCCGTCATGCCACCAGCCTGCCGCGGCCCCAGCAGCACGCGGCCTCGCTGTGGTGGAGCGGGCAAGTGAGCACGCTCGACGGCGACTGGCCGGCCGGCGGCCACGGCACGCTGCTGGTCAACGTGATGTACGTGGCGCTCGCCGAACTGCTGGGACCGGTGCGCGCGGACGCCTGCTTCACGCACGCCGTCGATCGGCTCGAAGCCAGTGGCGCTCCGGCGCTGATCGGCATCCGCCGCTACCTGTAGCGCCGCACCGTCCGGCCAAGGTGGGGCCGTAGACTGCGCGCCATGCTGCTGCGCGCCCGGTCCTGGTGGTTCACGCTTGCCGCGCTGGGCGCTGCGCTGGCGCTGCCGGCGGCGCTCGGCGGCTGTGGCACCGTGGGCTACCTCTCGCAATCGGTCCAGGGCCATCTCGGCGTGATGCGCGCCGCGAAGCCGGTCGACGCCTGGCTGGCCGACGCCGGCACGCCGGCGGCCTTGCGCGAGCGCCTGCTGCTGAGCCAGCGCATGCGCGATTTCGCAGTCCAGGAACTGGGCCTGCCCGACAACGCCAGCTACCGCCGCTATGCCGACCTCGGCCGGCCCGCCGTGGTGTGGAACGTGGTTGCGGCGTCCGAGTTGTCGCTGACCCTGAAGACCTGGTGCTTCCCGGTGGTCGGTTGCGTCGGCTACCGCGGCTACTTCGAGCGCGGCGCGGCCGACGCGCTGGCCGCCGAGCTGCTGGCCCAGGGCCAGGAAGTCAGCGTCTACGGCGTGCCCGCCTATTCAACGCTCGGCAAGCTGCCCGGCGACTTCTTTGCCGACCCGCTGCTCAACACCTTCATCGGCTACCCCGAAGGCGAGCTGGCGCGGCTGATCTTCCACGAGCTGGCGCACCAGGTGGCGTACGCGAAGGACGACACCGAGTTCAACGAAAGCTTCGCGACGGCGGTCGAGCGCCTCGGCGGCGAGCGTTGGCTCGCGCAACGGGCCGATGCCGCGGCGCGCGAGGAGTACGAGCGCTTCGACGCGAGACGCCGCGACTTCCGCGCGCTCGTGCTCACCACCCGCACGCAGCTCGACGTGCTGTACCGCGGCCCCGGCAGCGAGGCCGACAAGCGCGCCGGCAAGGCGGCGCTGATGGAGCAGATGCGCGCCGAGCACGCGCGCCTCAAGGCCGGCCCGTGGGCCGGCTATGCCGGCTACGACGCCTGGTTCGCCCGGGCCAACAACGCCAGCCTGGGCGTGCAGTCGGCCTACAACGCGCTGGTGCCCGGCTTCGAGGCGCTGTTCGCCGCCGAGGGCAGCGACTTCGCGCGCTTCTACGCCGAAGTGCGGCGCCTCGCCGGCTTGCCGCAACCTGAACGCCGCGCCACACTCGCAGCCGGCCGTCAGCTGCCCCTGCTGCTGACGCCCTGAACCGAACCGAGTGCCTTCATGCCCGACATCGCCCTTCATCGTCCTCACCGGCTTGGCCTCAAGCGCGCCCGCGAGATCGCTTGGAAATGGGCCGAGGATGCCGAGGCCAAGTTCGGCATGGAATGCACGGTGGAGGAGGGCGACGACGAGGACGTGGTGCACTTCACGCGCAGTGGCGTGAACGGCACGCTGCTCGTGCGGAGTGATGCTTTCGAACTTTCAGCGAAGCTGAGCTTCCTGCTCGGCGCCTTCCAGAAGACCATCGAGGGCGAGATCGAGAAGAACCTCGATGGCCTATTGGCGGCGGAGCACAAGCGGGCCAAGGCGCCGGCCACGGCGAAGAAGTCGGTGCGAAAGAAGACCTGACAAGGTCTGCATACCTGATACGGGCTGTATTCGAGCGCTGAGCGGGCGCCACGCCGGTCCGCTGTGTTGCGTTCGTGTCCCCCGGCGTCGGCCTTGCGGCCGACCCCTCCTCCTCTACCTCACTCCACACAGCGGCCCGTCACGGCGCTTCGATACACCGTGGACTGCGGGTGCCCCTACTTCAGCGACTCGATCAACTCGATGTAGCCCTGTTGCGCAGACTCGCCAGCGGTGCCCTTCAGTTCATTCCAGGCGTCCCACTTCGCGCGACCCACCATGTCGGAGAAGCCGGGGCGCTTGCCGTCGACGTCGCCGGCAGTCGCCTGTTTGTAGAGCGCGTAGATCTTCAGCAAGGTCTGGTTGTCCGGCTTCTCCGGCAGGGTCTTGGACGCGGCGACGGCGGCGTCGAAGCGGGCTTGCAGATCGGCCATGGAGCGCTCCTCGTGGGCAAGGGACAGCAGTGAAAATCAGATTGACGCTGTCGATCTTACCGAGCATCGTCCCGGCCAAAACCCGAGAACAACCCGAGGAGACCCTTGATGGCCACCGCCGCGCCGGAGCGCATGTCGCGTGTCGATACCGCGTGGCTGCGCATGGACAACCCATCCAACCTGATGATGATCCTGGGCGTGTGGCTGCTCGAGCCCGGCGTGTCGCATGCCGCGCTGTGCCAGCGCGTCGAGGCGCGGCTGCTGAAGTACAGGCGCTTCCGGCAGAAGGTGGTGGAGGACGCGATGGGCGCGAGCTGGGTCACGGACCGCAGCTTCGACCTGCAGCGCCACGTGCTGCGCGAGCGCCTGGTGCCCGGCAAGGGGCAGAGCCCGCGGCAGGCACTGGAGGCGCGCGCCGCCGAGCTGGCGACCACTCCGCTCGATCCGGCGCACCCGCTGTGGCAACTGCACCTGATCGAGGACTACCCCGACGTCGAAGGCCGGCGCGGCAGCGCGATGATCGCGCGCATCCATCACTGCATCGCCGACGGCATCGCGCTGATCTCGGTGATGCTGTCGATCACCGACGGCGGCAAGCCGCCACCCGAGCGCGCGCAGAAGCCCGACGACGAGAAGGACTGGCTGAGCGACGCGGTGCTCAAGCCCATCACCGACGTGGCGATCAAGGCCATCGGTCTCTACGGCGACGGCGTGGCCAAGTCGGTCGAGCTGCTGTCGAAGCCGCAGCCGCCGCTGTTCGGCTCGGTCGAGATGGCGCTCACCGGCGCGCAGGTCGTCAAGGATCTCGCCGCGCTCGCGCTGATGCCCGACGACTCGCCGACCCGGCTCAAGGGCAAGCCCGGCACGAGCAAGCGCGTGGCCTGGTGCGAGCCGATCCCGCTGGACGACGTGCGCTCGGTCGGCAAGGCGCTGGGCGCGTCGATCAACGACGTGCTGCTGGCCTGCGCCGCCGGCGCGATCGGCGGCTACCTCGCGGCGAAGGACGAAGACCCCACCGGCAAGGAGATCCGCGCGATGGTGCCGGTCAACCTGCGGCCGCTGGAGAAGGCGCATCAGCTGGGCAATCGCTTCGGCCTGGTGCCGCTGGTGCTGCCGATCGGCATCGCCAACCCGGTGCAGCGCGTCTACGCGGTGCGACGCCGCATGAACGAGCTCAAGGGCAGCTACCAGCCGGTGCTCGCCTTCGGCGTGCTGGCCATCGCCGGGCTGCTGGTCAAGCCGGTGCAGCACGCGCTGCTGAACCTGTTCGCCAAGAAGGCCACCGCCGTCATGACCAACGTGCCGGGACCGAAGGAACCGTTGAAGTTCTGTGGCTCGACGCTGCGGCAGACGATGTTCTGGGTGCCGCAGTCGGGCGACATCGGCATGGGCGTCTCCATCCTCTCCTACGGTGGCGGCGTGCAGTTCGGGCTGATCACCGACGCGACGCTGTGCCCGGACCCCGAGGCGATCATCGAACGCTTCGCGCCGGAGTTCGAGAAGCTGCTGCTGGTGACGCTGATGCTGCCGTGGGGCGAGTGACGGCGCCTCGCGCACGCCCCGGCGGTGGCGGTCACTGCGGCGCCGGCACGCCGGCCAGGTAGCGCTCCGCCAGCGTCCGGTCGATGAAGCGTCGGGCGTCGTCGGCGTCGAAACGCTTGCCCTCCGCCAGGCCTTCGGCGTACTCGAAGAAGGGCGCGAACAGCCCGCCCTGGTCGACCGGCGCGCGCAGCGCGAAGCGCGGCTGGGCGCTGCCGATGCGGTGCCAGGCGGCGCGCACCTCGGCCCAGAACGGCTCGGTGCGCTCGAAGTAGATCTGCCCGGCGCTGAAGTCGTGGCCGGTGATGCGCTCGTAGCGCGCCACGCCGTACTCGCGCGCCAGGTGGGGCAGGGTCGCGCGCGGCCGGCCGCCGTCGTCGAGCGCGAGCTTCAGGTTGTTCTCCTCCTGCACCCAGCCGCCGGGCGTGATGGTGTGGCGGTTGGTGCCGACCAGCACCTGGTAGTCGCTGCGCACGCTGAACTCGCGCCGCGGCAGCGGGCGCCAGGTCTCGTCGCCGATCCAGGTGGAAAAGCTGTCGCCGTGCTGCCAGCGCCCGCGTGCCGCATAGCGCGGCGAGTCGTCGACCTGCAGCACGCTCTGCACCCAGCTGCCGCTGCGTTCGCCGGCAGGCACCGGCCGGCGCACCCAGGTGTTGCGGCCTTCGTAGGCGAGCAGGCTGTCGGCCTGGTAGCGCCACTCCTGCCGCCAGTGCCGCACGACGATGGGCTCGCTGACCTGGCCGTCCTGCATCTGCACCCGCATGACCAGGATGTGCTGCAGCGCGATGAAGTCGCCGCGGTCCTCGGACACGAACACGTACTCGGTGCCCCAGCTCTGGTAGGGCGCATCCGGCTTCAGCGCGGGGTCGAAGCGCAGCACCTCGAGGAAGTCGAAGCTCACGCGGTAGGGGCCGGCCATCGCGAGGATGGCGCGGCGGTCCCGCTCGCGCGCGGCGAGGCCGGGCTCACGCAGCCGTTTCCAGGCGTCGCTGGCCGCCGTGTCGAGCTCGACCGGCACGCCGCGCGTGCTGGCGCCGCGCGGCTTCAGCGCCGCTTCGCCCAGCGGCCAGGCGAAGATGAATTGGCTGGGTGCGGAGGCCGGGGTCGCGTCGGTGTAGGTCCATGCGGCCCCGGGCAGTGCCAGCAGTGCGAGCAGGGTCAGCAAGGCAGTGAGCTTCTTCTTCATGCGGCGCATTCTGTGCGCGTTCGCGCCGCGGGCCGCAATGCACCTGCCGAATGTCCGGGCTTGGCGCTCGCCCATGAAAAACGGCGCCCCGGGGGCGCCGTGTCACGTCGAGCGGGATCGGCTCAGAACTGAAAGGCCAGCCGCACGCCACCCCAGTGGCGACCGTTGACGGTGATCGGGGCCGCGGCTTCCTTCATCAGCACGAAATTGCCGCCGCCCATGTCGCGCCGGTAGGTCTGCAGCAGGAAGGGCCGGGTGTTGCGCGCCGACGCGAGGCCGGTGCGATCGTTGAAGATACGGCGGTAGCGGCTGTTCGCGGCGTTCCACACCGGGTCGTTGCTGCGCTGCGGGTTGCAGTACTGGCGGTTGTGCGTGGCCACGTAGCCGTTGCGGTCGACCGCGATGCAGTAGACGACCTTCTGGTTCAGCGTCAGCAGGCGCTCCTGCACCTGCGGGAACAGCCGGTCGGCCAGGGCGACGAAGCGCGTGGTGTGCTGCGCCGGGTTGGTGCCGGCCATGGCCTGGTAATTCTCGTCGAACAGGTCGCCGACGGCGACGGTGTGGGTGCGCAGCGCGTCCTCCAGCAACCGGCTGATCTGCGAGGCCGCCTCCTGGACGCCGCGGATGTAGGGGGTGTCGTCGGTGTCGATGCCGCAGTCGGCCACCACCTCGATCATGTTCTCGCTGACCTTCAGGAAGGCCTCGCTGCGTGCGGTGGCGTTGCCCAGCGTCTGGCTGGAGCGCTGCATCTCGCGGTCGATGGCCGTCATCTGCTCGTTCAACCCGTCGCAGATGCTGCGGCTCTGCACCGCGGCGGCGCTGATGCTGCCGACCCCGCCCTGCACCTCGGCCAGCGCCCGGTGGAAGGCTCCTTGCGGGGCTTCGCCTTCGCGCAACTGGATCTCGCGTGCCAGCGCGCCGACGCGCTGGTCGAGCTCGGCCACGGTGCTCATGATCTGCTTCGACGAGGCCTCGACCTTGGCCGACAGGTCCTTCACCGCATCGGCCACGACGCCGAAGCCGCGTCCGGCCTCCCCGGCCCGGCCGGCCTCGACCGAGGCATTGAACGCCACCAGCCGCGTCTGCAGCGCGATCTGCGTGATCTGCCCGGCCGCGGCCGCCACCTGGCGCAGTGTGTCGACGATGCCACCCACCTCGGTGCCCACCTGCTCGACCGCAGCGCGCGCGCGCTCCACCGCCTTCAGGCTCTCCGTCGTGGTGGTGCCGATACCGCCTTGGGCGCGCTGCACCTCGCCCAACTGGCTGCCGAGCGTCTGCAGCGCCTGGACCTGGCGCTGGTTGACCTGGTTGCTGTCCTCGATCAGGCCGCGCACCTCGGCCGCGTCACGGCCGAGACGGGAGGCCGCCTGGGCGATGCTCTGCACCGCCTGGCGCAGGTCGGGAGCCGGTGCCGCGACGGGGGCCGGGTCGGCGGCGGCGGCGCTCGAAGTCTTCTTGAACAGGCTCAGCATGGTTTGTCTCTTGTTCGGTTTCTTCTCGGTTCAGTGGTCGCGCAGCTTCGCGCGCAGACGCGCGATCGACTGGCTGTGCAGCTGGCAGACTCGCGATTCGGTCACGCCCAGCACCGCGGCGATCTCCTTGAGGTTCATGTCCTGCTCGTAGTACATGCCCATCACGAACTGCTCGCGCTCGGGCAGCGTCTTGATTGCCTCGATCAGTGCCAGGCGCATGCGGTGGTCCTGCAGCAGGGCCACCGGGTTCTCGTTCTCGTCGGCCACGTGGCGGTCGAGGAAGTCGTTGTCGCCGTCGTCACCGGACATGTCTTCCAGGTAGACAAGCTGCGTGCCGCGCACCTTGCCCAGCAGCTCCTGGTAGTCGGCGAGCGACAGGCCCATCTGCTTCGCGATCTCGCTCTCGGCCGGCGCACGGCCGAGCTGCTGCTGCAGCTTGTGCACCGCGACCTCGATCTCGCGCTGCTGCTTGCGGTTGCCGCGGCTCATCCAGTCGCTGCCGCGCAGCTCGTCGAGCATCGCGCCGCGGATGCGCTGGGTGGCGAAGGTCTCGAACTGCACGCCCTGCGCACTGTCGAAGCGCGTCATCGCGTCGGTCAGGCCGATCAGGCCGACCTGGATCAGGTCGTCGATCTCCACGTTGGCCGGCAGCTTGGCGATCATCTGGTGCGCGAGACGGCGCACCAGCGGGCTGTACTGCTTGATCATGGCGTTCGTTTCGAGGCGACCGGTGGCGGTGTACATGTCGGGCTCCAGGCGGTGTTCGGCGGTTCGTTCGGTCTTCGATCGGGGATTCAGCGCGACCGCGGCAGGCGCGAGCCCAGCGACGGCAGCGCGGAGCGCGCACCGATCTCGCCGGCCAGCGCACCGAAGACGCTGTCGCTCACGGTGTGCGGCAGCGCGCAGGCAAGCTGTTCGCGTGCCAGGCGCTTCAGGCGCAGGCTGGGGCCGTCGGTCGGCGCCTCGGCGGGGTCGACGGCCACCCAGTCATGCAGCGTGGCCCCCAGGAAATCGTCGGCGCAGCGCGCCAGGCGTTCGGCCACCTTGGCGGCGCGCGGCGAATCGGGCAGGGCGCTGAACAGCAGGTCGTGCGTCAGCAGGCCGGCGCGCATCGCCAGCAGCTTGATGGCCGCGTAGGCATGCGTCACGCTGTCGGCCTGTTCGTCGCACAGCACGATCGGGCGCACGGCCACCGCCTGCAGCTCCTGCACGCGGCGGGCGAACAGGCGCGCCAGCTCGGGGGCGCTGGCATGCACCAGCAGCACGTCGATATCGGGGGCGGCCTCGGAAATGGCGTCGAGGAAGCCGGAGGTCGAGCCGCTGGCGTCCACGAAGCGCAGCGTCAGGCCGCCGGCGGCGAGGTAGCTCACGTGCGAGCTGAGCACTTCCACGCCCTCGGCGAGGTCGAAGCTCGCCAGCTCGGCCGGCGCGCGAGCGTTCTCGCCGGCGTCGACCACGAGCGTGCGCAGGCCCTGCTCGGCGTAGGCGCTGCACAGGCGTTCCAGCAGCGCGCCGCCGAAGGCGATGGCGGGGTTGGACACGACCGGGATGCAGCGCATCGTGCGGCTCACGAACATGCGGCGCAGGCCCTGGGCCTGGTCGGCCGGGGCAGGGCTGGTGGGCAGGTCTTCGAGCTGGTTGTACCAGCTGTCGGTCGCGGGGCGGTAGGCGCGGCGGGGCAGGTCGGCGGACATGGCGGCAGCGGGGTCGTCGGGATCGGGGAGGTCAGGCGCGGCCGGCCGGCACGGCACGGCGCTCCGTCATCTGCGGCGTGGCGAACACCAGGTTCATTTCGCTGGCGTCGAAGTTGTAGGCCGGGCTGCCGGTGGCGCGCAGCGCGCGGTGCACCAGGGCCTGGCCCGACAGGCGGTGCCAGTCCTCCGGCACGCGCTGGCCGTTGGCCACCGCGACGATCTTCTGCTTGTGGCGGATCACGGCGTCGAGGGCCGGGGCGAGCTTCACGGCCTCGTCGAGCTTGGACAGCACGATGCCCTTGCAGGCGGCGGCGCGGTAGGAGGTCATCACGTCGTCGATGGTCTCGCCCTGCACGGCGGTGTTGACCACCAGCAGCTTGTTGATCGAAGGGTGCGCGAGCATGTCGAGCAGCTCGCGCGTGCGGGTGTCGCGCTGGGCGACGCCGGCGGTGTCGATCAGCACCATCTTCTTGGCCGACAGCAGCTCGAGCAGGTCTTCCAGCGCCGTACGGTCGTGGGCCGTGTGCACCGGCACGCCGAGGATGCGGCCGTAGGCACGCAGCTGCTCGTGGGCGCCGAGGCGGTAGGCATCGAGGGTGATCAGGCCCAGGTTGGACGCGCCGTGCCGGGTGGCGAAGGCGGCGGCCAGCTTGGCGGTGGAGGTGGTCTTGCCGACGCCGGTGGCGCCGATCATCGCGAACACGCCGCCCTGGTCCTCGATCGGCAGCTCGCGCTCGCCGGTCATCAGGTTGCGCTCCAGCACGCTGGCGGCCCAGGCCTGCTCGTCGCCGACGTCGGCCGTCATGCCGGCCACCAGCTTGCGGATCAGCACCGGCGAGAAGCCGCACTCGAGCAGCTTCTGGGTCAGCTTGGCCTGGCCGGGCTCGCGCTGCAGCTTCTCCATGAAGGCCAAGGCGCCGAAACGCTCCTCGATCAGTCCCTTCATCGAGCGCAGCTCGCTCAGCATCGTGGCATCGGCCTGGGCCTCGCGCAGCACCGGCTCGGCGGCCGCGGCGGGGGCTTGCGACCGGCGGCCGTAGACGACCTGCTCGCGCAGCACCGGCATGGCGGCGGGCTGCTGCTGGCTGGCGATGCGGTTCTGCACGGCGTCCACCGCGGCGTCGACCGCATCGTCGTCGTCCAGATCCTGGGCGTACAGAGTCGCCTGGGCAGCGGCGCGGGCCGGCGCCATCGGCGCGGCGTTCAGCGTCGGTTCGGTGCGTTCCTCGCGCAGCGCCTCGCCGCGCAGCGCGGCCTCGCGCTTCTTCAGCATGCGGTCGCGCACATAGTCCTGGAAGGACAGCGTGCTCATCGTCAGTTGCTCCACGTCCTGCTGCACGTCGTCGGCTGCGGCGGAGCGGGCGCCCTTGGCCGCCTTGACCGGTTTCGTGGCCTTGGCGGGCGTCGCGGCCACAGGCTGCGCGGCGACAGCCTGCTGCTGCTGCACGGCCGCCTGGCGCTCGACCGCGGCCAGCGCGCCCGGTGCCATCGCCAGCATCTCGATGCCTTCGGGGCAGGGCTTGGTCGACAGCACCACGGCGTCGTCGCCGAGGGTCTGGCGCATCTTGGTCATCGCGTCGCGCGAGGTACGGCCTGTGAAGCGTTGGACGTTCATGCGGAGCCTCTGGGTCGGGGTCTGTCAGGGGGCCCGGATCAAGCGGCGGCGCCGATGATCGAGCCGATGCGGATCGAATGGGTGTCGGGGATCTCGCTGTGCGAGAGCACGCGCAGCCGCGGCGCGGCGCGCTTGAGCAGGCGGGCGATCGGCACGCGGATCGCGTCGGGCACCAGCAGGCAGGCCGGGTGGCCCAGGTCTTCCTGGCGCTTGGCGGAATCGGCGGCGGAACGGGTCAGGATGTCGGCCATGCTGGGGTCGAGCACCGGGCCGTTCTGCGAGGCCAGGGCCTGCGACAGCAGGCGCTCGAGGTCGGGTTCGATGGCGATCACTTCCAGCTCGCGCACGGGGCCGTAGATCTGCTGCACGATCGACGGCGCTAGCGCCACGCGGATGCGGCGCGACAGTTCCTGCGGATCGTTGGCGAGGTTGGGGTTGGCGCCGACGTGCTCGGCCAGCGCTTCCACCACCGAACGCATGTCGCGGATGTGCACGCCTTCCTCCAGCAGCAGCTGGAGCAGTTTCTGGAGGGCGGCGATGGGGACCATCTTGGGGACCACGTCTTCGATGAGTTTGGGTGCCAACTTCGTCACATGCTCGACCAGCTGCTGCGTTTCCACGCGGCCCAGCAGGCGCGCTGCATTCACTTGCATCAAGTGTGAGAGGTGGGTCGCCACCACGGTCGAGCAATCAACGACCGTATAGCCGGCCATTTGCGCCGCTTCGCGCTGGCGCTCCTCGATCCACGTGGCGGGCAGGCCGAAGGCGGGGTCGGTGGTGGTGGTGCCGATCAGCGGCGTGCTGGCGTGGCCGGGGTTGATGGCCATCAGCATGCCGGGGAAGGCCTCACCCTCGCCGATCACCGCGCCGCGCAGCGTGAGCCTGTACATGCTGGGGCGCAGCTCGAGGTTGTCGCGGATGTGCACCGACGGCGGCAGGAAGCCCACGTCCTGCGCGAACTTGCGCCGCACGCCCTTGATGCGCGTCATCAGATCGCCCTGGCGCTCCTTGTCCACCAGCGCGATGAGGCGGTAGCCCACTTCCAGACCCAGCGTGTCGACCGGCTGCAGGTCGTCCCAGCTCGCCTCGGCGTCGGGGGCCGGTCCGGCTGCGGCGGCCGGCCGGGGCGGCGCCAGTTTGGCGCGCTGCTCGCGCTGGTGCATCAGCCATGCGATGTAGCCGAGCGCGCTCGCGATCAGCAGGAACACGAAATGCGGCATGCCCGGGATCACGCCCAGCAGCCCGATCACGCCGGCCACGATGCCCATCGACTTGGGCGTCTTGAACATCTGGCCCATGATCTGCTCGCCGACGTCCTGCTCCTTGCCGACGCGCGACACCACCATCGCTGCGGCGACCGAGATCAGCAGGGCCGGGATCTGCGCCACCAGCGCGTCGCCGATCGCCAGCAGGATGTAGCTGTCGGCGGCCTTGCCGGCACTGAGGTCGTGCTGGACCACGCCGATGATGAAGCCGCCGACGATGTTGATGAACAGGATCAGCATGCCGGCGATCGCGTCGCCGCGCACGAACTTGCTGGCGCCGTCCATGGAGCCGAAGAACTCGGCCTCGTTGCCCACCTCGAGGCGGCGGCGCTTGGCCTCCTTCTCGTCGATCAGGCCGGCGTTCAGGTCGGCGTCGATCGCCATCTGCTTGCCGGGCATCGCGTCCAGGGTGAAGCGCGCGCCGACCTCGGCGATGCGCTCGGCGCCCTTGGTCACCACGATGAAGTTGATGACCACCAGGATCGCGAACACGATGATGCCGACCGCGAAGTTGCCGCCGATCAGGAAGTGGCCGAAGCTCTCGATCACCGCGCCGGCCGCGCCGGGGCCGGTGTGGCCTTCCATCAGCACCACGCGCGACGAGGCCACGTTCAGCGACAGCCGCAGCAGCGTCGTCAGCAGGATCACCGCCGGGAAGGCCGAGAAGTCCAGCGGCTTGACCATGTAGGCCGACACCATCATCACCATCAGCGCCAGCGCGATGTTGAAGGTGAACAGCAGGTCCAGCGCCAGCGGTGGCAGCGGCAGCACCATCATCGCCAGCACCATCAGCACCAGCAACGGCACCGCGAGACTGCGGATCATGCGGGCGTTGGGCCCCAGCCAGGCCTGGACTTGGGAGAGCATCGGGTTCATGACAGCCCCCCGACCGGCGGGTACGCCGTTCGTCCCCCGGGGGCCACGAGGGGCCCCTTCGTGGCCCTGGGTGTGCGGGCCGGCTTGGGAGCGGCCCGGCGCTCGGCCCGCTCAGCTCCGATGGGGGTCAGTGACGTCATGCGAGGGCTCCATCAGCGGAAGACGGTTTGTTGTGCGGGTCGAGTTCGGCGGGCACCGGCAGCTCGGGCAGCTCGCCCGGCAGCGGTGCCTTGCCGGCCAGCGCCGCGCGCAGCTGGTACACGTAGGCCAGCACCTGGGCTACCGCGGTGTAGAGCGCGATCGGGATCTCGCGGTCGAGTTCGGCGTGCGCGTACAGGGCTCGGGCCAGCACCGGTGCCTGCAGCACCGGCACCTTGGACTCCTTGGCGAGGTCGCGGATGCGCAGGGCGATCAGGTCGGCGCCCTTGGCGACGACGCGCGGGGCGCCGCCACGGCCTTCCTCGTACTTCAGGGCGACGGCGTAGTGGGTCGGGTTCATCACCACCAGGTCGGCCTTCGGCACGGCCGCGAGCATGCGGCGGTTGGCCATCTCGCGCATGCGCGCCTTGACCTTGGCCTTGACCTCGACGTTGCCCTCGTTCTCCTTGTGCTCCTGCTTCATTTCCTGGTGGCTCATCTTCAGCCGCTTCGCATGCTGGAAGCGCTGCAGCGGCACGTCCACCATGGCGAACACCGCCAGCGCGAGCAGCAGGAACATCAAGCCGTAGAGCACGTCGCTGCCGGCCTGGGCCAGTGCCGTGGGCAGCGGCAGCGTCAGCGTGGTGGTGAACTGGTAGACGTTCTGAGACAGGTAGAAGGCGCCGACCAGGCCGATCACCAGCGCCAGCACGCAGCTGCGCACCGTGTCCACCAGACGGTCGGCCGACAGCATGCGGGGCAGGCCGGTCAGCGGATTGAGCTTGCTGAACTTGGGCTCGATCGGCTTGAGCGTGAAGTTCCAGCCGCCGACCGCCAGGCCGCTGGCCAGGGCCGCCAGCACCATCACCGCGCCGACCGGCAGCATCGCCCACGCGAACTGGGTGCCCAGTTCGGCCAGGCGCTCGGACATGCTGGCGGTGCTGTCCAGGGTGCCGGCATCGAAGCGCAGGCCGCTCTGCAGCAGCCGCGTCATCCAGCCGGTGGCCGTGGGCGCCATTGCCGCCAGCAGGGCGACGCCGGCCGCCACGGCCGCGAAGTGACCGAGGTCGCGCGAACGCGGCACCTGCCCGTCTTCGCGCGCCTTCTTCAGCTTGCGTTCTGACGCGGGCAGGTTGCGGTCTTGGGCGCCTTGATCGGCCATGGTTCCTCGGAAGAGTCCTGAAGGAGGATTCTTCCGGGCGGCCGCGAAAACTTGAGCGAGATAAGCAGGGCGGGGACCGTGCTTTTCCGGCCGCGGGCCTGGAACAGCCCGGAATGCAAACGGCGCTCCGAGGAGCGCCGCTAGGAGGCCGGGTGTTCGCGGGAACTCAGGCCTTCACCACCCCGCTGTGCGCGGCCAGAGCTGCCGCGCCGCGCGCGTTGTAGACGGCCGCTTCGCGCGGGATCAGCACCTCGATCGCGCGGTCGAGGGCCGCGGTGGCCCGCGCCAGCGTGTCGCGTTGCGAGGCGACCTGGCCGCTGGCCTGTGCCAGGCGCTGGCGCAAGGCCGCGGGGATCGGGCCGCGGTTGCGGCCGAAGCAGTCGAGGGCGGTGGCCAGGGCGCGCTGCAGTTCGACGGCGGCCGTGTCGACACCGCGGCTGTCGCGCTCGAGCAGCGTCAGCGCCAGCGCGGCGAGGCGTTGCTCGACGTCGGCGATCGCGGCCTCGAGGATCTGGGGCGCAGACGCGCGCAACGGGGCGGAGCTCAGATCGGTCTGCATGGGAGGCTGGTGGGCAAGGACGAGGGCATGCGGAGGGGCGGGCTCAGCGCTTCACGGCGTCGAGCATTTCCTGCGCGTTGGCGATCAGCTTGTCGGCGATGACGTCGGCGTTCACCTTGAACGAGCCGTCGGCGATCGCCTGCTTCATGCGCTCCACCTTGGCGGCGTCGAACTCCGGGCTGCTGGCGCCGGCCAGCAACTCCGTCGCGGTGCTGGAGAGCTCCACCGTGCTGGTGCCGGCATCGGCGGCCTGGGCGACACGCGCCTTGGCGGCGGCAGCGCCGGCTTCGGCGTTGGAACGGGCCAGGATCGCGGCGTCGGCAGCGGGCGTGGAGGTTTGACCGATCTTCATGACGGGCTCCTGCAGACCAAGGGCAGCGCCCCCGGACGGTTCAACATCCCAGCGGTATCGACGAGGGTTCGTCGAACTTGAGAGATTCTTTTGTAACAGCGAGAGGGGTGCACGGCAAGCTCCGGGTTCAGACGCGGATCACAGCCGCAACTCGACGCGCCGCTCGCCCACCGGCAGGCCGGTGACGATGCGGCCACTCTCGGTGCGCACACGCACCGGGCTGCCGTCGAGGCCGGGCGTGATCGCCTGGCCTTCGCTCTGGACGGAAAAACCGGGACCGACGGCGACCAACTGCACGGTCTCGCCGGCGGCGAACCACTGGCGGGCGCGCAACAGGTTCTGGCGCAGGTCCTCGCCGGCGCTCACCATGCGCAGCAGCGAGCGGCCGACGGCCTCTTGCGGATCGGTGAGGGCGGCGGCCGGGTCGGCCGCGAGGTCGATCTCGGCCTCGCGCAGGTCGGCGGCGGTCAGCACGGTGCCGGCCGGCAGCGCGCTGGCGGCGACCAGTGCACGGCCAAACACCTTGACGGTGATCGGCAGGTAGACGTTCCACTTGGTCGCACCCTGCAGGCAGCGCAGGCCGACGCGCGTGCGGCCCCAGGGCTTGAAGCCGGTCGGCAGATAGGGTTCGATCTGCTGGCAGGGGGCCAGCTTGAGGCGGGGGTCGAGCGCGCCGGCCTCGACCTCGACCCGCAGGCCGGCGGCCGGCTGCGAGCTCTTCAGGGCCAGGCTGCGCACCTGTTCGGCCAGCACGGCGGTGGCCGCGGCGTCCTGCGCCCGGGCGGGCAGCGACGCGGTCGCAGCGGCCAGCAGGAGCAGGCACAGGGCGAGGGCGGCGGGGACGGCGTTCGGCTTCATCGAGCAGGACTTTAGAGGGCGGCCTGCATCGGCGAGCCGGGAATTGAGCGGGGAAGAGGGTCCTATTCCCGCTAATGTTTCAGACGGTCACGACCAAGAATGCCAACCATCGCCACCCAAGCGTGGCCATCCGTCCGGGCACCTCATCATGATGGACCGACTCACGAACTCGCTGAACTTCCAGACCCAGGCGCTGCTGCTGAGGTCGGAGCGCCAGCGCCTGATCGCGAGCAACATCGCCAATGCCGACACCCCGGGCTACCAGGCCCGCGACATGGACTTCGGTGCCGCGCTGCGCGAGGCCACCGGCTCAGCAACGCCCGGCAATGCGCTATCGGCCACGCAGACCGGGCACTTGAGCCCGGCCGCCGGTGCGCGCAGCGAAGCCGGGCTGAAGTACGCCACGCCGAGCCAGACCAACCTGGACAGCAACACGGTCGACATGGACCGCGAACGCGCGGCCTTCGCCGACAACGCGGTGCACTACGAGGCCACGCTGCGCTTCATCAACGGCAGCGTGCGCACCATGCTCAGCGCGATCACCGGCCAGTAAGGGGAACGATCATGTCGATGTTGAACATCTTCAACGTGAGCGGCAGCGCGGTGAGCGCGCAGAGCCAGCGGCTCAACGTCGTGGCTTCCAACCTGGCCAACGCCGACACCGTGGCCGGCCCCGATGGCAAGGCCTACAAGGCGCGCCAGGTGGTGTTCCAGACGCTGCCCTTCCAGCAGCCCGGCGAAGCCGGTACCGCCGCCGGCGTGCAGGTCTCGCAGGTCACGGAAGACAACGCCCCCGGCCGCAAGGTGCTCGATCCCAAGCATCCGCAGGCCGATGCCGACGGCTACGTGACCTACAGCAACGTCAATGCGGTGGAGGAGATGGTCAACATGATCTCGGCCTCGCGTTCGTACCAGAACAACATCGAAGTGATGAACACCGCCAAGACCCTGCTGCTGAAGACGCTGCAGATGGGCCAGTAACGCTGACTTCCTGAACAGGACCCGCCATGGCCACCGCCCCCGTCACCAACAGTTCGTCCAGCGTCTACGACGCATTGAACGGCAGCACCACCACGAAGACGGACGACGGATCCGAACGTTTCCTCAAGCTGCTCGTCACGCAGATGAAGAACCAGGATCCGATGAATCCGATGGACAACGCGCAGGTCACCAGCCAGATCGCGCAGATCAACACCGTGACCGGCATCAGCACGCTGAACCAGACCGTGAAGTCGCTGTCGAGCCAGATGTTGTCTTCGCAGGTGCTGCAGGGCGCCGGCCTGGTGGGCCACACCGTGCTGATGGAGGGCAGCAAGCTGCACTTCGGAGAGGACGGCACGACGGCCGGCGGCTTCGAGCTCGCCAACGCCGCCGACAGCGTGAAGGTCGAGATCCTCTCGCCGAGCGGCCGCGTGGTCGACACGATCAATGTGGGTGCTGCCTCGGCCGGCCGCAGCGGCTTCGAATGGACCGCACCGACCGGCACCAGCACCGACGGCATGAGCTTTCGCGTCACCGCGAAGTCCGGCGGCACGACGCTGACCGCCACGCCGCTCACCACCGATCTCGTGAAGGCCGTCTCGACCAGCGGCGACACCCTGAACCTGGAGCTGCTGTTCGGCGGCTCGATCCCCTACACCCAGGTCAAGGCCATCTCCTGAGCCGCGACTGCCGTCCCCTACCGAAGAGGAAATCCCCATGAGCTTCCAGCAAGGTCTGTCCGGTCTGAACGCCGCCAGCAAGAACCTCGAGATCATCGGCAACAACGTCGCCAACGCATCGACCTTCGGCGCCAAGAGCTCGCGCGCCGAGTTCGGCGACGTGTACGCCAACGCGCTGAACGGCTCGGGCACCAACATGGTCGGCATCGGCGTGAACCTGGAGACCGTGGCCCAGCAGTTCACGCAGGGCAACATCACCACCACCGACAATCCGATGGACCTGGCGATCAACGGCTCGGGCTTCTTCCAGGTGAGCGACGGCAAGAACCCGACCATGTACGCCCGCAACGGCCAGTTCAAGATCGACCGCGAAGGCTTCATCGTCAACAACTCGGGCTACAAGCTGCTGGGCTACCCGGCCGACGGCCAGGGCGTGATCGTGCCGGGCCAGGCCCAGGCGATCCAGCTGCCGACGGCCGGCATCGCGCCGCGTGCGACCGACCGCATCGAGATCGAGATGAACCTCGACGCACGCCAGGCCGTCACCACGCCGGCGACCGGCAGCATCGACTTCGACGATCCGGCGACCTACAACAACGCCACCTCGGTCACGGTGTACGACGCCAAGGGGCAGGACGTGGCGCTGACCTACTACTTCCAGAAGTCGGGCACCGACCAGTGGGACGTGTACGTGACCGCGAACGGCACGCCGATCAGCGTCGACGGCACCGGCGCGGCGCTGCCGAGCACCACGATGCAGTTCCCGACCAACGGCTCGGCGCCGACCGCGCCGGTCGGTGCGGTGGCGATCGACATCCCCAGCACCACCAACGCGAGCGGCGGCACCACGCTGCCGATCACGGGCGTGGAGCTCGACGTGACGAGCGCGACGCAGTACGGCTCGGGCTTCGGCGTGACCGACATGTCGCAGACCGGCTACGCGCCGGGCCAGCTGTCGGGCATCTCGATCGAGGCCAACGGCGTGATCATGGCGCGCTACAGCAACGGCCAGTCCAAGCCGGGCGGCCAGCTCGAGCTCGCCAACTTCCGCAATCCGCAGGGCCTGCAGCCGCTGGGCAACAACGTCTGGGCCACCACCTTCACCTCCGGCGACCCGGTGGTCGGTGCGGCCGGCGACGGCAACTTCGGCGTGCTGCAGTCCGGCGCGCTGGAGGAAAGCAACATCGACCTGACCGGCGAGCTGGTCAACATGATCACCGCGCAACGCGTCTACCAGGCCAATGCGCAGACCGTGAAGACGCAGGACTCGATGATGCAGACGCTGGTCAACCTGCGCTGATCGCAGCGGACACTGAGGAGTCGCGATGGACCGGATGATCTACTTGTCGATGTCGGGCGCGAAGGCGACGATGCAGCGGCAGGAGACGCTCGCGAACAACCTCGCGAATGCCTCGACCACCGGCTTCCGCGCCGAGCTGCAGGCCTTTCGCGCCGTGCCGGTGCGTGGCGACGGCGCCAGCACGCGCGTCTACTCGCTCGAGACCACCACCGGCTACGATCCCACCCCCGGCCCGATGGCCTCCACCGGCCGGGCGCTCGACGTCGCCATGCAGGGCAACGCCTGGCTGGCCGTGCAGGGGCTCGATGGCACCGAGGCCTACACCCGCATGGGCTCGCTGCAGGTCGACGCCGAGGGCACGCTGAAGACCTCCGGCGGCCTCACGGTGCTGGGCGACGGCGGTCCGATCGCGCTGCCCGCAAACTCCACGCCGCAGATCGCCGCCGACGGCACGGTCAGCGTCAAGCAGGCCAACGGCGGCGTCACGTCGGTCGGTCGCCTCAAGCTCGTGACGCCCGAGGCTGCGCTCCAGCGCGGCGATGACGGCCTGTTCCGCGCCGCCGACGGCGACCTGCCGGTCGACCCGAACGCCCGCGTGGCCGAAGGCACGCTCGAGGGCAGCAACGTGAACCCGATCGAGAACATGGTGGCGATGATCGCCGCCGCGCGCCAGTTCGAGAGCCAGATGAAGATGCTGCAGACGGCCGAGGGCGACGAGAAGGCCGCCAGCCAGCTGCTGTCGATGAACGGCTGATCTCGGCGCGCTCGCGAGGCCGAGCGTTGACGGCCTCCTCGCCGTCGTGCACCGCTGCGGCGGGGGAGGCAGTTGCTGGCACGGTCCCTGCTCGGGTCCGATCGGGCGGATCGTTTCGACCGCCCGGTCGATACGAGGAGTGATCTTCATGGCCCATCTGCCGACGGCAACCGTCGCCGCAACCGGCTTCCTGCTGCGCTTTCGCTCGCTGTTCGACGAGGGGCGCGGCTACGTCTTCCCCTGCGATGCCGCCGGCCACGTCGACACCGACGCGCTGAGCGACCGGGCCCGCCGCAACTACTTCTACGCGCGCACCGCCGTCGGCCGCGAGCTCGGCGTACCCGCGGTGCGTCCGGCCTGACCCCGCGCCGCTGCGGCGCGGAACTGGGGCCCGAAGCGGGCCCTTATCCGGGGCTCGCCGGCCTTCATCGCCGTCATGATCGGTCGATGAGGAGTCCCCCGCCATGATGCGTTCCCTTTGGATCTCGAAGACCGGGATGGAAGCCCAGCAGACCCAGCTGGACCACATCTCGCACAACCTCGCCAACAGCGCGACGAACGGCTACAAGCGTTCGCACGCGGTGTTCGAGGACCTGATGTACCAGACCATCCGCCAGCCGGGTGCCAACAGCTCCGAGCAGACGCAGCTGCCCACCGGCCTGCAGCTCGGCCTGGGCACGCGCGCCGTCGCCACCTCTCGCCAGTTCAGCCAGGGCTCGCTGCAGCAGAGCACGAACCCGCTGGATCTCGCGGTCAAGGGCCAGGGCTTCTTCCAGATCCAGCTGCCCGACGGCACCACCGGCTACACCCGCGACGGCGCCTTCCAGGTCAGCGCGCAGGGCCAGCTGGTCACCAACAACGGCTACGTCGTGCAGCCCGGCATCACCATCCCGGCCAACGCCCAGAACGTGACCATCGGCGCCGACGGCAACGTGAGCGTCACGCTGCCCGGCCAGGCGGCCGCGCAGACGGTCGGCCAGATCCAGCTCGCCAGCTTCGTGAACCCGGCCGGCCTGGAGCCGCGCGGCGAGAACCTCTACACCGAGACCGCGGCCTCGGGCACGCCGAACGCCGGCGCGCCGGACAGCAATGGCCTGGGCGCGATCGCCCAGGGCTTCGTCGAAGGCAGCAACGTCAACGTGGTCGAGGAGCTGGTCGCGATGATCCAGACCCAGCGTGCCTACGAGCTCAACTCCAAGGCCATCCAGACTTCGGACCAGATGCTGCAGAAGCTGGCCCAGCTGTGAGCCTGAAAGGCGATCCCATGTCGTTCGTCCTCCGCCGTGTCGCTTCGCTGACGCCGCTCGTCCTGCTGTTCGGCTGCCAGGCGATGACGCCCAAGGTCGATATCGCCGACACCTCGCCGGTGCTGCCGCAGGCCGTGGTCGCGCCGCCGGTCAACAATGGCGCGATCTTCCAGGGCGCCAGCTACCGGCCGCTGTTCGAGGACCACCGCGCGCGCCTGATCGGCGACACGATCACGGTGCAGATCGTGGAGAAGGTCGCGGCCAGCCAGCAGTCCACCAGCAGCATCGACAAGAACGGCTCGGTCAACGGCAGCATCTCGGCGCTGCCCTTCTTCGCGCCCAACTCCTTCAAGCGCGCCTCGGCCACCGGCAGCAACGAGCAGGCTTTCGAGGGCAAGGGAACGACGGCCAGCGCCAACACCTTCAGCGGCACCATCACGGCCACCGTGATCAACGTGCTGCCGAACGGCCACCTCGTCATCAGCGGCGAGAAGCAGATCGGCGTGAACCAGCATGTCGACGTGCTGCGCTTCTCCGGCCAGGTCGATCCGCGGGCCATCCAACCCGGCAACGCCGTTGCGTCGGCGCAGATCGCGAACGTGCGCATCGAGCAGCGCGGCCGCGGCGCCCAGGCCGAAGCGCAGGGAATAGGCTGGTTGGGACGCTTCTTTTTGAACGTTCTCCCGCTCTAAAGTTTTCCAGAATGGTGGCATCCCCCCGGGAAAGCCACCACCATGCACCGCCCCTTCCTCCCTGCTGAACAGCGCGCCGACCTGCTGCTGCGCCTGCTGATCGCGTTCAGCCTGTTCATCGCCAGCGCGGCCGTCTGGTGGCCGGTCGATGCCCAGGCCGCACGCCTGAAGGAAGTGGCCGCCGTACAGGGCGTGCGATCCAACCAGCTGATCGGCTACGGCCTCGTCGTCGGTCTCGACGGCACCGGCGACCAGACCACCCAGACCCCGTTCACGACGCAGAGCCTCAACGCCATGCTGCAGCAGTTGGGCGTCACGGTGCCGCCTGGCACCAGCGTGCAGCTGCGCAACGTCGCTGCGGTGATGGTCACCGCCTCGCTGCCGCCGTTCGCTCAGCCGGGCCAGCAGATCGACATCAACGTGTCCTCGATGGGCAATGCCAAGAGCCTGCGCGGCGGCACGCTCGTCGTCACGCCGCTGCGCGGCGCCGATGGACAGATCTATGCGCTGGCGCAGGGCAACCTGATCATCGGCGGCGCGGGCGCCTCGGCGGGCGGCTCCAAGGTCCAGGTCAACACGCTCAACGCGGGCCGGGTGCCCGGCGGCGCCACCGTGGAACGCGGCGTGCCGACCCCGCTGGCGCAGGGCGACGCGATCCAGCTCGACCTCAACGCCACCGACTACTCGACCGCGCGCGAAGTGGCACGCGTGATCAACGGCAAGATGGGCGCGAACACCGCCCAGGCGCTGGACGGCCGCACGGTGCGCGTGCTGATGCCGGCCGACGCGAATGCGCGCGTGGCCTTCCTGGCCGACATCGAGAACCTGCCGATCGACCTGGCCGCACCCGCCGCGCGCGTGGTCGTCAACGCCCGCACCGGCTCGGTGGTGGTGAACCAGTCCGTCACGCTCAACCCCTGCGCGGTGGCGCACGGCAACCTGTCGGTCACGATCAGCTCCCAGCCGGTCATCAGCCAGCCGGGGCCGCTGTCGAGCGGCCAGACCGTGGTGGCCGAACGCGCCGACATCTCGATCAAGCAGGACGCCGGCTCGTTGATCCAGTTGCCGGCCGGCACGCAACTCACCGACGTCGTGAAGGCGCTGAACTCGCTCGGCGCGACGCCGCAGGAGCTGCTGGCGATCCTGCAGGCCATCAAGGCGGCAGGCGCGCTGAACGCCGAGCTCGAGGTGATCTGACGTGAAATCGACCGTCGGCCTCGACGCCAACGCGCTGCGCTCGCTGCAGGCGAACGCGAGCGCCGACCCGCGTGCGGCGATCAAGGAGACGGCGAAGCAGTTCGAGGCGCTGTTCATGCAGCAGCTGATGAAGAGCATGCGCCAGGCCACGATGTCCAGCGGCATGCTCGACAACTCGGGAACCCAGATGGGCACCGAGCTGCTCGACACCCAGTTCGCGCAGAAGCTCACCGGCCTGCCCGGCGGGTTGAGCGCCCAGATCGCGCGGCAGCTCGAGCAGCAACTCAACGGCAAGGTCGCCGCCACCACGGCGCCTGCGGCGCAGGCCGCCGGTGCCGCAGGCGCGCAGGTCTGGAACCGCCTGCCCGGCGCATCGCGGGCGCAGGACTTCGTCGCACGCCACAACACGGCCGCCGAGCAGGCCGAGGCCGAGACCGGCATTCCCGCCGCCTTCATCCTGAGCCAGGCCGCACACGAATCGGGCTGGGGCCAGCGCGAGATCAAGAACGCCGACGGCAGCAGCAGCCACAACGTGTTCGGCATCAAGGCCGGTACCAGCTGGAAGGGTGCCGTCACCGAGGTCACGACGACCGAGTACGTGAACGGCCAGCCGCAGAAGGTGAAGGCGAAATTCCGCGCGTACGCGACGCCCGAAGACGCCTTCCGCGACTACGCGAACCTCATCAAGAACAGCCCGCGCTACGCCAAGGTGGTGGAGCAGGGCGGCACTGCGCAAGGCTTCGCGGTGAACCTGCAGCGCGCCGGCTATGCCACCGACCCGGCCTATGCCGCGAAGCTCGGCCGCGTCATCAACACCACGCTGCGCCTGCAGCGCACGCTGACCGCGTGAGGAGAAGCACATGGCCGGCCTGATGTCCCTCGGCACGCGCGCGATGTTCGCGAACTACGCGACGCTGCAGACGATCGGCAACAACATCGCCAACGCCAACACGCCGGGCTACTCGCGTCAGCAGGTCGAACTCGGGACCGCCGGCGGGCAGTCGACCGGTGCCGGCTTCTTCGGGCAGGGCGTGAACGTGCAGACGGTCACGCGGGCGAGCGACGCCTTCCTGACGCGCGACGCCTCGATGTCGAAGTCCCAGGCCGCGCGCGACGCGGCGCGGCTCGAGCAACTGGAGCGGCTCGAGAAGGTGTTCCCGACCGGCGAGTCCGGCCTCGGCTATGCCGCGGGTGACCTGCTCAATGCCTTCGTCGACGTGGCCAACCGGCCGCAGGATGCCTCGGCGCGTCAGGTGGTGCTGGCGCGTGCGGAGGAACTGGCCTCGCGCTTCCGCGCTGCCGACAGCCAGCTCGACGCGTTGCAGAGTGGCGTGACCGAGGACGTGAAGAACTCGATCACGGTGGTCAACACGCTGGCCAAGCGCGTCGCCGACATCAACCGCCAGATCGCCGCGGCGCAGGGCGGCGGCCACACGCCGAACGACCTGCTCGACCAGCGCGACCAGCTCATCAGCGAGATCGGCAGCTACGTGCAGGTCACCACCATCGAGGCCGACGACGGCTCGCTGGGCGTCTTCGTCGGCGGGGGGCAGCGGCTGGTGCTCGGCAGCAATGCCCTGCAGCTCAAGGTCGTGCCGGACACCTACGACGCCTCCAAGGTGCGCCTGGCGATCAGCGAGGCCGGCGGCGACCGCCTGCTGCCCGAGGACGCGCTGGTGTCGGGCAAGCTGCCCGGCCTGCTGGCCTTCCAGAACGAGGACCTGGCCGACGCACGCGCGATGATCGGCCAGCTGGCCAGCGCGATCGCCGGCGCGGTGAACCGCCAGCAGGCGCTCGGCCTGGACCTGGGGCAGCCGGCGGGCAGCGGTGCGCCGCTGTTCGCGCTCGCTGCGCCCGCGGCCCTGCCGGCATCGACCAATGCCCGCGACGCGAGCGGCAACTTCCTGTCGTCGGTCTCGATCACGGTGGCGGACTCCAAGCGCCTGCAGGCCAGCGACTACGAACTGCGCGTCGACGCCGGCACGCCGGGGCAGTATTTCCTGACGCGGCTGAGCGACGGCCTGACGCGCAGCGTCGCCGACGGTGACACGATCGACGGCTTCACCATCGACATCGGCACGCCGGCGCCGGGCGCGACCGACCGCTTCCTGCTGCAGCCGGTCAGCCAGGCCGCGCAGAGCATGGCGCGGGTGCTCAACAACCCGAACGGCATCGCCGCGTCGTCGCCGGTGGTCGCCACGGTGGGCGCCGGCAACAGCGGCACCGCGACGGTGGGCACGCTCACCGTCGCGAGCACCGCGCTGAACCCGACGCAGACCGCCAACATCAGCTTCACCGACGACAGCGGCAACTACGACTGGGAGCTGCGCGACGCCAGCAATGCGGTGGTCAGCAGCGGCACCGGCACCTGGACCGCGGGATCGACGATCGCGCTGAACGGCTTCGAGCTCACGCTGGCAGGGGTACCGCGCAGCGGCGACACGCTGCAGGTCGCGCCGACCACGTTCCCGGCCGCGAACAACGGCAACGCGCTGTCGCTGCTGGCGCTGCGCGACGCAGGACTCGTCGGCGAGGAACTGCTGTCCGGGGGCGTCGTGTCGGCGGGCGAAAGCATCACCAGCGCCTACGCGAGCGCGATGGCGGACATCGGCGTGCGAGTGCAGAGCGCCCGCTCGTCGAGCAACATCTCCACCGCGGTGGCGACCAATGCCGAGGCGGCGCGCGCCGGCGTGTCCGGCGTGAACCTCGACGAGGAAGCCGCGCGGCTCATCCAGTTCCAGCAGGCTTACCAGGCCGCGGCCAAGGTCTTGCAGGTGGCGCAGAGCGTGTTCGACACCCTGCTCAGCGTCGCCGCTCGCTGACCGACCGATACGACGAGGATTCCTCCATGCGCGTGAGCACATCCAGCACCTACGACGCCACCATCGCCAACCTGCAGCGCCGAGCCCAGGAACTGAGCCGCAGCCAGGAGCAGATGAGCAGCCTGAAACGCGTCAACCGCGCCAGCGACGACCCGACGGCCGCTGCCCGGGCCGAGCGCGCGCTCGCCGTCGAGGCGCGCAGCGCCGCGACCCAGCGCGCCATCGACGCCAGCATGAACGCCGTGAGCCAGACCGAGTCGACGCTCGGCGATGCGCTGGGCCTGCTCCAGCAGGCTCGCGACACCGTGGTATCGGCCGGCAACGCCAGCTACAGCGATGCCGAGCGCGCCAACCTCGCGATCAGCCTGCGCCAGATGCGGGCCGAGCTGCTGACCATCGCCAACAGCCCCGACGGTGCCGGCAGTTACCTGTTCGCAGGGCAGGGCGCGAGCAGCCCGCCGTTCGTCGACACGCCGGCCGGCGTGCAGTTCCGCGGCGTATCGGGCGAAACCGGCGCGCCGTCCACCGAACCGCTGCCGCTGACGATGGATGGCCGCAGCACCTGGCTGCAGGCGTCCAGCGGCAACGGTGTGTTCGTGACCAACGCCACCCAGCAGAGCGGCACCGCGTGGATCGATGCCGGCAGCGTCATCGATCCGTCGGCCGCGACCGGTGATCCGTACAGCCTGAGCTTCACCGTCGCCGGCGGCGTGACGACCTACACCGTGCTGCGCGACGGCAATCCGACCGCGCTGACCAACGTGCCCTACCAGAGCGGGCAGGCGATCGAGATCGACGGCCTGTCGGTCACCGTGACCGGCGCGCCGGCCGACGCCGACAGCTTCGACCTCACGCCTTCGTCGGCCTCGCTCAGCGTCTTCGACGTGCTCGACCGCGCAGCGACCGAGCTGGAGACGGGGGGGCGCAACAATGGCCAGATCGCGCAGTCGGTGGCCACCGCGCTGCGCGACATCGACGCGTCCAGTGCCAAGCTGACGGCGCAGCGCGCCGTGGCGGGCGAGACGCTGAACCGCATCGACCGGGCCGCCGAGCGGCTCAGCGGCCAGAAGCTCGCAGCGAAGACCGACCGCTCGCAAGCGGAAGATCTCGACATGGTCGAGGCGATTTCCACGTTCCAGAAACAACAGACCGGCTACGAGGCGGCGTTGAAGTCCTATGCTTCGGTGCAGAACCTGTCGCTGTTCCAATACCTCAATGTGTGATTCGTCTGCGGAGACCCTTTCGTGAGTGACTCCCTCCTTGGCCAGGTCGCGCTGAGCTACTCCCCGATGATCGACCGGCAGCGCATCGTCAGCGCGACCCGTCTGACGGTGTTTCCGCTGCAGCCCGGTGCCGAGCTCGACGCGGCCGGCCTGCTGGAGGAGGTGGCCGCCGTGTGGCCCGAAGGCGGAGGCCAGGTGTCGCTGAACGTCGTCAGCGAGAACCTGCTGACCGGCCTGCTGCAGGCGCAGCCGACCCCGAACGTGATGATCGAGATCCCGGCCTTCATGGCCGGCGACGAGGCGCACACCCAGGCCATCCGGGACCTGCATGCACGCGGCAGCACGCTGCTCATCAAGGGCCGGCCGCTGCGCGAACTGCCGCGCGAGGTGCTGCCGTGCTTCCGCTACTCGATCGTCGACCTGGCCGACGACCGCCGTGTCGGTGAAACCGCACCGGCCGCCGGTGTCACGCGCAGCATCGGCTACGTGCAGTCGGGCGTGAACACCCTCGTCGACATGGAGGCTTCGTTCGGGCGCGGCGCGGTCGCCGTGCTCGGATGGCCGATGGACGATGCGATCGCGCACTCCTCGGTCAGCAAGGAGAAGGACCCCAAGGCGGCGACGCCGGATCTGCAGGTGATGGTCGAGCTGATCCACCGGGTCGACCAGCAGGAACCGATCGAGAAGCTCGAGGACACGCTGCGGCGCGACCCGACGCTGGCCTTCAAGCTGATGCGCTACATCAACTCGCCGGCCTTCGGACTGAGCGTGGAGATCAGCTCGTTCCGCCACGCCATCATGATGCTGGGCTACAGCCGGCTCAAGCGCTGGCTGGCGCTGCTGCTGGCCACCGGCAGCAAGGACACCAACCTCAAGCCGGTGATGTTCGCCGCCGTGCGCCGGGGCATGCTGATGGAGGAGATGGTGCGCAACCTCGGCGACGAGGAAATGCGCAACGAGCTCTTCATCTGTGGCGTGTTCTCGCTGCTCGACCGCATGTTCAAGCAGCCGTTCTCGGAGTTGCTGAGCACGATCCCGGTGCCCGAGCGGGTGTACCAGGCTCTGGCCGAGGAGTCCGGTCCCTATGCCCCGTACTGCACGCTGGTGCGTGCGGTCGAGGGCAATGCGCTGGACGCGATCCGAGAAGCCTGCGACGGCCTGTTCACCGACCCGGGGGAGATCAACCGCGGGCTGCTGCGCGCGCTGGCGAAGGCGGCGCAGCTGGACGCCTGAGTCCTCAGCCGTCGCCGGCCGCCACCTTGCCCAGGTAGTTGCCGAAGTCGATCACCCCGCCCGCCGCCGGAACGCGGGCCACGTCCTGCGCCGGCAGCACGTCCTGCACCAGGTCGATCCGCTTCCATTGCGCCAGCGGCGCCTCGCAGGCGGCCTGCGGCACGTACTTCGAGGTCCCGAGCTTCTGGTAGCGGTGGATGTAGCGCGGGCAGTTGACGAAGATCGACGAGATCGCCAGCCGCACCACCAGCTCGGCGCCCGGGTAGTGGGCCTTCAGGGGGTCGTCGTCGGCGATCGAGGCCTCGCCGTGCACGCGCAGGCGGTGCGGGGTCTCGAAGTCGATGAACAGCAGGCCGATCTTCGCGGTCGCGCGGATGTTGCCGGTCGACAGGAACATGCCGTTGCCGTCGTAGCTGGGAAACGCCAGCGTCTTGGCGTCGACCACCCGCACGAAGCCCGGCGCGCCACCCTTGTAGGAGCAGGACGGCTGGCCGTCGGCGCCGACCGAGGCGAGGAAGAACATGTCGCGGCTCTCGATGAAGCCGCGCTCGTCGTCCTGTACTTCGTCGTGAATGATCAGGTCGGTGAGACGGTCCGCCAGCGCGCGGCTGTCGAACCGGTCCTGAAGCTGGCGCTGTGCGTCGCCGTAGAAATCGCTCATCCGGGGTCTCCTTTGGGGCTGCTCGGGCCGTGTGACGCCAACAAACGCGCTAGGGTAGGGGCGAGCCCGGCCGCTGCGGCCCCAGGAATACCCACAGAACGGCGGCGCCCGTCGGCGGCCGGTGGGCGCCGGCGCGGCCCGCGGTCTAATGTCGCCATGGCCACGCCCACAGCGCCCGCCGGGTGGACCGACACCCACTGCCACCTCGACGCGCCGGAGTTCGACGCCGATCGGGTGGCCGTGGTCGAGCGCGCGCGCCACGCCGGGGTCGTGCAGATCGTGCTGCCGGCGGTCGCGCCGTTCGACTTCGACACCGTGCGGGACCTGGCGCACCGCCACGGGCTGGCCTATGCGCTGGGCATCCACCCGATGTACACCGGACCGCTCGACGATGCCGCGCTCGATACGCTGCGCGAGGCGCTGGCGGCGCACCGCGACGACCCCCGGCTGGTGGCCGTCGGAGAGATCGGGCTGGACCACTTCGTGCCGGGGCTGGACCGCGCGAAGCAGGAGCACTTCTACGTGCGGCAGCTCGCGCTGGCGCGTGCCGCCGGCCTGCCGGTGCTGCTGCACGTGCGCCGCTCCGCCGACAGCCTGCTCAAGCACCTGCGTCGCGCGCCGGAGTTGGGTGGCATCGCGCATGCGTTCAACGGCAGCGCCCAGCAGGCACGGGCCTTCGTCGACCAGGGCTTCAAGCTCGGCTTCGGGGGCGCGATGAGCTTCGAGCGCGCCTTGCAGCTGCGCCGGCTGGCGACCGAGCTGCCACTGGAGGCGATCGTGCTGGAGACCGACGCACCCGACATCCCGCCGCAGTGGCTCTACCGCACCGCGGCCGAGCGCGCCGCCGGCGAGCGCAGCCGCAACGAGCCGGCGGAGCTGCCTCGCATCGCCGCCGGGCTGGCGGCCTTGCGCGGGCTGACGCTCGAGGCGCTGGCGCGCGCGACCCAGGTCAATGCGCGCGCGGCCTTGCCGCGCCTGGCCGTGCTCGATGCCATGGAGACGGCAGCATGACCCGACCGCAGACGCCCGATGTCGCCGGCGCAGCGCCGCGCGCCGACGCCGCCACGCTGTCGATCTTGTCCGGCCTGCCGCCGGTGGTCGGCCCGGCCACGCGCCTGGTGGTGCTGGGCAGTTTCCCCGGCGCGGCCTCGCTGGCCGCGCAGCAGTACTACGCGCACCCGCGCAACCAGTTCTGGCCGCTGCTGTCGGCGCTGTGGGGCCTGGATCTGCGCGCGCTCGACTACCCGCAGCGGCTGCAGGAGCTCACCGCGCGCGGTCTTGGTCTGTGGGACGTGTACGCCGCCTGCCGCCGCGAAGGCAGCCTGGACAGCGCGATCCGCGATGCACAACCCAATGACCTGGCGGGCCTGCGCCGGCGGGTGCCGCACTGGCAGGCGGTGGCGCACAACGGCGGCGAGTCGTCGCGGTCCGCGCGCCTCACCGCCGCGCTCGGGCTGGTCGTGCATCGGCTGCCCTCCACCAGCCCGGCCAACGCCAGCTGGTCGTTCGAGCGCAAGCTCGCGGCCTGGCGCGCCGCCTTCGAACAACACGGACTGATCCCTTCCTCCTGATGGCGACCTCCCGCAAGCCCAAGACGCCGACGCTCGCGCCGGCCACGATGTCCGAGTTCGACGGCGTGCGTTATCTACACCTGGGCACGCCTTGGGTGCAGGGCGCGATGCGCATCGCCAAGCCGCACAAGATCGAGCTCGAGTACGTGCAGCGCATGATGGCGTGGATGCTGCTGTCGGGTCGGCTGCACGCCGCCGCCGGCAAGGATCAGGACGGCGAGCCGCCGCATGCGGTGCAGCTGGGCCTGGGTGCGGCGGCCATCACGCGCTTTTGCCACAAGAAGCTGCGCTGGCGCACCACTGCGGTGGAGATCAATCCGAGCGTGATCGGCGTGTGCCGCCTGTGGTTCAAGCTGCCCGCCGACGACGCACGATTGGCGGTGATCGAGGCCGATGCCGGCGCCTACGCGGCCGATGCGGCGCACGCCGGCCGGGCCGACGCCCTGTGCGTCGATCTCTACGACCACGACGCTGCGGCGCCGGTGCTGGACGACGAAGCCTTCTATCGCGACTGCCATGCGCTGCTGGCGGAGGGCGGGGTGATGAGCGTCAACCTGTTCGGCCGCGACGTGAGCTTCGACCGGAGCGCGCGGCGCATCGCGACGGTGTTCGGCACCGGCCGCATCCTGATGCTCAAGCCGACCCGCGAGGGCAACACCATCCTGCTGGCCTGGCGCGGCGGCGATCGGCCGGGGCGTGAAGAACTCGAACGTCGCGCCGTGGCGATCGAGGCAAAGTTCGACCTGCCGGCCCGCAAATGGCTCAAGCTCTTGCAGAATCTGCCCGAACGCCTCCCCACTGCCGCCTGACGAACCCTGCATGACCGCTCGCACTCCCGCTGCCTCGCGCGCGCCGGCGCCGGCCGACACGGCCCCTCCTGCGCCCGACACGGCGCCGCAAGGGCCGCTGCACTGGCGCCAGCTCGTCACCTGGCTGCTGACCGACGGCGTGATCACGCTGGCCGACGGCAAGCGCGTGGCGCAGCGCTTCGCCGCCGGTGACAGCGCGCAGCACCCGCTGGTGCGGCTGAGCGGCGCGGGGCTGGTGCATGCGACCACCGGCGCGGCGCTCGACGTCGAATCGCTGACCGAGTGGCTGGCCAAGCGTTGCCAGCTGCCTTATGTGCGCATCGACCCGCTGAAGGTCGACGTGGCGCGCGTGGCCGACGTGATGTCGGCCACCTATGCCGAACGCCGCCGCGCGCTGCCGCTGCAGGTCGGTCCGACCGAGGCGCTGGTGGCGACCTGCGAGCCCTTCGACATCGACTGGCTGCCGCAGATCGAGGCGCACACGCGCAAGACCATCAAGCTCGCGCTGGCCAGCCCGCTGGAGATCCAGCGCTACACCACCGAGTTCTACACGCTGTCGCGCTCGGTGCGCGCGGCGCAGAAGAGCGGCGACGGCGCCGGACCGGCCAGCTTCGAGCAGCTCGTCGAGCTGGGCAAGAGCAACAAGCAGCTCGACGCCAACGACCAGGGCGTGGTGCAGGTGGTCGACTGGCTGTGGCAATACGCCTTCGACCAGCGCGCCTCCGACATCCACCTCGAGCCGCGCCGCGAGATGGGCGCGATCCGCTTCCGCATCGACGGCGTGCTGCACACCGTCTACCAGGTGCCGCTGTCGGTGATGAATGCGATGACCAGCCGCATCAAGCTGCTCGGCCGCATGGACGTGGTGGAGAAGCGTCGCCCGCTCGACGGCCGCATCAAGACGCGCCGGCCGGGCCCCGACGGCACGTCGCGCGACGTGGAAATGCGGTTGTCGACGTTGCCCACGGCGTTCGGCGAGAAGATGGTGATGCGCATCTTCGATCCCGATGCCGCGGTCAAGCCGCTGTCGGGCCTGGGCTTCGCGCCACACGAGGTGCGGCTGTGGGAGCAGCTCGTCACGCGCTCGCACGGCATCATCCTCGTCACCGGTCCCACCGGCTCGGGCAAGACCACCACGCTCTATTCCACCCTCAAGCGCCTGGCAACCGACGAGGTCAACGTCTGCACGATCGAGGACCCGATCGAGATGATCGAGCCGGCCTTCAACCAGACCCAGGTGCAGCCGGTGCTCGACCTCGGCTTCGCCGAGGGGCTGCGTGCGCTGATGCGCCAGGACCCGGACATCATCATGGTCGGCGAGATCCGCGACCTCGAGACCGCCGAGATGGCGATCCAGGCCGCGCTCACCGGTCACCTGGTGTTCAGCACGCTGCACACCAACGACGCCGCGGCGGCCGTCACGCGCCTCACGGACCTCGGCGTGCCGCCCTACCTGATCGGCGCCACGGTCATCGGCGTGCTGGCGCAGCGCCTGGTGCGCACGCTCTGCCCGGCATGCAAGCAGCCCGACGACAGCGCCACCGGCCGCGAGGTGCTCGACGAGGCCATCAGGCCCTGGAAGCTCAATGGCGAGTACCAGCCCTGCAAACCCGTCGGCTGTCTCGAATGCCGCCACACCGGCTACCGCGGCCGAGCCGGCCTGTACGAGTTGCTGGAGCTGAACGACGCGCTGCAGTCGAGCATCCATCCGCACTACGACGCCGGGGCCTTGCGCAAGCAGGCCGCGAAGCAGGGCCTGCAGCCGCTGCGGCTGGCCGGTGCGATGAAGGTCGCACAGGGCCTGACCACGATCGACGAGGTGCTGCGCGCCACGCCGCGCTGGGAGATCTAGACCGAGGCTGACACTGGGCCGGAACTCCTGGGCGCTACGTGTAAACCACACAGAGCGTGCCGCCGGGCGCTTCCTAGAATCGCGTTCACAACAGTGCTGCAGGGCACGGACCGAGAGGAGACACCCGGTGAAGATCAAGAGTCAGCGAGATTTCGTGTCCGGCGTGATGTTCGTCGCCATCGGCGTGGGCTTTGCGATCGGTGCCACGACCTACAACTTCGGCACCTCGGCCAAGCCCGGTCCCGGCTACTTCCCGTTGCTGCTGGGCCTGATCCTCGCGGTGCTGGGCGCAGCGGTGCTGTTCAAGGCCTTGACGATCGAGAGCGACGGCGGCGACCCGATCGGGCACATCGCCTGGAAGCCGCTGCTGCTGATCCTCGGTGCGGTGATCCTGTTCGGCGCGCTGCTGCCGCGGCTGGGCATGGCGATCACGGTGCCGATCCTGATCGTGATCGCCAGCTTCGGTGGCGACCAGTTCCACTGGAAAGGCGTGCTGGCGACCTGCGTGCTGCTCACGGTCGGCAGCTATCTGGTGTTCGTGAAGGGCCTGAGCCTCACGATCCCGGTGTGGCCCACCTTCCTAGCCGGCTGAAACGAGGCACACCGTCATGGACCTGCTCAACAACCTCGCGACCGGCTTCGGCGTCGCGCTCTCGTTCCAGAACCTGCTGTACGGCTTCTTCGGCTGCGTGCTCGGCACGCTGATCGGCGTGCTGCCCGGGCTGGGCCCGGTCGCCACCATCGCGATGCTGCTGCCGTCGATCTACGCGCTCGACGCGACGCCGGCGCTGATCATGCTCGCCGGCATCTACTACGGCGCCCAGTACGGCGGATCGACCACTGCGATCCTGATCAACGTGCCGGGCGAGTCGAGCTCGGTCGTGACCGCGATCGACGGCTACCAGATGGCGCGCCAGGGGCGCGCCGGCGCGGCGCTGGCCACCGCCGGCCTCGGCAGCTTCTTCGCCGGCACCGTCGGCACCATGATCCTCGCGGCCTTCGCACCGCCGCTGACCGAGTTGGCCTTCAAGTTCGGCCCGGCCGAGTACTTCTCGCTGATGGTGCTGGGCCTGATCGGTGCCGTGGTGCTGGCCTCGGGTTCGCTGGTCAAGGCGATCGCGATGATCCTCCTCGGCCTGCTGCTCGGTCAGATCAACACCGACGTGATCTCCGGCGTGCCGCGCTACAGCTTCGACATCGCCGAACTGACCGACGGCATCGGCTTCGTCGCGATCGCGATGGGCGTGTTCGGCTTCGGCGAGATCATCGCCAACCTCGGCCAGCCGCCCGAGCACCGCGAGGTCTTCACCAAGTCGGTGGGCGGGCTGTGGCCGACCAAGGAGGACTTCAAGCTCGCGGCGCCGGCGGTGCTGCGCGGCACGGCACTCGGCTCCATGCTCGGCATCCTGCCGGGCGGCGGAGCGTTGCTGGCCTCGTTCGCCGCCTACACGCTGGAGAAGAAGGTCGCGAAGGACTCGCGCAAATTTGGCAAGGGCGACATCCGCGGCGTCGCCGGCCCCGAGAGCGCCAACAACGCCGGCGCGCAGACCAGCTTCATCCCGATGCTCACGCTCGGCATCCCGCCCAACGCGGTGATGGCGCTGATGGTCGGGGCGATGACGATCAAGGGCATCCAGCCCGGTCCACAGGTGATGACCAGCAACCCCGAGCTGTTCTGGGGTCTGATCGCCAGCATGTGGATCGGCAACCTGATGCTGGTGGTGCTGAACCTGCCGCTGATCGGCATCTGGATCAAGCTGCTGACGGTGCCCTACCGCTTCCTGTTTCCGGCCATCCTCACCTTCTGCTGCATCGGCCTGTACACGCTGAACAACAACAACTTCGACGTCTACATGGCGGCCGGCTTCGGCCTGATCGGCTACGTGTTCTACAAGCTCAGCTGCGAGCCGGCGCCGCTGCTGCTGGGCTTCATCCTCGGGCCGATGATGGAAGAGAACCTGCGCCGCGCGCTATTGCTGAGTCGCGGCGACTGGAGCACCTTTGCGACGCGGCCACTGTCGGCCGGGCTGTTGCTGGCGGCGGTCCTGATGATCGTGGTCGTGATGCTGCCCTCGATCCGCAGCAAGCGCGAGGAAGCCTTCCAGGACGCGGACTGACGCCGCCGCGCGCGTTCTCGCCATGCCGCGTCGTCGGCGCCCCAAGGCCCCTTGCGGTGCTGTGGCAGAACGATCGGGGCAGCGAGTCGCGAGGCCGCTGCCCATAATCGGGTCATGAACCCCTTCGACTACCGGGCGGGCTACGGCAGCCAGCGGCTACCGCTGTTCGCGCGCAACGTCGTCGCCACCTCGCACCCGCTGGCGGCCCAGGCCGGCCTGCGCATGCTGGCGGCAGGCGGCAACGCGGTCGATGCCGCCGTCGCCACTGCGGCGGTCATGACGATCGTCGAGCCCTGCAGCAACGGCCTGGGCTCGGACGCCTTCTGCATCCTGTGGGACGGGCAGGCGCTGCACGGGCTCAATGCCTCGGGCCGCGCGCCGCAGGCCTGGACGCCCGAGTACTTCCATCGCAAGTACGGCCGCGACACGGCCGCGCCACCGGCGCGCGGCTGGGACAGCGTGACGGTGCCCGGTGCGGTGGCCTCGTGGCTGGCGCTGAGCGAGCGCTTCGGCAAGCTGCCTTTCGGCGATCTGCTGGCGCCGGCGATCGAGGTGGCCGAGCGCGGCTACGCGGTGCCGGTCGTCGTGGGCCAGAAGTGGGCGGCGGCCGCGCAGGTCGAGGCGCTGGTGGCGCAACCCGGCTTCGCCGAGGCCTTCCTGCCGCGCGGCCGCGCGCCGCGGGTCGGCGAGCTGTTCAGGCTGCCGGGCGCGGCCCGGGCGCTGCGCGCGATCGCCGCGTCGCGCGGTGCGGCGTTCTACGGCGGCGAGATCGCCGAGGCGCTGGCGCAGCAGGCGCGCGCACAGGGTGGCGGGCTGACCGCGCAGGACTTCGCCGCCTACCGGCCCGAATGGGTCGCGCCCATCGCCAAGGCCTACCGCGGCCAGGTGCTGCACGAGATTCCACCGAACGGGCAGGGCCTCGCGGCGCTGCTCGCGGCCGGCATCCTGGCGCACTTCGACGTCGCCGCGCTCCCGGTCGACGGCGTGGCGTCGCAGCACCTGCAGATCGAGGCGATGAAGCTCGCCTTCGCCGACGTCTACCGCTACGTGGCCGAGCCCGGCAGCATGGAAGTGAGCGCCGAACAGCTGCTGGCCGACGACTACCTGGCCGAGCGGGCTCGGCAGATCGACCCGAAGCGCGCACAGGACTTCGGCGCCGGCAACCCGGTGAAGGGCGGCACGATCTACCTCACCGCGGCCGACGAGACCGGCATGATGGTGAGTTTCATCCAGAGCAACTACATGGGCTTCGGTGCCGGGGTGGTGCTGCCGGAATGGGGCCTGAGCCTGCAGAACCGCGGCCATGCCTTCAGCCTGGACGCGCGCAGCCCCAACGTCGTGGCGCCGGGCAAGCGGCCCTTCCACACCATCATCCCGGCCTTCCTGAGCGATGCCGACGGCGCGCCGCGCATGAGCTTCGGCGTGATGGGCGCGAACATGCAGCCGCAAGGCCACCTGCAGACGCTGGTGCGCATGGTCGACTACGGCCAGGACCCGCAGGCCGCCTGCGACGCGCCGCGCTGGCGCTACAACGCCGGGCTGGAGATCAACGTCGAGGCCGGCATGGACCCGGGCACGGTGCAGGGGCTGGCCGCGCTGGGGCACCGCATGGAGGTGATCCAGGACAGCTACCAGGACTTCGGCGCCGGGCAGTTCATCTGGCGCCTGGGCGATCCGGCGGTCGAGGGCTACGTTGCTGCGAGCGATCCCCGGCGGGACGGCCAGGCCGTGGGCTTGTAGTGCCGTCGGCGCCGTCGCTCGGGGCTCGGCCCGGCCTCCCCTGGGCCGGCCTTGCGCTGGCGATGGCCGGCGCGATCGCCTTCTCCGGCAAGGCCATCGTCGCCAAGCTGCTGTACCGCCACGGCCTGGACGCCGTCACGGTGCTGTTCTTCCGCATGCTGTTCGCGCTGCCGCTGTTCCTGGCGATGGCCTGGTGGGCGAGCCGCGGCAAGCCGCCGCTGACGGCGCACGACAAGCGCATGGTGTTGCTGCTCGGCTTCACCGGCTACTACCTGGCGAGCTTCCTCGATTTCCTGGGCCTGCAGTACATCAGCGCGAGCCTGGAGCGGCTGATCCTCTACCTCAACCCGACGCTGGTGCTGGCCTTCGGCGTGCTGCTGTTCGGCCGGCGCGTGACGCGCCCGCAGGCGCTGGCGATCGGCGTCAGCTACCTTGGCGTGCTGCTCGTGTTCGGCCACGAGGTCGGTTTCCAGGGGCCCGATGTCGTGCTGGGCGCGCTGCTGGTGTTCGCCAGCGCGGTGAGCTACGCGATCTACCTGGTCTACAGCGGTGAGGTCGTGCAGCGCCTGGGCTCGATGCGGCTGGTCGGGCTGGCGAGCACGGTGGCCTGCGCGCTGTGCATCGCGCAGTTCTTCGTGCTGCGCTCGCCGGAGGTCGCGCTGGCCGTGCCGGTGCCGGCGCTGTGGCTGTCGCTGCTGAACGCCACCGCCTGTACTGTCGCGCCGGTGCTGATGGTGATGATGGCGATCGAGCGCATCGGCCCCACGCTGGCGGCGCAGACCGGCATGGTCGGACCGATGAGCACGCTGCTGATGGGCATCGTGATCCTCGGTGAGCCTTTCACCGCCTGGGTCGCTGCCGGGACCGCGCTGGTGCTGGTGGGCATCTGGCTGCTGGCGCGGGCGCGCTGAACGACGACGAGGAGAACGACATGGATCTGGGCATCGCCGGCAAGTGGGCGCTCGTGTGCGCCGCCAGCAAGGGACTCGGCCAGGGCTGCGCACAGGCGCTGGCCGGCGAGGGCGTGAACCTGGTCATCACCGCGCGCGGTGCCGAGGCGCTGCAGGCGGCGGCGGCGGCGCTGCGTGTGTCGAACCCGGCCATCGAGGTGCGCGCGGTCGCGGGTGACATCACCACCGCCGAGGGGCGTGCCGCGGCGCTGGCGGCGTGCCCGCAGGTTGACATCCTGGTGAACAACGCGGGCGGTCCGCCGACCGGCGATTTCCGCGACTGGGACCGCGACACCTGGATCGCGGCGCTCGACGCCAACATGCTGACGCCGATCGAGCTGATGAAGGCCGTGGTCGACCCGATGATGGCGCGCGGCTTCGGCCGCATCGTCAACATCACCTCGGCAGCGGTGAAGGCGCCGATCGACATCCTCGGCCTGTCCAACGGCGCTCGTTCGGGGCTCACCGGCTTCGTGGCCGGCCTGTCGCGCAAGACGGTGGCGCGCAACGTGACGATCAACAACCTGCTGCCCGGCCCGTTCGAGACCGAGCGGCTCGCCGCGACGCTGGAAGGCGCCGCGCAGGCCAGCGGCCAGACGACCGCCGCGGTGATGGCACAGCGTGCGCTGAAGAACCCCGCGGGGCGCTTCGGCACGCCGGCCGAGTTCGGTGCGGCCTGCGCCTTCCTGTGCGGCGCGCAGGCCGGCTACATCACCGGCCAGAACCTGCTGATGGACGGCGGCGCCTACCCGGGGACGTTCTAGTCCTGCCCGCGCTCACTGGCGGCCCGCGGCCCAGATCTGCAGGTCGGCCTCCGAGAGCGGCGGCGCGATCCGCAGGCCCTGCAGTTCTTCGCATCCCAGTTCGCGCAGGAAGCGCTCCTGGGCCTCGGTCTCCACGCCCTCGGCGATGACGGTCATGCCCAGGCTGCGGCCGAGCTGCACGATCGCCCGCACGATGGCTGCGGCGTCGGCGTTCTGCGGCACGTCCTGCACGAAGGACCGATCGATCTTCACCTTGTCGATCGGCAACTCCTTCAGGTGGCCGAGCGACGAGTAGCCGGTGCCGAAGTCGTCGACCGAGATGCGCATGCCCAGGGCCTTGAGCTGCGCCAGCGAGGCCTTCACCTCGACCAGGTCGTCCATCAGCATGCGCTCGGTCAGTTCGAGCTCCAGCCACTCGCCGCTCACCTGTTCCTGCTGCAGTAGTTCGGCCAGCGAGGCGACGAAGCCGCGCTGCTGGAACTGCATGCTGCTGAGGTTGACCGAGATCGGCAGCTCCAGCCCCTGCGCATGCCAGCGCCGTGCGCAGCGCATCGCCTCGCGCAGCACCCACTGGCCGATCGGCAGCATCAGCCGGCGTTCCTCGGCCACAGGGATGAAGTCATCGGGTAGCAGCAGGCCCCGCTCGGGATGGTGCCAGCGGATCAACGCCTCGACGCCGACCAGCCGGCCGTCACTGGAGCGCAGCTGCGGCTGGTAGTGGAGCTCGAAGGCACCGGTCTCCAGCGCCTGGGCCAGCTGGCTCTCGACCACCAGCGCATCGTAGGCGGCGCTGGCCACTACCGGATCGAAGAACTGCACGTTGGCGCGACCGCGCGCCTTGGCCATGTACATCGCCGCGTCGGCATGCTGGATCAGCTCGGCCGGTGTGCGGCCGTGCTCGGGGAACAGCGAGACGCCGATCGACGGCGATACCGAGATCGAGCGGCCCGCGGCCTCGAGCGGCGCCTCGATCACCGCCAGCAGCTTGCCCGCCACCTGCTCGACCACGCTGCGGTCGGTCACGCCCGGGATCAGCACCATGAACTCGTCGCCGCCGAAGCGCGCCACCACGTCGTCGGCGCGCAGACTGGCCGTGATGCGCGCCGTCACGGTCTGCAGCAGCAGGTCGCCGACCAGGTGGCCGAGCGAGTCGTTGATGCGCTTGAAGTGGTCGAGGTCGATGAACAGCAGCGCGATCTGCGCATCGCCGGCGCGGTGCGATGCGGTCAGCTGCTCGAGCTGCAGGCCGAACGCGGCGCGGTTGGGCAGGCCGGTCAGCGCGTCGTGGTGCGCCAGATGGTGGATGCGCGCCTGCGCGGCGACGCGCTCGCGGATGTCGCGCACGATCACCAGGCGCAGCCGCTCGCCGCTGCGCATGATCGAGCGCGTGATCAGCTCGACCGGGATGCGCTCGCCGGACCGGCCGAGCGCGACGCTCTCCCACGCGGTCTCGGCGCCGGTGGCGAGCGCCTGCTGCGCGCGTGGCAGGTGATCGGGCGCCAGGAACTCCGAGGTCTGCCGGCCGATGACCTCGTCGCGCGCGTAGCCGGTGAGTTCGCAGATCGGCGCGTTGATGTCGATCACCGTGCCGTTGCGGTGGAACAGGATGCCCTCGGCGCTGGCCTGCATGAACTTCGCGAGCCGATCCTCCGACTCGCGCACGGCGCGCTCGGCCAGGCGGTGCTTGGTGATGTCGGTGACCCGCACGAAGGCGCCCGACAGCTCGCCCTCGTCGTCGAAGTTCGGCAGCACGTCGACCTCGAGCCACTGCGGCCGGCCGGCGGTGTCGGTCAGTTCGCGCTCGTAGGACACCTGGGCTCGGGTCTCGACCACCTGCTCGATGTAGGGGCGGATCTGCTGCCAGCCGCGCTCGCCGACGATCTCGGCCGCGGTGCGGCCGAGGATGTTCTCGGGGGTCCAGCCCAGTGCGCTCGCGTAGTGGCGGTTCGCGAAGGTGCAGCGGAAGCCCTGCTGCTCGTAGTACGCGATCAGTGCCGGCACGTTGTCGGCCAGCACGCGCAGCTGCGTGGTCTGCTCGCGCAGCGCGAGTTCGGTGCGCTTGCGCGCGCTCACGTCGTGCAGCGCGCACAGGCACAGCTCGGTATCGCGGTTCCAGCGCGCGTCGCATTCGAGCCAGCCGACCTCGCCGCCGGGCCGACGGAACTGCAGTTCGAGGCGGAAGCGGTCGGTGGTGCCGACGTTGTCCAGCGCCTTCAGCAGCTCGCGGCGCGACGGCGCGGAGAGCCGGTCGAGCCAGGCTTCGCCGTCGGCGGCGGCGTCGCGGTGCCAGCCGGTGCATGCCGCCAGCGACTCGTTCACGGCCAGCAGGCGCGCCTCGCGGCTGAGCGCCATCATCAGACCCGGCAGCCGATGCCAGTCGTGCGTTTGCGGAAGGGCGACGTCGCGGGAGGTGTGCATTGGGGGCGGCTGCTTGCGCGGATCATAGCGAGCAGGCCGACCGGCGGGTGCGACCAAACGTTCGTCGGACTAGGGGCTGTCGAGGCCTCGGGAAGTCGGGCGCCGCGACGACACGGCGATGCCGGCCACGATCAGCGCGAACGCCACACCGTGGTACCACTGCGGCAGCTCGCCGAGCAGCGCGGCCGACAGCAGCGCAGCGAACAGCGGCGTGAGGTTGCCGAAGAAGGCGGCCGCTGCCGGGCCCGCCACCGCCACCCCCAGGCCCCAGCAGCGGTAGGCGATCAGCGAGGGGCCGATGGCGACATAGAACAGCGCGGCCACGACCCAGCCGTTCCAGCGGATCGGCGGGCTGCCGAGCGCCTGCTCGCCCGCGGCGGCGGCCGCGGCGCTGACCAGTCCGAACACCACCTGCACCGCCAGCGCCTCGGACCAGTTCCACGGGCGCGCAGCTTCGCCGCCGTCCTCCAGCAACGGCTGCCCCGTGCCGCGCAGGTGAGCCGGCGGACGCGCCAGCATCCAGCTGTAGAACGCCCACGCGACGATGGCGACCAGGATGTAGAGATCGCCCGCGACGAACTGCACGCGCGCCAGCGCTGCCGGGTCGCCGCGCGCGATGACCAGCGTGACGCCTGTCAGCGACAGCGCCGCGCCCGCGAGCTGGCGGCGCTGCGGATGCACGCCGTGGAACAGCGCGCCGATCGCGAGCATCCAGACCGGCATGCTGGCGGCGATCAGCGTCACGTTGATCGGCGTCGAGGTCTGCAGCGCCAGGTACTGCAGTGCGTTGTAGCTGCCCACGCCCAGCGTGCCGAGCAGCAGCAGGTGCGGCCAGCGCACCGCCAGCTCGCGCGGCGCGCGGAACACGCGCCAGGCCAGCGGCAGCAGCAACAGCAGAGCCAGCACCCAGCGCAGCAGGTTCAGCGTCAGCGGCGGCACGCTGCCCACCGCCAGCCGGCCGACCACGGCATTGCCGGCCCACATGAGGGGCGGCAGGGTCATCAGCAAGGCGATGCGCGGGGTCAGGCCGGCCATCGACGTTCAGAGCCGGGTCGGCGGGTCCGGCGGCATGGCGGCCCCGCAGTTCCAGCATTGCTCGAACGGACCGTCGATGCGCTCGCCGCAGCCCGGACAGACCCACAGGCGCGCCGGGCAGTGCGTCAGCTCGTCGAGCAGGGCGCCGGCGCGGTCGAACTGCTCCTCGTGCTGGATCCAGACCTCCGGCAAGGCCTGGTCGGGCGGCACCTGGCCGGCAATGCTGCTGGCGAACGCGCGCTGCACCGTGGCCGCGACGCCGGCCTGCCCGAGCAGGTCGGTCCACAGCGTGGCGATCGCGAGGTTGGGGGCGGAGCGAAGTCGGCGCATCGGCAAGGGGTAAGGGAACCCTGGCACGATACCGGAGAACACGACATCACCGAGGATCCCCGCATGCCAGCAACCACCGTCAAAGCCATCCAGGTTCCGCAAGCCGGCGGTGCCGACGCGATGCAACTCGTCGACCTGCCGATCGGCGAGCCCGGTCCCGGCGAGGTGCGCATCCGCCACCATGCCTGCGGGCTGAATTTCATCGACGTCTACCAGCGCAGCGGCCTGTATGCACTGCCGATGCCGCTCACGCTGGGCATGGAGGGGGCCGGCGTGATCGAGTCGGTCGGCGCCGGCGTGACGCACCTGCGCCCCGGTGACCGCGCCGCCTACGCCGGCCAGCCGCCGGGGGCCTACTGCGAGGCGCGCGTGATGCCGGCCAAGTGCGTGGTGCAGTTGCCCGACGGCATCGACTTCGAGACCGGTGCCGCGATGATGCTCAAGGGCCTGACGGCCCAGTACCTGCTGAAGAAGACGCTGCCGCAGGGCGGGTTGCAGCCGGGCGATGCCGTGCTGTTCCATGCCGCGGCCGGCGGCGTGGGCCTGATCGCCTGCCAGTGGGCGCGCGCACTGGGCCTGCGGCTGATCGGCACCGCCGGCAGCGACGAGAAGTGCGCGCTGGCCGTGCAGTACGGTGCCGAGCACGCCATCAACTACCGGCGCGAGGATTTCGTCGCGCGGGTGAAGGAGCTCACCGGTGGGCGCGGCGTGAAGGCGGTCTACGACTCGGTGGGTCTCGACACCTTCGAGAAGTCGCTCGACGTGCTGCAGCCCTTCGGCCTGCTGGCGAACTTCGGCAACGCCTCGGGCAAGGCGCCGCCGGTGGACCTGGGCGTGCTGGCGGCCAAGGGCTCGCTCTACGTGACGCGCCCGACGCTGTTCACCCACATCGCCACGCGCGAGAGCACGCAGGCGATGGCCGACGACCTGTTCGCGGTGGTCGGCAGCGGCGCAGTGAAGATTCCGGTCGAGCGCCGCTATGCGCTCGCCGACGCGGCGCAGGCGCACCGCGACCTGGAGGCGCGCCTCACCACCGGCTGCTCGGTCCTGATTCCCTGACGAGCTCCGATCGGACATTGCGGCACTTGCGTCGCACGGAGCGGCCAAGCGAGTAGCCGCCGCGGACCGGCTTTGCCGGGCCGCCAGCGGCGCCCCCTCGAGGGGGAGCGGCGAAGCCGCAACGGGGGTGGGTGTCTCTAGCCTCGGCGCACGCGCCGCAGTTCGTCGAAGATCAGCAGCGTGGCGCCGACGGTGATCGCACTGTCGGCGATGTTGAAGGCCGGGAAGTGGCGGGCACCGAGGTGGAAGTCGAGGAAGTCGACCACGTAGCCGTGCAGCAGCCGGTCGATCACGTTGCCGAGCGCGCCACCGAGGATCAGCGACAGCGCCCAGGCGAACAGGCGCTGGTGCCCCTGGCTGCGCAGCATCCAGACGATGAAGCCGGCCGCCACCAGGCCCAGCCCGACGAAGAACCAGCGTTGCCAGCCCGAGGCCCCGGCCAGGAAGCTGAACGCCGCGCCGGTGTTGTGCACGCGCACGACGTTGAAGAAGCTCGTCACGTGACGCGAATCGCCGTACTGGAAGTAGCCGAGGATCAGCGTCTTGGTGAACTGGTCGAGCACGATCACGATCAGCGCGATGCCTAGCCAGGTGAGCAAGCCGGTGCGGCCGAAGGTCGTCGTCTTGGCCATGGTCAGGCCACCGTGCGGGTTTCGCCGGCACCGTAGAGATTGCTCGTGCAGCGGCCGCAGATCGTCGGATGGGCCGGGTCGGCGCCGACGTCGTCGCGATAGTGCCAGCAGCGTTCGCACTTGGGCGCGGAACTGGCTTCAGGCGTTACGCGAAGTGTCTCTGCGTCGTCGGGCGGTAACAGAGCGAGTTCAGCTTTAGATGCAATGAGGACGAACTTGAGCCCATCGCCAAGGCTATTCAACAGATCGTAGAGCTCGGTCTTAGCAGCGACATTTACATTTGCCTGGAGTGACGATCCGACCAAGCCAACGCTGCGGAGCGCCTCGATGCGCCAATTGGACGCATTGCGGACTGTTTGAACACGAGACCACTTGGCAAGTCGCGCGGCATCGGGCGCATCGAAGGCGGCATACGTCTGCGTGAAGATCGACGGCGACACGCCCGGCGCGAAGATCGGCCAGGCCTCCTCGGCGGTGAAGCTCAGGAACGGCGCCATCCAGCGCAGCATGGCGTCGGTGATGCGGTGCAATGCGGTCTGCGCGCTGCGGCGCGCCAGCGACTTCGGTGCGGTGGTGTAGAGCCGGTCCTTCAGCACGTCGAGGTAGAAGGCGCCCAGGTCCTCGCTGCAGTAGACCTGCAGCTTCGAGACCACCGGGTGGAACTCGTAGACCTCGTAGTGCGCCAGGATCTCGGCCTGCAGCTGCGCGGCGCGGTCGATCGCATAGCGGTCGATCTCCAGCATCTGCTCGGCCGGCACCGCGTCCTTCGCGGGGTCGAAGTCGCTGGTGTTGGCGAGCAGGAAGCGCAGCGTGTTGCGGATGCGGCGGTAGGCGTCGACCACGCGCGCGAGGATCTTGTCGTCGATGTTCAGGTCGCCCGAGTAGTCGGTGCTCGCGACCCACAGACGGATGATCTCGGCGCCGAGCTTCTCGCTCACCGACTGCGGCGCCACCGTGTTGCCGAGCGACTTGCTCATCTTGCGGCCCTGGCCGTCGGTCGCGAAGCCGTGCGTCAGCAGGCCGCGGTAGGGTGCGCGGCCCTCGATCGCGCAGGCGATCAGCAGCGAGCTGTGGAACCAGCCGCGGTGCTGGTCGTGGCCTTCGAGGTAGAGGTCGGCCTCGGGCCCGCCGTCGTCGCGGCCGGCGCCGGCATGGCTGCCGCGCAGCACGTGGAAGAAGGTCGAGCCGGAGTCGAACCACACGTCGAGGATGTCGGTGCTCTTCGCGTAGTCGTCGGCGGCCTCGCCCAGCCACTCGCGCGGATCGAGCCGCGACCAGGCCTCGACGCCGCCCTGCTCGACCAGCGCCGCGGCGCGGTCCATCAGCGCCGGCGTGTCGGGGTGCAGCTCACCGCTCACCTTGTGCAGGAAGAAGGGCAGCGGCACGCCCCAGTTGCGCTGGCGGCTGATGCACCAGTCGGGCCGGTTGGCGATCATGTCGCGCAGCCGGGCGCGGCCGTTCTCGGGGTAGAAGGCCGTGGCGTCGATCGCCGCGAGCGCGGTCTGGCGCAGCGTCTTCGGCGCCTTGTCGACGGTGAACACGCCCTCGCCCTCGTCCATGCGCACGAACCACTGCGCGGCGGCGCGGTAGATCACCGGCGTCTTGTGGCGCCAGCAGTGCGGGTAGCTGTGCTCGAGCTTCGCGGTCGCCATCAGCCGGCCGGCGTCCTGCAGCGCCTGGACGATCAGCGGGTTGGCCTTCCAGATGAACTGGCCGCCGAACAGCGGCAGGTCGGCGGCGTAGACGCCGTTGCCCTGCACCGGGTTCAGGATCTCGTCGTGCTTCATCCCGTGCGCGATGCAGGAGTTGAAGTCCTCCACGCCGTAGGCCGGCGCCGAGTGGACGATGCCGGTGCCGTCCTCGGCGGTGGCGTAGTCGGCCAGGTAGACCGGGCTCCGCCGCGCATAGCCGGGGTGCACGTGCGCCAGCGGGTGGTGGAACTCGAGCCCCTCGAGCGCCTTGCCGGCGGTCGTGGCGAGCACCGTGCCGGCCAGGCCGTAGCGCGCCAGGCACTTCTCGACCAGCGCGCTGGCCAGCAGCAGCAGGCCGCGCTCGGTGTCGACCAGCGCGTACTCGAGTTCGGGGTTGAGATTCAGCGCCTGGTTGGCGGGGATGGTCCACGGCGTGGTGGTCCAGATCACCGCGAACGCGTCCTTGGCCAGCGCCGGCAGGCCGAAGGCGGCGGCGAGCTTCTGCGGCTCGGCGGCCAGGAAGGCCACGTCCACCGTCGGCGAGGACTTGTTCTCGTACTCGATCTCGAACTCGGCCAGCGAACTGCCGCAGTCGAAGCACCAGTACACCGGCTTCAGGCCGCGGTAGACGAAGCCGCGCTCCATCACGCGCTTCAACGCGCGGATCTCGCCCGCCTCGTTGCCGAAGTCCATCGTGCGGTAGGGTCGGTCCCAGGCACCGAGCACGCCCAGGCGCTTGAAGTCGGCCATCTGCTGCGCGATCTGCTCGGTGGCGTAGGCGCGGCTCTTCGCCTGCACCTCGTCGCGGCCCAGGCCGCGGCCGTGCAGTTTCTCGATCTGGTTCTCGATCGGCAGCCCGTGGCAGTCCCAGCCGGGCACGTAGAGCGCGTCGTAGCCGGCCAGCTGGCGGGCCTTGACGATCATGTCCTTGAGCACCTTGTTCAGCGCGTGGCCGATGTGCAGTTGGCCGTTCGCATACGGCGGGCCATCGTGCAGCACGAACTTCGGGCGGCCGACCCGCGCGTCGCGCAGGCGCTGGTAGGTGCCTTGTTGCTCCCACTGCTTCACCCAGCCCGGCTCGCGCTTGGGCAGGTCGCCGCGCATCGGGAAGGGCGTGTCGGGCAGGTTCAGCGTGGCGCGGTAGTCGGTGGGCTGGTCGGTGCTCATGGCGTTCTCGGCGCGGCCGCGCGGGCGGCGCGCGGCGGGGACAGGGCAGGTGGGTGCGTCGGCGCAGCAGGCGCCGGCGCCGCAGGGTCAGCGGCCCTGAATTCGATCGCGGGTGGTCTGGCGGCGCTCGGCCGCATGGGCCGCGTGCGGGCTGCTCGTCAGCCACTGGCGCGCCTGGCTCACGTCCTGCGCGATCGCGGCGGTCAGCGCAGCGAGCCCGTCGTAGCGGGCTTCGTCGCGTAGCTTGTGCAGCAGTTCCACGCGCACGAGTCTACCGTAGCCCCCCTCGGCGCCCAGGTGCGGCGGCCAGTCCAGGCAGTGCACTTCGAGCAGCACGCGCCCGCTGTCGTCCACCGTGGGCCGGGCCCCCAGACTGGCCACGCCGTCCAGCGGCTCGGCGGTCAGCCCGTGGGTGCGCACCACGTAGATGCCGTGGGCGGCCGGCCGGGGATGAGGGAAACGCAGGTTGAGCGTGCGGAAGCCGTCGCCGCCGTTCGGACCGGCGCCGAGCTCGCGGCCCAGCTTGCGGCCGTGGGTCACATGCCCGCTGATGCTGTAGGGCCGCCCCAGCAGGCGGGTGGTCAGCCCCATGTCGCCCACCGCCAGTGCTTCGCGCACCGCCGAGCTGCTGACGCGCAGGCCGTGCACCTCGTAGCTCATCATCCGCGCCACGTCGAAGCCCTGGCGTTCGCCGGCGGCGTCGAGCATCGCGTAGTCGCCGGCCCGCCTGGCGCCGAAGCAGAAGTCGTCGCCGACCAGCACGTAGCGCGCCTTCACGCCGCCCAGCAGCACGTCGTCGATGAAGGCCTGCGGCGACTGGTCGGCGAAGGCCTGGTCGAAGCGCAGCACCACGACGCGCTGGACGCCGCAGCGCGCCAGCTCGCCGAGCTTGTCTCGCAGCGTGGCGATGCGCGCCGGCGCCTTGGCCGGGGTGCCGGCGCGCGCGGCGAAGAAGTCGCGCGGATGGGGCTCGAAGGTCAGCACGGTGCTGACCAGGTCGCGGTGCTCGGCCTCGCTCTTGAGCAAAGCGAGCATGGCCTGGTGGCCGCGGTGCACGCCATCGAAGTTGCCGACCGTGACGGCAGACGCTCCGCCATCGGCCAGCAGGGTGTGGTGCAGACCTCGGAAGACTTGCATCGCCGGATTATCGCGACAGCGCGCGCAGGACCCTGTCGCCTCGGGGGCAGACGCAAAAAGGCCCGCTCGAGGCGGGCCTTCCTGAACCGGCGCGGCGCGAGGCCGGCCGGAACCGTTGCCATCAACGGTTCGAGATGTACATCGTGATCTCGAAGCCGTAACGCAGGTCGGTCGCTTGGGGCTTTTGCCATTGCATGTTGAATCTCCTTCACTCGGTGGCACAGGGCCGGGTCGGCTGCTGCGGAGTGAACGGTTTCCCGTCAACTCATGGCTCATGATGCCCACGACGCCGGCTGCCGGGCAGTGCCCCGGCCATGATTCGCGCCTCATGATTTTCTGGAATCGACGGCGTGCCGGCGCGCGGTCGGCCGATACCATGCGGCGCATGAGTCTGCGCTTGAAGATCCACCTGATCGTCGGTGTGCTGGTGGCGCTGTGCCTGGTTGCGGTCATGGCGCTGCAGGTCAAGGGGGCGCGCGACTCGATCCACGAGGAGATCGAGGCCGCCAACCGGGTGGCCGCGCAGTTGCTGCAGCGCACCCTGTGGCTGCAGGCGGCGCGCGGCACGCCCGCGATGATCGGCTACCTGCAGGGGGTGGGCCGGGTGCGTGCGAACGACATCACGCTGCTCGACGGCAAGGGCGAGCTGGTCTACCAGTCGCCGCCGTCACCGTACAAGTCGGGCCGCGATGCACCCGACTGGTTCGTCGACTTCATGGCGCCGCCGCTGGAGCCCCAGAAGATGGACTTCCCCGACGGCACGCTGGTCGTGCGGGCCGACCCGTCGCGCGCGGCGCTCGATGCGTGGGACCAGTTCGCCGTGCTCTTCCTGGCGGCCCTGGGCGTGCTGGTGGTCCTGAACCTCATCGTCTACTGGGTCGTCGGCCGCACGGTCAAGCCCTTCGGGCAGATCGTCGCGGCGCTCAATCGCATCGAAGCCGGGCAGCTCGACGTCACGCTGCCGCGCCTGCCGGGCACCGAGGCGGCCGCGATCGGCGCTGCCTTCAACCGCATGGTGGTGGGCGTCAGCGAGCGCATCGAGGCCGAGCGCCGCGCCGCGCAGGCCGAGCACGAGCTGTCCGACCGCCGCGACCTGGCGCGCTGGATCGACCGCCATCTGGAGCAGGAGCGTCGGCTGATCGCACGCGAGCTGCACGACGAACTGGGACAGTCGGTCACCGGCATGCGCAGCCTGGCGCTGTCGGTGGCACAGCGCGTCGCAGTGGCCGACCCGGAAGCCGCGCGTGCGGCCAACGTGATCGCCGAGGAAAGCTCGCGCCTGTACGACGCGATGCACGGCCTGATCCCGCGGCTGGCGCCGCTGGTGCTCGACGCCTTCGGGCTGGCCGATGCGCTGCGCGACCTGGTCGAGCGCACGCGGGTCAGCCAGCCGCAGGCCAGCGTGGAGCTGCGCATCGACCTGGGCGACGTGCAACTGGGCAGCGAGGCGACGCTGGCGCTCTACCGCGCGGCACAGGAAGGGCTGACCAATGCGCTGCGCCACGGCCAGGCCCGGCACCTGAGCGTCAGCCTGCAGGCCGAGTCCGAGGGCGCCAAGCTCCAGGTCGCCGACGATGGCCAGGGGCTCGCGCCCGACTGGCGCGAGAAGGCGAAGCAGGACGGCGGCCACTACGGCCTGCGCTGGCTGGCCGAGCGCGTGGAGGCGCTGGGCGGCGTGCTGCGCATCGACAACCGCAGCCCGCGGGGCGCGGAGCTGCAGGTGTGGGTGCCCTTCACGGCCGCGGAGCCGGTGTGAACCGCACACGGGTCGGCACCGGTAGCGCTCCGCGTTGGCACACGGTGGCCGCGCTGCGACCCGCGGCGTGGGGGACAACGATAGGGGGCCGTCGGCGGCCTGCTGCGTTAGTCTGTGCCGAGGGTCCGGCGTCCGCAGGCCGGGCCGGTTTCCGGACGTTTTCTCCCATGCCGATTCACTCTTTCCTGCGCGGTCTCTTGCGCCCCTCGCGATCATGATCCGCGTGATGCTGGTCGATGACCATGCGCTGGTCCGCATGGGCTTTCGCATGCTGCTGGCCAATGCCGACATAGAGGTGGTGGGGGAAGCCGAGACCGGCGAGGAAGCCTGCCAGGCGGTGCCGAAGGTCAAGCCCGACGTGGTGGTGATGGATCTGTCGATGCCGGGCATGGGCGGTCTGGAGGCGGTGCGGCGGCTGCTGGCCCAGGACCCGAAGCTGAAGCTGCTGGTGCTGTCGGCCCACGAGGACACCGCGCACCCGCAGCGCGTGCTGCGGGCCGGCGCGCTGGGCTATCTGGCCAAGCGCAGCGCGCCGGAGGCGCTGATCGCCGCGGTGACCGCGGTGGCGCGCGGCGAGCGCTACGTGGACGCGCAGACCGCGCAGCGGCTGGCGGTGGCGCAGATCGACGGCGAGACCAGTCCGGCCGACATGCTGAGCGAGCGCGAGTTCTCGGTCTTCATCCAGCTTGCGCGCGGCATGACCGTGGCGCAGATCGCCGAGACGCTGAAGCTCTCGCCCAGCACGGTCGGTACCCACCTGTACCACATCAAGCAGAAGCTCAACGCCAGCAACCAGAGCGAGATCACGCTGGTGGCGCTGCGCTGGGGCCTGATCCAGGCCTGAAGCCGCCGACGCGGCTTACGCGTCCGATTTCTGCGTGAGCCGGGCCCGCTCGTCCGGGCCGATCCAGCGCCACTGGCCGACCGGCAGGTCGTCCAGGTCCAGCGCGCCGATGCGGCTGCGGTGCAGCCCCTCGCAGCGGTTGCCCACCGCCGCCAGCATGCGCTTGACCTGGTGGTACTTGCCTTCGGTCAGCGTGAGGCGCAGCGTGAACTCACCGGTGCGTTCGGCTGCGGCCGCGCGCACCGGGCTGGGGTCGTCGTCGAGCACCACGCCCTCGGTCAGGCGGGCGACCTGCTCGTCGGCCAGCGGATGCTTGGCGGTGATCTCGTAGACCTTGGGCACGTGGTGCTTGGGAGACGTGAGCCGGTGGATCAGCGTGCCGTCGTCGGTGAGCAGCAGCGCGCCGGTGGTGTCCTCGTCGAGCCGGCCCACCGGCTGCAGGCCGCGCACGCGCAGCGGCGTGGGCAGCAGCGAGAGCACGCCGGGGTGGTGGCGCGGCTTCTGCGAGCACTCGTAGTGGGTCGGTTTGTGCAGCAGCACCAGCGCCTTCTCATGGAAGGGCCAGCCCCGGCCCTGCACGCTGAACACCAGACCCTCGGTCGGCAGCTCCTCGTCGGGGTCGTCGATCACGCGGCCGGCCACCTCGACCGCGCCCGCGTGGATGAGCCCGGCGCAGTCGCGCCGCGTGCCGAAACCCTGGGAGAACAACACTTGCGAGATGCGCATCCGGCAGTGTAGCGAGCGGCTACTCGCGCTCGCCGGGGCCGGGCAGCGCCGCAGCGGCCGGCTGCGGTTCTGTCCTGCGTCCCGCGCAGGCTGGGCCCGCGGGCTATCCTGCCCCGGTCGTCCTCGAGCGGGCGACGCGCGCCCAGGAGCTTCGCCATGCATGCAGCCCAGTGCTTCAGGTCCCTCTTTGCCGCGGCTGTGGTGCTGGTCGCGGTGGCCGTGCAGGCGGCGTCGGTCGCGCCGGTGGCGGCCGAGAACGGCATGGTCGTCACCGCGCACCGGCTGGCGACGCAGGTCGGGGTCGACGTCCTGCGGCGCGGCGGCAATGCGGTCGACGCGGCGGTGGCGGTCGGTTACGCGCTGGCGGTGGTGTACCCGGCGGCCGGCAACCTGGGCGGCGGCGGCTTCATGACGCTGCAGTTCGCCGACGGCCGCAAGACCTTTCTCGACTTCCGCGAGAAGGCGCCGCTCGCGGCCACGGCCGACATGTACCTCGGCGCCGACGGCCAGCCGGTCAAGGGCCTCAGCACGCGCGGCCATCTGGCGGTGGGCGTGCCCGGCACGGTATCGGGGCTCGAATTCGCACGCGCGAAGTACGGCACGATGCAGCGGGCGGCGCTCGTCGCGCCGGCGCTGCGGCTGGCGCGGCGTGGCTTCGTGCTGGAGCCGGGCGACATCGCCATGCTCGCCACCGCCACCGAGGACTTCCGCAAGGACCCGGCCTCCGCGGCGATCTTCCTGCGCGACGGCGTGCCGTGGGCTACCGGCCAGCGGCTGGTGCAGAAGGACCTGGCGCGCACGCTGCAGCGCATAGCCCGGCATGGCAGCCGCGGCTTCTACCAGGGGCCGGTGGGCGCGGCGCTGGCGGCATCGAGCCGCGCCGGCGGCGGCCTGATCACGCAGGCCGATCTCGACCAGTACGCGACCCGCGAACTCGCGCCGGTGGAGTGCGACTACCGCGGCTACCGGGTCGTCTCGGCGCCGCCGCCGAGTGCCGGCGGCGTGATCCTGTGCGAGATCCTCAACATCGTCGAGGGCTATCCGCTGAAGGACCTGGGCCACGGCTCGGCGCAGGGGGTGCATTACCAGATCGAGGCGATGCGCCACGCCTACATCGACCGCAACAGCTACCTGGGCGACCCCGACTTCGTGCAGAACCCGCTGGAGCGCCTGCTCGACAAGAGCTATGCCGCGCGCATCCGCGCCGCCATCGACCCGGCGCGCGCCGGCGTGTCGCAGGAACTGCGGCCCGGCGTGGCGCCGCACGAGGGCAGCAACACCACGCACTACTCCGTCATCGACCGCGAAGGCAACGCGGCCTCGGTGACCTACACGCTCAACGACTGGTTCGGCGCCCGCGTCACCGCGGCAGGTACCGGCGTGCTGCTGAACAACGAGATGGACGACTTCACCGTCAAGCTCGGCGCCGCGAACATGTACGGCCTGGTGCAGGGCGAGTCCAACGCGATCGCGCCGGCCAAGCGTCCGCTCAGTTCGATGAGCCCGACCATCGTGTCGCGCGACGGCAAGCCGGTCCTGGTGCTGGGCACGCCCGGCGGCAGCCGCATCATCACCGTGACGGCGCTGGTGCTGCTGAACCTCATCGATTACGGCATGACCGTGCAGGAGGCGGTCGATGCCCCGCGCTTCCACCAGCAGTGGCAGCCGGAGGCGACGAACCTCGAGCCTTTCGCGCTGAGCCCCGACACGCGGCAGATCCTGCTCGGCATGGGACACCGATTCGGTGCCCCGCAACCGGCCAACCACGTGACGGCCATCCTGGTCGGCGCGCCCTCGCTGGGCGGCAAGCCGGTCGGCAGCAACCGCTATTACGGCGCCAACGACCCGCGGCGCAACACCGGTCTGGCGGCCGGCTACTGAGCACCCCCAGGGCCGGTCTGCGCCCAGCCCGCCCCCCGCGGGGGTCAAGGAAACTTGAGGCGGCCCGACGTTTCCTTGAGAACGGCCACGCTGCGCACTGCCGATCCGCGCTCAGTAGCGCCGCTGCAGCAGCAGCGTGTCGTTCTCGCGCTTCATCTGGAAGCGCGTCAGAAAGCTGTTGCCGAGCAGGATGAAGGGCATCGGCTGGGGCTGCACCACCGCCGCCACGTTGTGCACCTCCACGTCACCGACCCGCACCGTGTTCAGCGAGATGCGGTAGCCCACGGTGTTGCCGTTGGCGGTGCGCAGGCCGATGCGCTCGCCGTTCTTGTAGGACAGGCCCAGACGCTCGGCCTCGTCCTGGCCCATCGCGACCATCGTCGCGCCGGTGTCGACCAGGAACAGCACGCCGCGGCCGTTGATCTGGCCATTGGCCTGAAAGTGGCCGTTGGCATCGCTGCTGAGGGCGATCTCGGTGCCGCTGCCGGCGCTCGCCGTGCCGCCCAGGTTCACCGCCGCTTCACCGAGGCGCAGCGTCTGGCGCTGGCCGTCGATCTCGACCACCGCCTGCGCCTCGTTCAGGCTGACCAGCTTGACGCCCTGCACGGTGGTGCCCACCGCGACCGCACGCGGCGCGCCGCCGTCGATGACCAGCAGCGCGCGGCTGCCCATGCTGCCGCTCAGCGCCACGCGACGGGACGGTGGCTGCTGCGCCGCCGCCAGGGCGGCGGCGAGGATCAGCACGGCGGACAGCAGCGCGGCGCGCATCCGGCGCCGGCTCAGTCGCGGAAGTTGTTGAACGACAGCGGCACGTCGGCCACGTCCTTGCGGATCAGCGCCATCGCGGCCTGCAGGTCGTCGCGCTTGGTGCCAGTGACGCGCACCGCATCGCCCTGGATCGCGGCCTGCACCTTCATCTTGCTGGCCTTGATCAGCTGCTGGATCTTCTTGGCGGTCTCGCTGTCGATGCCTTCCTTGACCTTGAGCACCTGCTTGACCTTGTCGCCGCCGATCTTCTCGATCTTGGCGCTGCTGTCGAGGAAGCGCGCATCGACGCTGCGCTTGGTGAGCTTGAGCGTCAGGATGTCCATCACCTGCGAGAGCTGGAAGTCGCTGTCGGCATAGAGCGTGATGTCCTTGTCCTTCAGCTCGACGCGGGCCGACGAGCCCTTGAAGTCGAAGCGCGTGCCGATCTCCTTGCTGCTCTGGTCGACTGCATTGCGCACCTCGACGAGGTTGGGTTCGAGCACGGTATCGAAGCTGGGCATGATGAAGGGCTTCCTGTGACGGAGATCAGCGAAAATTCTGCCATGCCGGACGTGCCTGCCCTCGAAACCAATGTCAGCCTGAGGCCGTACAACAGCTTCGGCCTGCCCGCGCTGGCCCAGCGGCTCGTGCGCGTGCGCGCACCCGAGGACGTGCAGCGCCTGCTGGCCGACCCCGATCTGGCCCGTCTGCCCAGGTTCGTGCTGGGCGGCGGCAGCAACATCGTGCTGACGCGCGACCTGCGCGCGCTGGTGCTCAAGGTCGAGATCCCCGGGCGTCGCGTGCTCGAGCGCCGGGACGATGCGGTCATCGTCGAGGCGGGTGCCGGCGAGAACTGGCACGAGTTCGTCGCCTGGACGCTGGAGCAGGGCCTGCCGGGGCTGGAGAACCTGGCGCTGATCCCTGGTTGCGTGGGCGCCGCGCCGGTGCAGAACATCGGTGCCTACGGCGTGGAGCTGAAGGACCGCTTCGACTCGCTCGACGCCATCGACCTGCAGACCGGCGCCGCGCTCACGCTGGACGCCGCCGCCTGCCGATTCGGCTACCGCGACAGCGTGTTCAAGCAGGCGCTCGCCGGCCGCTGCCTGATCACCCGCGTGCGGCTGCGACTGCCGCAGCCGCCGACCGCGGTGCTGGGCTACCTGGACCTGGAGCGCAGGATGGCCGACACCGGCATCACCCACCCGACGCCGCGCCAGGTGTTCGACTGGGTCTGCGAGATCCGCCGCGCCAAGCTGCCCGACCCGGCGGTGATCGGCAACGCCGGCAGCTTCTTCAAGAACCCGGTGGTCACGCCGGAGCAGTGCCGCGACATCATCGCGCGCGACCCGGCGATCGTGCATTACCCCATGGCCGACGGCAGTTTCAAGCTCGCGGCAGGATGGCTGATCGACGCCTGCGGCTGGAAGGGCAAGTCGATCGGCCAGGCCGGCGTCTACGAGAAGCAGGCGCTGGTGCTGGTGAACCGCGGGCAGGCCATCGGCGGCGAGATCGTGACGCTGGCGCAGGCGATCCAGGAAAGCGTCTACGGCCGCTTCGGCATCCGGCTCGAGCCCGAGCCGGTGGTGGTCTAGGGCCTGTTAACGCTACCGGAGGGCTCGCGCCCGTGCTGCGCAGGCCCGAAGGGTGACCCATGAAACGGGCGCCCTCGGCGTTGCCCATGCTCGCCGGGGGCCGACCCCGGCTGCGCTGTGCGCCTTGATGGCGTCCGTTTCATGGGTCACGCGAGCCCTCCGGTAGCGTTAACAGGCCCTAGGGCGGGGCTCATCAACCATCGAGGAGACGGTCATGACGCAATGGCGCAGGAAGGGGGCCGACGAGGTCTATGCCCCCGAGGAGATCGAGGCCCGGCTGAAGGCCGAGCTGCCGCACTGGACCTACGAGGACGGCTGGATCCGTCGCAAGTACAAGACCAGCGGCTGGAAGGCCACGCTGATGGTCGTCAACACCGTCGGCCACCTCGCCGAGGCGGCCTGGCACCACCCGGACCTGGCGGTCAGCTACGCGTTCGTGATCGTGAAGCTGGTCAACCACGCCGCCAAGGGCGTGACCGAGAAGGACTTCGCGCTGGCCAGGAAGATCGAGGAGGTGGTGCAGTGGCAGCCGGCGAAGGAGGAGGGCGCGGTGCTCGAGGGCACGCCCAATGACGATGCGCGCTTCAAGTATCTGAAATACGACGCGGCGTGAGCTGCGGCTGCCGCGCGGGCAAGCCACTCGAATGCGGGAGGCCGAGGCACGCAAGTTCACGCCCCGGTCGCCGTTCCATTCGGCACACTCGCTCGGCGTCGCATCGAGGAGTGCCCTGCCATGTTCGCCCGTTCGCTTGCCGTTGTCATGCTCGTTGCCGGGCTGCTGGGGGGTTGCGCGTCGTCGCGCCACACCGAACCGGGAGCGGCGGCCGCAAGCGCCCTGTCGCAGGGCAATGCCACGGTGAGCCGGATCACCTACTTCGCGGCCTGGGTCGACGCACCGGCAGCGGTCGCGGTCCCGACCGCCCCGGCCGTGGCCAAGCCGGCCCCGGCCTCCAAGGCCAAGCCGGCGGCGAGCGGCAAACGCGACAAGCGCACGGCGCCTTCAGCAGCCACGGCTCGACCCGCGACGCCTGCCGCGCCAGCGGCTCCCGTCGACGCAGGTCCCAAGCCCCCGCCGCAGCCGCGCTACGAGTACACCGTCGAACTCGATGGCGGCGGTGTCCAGACCCTGGTGGGGCATCGCGACCTCGGCATCCGGGTGAACGATCGCGTGCTGGTGCAGGGCGGCAGTGTGACCGCGCTGGCGAACTGAGCCGGCGGTCCGCCGGGGTCAGGGGCGACGGCCGGCGGTGTCTCGACGCGCCGCCTCGTACAGGCGCCAGGCCAGCGGCAGTCGCTCCTGCAGGCGCAGCAGCCGCTGCGTCGCGGCCGGGTGCGTGGCGGCCAGCGGACGGCGGCCATCGTCCTCGGCCACCTCGTTCTGCATGAACTCGAGCTGCCGGGCGGGCGCGTAGCCGGCCAGCGCGGCCAGCAACAGGCCCAGCTCGTCGGCTTCGTATTCGCCCTGGTGCAGCACCGGTTCCAGCGTCTTCAGCAGGCCGAAGTTGAACTCGAACTCGACATACATGTCGGGCACGCTGCGCTCGACCAGCCGCGGCAGCAGCAGGCGGCCGGCGGTCAGCAGCTGGCGTTCGTGTTCCAGCAGGCTGTGCGCCATCTCGTGCGCCAGCACGAAGGCCAGCGCCTCGTCGGACAGGCCGCGGTCGTCGATCAGCGTTTCCGACACGACCACCTGACCGTCGGGCAGCGCGAAGGCGCCGCTGTCGTCCTGGTGCAGCACGGTCAGCGACCAGGGCAGCAGGGCGGCGCGTCGCGTCTGCTGGCGGGCCTCGACGACCAGCCGGTCGAAGATGCGCTGCAGGCGATCGCAATGCTGCACGCAGCCGAGCCGGTCGTGCCGGGCCGCGTGCGCGACGGTCTGCTGCAGGGTTTCGGCACCGATGCGGCCGACCTCGCCCGAGGTCCAGTCCAGCGCGGTGGGTTCGTAGGCGAGCTGGACGGCGGCCGCTCCTCCGGAAAACACCGAAGCCAATCCCAGGGCCAAGACGCGGCGGCACACAGCGTTCATCGCAAGCCTCCTGGACGGAGACTACGCTTTGTGACGCGGGTGTGAAAGACCCTGGGTGCCGCTCAGGCCGGGGCCCGGCGGACGGATCGCACGGCCGGCGGCGCGAGGCGCTGCCGAGCAGGCCTGATCAGGGCGTGTCGTCGTTCTGCAGGCGCGCCAGCGCCGCGCCGCTGCCCAGCGACAGCAGCCCGCTCTTGGCGTAGATGCCCAGCTTGGCGCGGGTGTCGACGATGTCGAGGTTGCGCATCGTCAGCTGGCCGATGCGGTCGGCCGGCGAGAACGGCGCATCCTCCACCTTCTCCATCGACAGCCGCTCGGGCTGGTAGGTGAGGTTGGGGGAGCGCGTGTCGAGGATCGAATAATCGTTGCCACGGCGCAGTTCGAGCGCGACCTCGCCGGTGATCGCACGCGCCACCCAGCGCTGCGCGGTCTCGCGCAGCATGATGGCCTGCGGGTCGAACCAGCGGCCCTGGTAGAGCAGGCGGCCGAGCTTGCGGCCGTTGTCGCGGTACTGCTCGATCGTGTCTTCGTTGTGGATGCCGGTCACGAGGCGCTCGTAGGCAATGTGAAGCAGCGCCAGGCCCGGGGCCTCGTAGATGCCGCGGCTCTTGGCCTCGATGATGCGGTTCTCGATCTGATCGCTCATGCCCAGGCCGTGCCGGCCACCGATGCGGTTGGCCTCCAGCAGCAGCGCCACCGGGTCGGCGTACTCGACGCCGTTCAAGGCGACGGGCCGGCCCTCGTCGAAGCGCACCGTGACCTCCTCGCGCTTGACCTCGACCTCGTCGCGCCAGAACGCCACGCCCATGATCGGGTTGACGATGCGGATGCCGCTGCTCAGGTGCTCGAGATCCTTGGCCTCGTGCGTGGCGCCGAGCAGGTTCGAGTCGGTCGAGTAAGCCTTCTCGGCGCTCATCTTGTAGCCGAAGCCGGCCTGGGTCATGAAGGCCGACATCTCGGCGCGGCCGCCGAGCTCGTCGATGAAGGCCTGGTCGAGCCAGGGCTTGTAGATCTTCAGCGCCGGGTTGGTGAGCAGGCCGTAGCGGTAGAAGCGCTCGATGTCGTTGCCCTTGAAGGTGCTGCCGTCGCCCCAGATGTGGACGTCGTCCTCCTTCATCGCGGCGACCAGCATCGTGCCGGTGACGGCACGCCCGATCGGCGTGGTGTTGAAGTAGGTGATCCCGGCGGTCGAGATGTGGAAGGCGCAGGCCTGCAGCGCGGCCAGGCCTTCGGCCACCAGTTGTGCGCGGCAATCCACCAGCCGTGCCTTCTCGGCACCGTACTGCATCGCCTTGCGCGGGATCTCGTCGTAGTCCGGCTCGTCGGGCTGGCCGAGGTGGGCGGTGTAGGCATAGGGCAGGGCGCCCTTGAGCTTCATCCAGTGCAGCGCGGCGCTGGTGTCCAGTCCGCCGGAGAATGCGATGCCGACCTTCTGGCCGGTGGGAAGGTGCTGGAGGATGGTTGCCATGGTGGGGGACAGTGCTGCGGGTTCGGACTCGCCGGGGCGCGGGCGGGACGGGCGCGCGAGTGAGGTCAAATCGGCGAAGCCGAGATTTTAGGCGCGCCCCCGAACCGCCCCCGAACGAGAAAGCCCGCGATGCCCGGAGACACCCTGCCCCCCCACGCCGTCGAGGCGGCCGACCGCGCCGCCTGGCGCCGCTGGCTGAGCAAGCACCAGGGCCAGGCCAACGGCGTGTGGCTGGTGATGGCCCGCAAGGGCAGCGACCACGAGGCGCCGACGCTGGACGAGGCGATCGACGAGGCGCTGTGCTTCGGTTGGATCGACAGCAAGCAGGGCCGGCTCGACGAGCGCCGCTCGCTGCTGTGGTTCGCGCCGCGCAAGCCCAAGAGTGCCTGGTCCGGCCCGCACCAGCGTCGCGCCGAGGCGCTGGAAGCCGCCGGCCTGATGCAGCCGGCCGGGCAGGCCAAGATCGACGAGGCGCGGCGCAGCGGCCTGTGGCACAAGCCGCCGGCCTGATGCGGCACCTGCCTTTTTTCCCTGCCCCGCCACCGAGCGAGCCCGCGCCATGATCGTCGTCGACCGCCCGAACGGCTTCCGCCTGTTCTTCGCCCTGCGCGGCTCCATCCTGCCGCGCATCTTCTGGAGCCTTGCCACCTGCACGGCGCTGGCGACCGCGGTGGCGCTGAGCCACGGCATGCTGTTCCAGTGGAAGGTGACGCTGACGCCGGTGCCGTTCTCGCTGATCGGGCTGGCGCTGGCGATCTTCCTCGGCTTTCGCAACACCGCAGCCTACGACCGCTACTGGGAGGCGCGCCGGCTCTGGGGCGACGTGGTGCATCGCTCGCGCAGCCTCGCGCGCGAAGTGCAGACGCTGTTCCAGGCGCCCGCCGCGCCCGGCCCGGCCGACGGCGCGCGGGCCGCGCTGGTGCGGCGGACCATCGGTTTCGCCCACGCCTTGCGCCACCAGCTGCGCGACAGCGACGCCGGACCCGACATCGAGCGCCTGCTCGGGGTCGACGAGGCCCGTGCCTTCCGCGCCGCGAGCCTGGGCACGGAGCACCTGCTGCGCAGCGTGGGGCGCGGCCTCGGCGAGGCGCTGAGGGCCGGACAGGTCGATGCCCGCATCGCCGCCGAGATCGACACCCATGTCTCGGGGCTGGCGGCTGCAGCGGCCGGCTGCGAGCGCATCGCGAGCACGCCGATCCCGTTCGCGTACACGCTGTTGCTGCACCGCACCGCGTACGTCTACTGCTTCCTGCTGCCGTTCGGCCTGGTCGATCTCATCGGCTACCTGACGCCTTTCGTGGTGCTCGTCGTCGCCTACACCTTCTTCGGGCTCGACGCCGTGGGCGACGAGATCAAGGACCCGTTCGGCCTGAAGCCCAACCACCTGCCGCTCGAGGCGATCTGCCGCACCATCGAGATCAACCTGCTGGAAGCGCTGGGTGAGACCGACCTGCCGGCACCGCTGCAGCCCACGGGATCCGTGCTGCGCTGACGCGGATCAGCCGCGGCCGGCCGGGTCGCGCACCACGGTCACGCTGCAGTCCGACTCCGCCACCACCTGGGCCGACACGCTGCCGAGGTAGCGCCGCAGCGGCGAGGCGCTGCGGGCGCCCATGATGATGTGGTCCACCTCGTTGCGGCGCGCGAACTCGACGATCGCGTTGGCGGCATCGGGCGCCTCGAGCACATGGAAGGTCACGCGGCCGCTGCGCTCGGGGCCGTCGAGGCCCAGCGCCTGCTGCAGCGGGCGGGCCCAGTGCTTCAGCGCCACGAGCTGCTTGACGTGCAGGCTGCTGCCTTGCGCGTCGACCAGCTCGTCCAGGCCGATGCGCGCGGTCTTCATCACACCCACGCAGGCCAGCCGTGCGCCGGTCTCGGCCTGCAGGAACTGCTGCGCCGTGTGGCGCAGCGTCTCCAGCAGCCCCGGCGTGCCGCCGACATCGACCGCGGCCATCAGGATCGCGTGCCGCGGCAGGTCGGCGCTGGCGCCGCCATGCGCCTGGGGCTCGGACCCGACCGACGCGAACCAGCGCCGCAGCGCCTGCAGGCGCCCGGAGCGCTCGCGCTTCTCGGCCCGGGCGGTCAGCGACACCTGTTGCGGGTGCATCAGGTCGAAGGCGAGCTGGGCCGCAGTGTCGTGGCGTTGCTCGGCGCGCGGCTCGAGGCAGCGCAGCAGGATCTCCTGCAGCCACGGTGGGCAGTCGGGTCTCAGCACGCGCGGCGGCACCGGCTCGCGGTAGAGCCGCTGGCGCAGGCCGGCAATGCTGGTCGGTTGGCCGAACGGTCGCTCGCCGGTCGTCAGGTGGTAGAGCATCACGCCGAGCGCGTAGAGGTCGCTGCGCGGCTCGTCGCGCACGAACTGGATCTGCTCCGGCGACATGTAGGGCCCGGTGCCCATCGGCAGCGTGAACTCCTCGTCCAGCAGATCGGGCAGGTGGTCGTGGCGCGACAGCCCGTAGTCGATCAGCACCGCCTCGGCGTCGCTGCCGTCCGGCGCGTGGCGGAACAGGATGTTGCTCGGCTTCACGTCGAGGTGGATCACGTGCTGGCGGTGCAGGTCGTGCAGCGCCGTGGCGACCTTCGCGCCGATGGTCGCCACCTCGTCGATCGGCAGCGGCGCGCGGTCGAGCCGCGGGCGCAGCGTCTCGCCGGCCAGGCGTTCCATCACGAGGTAGGGCTGGGCAGTGAAGTCGCCCTGCGCCACGTAGCGCGGCACGTGCGGTCCCTGCAGGCGCGGCAGGATCATCTGCTCGACCTCGAAGCCGACGATGGTGGCCGGGTCCTCGCCGCCCTTGATGCGCGGCAGCTTCATCAGCATCGGCAGCGCGTGGTCCGGGTGGGTCACGCGCCACAGGGTGGTCATGCCGCCCTGGTGCAGGGGTTCCTCGAGCCGGAAGCCGTCGATCACGGCGCCCGGCTGCAGCGGCACGGGACCGGCACCGCCGTTCATCGGCCCTCGATCAGCCGATCGGCCAGACGGCCCGGCAGGCCAGCCCCGCGCACCTTCGCGGCCGCGGCGTCGTGGTCGTAGGGCACACGGTGGAAGCACAGGCTGAACGCGTCGGTGTCGAAGAGCGCCCAGCAGGCCGCCGGGTCGCCGTCGCGCGGCTGGCCCACCGAGCCCGGCAGCACCAGCCACTGCCGGTGCGCCGGCACCGGGATCTCGACATCGGGCACCGGCAGGAACTCGCCGGTCTTGCCGGTGCCGGCCAGGTGGTAGAGCCGCGGTTCGTGCACGTGGCCGATGAACACGTGGCGCGCCGCCGTGGCCTGCAGGCAGCGCACGGCGTCGTGCCGGCTGGTCACGTACTCCCAGTCGGCCGGCGCCCAGGTGTTGGCGTGGGCGAAGCCGCAGCCGGCGCGCTCGACGGTGAGCGGCAAGGCATCGAGGAAGGCGAGTTGCGCGGCGTCGAGCTGCGCCCGGGTCCAGGCAATGACCCGGCGGGCGTCGTCGACCATCGTCGGTCGCGGCCCCTGCACGGTCGATTCGTCGTGGTTGCCCTTGAGCACGATGGCGCCTTCTCGCGCCAGCGCGCGCACCCGATCGACGACCCAGGCCGGATCGGCGCCATAGCCGACCAGGTCGCCGAGGATCGCGTAATCGGTCGCACCGCGGGTGGCCGCGTCTTCCAGGCAGGCCTCGAAGGCCTCGCGGTTGGCGTGCAGGTCGGTCAGCAGTGCGAGCTTCATGACGCTGCGCGTTCGGGCGACGCCCCGGCCTGCGGGTTCAGCCGATCCGGCCGAGCAGCAGGTACTCCATCAGGGCCTTCTGCACGTGCATGCGGTTCTCCGCCTCGTCCCAGACCACCGACTGGGCGCCGTCGATCACCTCGGCCTCGACCTCTTCGCCGCGGTGGGCCGGCAGGCAGTGCATGAACAGCGCATCGGGGCGCGCCGCGGCCATCATCTCGCGGTCCACGCACCAGTCGGCGAAGGCCTGCTTGCGGGCCTCGTTCTCGGCTTCGTAGCCCATGCTGGTCCACACGTCGGTGGTCACGAGGTGGGCGTCGCGGCAGGCGTCCATCGGATCCTTGAAGACCTTGTAGCAAGCGCTGCTCGAGATGCCGGCCACGGCCGGGTCGATCTCGTAGCCGCCGGGTGTGCTGACGTGCACCGTGAAACCCAGGATCTCGGCCGCCTGCAGCCAGGTGTGCGCCATGTTGTTGCCATCGCCGACCCAGGCCACCACCATGCCGCGCAGGCAGTCGGCGGCCTTCGCGCTGCCGTCGTGCGTGCCGCGGTGCTCGATGTAGGTGAACAGGTCGGCCAGGATCTGGCAGGGGTGGTACTCGTTGGTCAGTCCGTTGATCACCGGCACGCGCGAATGCGCGGCGAAGCGCTCCAGCTTGGCCTGCTCGTAGGTGCGGATCATCACGATGTCGACCATACGGCTGATGACGCGCGCGCTGTCCTCCACCGGCTCGGCGCGGCCGAGCTGGCTGTCGCCGGTGGTCAGGTGCACGACCGAGCCGCCCATCTGGTACATGCCGGCCTCGAAGCTCACGCGGGTGCGGGTGCTGGCCTTCTCGAAGATCATCGCCAGCGTGCGATCGAACAGCGGCGTGTACTTCTCGTAGTTCTTGAAGCGGCGCTTGATGATCGCGGCGCGTTCGAACAGGTAGGCGTACTCCTCGGCGCGGAGGTCCTTGAACTGCAGATAGTGCTTCATGAGGCTGGAGCCGGGTTTCATGGTGCTCGTTCGGGCGAAGGCCACGGGGCAGGGCGCTGCGTGCGGCTCAGGCGGCCGGCTTCGGCGGCTCGGCGAGGAAGCTGCGGATCAGCGGGCACAGGATCGCCACGATGCGCTCGGCCTCGGCGGCGGAAAGAATCAGCGGCGGCACCAGCCGGATCACGCGATCGGCGGTCACGCTGATCAGCAGGCCGGACTCGGCGGCGCGGCCGAGCAGCTCGCCGCAGGGGCGGGCCAGCTCGATGCCGATCATCAGGCCCTGGCCGCGGATCTCCGTCACGCCATCGGGGCCGCTCAGGTCGGCCAGTTCGCGCGCCAGCGCGGCGCTGAGCGCTGCGCCCACCGTCGCGGCGTTCTCGAGCAGGCGGTCCTGCTCCATCACCGCGAGCGTCTCGATGCCGGCGCGCATCGCCAGCGGGTTGCCGCCGAAGGTGGTGCCGTGGTTGCCCGGGCCGAGCACGGTGGCTGCGCGCGGGCCGCACACGACCGCACCGACCGGCACGCCCGAGCCCAGGCCCTTGGCCAGCGGCATCACGTCGGGCTGGATGCCGGCCCACTGGTGGGCGAACCACTTGCCGGTGCGCCCGATGCCGCACTGCACCTCGTCGAGCATCAGCAGCCAGTCGTGCTCGTCGCACAGGCGACGCAGCGCCTGCAGGTAGGGCACGGTGGAGGGGTTGATGCCGCCCTCGCCCTGGATCACCTCCAGGAAGACCGCCACCACGTTCGGCCGCGTCTGGGCCACTTCCTCGATCGCCGCCACGTCGTTGAGCGGCACGCGCACGAAGCCCTCCACCAGCGGCCCGAAACCGGCCTGCACCTTGGGGTTGCCGGTGGCCGACAGCGTGGCGATCGAGCGGCCATGGAAGGCCTTCTCGTAGACGATGATCTCCGGGCGGTCGATGCCCTTGTCGTGACCGAACTTGCGCGCGATCTTCAGTGCGGCCTCGTTGGCCTCCAGGCCGGTGCTGCAGAAGAAGGCGTTGGTCAGCCCGCTCAGCTCGCACAGTCTGGCGGCCAGCTGCTCCTGCAGCGGCGCCTGGTAGTAGTTGGAGCAGTGGATCAGCTTGCCGATCTGGTCGGTGAGCGCCGGCACCAGCTTCGGGTGGGCGTGGCCCAGGGTGTTGACGGCGATCCCGCCCAGCGCGTCGAGGTACTCGCGGCCGTCGGTGTCCCACACTCGGCAGCCCTGGCCATGCGACAGCGCGAACGGAAGGCGGCCGTAGGTGTTCATCACGTGGGGGGACGGCGGCGGCTTCGGGGCTTCGGGCGCGTTCATGAGCGGCTTCCTTGAATGAAAAAGGCGCAGTCCGTCACGGATGCTGCGCCTGCACGATTCTACGGATGCCTGACGACGGCGCCGCGACGCGGTGCGCCGCGCTTCCTCGCAAGGATTTGCCGATTGTCTCTGCTGCGCTGCAGCACAATAGTGCCGTCCATCGCCGCCACAAGCGGCGTCCTGCCTGCGCCTGTCCGTGTCCACACCCGAACGCCCCCAACCGAGAGAAGTCTTCATCCAGGGCCTGACCCTGGACGGACGCACCTTCCGCCCCAGCGACTGGGCCGAGCGGCTGGCGGGCGCGATGTGCAGCTTCCGGCCGGGCGGGACGCAGATGGGCCGTGCGGCCTACATCGGCTACTCGCCCTACTGTGTGCCCAACGTGATCAATGGCGTGAAGTGCGTGGTCGTCAACGAGGCACTGCGAGAGCTGGAGCCGATGGCCTGGGACTTCGTCATGAACTTCGCGCGCGACAACCAGCTGCAGGTGGCCGATGCCTGCCTGCTGCCGGACGCGCCGCCGGCGGCGCGCCCTCCAAAGTAAAAAGGGCTCCTTGCGGAGCCCTCTTCATTTCCCACCCGGATGCGGTTTCAGACCGCCAGCGCCTTGATCTTGGCCGACAGGCGGCTCTTGTAGCGAGCGGCCTTGTTCTTGTGGAACAGACCCTTGTCGGCGATCGAATCGATCACCTTCTGGGCCGACTTGAAGGTTTCACCGGCCTTGGCCTTGTCGCCAGTGGCCACGGCCTTGAGCACGCCCTTGATGGCAGTGCGGAACTTCGAGCGCAGCGAGGTGTTGGCGGCGTTCAGGCGGACGTCCTGACGCACGCGCTTGCGGCCCGACGCGATGCGGACCGATTTCTTGACTTTGGAAGAGGTGGCCATTGTGTGACGGGGTTTTGGGGGGAAAGCCTGCGAGTATATCACTGGCCCCCAGGTCGTCCATGGGGCCGGGCGCCGGCGTGAACCGACGTTAGTAGGCACTTCTATACTCGCGCACCTTCCTTCGTGTCTGCCCCGCTCTCGACCAGCGTCAGGCCAGCCCATCTCCTCCATGAACCTGCTGCGTGCCGCGTCGACCGTCTCCCTGCTGACGCTGGCGTCCCGCATCACCGGTCTGGTGCGCGAGCAGATGGTGGCGGCGGCGTTCGGCGCGAGCGTGATGACGGACGCCTTCAATGTGGCCTTCCGCATCCCCAACCTGCTGCGCCGGCTGTTCGCGGAGGGCGCGTTCTCGCAGGCCTTCGTGCCCTTGCTGGCCGAGAGCCGCGCGCGCGACGGCGACGAGGTGACGCACGCGCTGATCGACGCCGTGGCCACGGTGCTGCTGTGGGCCCTGCTTGTCACCTGCGTGCTCGGTGTCGTCGGCGCGCCGGTCCTGGTGTGGGTGATGGCGCAGGGACTGCAGAAGAGCGGCGGCTTCGACCTCGCGGTCGCCATGACGCGCTTCATGTTCCCCTACATCGGCTTCATGTCGCTGGTCGCGCTGTCGGCCGGCATCCTGAACACCTGGAAGCGCTTCGCGGTGCCGGCGGCCACGCCGGTGCTGCTGAACCTGTCGTTCATCGCAGCCGCCTGGTGGGGCGTGCCGCGCTTCGAGGCCTGGGGCATCGAGCCGATCTATGCGCTCGCGCTGGGCGTCATGGTCGGTGGCGTGCTGCAGCTCGCCGTCCAGCTGCCGGCCTTGAAGCGCATCGGCGCCCTGCCGCATTTCGGCCTGTCGCTGGCCCGCCTGCGCCGTGCCTGGCACCACCCCGGCGTGCACCGCGTGCTGAAGCAGATGGCGCCGGCGGTTCTGGGGGTGTCGGTGGCGCAGATCTCGCTGCTGATCAACACCCAGATCGCCACACAGATCGGCGCCGGCGCGGTGTCGTGGCTGACCTATGCCGACCGGCTGATGGAGTTTCCGACTGCGCTGCTGGGTGTGGCGCTCGGGGTGGTGCTGCTGCCCCAGCTGTCGGCCACCCAGGCCGAAGGCGGCGGCGAACGCTACGCGGCGCTGCTGGATTGGGGCCTGCGGCTGGTCGTGCTGCTGGCGCTGCCGTGTGCGGTGGCGTTGATCGTGTTCCCCGAGGCCCTGGTGTCGGTGCTCTACCACCGCGGCGCCTTCAGCGCCTTCGACGTGCACCAGACCGTCACCGCACTGCGTGGCTACGGTGCCGGGCTGCTGGGGCTGGTGGCGCTGAAGGTGCTGGCGCCCGGCTTCTATGCCAAGCAGGACATCCGCACGCCGGTCAAGGTGGCGATCGTCGTGCTGGTGCTCACCCAGTTGCTGAACCTGCTGTTCGTGCCACAGCTCGGCCATGCCGGCCTCGCGCTGTCGATCGGATGCGGGGCGCTCGTCAACGCCCTGTGGCTGCTGATCGGCCTGCACCGCCGCGGCAGCTGGCGGCCGTCACCGGGCTGGCTGGCCTTCGGCGCGAAGGTGCTGGTCGCGAGCCTGCTGATGGGAGCAGGGCTGACCTGGGCCGCGCAGTTCTTCGACTGGGTGGCGCTCGGCGCGCGCGAGCTGCAGCGCGCCGGCACGCTGGCCGCGGTGCTGCTGGGTGCGGCGTTGCTGTACTTCGGCACGCTGCTGGCGTTGGGCGTGCGGGTGAGGCACTTCGCCCGCCGCGCGTGAGGGTCCCCGGTAGGACGCCGCCTACAGGGCCTCGCGCCGGCGTCCGGCCGACAGTCCGCAGGCAACTGCCTACAGTGCGTTCAGGCCGCAGCTCGCGAGCAGCGGCCCAGCAGAACCGAACGCAACCGGCACCCAGCACATCGAGGAGAAGCCCATGAACACCCCCCGTTCCACCCTGGCCGTCATGGCCCTGAGCACCCTGTTCGCGCTGGCCGCCTGCCAGCCTGCCGAAGGCCCGGCCGAGCGCGCCGGCAAGCAGATCGACAACGCCGCCGAGAAGGTGGGCGATCAGGTCGAGAAGGCCGGCGACAAGATCAAGGACGCCACCAAGGAAGCGAAGAAGGAACTGAGCAACTGAGGCCGGGTCCTTGCGGCGGGCCGCCGGCTCGCCGCCGCTGACGATCCGCTCTAGACTCGGTGCATGCCTGCACCGTTTACCGTCGAGGTGCCTACCGCGCTCGAGCATTTCGCCGCGTTGGTGGCCGACGACGCCAGCCTCTCGCTCACCGAGGCAGCCATCTCCATCGCGCAGGACGAGCACCCTCTGCTCGACAGCCAGTCGGTGCTGGCGGAGCTCGATGTGCTGGCCGATCGGCTCAAGCGCCGGATTCCGGCCGATGCGCCGGCAGTCCAGAAGCTGCGCTTCCTGAACCGCTATTTCTTCCAGGAACTCGGCTTCGCCGGCAACCTGAACGATTACTACGCCAGCGGCAACAGCTACGTGCACGAGGTGCTGCGCACGCGCTGCGGCATCCCGATTTCGCTGGCGGTGATCTACCTCGAGTTCGCCGGCCAGATCGGGCTCACCGCGCGTGGGGTGTCCTTCCCCGGCCACTTCCTGGTCAAGGTGAAGATGCCTCAGGGCGAGGTGATCCTCGATCCCTTCACCGGCCAGTCGCTGTCGCGCGACGAGCTCGACGAACGCTTGGTGCCCTACAAGCGCCGCCAGGGCCTGCAGGGCGAGTTCGACATGCCGCTGGGCCTGTTCCTGCAGGCGTCGTCGTCGCGCGAAGTGCTGGCGCGCCTGCTGCGCAACCTGAAGGAAATCCACCGTGCGGCCGAGGACTGGGCTCGCCTGCTGGCGGTGCAGCAGCGGCTGGTGCTGCTGCTGCCGCGCGAATGGGACGAGCGGCGCGATCGCGGCCTGACCCAGGCCGAACTCGGCGTCTGGGATGCCGCCGCCGACGACCTGGATGCCTATGTGGCGCACAGCCCGCAGGCCGAGGACCGGCGCGCGATCGCCGAGCGTGCGGCCGAGCTGCGCGCGCAGGGTCGGCCGCGCCTTCACTGAGCCGCCACCGCGATTCACCGACACGCCGAGCCGCGAAGTGCGGCCCCGGCGCGAGACACCGTCTCGCTGGCGCGCCCCGGGCGCCCCATAAAATCGGTGCATCTTCGGGGTGGCCTGCCAGGCAGGGACCGCCTCACTCGCCGACGCCGGATGCGCGTCGCCCGCCTTGCCTCCCGCTGCCGACACCCGCCCCATGACCCTGACCGCCGCCCAAAAGCAGAGCCTGGCCTGGCTCGTCATCGGCGCCGCGCTGGCGCTGGCGTTGTGGTTGCTGGGGCCGGTGCTCACGCCGTTCGTCATTGCTGCGGTGCTGGGCTACGCGCTCAACCCGCTGGTCGATGGGCTGACGCGCCGCCGCGTGCCGCGGCCGCTGGCCGCCCTGCTGGTGGAGGTGCTGGCCCTGCTGGTGCTGCTGGCGGTGCTGCTGCTGATCGTGCCCATCTTCGTGAAGGAGCTGCCGGCGCTGCGCGACCAGATCCCGGAACTGCTGACGCGGCTGGATCGCTGGCTGCAGCCGACGCTGGCGCGCTTCGGCGTCGACGTCGCGCTCGACGTGGCCAGCATCAAGGCCTTCATCCTCGGCCACGTGGGTGACAACACCGAGAGCTGGATCGCGACCGCGCTCGACTCGCTGCGCATCGGCGGCAGCTTCATGCTGGGCCTGCTCGGCGGCGCGGTGCTGCTGCCGCTGGTGCTGTACTACGTGCTGGTGGACTGGCCGCAGATCGTGGCCCGCGTCCAGGCGCTGGTGCCGCCGCGCCGCCGCCCCGGCTTCGACAGCTTCATGGGCGAATGCGACCGCATGCTCGGGCAGTATCTGCGGGGACAACTGCTGGTGATGGGCATCCTGGCCGCCTTCTACAGCATCGGCCTGGCGCTGTTCGGCTTCGACCTGGCCCTGCCGGTCGGCGTGTTCACCGGCGTCGCGGTGTTCATTCCCTACGTGGGCTTCGGGCTCGGCCTGGTGCTGGCGTTGCTGGTCGGCCTGCTGCAGTTCGGCGGGCTGTACGGCATCGTCGCGGTGGCGGTGGTCTACGGCCTGGGCCAGGTGGTCGAGAGCTTCTACCTCACGCCGCGGCTGGTCGGCGAGCGCATCGGCCTGCACCCGATCACGGTCATCTTCGCGCTGCTGGCCTTCGGCCAGCTGTTCGGCTTCATCGGCGTGCTGGTCGCGCTGCCGGTCAGTGCCGTCGGCGTGGTGGCCTTCCAGCGCCTGAAGGCGCTCTACCTCAGCAGTCCGCTGTACCAGGGGTGATGCCGTCCGCATGAAGCAACTGCCCTTGCTGCTCGGGCCCGGCCCGGCGCAGAGCTTCGAGAACTTCGCGGTCGGCGCCAATGCGGTGGCCGTCGGCGCCTTGCGCGCGGCGTCGTCCTCGTCGACTCCGCTCTACGTGTGGGGGCCGGCGGGAGCCGGCAAGACCCACCTGCTGCGCGCGCTGGCCCGCGAGGCGGCGGTGCAGGGTCGGCGCGTCGGCGCCTTCGATCCGTCGCTCGAGGCGCCCTGGCCCTGGGGCGAAGGCGTCGACCTGGTCCTGCTCGACGGCTGCGACGATTTCGACGCTGCCCGGCAGCACGCCGCCTTCGCGCTGTTCGTCGAGGCCGCGACGCATGGCGTGCCGGTGGTGGCCGCCGGGCGCCTGCCGCCGGTCGACCTGCCGGTGCGCGAGGACCTGCGCACGCGCCTGGGCTGGGGGCCGGTGTTCCAGCTGCTGCCGCTGGCCGAGGCGGAGATGCGTGTCACGCTCAAGCGCGAGGCGGGCCGCCGCGGCATCGCGCTGTCCGACGACGTGACGAGCTACCTGCTGACGCGCTTCGCACGTGACCTCGGTTCGCTGATGGCGCTGCTGGACGCGCTGGACCAGTTCGCGCTCAGCGAGCAGCGCGCGGTCACCGTGCCCCTGCTCAAGCGCATGCTGACCGAGCAGCCTCTCAAGGAAGGTGCATGAATCTCTGCCTGTTCGATCTCGACCACACGCTGCTGCCGCTGGATTCCGACCACGCCTGGGGCGAGTTCGTCGTGGCGCTGGGCTGGGCCGACGGCCCCGAGCAACGGCGCGCCAACGACGCCTTCTACGCGCAGTACCAGGACGGCACGCTCGACATCGCGGCGTACGTCGAGTTCGCCACCCGCGCGTGGCGCGCGCGCCCGGCCGCCGAGCAGGCCGCCGCCCACGAACGCTTCATGCGCGAACTGATCCGCCCGGCGATCCGGCCCGAGGCGCTGGCGCTGGTGCGCGAGCACCAGCAGCGCGGCGAACTGACCGCCATCGTCACCGCGACCAACGAGTTCGTCACCCGGCCGATCGCGGCCGCCTTCGGCGTCGAGACGCTGATCGCGGTCGAACTCGAGCGCGACGCGGCGGGCGCCGTCACCGGCCGCATCCAGGGCACGCCGTCCTTCCGCGAGGGCAAGACAGTGCGTGTGCAGCAGTGGTTGCACGGCCTGGGCCGGCGTGTGCAAGACTCCGAACGCGTCACCGTCTACAGCGACTCGACCAACGACCTGCCGCTGCTCGAACTCGCGACCCACCCGGTCGCAACCAACCCCTCGCCGGCGCTCGAGGCGATCGCCCGTGAACGCGGGTGGCCCCTACTGAAACTGTTCCCATGATCAAGAGACTCATCAACAAGCTGCTCGGCAAGGGCGACGACGGCACGCCGGTGGCACGCCCCGACAAGGGCCAGGCCAAGGCCGGCAAGCGCGTCGAGGTGGCGCAGGCCGAGCACGGCATCGACCCGGCACTGGTCGACGACCGCGCGCTGAAGGTCGTGGCCACTCTGCACGAGGCCGGCTACGAGGCCTACATCGTCGGTGGCGCGGTGCGCGACATGATGCTGGGGCTGCGGCCCAAGGACTTCGACGTCGCCACCAACGCGACGCCGGAGCAGGTCAAGGGCCTGTTCCGCCGCGCCTTCATCATCGGGCGGCGCTTTCGCATCGTGCATGTGGTCTACGGCCGCGGGCGCGAGCACGAGGTCATCGAGGTGTCGACCTTCCGTGCCTACCTCGATTCGGCCGCAGCCGAGCAGGTGGCCGGCAACGAGAAGACCTCCAAGGCCGAGCTGTCCGGCAAGAGCCACGTGGTGGACGCCAGCGGCCGCGTGCTGCGCGACAACGTCTGGGGCCCGCAGCACGAGGACGCCGCGCGGCGCGACTTCACCGTCAACGCGCTCTACTACAACCCGCAGACGCAGATCGTCGTCGACTACCACGGTGGTATCGCCGACGCGAAGAAGCGCCTGCTGCGCATGATCGGCGACCCGGTCACGCGCTACCGCGAGGACCCGGTGCGCATCGTCCGCGTGGTGCGCTTCGCGGCCAAGCTGGGCTTCGAGATCGAGCCGAAGACGCGCGCACCGATGCGCGAATGTGCGGCCCTGCTCGAGGCGGTGCCGATCTCGCGGCTGTTCGACGAGATGATCAAGCTGCTGCAGACCGGCCACGCGCTGGCCTCGATCGCCCAGTTGCGCAAACAGGGCCTGCTGGGCGCCGGCCCCGATGCGCCGGGCATCTTCCCGCTGCTCGACGCGGTGCTGGCCGACGCCGAGCGCAACCCGGCCCGCGCCGCCTTCATCGACGCCGCGCTGGCCGACACCGACCGCCGAGTCGGTGAGGACAAGCCGGTCGCGCCGAGCTTCCTGCTCGCCTGCCTGCTGTGGCACGAGGTGCTGGTGGGCTGGGAACGCGCCAAGGCCCAGGGCGAGCCGCCGTTCCCGGCGCTGCAGCTGGCGATCGACGGCGTGTTCGACATGCGCATCGGCGACATCTCGGGCCGCGGCAAGCTCGGCACCGACATGCGCGAGATCTGGATGATGCAGCCGCGCTTCGAGCGCCGCAGCGGCAGCACGCCGCTGAGCCTGGTGGAGCAGCCGCGCTTTCGTGCCGGCTTCGACTTCCTGCGCCTGCGCGCCGACACCGGCGAGGTGGAGCCCGAACTCGCCGAGTGGTGGGAGGACTTCTCGCTCGGCGACGACGAGGAGCGCCGCGCCTTGCTCGATCTGGCGCGCGAGCAGGACCACGGCCGGCGCGCGGCCGGCGGCGCCGCTGGCCGCAGCGGCGGCCATCCGGCAATCGCTGGCGGCGAAGTCGTCCCGGACAGTGTCTCCGACGCGCCGGCGAAGAAGCGCCGCCGCCGGCGCCGCAAGCCGGCCGGTGGCGCGGGAGCTGCCGGCGAGGCGCTGGTGGGCGCATCGGCGGGCGACGGGGACGCCTGAGCATGGCGGAAGTGCGGCGGGCCTACGTCGGCCTCGGCGCCAACCTGGGTGATGCGCGGCTCACCCTGCAGGCCGCACTCGACGCCCTGGCGGCGTTGCCGGACACGCAGCTCGTGGCGGTCTCTTCCCTGTACCGCAGCGCCCCGATCGACTCCAGCGGCCCCGATTATCTCAATGCCGTCGCGGCGCTGGACACGGCGCTCGAGCCGCACGCGCTGCTGTCCGCGCTGCAGGCCATCGAGCAGGTGCACGGCCGCGAGCGCCCCTACCGCAACGCGCCGCGCACGCTCGATCTCGACCTGCTTCTGCACGGCGACACGCGCCTCGACACGCCGGTGCTGACGCTGCCGCATCCGCGCCTCCACCAGCGCGCGTTCGTTCTGCTCCCGCTGGCCGAGATCGCGCCATCGCTGGCGCTGCCGGGCCGCGGCGCCGTGGCCGACTGGCTGCCGGGCGTTGCCGACCAGGCCGTCGAGCGCTGTCCCTCCGACTGAAAGCCGCGCATGAACCTGTCCTTGCCGATCCCGTTGCAGACCATCCTGCTGCTGACCGCGTCCAACGTCTTCATGACCTTCGCGTGGTACGGCCACCTGAAGAACCTGGCCGACCGGCCCTGGTACGTGGCGGCCCTGCTGAGCTGGGGCATCGCCCTGTTCGAGTACATGCTCATGGTGCCGGCCAATCGCATCGGCGTGCAGCAGTTCAGCGTCGGGCAGCTGAAGATCATCCAGGAGGTCGTGACGCTGAGCGTGTTCGTGCCGTTCGCGGTGTTCTACCTGCGCGAGCCGCTGAAGCTCGACTACCTGTGGGCCGGCCTGTGCCTGGTGGGAGCGGTGTACTTCATGTTCCGGTCGTCATGAGCGCTGCAGCCGGGATGCGCTTCGCGCACGTGGTGGTGGAAGGGCCCATCGGCGTGGGCAAGACCACGCTCGCCCGCTCGCTGGCGGCTCACTGGGGCGCCAGACTGGTGCTGGAGCAGCCAACCGAGAACCCCTACCTCGCGCGCTTCTACGAGCACATGGGGACGCCGCAGGGCCGCGGCCGCGGCAACCCGCTGGCGCTGCAGACCCAGCTCAGCTTCCTGTTCCAGCGCGTCGAGCAGATGAAGGAGCTGGGGCAGGGCGGCATGTTCGACCACGGCGTGGTGAGCGACTTCCTGTTCGCCAAGGATGCGATCTTCGCGATGCTCACGCTGGGCGACGAGGACCTCGCGCTCTACCGGCAGATCTACAAGCGCCACAGCGCGCAGGCACCGCAGCCCGACCTGGTGATCTGGCTGCAGGCGGAGCCCGATGTACTGATGGCGCGCATCCGCCGCCGCGGCATCGAGATGGAGCGCCACATCACCGAGGACTACCTGGGCTCGCTGTGCCGCGGCTACGTGCGCTACTTCGCCAACCACCGGGGCGCGCCGGTGTTGGCGATCAACACCGAGGTCTTCCACCCCAGCGAGAACCCGGCCGACTTCCGGCGGCTGCTCGATCGCATCGATGACTTCAAGGGGCCGTTCGAGCTCTTCGACCCGCCGGACCCGCCCGGTCGGGGCGCCGATGGACAGATCGGCGACACCGTCGCCGGGGGGCTGATCGAACTGTGACAGTAATGTGACAATCCGCCTCGCGCGGCGCCGGCCCTCGGCACCGCACCCGTTCCTGGAGCGTCCATGCTGTTCGGCAAGCTGCTGCCGCGTGAAGGCAATTTCTTCGAGTTGTTCAACCAGCATGGCGAGCACATCGTCGAAGGCGCGCGCGCCTTCATCGCGATGATCGAGCACTATGCCGACGTGCCCGAGCGCGAGCGTCACGCCGCCGCCGTGATCTCGGCCGAGCAGAAGGCCGACAAGATCACGGCCGAGGTCAACCGCCTGCTGCACAAGACCTTCATCACGCCGCTCGACCGCGAGCAGATCCACGGCCTGATCAACGCGATGGACGACGTGCTCGACCTGCTGCAGGACACGACCGAGACGATGAGCCTCTACGACGTGCGCCGCATGACCGAGGAGACGCTGCGCCTGGGCCAGCTCAGCGCGCGCTGCTGCGAGCGGGTGCGCGACGTGGTGGCTCTGCTGCCGCGCATCAGCGAGCCCAGTGCGGTGGAGGCGGCGATGAAGACCTGCGAGGAGATCGACCACCTGGAGAGCGACGCCGACCGCGTGATGCGCTCGGCCATGAGCAAGCTGTTCCGAGAGGAGCCCGACGTGCGCGAGCTGATCAAGCTCAAGGCGATCTACGAGATGCTCGAATCGATCACCGACCGCTGCGAGGACGTGGCCAATCTGATCGAGGGCATCGTCCTCGAGAACTCCTGAGACCGTCCGTGGAGGCGGTCCAAATCAGCTTCTGGGTCGTCGCATTGCTGGTTCTTCTGGCGATCGCGTTCGACTTCATGAACGGCTTCCACGACGCGGCGAACTCGATCGCCACCGTCGTCTCGACCGGCGTGCTCAAGCCGCAGCAGGCGGTGGTGTTCGCGGCCGCCTTCAACTTCATCGCGATCTTCGTCTTCCACCTGTCGGTGGCGGCCACCGTCGGCAAGGGCATCGTGCAGCCGGGCATCGTCGACCCGAACGTGGTGTTCGGCGCGTTGGTCGGGGCGATCGCCTGGAACCTGATCACCTGGTACTACGGCATCCCGTCGTCGAGCTCGCACGCACTGATCGGCGGCATCGTCGGGGCGGTGATCGCGAAGGCCGGCCCCGATGCACTGGTGCTGGCGGGCGTGCTGAAGACGGTCGCCTTCATCCTCGTCTCGCCGCTGCTCGGCTTCGTGCTGGGCTCGGGCCTGATGGTCGCGGTGGCCTGGCTGTTCCGCGGCAAGACGCCGCTGCGCATCGACCGCTGGTTCCGCCGCGCCCAGCTGGTGTCGGCCGGCATGTACAGCCTGGGCCATGGCGGCAACGATGCGCAGAAGACCATCGGCATCATCTGGATGCTGCTGATCGCCTCGGGCTACGCGGCGGCCAGTGACACATCGCCGCCGTGGTGGGCGATCTGGTCCTGCTACATCGCGATCGCGCTCGGCACCATGTTCGGCGGCTGGCGCATCGTCAAGACGATGGGGCAGAAGATCACCAAGCTCAAGCCGGTGGGCGGCTTCTGCGCCGAGACCGGCGGGGCGATCACGCTGTTCCTCGCCACCGGGCTGGGCATCCCGGTGTCGACCACGCACACCATCACCGGCGCGATCGTCGGGGTGGGCTCCACGCACCGCCTGTCGGCGGTGCGCTGGGGCATTGCGGGGCGGATCGTCTGGGCCTGGATCTTCACGATCCCCGCCTCGGCGCTGATCGCAGCGGTGTTCTACGGGCTGAGCCTGCTGGTGTTCTGAGCTGACGCAGCGCGGCCCGCAGCGCGCGCCGCATCTCCAGCGCTCACTACTTCTTCTCGACCAGCTTCTTCAGGTTCGCGAGCCCGGACTGGTAGACGCCGGTCACGGCCTTGACGGCCGCCTCGTCGTTCTGGTCCGGCGGCGGATCGTTGTTCGGGAAGCCGCGGTAGAACGCACCGCGCCACTCGACGGTGCTCTTGGCGCCGTCGCCGCTGACGGTGAGGGTCGAGGTGTAGTTGGTGACCGGCAGCGCGCCGCCGTCCTTGGCGCGGTAGGTGTAGCTCCTGCCTTCCGCGTTGTAGCGCTCGAGCGACTCGACGAGGCTGCCGCCGCCCTTGATCTTGACGGTGCGCACCGAGCCTTCGGTGTTGCCCTTGTCGGCCGGGCTCTCGGCCACGGCGGGGTGCCACTTCGCGAGCGCGTCGAAGTCCTTGATCTGCGCCCACACCGCATCGGCCGGCGCGTCGATCGTGATCTTCTCGACCACCTTCTGACGTGTCGGGCCGTGGGCGAGCGCCACGCTGGAAGCCAGTGTCAGTGCCGCGAGGGCGAGCCACCGTGAAAACATCGAAAGTCTCCTGTCTGTTGGGGGAACACAAGGCGCAGGGCGGGAGCCCTGCATCGAATCAGGGTGCGACCGGTGCACCGACGAAGGCGCCGAAGCCGCGCGGGTTGCTGCCGGTGTTCACGCGGCGCAAGAGTTGTCCGGTGGCCGCATCGAGCACCGAAACATTCTCATCCATCCAGTTCACCACCAGCACGTGGTCGCCTGAGGAGGCTACGCCTTCCGGGTAGCCGAAGCCCGTCAGGGTCTGTACCAGCGTGAGTGTGTCGGGATCGACCACCGACACCGTGTCGTCGCGCTGATTGGTGACGTACAGGCGCCGGCCGCCCTGCGCCAGTGCGGCGCCGTAGGGCGCCTTGCCCACCTTCACGCGACCGGCGACGCGCGGCGCCGCGGCGTCGCGCACGTCGATGGCCGTCAGGTCGTCGCTGTAGACGTTCAACGCATACAGCCGCTGGCGCGCGGCATCGAACAGCAGTGCGAAGGGGTGTTCGCCGACCGGCACCCGGGCCCGCACGGTGGCGCTGGCCACGTCGACCAGCGCCACGAGGTTGTCGTCGCGCTCGGCCACGTAGACGGTCGCGCCGTCGGCCGCTACCGCCACGCCGGCCGGCGCGCGGCCCAGCGGCACGCGCAGGGTTTCCTGGTGCGTGGTGGTGTCGAAGCCCAGCAGGTGCCGGCCGAACCAGTCGGCCACGTAGACGCGCCGCCCGTCGGCCGAGGCATCGATGCCGACCGCGCCCTGGCCGGCCGGCAGCGTGTCGATCACGCGCTGCGTGCGCATGTCGATCACCGATACGGCATTGCTGTCCGGCGCGGTGACGAACACCTTGCCGACCCGCCCGACCGCCACCACGCCGGCCGGCGAGCGGGCGACCGGGATGGTCGCCGTCACGCGGTCGGTCGCCAGGTCGATCACCGACACGCTGTGGTCGCCCTGGTTGGTGATGTAGGCATAGGGCGCGGCGGGGGCGGCCGTTGCCAGCATCAGCAGCGCCAGCAGCGCGATCGTGCGCGGTTCGGGGGTCGCCGCAGGCCGGAAAGGGAATGACATGGCGGGACGATACCAACGCTCGCCGCCGTCGCCCGGTCAAAGTCCTGCCGCGCCGAAGGGCTGTCGGCGGCCGGGCGGTCATCGAAACGTCATGCGCCGGACGCCGGCGCGTCATCGGCCGGCGTGACCATGGCGGTCCATGCGATGGGCGTCTCTTTCCTTTCGAACCATGGGCACGCGCCTGGCGGCCGAGTCGGTCGCCTCGCGCCTCTCGCCCATGGCGACACTGCCTTCGTCGGATGATGAAGGGGAGGGGCGGTTGCAGGTCCGCAGCGTCTGGATCTCCGACGTGCACCTGGGCACGCCGGGCTGCCAGGCGGCCGCGCTGCTCGACTTCCTGAAGACCGTCGACAGCCGTCACCTCTACCTCGTCGGCGACATCATCGACGGCTGGCAGCTGCGGCGAAGCTGGTACTGGCCGCAGGCGCACAACGACGTGGTGCAGAAGCTGCTGCGCAAGGCGCGCAAGGGCACCCGCGTGGTGTTCGTGCCCGGCAACCACGACGAGTTCGCGCGCAAGTACCTGGGCCACAGCTTCGGCGGCATCGAGGTGGTGGACGACTGCGTCCACACCACCGTCGACGGCCGGCAGCTGTGGATCACCCACGGCGACTACTTCGACGGCGTGATCCAGTGCGCCAAGTGGCTGGCCTACGTGGGTGACTCGGCCTACGAGTTCACGCTGCGGCTGAACCGGCACTTCAATTCGCTGCGCGCCCGGCTCGGGCTGCCGTACTGGAGCCTGTCGAAGTACCTGAAGCTCAAGGTCAAGCGCGCGGTCAGCTTCATCGGCGACTTCGAGCAGGCGGTCGCGCGCGAGGCGCGCCGGCGCGGCGTGCAGGGCGTGGTCTGCGGCCACATCCACCACGCGGAGCTGCGCGACATCGACGGCATCCTCTACGCCAACGACGGCGACTGGGTCGAGAGCCTCACCGCGCTCGTCGAGCATGTCGACGGCCGGCTCGAGATCCTGGACTGGGGTGATCGCGCCGCGTGGGGCGCCAAGGCCTCGGCGCAGGCCGTGGTGAGCACCGGGCCTGCGGCGGCGGGGGTCGGCGCATGAAGCTGCTGCTGGTCACCGACGCCTGGCACCCGCAGGTGAATGGAGTCGTCACGACGCTGGTCGAACTGGTGGACGGCCTGCGCCAGCGCGGGCACGAGGTCGAGGTGATCGACCCCTCGGGCTTCCGCCGCTTCGCCTGCCCCGGCTACCGCGAGATCGAGCTGGCGTGGCGCCCCGGCGCCGAGGTGGCGCGCCGCATTGACGCGGCCAGCGCCGATGCGATCCACATCGCCACCGAAGGGCCGCTCGGCGGCGCGGCGCGCCGGCACTGCCTGCGGCGCGGCCTGGCCTTCACCACGGCCTTCCACACCCGCTTCCCCGACATCCTGGCCAAGGCGCTGCACGTGCCCACGGCTTGGGGCTACGCGTGGTTCCGGCATTTCCACGGCGCGTCGAGCGGCGTAATGGTGCCGTCGGACGGCATGCGGCGCCTGCTCGAGAGCTACCGCTTCCCGAAGCTGCGGGCCTGGTCGCACGGCGTCGACCTGCGCCTGTTCTCGCCGGTGGCGGGCAGCGAGTTCGATCTGCCGCGCCCGATCTTCCTGTATGTCGGACGGGTGTCGTACGAGAAGAACCTCGAGGCCTTCCTGCAACTCGACCTGCCCGGCAGCAAGCTCGTCTACGGCGTGGGGCCGGTCGAGGCGACGCTGCGGCGCCAGTACCCGCAGGTGCACTGGCGCGGCCTGGTGCCGCGCACGTCGCTGCCGGCGATCTACAGCGCGGCCGATGTGTTCGTGTTCCCGAGCCGTTCCGAGACCTTCGGGCTGGTGATGCTCGAGGCCATGGCCTGCGGCACGCCGGTCGCGGCCTACCCGGTCGCCGGCCCGCTGGACGTGGTGGGCGACTCGCGCGGCGGCGTGCTGCACGAGGACCTGCGCACCGCCGCGCTGCGCGCGATGGAGCTGCCGCGGGAAGGCGCCCGGGCGCGCGCCCTGCAGTTCGACTGGTCCTCGGTGTGCGAGCAGTTCATCAGCCTGCTGGTGCCGGCCCACCGGCAGGCGCGGATGCGGCCGGACGCCGCATCACCCGACGCTGTGAATGCCGTCGCTCCGGCCCAGCGGGCCTGAGCTCCGTTCCGTCAGAACTGCAGCAGCAGCCCGGCCTGGATCACCAGCGGATCGAGCTTCGCATCGGCGGTGACAGGGGCTCCACCGAGCGCCGGCAGGGTGCCGCTGGCGGTGGTCTTGAGGAAGAGCTTCTTCACGTCGACGAACAGGCCCAGCGTGGGCGAGAGCTTGTAGTCGATGCCGGCCTGCAGCACCGAACCCCAGGCGTTGTCGACCGAGAGCCGCGCGACCGAGCCGTCCTTCTCGTCCATCACGAGGTAGTACACCGCACCGGCGCCGACATAGGGCTGCAGCGTCCCGCCGGCGTTGAACTGGTACTGCGCGGTCAGCGCCAGCGGCCCGTACTTCATCTCCCCCAACCGCCCGAAGGCCGCGGCGCTGCCGGTGCCGTCGATGTCGGTAGTGGGCGGGATGCCGACGGTCAGGCCGGCCGACCATTCGGGCGTGAAGCGGTAGCCGATCTCGGCCAGCAGCGTCGTGTCGTCCGACAGCTTGGCGCCGGCGCCGGGGACCGGCGCGCCGCCGATGCTCAGGGTGATCCGTTCGTCGAAGGCGATGCGGCCGGGGCCGATGCGCAGGCGCCAGTCTTCGTCGGCCGCGAGGGTGGTGGTCGCCATGCTGCCTAGCAGGCCGGCCACGACAAGGGCACGGCCGATGCGGCCTTGGGTCTCGAGTTTCAACGGACGCTCCGATCTTGTTGTTGCAGTTCCCTTGACGAATCAGGGCGGGTGACAGCACGCCCGCGGCCTCCCGCCGCTGCTCCGGCGCGGCCGAAGCCGGCAGATGATAGGGGAAGCTGTCGGCCCAGCCGAAGGGTGACCGGGCAGCCTGTCGCTCCGCTTGCAGGACGCTTCAGCGGGCCACGCATCGCACTCGGCAGCAGCAGCCGAGAGGGCTGAACGGTTGTTCCACCCACCGATCACTGTGTGACAGGTGGAACGGAAATGTGTCATGGGCGGCGGGAACACATGCTTGCGACCCCCCTTGGTGTTATCCCTTGTTTCCGGGCTTCGGGCTGCTCATTCGGCCCTTCGTCTGCGCCATTGCGGCGCAGACCGGCCTCTTCAGCGTGGGTTGAGCAACTGGCATAGCGATTGCGCGCTATCACCTGCGGTTTTGGCCGCGACATGTCGAAACTGATCCAAGACCTTCCCATAACGAGGAGACACCATGACGAAAAAGACGACGGCTCACACCCTTGTCAAACGCTCGCTCATCGCTGGCGCCGTGCTGGCGACGGCCGGCGTGGCCAGTGCCCAAAGCAACGTGACGATCTATGGCCGCATCGACACCGGCGTCGAGTACCAGGACAAGGTCGCGACCGGCACCGGCGACAGCTCGCGCACGTCCCTGGCCAACGGCGGCATCCTGCCGAGCATCTGGGGCTTCAAGGGCAATGAAGATCTCGGCGGTGGCCTGAAGGCCGTGTTCAACCTCGAAGGCGACTTCGACGGCAGCACGGGTGGCACGCGCTTCGGCGGCGGACTGCAGCTCTTCGGTCGTCAGGCCAACGTCGGCCTCGCGGGCGACTGGGGCACCGTGCTGCTGGGCCGCCAGTACAGCCCGGCGATCCTGGCCGACCTGGGCACCGACCCGCGCGGTTTCAAGGAGTCGTTCTCGACCCTGCTGCCCTACGCCCTGTCGCAGAACCCGGCGGGCAACGGCGTCACCGGGAACAACTTCCTCGGGATCTTCAATGGCAACATGATCTCGTACACCAACGCCTTCGGCCCGGTCACGCTGCGTGCCGGCTATGGCTTCGGTGAGGTGGCGGGTGGCGGTTCGGAGGGCAGCACCGTGGCCGTGGGTGTCACGTACGCTGGTCCTGTGACCGTGTCGAGCACGTACCAGCAGATCAAGGGCATCGCCTCGGGCGACGCGGAAAGCAAGCGCTTCTCCCTCGGCCTCGCGGTTCCGTTCGGCGCGCTGACCGGCAAGGTGTACTACGCGAAGGCCGAGACCGACGATGCGGCGGGCGCCAAGATCTCCGACTCCGATTACTTCGGCGTCGGCGGGGACTGGGCCTGGAACCCGCAGAACACGCTGACGGTCGCCGTCTACATGGGCGACGACGATGTGTTCGACGGCAAGACCAAGGACCTCGTGATCAGCAACGACTACGCCCTGTCGAAGCGCACGACCCTGTACGCGCAGTTCGTGTACGCGGATGTCGACACCGGCGCGAACCCCGCCCTGTCGATCGCCGCGGACCGTGGCCCGATCCCCGGCGAGAAGACCAAGATCCTGGGCATCGGCATCAAGCACGACTTCTGATCGATCGTGTGAGCACCCCGATGCGTCGGGGTCCTGTCGAGGGGCTGCATCCGCAGCCCCTTTTTTGTTGGCCGGGGGCCGCAGGCCGGGTTCTACCGGCGCGGGACACGGGACTGTCACGAATCTGCCTCATGTCTTTCATAGACTCTTGAAATGAGCGCTCTTCCGAAGTCTGCCGTCGAACCGGCGGTCCTGCCCCCGCCCCCACCTCCGCTGCTCAACCGTGAGCAGGCCATCCTGGAGTTCAACCGTCGCGTGCTGGCCCAGGCCCTGCGCGAGGATGTGCCGTTGCTGGAGCGGCTGCGCTATGTGTGCATCGTCTCGTCCAACATGGACGAGTTCTTCGAAGTGCGTTTCGCCGACTACCTGGAGGCCTCGCGACTGCCCGGCTCGGGCATCACCTCGCGCGAGATGGCGGAGGTGGCCGCCGCGGCCCACGCGCTGATCGACGCGCAGTACGCCGCCTTCAACGAGGTGGTGATGCCGGCCCTGCAGCGCCAGGGCATCGTGGTGCTCAACCATGCCGAGCGCGACGCCGCGCAGCGCCGCTGGGTCGACGGCTTCTTCCAGCGCCAGGTGCGACCGCTGCTGGTGCCGGTCGGCCTGGATCCGGCCCACCCCTTCCCGCAGGTGGCGAACAAGTCGCTCAACTTCATCGTCAAGCTCGGCGGGCGCGACGCCTTCGGGCGCGACAACTCGATCGCCATCGTGAAGGTGCCTCGCGTGCTGCCGCGCGTGATCCGCCTGCCCGAGCCGCTGGCGCCCGGGCGGCAGGCTTTCGTGATGCTGTCCAGCGTGATCCGCGCCCACCTCGAGGAACTGTTCCCCGGCCGCACCGTCGAGGCCTTTTCGCAGTTCCGCGTGACGCGCGACTCCGACCTCGACGTCGACGACGACGTGATCAACCTGCGCCAGGCGCTGCGTTCCTCGCTGTCGACGCGCCACTTCGGCCAGGCGATCCGGCTCGAGGTGGTGGCCACCTGCCCCGAGGAACTGAGCGAGTTCCTTCTGCAGCAGTTCGGCCTGCCCGACGCCGCGCTCTACCACGTCAACGGGCCGGTGAACCTGGTGCGGCTGAACCAGCTGATCGATCAGGCCGATGCCGACGACCTGCGCTTCCCGTCCTACGAGTGGGCCTGGCCGAAGGGCCTGCCGCGCGGCGAGGGCGCGCAGGGTTCGATGTTCGAGCGCCTGCGCGAGGGTGACGTGCTGATGCACCACCCCTTCGAGAGCTTCGAGCCGGTGGTGCAACTGCTGCGCGAGGCGGTGCACGACCCCGATGTGCTGGCGATCAAGCAGACCATCTACCGCACCGGCGCGCAGTCGGTCCTGATGGACCTGCTGCTCGAGGCGGCGCGGCGCGGCAAGGAGGTGATGGCGGTCGTGGAGCTGAAGGCGCGCTTCGACGAGGAGGCCAACATCAACTGGGCCGAGCGGCTGGAGGCGGTCGGTGCGCAGGTGGTGTATGGCATCGTCGGCCTGAAGACGCACGCCAAGCTGCTGCTGATCACGCGCCGCGAAGCAGGCGCTCGCGGGCCGCTGCTGCGCCGCTACGGCCACCTGTCGACCGGCAACTACAACCCCCGGACGGCGCGCCTGTACACCGACGTCGGCTGCCTGACGGCCGATGCCGAACTGACCGCCGACATCGACCTGGTGTTCCAGCAGCTCGCGAGCCTGACGCGCGGCAAGGCGCCGAAGCAGCTGCTGCTCGCGCCGAGCAGCCTGCACCGTCAGATGCTGCGCTTCATCCAGCGCTGCACAGAGGCGGCGCGTGGCGGCCAGGCCGCGCGCATCGTCGTGAAGATCAACTCGCTCACCGACGAGGCGCTGATGCTGGCGCTGGCCGAGGCCTCCCAGGCCGGCGTCGAGATCGACCTCGTCGTGCGCGGCGCCTGCATGCTGCCGCCGGGGCTGCCGGGGTTCACCGAACGCGTCCGCGTGCGCTCGGTGGTGGGGCGCTTCCTCGAGCACACCCGCATCCTGTACTTCCGCTGGGGTCCGACGGACGACGACGAGGTGCTCTACCTGTCGAGCGCCGACTGGATGACGCGCAACATGCTGCGCCGCATCGAGGTGGCCTGGCCGGTGCGCGATGCGCGGGCCCGCCAGCGCGTGATCGACGAGTGCCTGCTGCCCTATCTGCACGACCGCCGCGATGCCTGGCGCCAGCTCGCCGACGGCCGCTACGAGCGCATCGGCACCGACGGGCCCAGCGCCCAGCAGGCGCTGATGACGCGCTACCACCCGGACTGAGCGCCGGCCCCGGACGCGGCATGGACCTGATCCTCTGGCGCCACGCCGAAGCGCATCTGCTGCGCGAGGGGCAGGCCGATGCCCAGCGGGCGCTCACCGCCAAGGGCGAGCGGCAGGCGCAGCGCATGGCCGAGTGGCTGAACCAGCGCATGGCCGAATCGACGCGCGTGTTGGTCAGCCCGGCGCTGCGGGCCCAGCAGACGGCGCGTGCGCTCGACCGCAGCTTCAAGACCGTGGCGGCGCTCGCGCCCGAGGGCACGCCCGACGGCCTGCTGGCCGCGGCACGCTGGCCGGACTCGAACGAACCGGTGCTGGTGATCGGCCACCAGCCGACGCTGGGCTTCGTGGCCGCGCGGCTGCTGGCCGATACCGAGCGCTACTGGTCGATCCGCAAGGGCGCCGTCTGGTGGCTGCGGCACCGTGAACGAGAAGGCGTGGTGCAGGTCGTGCTGCAGGCGGTGCAGGGGCCCGATCTGCTCTGAGCGAGCCCAGCGGCTTTCGCCGCGGCGGCGCTCAGCCGTCCGTGCGGACCGCCAGCTTCAGGCGGCCGGCCCGTTCCCAGGCGCGCACCTCCTCGCCCAGCAGGTGCATGGTGCGGGGGTGGCCGTCGGCCCAGGCACGGTCGATGCGGAGTTGCGCGCCGTCGTCGGTGCGCCGCAGCGCCACCACCCGCTCCGGCACGTCGTTGCGCGCATGGCACAGCAGCGCGGCGAGACGCAGGCTGAGCACCGGCCACAGCGTGGCTTCCTGCTCCAGCGTGCTGTCGAGCTTGCGCAGGCTGCCGCGGTGGCCGAGCACCAGCTCGGCCACACGCCGCTGCTGACTCTGCGAGAAGCCCGGCGCGTCCACATGCGCCAGCAGGTAGGCGCTGTGGCGGTGGTGGTCGTGGTGCGACACCGACATGCCGACCTCGTGCAGCGCGGCGGCCCAGGCCAGCTCGCGCGCGGTCTCGGTATGGCCGTTGCGCGGCGTGGTGGTGCTCCGGTACAGCGCGCCGGCCAGGCGCTGCACGCGCGCGGCCTGGGCGAGGTCGCTGCCGAAGCGGCGCTGCAGTTCGTGAACCGAGGTGTCGCGCATGTCCTGCCGGTGCGTCTGGCGGGTCGGGGCCTGCGCCGCCTCCAGGCGCTCGGCCAAATCGAACAGCACGCCCTGGCGCAGGGCACCGCGCGCGGGCTGCAGCGCGTCGATGCCGAACTGCAGCGCCAGCGTGTAGAGGATCGACAGGCCGCCGCCCAGCACCGCACGGCGCTCGGGCTTGAGCCCCGGCAGGTCCAGCGCGTCCTGGTGGCCGGCGGCGAGGCAGGTCTCGATGCACCAGCGCAGGCCCACCGGCGTGATGACGCCATCGCTGATGCCGTTGGCCGCCAGCAGCTGCGACACCGCGCCCACCGTGCCCGAGGAACCCAGCGCCTCGATCCACTGCCCCGGTGCGAAGGGCTGCAGCGCTTCCTCGAGCTCGGCGCCGGCCGCCACCTGCGCGGCACGGAAGGCGTCGGCAGTGAAGCGGCCGTCGGGGAAGTAGCGCATCGACAGGCTCACGCTGCCGACCTGGAAGCTCTCGGCCTGGCGCGGTGTGCGGCCCTGACCGAGGATCATCTCGGTGGAGCGGCCGCCGATGTCGATCACGATGCGCGGCCGCTCGCTGGGCTGCAGCCGCGCCACGCCGGCGAAGATCAGGCGGGCCTCCTCGCGGCCCGAGATGACTTCGATCGGGTGGCCGAGCACCGTGCGCGCGCGCGCCAGGAAGGCGTCGCGGTTCCTGGCCTCGCGCAGCGTCTGGGTCGCCACGGCGCGCACCTGGGCCGGCGCGAAGCCGCGCAGCCGCAGCGCGAAGCGCGCCAGGCAGGCCAGGCCGCGCAGCTGGGCCTCCTCGTTCAGCCGACCGTCGGCGTCGAGCCCGCCACCGAGGCGCACGGTCTCCTTCAGGTAGTCGATGCGCTTGTAGCGGCCCCGGATCAACTGGCCGATCTCGAGGCGGAAGCTGTTGGAGCCGATGTCGATGGCGGCCAGCTGGGCGGCTTCGGGGAACTCGGGCAGGGCGTTCGTCGGCATGGCAGGGATTGTCCCTGCATTCGGTGACGCTACCCTCACCGCGGCAGGGCCGGCAGCCTCTTCCTAGAATCCGCCGCACCCCGACACTGGAGCGAACGATGCTGAAGCAGGATCTCGACAGCCTGACCCCGACGCGTGATTTCAGCCGGCGCGATTTCGTCGCCACCTCGCTCGGTTCGGGTTTCGCCGCCGCGGTGCTGCCGGTGTCGGCGCAGACCATCACCACCGACACGGCCGGATTGACGGCCGGACCGGTGAGCATCCCGGTCGGTGGTTTCGCGCTGCCCGCCTACCGCGCCGCTCCGGCCGGCCGGAGCGACCTGCCCATCGTGCTGGTGATCAGCGAGATCTTCGGCGTGCACGAGCACATCGCCGACGTGGCGCGGCGCTTCGCGAAGCAGGGCTATCTGGCGATCGCACCCGAGATGTTCGTGCGCCAGGGCGACGCCAAGGCCTACAGCGACATCCCGAAGCTGATCGCCGAGGTCGTGTCGAAGAAGGGCGACGCCGAGACGATGCAGGACCTCGACGCCACCGTCGCGTGGGCGGCCGCGAACGGCGGCAACCGCGCCAGGCTCGGCGTCACCGGCTTCTGCTGGGGCGGGCGCATCACCTGGCTCTACACCGCGCACAACCCGCAGGTGAAGGCCGGAGTGGCATGGTACGGCCGCCTGGTCGGCGAGGCCACGCCGCTCGCGCCGAAGCACCCGGTGGACGTGGCCGGCACGCTGAACGGGCCGGTGCTCGGCCTCTACGGCGAGAAGGATGGCGGCATTCCGCTTGACACCGTTGATAAGATGAAATCCGCCCTGGCGGCCGGGAACGCCGCGGCGAAGCAGTCCACGTTCGTCGTCTACCCCGATGCGCCGCACGCCTTCCACGCCGATTACCGGCCGAGCTACCGCAAGGAGGCGGCCGACGACGGCTGGAAGCGCTGCCTGGCCTGGTTCAGGGCGAACGGCGTGGCCTGACCCCGGCCGCCACGCATCGAGTGAGCCGCGCCTTCGGGCGCGGCTTTGTTTTGCCCGACGACGCACACTGCGGACCGAGAAGCGAGCGAGAGTGAGAGAAGAAAGAAGAACATGTCGATGACCCTGTTGTGGATCGTGCTGGCCACCTTCGCCGGCGGCGTGCTGTCGGTCGTGATCGCGGCCGGCCTGACGGTCTCGGTGCTGTCGCTGATCGTGCGTCACCTGGTCAGCCTGTCGGCCGGCGTGCTGCTCGGCACCGCGCTGCTCAAGCTGCTGCCCGAGGCCTTCGAGACCGGCGGCTCGCCGCAGGCGCTGTTCGCCACGCTGCTCGGCGGCCTGCTGTTCTTCTTCCTGCTCGAGAAGGTCGAGCTCTACCGCCACAGCCACCACCACGAGGGCGACGGCCACCACCACCACCACGACTTCGACGCCGAGCAGGCCGGCCGCGGCGGCTGGAGCGTGCTGCTCGGCGACAGCATCCACAACTTCTGCGACGGCGTGCTGATCGCCACCGCCTTCCTCGCCGACCCGCATCTGGGCGTGGCCACCGCGGTGGCGGTGATCGCCCACGAGATCCCGCAGGAGGTGGGCGACTACATGGTGTTGCTGAACGCCGGCTTCTCGCGCGCCCGTGCGCTGCTCTACAACGCGATCTCCGGGCTGGCGGCGGTGCTCGGCGGCGTGCTGGGCTACTTCGTGATCCAGCCCTTCGATCCCTGGGTGCCCTATCTGCTGGTGATCGCCTCCAGCAGCTTCATCTACGTCGCGGTGGCCGATCTGATCCCGCAACTGCAGCGCCGGCTGGCCTGGCGCGAGACACTGACCCAGCTCGCCTGGCTGGCCGCCGGCCTGGGCACGATGGCGTTGATGTCCACGCTGACGGACGAACACGCCCACGCTGGCGGCGAGGCGCCCCATGAGCACGCGCACGAGGCGGCCGTCGCGCCGTCCCCGGCCGGATCGGCCGAGCCGGCGCGCTGAGCCCCGGGCTCAGCCGGAGTTGCGCAGCCCGGCCGCCACGCCGTTGATCGACATGTGGATGCCGCGCTGCACGCGATCGTGCAGTTCGCCGCGCCCCTGCTGTGCGCGATAGCGGCGCATCAACTCGACCTGCAGGTGGTTAAGCGGGTCGATGTAGGGCAGCCGGTGTTCGATCGAGCGCGCCAGCGCCGCATTGCCGGCCAGACGGCGCGGCTCGCCGGTGATGGCGGCCAGCACGGCGTCGGTGCGCAGCCATTCCGACTGGATCGCCGCGAAGATCTTCTTCGCGGCGCGCTTGTCCGGCACCAGCTCGACATAGCGCGTCGCGATCGCCAGGTCGCTCTTGGCCAGCACCATGTCGATGTTCGACAGCAGCGTGCCGAAGAACGGCCATTGCGCGTGCATGCGCTGCAGCAGCGCGAGGCGCTCCTTGCGCAGCTTCGGTGCGTCGCCCAGGAAGCCCTCGACGGCCGAGCCGAAGCCGTACCAGCCCGGCAGTGCGACGCGGCACTGGCCCCAGCTGAAGCCCCACGGGATGGCGCGCAGGTCCTCGATGGCGCGCGTGGCCTTGCGCGAAGCCGGGCGCGAGCCGATGTTGAGCTCGGCGATCTCGCGGATCGGCGTGGCGGCGAAGAAGTAGTCGGCGAAGCCCGGGGTCTCGTAGACCAGCTTGCGGTAGGCCGCCATGCTGAGCTGCGACAGCGTGTCGGCGGTGTCGAGGAACAGCTTCGGCGCGTGGCGCTTCGGCGGCAGCAGCGTGGCCTCCAGCGTCGCCGCCACCAGGGTCTCGAGGTTGCGTCGGCCGATCTCGGGGTTGGCGTACTTCGAGGCGATCACCTCGCCCTGCTCGGTGAGGCGGATCTGGCCGTTCACGGTGCCCGGCGGTTGCGCCAGGATCGCCTGATAGCTCGGGCCGCCGCCGCGGCCGACGGTGCCGCCGCGGCCATGGAACAGACGCAGCGTCAGGCCGTGCTCGCGCTTGAGCGGCTCGAACAGCTCGACCAGCGCGGTCTCGGCGCGGTAGAGCTCCCAGTTGCTGGTGAAGAAGCCGCCGTCCTTGTTGCTGTCGGAGTAGCCGAGCATCACGTCCTGCTCGCAGTACTGATCGGCGCGGCTGCGCAGCACCAGCGGCAGCACGCCCGGCAGCGCGTAGAACTCGCGCATGATGGGCGCGGCCTGGCGCAGGTCGGTGATGGTCTCGAACAGCGGCACCACGATCAGGTCGCAGCGCGCGTCGGTGTCGAGCGTGCCCTGCAGCAGACCGGCCTCCTTCTGCAGCACCAGCACTTCCAGCAGGTCGCTCACCGTCTCGGTGTGGGAGATGATGCAGTGGCGGATCGCGGCGTGGCCATAGAGGGCCCGGCCCTCGCGTGCGGCCTCGAAGATCGCCAGCTCGCCGCGCGTGCGCTCGCTGTAGACGGCGCCGCGCACCTGCAGGCTGCGCGCGTCGTTCAGCAGGCCCAGCAGCAGCGCGACCTTGGCCTCCTCGGGCATCGCGGCGTAGTCGGCCTCGATGCGGGCGCCGGCCATCAGCTCGGCGAGCACCGCCTCGTGCTGGTCGGAGCTCTGGCGCAGGTCGACGGTGGCGAGATGGAAGCCGAACACCTGCACCGCGCGGATCAGCGGCTTGAGGCGCGCCGCGGCGAGCGCCGCGCCGTGGTGCGAGGCCAGCGAGGCCTCGACGGTGCGCAGGTCGGCCAGCAGTTCCTCGGCGGTGGCATAGGGCGTGGACGGCGCGACCGCGTGGCGCAGCGCCTCGGTGCCGGTCAGCGCCGTCAATGTGCCGGCGAGGCGCGCGTACACGCCGATCAGTGCGCGGCGGTAGGGCTCGTCGAGCCGGTGCGCGTTGTGGTCGCCGGAGCGGTCGGCCAGCGCCTGCAGCTCGGGCGTGACCTGCACCAGCAGCGCCGAGATCGAGAGCTCGGCGCCCAGCTCGTGCACCTCGATCAGGTAGAAGCGCAGCACCGTCTCGCTGTGGCGCGCCAGCGCGAGGCGCAGTGTCTCGGCGGTGACGTTGGGGTTGCCGTCGCGGTCGCCGCCGATCCAGTTGCCCATGCGAAAGAACGGTGCCACCTCGAAGCCCGGCAGCAGCGCCTCGAGCTCGGCGTAGAGCTTGGGGATCTGGCGCAGGAAGGTGCTCTGGTAGTAGGACAGCGCGTTGTCGATCTCGTTGGCGACGCTGAGCTTGGAGGTGCGCAGCAGCCGCGTCTGCCACAGCTGCGTGACGCGGGCGCGCAGCATCGCCTCGTTGGCGGCGCGCTCGCGCACGGTCGGCAGCGTGTCGCGCGCGCCGATCAGCTCGGCCACCGCGCGCTCGGCGTCGAGCACGCTCTTGCGCTGCACCTCGGTCGGGTGGGCGGTAAGCACCGGCGACAGGTAGGCGTGGCCCAGCAGGTCAGCGATCTCGGTGGCGCGCACGCCGCGCTTGGCGAGCCGCTCGAAGCTCATCGCCAGCGAGCCCTCCTGCACGTGGCCGAGTTGCTCGTGGTGCTCGCGGCGCCGAACGTGGTGGCGGTCCTCGGCCAGGTTGGCGAGGTGGGAGAAGTAGCTGAAGGCGCGCACCACCGACACCGCCTGCTCGACCGACAGGTTCTTCAGCAGGCGGTCGAGTGCGCGGCCGGCCTGGGCGTCGCGCTTGAGCCGGTAGGCCACGGCGAGCTGGCGGATGCGCTCGATCAGCTCGAAGGCCGGCGCGCCTTCCTGTTCGCGGATCACGTCGCCCAGGATGCGCCCGAGCAGGCGGATGTCCTCGATCAGCGGGCGGTTCTTGTCGGCGCTGCGGTCGGCGCTGCGAGGGGTCTTGGCGATGGCCATGGGCGGGGAGTGGGCGGGAAGGGGTCGGGTGGGAAGGACGGCGCCCGAAGGCGCAAAGGATGCTAGCAGCGCTCATGCCAGCGACCGTGTGGCGGGCTGACGCGCTGCTAGCATTCCCGCATGGAAGCGAGCACACAAGCCTGGGTCATCGCGACCCGCGAGAGCCGGCTGGCACTGTGGCAGGCCGAGCATGTCCGCGCACTGCTCGGCGCGCGCCTGGTGGAGCCGGTCGAGCTGCTGGGGATGACGACGCGCGGCGACCAGATCCTGGACCGCACGCTCAGCAAGGTCGGCGGCAAGGGCCTGTTCGTCAAGGAGCTCGAGACCGCGCTGGAGGCCGGCGACGCCCACCTCGCCGTGCATTCGCTGAAGGACGTGCCGATGGACCTGCCGTCCGGCTTCGTGCTCGCTGCGGTGCTGGAGCGCGAGGATCCGCGCGACGCCTGGGTCTCGCCACGCTACGCCGACCTGGCCGCGCTGCCGGCCGGCGCAGTGGTCGGCACCTCCAGCCTGCGGCGGCTCAGCCAGTTGCGGGCCCGCCGGCCCGACCTGCGCATCGAGCCGCTGCGCGGCAACCTCGACACCCGCCTGCGCAAGCTCGACGAGGGCCAGTACGACGCCATCGTGCTGGCCGCCGCCGGCCTGAAGCGCCTGGGCCTGGCCGAGCGCATCCGCAGCGTGTTCGAGCCCGACGTCATGATCCCCGCGGCCGGCCAGGGCGCGCTCGGCATCGAGCTGCGCGCCGATGCGCCCGAGCGCCACCCCGCGCTGTGGGCGGCGCTGCGCGCGCTGACGCACGAGCCGAGCTGGCTGGCGGTGCATGCCGAGCGCGCCGTCTCGCGGGCACTGGGCGGCAGCTGCAGCATGCCGCTGGCGGCGCATGCGCAATGGCAGGCCGACGGCCGGCTGGTGCTGAGCGCGGCGCTGGGCAGCGTGGCCGAGGCAGCGTCCGCATTGGTGCACGCCGAGGCGGGCGCGGCCGTGGCCGACACAGCCGCGGCCGAGGCGCTGGGCCTCGCGGTGGCGCAGCAACTGCGCCAGCGCGGCGGCGACGCGCTGTTGGCGGCGCTCTGAACGTCGTCGTTTCGACGGGCCTCCGCCGCATGCGCGTGCTCGTCACCCGTCCCGAGGAGCAGGCGCGCGAGTGGGTGGCGCGGCTGGCCGAGCGCGGGGTCGTCGCCGCGGCCTTGCCGCTGATCGCGATCGAGGCGCCGGCCGACCCGGTGCCGGTGCGCTCAGCATGGCAGACGTTGCCGCAACGCAGCCTGCTGGTGTTCGTGAGCCCGAACGCGGTGACGCAGTTCTTCGCGCAGCGGCCGGCCGGCGGCGATTGGCCGGCCGCGTTGCGGTTCGGGTCCCCCGGGCCGGGCACCAGCGCGGCCTTGCGTGCGGCCGGCGTGGCGCCGGGCGCGATCGTCGAGCCGCCGCTCGATGCGGGGCGCTTCGATTCGGAGGCCCTGTGGGCCGTGCTCGGCCCGCTGGGTCCGTGGCAGGGCCGCTCGGTGCTGATCGTGCGCGGCAGCGTCGACGGTGAAGCGCAGGGCCGGGGCCGCGAGTGGCTGTCGCAGGTGCTGCGCGACGCCGGGGCCCACGTCGACCTCGTGGCGGCCTACCGCCGCGTGCCGCCACGGCTGGATCCAGCGGGGCAGGCGGTGTGGGCCGCAGCGCTGGCGGCCCCGGCCGAGCACCTGTGGCTGTTCAGCAGCTCGGAGGCCATCGACCAGCTCGACGCGCTGACCGCGGCGGCCGGCTCCGCGCCCGACTGGCAGGCTGCGCAGGCGCTGGCGACGCACCCGCGCATCGCCCAGCGCGCGCGCAGCGCCGGCTTCGGCCGGGTGATCGAGGCGTCGCCGACGCTGGAGGCGGTGGTCGCCGCGATCGGCGTGTCACGGTCCGATGGAGAGCGGCCGATAGAATCGTCAGCACCGTGAGCGAGTCCCCAGAGCCCCCTGTCGCGCCGCCCGCGCCCCTTCCTCCGCACCCCGTGCCGGTCGTCGTCCAGCCGGCGACCCGTTCGACGCGGTCGCGGCGCTTGCAGTTCGGGCTGATGCTGCTGCTGTTGCTGGTCAGCGTGACCGCGCTGTCGATGGCGTGGTATGGCCAGCGCCGGGTGCACACGCTGGAGCAGGAACTGGTGCGACGCCAGCAGGACAGCGCCGGCCAGGCCACCGAGGCACAACTGCTGGCCAAGCAGGCCCAGGAGCTGTCGCGCGACGCGGTGGCCAAGGTCACGCTGACGGAGAGCCGGTTGGCCGAGATCACCGCACAGCGCGGTCAGCTCGAGGAACTGATCCAGTCGCTGTCGCGCGCACGGGACGAGAACCTGGTGGTCGACATCGATGCCGGCATCCGCGTGGCGTTGCAGCAGACGGCCATCACCGGCAGTGCCGCGCCACTGGTGGCGGCGCTGAAGGCGGCCGACGAGCGCCTCGCGCGCGTCAGCCAGCCGCGGCTCGAGTCGGTGAGGCGTGCGATCGCGCGCGACCTCGATCGCGTCAAGGCGGTGAGCGTGGCCGACATCGCCTCGCTGGCGATCAAGCTCGACGAGGCCGCGCGCCTGGTCGACGAGGCGCCCCTGCAGGTGCTCGATCCGCAGCGCCTGGTCGAGGCGAAGGCCCCGCGAGCGGTCGTGCGCGGCGGCGCCGGCGGCACGCCGTCGCCGGCCAGTGCCGCGGCGTCGGCGACCCGGGTCGGTGGCTTGCGGGCGGAGCTGAGCGATTGGTGGCAGGGCCTGTGGGCAGAGACGCGCAGCCTGCTGCGCGTGACGCGCATCGACCAGCCGCAGGCCATGCTGCTGGCGCCCGAGCAGGGTTTCTTCCTGCGCGAGAACGTCAAGCTCCGGCTGCTCAATGCGCGGCTGGCGCTGATGAGCCGCCAGTTCGACACCGCGCAGTCCGATCTGCAAGCCGCGCTCGCGGCCATCGACAACTACTTCGACCGCAGTGCGCGCAAGACGCAGCTGCTGACCGAACTCCTGCGCAGTGTGGTCCCGCAGGCGCGCCAGGCGGGCGTGCCGCGCCCCGACGACACGCTGGCGGCGCTGACGACCGCGGCGGCGGGCCGCTGAGAGGCGTCGGCTCCGATGCGCAACGTGATCTGGTTGCTGTTGCTGGCCATCGTGGCCGTGGTGGCGGCCAGCCTGCTCGGCAGCAACGACAACCTCGTCACGCTGTATTGGGCGCCGTGGCGCGTCGACCTGTCGTTCAACCTCTTCATGGTGATCCTGGTCGGGCTTTGCCTGGTGCTGAACGCGCTGATCCAGGCGGTCGGGCTGCTCATCGGGCTGCCGCAGCGCGCGCGCGAATGGCGCGTGTCGCGCCGCGACCGCATTGCCCAGGGCGCGCTGCGCGAGGCACTGTCGCAGTATTTCGGCGGTCGCTACGGGCGCGCCCACAAGGCGGCGCAGCGGGCGGTGGCGATCCAGGCCGACACGCCCGAATTGCGTCAGGATACCGAGTTCACCGTGCTGGGGCACTTGCTCGCTGCCGGCAGCCTGCACCGCCTGCAGGACCGCACGCGGCGCGACGAGCAGCTCGCGCAGGCCCTTGATCTGGCCCGCCGCAGCACCGCTGCGCGTCCGGCGGAAGAGGGCGCCCGGCTGCTGGCCGCCGAATGGGCGCTCGACGACCGCGATGCCGCCCGCACGCTGGAACTGCTGTCGCAACTGCCGCCCGGCGTGTCGCGGCGGACCCAGGCGCTGCGCCTGAAGCTGAAGGCGGCGCGCCTGGCCCAGGAGCCGCTGGAGGCCCTGAAGACGGCGCGCCTGCTCGCCAAGCACCAGGGCTTCTCGCCGGCCGCCGCGCAGGGGTTGATGCGCACGCTGGCCGTCGAGGCGCTCGACACGGCGCGCGACACCGACCAGACCCAGCGGGTCTGGCGCGAGTTCGACGCGGCCGACCGGCGCGATGTGGTGGTGGCCGCCCACGGGGCGCGTCAACTGGTGGCGCTGGGAGCGACCGAAGATGCGCGGGCCTGGCTGCGCCCGTTCTGGGACCGCGTCGCGGCCTTGCCGCGCGAGGAACGCGACACGCTGGCCTTTGCGCTGGCCGACGCCGTCGACGGCATCGGCCCCGAATGGCTGCCGCGCCTGGAGGCCGCGCTGCAGACCTGCCCGGGCGAAGGCGCGCTGGCCTATGGCGTCGGGCGCGCGATGATGGCGCGCCAGCTCTGGGGCAAGGCTCGAGCCCTGCTGGAACAGGCGGCACGTGACGAGGCGCTGACGCCGACCGTGCGCCGCGAGGCCTGGCTGCATCTGGCCACGATGGCCGAGCAGGATCGCGACGAAGAGCGCGCGGCGCAGTGCTTCCGCGCGGCGGCGGCCCTTGGTTGAGGCGTGAAAAGGCTTCGTGCTAAACTGCGAGGCTTGATGCGGCTGTAGCTCAGCTGGATAGAGTACTTGGCTACGAACCAAGGGGTCGTGGGTTCGATTCCTGCCAGCCGCACCAGATTCGCTCGACGAAACAACGGGTCAGCTTCACAAGAGCTGGCCCGTTTTTCTTTTTGGCGCGAGCTTGCGCGACAGGGCTTGACGCCGTGGCCGTTGCGTCGTGCCTTGAACAGGCGATCAGTCCGAAAAATTGGCTGCGATCGGCCTGTCGTCGAAGCGCAGGGATCGACCGTTCGACCCCACAGGTCGCCGCGACGGATTTCGCTTGCGTCTATTAACGCAGACAAATATAGTCTGCGTTATGGCGCACCTCACCAGCAGTGTCGAATACGGTCTTCATTGCCTGCTCTGGCTGGTGGACGCCGGCGAAAAGCAGCCGAGCAGCCGCGACCTGGCGGAGCTTCAGGGCCTGTCGCCCAGCTTCGTTGCCAAGATCTTTCCTAAGCTCGAGAAGGCCGGCATCGTGGCGGCCGCCGCCGGTGTGCGCGGCGGCTACCGCCTGGCCCGGCCCGCAGAGCAGATCACGGTGCTGGACGTCGTGGACGCGATCGAGGGCGACAAGCCCCTGTTCGACTGCCAGGAGATCCGCGGCCGTTGCGCCGTCTTCGAGGGCGATGCGCCGCGCTGGGCGACCAGCGGCGTCTGTGCCATCCATGCCGTGATGCTGCGGGCGGAGAAATCGATGCGCGATGCCTTGGCGGAGGAAACGCTCGCCAGCCTGGCTCTCACGCTGGGCCGCAAGGCACCGGCCCGTTTCGGCCCGGAGGTGCAGGCGTGGCTGAGCGATCGAGGCGAGTCGCGCGGCGCTGCCAGGACCGTGCAGATGGCACCGCGACGGCCCGATCACGACCCGTGACCTGACCGACCCCTTCCCGTTCGACACGCCAGTTCCCGGTCGCCTGCTGGACGACCGGGAGCGCCGCCGCATGCCTGCCTCCGTGACGGCAGGCACCGCCGTCCAGCCACCTTGAAGGAACAATGAAATGACCCAGAAGATCGTGATCGCAGGTTCGGGTTTCGCCGGGACATGGGCCGCGATATCCGCCGCCCGCGCCGTGTCGCTGGCCGACCGGGAGGATGATGTGAAGATCATCGTGGTGTCGCCGACGCCCCATCTGCACATCCGTCCGCGCCTCTACGAAACGGCGTTCGAGGACATGGCGCCGGACCTTGCGCCGTTGTTCGCGGCGGTGGGTGTCCGGCATGTCGCCGGCACGGTCGAGGCCATCCATGCCGACCGGCACGAAGTCGAGGTGAACGGCGCCGATGGCCAGCGCACGACGCAGCCCTACGACCGCTTCGTGCTGGCGACCGGCAGCCGGCTGTTCCTGCCCGACGTGCCCGGGCTCGCCGAGCACAGCTTCAACGTCGATCAACTGTCCCATGCGATGGCACTGGACGCTCACCTGCGCTCGCTGGCCGACCGGCCGGAGACGGCCGCGCGCAACACGGTCGTGGTGGCCGGCGGCGGCTTCACCGGCATCGAGACCGTGGCCGAGATGCCGCGACGGCTGCGCGACATCCTGGGTCCGGCCGCGAAGATCCGTGTCGTGGTGATGGAGCAGGCGCCGGTCATCGGCCCGGACCTCGGGCCGGTGCCGCGGCCGGTGATCGAGGCGGCCCTGGCCGAGTGCGGCGTCGAGGTGATGACCTCCGCGGGGGCCGTGGCGATCGACGCCGATGGCGTGACCACCTCGAGCGGCGAGCGCATCCCGGCTCACACCGTGGTCTGGACCGCCGGCGCCAGAGCCCACCTGCTCGCCGCCCAGATCGAAGGCGAACGCGATCGCTACGGACGGGTGCACGCCGACCCGCAACTGCGGGCCCGCAGCGTCAAGGACGTGTTCGTCGCTGGTGATGTGGCGTTGGCGGCCACCGACGACGAAGGCCACCACGCGGCGATGTCCTGCCAGCACGCGCTGAGCCTGGGCCGCGTTGCGGGCCACAACGCCGCCGCCGAACTGGTCGGCCTGCCGACTCATCCTTACAGCCAGCCGAAGTACGTGACCTGTCTCGATCTCGGGCCCTGGGGCGCCATCTTCACCGAAGGCTGGGACCGCCAGATCAAGCTGACCCGCGAGGTCGGCAAGGCCACGAAGCAGGCGATCAACACGCAGTGGATCTATCCGCCCAAGGCGGATCGCGAGGCGGCCTTCGCGATCGCCAACCCCGACCACGTCATCGTGCCATGACGCGCAGCAGTGTGTCGCGCAGTCCTTTCATTTCCTCCTGGAGTTCCTCATGACGAAGATGCTCGCTTCCCTTCTGCTCACCAGCGTTGCGCTCGCTGCGCCGTGGTCTCAAGCAGCCCCGCCTGCCCACGTCGAGCAGGTCATGTCCAAGCCGCTGGCCGACCTGGCCGGCAAGGAAGGGCTGGTGCTCACCGTGAAGTACCCGCCGGGCGGCGCCGACGACATCCATCGGCACAACGCGCATGCCTTCGTCTACGTGCTCGAGGGAGCGATCGTGATGCAGGTGAAAGGCGGCCCCGCGGTGACGCTCAAGCCCGGGCAAGGCTTCTACGAAGCGCCGGACGACATCCACCTCGTGGGCCGCAATGCGAGCCAGACCGAGCCGGCGAAGTTCGTCGTGTTCCTGCTGAAGGACCAGGGCGCGCCGGCGGTCGTTCCGGTCCAGTGAACGGGACGCCAGGGCTGCAAGGCCGGGCATGAAAAAAGCCCTGGAGCATCGGCGCTCCAGGGCTTTTGTCTTTGTCGGGGACTTGGCGTGAAGTCCTGGACTCTGTAGATGGTGGAGAGGAGGAGGATCGCAATGCGCCTTGCAGGGCGCATGGTTCCTCGGTTTCTCCGATGTGGCGAAGCCAAGTTACTGCAAAAGTTCCTGCATCCGAGCTGGATCGTCGCTGGGGCGTGAGTTCGATCTCACATCTCGCCGAAGTGCTGCTCTTCAGACGCATCGAGGTGGGCGGGCCACTCCCAGCTCAGCAGTTCTGCCGTACGTCGGGTGACCCAGCACGCCTCCTGGGCGCTGACGCCGGACTCCGCGTGGCGCAGGCCGGCCAGGCAGCGCTCGAGCACCGTCGCTTCGTCGACCCCGTCGCGGAAGTGCACGGTCGAGCAGTGGCCGCTCATCACGTTGGCCAGGTCCTCGCAGAACTCGCTGCGCTGCGCCAGCTCGGCCTTCGTGACGGTCAGGCGCCTGCGGCCGTCGAGGTAGAGCGCCGAGAAGGACTCGGGCACGAAGGTCTGGTTCTCGTCGTACACGGCCAGACTCAGGGCGGTGGTGCGTCGGACGCGAGATCGACGACGAACCGGGTTTCGGCTTCGGACATCGGCCGATGATGCCGTGTCCACGGAGCTGACCGGTGCGATCCGATGCGCCGCTGTCTGCGACGTCCTGTCAGGACAGACAATGCGGTCGGCCTGCCAACGCGGGCCACCACGCAACTTCAGGACTCCAGACTCCCCATGGCAACTGCAAAGAAGACGACGACCAAGACCGCGGTGAAGAAGACCGTGAAGGCCTCGACGGCGAAAGCCCTCGCGAAGCCGGTCGTCGCGGCCAAGAAGGCCAAGCCCGCCCAGGCCGCCGCGCCCAAGGCAATCGACGCCTCCAAGCCGATCAAGTCGGCCTTCAACAAGAGCCAACTGGTCGCCCACTTGGCCGCGGCGTCGGCCGTCGAGCCCAAGGCGGTCAAGGCCGTGCTCGCCTCGCTCGAGGCCACGATGCTGGCGTCCGTGCACAAGAAGGGCCTGGGCTCGTTCACGCTGCCGGGTCTGCTGAAGGTCAACGTCATCAACGTGCCGGCCAAGAAGAAGCGCACCGGCATCGACCCGTTCACCAAGGTCGAGCGCGTGTTCGCGGCCAAGCCGGCGACCGTGAAGATCAAGGTCCGCTCGCTGAAGAAGCTCAAGGACGCGGCGCTCTGACCTGAAGCCCTGAGCTGAAAGGTCGGTGTGCGCCTTCCGGGGCGCTGGGCCGGCAGTGGCACTCGAGTGCCACCGCCGGCCTTCTCCTTTCTGTTGGCGCGTGAGGGCTAAGCGGTTTGCCCTCTGGTGCCGCAGCGAGGCTCCAGTGGTGCGCTGCGCGGTCCGATGCAGCATGGCCTACCGACATCCCGGTGCGCGTGCCCCCGCTGCGCGGGGCCGGGCTGTGGCGCTGCGCGTCGAGCCACCGACCGAGGGCCGGCGTCTCGCCCCTGACGGGCGGCCATCCCTCACGCAACATGGCCAGGCCGGCGGAGCCGGCGGTCGCACGACGGCGGCCCGTCCCGTGGCCGGGTTCGCGGGACTGCTTCCTTCACGCTGCGCGTGAACGAGCCCGCTGGACGAACTGACCGGTGCTGCGCTCACGCCGCTGCGCTTCGTTCGCTGCGCGCCGCCCAGATCGTCCCCCCGTCCACCCGCCACGCCCGCAGCCGGGCCGCCGAGGACCTGAGAAGTGCCCGCCGCGGCTCGACCGCCGCGCCAGTCGCACGCCTGCGGCGTGCTTGGTGGCACGTCGGCCGCAGGGCCGCCGCGGCGGGAGGATCGTCGGGCGTCTGCGCGTTGCTGCGACGCCCGCGACGGGGCAACCCGTCGCCGGCGGGGCCCACCGCGCTCTCCCCATCAAGCCCCCGACCTTCGGCGAGGGGGACTTGTGGGGGGATCTTTCAGCGGTGGGCCGGGAAGCCGGCTCACTGCTTCGGCTGCAAGGCACCCCACCCATCCCCCACCCCTTCCCGTGAGGGAAGGGGCCTTGCCCACCCCCCGCCCGCCCGTGGGCGGGAGCGAGGAAGTCCGAGCGAGAGGATCAGTTTGCAGGGACACCCGCTCCGGGGTCCGGCTGGTCTCTCATGCAAGGAGAAGGTCATGGCCAACGTTCAAGTCATCCAGCGCCATGCGCACCTGGCGGGCGCGGTCAAGCTGGAGTTCGTCAACGGTCGCGAGGGCAAGGTCGCCAAGGCGGTGCTGACGGCGATCAGCAACACGCGGCGCGCGAACCGTGGTGCAGGCGAGGCGCGCGAGGAGGAATCCACCGCGATCCAGTGGACGCTGTGGGGCAAGCAGGCCGAGAACGCGGCCGAGTACCTGGGCAAGGGCTCGCACGTCAACATCGTCGGCCGCCTGCGCAACAACAACTACGAGAAGGACGGCGAGGAGGTCTACGCGCTAGCCTTCACGGCCGAGGAACTGGACTACCTCGACAGCAAGGCCGAGAGGGAGGCGCGCCGCACGCGCGGCCAGGGGCCGGCGCCGGCCGGTGGCGAGGGCGGCGAGCCGGGGACCCCCGCGGCGACGCGTACCCGCCGCACGCGCAGCGAGCGCCAGCCCGAGCCGGCGCACGCCTGAACCCACGGGGCGGGGCCCCGCGGCTCCGCCCATCGTCCCACCCACTACCGACGAGGTATGCCATGCACACCCAACCGACACTCGCGACCCGTTTCGCGAACAGCACGCGCGTGCTGCGCAGCGAGCAGCCGCTGGACGAAGAGCAGATGCGCCGCGCGGCGCCGTCGATCTTTGCCGAGGGCAAGCACGCCAGCCGCTCCGAGCGCTATACCTACATCCCGACCATCGACGTGCTGCGCGGACTGCGGCGCGAGGGCTTCGAGCCCTTCATGGTGGCCCAGGGCCTGAGCCGCATCGAGGGCAAGGCCGAGTTCACCAAGCACCTGATCCGCCTGCGCCACCATCGTGAGGGCAGCGGCCAGGTCAGCACGCGGCCCGAGGCCAACGAGATCATCCTCATCAACAGCCACGACGGCGCGAGCAGCTACCAGATGCTCGCCGGCCTGTTCCGCTTCGTGTGCTGCAACGGCCTGGTCTGCGGCCAGGTGGTCGAGGACATCCGCATCCCGCACAAGGGCAACATCCAGGGCGAGGTGATCGAGGGCGCCTTCCGCGTGCTCGACGGCTTCGAGGCCGTCGAGGCCTCGACCGACGCGATGAAGGCGATCGAGCTGAAGCCCGCCGAGGAGCAGGCCTTCGCGACCGCGGCGTTGGCGCTGCGTTTCGGCGAGCGCGGCGAGGGTCAGCCGCCGGCGCCGGTCACCGCCGCCCAGCTGATCGAGGCGCGGCGCTTCGAGGACGTGGGGCACAGCCTGTGGACCACCTTCCAGCGGGTCCAGGAGAACGCGCTGCGCGGCGGCCAGCCGGGCCGCAGCGTGCAGGGCCGGCGCATCCGCACCCGCGAGGTCGCGAGCATCGACCGCGGCGTGAGCCTGAACCGCGCGTTGTGGCTGCTGGCCGAGGAGATGCGCAAGCTCAAGGGCTGAGCGATCCGCCTGCGCTGGATTCGACGCCGAATCCAGCGTGAGGGCGCGGGCACCCCGCCGCGATCATCGGGCGGGGCGTGCGCGCCCGACCTTCGCGCGCTCGCCGGCTGGCGCCGGCTCGCGCGACCCGGCCGCCGGCCTTCGAGGCGCGGCGGCCGGGACCCTCCGACGCCGTCCTGGACGGTCGCGCCGGAGGACTCCCCGATGAAGACACTCGTGCTGGCCAACCAGAAGGGCGGCGTCGGCAAGTCGGCGGTCGCGACGCTGCTGGCCCACCACCTGCGCCGCCTGGGGCAGCGCGTGCTGGCGATCGACCTGGACCACCAGGCCAACTTCTCGCAGGCGCTGACGCGCTCGGGTCGCGCCGTGGTGGCCGAGGTCACGGCCGACCGGCTGCTGGCGCAGGCCGGCGTCGGCGTACCGGACGCGCCTTTCGTGCTGGTGTCCGGGCACCGCGAGCTGCTCGCGCTGGAGCGTCAGGCGGCGCAACACAACGCCTACGCGCGCAACGTCCGCGCCTTCCTGGCGGCGGTGGATGGGGTCTTCGACGTGGCGATCGTCGACACCAACCCCAACCCCGACATCCGCGTGATCGCCGCGCTGGCGTCAGCCGACTTCGTCGTCTCGCCGGTGCAGCTGAACCAGGAGGCGATGAGCGGCGTGAACATGCTGCTCAACCATGAGCGCGTCGGCATCCGCCGCATCAAGGCGGTGCTCAACCCCAAGCTGCAGCTCGTCGGCCTGCTGCCGACGATGGTCGAACCGACGCCCTTCCAGAAGGCCAATTACGTGCAGGTGGTGCAGGCCTTCCATCCGATCCTGATCCGCGTCGGCGACGGGCCCGGGGCCTTCGCGGCGATCCCGCGCCGCTCGTGCATCGCCGAGGCGCAGGCGAGCGGCGAGGTGCTGTGGGAGATGAAGAAGACCGCGGCGCGCGAGGCCTCCGCCGAGATCCGGCCGACGCTGGACGCGATCGCAGCGCGCGTGATGGGTGCCGCGATCCAGCCGGCCGAGGGGGCACCGCATGCCGCTGCAGCTTGAGGGCTACGCGCTGCTGCCCGACGAGGACGCGCCGGCGGCCGGCGCGCCTTTGCAGATCGCCATCGAGGCGATCGACGAAGACCCGGAACAGCCGCGGCAGGAGTTCGATGCCGCGGCGCTCGAGGAGCTCGCCACGACGATCCGCGCGCGCGGCGTGCGGCAGCCGATCTCGGTGCGGCCGCATCCCGAGGAGCCAGGGCGCTGGATGCTGAACTTCGGGGCACGACGCTTGCGCGCCTCGAAGCTGGCCGAACGGTCGCATGTGCCGGCCTTCGTGGACCATGCGGTCGACAGCTATGACCAGGTCATCGAGAACGAGCAGCGCGAGGGCTTGCAGCCGCTGGAGCTGGCGCTCTTCGTGCAGCGGCGCATGGCCGCCGGTGAGACACCTGCCGAGATCGCTCGCCGGCTGGGCAAGTCGCGCGGCTACCTGACCTTCGTCGGTGCGTTGATCGACGCGCCGGACTGGCTGATGGCGCTGTACCGCAGCGGTCGCTGCCGCGGCCTGGCCGAGCTGTACGAGCTGCGCCGGCTGCGCGGCAGCGAGCCAGCGGCCGTCGAGCGCTGGCTGGAGGCGGCCGGCAAGGTCACTCGGGGCGGGGTGCAGGGCTTGAAGGAGAGCCTGGAGCCGAGCCGGTTGGTCGAGGCGGTGGCGACCGCGGTCGCGGATGAGCCATCGTCACGGCGGGCTTCCCCCGAAGCCTCGATGAAGGCCGGCACGCCGCGTGCAGCCATCGTGCGGGCCCAGGCTGTCACGCTCTGGGGGCGGTGCGACGATGGCGACGTGATCGTCGACTTCGGGGCCGTGCCCGAGCGCGAGGGTTTCGTGTACGTGGTCCGACCCGAAGGCACCGAGCGCGTCGAGGTGGAGGCGTCCCGCGTCCGGCTGCTGCGCATCACGCGCAGCGTCGTATAACGGTTATCGGGCGGGGCCGGCCTCAGCCGTCGAGGCCGCTCGACAGCGCAGCCTCGTGGTCCTGTCCGCCGTAGAACACGCCGAGGATGGACACGCGCAAGGCCGCCTCGTCCACCGCGTACGCGATCACGGTGCGGCCGCGGTGGTGGGTGACCCGCAGGCCGGGGCGGAGGTCGTCGCGTGCGACGCCACGCAGCGGGAACCGGTTCAGGCCTTCGCAGGTGGCGACGATCGCGTCGGTGTAGTGCTGTGCGGTGGCCGGCGAGGCCTGCTCGGCGATGTAGAGGTACAGCGAGGCGAGCTGGTCGACCGCCTCGGGTGCGAAGTCGACGGTGTAGGCCATCAGGCCTTGGCGGTCGACTTCTTGTGCACGGCCGCAAGCCGGGCCTTGACCTCGCCAAGGCCGACGGCGCGCGACGGCTCGGCCTTCAGCGCGTCGTAGGCCGCGATCACATCGCGACGCAGCCAGTCCTCGACGGCGCGGTCGCGCGCGAGCAGGGCCCGCAGGCCGTCGCGGATCACTTCGCTCTCGGTGGCGTACTCGCCGGCGGCGACCTTCGCCCGCACGGCCTCGGCCATCTCGTTGGGCAGCGTGATGCTGAACTGCTGGGTGGAGCGCATGGCGGCCTCGCGTGATGTGTAGGATTGAATCCTACTACTTCCGCCGGTCCCGGGCGTGGCGGTTGGTGGTCCCGATGGGGCAGCACCTGGTACGTCACACGCTTCCGGCCGTCGTTCGGCGGTGCAGGCGGCGATGGTTCGGCTCGGCTCGGTGGCCTCGATCTTCGCGAGGCACCCACGCCGTCGCGTTGCGGCATTCGAGACCGAATCCAGCGCCTCGGACCTGCTGGTCCTCGACGAATATCAATGCATGGACGAGTGCAGGATAGGCGCCACGGCGCCGATGTCGGACACGCCGGCGCGTGCCGAGAAAGGACGGTCCTCTGGTCTCATGGCGTGCGCAGCGCGTGGACGCATCAGCGTCGATCTCGGTGGCCTAAAGGCCGCGCTCGCGGCACGTGCACGGGCGCGCGGCACGCTGCCGTCGGCCTTCGTGCGCGAGGCGTTGGCTGCGGCGCTGGGGCAGGGCGCTGTCATCGAACTACCGCGTGGTGCGGAAAAGCCTCCCGCCACTGACACCGTCCGCCTGTCGCTGCGCCTGCCGCGCCAGGCCCGCGACGCGCTGTTGTCGGCCGCGCAAACCTCGGGCCTGTCGACCGGCGACTTCGTGGCCGGCCTGTTGTCCCAGGCGCCGGCACTGACCGACGCCGCCGGCGCCACTGCCCGCCTCGCCACGCTGACCGCATCCTGCGCTGAGCTGGCCACGCTGTCGCGCAACCTGAATCACCTGACGACGCTGCTGCGCCAGGGCTCGGGCCGGGCGGCGCAGGAGTACCGCGCCATGCTCGACGAGGTGGGCGCCGACGTGCGCGCGCATTTGGCCCTGGCCTCGTCGGTCGCCGCCGAACTGCAGCCGCTGGTCCGTCCGCGGCGTCCACGCGCGGCACAGGCCGTGGGCTGATGCGTATCGAGGTGCCGTGATGACCGAACCCAAGGCGATCGACGGTGTGCTGGTCCAATGGGGCGACCGCCTGTTCTACCCCGGCAACCGCATCGTCAGGCCGCGGTCCGAACCGCGGCTGCGGCCACCGGGTCTGGCGGACCGCGCTGCCGCGGTCCGCGCGCGCATCGCGGCCACCGTGCTGCGCCGCGCACCGCAGGTGATGGTCAAGGTCACGGGTGGCGGGCGCGGCATGAAGGCGATCGCGGCCCACTTCCGCTACATCAGCAAGCAAGGCCGGCTCGAGATCGAGGACGAGCGCGGCCAGACCACCCAGGGCCGCGACGCGGTGCGCGAGCTGGTCGACGAGTGGCGCCATGGCGGCAGCCGGATCGACGACCACAGCGAGCGGCGCGAGGCCTACAACTTGATGCTGTCGATGCCGCGCGGGACGGCCGACGCATCGATCGTCCTGCGCGCCGCGCGCGAGTTCGCGCAGGCCGAGCTGGCCGACCACAAGTACGTGATGGTGCTGCACGACCACCAGGCCAATCCGCACGTGCACCTGAGCGTGCGCGCCGAGTCGCGGCACGGCCGGCGACTCAACCCGCGCAAGGCCGACCTGCAGCGCTGGCGCGAGACCTTCGCCGAGAAGCTGCGCGGCCACGGCATCGACGCCGAGGCGACGCGGCAGGCGACGCGCGGCGCGACGCGGGCACATCCGTCGCTGTGGCAGGTCAAGGCCGGCGAGGACGGGCGGCTGTTGCGGCCGCGTGGGGCGGCTCGCAACGGCGTGACCTCGGCCGGCCGCCAGTCGGCGCTCGAAGCCTGGTCACAGATCGGCCGCGCCCTGGCGCGCTCCGGCGATGCCGGTGACCGCCGGCTCGCCGAAGCGATCGGGCGTTTCACGCGGGAGGGGGAGGTCGACCGTGGGGCGGCGCGGTCACCCAGCGGCGCGGCGCAAGGGCGGCCGCGCTGAGGGCGGCGACGCTATGTCGACCGAGAAGCAGGGTGAGTGACTTGCGGTAATGCTGGATGAATATACAGTATCCAGCCGACTTCACTTCACGCATGTCCTCCGTCCACCGATCGCTATGAACGCCCCGCTCCTCCCCGAAGTGCTCCTCGGTCCGCGTCGCGACGACGAGCCAGCCTTGCCCCTTGAGACCGAGGGCGTGCAGCGCTACGTGTGGGAGGGCGCCTTCGGCCCGATGCTGATCGAGGTGCGGGAGGGGGCGGCCTTCGTGAACGGACAGCGCGTCACGTCGATCGGGGAGATGCGTGAAGCCTCCGTCGCAGGTCAAGGCACTCCGCCGGCCGCGAGTTCCGGGGACGTGTCCCCTCCCGATGGCTCACCGATGACGTATCGAGAATGATCCAATTCAGATGGGATCGACAACGCACAAGCCTACCCTTGACCTGGCGAAGCAACGGTTGAAGAAGCATAGGAGTGCCGCATGACGAGCAGAACCATCGCGAAGGCGAACCCGCACATCGGATCGGACTTCGCCGACTTCATGGAGGACGAGGGCCACTACGGAGATGCCCAGGCGATCGCGGTCAAGCGGGTGCTGGCCTACCAGCTGGAGCGCGACATGCAGAAGGTCAAGCTGACCAAGGCAGCGATGGCCCGACGGATGGGGACCACGCGGGCGCAGCTCGATCGGCTGCTGAATCCCGAGAACCCGTCGACGACGCTGCAGACGCTGGTGAAGGCGGCCGGCGCGGTCGGCAAGCGGATCAAGATCTCGTTCGTGAACGCCTAAGTCGTCAGCCGGGCCAGACCGGCAGCTTGTTGCGGTGGCGGTGGTCGTTCTCCGACCTCGAGCCGACCGTCAGGTATCGTGGAGTAGACGCTGATGTGGAACCGTGATCCTGTCCTTGGCCTTGAGCACAACCGTGCGGCAGCGATGTTTGCGCGTGCGCTCAGCCTGAAGGCATCGCCACAGCGAGTCTTCCCGCGGGGGCGTCAGTTGCGATTGCGTTGCTTGAGCTGCAATCGGCCTCAGCGCTCCATCCCGTGGCGCGGGTGGTCAGATCAGCGGAAGTGACTTGGCTGTCAGGGCGTCCCGGGCGAGATGTGCCAAGTAGGCTCCACCGCCAACCAGCAGCAGGACACGAGCGAGTCGTTTCCACTCGTCCTCGGCTTCCCACTTGTAGACCCGATGCATCAGGCAGGCCAGAGCGGTCGCCGTCGTGATGCTGTGAAAGAACCGCCGATGGTTCGGGTGCACCGCGGGTTCCAAGATATCCGGAAGAGACGGCAAGCACGCGGCCGCGGCTCCCATGGAGATGGACGCCACGCCAACAGGGCGGCCTTCGCGGTGCTGGACAACTGCGGTCGCGGCCGCGACGGCGAAGAAGTTGAAACTGGCGTGTTCGGCTGCGCAGGCCATGGCCCCTCCTTGAATTGTCGCTTCGTGCGTTAGCTGCCAAAAAGCCGACGGCGATCTTTGCAATACGTCTTGACGGCCACGAGCAAGAAGCTGCCGAGCGATATCCAGGCGGCCATGTCGTAGCGGCGCATGAGATGGTCCCCGAGCACGTCTGTTAGTGGCGCCAGTGGGCCACGCAGCTCGAGTCCGCTGACGAGTACAGGGCCCATGATCTGGAAGCCGATAAAGAAGGCCACCCCGAAGGCAAGCGCAAGCTTCGTCTTCGTGGAATGACTGAGCACCAGCAGGACCTCGACAAGCCAATCGACCATGTTGTGATCTCGCTTAGGTTCAGCCAGCGACCGCCGCCTTCGCGGCTTCGATCGCAGCTTCCGAGCCCTGAAACTCGATCGTCCGGATGCTTCCATCCGGCTTTCGACTGAACCGGACCGTCACACCACCATGCCGCGCCGCTGCACTCCGCGCCTTCTTGGTGATGTGCTTCTCGGCATCGGCCATGGCTGCTCGCATCAGGTCGGCCTTGCTGGGGAGCTTGATGTCGATCTTGATCATTTGCGATCCTTCGGCGGGCAGGGGTCGTTGCCGTAGGAGTCGCGGGCACGGATTCGGTCGTTGCGACCGTGGATCAGGAGCTCCCCTTGGCCCTGACGCGCCATCTGTCGCCCGGCCTGGATGGCCTGCGCCTGCGTTCCGAACACCTGGGTCGCGCGCTGTCCACCTTCACGGAGCGTGCCCCAGCCGTTGTCGCGCTGAACGATGTGAACGTTGTTCCGGTTGGCCATCACGAACCTCCAGTTCGCTGAAGTTGACGGAAGTGAGTTTACAAACCATACTTAAAAAAGTCAATACGTAAACAAACGGGCGCGGAGAACACCATGATCGGAAACCGACTTAAGAGGGCGCGAGGAGCCTGTGGCTTGTCGCTGCGCGAGCTTGAGGCTGCGATCCAAGGGCAGGTCTCGGCACAAGCCATCGGCAAGTACGAGCGCGACGAGATGATGCCGAGCTCCACGATCCTGCTGGCTCTATGCAAGGCCTTGCAGGTCTCGCCGGAGTACCTGCTCAGCGAGCGCGAGATCGCGCTGACGGGCGTGGACTTTCGCAAGGCACCGCATGCGGGCGCCAAGGAAGAACGTGCCGTGGAAGCTTCTGTGCTCGACCAGGTCGAGCGCTACTTGGAGCTGGAGGAGTTGCTGCCCGGCGTGGAGCAGCCCTGGAATGCCCCTGCCGGGGAAGCTTTTGACGTCAGCCGCATCGAGGACGCCGAGCAGGCCGCCGACGCCTTGCGGCATCTATGGAAGCTGGGCATCGACCCGATCCCGCTCATGGCCGAACTGCTGGAGGACAAGGGCGTGAAGGTCATTGCCCTGGACTTGCCGGAGAACGTTTCTGGCTCCAAGGCCTTCGTGCAGCGTCCAGAGCGGGAGGAAGTGCCGGTGATCGTTGTCAATCAGAGCCATAACGGCGAGCGGCAGAGGTTCACGCTGGCCCACGAACTTGCGCACTTGGTGTTGCGCTTCAGTGGGCTAAACGACGCGGAGCAAGAGAAGGCCGCCGATCGATTCGCGGGAGCCTTCCTGATGGCCAAGGACATGGTTCTAGGGTTGCTCGGTACGCACCGCACGTCGATCGCGATCGGTGAGCTGGCTGAGCTGAAGAAGATCTTCAAGGTCAGCATCGCCTCGCTGGTGGTTCGCTGCGCTCAGCTCGGCGTTCTGCCGAAAGCCGCCTACGGCCGGTTGTGGGCCCAGATCAAGGATTTGGGATGGAACAGCCAAGCGTCCGCCGAACCCAACCTTCTGCCGCCCGAAGTGCCGCAACGCATGGAGCGTCTGTGTCTGCGCGCGGTGGCTGAGGGAGCCATATCGGAGGCCCGTGCCGCGGAACTGCTGAACATCAGCGTCCGCGAGCTGGATCGCCGACTGATGGGTCAGGGTGCCTGAGTAGTCATGGTTATCCTGGTCTCGGACACTTCCGTGCTGATCGACTTGGAGCGAGGCGGGCTCCTGGAGCCCGCCTTTTCATGCGGCCTCACCATGGTGGTGCCAGATCTGCTGTACGCGCGTGAGCTTGAATCGGACAACGGGCCTTTGCTGCGGCGTCTCGGGCTGGGTGTTGTGGCGCTCACCCCAGACGAAGTGGTCTTTGCCCAGGAGCTCCGTCAGCAGCAGCCCGGCTTGTCGCTTCCCGACTGTTTTGCCCTTAGCTGTGCGCTGCGACCGGAGCATGCCTTGGTGACTGGCGACAAGCTCTTGCGTACGGAGGCGCAATCTTGGAAGTGCACGGTTTACGGGTTGCTGTGGATCCTCGACCAGATGGAGGCATCCGGAACCGTTGGCACGGCAACGCTCCACGAGGGCCTGACACGTATCTCGAATCACCACCGCTGCCGACTGCCCAAAAGCGAAGTTCAAGGTCGGATGCAACGATGGTCGCCTCTTGCGTGAGTAGACCGACGATTGACTGAGACTCTTCGACCCGCGGCAGCTATCGACGTGCCATGGCGGGGCCTTGGCAGCGGGGGCTGATAAGCGGCCCAACTTTGGCAAGTCGACCCTGCCGCCTGAAAGTCCGGGATAGAAGACTCCCTTCTACCCCTGGGCAGCGAAACCGAGGTTCATAGGCGCGGAAACGGCCGGCCAGACGGACCGCGGATGTACGGATATCCAGGCTGTTAATTTATACGGCACTACTGGTAGTGCCTTGACTCCTCAGGAAGCCTGTATATAGTGTTTGGCAGCACTCTTTCGGATTGAGTGCTAACGCATCTGGCGAACCCCTTCCCGCAAAAATCCGAAACGGAGTTCGACAGTCATGCCGACAGCACACACCATCACCTTCTACCCCGTCGGCAACGGCGACACCTGCCAGATCCTCCTGGCCGGCGGCAAGCGCGCCCTGTTCGACTACTGCCACCGAAGGGTGGCGGAGGACGAGAACGACCCTCGGATCGACCTGAAGAAGCACCTCCAGGACGAACTGAAGTCGGCCAAGCGCGACTACTTCGACATGGTTGCGTTCACGCACGCCGATACGGATCACATCTGCGGCAGTACCGACTTCTTTGAGTTGCGCCACGCCGCCCTCTACCAGGGCAACGGCCGCATCAAGATCAACGAACTGTGGCTGCCCGCGGCGATGTTGATCGAAGATGTCGCTCGCGAGCAAATGAGCGACGAGTTCGCGATCCTGCGCCGCGAGGGGCGGCATCGCCTTCTTGAAGGCAAGGGTATCCGCGTGTTTTCCAAGCCCCAAGCCCTGCTCGATTGGCTACACCCAGCGCTGCGCGCGCGAGGCGAGCCGGTCACCGCGCGCGATCACCTGTTTGTCGATGCCGGCACGGTCGTCGACAGCTTCTCGCTCGCCAACGACAGCATCGAGTTCTTCTGCCACTCGCCGTTCATCAAGCATTGCGACGAAGGCGACGTTGTCCGCAACGACGCATCGCTCATCTTCAACGTGCGCCTGCGGGCCGACGGCGCCGACTACGACTTCATGCAGGTCGGCGATAGCACCTGGGAAGTGCTCGAAGATGTGGTAGCCATCACCCGAGCCCACAGTAACGATGACCGCCTGCGCTGGAACCTATTCAACATACCGCACCACTGCAGCTACCGTGCGTTGAGCGACGTGAAGGGAGAGCGCGAAACTGTCCCCAAGCCGCGCATCAAGGAACTGCTTCTTGAGGGCCAAGCCGGGGCCTACCTCGTCAGTTCGAGCAATCCGATCCCTGACTCGTCGGACATGTACAAGCAGGATCAACCGCCGCACATTCAGGCACGCAAGGCCTACGAGTCCCATCTGCGCCAAGTAGCCGGGCGCAAGTTTCTGGTAACGATGGAGGAGCCTAACGCGACGAAGCCCAAGCCCTTGACCTTCGAGGTCACGGCCGGCGGTGTTTCGTGGATCAAGGCCATCGTCGGGGCCCCCGCCATCGTCGGTGCGACGGCTCCAAGGGCCGGGCTGGCATCCCCGCCTTCGCGCTTGGGCTGATGCCGAACGAGTTCTACGCGATCTCGGGCGTCCGGAAGTTGGCCGGTCCGGACGGTCTCACGATCGCCCGCGCCTGCGCCCTTGCCGATGCTTTGATCCGACACAAGGACTTTGACATCATCGAATGCTTGGCGCGCGACGACAACGGGGACGCGGAGGCCGAGTTCTTGATCGTCGAAGTCCGATGTGATGCGGTGCCGCCGAACAACCCGCACGGCATCGGCTACCCCGAGCGACTGGCACTTGGGGTAGCGAAGGATCCGAAGCATCTGGTCGCAGTCCATGCGCTGCGGAAGACCTTTCCACGGCTGATGCACCAGAACCTGACGCCCGAAGGCGCGCCGGCAGGTCTGTGCCTGTACTACGAACCGACCCGCGCTGTGCAGCGCACGTGGACACCTCAGAACTTTCTCAGCCGAATTCAGACGTGGCTGGAGAAGGCCGCACGCGACGAACTCCATGCCGCTGACCAACCGGCGGAACAGCTCTTCTTTATGACGCCGTTCGAACTGGTCCTGCCATGGAACTTCGACCAGCTTCGCCAGGCGGCTGACGTGGCGTTCCAGGTGATCGAGGGGCCAGATCGTCCTGGGCCTGGCCGAACATACTTTCTTCGTCCGACGTCTAAGGGCGCACAGCCAGAACGCGCATTTGCGCCCATCCTGTTGCGGCTGCAGCCGGTCATCCATGGCCGCGTCGACATCGACCCGCCCGACCTTGGCGGCTTGGCTGATCTGCTGGCGGCGCGAGGACTGAACCTCCGTCTCAGCATCGCGCAAGCCGTGCAGGAGCAAGTCGGCACCGAAGGTGCTCCAGCTGCTGCCGACAGCAATTTCTCGGTGCTACTGCTGGAGATCCCCGTGAGCCGGGCCGAAGGAGCCGCGGTCGAGCACGTCGTCCGGCGGGCGTACTTGCTACCGCAGGGCCCGCTCAAGCTCGGCGCGAGCTGCGGTGCACTGATGCTGCAGAGTGACCGGTACTACAGGGAACAGCTGGCCGGACCGTTCGCGCCGCCGCCCGGCGACGGGTGGCGTGCCATGGCGACCCCGGCCATGGAAGTGCAGCAGGGCCTTGATCGGACCGGTGCTCGCAGGCAGTCCGGAATCGTCGACGAAGGCCCCACCGGTACCTTCGTCGGCGCTGGCGCACTAGGCAGTGCTGTTCTCGACCTATGGACGCGGTGCGGTTGGGGCCAGTGGACCGTGATCGACAACGACCATGTGAAGCCGCATAACCTGGTGCGTCACATTGCTCGATCTGGCCAGATCGGAGCATCTAAGGCGCAGGCCATGGCTGAGTTGCACGACGCTGTGATGCGCGGAGCCGGAACGATGACCGCGATACACGCGGACGCTTGCGAACTGGACAACGCCGATGTGCTCGCCGCCCTAACAAGGGCCACGCTGGTCGTTGACGCATCGACTACGCTCGACTACCCGCGGCTCGTGAGCACCCGAGACGACATAGCGCGCCATGCCTCGATCTTCGTGACGCCCGACGCCAACGGCGCAGTCCTTTTGATGGAGGATGCGAAACGAGCGATCCGTCTGAGGACGCTGGAGGCACAGTATTACCGTGCCTTGATCCAACACGACTGGGGTCGTGAGCATCTGGCACAGCATCTGGGCAAGTACTACAGCGGCGCTAGCTGCCGCGACATCTCCTACGTCATGCCGTACACGCGGCTGCAGGCACACGCCGCCTTGCTTGCCGAGCAATTGCAGTTGGCCGCAGCCGACTCGGAGGCGGCCATCCGTATCTGGGCGCGCGAACCGAGTACTGGGACGGTGTTGGCGCAGCAGGTGCCTGTGAGCACTGAGCGCGCGATGAAGCTTGGCAACTCGACGCTGTTCATCGACCAAGGTCTGGAAGAGAAGTTGCGCACGCTGCGAGCGGAAGGGCTCCCTTCCGAGACAGGCGGAATCTTGCTGGGCCACTACGACTTCAATGTCGATGCGGTTGTTGTCGTCGACGCGCTTGCGGCGCCCGCCGATAGCCTGGCCTCGACAGCGTCCTTCGAACGCGGTGTCGAAGGTGTGATGGAGTCCGTCACCGAAGCCAGCAGACGAACAGCGAATATCGTTCGCTACATCGGCGAGTGGCATAGCCATCCCCCAGGGCACAGCACAAGGCCTAGCCGCGACGACTTCTTTCAGCTTGTCTACCTCGCCGCAGGCATGGCACACGAAGGCCTGCCCGCACTACAACTGATCGTCGGCGACCACGAGCTGAGCGTCGTGAGCATGCAGGTGTCATGAGTTCTGCCGAAAGCAATCCGCGCATCGCTCTGGTGCTGTCGGGTGGGGGCGTGAGGGCGATGGTGTTCCACCTCGGTGTCCTGCGGCACTTGGCAGAGCGTGGTGCCCTTGAGCATGTGCACCGGTTGTCGAGCGTGTCGGGCGGCAGCTTGTTGGTCGGGCTCATCCTGCAGAGCGCAGGCATGCGTTGGCCCAGGTCAGCCGAGTTCCTGTCCACGACCTACCCGGCGCTGCGCGACAAGTTATGCAGCTCCAGCTTGCAATGGGCCGCCGCGCGGCAGTTGCTGAATCCCTTGCGCTGGCGCTTCGCATTGTCGCGGGCGAACCTGCTCGCCCTGGCACTGCGCAAGCACTGGGGCGTGAAGGCCAGGCTGGCGGATCTGCCACGCACGCCCGAGTGGTCAATCAACGGCACGACCGCCGAAACGGGTCGACGGTTCCGGTTCAAGCCGGAGAGCATTGGCGACTACCAGCTCGGCTATGCCCATCCCGGCGAGTTCCAGCTGGCCAGCGCACTTGCGGTGTCAGCAGCTTTCCCAGGCGGCTTTGGACCATTGACTCTCGCTGCGAGCCGGTTCGTGTGGAAGAAACGCCCGTCGTGGGACAGCGACCCCGAGTCTGTGCAGCCAGTCGACATCGGATTCCGCCGGCTACACCTATACGACGGTGGCGTGTACGACAACCTCGGGCTTGAGCCCTACTTCGACGCAGGGCATGGAGTTCCCAAACACAAGAGTTTGTTCATTCTGGTGTCGGACGCGGGGGCACCGCTGCCCACTGGTTTTTCGTACGGCGTGATGAGCCCCTGGCGGCTCAAACGGGTGGCTGACATCATGTCCGAGCAGGCTCGTGCTCTACGAGTCCGTACGTTCACTAGCTATTTGCAGAGGACACCTGGTGCGGGAGCTTATGTATACATTGGCGCATCTAGTGCCGTGGGAGGAAGCACAGGGAGCAGCCAGCACCCGGCTCTCTTCCCGACGACGCTGCGTCGGCTGACGCGCACAGAGTTCGATCTCCTGGCCGACCATGGCTATCAGATCGCCGACGCCGTCGCGGCCGAGCATGCGATTGGGTCTGCAGCGGCCGGCCTTGACGTGGAGGAATCGCTATGAGCACCGCGCTGAAGCAGGTAGGCACTCGATTCTGGACTTGCGCGGCCGCAACCCGAAGTTGGTCGCCTTCAGCGACCGCTACGAACAGTACGGCACGTAAGGCACGACCGCCTACTATGGGGTGAGAACCATCCGAGCCGGCAGCGAGGGCATCGCTTCGGTCATGTGATGCCACACCAAGTCGCCGCGAGCGGCTGCTCGCGCGATTCCCTGTCGGTTCCCCATCGCGCCGCTTCGGCCAGCGAGGAGACGAACAGCATCGTAGGGCGATCGCCAGTGTCGATGAGCGCAGCGGTGGCGACGACTGTTGAAGGGCTCACGTTGTAGCGTAGCCCTTTGATGAATGAGCGCCGTTCCGTCACGAGCCGATCGACCAGCTGCATCTCGAACAAGTTGTCGACGGGCAACCACTGCAGGGTCACCGCCATCAGCGACAGCTCGGCGATCGTCGGGATGCCTGTCTCGTTCACTGCAAAGGTCGCGATGGTCAGCATTCGCACCCCGTCCGTGGCTCCCCACAGGGTCAACTCCGCCTCGAAACGACGCCCCAGCCGCCGGTAGAGCGCTTCGTCGAGCGCAAAGGCCTGGTCGGGCACATGCTTGATCACGGCCCTGTAGCCATAGCGTGCCGGCACGATCTCCTTCACTTCGCCGATCAGCAGCATCAGTTGCTGCGGCCGGCCCGGCGCCGCTACTGCATGGCGCCAGTGCCCGAGGCGACGCGCATTGAGTTGGTCGCGCTGCTCGACCGTGAAGACTTCGGGGATGTAGAGGCGGCTGCGCAGCGATTCACCACGGGCGATCTTGTGTTCGGCGGCTTGCAGCAGGTGCTTGCGCACCGTGCCCCAGCTGCGCTTGCCCGCGAAGCCGGGCTCCCATCGCGTCAGCCCGGCCTGATCCCACAGGTAGTGCAGCAGTGCGCGCAGCGACAGCTTGCTGCCGTCGGACACCACACTGTCGGCCGAGGGGCTACCAGGCTCCGGTAGCTTTGATCGGCCGCCGAGCTTGGACATCGAGAAGCCGAGCTTCAAGGCCGTCTCGCCGGTCGTCGGGTCTTCAAGGATCGCGGAGCCGAGGACCTGACCGAGGCCCGAAGCCTCTGGGGGCGGTTCATAGGAGGGGCAATCCGGGGCGTGGTGGCTCCCAGTTCCGGGCATGCGCTTGACGATGTAGCTCTCGCCGAGCCGGGCGACGTACATCTCGACGCCGACGACTAGGCACAGGCATCTCGGCCTGAGCCGCTCGGAATGCGCTTCCGCCAGCGCAGCCGCAAGACCTTCATCGTCCGACGACCACCGGTGACGCCCGATCAGATAGATGGCCATGACGCCGCTCGGGAGTGCGGAGCTCGAAGGCCCGCTATCGAACGAGCGCCGTGCGCTCCCGTCCGCGCTGCGGCTCCGGCGTCGGGCGGGTGACCACCCGCTGCGAAGGCGCCGCCTTGTCGTACACCTTGACCTTGTGCACCTCGCCCGCCGCCAGGCGCTTTGCCAGGTTGGCTGCCGCGGCTGCCATGATGACTTCCCGCCGCTTCTCGGGCACTCGCTGGGCGACCAGCACGGCCTCGATCGCGGCGAGCACCGTTTTGCGACTGCCGCTGCCGCGGCTCGAGGGCTTGGCGGTCGTTGCGCCCGCCTCGGCCCCGGCCGCCCGCTCGATGCGGTTCACCTGTCGCGCCTCGCGCTCCTTGCGCAAGAGCTCGAGGTCGCCCGGCACCGGCTCGTAGCCGATCGTCTTGACGCCGCGCACGCTGGCCTCGAGCCAGACCAGGCGCCGGAAGTCGTCATGACCGGACACGCGCAGCGCCTCCCAGTGCCGCGTTTCAGCCACGTCGACCATCGAGCGGGCGACCGAGGGGTTGTTGGTGTCGGTGGCAAGCCGGAAGGTCGACTCTGTGAACGCCACGCGGGCGGCGTCGCCTCGGTAGTGGTACTCGGTCTGCCCGAGCGGGCGGTCGCCGACGGTGACGACTGCGCGCTTGACGATGTAGCGGTCGTTCAGCGCCGCTTCGAGGCGCGCCACCAGCGCGGCGCGCTCGGCCTCGGCATCGATGCGGGCGACGATGGTTTCGGCGATGGCGGCCGGCGGCGAGGGCTCAGCCTTGCCGGACGGCGCCATGCCGCGTTGCGAGGCTTCTGTTCTATTGGGCTCGAGCCAGGTCGGCCGCTGCCAGGTGCCCTCGACCTTGTGGACGAAGCTGCGTTGTCCCTGCTCGTCGATCGCCGTGAAGCGCAAGGCGTTGACGCGGTCGGCCTTGACGACCATGTCCCCGAACGTCGTCGCGTGATAGATCAGATCCGTCGTCGGGTCACGCAGTTCGAAGCGCGGGCCCTCGGGCTCGGGTGTCTGGAACCGCGCCTTGGCCACAGCGGCACGATCGTTCGGCTCGACGACGCCCCCCGGGGTGGAGGGCGAAGCTGCGCGAGCGGGCAAGTCATCCATGGAAGCCTCCTTGCTTGATCAGCCTCACTGCGCCGCCGTGCGCTGGGCGGACGGTGCTCCGAACCCTTCCACGGTCGCCACGATCGGCGCGGCGCGATAGACCTCGATCTCGACGCGCCGGTTGAGCGCGCGACCGCCCAGCGTGCTGTTGTCGGCCGCGTGGTCGCCGACCGGCTGCCAGGTGGTGCGGATGCGTGCCGGCTCGACACCGGCCTGCACCAGCCAGCGCTCAACGGCGGCGGCACGTTGGCGGGCGACCGCGCTTTCTACGGAGGAGTCGACCGAGCCGTCGGTACGACCGCGCAGCAGGATCAGCGGCGCCCCCCGCACGGCCTCGACGATCCGCGTCGCATCGGCATCCGGCAGGGTCATCCTGGTGCTGCCGAAAGCGAACAGCACCGGCACGAGCAGGTTGCGCTGCGCGGCGGGGGAGGTCGATTGCAGCAGGGCCTGCTGGTGCTGCGTCAGTCTGGCTGCGGTAAGACCGCTTGCTTCCGCGCTGCGCACGCTCTCGGTAGCCATCAGCCTCGTGTTTTGCAGCTCGTGACGGCAGGTCTGCAGTTCGACCGCCATCGACGTGTTGGCCGGCCGCTTGCGCGACTCGTCGACGGTCGGCGGCTTCGGTGGAGCGCCGCAGGACGACACGAGCAGCAGCCACGGCAGCCAGGGCAGGAGGGGGGCGGAAGGGTTCATGTCGAGGCTCCTTCTTCCAAGAGCTGCAGGCTTGGTAACTCGTGCCACGCTGCGTCGTCGTCGGCGCGGTCGGGTAATGCCGGCTCGACCTCGCCGCCGTGCCGCCCGGCGACGCGCGTGGCGCCGAAGAACTGGTCGAGCGAGGCATCGATGTCCACGGGCGTCTCGGCTGCGGCGAAGTCGGGCAGGTCGGTCGAGGCGAGGGCGAGCTGTTCCAGCCTCAGCGTTTCGCCGGCGCCGATCTCGTCCGGGGCGTGGACCCAGCGTTGCTGGACGCGGGCGAAGTGCAGGTCCATGTCGATCGCCGGCACGGCGGGCGGCGGCCGCAGCCGGTCGCGGAAGGCCGGCTCGCGGTGGTAGCGCAGCTTCTCGCCGAGGATGGGCTTGCAGTTCTCCATCACGATGACCAGCCGCTCGACGCCGAGCTCCTTGAACTCCTGGGGCAGCAGCAGCGCCCGACGCTGGTCCGACTCGTTGCGGCTGACGGTGGTCTGGCCACGGCCGCTGAACGAGCGGCTGCGGCCGCGCGAGGTGGAGCGCTCGGTGAAGTGCCCGAGCATCGCGCTGTACTCGTCGGCGTCGCGCTGCTCACGCGGCGCGTAGAGGATCTGGAGGCCGTGGTTGGTGGCGAAGCTGCGCGCCTCCTTCTCGCCGTAGACGGCGTCGAGCTGCGACATCGCCTGCACGACGGTCAGCAGCCGCAGGTTGTACCCTGCGAGGAAAGCAACCGCCGTGCTGATGACGCCGACCCGGCCCATCGCCGTGAACTCGTCGTTGACGATCAGGCACTGCAGCTTGAGGCTCGGGTCCTGGCGGGGCAGGGTGCGCGTGTTCAGGCTCACCAGCTGCGAGAAGAAGAGGTTCAGCAGCGGCCGAGCGCTGGCCAGCCGGTTCGGTGGCACGCGCACGTAGACCGACATGCGCCGCCGCCGCAGGTCCTCGAGCTGGAAGTCGTCGGCGCTGGTGGCCGCGTCGACGATCGCATCGGCAAAGATCACCAGCGGCGCGTTGAAGGTCGCGACGACGCTCGACAGCGTGTTCTCGGAGTTGGACAGCAGCCGCTGCAGGGCGTCGACGCATTCGTCGGACAAGGGCTGGCCGTCTTCCTGACGCTGTCGGATCACGGCCGTGAAGTGATCCTTCATCGGCTGCCCCTTGCCGGAGGACTGGCGCAGCATCTCGCCGATCGTGCGCGGCAGATCGGGCGTCTCCAGCAGGTACAGCCCGATGCCGAGGAAGAGGTTGCGGGCCTGGTCGTTGAAGAAGGCTTCAGACGAGCTTCCGCCGCCTTCGTTCGGAAAGAACACCTGGCCGACCGCGAGCAGGTCGCCGACCCGGTGCAGCGGACTGGTGCGCACCGTGCTCAGCGGGTTCCAGCGGTGGCTGCGCGCGCCTTCGTCGAAGGGCGAGAAGGCGTAGACCGCCTGGCCGCGCGCCGCGCGGTAGCCGGCCGTCACGTCGTAGTTCTCGCCCTTGATGTCGAGCACCACGACCGAGTCGGGCCAGTTCAGCAGGTTCGGAATCACGACGCCGACGCCCTTGCCGCTGCGGGTCGGCGCCGACAGCATCACCGACAGCTGGCCGGGCAGGGCGAGAAACTGCCGGCCGTGGCGGCCGACGAGGATGCTGGAGCCTGTGCCGCGGAGCAGCCCGGCACGGCGGATCTCGGCCGCGTTAGCGAAGCGGGCGTTGCCGTGCAGCGGCCGACGCCGGCGCGCCGCGGCGACGAGCGCGGCCGGGAGCGCGATCAGCACGCCGACGCCGGACAGGAGGATCGAGGCGAGCAGCTTGCGGCGCAGCGGCGGATCGTCCGCGTAGAGCGTCCAGTAGTGCAGCAGGCTGGTGACATCGGCCTGGCGCGGATCGGCCTTGTTCAACAGCAGGAAGAGCACCGCGGCGGCGTACGTGGCCGCGATGACCAGCACGAGGCCCGCCAGTCCCACGAAGACGCACGCGGCAGCCTTGCGCCCGGCTGGCCAGGCCGCCAGCGGCATCGGGAGGACGCCGCTCATGCCGCCGCCCCCATGGCGTCGTCCCAGCGCGCCAGGCGCTGGCGTCGCGGCTCGTAGTACAGCTCCGAGACGAAGCGCCCGCGCTCGTCGCGGTCGAACTGCACCACCACGTCGACCACGACGCCGAGCAGCCACTTGATCTCGTGCATGCGCAGGCCGCCGCCGGCGCCGCTCTCGCGGATCATCAGCGCCATCTGCTCGAAAGCCAGCGCGCAGCTGCCGGCATGCACGCTGGTGATGCTGCCGGGGTGTCCGGAGGCCGCGAGCCGCACGAAGTGGAAGCATTCGTCGCCGCGCACCTCGGCCAGGAAGATGCGGTCCGGCTTCATGCGCAGGCAGGCTTCGAGCAGCGACTTGGCGGTCACCTTCGCCGTGCCTTGGGCGTCCTTGCTGTAGTACAGGTGGACGACGTTGGGGTGATGCGGCAGCGTCAGCTCGGCGGTGTCCTGGATCGTGATCAGGCGCTCGTGGCGCGGCACCTCCTCGACCAGGCCCTTCATGAAGGTGGTCTTGCCCGAGCCGGTCTTGCCGCTGACGACGATGGTCTGGTGGCGACGCACCGCCAAGCGCAGAAAATCGGCCCAGCGGCCGGCCTCCTTCAACGCGAGCAGTTCGCGCTCGAGAGGCAGCAGCTCGCTCGACGCCGCGTGGGTCACCGTGGCGGTGCGCTCGAACAGGCCGTCACGCTCGAAGTCCTCGAGTCGCTTGATCAGCCCGGAGGGCTTGCGGATCGTGATCGACACCGTGCCGCGCGTGACCGCCGGCGGGATTGCGAACTGCACCCGCTCGCCGCTTGGCAGCGTGGCCGACAGCAAGGGGCGCTCCGCGTCGATGCGCTGGTCGCCATAGGTCGCCACCGCCGTGGCCAGCGACAGGCAGCGCTCAAGCGTGAGCTCGGGTGCCGCGGCGGGCGTCCATCCTTGCGCCGTCTCGACCAGCATCCGGCCGGGCTGGTTGACACAGACCTCGAGCACGCCGGGTGCGTCGAGCTGGGCGCGCAGCGGGCGCAGGAACTCGTTGACCGAGGTCGCGTCACCGGCCCAGGCCGCTGGCGGGCCGTCAGCGGCCGCGCTCGCGAGGGTGACAGCCTTGTCGCTCATTGACCTCACCGCGCGGTGTCGCGGGCCGTGGGATGCAGCTCGTACACCGACGAGAAGTCCACGTCGCGGGCCACGTAGATGCCGACGATGCCGCCCTGGTTCTGGTAGATCAGCGGCGGGATGCCGATGGTGCTGTCGAGCAGCTTCTCTGCGAGCTTGCTGGTGTTGGCAGTCGTCGAGGGCAGCACGATGGTGTCGGCGCTGCGGTCGTTGGCCTGGTTCTGGATCACGAGCTTGACCGAGTCGTCGATCAGCGACAGCAGCATCGCGGCGCCGATGCGTTCGCCCCAGCGGTTGTCGACGTAGCCGTCGACGCCGGATTCGCCGAGCGGGCCGGTGCCCGGTGATTCAATGTCGACGGTCACGCCGTGCGGCGTGCGCAGCCGGGTCCACAACACCGGGATGCGGACCGTGCCCGGCCGGACCGAGGCGATGCGGTACTCGCCGTCCAGATGCGAGCCGCGCTCGATCAGCAACACGCGGCCGTCGTCGCTGTAGACATTGCGCTGGACCTGGCACCCGACCATGCCCGAGGTCGCGCTGATCACCTTGGTCTTGAGCGCGCAGGTGAACGCCGTCCCCTTGGACAGGGTCAGGCTGCGGTTGCCGAGCATCGCGGCGACGACCCGCGGCGTGGCGGACCCCTGCATCTGGCCCCCGAAGAGCCCCCCTGCCGAGGGCACCCCTGCCGGGGGCGGCAGGCCACCCGCAAGGGGGTTCACAAGGGACGCGCCGTCGCCTGCCATCGTCGGCTCACCCTGGGAAGTCGCTGCGGCGGCCGACGCGTTGAGCGTTGCGAGCAGGCCCTGGAGCTGGCGCTGGTAGTCCTCGAGATTGCGGCGCGTCTGGTCCAGCGGATCGGCCGGATCCGGTGCCCGTGCGTCGGGCCCTGTCGGGGTTGCGGCGACGGCGGCCTGCTGCCGGCCGGGGGCCTCCGGACGGGTGGACACCAGCAGGACGGGGGCATCCTCCGGGAGGGTGGGGCGGGTTCCCCCGTTGGCCGGAGATGCCGCTGCTTGACCCGTTCGGCGCACGCCGATCGGCTCTGCGGCCTCGGCCACTGTCGGCTCAATCGCCGGGATGCGCGGCGGGACAGTCGGTGCAGACGCCGCCTTGGCTGGGACGGCCATGTCGAGCGTGCGCGGCTGGCCCGTCGCAGCAGCCGGCCGGTCGCGAGTCGGCTGGGCGTCGTCGGCCGGCTTGCCGCTGGACGCGAAGCGCTGGATCGAGAACGCCGACACGGCGATCAGCGAGCCGACGAGGAGGACGACTGCGACCAGCCCCTTCTTCGACCACGGCGGCCGCGCCGCTTCGGCGACGTTGGGAATGCCCGGCTCGCCCGGCAGCGGCTCGATGCGGTCGGCCGGCGGGCCGGCGGAGGGCCTCGGATCGTCACTCATGGCGGGGCTCCTGCGCGGTTGCCCGGGTCGTCGCCGGCGCCGAGACAGCGTGTTCCGCCCTCAACGATCGCCGTACGCCCGGCACGGTGGTCGACTCGACGGGCGGCACGCCGTCGATGTCGAAGGCTTCGTTCCACAGACCGACGACGGCCGATCCGGCGCGCAGCACGAGGCGTCGGCTGACGCGATCGACGACGAGCAGCTCGTCTTCCATCCGCGCGTTGACCAGCGACTCGCCGCCGTCACCGAGCACGTGGAACACCGCCGGAATCTCGCGGTTGCCCGGGAAGCGCAGGTAGGTGAACCGACCGTCGTCGAACACCAGTGTCGGCACGATGTCCGCGGAACCCTTGCCCTCGGCGATCGAGTAGCTCGTGTTGAGCACCTGGGGTTTGGCCTTGATGCGCTCGGCCACGAGCTCGGCGGCCGTCGGGGCCGGCGCGACCGGAATCGGTCCAGGGCGCAGCGCCAAGCCGGGATCGCGCAAGGGGTTTGAGGCCAGAGGCCGCTGCGTCGGCGCCCGGACGACCAGGCGGTATACCGCGGGCCTGGGATCACCGTCGGCCAGCGGCACGAAGCGGAAGGCGTGGGTCCGTCGATCCGTCACGACCGCCAGGTTGTTCGGTGCGGAGGCCGTCGACTTGGGTTTGACGAAGATGTTGCGACCACCAGGCTGGGTCGCGATGCACCAGGCGGCGTCCGGCTTCGCGCAGTCGCCGCCGAGGCCGGCACCCACCTCGGTGATCGCTTCGTCGGCATCGAGGACGACATGCGTCACGATGCCGCGCTTGACCGGCACGGTGACGACGGCCTGGGCGTCGTAGCTCACCTCGCGCAGGCGCGGGTCGCTCTGGGCGGCGCCGGTCGTCGGCCCAAGCAGGGCCGCAGCAGCCAGCAGCGTCGTCGTGCCGGTGGCTTTCATGGCTTGGCTCCTGGGACGGTGTTGATCTCGGGGTCGGAGCGGTAGGCCGTCACCACGAAACCGAAAGGGTTTTCGAGCCGGTCGCGCTCCTTGGCGAGCACCTTGGGCTGGTACTGGTAGACGACGCTGGCAACGTGGCGCGTCGTGACGTCGGGCAGGTTCCGCTCGGCGAGGCGCACGACCTTGTCGTAGGTGACCGTGGCGTCCGATCGGTTGCCGCTGCGACCGGATGGCGTGAGCCGGACCCCGACGATCTGGATGCGCCATTCCTCGGCAGCGCCGATCTTCTTCTGCAACGCGCCGTCGCCCTCGAACTGGCGGTTGTAGTCGGCAAACACCGTTGACGCCGCCATGCGCGCGACCTGGTCGAAGTCGCGCTGCAGGAACATCCAGCTGTAGCCCTCGCGGGCCCGTACGAAGGTCGCGAGGTTGTGCTTGTCGAGCGCCTCCAGCGGTGGAATCGTCTCGACGGCCAGGCGCTGCTGGATCGTCGTCTCGCCGGTGACGCGGTCGACGACGATCGGCACTTCCACGACGCGGCGCAGTGGGCCCTGCGCAAAGACGGCCGCGATGCCGAGCAGGCCCAGCATCATGCCGACCCCAGCGACCCACCAGGCGCGGCGCTCCGACCGTTCGAGCATCAAGGCCCGATCGACCTCCCAGTTGCGGTTGGCGGCGAGGGCGTCGTCGTCCTCGTCGGTCAAGGGGCGCCGCGGCCATGCGGCGGCTCCGACCGGCGGGCTGCCGGCCCCGATGACGGCACTCATGGGCGTTCCGCGCTAGGGCAGGTAGTCGGCGATGCGACCGGTGCGGCCCAGCATCTCGTACTGCCGCTCGCGGTCGCGCGAACGGGCGATGCGCTCGTCGCTGTCGGCCAGGCCCTGCAGCATCTGGATCTGGGACACCTCATGCGCCAGCAAGGCGTTTTCGGCGCCGACGCGGGCCTGGATCTCGAGGATCGACTTCTGATCGGTCGTGGCGTCGATCTGGTCCATCAAGCCTTGAATCTGCGCCAGTCGGCCGGCCGCCGACTTCATCGCATCCTGCAGCACGCCCTTGTACTGGTAGGGCTCCGCCAAACTCGCCTGGCACGAACTGCGGCTGCTGCCCGAGAGGTCCATGCAGTTGTAGATCAGCGTCGCGTCGCGCAGCGCCTTGGCGGTACCCGTCAGGCCGGCGTAGCCTGAGCCGTGGACCGCGTTGACCACCGTGTAGGCCTCGGCCGGAACGTAGTTGCGCAGCTGCGGGTTGTTGAGGACGTTGCCCAGGTTCCGCACGCCATTGATGCTGGCGAGCTGGTTCTGCAGCTGCGTGATCTGCTGCAGTTGGTTCTGGATCTTCGTGATGTCGTTGACCACCTGCTGCACGGTCTGCGCGAGGTTGGCCACGTCGATGACCGGAATGCCGCCGGCGTGGGCGCCGCTGGTCGCCAATGCGGTGAGCAGTGCAGCGGTGATGCGAAGTCGATGCTTCATGCGAGCCTCCCAGGCGTGGGTTGAATCAGGCGCGGCCTCGAAGGGCAGCGAGCTTGTAGGCGGCGGTGCGGACGTAGCCATAGCCTTGTCGGGCCATGGCAGTGGTGCCCGTCGCGGCCATCGGCGCGAGGCGGTTTCCGACGGCGGTCGCGGCGCTGCTGACCGCCCGCGGTAGGCCGGCGCCAGCCCGAATGACGCCCCCGGCCGTCGGCGGCGCAGCGGGGCGTGACAAGGCGGCCGACCTGAGCCCGGCGACCATGAGCGCGTTCTGGACCATCTGGAAGCCCTGTTGGACCGCGGCGCCACCGGTCAAGGCAGAGGCAAGGGACGGTGCCTGGAAGCAAAGGATCCCCATCAAGACCATGAGCACGCAGTACCGGATCGCCTCACCCAGCACGTTGAACGTCGCTCCGAGGAACCCACCGCCGCTCTGGATTGCCGCGAACATCTGTTGACCCATGTAGGCGCTGAGGCCCAATGCGAAGAAAGCGAACCAGGTGAGCACGACCGCGTTCAGCAGCATCGACAGCCAACTGTCGAAGAAGCGGACGGTCGGTCGCCAGGCCAGGCCGAAGATGAAGAGGGGGCCGATCGCGATGAGGAAGGTCAGGAGCAGCTTAGACAGCGTGACCACGAACAGCGCGATGCACAGGAAGATCACCGACCCCATCGAGAAGATCGCCGCGGCAAGCACGAGGTCGAGTCGGAACATGCTCGCGTCCTTCATGATGTCGGCCACTTGCGCGCTTGCATCGTCATTGAATCGATCCAGCAATGCATACGGCGAGCTGATCGTGGCTGGGTCAGCCGCGGCTGGAAGGAAAGTGGTTGCCACTCCCATGGCCAAGGCGTTGGCTGTCTCAGCGACGTTCGAGACGTAGAAGCCGGACTGAAGCGCGAAGGTGAGGATGAGCCCGATCTTGAACACCTTCCACAAGAAGGTCGGAACCGACTCGGGAACTTCGTTTCGCAGGACGGCCCAGCCGTACAAGGCCACCCAGAGAGTCATCGCGGTCAGCACGACGGGGGTCAACGCGCTCATCAACGCGGACACGACGCCGAGCGCGTAAGTGCTCAGGATCGCATCGAAGCGGGCACCCATCCAAGCAAACACGCGGTGTCTCCTTCACTGAACGGCGTCGTACGGCAGGTTCGCCGGCGGCCGCGCGTGCATGTCGACGCACTTGCTGCCGATGTCCGGGTATTGACACCAAAGCCAGGTCGGACCGCGCTTCGCGATCCAGAGCCGAGACAGCTTCTTTGTTCCGTAGCTTGATGCACGGCATGTCGTCGGACGCGCAAACGGCTCGGTGCACTCCCGCAAGCCATCGGTCGTCTCGACCATGTGCCACGGCCCGGCGTTGCAGCCCGCCTCCGCTGCGCATGGGCGTGACTTGGATGCGGGCCCCGCCACCGGAACGGGAGGTAGCTCGACGCGTCTTGATCCGTCCGGCATGACCTTCACCGCCTCATTGCCCTTGACGTACTGAGCGGAGGCTGGGGCGGCGGCAAGCGCGCAGAACGTCGCTGCCATGGCGAACTGAAGCAGTTTCATGCTGCTCTCCTCGAGTTTCTGGACTTGCGATCCTGAACCTCGCGCAGCAGGACGGGAAGCCACTGAAACGCATCGTCACCATGCCGTGCGCGGATGCCGTCGAGCAGCGCGACGTTGTCGGTCGTGGCCGACAGCACGGTGATGAAGTCGTCCAACCCGGACAGGTCGAGCTCGCAGATCGCGCTCGCGTGGCCCTGCTTGACCAGGAAGCGCCTTCCGCCCTGGGAGCCCAGGCTGCGCACGATGTCGAACTCGGCCAGGCTCAACCCGAAGCCTTCGACGTACTCCTCGCGGACCGCTTCAGGGTTGGCCAGGAAGATCTTGGTCACGCTCTGCTCGATCATGGTCCGGCCGATCGGGTGGCGCAGCACGTCCGACGGGCTTTGCGTGTCGAAGATGCCCAGGCCGTTCTGCTTGCGGATCGTCTTCTGCTTCTGCTTGGCGAAGTCGCTGAAGATCGGGTGGTCGAGCGCCTTCCAGAACTCCGAGATCACGTAGATCAGCCGCTCGCCGTTCACCAGCTCTTCCATGAGCTGCAGCAGGTACATCATCACCGGCGTGCGGACCTCAGGCAGGTCCAGAAACTCGGTGGTGTCGAAGCCGATCACCGGCGCAGCCTGCAGGTCCTGCAGGCGGTCGTCGGCCTGGTCGAACACCCAGCCGAGCGCGCCACCCTGGCACCAGCGGCCGAGCCGCTCGAACAGGCTGTTCTCGCCGGTCTTGGGCAGGTTCTGCCGCAGCGTCGAGAAGCGCCGCAACGGCGCCGGCATCAATGCGACCGCGCGCACCGCATCGGCGATCGCCCGCTCGTCGGACGGCAGCAGCGGCAGGGCCGGGGTCTCGAGGCAGGTGCGGACCAGCTGTTCCCAGAACTGCAGGCGCGCCGGCGTCGGCTCGCGTTGCAGTGGGTTGCAGCCGGTCGGCTGACCGGCTTCGAGCGTGAAGTAGCGGCCACCCAGGGCACGGATCGCGATCTCGCAGCCCCGGTCGAGGTCGAACAGCACCAACCGCGGCGCAGGCGTCCACTTGCGCGTGAGCGTCAGCAGGAACATCTCCAGCGTCGTCTTGCCGACGCCCGTCGAGCCGATGATCAGCGTGTTGCCCGGCAGCTTCCGGTCGGCCGAGTCCTCGCCCTCGGGGCTGTGGTGCAGGTTCAGGTAGTAGGGCTGGCCGGACGGCGTGCGCAGCAGCGCCAGGGCCTCGCCCCAGGGGTTGCCGTCGCGCTTGCCGCGCGCGAAGTTGTGGCCGCTGGCCAGCGCCGCGAAGGCACGCGACGACAGCTTGGCATCGCGTGGCCGCCACTGCCAGTTGCCCGGCATCTGCGCGAGCCAGGCGGCATCGGCGACCAGGTCCACCGGGGCCATCTGAAGGCTCGACGCCTCGCCGACGGCGCCGATGGCCTGCGCGGCGCGCCGGCCGGCATCGGCCACGCTGTCGCCGAAAACCACCAGGCTGTAGTGGTACTCGCCCATGCAGAACTGGCCGTCGCCCAGCTCGTTCAGCGCCACGTCCATCTCGGCCACCTGCGTGGCGACCACGTCGTCGCTGGCGATCAGCTGGTCGCGCTGCAGCTCGAGCGCGGCGATCGCCTCGCGCCGCGGCAGAACCGAGAAGCTCTGCGTCTCGATGAACTCGCTGGCTTCGTACAGCAGGGCATCGAGGATGCCGGGCTCGACCGCATCGGCGTACTCCTTGATGTCGACCAGCGCGGCGTAGCGGCGCTGGTCGCCCTGCCGCAACTCCAGCTTGTCGCCGCCGAAGCACAGCCTGGCCGTCGGCAGGCTGCGGTAGAGCGGTCCGGCGGTCGCCGGGACGGGACGCCAGACGCCGTTGACGAGGTAGCCGAGGAACTCGGCGACTTCCGAGTAGCTGCGGCCACCCTGCCGACGCAGCCCCAGCAGTTCGGGGCCGAAACCGCGCAGCACCCGGGCGACCAGTGCCGAGCGCTCGTCCATCAGCCGCAGCGCGTCGGCCTGGGCGGCGGCGATGGCCGCGCGCGAGCGCTGTGTCGGCTGGAGCGCCCGGCTCACCCGCGAGACGTTCGGCCGGTACACCAGCGTCAGGTAGAGCTCGTTGCTCATCATCCGACGTTGACCCAGGCGCGCCTGGTAGGCGGACGACAGGTCGCGGGCGAAGCCGGGCTCGGCGGGCTCCTGCAGCCGATCCTCGACGACGCGGTGCAGCCGATGCGTCCAGACCGCCCACTGGCCACCGGCCAGGTTGCGCAGCAGGCTGCACAGCGCCTCGTGCCGTTCGGCGATAACCTGTTCGTCGGTGCATTCGAAGGGAATGCCATCCAGGCGCCAGACCCGCAGGTAGTCGCCACCACGGGTGATGACGTCATGGGGACCGACGAGCGACGAGAACGGCACGAAACGCGCCAGCGGGTTCTCGCGCAGCGCCTGCGCCCAGTAGCGTGGCAGCAGCGGCGCCGGCCGGTGCTTGCGCGCCGCCTTGCGGCTCGATTCAGCGGTGCCAAGCATCGTGGGCTCCTCGGTAAGCCATGGGCGCGTAGCTCCGCGCCTGCCAGAAGCGTCGGTTGCGGTCACACAGCCCGAGCTTCGCAGCGACGAACATCTGCCGGAAGCGCTGGTCGTCGCGCCGCGTCACGAAGCGCATCCACAGTAGGACCGGCACGGTTGCCAGCACCACGGCCGCGGCCAGCCAGCCGCTGACCAGGATGCCGCCCCACATCACCAGCAGCATCGCCGTACCTGCCAGCACGACCAGCGGCACGAGCGGGACGCCCAGCTTCATGGCCGGCCGCGTCGCGCCCTTGTAGATCGCTTCGGCATGCATGGCGGCAGCCTCAGGTGCTCGGCGCGACGATGTAGCTGGCGAACGCCGCGGCGCCGCCGACCAGCGTGCCGCCGATCAGCACGTTCGCGACATCGCTCAGCCGCGCGCCTTGGAAGATCATCTTGAAGCCGGCCCAGATGATCGCGATCGTCACGACGGCGATCGAGATCGTCACCAGGATGGCGTTGACGTTCGTGACCGTCGTGTTGACCCGCTCGAAGCCCTGGGCGCGGGCGACGCCGGACGCGACGACCAGGGTCAAGGCGATCAGCCGGTGCGGCAGCGACGACGGGGCGGGGTGTGGGAATGGCATGGAGGTCTCCTCGGAGAGCTGGGCGTGATGCGTCAGCGAGCGGTTGCCATGCGCCGCGCCGCCTCGACGACACGGTCGACGTAGCCGTGCCGAAAGCCGGTGACGGCATTGCCGCTGTAGTAGCAGGACAGCGCCCGGCGCAGCGCGACTTGCGGCGTCGCATCGCCGCCATGGCGATCGAAGCACTCGCCAAGGACCGTCTGCATCGCCGTCAGGCTCGTGCAGGCGTCCAGTGCCGATGCGTCGGTGAGGCCCAGGCGCTCGAAGTTGTGCCGATTGATCTGTGCCAGGCCGACGCTGTAGTTCCAGCCGTCGGACCGCAGCCGCTCGATCGTCGCCAGCGCCTCGGCAGCATGGCGCGGCTGGCGCTCCAGCGCGCCGCCGAACACGCCGATCGCGTGCGGGTTGAATCCGCTCTCGACGTCGACCAGGGCGCGGGCCGTGATGCCGTCGACCTGCGGCGCGCAGGCCGCGACCAAGGCAAGGAAGGTGGCCATGTCCATCGCTGGGCCTTCAGGGCGTCAGGTCGAAGGTGGCCGGCGGCGGCAGCGACGCCAGCCAGGCGGCATGGTCGTCGTCGAAGCGCGTGTCCCACTGGCCGAGTTGCGCTTTGGCGGCCGGGCTGAACTGGGTCACCGTGCCGCCCGACCGGGCCCACCAGGTGCGGGCGAACAGGGTGCCGTCGATCGAGACGCTGACCACGCCGCTGTAGTCGCAGGTGTAGACCGGGCCGAGCATGCGGGTGTACTGCGGCGGGCAGCGGTAGGGTGCGTAGGCCCAGGCGTGCGTGGCCGAGTTGCCTGCCCCGGCCATGCTGCAGCTCGGAAACGACCTGCCGCGGGCGAGGTCACGGAACAGCTGCCTGATCGGCGGCACGCACTGCGGGACCGCGCGCCAGTTCGGTGCGGCGAGGCACAGCAGCACCAGGCAGCCATCGACCGCCTTCGCAGGGCCTGGCGCACCCATTGACAGCAGCGCGACGGCGACGCTCAGCAGCGTCGCGTGTGTCCTTGTGCAAGACCCGCCACGGCACTCGCAACGGTCCTTGGCATGGGCTCGGGCCGCGTCTAGGATAAGGCTGCTTCGCATGCTGAGTCCTCGCTGCTGACGTCGTCCGGGGAGGAGTCCTTCGGCGCCTCGCAAGGCCCCGCAAGGTCACTCTAGGTTCGATCGCCACGCGGGCTCATGCTGGATTCAGGGTGTTTTCCTGCTGTCTCGAGGAGGTCCGGTGCTCACGACCATGGCGTCTCTCGATCCGCTCGTGCATCCGCATCAGCTGGAGGTTCAGGACTTCGACGACTACGCGCTCGTGATCGATGCGCGCAGCGCCGAGGCGTACGCGCAGGATCGCGTGCCCGGGGCGATCCATCTGCCGGTGCATCTCGCGTCGGCGGTGTCGTCACCGCCCGGCGAGTTGCCGCCGGGTCTCGCAGCACATGTCGCGGCGCTGGACCGACAGGCGGCCATCCTCGTCTACTGCGGCCGGGGCGGACTCGACAGCGAGGTCTGGGCCCGGCCCTTGAGGCGGGCTGGCTGGCAGGTCGACGTGCTCGGCGGCGGCTGGCCGAACTACCGCCGCTGGGTGGATGCCGGGCTGGAGCGCTTGCCGCGCGCGCTGACCTTCCGGCAGCTCGTCGGTCCGCCGGTCGGCGGTGTGTGCCGCTTCCTGCGCGTGCTGAGGCGACGCGGCGAGCAGGTGCTCGACGTGGCGAGCCTCGCAGGGCAACACCTGGTGCCCGGATTGAGCGTCACGGGGGACCGGCCCGTGTCACAGGCCAGCTTCGAGGGGGCCTTGCTCGATGCGCTGCGTCGCTTCGACCCGGCCCGTCCGGTCTGGGTCCGGTGCGGTGGTCAGTTGCCGAGCCAGTTGAGGTTGCCGCCGGCTTTCGCAGAGGCGATGCAGCGGGCCATTGCGATGAAGATCGAAGCACCGGTCGAGGCGCGTGCCCGGCTGTGGCGCCACAAGCTCCGCGCGACGCGCACGCCGGTCGACGCCGTGCTGCTGGCGCTCGGGGCTCAAGTGCCGTCGCGGACCGCATCGATCGCGACCGCTGATGTGGTCACCGACTGGCCGGGCGGCGCCACCGATCTGCTGGCAGCGTTGATCGAAGACCGCATCGATCCTCTCGATGCAAGATTGGCAAGCGCAAGGCCCGCCGAAGTCGTTCGCCTGGCTTCGCTGGACGTAGGCACCGTGTCCGCAGTCGTCGCAGCTTGGCTGAAAGCACCCCCCGCCGCTCGCGGCGGCTGGGCTCAGAGCAGACCGTAGAGCTTGGCGATGCGGACTGCGGCACGCCGGTTCGGCGTGCCCAGCTTGGCGTTGATGCGCTGGAACCGGCAATCGATCGTCTTCGCCTCGGTCTGCAACCCGGCAGCGATCGCTTTGCTGCTGTGGCCGGCGTCTTCGTGCCGAAGCAGGTCGAGTTCCGCTTCGGTGATGCGCGAGCGGGCGATCAGCTCGGCCTTGATCTGGCCTTGCCACCAGCCATGCAGCTCCATCGCCAGGCAGCGCGCCAGCAGCTTCACGGTCCGATAGCCTTCGTCGTCGAAGTAGCCCTCGGTGGCCGAACCGAGACAGAGCACACCGACGCGCGAGTGGCCGGCGGCTGACGGCGTCGGCGCGATCAGGGTGGAACGGAAGCCGTAGGCGCCGGCAGCCTCCACGAAGGCGCGCTCGCGAGGCGACCGCGGCATGAGCTCGCTCGAGCGGGTTGGCTCCGAGGCCTGCATCGCGTAGCGCAGCCAGGGATCGTCGGCAAACCAGCCATCGCGCGCATACGCCGTGCCCCATGCGGGATCGCAGGCCAGCAGGCAGCGGTACGAGGCAAGCGTGGCGTCGTCGCGGATGAAGCTCGTGAACCATCCGGCGTCGGCCCCCAGATGCTCGACAGCTTGTCGCAGCAGGTCGACCGCAGCTGGCTTGGACGTCGCCAACTCGATGCGACCGGCGATCTCGAGCGCCCGCGACGAGTAGCCCGGCGCACTCGCATGCTCGCGCAGGCTCGCTTGGTCAAGCGCGTTCGGGCAGCAGCTCATCGCCGTGGCGCCGCAAGTGGCTGTGCAGCATCGGATGGTCGAAGCGGACCGGGTCGCTGTCGCACCAGCGCGCGAACGCGTCGCGCCGCTCGAACACCATCGCCACCGTGACGAGGGCGCCCAGTGGACGCCTCTGCGTGCGCTCGACGAACAGGCCTTCCGGCACCGCATGCAAGGCAAACGCGACGGCACCGTCGTCGCTCGCGAGCCGGACTGCATCCACAGAGCGCGATGAGTCGCGGGGCGTGGGCTTCGACAAGGCGCGACGTTGACGCCGCTCGTGGAGGAGCGCGGCCTTCGGCCCGAGCGGCGCGATCTCGCTGGCATCCAGCTCGGCGGTCCGGCGCTGGCGGCAAGCCATCGGCTTGCGCCCGGCATGCTGCGCCGTGGCGCCGCAGGAGGTCTCTGTGCCCATCTGCGCTCCCTGATTGCACGGCCGCTGAAGCCGCCTGTGATGGTGGCTGCCGATGGGCCGGAGCAATGATGACCCTCTCAGGCGCGGATTGATCCAAGCTTTCGATTTGCTGTCAATCACTGCATCCCACTCGAATCGTGACGGCTGGTTAACGGCTCATGCAATGTCTTGCATGCGTCCAAGCCAGGTCAGAGCGCCCGTGTACGGGCGCTGGACATCGGCCGGGCTGTGGGCTGACGCCCTGCGCACGGCCGGACCCCTCGTCGCACCGGTCGGCGTGGCCCGCATCCGCCGGTCGCCTCCTGTGCGAACCGTAGCGCCGCGCGCGCGGGCACCAGGGCCTTTCGCGGCATAAACGGCCGCCTTCCCACCGCCGCTGCGCGCCGGCGGGCCCCTTCCATTTATTCCACGTTGCCCTGGCGCCCGCGCTTCATCGCGGCGCTGTCGGTCTCGCACGGCGACCGACGAATGCGGGGCAGGGCACAGCCCGACACCGGACCTGACGCCGAGGGATCAACCGCCACGAACGGCTCCCTCGGAACTTTGGGCAGGGGCCGGGAGGTGGAAGGGGCAACAGCGTGAGAAACACCAAGGATCGATCGAGCCGCGCGGTGCGTCTGTGGCGCGGAGCGGGGGCTGCGCGGTGTCGGCGCTTCGTGCTGCCGCGGGCCGGCGTGCCGCCGTGAGGCGGCGGCTCGCCCTCCAAACGCATCGCATTCAACCCAAGGAAATCATCATGGAACACAGGAAAGAACTGCTGGGCATCGAGCTGTCCCAGCTGGTGACGTCACCGTTCAACGTGCGTCGGCACAGCAGCGGTCAGGTGGAGGAGCTCGCCGCACTCATCGACGCGCAGGGTCTGCTGCACAACCTGGTCGTGACCGAGCAGGTGGTCGGCAAGGGTCGGGCACGTCAGGTCCGGTTCGCGGTGGCGGCGGGCGAGCGGCGTCGCCGTGCGCTGATGCTGTTGCAGCAGCGCGGCCGGCTGCCGACCCCCTTCGTGGTGCCGTGCGAGCTGGTGCCGCCCGAACGGGCCCGCGAGGTGAGCCTGGCGGAGAACAGCGGACGCGAGGCCATGCACCCGGCCGACGAGTTCGACGCCTTCAAGGCGCTGATCGATGAGGGCAAGGGTGTCGAGGACGTGGCCGCGCGTTTCGGGGTGTCGGTGCTGACCGTGCAGCGACGGTTGCGGCTGTCGAACGTCTCGTCTCGCCTGCTGGCGCTGTACCGCGAGGACGGCATCAACCTCGACCAGCTGATGGCCCTGGCCCTCAGCGAAGACCATGCCGCACAGGAGCGGGCGTGGTTCGAGGCGCAGCCCTGGGACCGTACGCCGGCCGTGCTGCGGCGGGTGCTGACAGTCGGGCAGGTCGAGGCCTCGCGGGATGCGATGGCGCGCTTTGTGGGCATCGAGGCCTACGAGGCGGCGGGTGGCGTTGTTCGCCGCGACCTGTTCGACGACGACTGCAGTCGCTATCTGGCTGACCTGGACCTGCTGCGACGGCTCGCGTACGAGAAGCTGGGCACCCTGGCTGCCGAGGTGCGTGGCGAAGGCTGGGCCTGGGTCGAGCCGCGGCTCGACGTGGACAGCCCCGCGCTGCGGCAGTTCACGCCGGCCGAGCACATGGCCCGCGTTCCGACGGCGCAGGAACAGGCCGACCTGGACGAGCTCGATGCGCGCAGTGCCGAGCTGGAGCGTGAGGTCGATGCGCTCGATGAAGCAACCGAGTGGTCGGCCGACGATGCGGAACGCATCGACCTGGAGGAACAGGCCATCGACCAGCGCCGCAAGCTGATCCTGGCGGGCTTGCGGACGTGGTCGCCCGTATTGATGTCGAGGGCCGGGGCGCTCGTGACGATCAGTCGCGAGGGCGAAGCCGAGGTCTTGCGGGGGCTGTTGCGCGAAGGGGATCGGAAGGCCTTGGTGGCTGCACGGCACAAGGCAGCGCGGCAGGTCGGTCCCGAACGGACCGAGGCGCCCAGTCCAGGGGAGGGGAGCCGTTCAGGCTGTAGCGATAGCCTGCTGCGTCGGCTGGCGGCGCACCGCACCATGGCGCTGCAAGTGACGCTGGCACGTCACACGCAGGCGGCCTTGGCCTCGCTGGCCCATGTGTTCGTGCAGGGGCTGTTTGGCGAGGACTTCCATCGCGTGCGCTCGCCGCTGCAGGTGTCGCCGGTCTACTGCCGCAGCGCGCTCGAGGTGGCGGCGGACGACCTCAAGACCGGCCGGGCTGCTCAGCAGTTCGACGCGCTCACGGAAACATGGAGAGCTCGGTTCCCAGCCGAGCAGGGCGAATGGTTGGGGTGGTTGATCGGTCTGCCGCAGAGTGAGCTGTTGGAGCTGTTGTCGCTGTGCGTGGCGTCGACGGTCAACGCGCTCCCCGCTGCGGGTGGACCGCATGAAACCGATGCGCTGAGTCGGGCGCTCGGTCTGGATATGGCCGAATGGTGGGAGCCGTCTGCGACAAGCTATCTGAACCACGTGCCGAAGAGCCTGATCCTGCAAGCCTTGCAGGAAGCGGGCGTGGGCGAGGGAGCGGAGAAACTCGCCACCATGAAGAAGACCGAACTGGTCACTGCAGCAGCCGCACGGTTGGCTGGGACGCGGTGGATGCCTGCGGTGTTGCGGATCGCGCCCGACTGATGGTGAAGGCTGGCCCGGCCGCATGGTCGGGCCGGCGTTGAACCGAGTGGATCATGTGGATCCTATTTGCAGGCGCGTCCAGACCGGACGCGCCGTACTGGCCGGGGCGGCGGTGGCTGGCCGCGGTCGATGCTATGGCGTGGCCCACCGCCTGGGTGCTGCTGCTGCTGCGTGCGCTACCGGAGCCCGGTGGCGTGGTGCTGCCGACGATGAGCGCGGTCGCAGCTTTGGTGGTCGTTGGTCGGCTGCGTCGCGCGGTCTACGCCAACCACCACTACCGGTTCACGACGTCGCGCTGGTGTCGTGCTGTGGGCACCCTGCTGGTGATCGGGTGGATGCTGAAGTCGATGCTGGGCGCTTGAGTCAGCGAATGCAGTGCTCGCCGAGATCGATCACGATCAGAGCGCTGCAAGCATCTGCGACGGCGTAGCGCGTTAGTGCGTAACGACGGGGCGTGCTTCGCTCCAGCGGTCGAGGTCTGCACGGCGCCACGCCACCGCCCGTGAGCCCAAGCGCACAGGGCGGGGGAACTTGCTTTCGGCCATCATTCTATAGATCGTGGATCGTCCAAGACCGGTCATCCGCATCACCGTAGGCATGCGGAGGAACGGCGAGCCAGCCGATTCCACTTGAGGTGACGGATCCTCGGGCTGAGGGTGCACCATGCTTGATCTCCTGGGACGCGTTCTGACCAATTTAAGTGATGGGCCGCTAGGCTACGACGCTGGATTTGCAGCTGAAACCCGCCCGATCGCCGCAGATAAGACGAACGAGTGGAGAGTGGATCAGAAGACCGTGAAGAAGGAGCTGCTAACGGCAGAACGTCGCGGTCGAGGCCGCGGGCCGATCGACCACTGCAGACTGAGGCTGTGTGAAAACGCATTGATTGGTCGAGGTGGTCGCCTAAGTTGTGGCAACGCGACTTCGGGCGGGCCACATGAAGCGATTCATCGAGGGCGAGGAACGCGGCCAGATCACGTTGCTGCCGGAGTGCCTGGACGACTTCATCGCCGAGGACAACCCGGTGCGGGTCGTTGATGTCTTCGTCGATGAACTGAAGCTGTACAAGCTCGGCTTCGATGGCGTGAAGCCCGCGGCAACCGGCCGGCCGTCGTACCACCCGGCGGTGCTGCTGAAGCTCTACATCTACGGCTACCTCAACCAAGTCCAGTCGAGCCGACGCCTGGAGCGCGAAGCGCAGCGCAACGTCGAACTGATGTGGCTGACCGGCCGCCTGACGCCGGACTTCAAGACCATCGCCGACTTCCGCAAGGAGCACGGAGATGCGATCCGCAGGGTATGCCGCGAGTTCGTCCTGCTGTGCCGGCGGCTCAAGCTGTTCGCCGTCGGCATCGTTGCCATCGACGGGAGCAAGTTCAAGGCCGTCAACAACCGCGACAAGAACTTCACCAGTCACAAGGTCCAGGTCCGGATGCAGCAGCTGGAGCACAGCATCAACCGCTACCTGACCGAGCTCGATCGAGCTGATCGTGATCCGGCGATCGTGCTTCCCGAGCGGGCGGCGCGTCTGAAGGAGAAGATCGCCAAGATCAAGCAGCAAATGCGAGACCTCGGCGAGATCGAGGAGCAGCTGCAGGCCTCGCAGGAGCGGCAAGTCTCCCTGACCGACCCTGACGCGCGCTCCATGGCGACCAGCCGCCTGGGCTCGGCAGTAGTCGGGTACAACGTTCAGACCGCGGTCGATGCGAGGCATCACCTGATCGTTGCGCACGAGGTCACCAACGCCGTCACGGACCGTGGACAGCTGGCCGCGATGGCGAAGGCCGCCAAGGAGGCCGCCGGGCACCCGACGCCCATCGTCCTGGCGGACCGTGGCTACTTCGAGGGGTACCAGATCCTCGAATGTGAACGTGCAGGCATCGCGGCGATGGTGCCGAAGCCACTGACCTCGGGCGGCAAGTTCGAGGGTCGCTTCGACAAGCGCAACAAGCGGTCCCGCGCATGCGCGGCGGGGAGGGCTATCGCCGATAACTGACTGATCACGCCGACGATCTTGCGCCGTCGCTGGGTGCAGATGACGCTGCAAGTTCTTACAGCATCTAGAGTGATGGCGGGTACAGGCAACGAGAAGCTTGAACGGATGCGGCACAGCAGTTCACCGCGCCGCGAGGAGACCACTGGCGTCTTTACACGCGCTCGATCACCATCGCGATACCCTGTCCCACTCCGACGCACATTGTGCAAAGAGCGTAGCGTCCGCCGATACGATGCAGTTGACGGGCTGCGGTAATGACGAGGCGTACACCGCTGGCGCCAAGCGGGTGGCCGAGCGCGATGGCACCGCCATTCGGATTGACACGCTCGTCGTCGTCGGCCAAGCCTAGGCTCCGCAGCACGGCGAGCCCCTGGGCGGCAAAGGCTTCGTTTAACTCGATCACGTCCATCTGTGCCAACGACAGTTTGGTGAGAGCGAGCAGCTTCTGCGTAGCAGGCGCTGGACCAATACCCATTATGCGGGGCGCGACACCGGTCGCTGCCATTCCGACGATGCGCGCCATCGGTGCAAGACCGTTCCGCGCAGCGGCCGACTCGCTCGCGAGCAACAGCGCGCACGCACCGTCGTTGATTCCTGAAGCATTGCCGGCCGTCACGGTCCCCTCGGGTCTAGCTACGCTCTTGAGCTTTGAAAGCGCCTCGAGCGAGGTCTCTCGCGGGTGCTCGTCAGTCGCGACCAGAACCGAGCTATCCTTCTTCTGCGCAACACTGACCGGTGTGATCTCCGCCTCAAAGTAGCCCGATTTCTGCGCTGAAACCGCCTTCGTCTGAGAGGCAACCGCCATGCGATCCTGATCTTCGCGCGAGATGCCGAATTCTTGAGCTACGTTCTCAGCGGTCTCTGGCATCGAATCGACACCATACTGCTGCTTCATTAGCATGTTGATAAATCGCCAGCCGATCGTTGTGTCGTGCACGGCGTTGCTGCGACTAAAGGCGCTTCCGGCCTTTGGCATGACGAAAGGCGCACGGCTCATGCTTTCGACGCCACCGGCGATCATCAGCTGCGCTTCGCCGGACTTAATGGTGCGAGCCGCGATCCCCACAGCATCCATGCCAGAACCGCATAGACGGTTCACAGTTGTGCCTGCGACTTCTGTTGGCAGACCAGCAAGCAGCGTCGCCATGCGCGCGACATTGCGGTTATCTTCGCCAGCCTGGTTGGCGCATCCGTAAATGACGTCGTCGATGCTCGCCCAGTCCATCGTCGGATGCCTCGTAACCAGGGCCTTGATGGGAACTGCGGCCAGGTCATCGGCGCGTACGGCGGAGAGCGCACCGCCGTAGCGACCAAAGGGCGTTCGGATGCCGTCGCAGATAAAGGCTTGGGGGCTACTCATATGCCAATTCCTATGCGTCGGGGCTTGATGCGATCAGCGGTACACCGCAAAGCCGCCGGAGTTCATCGAAGCTCAGGCCGTCGACCATCTCGACGACCTTCAATCCCCGCGGTGTCACGTCGATCACGGCCAAGTCGGTGTAGACGCGACTCACGCAGCCGATCCCCGTGAGCGGGTAGACGCAGCGCTCCACTAGCTTGCTCTGTCCCTGCTTCGTCAGCAGTTCCATCATGACGAACGTTCTCTTTGCGCCGATCGCCAGGTCCATCGCTCCCCCCACCGCGGGAATTGCCTCCGGGCCGCCGGTGTGCCAGTTCGCTAGGTCGCCGTTGACCGAGACTTGGAACGCCCCGAGCACGCAGAAGTCGAGATGACCGCCACGCATCATTGCGAAGCTATCGGCGTGGTGGAAGTAGGCCCCGCCGGCCAACAGCGTGACCGGTTGCTTGCCGGCATTGATCAGGTCGTAGTCTTCCTCGCCCGCCATGGGCGCCGGCCCCATGCCCAGCAAGCCGTTCTCGCTTTGCAGGAAGATGTCGCGATCCTTCGGAAGATGGTTGGCAACCAGCGTCGGCAAGCCGATACCCAGGTTCACATATGAGCCTTCCGGGATGTCTTTGGCAACGCGCGCGGCCATCTCATGGCGATTGAGTCTGTTCATCGCAACCTACTCAGTTGGCTTGCTTGAATCCGGCAGGCCCGGTCGCCGTATAGGGCACCTGAACGATGCGCTGTACGAAGATTCCTGGCGTCACGATGGACTCTGGATCGAGCTCGCCGAGCGCCACGGCCTCGTGAACGGATGCGATGGTCAGTTTGGCCGCCATCGCCATGACGGGACCGAAGTTGCGCGCAGTCTTTCGGTAGACCAAGTTGCCCCATCGGTCACCGCGTTCCGCCTTGATCAGTGCGACATCGGCATGTATGGGCGATTCGAGAACGTACATCCGGCCTCCGATCTCCCGGGTCTCCTTCCCGTGGGCCAACTCGGTGCCGTAGCCAGTAGGCGTGAAGAAGCCTCCGATGCCTGCACCCGCTGCGCGGATGCGCTCGGACAGGTTGCCCTGCGGTACGAGCTCCAGCTCGAGCTTCCCACTTCGGTACAAGCCATCGAATACATGAGAGTCGGCCTGGCGCGGGAATGAGCAGATGATCTTGCGGACCCGTCCTGCACGCAGCAGAGCGGCCAAGCCCGTCTCGCCATTGCCGGCGTTATTGCTGACGATGACGAGATCCTTGGAGCCTTGAGCGACCAAGGCATCGATCAGCTCGTTTGGCTGCCCAGCGCCACCGAAGCCCCCGATCATGATGGTCGCTCCATCGGGAACATCAGCTAAGGCGTGTTCAGCATTCTTGTGCCGTTTGTCGATCATTGCGGGTGCGTTATCTGTGTCCACTGCGGAAAGCCGCTGACTAGGGCTTTCAGCTACGAGAAGAATCGAAATCTATGACGTGCCGCTCGCGACGGAGAGGAGCCAGGGCTCGACTGATTTGTAGGTGCTGAGGATGTTCGAGGTACGCATGCAATGCGGACTCATTATCAAAACTTGACAATAGACACAAATCGACCGAGGCAGGCATCTGGTCCGTGCGTACACCCACTTCGAATTGCCGTATTCCAGGAACTATGGCGCTGCAACTGAGCAAGGCTTCGCGGAAATGATCCGCGTCTCGCGCATCATGAAGCGTCCACATGACTATGTGCCAGATCATTCTGCGGACTTATTCAACATTGCGCCTGACGTTCCATCGTGGCATGCCTTGTTCGATTGCAGCACGAAGTCATGGCACAGGACACCGGTTCCCTGTGCGTCCTGCATCTTCACGACAAGTCCCGATCTCACGCCGAAAACAACGTCCGAATCCAGGAATGGATCGCCTTCTCGAAAAAGATGCGTGACCAGGGTTTCATGACCGTCGGCGCGGATCATGAAATGCAAGTGAGCGGGCCGCCAAGGATGGCGACCAGACGCCATCAACATACGACCTACCGGTCCGTCAGTGGGAACGGGATAAGCCTTCGGCAGGACCGTGTGAAAATTCAGCCTACCGGATGCGTCCGTTCGCATAAGGGCTCGGGCCCGGTATTCACCGGCCTTGCTGCGCTGCACGTCGTACAGTCCATCGTCGTCAGCTTGCCAGGCGTTGACCTCGGCACCAGCCAATGGGTGACCATCGGTTGACCTCACCGTGATATTGACCTCCAGCGGCAACCCCGAACTGCCTTCTGCGATATTGCTGCCAGGACTCCTTTCGGGGGCATTGGCAACATAGAAAGGCCCCAGCACAGTCGATTCGGTGACGTCCTTCTTGGCGCGCTTCTCGTTCATCGTGACCACCAGCATCGATAGCCCCAGGGTATCGGATAGCAGGATGAACTCTTGGCGAGTCTCGTCACGCAGTTGCCCTGTGGCGGTGAGGAACTTGATGCCGTTGAGCCACTCGTCCGGAGTCAGGCGAACCTCACGTGCGAACCCATGCAGGTGCTTGACAAGGGAAGTCAATATCTCCTTGAAGCGAGGGCTGTCGCATTCCGACAGGTGGCTGATGAAAGCATCCGTCACCGACTGTTCATCGATATTGCGCATGGAGAATTGACGCTTCGGAGGTGAGGCGGGTGTTAGATGAAACTTGGGGATCTATCAAGCCTTTGGCATCTCGCCGTCATATGCGCGCCGAAGCAAGGCTAGAAGTTCCCCGCGTTGAAGGGGACGAGGATTGGGGTATGGGATTTCGACGGCTAAATCGGCGGCACGGTCAAGCCCATCGAACGGCATGCCGATCTCCCGCAGCGTGTAAGGAGCGCCGTTGCTGCGAGCCAGTTGCTGCAGCGTCTTCGGCACTGCGTCAGGTGCGACTCCTAGCGCACGCCCTAAGGCTGTCATCGCCATTAGTGCATACGCCGAGTTGTACGCTAGCGCATGCGGCAGCACGACGGTGTGCACTTCGGCATGTGGGAGGTTGAAGCTTCCACCAAGCGTGTGGCACAGTTTGTGATGGAGCCCCATCGATGAATTGCCCAGCACCACACCACTCAGCCAAGCGCCGTATAGCGCTTGACTACGGGCCTCGAGGTCGCGCGGCGTTCTCATCAATCGTGGTACAGCTTGCGCCAACGAGCGAACGGCTTCCTCGGCCATCAGGCAAATGATGGGATTGCCGTCGCGTGCGTACAAGCTTTCGGCCGCATGCGCGATGGCGTTCAATGCGCTCGTGACACTCAAACTCAGCGGAAGATCGAGTGTGAGTTCGGGATCGTAGAGAACGCTTCGCGGTAGAACGCGCGCATCACGTCCGGTTTTCTTGATGCCGCCTTCGGTGATTCCGAAGATCGCCGTCATCTCACTGCCGGCGTAGGTCGTCGGAACAGCGATGATTGGCAGCCCCGAATCGAGTGCGATGGCTTTGCCCAGCCCGGTCGTCGAACCGCCGCCCACTGCAACGGCACAATCGGCGCCAAGAGTCTTAGCATGCTCAGTGGCGTCGCGGGCGGTTTCGATCGGTATGTGCATCACGGCGCGATCGAAGATTCCTGCGCCGCGCGCTCCGAGCAACTGCAGCACGCGCTCAGCCCCATCGCGCTGCTCAGGCGTGCACAAGACGAGTGCACGTTTCGCTCCGATCCGTTCTACTTCGACCGGCAACTGTGCCAAGCTGCCGAACCCAAAGATGACCCTTGGCAGTTTTGCATCGAACTGAAACGCGTTAGGAGCACCAGCCATGTTCACCGCCGTGACCGTTGACTTCAACGCGGATACCAAGGCGGTATCTGGGCGTCCACGTTGACCCAGACGCTTTTGACCTGCGTGTACTCGCGCATGGCCTCAAATCCCATATCGCGGCCGTAGCCACTTTGTCCGAATCCCCCGAACGGCGATCCGGGACTGACACGCTTGTAGCTGTTGATCCAGACCATGCCCGCCTCGAGGGCCTGTGCCATTTGGTGAGCGCGTCGCAGATTTGTGGTCCAAAGACCACTTCCCAGCGCGTAATCGGTTCCATTGGCAATTTCGAGTGCCTCTGCATCGTCCTTGAAGGTGAGAACCGTGACAAACGGACCGAAAACCTCCTCCTGCGCGACTCGGTCGCGCCAGGATCTCGCGCGCACCACTGTTGGCTCGACATAGCAGCCGCGCGAGAGCTCCTCGGCGCGAGGCGGGTGGCCGCCCATGACAAGCTCACCGCCCTCGCTGCGCGCGATATCCACGTAGCTGAGCACACGGTCGCGGTGCAGGCTGCTGGTAAGCGGGCCCATCTCCGTACTCGCATCGAGCGGGTTGCCGAGCTTGATTGATCGAGCCAAGCTCACGAACTTGTCGAGAAACGCGTCGGCGATCCGCTCGTGCAGCATCAAGCGAGAGCCGGCGATGCATGCTTGGCCTTGATTGTGGAAGATGGCCCAGGCCGACCCGTTCACCGCAGCCGCCAGATCGGCGTCCTCGAAAACGATGTTTGCGCCCTTGCCGCCCAGCTCCAGTTGCAGCTTTTTCAAGTTTCCAGACGAAGCATTCACAATGCGCCGACCTGTTGCCGTGCTCCCTGTGAATGAAACCTTCGAAATGTCCGGATGCTCTGAAATGGCCTGACCTGCTTCACTACCAAGACCAGGAAGAACGTTGACGACGCCGTCGGGCAAGCCCGCTTCGCTCAGTAGCTCGGCAATCTTGAGGGCGCTGAGGGGCGTGATCTCGGAAGGCTTCAGGACTACACAGTTGCCGGCAGCTAGTGCCGGCCCCATCTTCCAACTCGTGAACATGAGCGGGAAGTTCCACGGCACAATTTGTCCGACTACGCCGAGCGGTTCGCGCTGGACATAGTTCAGGAACCCGGCATCAACTGGGACAACGTCACCGTGCAGCTTGTCAGCCATTCCGCCGAAGTAGCGAAAGCAGCTTGCTGTACGAGGCACGTCCAGATTGCGTGAATCTCGCAATGGATGGCCGGTGTCCAGCGACTCCAGCAAAGCTAGATCTTCGGAATTCTTCTCGATCAGGTCGGCCAACCGCATCAGAATTCGTCCGCGCTCGGCGCCCGAGAGACGACGCCAAGCCGGCAATGCACGACGGGCCGCTGTGACCGCCTTGTCAACGTCTGCGCGTCCGGCCATTGCGACGTCGGCTATGACCGAATTGTCGTGCGGATTGAGCGTGGCCAGCGTCGCTCCGGACTCGGCGTTCAGGAATCTACCGCCGATAAAGAGCTGGTGTCGAATAGGCGTGCGTAGACCAACGGCGGACTGCAGATCCGCAAGGTTCATGAATGATCCTCCGTAGAGCCGCGAGTGATGGCGGCGGGATGGTCTCTTGGGCTGGGCGCGTCAGAATACGACCGGAATTTCCGGTGAATCGCCTTTCTGAATCTCATAGACCAAATTTGGAGATCCGTTCTCCCAGACCAGCAGCATTGAGCGCTTGGGGCTATAGCCTTGGTGGCGACAGTACGCCGGCATTGCGGCCATGTCGCCAGCCTTCATGATGACGCGAGCGAGCGGCTTCCCGGAATTCTTGTCCGCGCAATCCCAGTGAATCTCGTCGGTCATCTGGAAAAACCACTCGACGCGGTCATTCGCGTGAATGATGGGCAACATGTGCTCTTCGGTCGTCGGGCACATGAAGCTATGCTTCACGACCGATGTAAAGCTTGGGTTCCAAGTAACCTGTGATCGGCTCAGAAATCCGAACAGGTTGAACGCATGCACCTCGTCTTCGTAGCCAGGCTCGGGGTGCAACTCAGGCTCGTCCTGAGGCACGTCGGAGAACGCACGATTCACAGGTGCGCCACGTGCGTCAGTGCGCAACGGCAGATCGCCCTTCATCCCGACGCAACGCACGGCCAGTTCGCGTGCGCGCGTGATCTTGGCCGTGTTGTTGCCATTCTTGCGACCATAGGCGCTGCCGGTCTCTTGAGGTGCGGCAAAAGGATCGAAGCCCTCATTGGTCCAGTCGTCGAGGATCTGCTCGAAGGTCGCAGCAATCTGCGCGGTCGGGAAATTCTCGAGCCGATCAACGCCAGCTGCCTTCATCGTTGCGTTATAGGTGCCGGCGTACAGGTCAACCGTCTTGTAGTGATTGGTTGTGCCAAATACGTGGTCAAAGTTGACCCCGCCATAGAAGAAGCCCCAGGCTACATCACGCATCAATGCACGCAAAAACGCTCCCACATCTATTGTGTGCGAGAGCGGGCGGCCATCTCGCGTCAACCAGGAAATGTGAGCAAAGTATTCGTCACGGCGAAACTGAAAGCTCCTCAGCGTGAAAGATTTATATCCAAGAGCCGCATCGGGTGCGCTCGCGATGACTTCAGCGGTTTCGGCGGTCGCGCTCATTCTTTGATCTCCTATGAATGGTGGGATGCCCTGCAAGGCAACGGTTTGCGCCTTGGGGCTTACTCAAACAGATTGGCAGATGTCCGGCCAACGCTCGATCGATAGTTCACCCATGCAGGTCTGCTGAATTAGGACCGCCGGCTTGACTGCGCGAAACTGATAGGCCGTGCTCTTGGGCAGCATGGCCTGGTGGCCACGCTTGATGCGCATCCAGCCCATCTTCTGTCCACGAGGTTCGCCCTCGACCAGAACAGCGCCGTTGCGCTCCGCATCACGAACCGTCTGCGCCGCGTCCAGCTTGATGAGGTGAATGTCGATTTCGCCATCCATGCTGAAGGCAAATTCGTCGTGCGCGCATGTGTACCAAGGGGAGGTCCCTTCGGCGCGAATCACCTCCAGCACATAGATCTGGTTCTTTCCAAAAACAACCTTCTCGTACGGCCGCGATTTGCTCGCGACATCGAAGCAATTCGAGAACGCGTAGTTCTTCACATTGTCATCAATGACCTGCACTCCGCCCTTCTCGAAGCTCTGCAGTGATCCGAACTTGGTCTTGTAGTTCGTGGTGGTCATATTGCTCTCCGAAGATGTAAGACAACTTGTTTGCGTATGAGTCTAGGCAGCACCTCAAGCGATGAGAAGTGCCGACAGAGATACCCTAGCGTTCTGAATTTGCGGACAATCGAACGGGCCGAAACGTCTTGGCTGAGAGGGTGAGGATGAGAAACCGCTGTTGCTTTGGAGTCGGGACGTACCTCGGTGTGGACGCGCGAACTCTTGTGTTGCGTGAGTCCCGCGATCAATCGCAATGACCATGACGTGGCTGTACGCTGCCGCAAGGTGTGGCGCCTGTTGCGTTCGCGATGCGGTCCGGGAGGACGAGCGCCTGGCCGTGGTTTGGGCTGGCCGCGTTGCGTAAAGTGTGAACGGCGTGCTGGCGATGGCCGGTTGTGCGTGGGGAGCACAGCACTTCGTACGCGAGCAAAGCAGGCGAGTGGTCGTCTCGATGGCGTGGGCCGGAAGGCGGCGCGATCGGTTGTCGACCCAAGCCAGTTCGAGGGAGGCGCTCGGCCAAAGGCGTCGTGCGGCCTGCCTCGAGTTGTGCCGTCTGCGATCTACGAAGGGTATGCGGCGGTCGGGGTCGGTTCGCAGGTCTTGGGCCGCTCGGCCTCAATCATGGCCGCCAGTTTTCGGCGCGCGCGTACTGCTCCAGCGTCCGCTGAGATGAGGACTGGCTTCATGGACCAGAAGTCGCGATTGCCGATCACCCGCTGTTGCGCTTCCAGCATGGGCTTGTCTTGTCCGGAGAATGCACCGTCGATCGCTGCAATCCATGCTTCTCCGGCCTTGGGATCATCCAGCGCGTAAGCCCGGGAAACGCCCCAGAAATAGTAGGTCTTCGAGCTCGTGGAAGGCGTGAGGATGTCAGTTCCAAGCATCCAGATGCCGTCACTTCGGTCTTTCCCGGTGGGCGTGATTCCGACATCGAGGAGCATATGAGCGGGGGCGTTCCAGCGCATATTAAGCCAGTGATCCACGGGCTTCCCGTAATTGCCGAACATTGCATCCCATGCGGGAGGGGCCAACCCATCGGGGCACCAGCGATTGCTATGCAGGGTTTCGCCTTCTTCGATAACCTTTGTAATCCCTCTAGAAATCGCGTCGCTTCCGAGAATGCCGCGATGAACATATTCGACGTGCGAGAGATCCATTAGATTGTCTGTAATGAGCTCGTACTGAGCCTCCATTTCAATTACGCCACCAACGGTCGCGAATTTACTGGTGTCGGTGAGGCAACTGAAATCCGGGATTGCGTTGGTGTCTGCGAGCTTGGGATCTCCCATCCAGACCCACACCAGACTGTGGCGCTCCTCCGCAATGTACGAAGAGATCTTCGCTGCGGCGGGAATGCGGCAATCGCCATGGGGATTGGCTGTGCATTTGCCGTTGGAGTTGAAAATCAGGCCGTGGTAGCCGCACTCCACCTGGTCACCGATCAACCGTCCGAGGTGTAGCGGTGCAAATCTATGAGGGCAAATGTTCGAAGCGCAAACAACCTTTCCGTCCTGCGTTCGATAAAGCAGCAACGGTTGTTCAATGATGGTTCGACTGAAGAGTTCCCGCTTGATCTCAGAAGACCAAGCCACGACATACCAAGCGTTCCGAAGATATTCCATGTCTCTCTCTTTTGGTCTGGCCAATAAAAATACACGAACAACATTACGCTATTTTTCTAGCGTCTCTGTCAGTATTGCTTGAGCGATGGCAACGGTCAACGCTCTTCGATTGATATTCGGCAAACGGATCGTTCTCGCAAAACGAACAAAGAGTGAGGCCATTGGCTGCGCGGGTGGGGCGTCGATTGCGTCAGGTGAGGCTTGGCCGCCGTGACCGGATCCCGGCCGCATGGACACTCGCGATGCACTGCGTCGCTGTGCCTTTTTGTCAGCGAAGAAGTGGTGGAGTCGATCGTGCAACGCCGTCCGTGTGTGTCGACCCTGGCGGTGTGCATAGCAAACGCATCACTGAGGGCGGCCTGACGATGCAAGCCCAGCGTCCGAGGAATTGATTGAGCGGTTTACGAGCATTGTTGGCGCCATCGTCGCCAAAGGCCAGGTTGTATGCCGAGCACTATCGATGTGAGTCTCGAACGGTTGGCAGCGGTCTCGGAGATAGTCTAGAAATATCTTGACCTTGGCCGTTGAGCGATGTGACGCGGGATAGACTGCCGATAACCAGAGCGTGGGGGCGCTATATTCAGGTAGAACACGAACCAAATTACCGGACTCGAGATCCTCTGAGGCGACTAGCGTGGGGAGATAGGCCACGCCGATTCCCCTCAAGGCGAAATCTCTGATCAGATGAATGCTGTTGCTGCGAAGCACGGGATTCAGGTCTATATCTACCCGTTCGCATCGATGATTGGTCAGAGACCAATGATTGCCCCAGAGATACGAATACGTTGCAAAGTCGTGCTCGTGAAGGTCAGTCGGAGATTTTATTGGGGGATTTCCGTCGAGATAATCAGGGGTGACGCAAAAGAAGCCATGAACGGGGAAGAGTTGTCTTTGGATCAGATCGTTTGACGCGGGCGGGAAGATCTGAATCGCCAGATCCACGCCTTCTTGTACTGGGTCGACCACTCGGTCGCTGACGACGATGTCAAACTCTATGCCCTGATGCAGGGCGCGAAATCCGGCCAAGATCGACGCGAACTGTCCGAGCGCGAATCCTGGGAGAACGTGAATTCGCAACAACCCTTTCGGTGATGCGCAGAGTTCGCGAGTTCGCTCGTTCAGCTCGTCGATCTGCTGAATCACGAGTTTGCAGTCGTGGTAGTACTGCAGGCCCGCTTCAGAGAGCTTTACGGCGCGGGTCGACCGGTGAAAAAGAGAATGACCTAGATGAGTTTCGAGGGCCTTTATTCTCGTTGTCACCACGGATTTGACTATGCCAAGTTGATGTGCTGCGCGAGAGAAATTGCCGGACTCTGCTACGCGCAAAAAGCTCTCCATGCTTAACAGCATATCCATGCTTGTCTTCCTCGAGGGTTGGCCGACGCCTCCGCGGCGCATTGCGGCGTTACGGGGCCATTGGTGGTGCGATCCGATTTGGGCGGGGCGGGGTGTTCGTCTTCAGCTTTCGATTGAGAGTGGGCGGCTGACGCGTTGCGATGCTCCCTTGTTGGGTGCCATGAGGGCGCTCGGGCCGCAGCTCGGCGCGGGGAGTGTTCGTATTTGCAGAACGGGGGCGGTGCATTTCAATCTCTACCGCGATCGTTCGGTGATCGCTAGACTGGCAATTGACCTGAAGTCCGCGCGCTTGTCTTGCCGCCGCTGTTTTTCCGGATGCACATGGCAAGCGAGCCGATATCTTGAAATTGCTGGTGCGATGCACATTTGGATTATTTAACGTTTTTGAGCTTGAACATGAAGAAGGCTTGGATCGATGTCAGGGTTGCGCGTAGAACTACTGAGGCAATCAACATAATTTCGCTGGAACTCGTCCCGGTCGGTAATTCGATGCTGCCGCCGTCCAGTGCGGGGTCTCACATCGACGTCGAGTTGCCGAACGGACTCATCAGGCAGTATTCGCTTTGCAATGATTCGGTGGGTACGAATAGCTATCGGATAGCAGTTCTGCTTGATGCAAGCACCAGAGGCGGCTCGGAGAGCGTTCATCGCGATCTAGCCATCGGTTGCACATTTCGTATCAGTGAACCTCGGAACCATTTCCCGCTGGTGCCCGCGCGCCGCTCCATCTTGTTCGCCGGCGGTATTGGTGTGACGCCGATCTTGTCCATGATGGAGCGCCTTTCGGCGTCAGGGGCGGATTTCGTTGTGCACTATTGCGCGCGATCGCGCGATCACGCTGCGTTTGTTGAGTACATCCGTGATTCGATTTCTTCTGACAGGGTGATTTTTCATTTCGACGACGAGTCGCCTGAGCAGAAACTGGATGCAAATTTGATCCTGGCGCGTCCGAGTGAGGATGTTCATGTTTATGTGTGCGGCCCTCAGGGGTTTATGGACCATGTCATCGGAGTTGCGCGAGCCAATGGTTGGGCGAAAGAGAGCGTGCATTTCGAGTATTTTTCTGGGAAAGATTACTCGCTGGCGCTGAATGGGGGGTTTGATGTAAAAATTGCAAGCACCGGATTGGTTATACCGGTGGCCGCTGAGCAATCAATCATCGATGCACTCCTCAAGCATGGAATTGAAGTGCCGGTCTCCTGTGAGCAGGGGGTGTGCGGTACCTGCGTAACTCGAGTTCTGGATGGCGTGCCAGATCATCGCGACATGTATTTCAGCGATGATGAGAGGCAAAAGGGAGGGCAAATCACGCCCTGTTGTTCGAGATCGCTTTCTGCAATGTTGGTGCTGGATCTGTAGAGAAACTTTTATAGATAGCTTCGCTTCAATGGCTTGCCGCTGCTCGAACAACAGTAAGCCGGCATCGGCGCGCGCGCGTTCTCCCGCGAGCGCGGTGTGCGCTGCGCGAAGCGTGCGCCGCGGTACGGCCGATGTCGGCGCAGACCACCTGCGCGCCGGCCTCGGCCATCGCCTCGGCGATCTCGAAGCCCAGGCCCTGGCCGGGGCCGGTGACGACCGCGATGCGGCCGCTCAGGTCGAGCAGTCGGTGGACGTGCATGCCGGGTCAGCCGAGCGCGAAGCCCTCGTAGCCCTTCGAGGCGACGGCCTCGCAGGTGTCCTTGTAGGCCTTGAAGCCGCCGAGGTAGAGCAGGATCTGGCGCGCCTTGCCGGGCACGTTGGCGCCCATGTACCAGGAGTTGGCCTGCGTGAAGAGGGTCTGGTTGCCGACCTCGTTGACGTGGCGGGTCCAGTGCTCCTCGAAGGCCGCCGTCGGCTCGATGCTGCGGCGCTGCGTGCGGCGCAGGTCCTCGATCGCGCGGACGATCCAGTCGACGTGGTACTCGTTGCCGAGGATCATGTTGAACAGCACCGACGGGCTGCCCGGCCCGGTGGTGACGAACAGGTTTGGGAAGCCCGCGCTCATGATGCCCAGCGCGGTGCGCGGGCCGCCGCGCCAGCGCGCGGACAGCCGCTCGCCGCCGCGGCCGCGGATGTCGATGTTGCTGAGCGTGCCGGTCAGCGCGTCGAAGCCGGTCGCGGTGACCAGCACGTCCAGGCCGTGGTAGCGGCCGTCGGCGGTGTGCACGCCGCCGGCGTCGAAGCGCTCGAACGGCGTCGCGCGCAGGTCGACCAGCGTGACGTTGTCGCGGTTGTAGGTCTCGTAGTAGCCGCTGTCGGCGCACAGCCGTTTGGTGCCGAAGGGATAGTCCTTCGGGCACAGCATCTCGGCGACCACCGGGTCCTTGACCTTCTGGCGGATCTTGTTGCGCACGAACTCGGCAACGGTCTCGTTGGCGCGCGGGTCGGTCAGCAGGTCGACGTAGGACATGTAGTAGCTCAGCCCGCCCATCTGCCAGCGGGCCTCGTACTCGGCCTCGCGCTCGGCCGGCGTCGCGTCCATCGCGTGGTCGCCACGCACCGGCACGCGGCAGATGCCTTGGTTCGAGTCCCACTCGCGCGCGCGCAGCACGGCGTACTCGGCCTTGTGCACCTGGCGCTGCGCGTCGCTCAGCGGGTGGTTCCAGGCCGGGATGCTGAAGTTCGGCGTGCGCTGGAACACCGTCAGGTGCGCGGCCTGCGCGGCCAGGTGCGGGATCGCCTGGATGCCGGACGAGCCGGTGCCGATCACGCCGACGCGCAGGCCCGTCAGGTCAGCGCCCTCGCGCGGCCACGCGGCGGTGTGCAGGCTGCGGCCGCGGAACTCGCCGATGCCTTCGACGTCGACCTGCTTGGGTGTCGACAGGCAGCCGGTGGCCATGATGCAGAACTGCGCGCTGTAGGTCTCGCCGCGGCTGGTGGCCACGGTCCAGCGGTCGGCGGCCTCGTCGTACAGCGCGCTGGTGACGCGGGTCTCGAGCTGGATGCCGCGGCGCAGGTCGAAGCGGTCGGCGACGTGGTTGATGTACTTCAGGATGTCGGCCTGGTCGGCGTAGCGCGCCGGCCAGTCCCACTCCTGCTGCAGGTCCTCGTCGAACGAGTAGGAGTACTCGACGCTCTCGATGTCGCAGCGCGCGCCGGGGTAGCGGTTCCAGTACCAGGTGCCGCCGATGCCGTCGCCGGCCTCGAACACGCGCACGGAATAGCCCTTCTTGCGCAGCACGTGCAGCGCGTACAGGCCGGCGAAGCCGGCGCCGACGACGACGACGTCGATCGTGTGCGGCGCATTGGGGGCAGGGGTCAGATACATCAGGGTCTCCGGCAATGGGGGTGCGCGATGTGCGCACCGTGCTGGGATGCGATCGTCGGCAAAGCCCTTGCTACCGTCCCTATCCGTCAGGCTAGTTTTGCGCCGCAATGACTGGGGGATTCCCTAGGCCGCGGCGCGGCGCAGCGGTGCGTTCGCAGGGCAAAATCGTTGTGCAGTCATCGAAACTGCAACGGTGTCTCCCTTTGAAGCTCGCCGCGTCGGCCGGTGTCGCGCCGCCCCCCCTGAACCACAAGATCCTGCCGCCCCGCGCCCACCGGCATGCGGTGCAGCGAGAGGTGCTACTCGCGCGGCTGTTCGGTGCAGCCGCGGCGCGCGTTGTCGTGTTCCAGGGCCCGGCCGGCCACGGCAAGACCAGTCTGATGCTTCAGGCGCACGCGGTCTGCGAGCAGCAGGGCATGCTGACCGGCTGGCTGTCGCTGGACGGCGGCGACAATGACGCGCGCCGCCTGCTCGGCCACCTGCAGGCGCTGGTCGCGATGCTCGGCGCCGACGCTGCGGCCGACGACGAGGACACCGGCACGATTACGCCGCGCGCCGACTGGCTCATTGGCCGACTGCTTGGGCTGGGTCACCCGGTGGCGCTGTTCATCGATGACCTGCACGAGGTGACCAGCGCTGGCGCGCTGCGGCTGCTGCGCGAGCTGATCACCAACACGCCGGACCGCGTGCGCTGGTTCCTTGCCAGCCGGCTGGTGCCCGAACTCGGGCTGCCGCGGCTGGTCGCCGGGGACGAGGCATGCGTAGTCAGTGCCGAGGACCTGCGCTTCTCGCGCGACGAGAGCCGCCGCGTGTTCGAAGCCCTTCCGGGCGCGGCGCTCAGCGACTTCGAGCTAGAGGCAATTTTCAGCGGTACCGGGGGCTGGCCCGCGGCGGTGCAGCTGTACCGACTGGCGCTCGGGTCGAGCTCGGTGCGCGACTCGCTGCAAGCCGGGCGCGCCAACGCGCCGCGCGAGGTCGCCGACTACCTGGCCGAGAACGTGCTCGGCCAGCAGACGCCGCGCGTGCAGGACTTCCTGCTGCGCACCTCGGTGCTGGCGCGCATGTCGGCGCCACTGTGCAACGCGCTGCTCGACCGCGACGACGCGCACGAGATGCTCGCCTCGCTCGAGCGCGACGGCCTGTTCGTGCGGCGGCTCGAGTCGCGCGAGGGCTGGTTTACCTATCACGCGCTGTTCGCCACTTTCCTGCAAGACCAGCTTGCACGCGCCGAGCCCTCCGCGCCAGCCGCGGCGCACCGCCGAGCCGCGGCCTGGTTCCAGGCGCATGGCCACTACGAGGAGGCGCTGCACCACCACCTGAGCGCCGGCGACGACGATCGTGCCTGCGAGGTCTTCGACCTGTGGAGCGACTCGCTGGTGCCCGACGGCCACCTCGCCACCGTCGACCGCTGGGCGCGCCGGCTGCCGGCCGATGCAGCGCGGCGGCGGCCGGGCCTCGCGGTCAAGCTGGCCTGGGCCTTCAGCTTCCTGGTGCGCCACGAGCCGATCGAGCCGCTGATGCCGGTGCTTGAGGCTCACCTTGCGCAGGGACCGAGTGGGGTCGACCCGCGGCTCGCGCTGGCGATGGTGATGGTTCTGAAGGACGACATGGCGCAATCGCTCGTCTACGCGGCGCTTACTGACGACCGAGAGCCGGCCGACACGCGCTTCGGCCGCTTCGAGTACTCGGCCAGCTACAACGTGCGCGGCTTCGTCGCGTTGACACGTGGCCGCTTCGACGACGCGCTGGCCTTCTTCGCGCGCGGCCGCGAGCTCAGTGAGCAGGCCCACGCAACCTTCACGCTCGGCTACTCGGGGGTGCACACGGGGCTGACGCTGCTCGCGCAGGGCCATCTGCGCGAGGCGATCAGCCACCTGCGCGCGGTGATGGCTGACCGCCGCATGCTGCTCGAGGAGTCAGTGTCGAAGGCCTGCCTGGCCTGCGCGCTGATCCTCGCGCTCTACGAGGCAGACGAGACCGCCGAGGCGCTGGCGCTGTTCGAGCAGTTCCACGAGATGATCGTCGAGGCCTGCATACACGACTACCTGGTCGTGTGCTACCGGAGTGTCGCGCGGCTGCACGATCTGCGCGGCGCGCCCGAGCGCGCGCTCGCGGTTCTCGAGGAGGCCGAGGGCCTGGCCTACGCTGGGCGCTGGCCGCGTGCGGTACGGCTGATCCAGTGCGAGCGGCTGCGCCGCGAGCTGGTCGCCGGCCGGCTGAATCGCGCGCGCGGCCTCGCGCCGCGCCTGGCTGACGAGGGCGGCGACGGCCCCGACGACTGGGTGCGCTTCTCCGAGGAGACCGACGACCCCAAGCTCGCGCGCATGCGCCTGGCGCTGCACTGCGACGATGTCGAGGCTGCGCTCGCCGCGATCCGCGCCGCGCTGGACGTCGCGCGCCGCCACGGCCGCGTGCACCGGCAGATCCGGCTGCAGCTGCTCGCCGCGCTGGCGCAGCAACGGCTCGGTCGGATGGCGCAGGCGCACCAGGCGCTGCAGCGCGCGATCGCGCTCGCCGCGCCGGGCGGCTACGTGCGCATGTTCCTCGACGAGGGTCCGGGACTGCTGGGGCTGTTGCAAGCGCATGCCGACGACCCCGCCGAGGCGCCGCCGCCCGGCAGCGAGGCGCGCGCCTTCGTCGAGCGGCTGGTGGCCGCCGCCGTCCGGTCGCTCGCGCCCGCGCCGCTGCTCGAGCCGCTGACCAAGCGCGAGGCCAAGGTGCTCGCCATGCTGGCCGACTACCTGTCGAACGAGCAGATCGCCGAGCGTTTGTGCGTCTCCGAGAATACGGTCAAGTTCCACGTGAGGAACGTCTACTCGAAGCTCGGGGTGAAGACCCGGCTCGACGCGATCCGCTTTGTCAAGACGCACGGAGTCTGAGCTCGCGCGCCGCCGCTTGTAATGTGGCAGCCCTCCCGGTTCGCGGCGCGCCGCGCGGCCGAAGCACGCCGGGCTCTCCACCGCACGAGCGTCCGATGTCCGAACCGATCGGCTTGGCCGACCTTCCCACCTGGGTGCCGGGCCCCGTGCTCGGCACCGCCGACGCGCTGCGCTGGAACGGCGTCGGTCTGCGCGCCTACGGCTAAACCGAGCTGAACGTCGAGGTCCCGCTGATGCGCGACTACATGATCGTGTCCTATCTGCGCCGAGTGACGCCGATGTAGCGCCACTTCGACGGCCGTGGCCCCTGGAAGCGTGCGTGCGCAGCGAGTCTGGCGACGTCTTGCTGGTGACGCGATCTCGGCGCTCGCACGGGCAATGGACCGAGAGTCTGGACGTACGCCATGTCTGCCTGACCGAGCGGCTGGTCTCGGTCGTCGCGCGCGACATTGATGGATCGCGAGATTGCCGAAATGGGACTGCTCGACGTCGTCAAGGCGCGCGACCCGATCATCGAGCGCTGACCACAGCGATCGCACAGGATGCCGGCCCGCAGGGCCTGGGCGGCACGATCTACGTCGAGGCACTGGGCACCCAGCTCGCGGGGCATCTGCTGCGCTACTACGCCAAGTTCCGCCTGCGCGAGCGGAGCGTGCGCGGACGGCTGTCGCTTGCGATGGCGCGGCGCACCGCCGCGTACTTCGACGGGCAGCTCGCCGAGCCGCTGACTCGCGAGTCGCTGGCCGTGGTCGCCGGTCTCGGCGTGTGGAGCTTCGGGAGGCAGGTCCGCGCCAGCATCAACTGCGCGCCGCATGCCGACGTCATCGCGCGCCGCGTCGCCTGCGCCGAGCAGCTGTTGCGGCAGGGCGAGCTGCCGCGGATGGTGATCGTCGCGGTCGACGGTTACGCGGACATCGACGTCATGCCCTGACCCCAGGCCTCGCTGCTTCGAGGTAGGCAGCGCGCACGGCGGCGATCAGGGTTCTTCCTAGGTCTGTGGGCAGCAAAACCATCCGCGCGGATGGGGTCCCTGCGGCGTCGAGCCTCTCCAATGGCTCCGACAGATGGAGACAGGCGCGCCAGACGGCCGGGCCGCGGCGCAGCACAACAACAGCGCAAGACATTCGGGTGGTGGATAGATGGAAAAGCTAGACCTACGGCGCCGGCTCGCGGCCTTCACGCTCGGCCACCGGTGGCTGATCCTGGCGGCGATGGGGTTGATCACGGCCTTCTTCGCGGTCGGCCTGTTCAAGGTCGACGTCCGGACGATCTTCTCGGACCTGTTCCCGAAGGACCATCCCTTCGTGAAAGTCTTCAAGGAGCACCCGAACTTCGGCAACCCTCTGACCGTCACGCTGATGGTCAAGCGCACCGACGGCAAGGACATCTACCAGGTCGACACGCTCGCGAAGATCTACCGGCTGTCGCGCGACATCGACCTCGCGCCTGGCGTCGACCACGACCAGATCCTGTCGATCGCGACGCCGAAGGCGCGCTACACCGTCGTTACGCCCGACGGCATCTTCTCGAACCCGATCATGGACGACGACCCGCCGTCCACGCCCGAGCAACTCGCCGAGATCCGCCGCCGCGTCGGCGAATCGGCCGCTGCGGCGACTTTCCTGGTCTCAGGCGACTCGACCGCCACGCTGGTCAACGCCACCTTCATCGAGAGCCAGCTCGACTACGGCAAGGCCTTCGAGTTCGTCCAGGATATCGTCAAGAAGGAGCGCGACGGCAAGCACGAGATCTACGTCTCCGGCTTCCCAACGATGACCGGCTGGGTCTATGCCTTCGGCGCCAACACCGCCGAGATCGCCGCGCTGACGCTGCTTCTGATGTTCGCGGCGCTGGCCTTCCATATGCGCAATCTCTCGGGCATCGTCGCGCCGGTGATCGTCAGCACGGTGTCGGCGATCTGGGGTTTCGGACTGGTCGGCTGGCTCGGTCTTCCGGTCGAGCCGCTGCTGATGGTCGTACCGCTCATGCTGGTGGCGCGCTGCTTCAGCCACTGCGTGCAGGCCACGGAGCGCTACTACGAGCTGCTGCACCAGGGCCATGAGAAGGAGAAGGCCGCGCAGCTGTCGCTGGTCTCGCTGGTGTGGCCAGGCACGCTCGGCATCTTCACCGACGTCGCGGGCCTGCTGCTAGTCGCGCTGGCGCCGATCCCGGCGATGGAGCGCTTCGCGCTGTTCACCGGCCTGTGGGCTGCCAACCTGGTGCCGTGCAGCGTGTTCCTGACGCCGGTGTTGCTTAGCCTGCTGCCCAAGCCGAAGAACCTCGAGCACGTGCTCGGCGTCGAGGGCCACTCCGGCCCGCTGCAGCGCGGCATGCAGGGCATCCTCGGCGGCTTCGCGTCGCTGGTGCAGGGCCGCGCGCTGCGCTACACGACCGTCGTATTTCTGGTGCTCACCGCTGTGTCGGTCTACTTCATGCTGCGCATCCAGGTCGGCAACCCGGTCGAGGGAACGAACCTGCTGCGCCATGACTCCGAGTTCAATGCCGCGGTGCGCCAGATCAACCGCCATTTCCCCGGCTCGATGACGATGGAGGTGGTGTTCGAGGGCAAGGAGGGTGCGCGCATCCTGCGCCAGTCCGACACGCTGTCAACGATGCGCGAATTGCAGCAGTGTCTCGAGAGCGGTCCGAACCCGCCGACCGCGACGCTGTCCTTCGCCGACATGGCGCTCGAGGCCAACCGCGTGTTCAACGGAGGCAACCCGAAATGGGCGCCATTGGACAACGACGACGCGTCGGCCAGCGCCGCTGTCACTGGGCTGATGGCCGGAACCAACGCCAAGTCATTCGCGCATGTCTCGGACTTTGAGCTGCGCAACGCCACCGTCTCACTCTGGTACGCGAACAACAAGCAAGCGACCGTCGACGCCGCGCTCGCCTCGGCGCGCTCCTGCGTCGCCGACGTCGGCGCGGAGCACGCGAGCTTCCGCGTGCGGCTGGCCTCGGGCGCGATCGCGCTACAGCAGTCGATCAACGATACGGTGGTGCGCTACGAGGGCCGCATCGTGTTGGCGCTGAACCTGGTGATCTTGATCGGCTGCTCGCTGGCCTACCGCTCGGTGGTGGCGGGCCTGCTGTTGTTGATCCCGGTGAACCTCGCCAACACGATGCTGACCGCGGCAATGTCGGCCTTCGGCCTCGGGCTGGACGTCAATACCCTGCCGATCCTGGCGATCGGCATCGGTGTGGGCATCGATTACGGCATCTACCTGCTGACGCGCATCTGCGAGGAGTACCAGGGCGTCGCCAACAAGAACCTCGGCGTCGCGATCCGCGTGTCGCTGCAGACCTGCGGCAAGGCGATCTTCTTCACCGCGGCGCTGATGACCATCGGCCTGGCGCCCTGGTACTTCCTGTCCGAGCTGAAGTTCCTGTCCGACATGGGTCTGCTGCTCGTGATCGTGATGCTGATCAACATGGTGCTCGCGCTGGTTCTGCTGCCGCTGCTGATCTACCTGATCAAGCCGCGCTTCCTAGACAGCGACATCTCGACGCTGTCCGAGAACGTCGGCGAGCCGCAGCACGCCCCTGAACCCCAGCCTCAACCTTCCCCTCCCGCACATACACAAGACGCCCGGTGCACGGGTGCATCCGCCCACTGACGCAGACCCAGGAGACGACTATGCACATTCGTAAATATGACCATGACTACAGCCGCCGCTTCTTCCTGGAGCAGACCGCAAAGGGCGTGGCGACGGCCGGGGTGCTGGGCCCGATGTGGCCGCTGGTGGGCCATTCGGCCGACATCAGCAAGGCGTACCCGGACGAGCTGATGTCCATCGAAGCCTGGTCCAAGGGCAAGATCAAGACTGGGGACTTAATTGACGCGAACAACGTCGACCTCGTCAAGGACCTCATCGACCCGGTGGCCTACAAGCAGGTCAAGACCATGGGTCGCAAGATTCGCATCGTGCCGACCACGCGCGACGTCACGCGCCTGTACCCGGCCGAGTACCTCGAGGCGACACTGCGCAACGCCGGCAAGGCCAAATTCAACGCGGACGGCAACATCGTCACGCTCGACGGCAAGCCCTGGATCGGCGGTAACCCCTTCCCGGATGCCAAGACCGGTGCCGAGCTGCAGGCCAACCTCACCCTGTCGTGGGGCAGGCACGACAACTCCACCTATGCGGTGCGCGACTGGGAGATCGCGCCCGACGGTTCGCAGAGCTACCAGTACGACTTGGCCTGGATCGAGGAGAACACCGTCGCGCGCAACACGCCGAAGTCCTTCCCGGGCGGCGAGGACAAGCTGCGCTTCCAGGCCGTGTACTTCACCTCGCCCTCGGACGTGAAGGGTACGAGCTACCTTAACACCTGGTACTACGACCAGCGCAAGTTCCCGGATCTCGTCGGCTACCTGCCGGCCTTCAAGCGGGTGCGCAAGTTCCCGACCAACCAGCGCTTCGAGCCGCTGGTGCCGGGCAGCAACCTCTACCTGTCGGATGCGTGGGCGGCCGGCGACCCGATGCTGACCTGGGGCAACTACAAGCTGATCGGCCGTGGTCCGTTCCTCGGCGCGGTATCGCAGGTCTGGTACGGCGACCACCCGAACTGGGAGCGCCCGGTGCACGGTGGTCCGAAGGGCATCACTTTCTTCGACACCAACATGGAGCTGTGCCCCGACGTCGCGGTGTTCGAGGCCGAGCCGGTCGGCTACCCGCGCGCTCCCGTCGGCAAGAAGCGCGTATGGATCGACATGCGCAACATGATGTACGTCACCTACATCACCTTCGACCGCCGTGGCGAGATCTTCAAGTCCTTCGAGCCGCAGTACAGCCTGTACGAGAAGGGCGACAAGAAGGTCATGGACGGCAAGCACACCGCTTGGTCGTGGACGGCGGTGATGAGCCACAACGTGCAGGACGGCAGGACGACGCGCTTCCTGCAGGCCAAGTCGATCACTGGCGGCATCACCTCGGGCTACCACAACGCCGACGGCCTGTACGAGAAGTTCCTGACCGAGCAGGCACTGCAGCGCATGGGGACCTGAGCATGGCCGCGTTGTTCACGTTCCTGACGCGCCGCGCCGCGCGCGGCGCGGTCTGGCTAGCCGGCATGTCGGCTGTCGCCGCGGTGACGGTGGCCGATGTGCCGTCCGAGGTCACCGCGAGACCCGACGCGATCCAGCAGATCTATCGCGGTACACCGCACGATGCGCTGTTCGACATCGCATTTGACGGCCCGCAAGGCGTGGCGGTCGGCGCGTTCGGCACCGTGCTGGCTTCGCGCGATGGCGGGGCGAGCTGGACGCGCCAAGCCATCCCGATGGGCAACCTCGCGCTGCTGTCGACCGCGACCGCCGCTGGCCACTGCCTCGCGGTCGGCCAGACCGGCATCGTCTTCACCGCCGAGGACTGCAAGACCTGGCAGGCTTCAGCGCCGGTGACCAAGTCGCGGCTGCTCGCGGTCGGCGTCAACGCGCAGGGCGTGGCCTATGCGGTGGGCGCCTTCGGCACGGTCCTGCGCTCGAGCGACTGGGGCCGGACCTGGGCGCTGCAGCCGGTCGACTGGGCCGGCCATACGCCCGACGGCGCCGAGCCACACCTGTACGACGTGCATGTCGCCGCCGACGGCAGCGCGACCGTGGTCGGCGAGTTCGAGCTGATCCTGCGCAGCGACGCCGCCGGCGCGCAGTGGAAGGTGCCGCACAAGGGCGAACGGTCACTGTTCGGCCTGACGGTGCTCGACGACAAACGCGCCTACGCGGTCGGTCAGAGTGGCGCAGTGCTGGCCAGTGGCGATGGCGGCGCGAGCTGGCGCACGCTGGCCACCGGCACGCAGGCAATCCTGACCGGCGTTCACGTCGGCGCCGACGGCCGCCTGACCGTCAGCGGCATTAACACGCTGCTGAGCAGCAAGAACGAGGGCGCGAGCTGGCAGCGCGTGCAGTCCAAGTTCATCGGCGGCGGCTGGTACCAGGCGCTGGCCGCCGCCGCCCCGAGCGCCGCAGGCAAGCCGCGGCTGCTGGCCGTCGGCTCGGGCGGATCAATCCTGGCCATAGAGCCCTAGCGCGACATCCGACGCGCGAAATGACAGACCACAACGAGGAGACAACAGCGTGATGAACATCGAAGCGAAGGCCGCACGGCGGCATGCGGTCGCAGCGGCGGCGCTCGCCGTGCTAGCCGCTCCCGCGGCGGCTGCCGACTGGGAGGTCTCGGGCCAGCTGCGCCAGGAGCTCGCAGTCAAGACCACGGACGATCAGAACAAGAACAACCAAGGCGGCAACCCGTCCAACGGTGTCACCGACATCAACCAGCGCAACGGCGGCCTGGCCGGCGACGCTCTGTCGCGGCCGGCCTCGTTCCAGGACCGCGCCAACATCAACTCGCTGACGACGCGGCTCGACCTCAACTTCGACGGTCGCGTTAGCGACGCCTGGAAGGCGACCATCAAGTTGCGCGCGCGCTCCGAGCAGGTCGGCGCGGTCGACGACGCCTTCGACGGCAAGCCGCAGGCGGGCTTCCTGTCGGGATCGATGTTCCAGCAGGAGTTCGGTGGCACAGCCGGCGGCCCGCTGGCTTACGGCGGCCGCAAGAACTCGATCGACCTGCCCTCGGCCTACCTGGACTACAACAACGGCCCGCTGTGGATCCGCGCCGGCAACCAGCAGATCGCCTGGGGCGAGGCGATCTTCTTCCGCGTCGCTGACGTGCCGAACGCGCTCGACTTCCGCGGCCACCTGTTCGATCCGGCCGCCGAGGAGTACTCGGACAAGCGCCGCGCCGCGCTCGGCCTGCGCCTCAACTACCGCCTGAACGAGAAGACCGACATCGACAGCTTTGTGCAGCGCTTCGCGCCGACGCTGCTGCCCAACGGCGAGACGCCGTACAACTTAATCACCGACCAGTTCACGATCCACCAGCGCGAGGGCTACGACGACGTCAAGAACAACTGGAACGTCGGCTTCCGGGTGCGCAGCGAGATCGGGTCGGTCGGCCTGCAGGCCTTTGCTGTCAGCCGCAACAACCCCGACGGCGTCTACAAATGGTCGGGCGCGACCGGCGCCGGCGCGTTGCCCTTGACTTCCTTCGAGGCCGGCACTGGTACTGGCGTCTACAACGCCGGCGAATGGTTCCAGTCGGCCTCGCGCTCGCGCCTGAACGGCATCGAGGGGCTCGATGCGGCGCTGCGTTACGTCTACGAACAGTCGCCTGGCTTCGACGCCTATGGCCTGTCGGGCTTGGCGGCCGGCTGCGGCGCAGCCGACTCGACCTACGGCCAGATCCGTGCCGGCACCAAGGCTGCTGTGCAATGCATCCTGAACACCTTCTTCAGCCCGGCGGTGGCCGGCAACCTGCGTGGCCACCTGAGCCGGCGCTACCCGCACGAGAACGTGTTCGGCTTCGGCCTGAACAAGGTCTTCGAGGGCGAGCCCGACTCGCTGCTCGACCAGCTGATCGGCCGCTTCGAGCTGTCGTACACGCCGAACAAGAAGTTCACCAACCCGACGCTGGGCAACTACATCGAGGAGGACGAGTACGCCTTCGCCTTCATCGCCGAGAAGTACCACAAGTTCGTCAGCAGCTTCCCGGCCACCTACTTCGTGCTGCAGTGGCTGCACAAGTCCGAGAGCGACCTGTTCGGCCGGCACCTGAGCGGCCTGGACAGCCGGCCCGGTGAGCGGCCGAAGGGGCAGGGCGGCGGCTTCAACGCGATCGCGCTGGCGCTGCAGCAGCCCTCGCCGACGCTCGAGTACCGCTTCGACTTCGCGATCCTGACCGACCTGCAGGGCGGCTGGTACGCGCAGCCGGGACTGCGCTGGAAGCCGTCGAAGTCGATCCAGGGCGACCTGTACGCGAACATCATCGCCGGCTCGAAGTCGAACAAGACCTTCACCGACGGGCTCCAGCACAGCAACGAGATCTTCGCGCGTCTGGGCATCCTGTTCTGAGACCGTGAGGGCCGCCAGCCGATGGCCCACCTGCGACGCTACGACCGCGACCACAGCCGCCGTGCCTTTCTCGAGGCGACGGGTCGGGGGCTGTTGCGCGCGGGCGTGTTCGGCTCGGCCTGGGCGGCGTTCCTGCGCAGCGGCTCGGTCGCGGCGGCCTACCCGGACGAGCTGCTGTCGATCGAGGCCTACACCAGGGGCCGGCTGAAGCCGGGCGACACCATCGACGCCGGCAACGTCGAGTGGGTCAAGGACCTGCTCGACCCGGTGCGCCATGGCCAGATCGCCGGCATGGGCCGCAAGCTCGTGCTGGCGCCGACCACCACCGACCTGGCGCGGCTGAACCCGCTGCCCTACCTCGAGGCGAGCGCGCGCCACCGCGGCAAGGCGCGCTTCGACGCCGACGGCAACATCGTCACCACCGACGGCAAGCCCTGGATCGGCGGCAACCCCTTCCCCGAGCCGAGCTCGCCGCTCGAGGTGTTCGCCGCGCACACGCTGAGCTGGGGGCGCCACGACGTCTCGGTCTACGCCAGCAAGGAATACGACCTCGACGCCAGCGGCACGCTGCAGTACCAGTACGCGTCGGTCTGGGCCGAGATGGCCGCGGTCGGCCGCACCGTCGTCGAGCCACGGCCCTACTGGGACGGCGAGCCGGGCAAGCTGCGCTACCAGTCGGTGCTGTTCACCGAGCCGGCCGACGTGCGCGGCACCGTCTACCTGAACGTCTGGCCTTACGACCAGAACCAGTTCCCGCAGCTCTACGGCTACCTGCCGGCCTTCAAGCGGGTGCGCAGCTTCCCGACCAACCAGCGCTTCGAGCCGCTGGTGCCGGGCGCCGAGCTCTACCTGTCGGACGCCTGGGCCGCCGGCGACCCCTTCCTGACCTGGGGCAACTACCGCGTGGTCCAGCGCGGCCCGCACCTCGCGGCGGTGTCCGGCGGCTGGAGCTCGGAGCACCCGAACTGGGAGCACAAGACCCATGGCGGGCCGAAGGGCAACCTGTTCTGGGACCAGGTGGTCGAGCTGGTGCCCGAGGCCATCGTCATCGAGGCCGAGCCGCTGCGCTACCCGCGCGCGCCGGTCGGCAGCAAGCGCGTGTGGCTCGACGCGCGCACGCTGACGCCGTTCCAGATGCTGTCCTACGATCGCCGCGGCGAAGCCTTCCGCCATTTCGACGCCGCCTTCGCCTGCTACGAGGACGGCAAGGCGCGCGTGTCCGACGGCAAGGACCCGTTCCTGGGCCACGGTGCACGCCTTCAACGTCCAGACCCGCCGGATGACGCGCATCAAGCAGGTGCGCGAGGTCGCCGGCGGCCATGCGATGCGCGTCAACGACCCGTCCGTCTACGAGCGCTACCTGACGCCTACGGCGCTGCAGCGGCTCGGCGGCTGAGTGCGCGCCCCCTTTCCAACCGGCAACGAACCAGGAGACGACGATGCCGCTCGACCCGCAAGTGCAAGGACTGCTCGATGCCTTCAAGGCCCAGGGCCTGAAGGGCTTCGAGCAGATGAGCGTGCCCGAAGCACGCGAGACCGCGATGGCCTTCGTCGGCCTCGAGGGCGAGGCTGAGCAGGTCGCGCAAGTCACCGCGCACCAGGTGCCGGTCGACGGCGGCAGCCTGCCGGCGCGCGTCTACCACCCCGCCGGCGCCGGGCCGCACCCGGTGCTGGTCTATTACCACGGCGGCGGCTTCGTGCTCGGCAACCTCGAGCTGATCGACAAGGTCGCGCGCTCGCTGGTCAACGCCAGCGGCGCCGCGGTCGTCACGGTCGAGTACCGCAAGGCGCCCGAGCACCGCTGGCCGACCGCGCCTGAGGACGCCTACGCGACGCTGCTGTGGGTGCGCCAGCAGGCCGCCTCGATCGGCCTCGACGGCACGCGACTGGCGGTCGGCGGCGACAGCGCCGGCGGCAACCTCGCCGCGGTCGTCAGCCAGATGGCGCGCGACCGCGACGGCCCGAAGCTCACGCACCAGCTGCTGGTCTACCCGGTCACCGATGCTGGCGGCAGCTACCCCTCGCGCAGCGAGAACGCCGAGGGCTATCTGCTGACGAAGAAGGCGATGGACTGGTTCTTCGACCATTACCTCGCCGATCCCGCCCAGGCCGAGCAGCCCTATTGCTCGCCGATCCGCGGCGAGCTCGCCGGCCTGCCGCCGGCCACGCTGATCACCGCCGGTTACGACCCGCTGCGCGACGAGGGCGAGGCCTACGGCGCGGCGCTGGCCGGCGCCGGCGTTGCCGTCACGTCGCTGCGGAACCCGACGATGATCCACGGCTTCTTCTGGATGAAGGGCGTGATCGGCCACACCGCCGGGGTCTACGCGCAGGTCGGTGCGCAGCTCCGGCGCGCCTTCGGCACCGCCTGAGCGCGGGCTCGCTGCGGTGCTGGTACCGCCAAGGCACCAGCCGCAGCGCGTGCCCATACAGACTTCTCCCACTTGCAAACGTAAACGCGGCCTGCGCTCAAGCGGTGCCGCGCACGACTACCCGTCCGGGTGGCGCTGCGCGCGGGGGCGCGGCATCCAATGCGAGCCACGATGAGCACAACGATGCATTGCGGCGGACGGAGGGGCGCATGAACGACCTGCGCGTCGAGCTCGATGGCGGCCTGGTGAGGCTGACGCGTGACCGCCCGGCGGCGCTGAATGCGCCCGATGTCGTGCTGGCCGAGGCGCTGGCTCAGCGGCTGGAGCGCGGCCCGACGCGCGCCAGCGGACGCATTCGCGGGCTGGTGCGCAGCCTCGCCGAGCTGCTCGACACCGAGCACGAGGCTGTTCTCGCCTGCGCGGCGAGTGCCGATTTCCGCGAAGGCCGAGAGGCCTTCTTCGCGCGCCGCGCGCCGCATTGCGAGGGCCGCTGAGCCCCGCCACCGATCTGCCATGAGCCATGCCATCGCCACGCGCCAGACCCTCGGTGACCTCCTGCGCCGCGCGCGCCTGCGCCACCCGCACAAGCTCGCGATCCGCTGCGGCGCGGCCGCTTGGACCTATGCTGAGTTCGACGCCATCTGCAACCAGCTGACTGCTCCTCGGGCCGAGGGTGTGCCATGCCTGACCTCCTGACACGCGGTTCGATCAATCTAGATGATGGTCAACCGGGCGGCTGCGCTGGATTTGCAGCTGAAACCCGCGCGATTCGGGCAGACGCGATGAACGATCAAGGCCGGACTCAACTACAGCGAAGGGCTCAAGACGGCCCGATGCAGGTTGAGCGGCTGCATGCCCCCTTCGCGGCCATCCCGGTTTGCTCCAGTAGCCGCGTCCCGTGCGTTACCCTCATCGGCCCCAAGCGGCCCACTTCTTCTCCAGATCCAGCTTGGCGAAGCGCTCAACCAGGAACTCGATGAAGACTCTGATCTTGGCAGGCTGGTGACGACGGCTTTGGTAGGCGATGTTGATGGTCAGGTGCGGTAGATCCCAGTCCTTGAGCACAGGCACCAGTCGCCCCGCCACGATGTCATCGTGGACGATGTACTGGGGCTGGATCAAGATTCCCAAGCCGGCCAGCGCCGCAGCACGAATTACCTGCCCTTCGTTCGCGTCGAGGACACTCGTTATCGGGACTGTCAGCTGCTCCTTGCGTCGCTTCAGGTGAAGCACGTAGGGGTCGTTCGCGAGGTTGTAGACGAGCAATCGGTGCCCTTGCAGTTCGGCGGGTCCCTTGGGCTGGCCGTTGGCCGCGAGGTAAGCGGGGGACGCCGCTAGCACACGACGCATCTCCGCCAAGCGGCGAATGGTGATGCCCGAATCGCCCTCGTGTTCCCGCGTGCGAATCGCCACATCGATGCCTGCCTCGATGAACCCGGGGTACCGGTTGGCGGTGGAGACCTGCACAGAGAGGTTTGGGTAGCGGCGGTTGAACTCAGGCAGCGCCGGCGCGATGTGCATCATGGCGAATGACACCGAGCTCGTGACTCGAAGGATCCCGCTTGGGTTAACCGAAGCGGCGTTGACCTCCGCTTCCGCCTCAGCCATCTCCGCCAACATCGCCGAGCAGCGGCCATGAAAGGCGCGGCCAGCATCGGTCAACCACAAGCGTCGCGTCGTCCGCTCGACGAGACGAGCACCGAGGCGCTGTTCCAGGCCGGCAAGATGCCGACTCGCAGCAGCGTTCGAAAGCCCCAACCTTTCGGCAGCCTTGGACAGGCTCGCCAACTCGGCGACCTGCACGAAGAGTTCGATCTGAGCCCAACGGTCCACGGGGGCATTGTTCCATAAAACGGAAATGAGATTTCGTCTTCGCGGCTTTCTTTCCGGCTCGGCGCGATTTAACTTTCGAGGTCACAGCGTGGCAGTGATTTCTAGCCGGAGACATAAGGCATGCGCAACATCAACGAAGACACCATCACGCAAGCGGTGATAGCCGCGATGTCCGGCTGCACCGACGGACGCCTGACCTCGATCATGACGAGTTTGGTGCAGCACCTGCACTCCTTTGCGCGCGAAGTAAAGCTCACCGAGGCCGAGTGGGAGCAGGCCATCCGCTTCCTTACCGAGGTAGGCCACATCACCGATGACAAGCGGCAGGAGTTCATCCTGCTGTCCGACACCCTTGGGTTGTCGACGCTGGTCACGGCACAGAACAATGCCAAGCCGCCCGGTTGTACCGAGGCGACGGTGTTTGGCCCATTCTTCGTCGAGGGTGCGCCTTGGTTCGAGTACGGGCAGGACATCGCCAACGGTGCGCGAGGCGAGCCCTGCTTCGTCAGAGGCCAGGTGCGCGGCATCGATGGCCGGCCGATCTCCGCGGCCGTGATCGATGTTTGGCAGTCGGACGATGCCGGCCATTACGACGTTCAGTACGCGGGTTCGGGGGCCGAGTTTGAGCACCGCGCACGCGGTCGATTCCGCAGCGGTGCGGATGGGCACTTTCGTTTCCGCTCGATCCTCGCTCAGCCTTACCCGATCCCACATGACGGTCCGGTGGGGCGCATGCTGGACGCCCTAGGGCGGCATCCCTGGCGACCTGCCCACCTGCACTTCATGATCGAGGCGCCAGGCTACGAGAAGCTGATTACGCATGTCTTCCGCGACGGCGATCAGTACCTCGACTCGGATGCCGTTTTCGGCGTCCGCTCCACCCTCATTGCGGACTGGAAGCGCCACGATCCCGGCGTGGCGCCCGATGGACATGACTTGGCGGTGCCTTACTACACCCTCGAGTTCGACTTTGTGCTCAACCCGTCCCGGGAGAAGCAATGATTCGGCACATCGTCATGTGGCGGGTCGCAGGTGAGACCCCGGAGGCCGTGAGTTCTGCGAAGGCAACCGTCAAGCACGAATTTGAAGCCCTGCGGGGACGCATCCCGGGAATGCGCCGCCTCGATGTGGGGATCGACGTCAGTGGCGTGGACTATGCGTGCGATGCTGTCCTGGTGGCGGACTTCGACTCGCCAGGAGCCCTGGAGGCGTATGCCACGCACCCCGAGCACCTGCGAGTTCGCAAAGCCCTTGGCTCGCTGCGCACATCGCGTCACCAGGTCGACTACGTGGTTGACGAAATGTGAGGGGACTCGCCTTGCAAAGCCTTCCGTCATTTGTCTATCAAGCGCGCCCTGCTCGCATCGTCTTCGGGCCCGGGAGCTTGCAGGACCTTGAGCGTGAGGTGCTAGCGCTCGGGGCCGAGCGCGCGCTTGTTTTGAGCACGCCGGGCCAGCGTAAGCTGGCAGAGGCCCTCGCTGACCGCCTCGGATCGCGTGCCGCAGGCATCTTTGATCGCGCCGTTATGCACGTGCCGATCGAGGTGGCCCAGGAGGCGCGTGAGATGGCCCGCGTGCGGCGCGCCGACTGTGCCATCGCGATCGGCGGCGGCTCCACGATCGGTCTGGGCAAAGCCATCGCGTTGGACAGCGCGCTGCCCATCCTTGCTATCCCGACCACCTATGCCGGTAGCGAGGTCACACCGATCTACGGCATCACGGAGGGCGGCACCAAGCGCACTGGCACGGATCTGCGCGTGCTCCCGAAGACAGTGCTCTACGACCCAGCGCTGACACTTGGTTTGCCTGTCAATCTGTCGATCACCAGCGGCATCAACGCGATCGCGCATGCGGCCGAAGGCTTGTATGCGCGCGATGCCAATCCTGTCATTGACCTGATGGCGGAAGCGGGCATCCGCGCCTTCGCGATGGCCTTGCCCAGGATTCGTGCCGATGCCGCGGACATCGAAGCGCGCAGCGGCGCGCTCTACGGAGCATGGCTGTGCGGAACCGTGCTGGGCAATGTTGGCATGTCGCTGCATCACAAGCTCTGCCACACCCTCGGCGGGAGCTTTGATCTGCCGCACGCGCAGACGCACACGGCCGTGCTGCCACACGCGCTGGCCTACAACGCACCTGCTGCGCCGGATGCGATGCGGCGTATTGCTCGTGCGCTCGACGCGGCCGATGCTCCGCGTGGCATCTACGACCTGGCGCAAAACAACGGCGCGGCGGTGGCATTGCGCGACCTGGGCATGCTCGAGTCCGATCTCGACCGGGCCGCCGACATCGCGATCGCCAACCCCTACTGGAACCCGCGCCCTATCGAACGCGCTGCGTTGCGCCAGCTCTTGCAGGCGGCGTTCGACGGCGCGCCCCCCCACGTGGGAGGCTACCGCTAAGCACTCGCCGACGCCAAGAGAGCGATCGATCGGGGCGCTGAACCGGCAGCACTCCACAACTACAGGAGACATACGATGGAAACCAAGTCGACATCCGGACAAGAGGATTCGCCGCAGGCTTACGACGTGGCCGTGATTGGCTACGGCCCGACGGGTTTGGTGGCCGCGTCAATGCTGGCTCAGGCCGGCCGCAGGGTCGTCGTTATCGAGCGTTGGCCGACGATGTACGGCTTGCCGCGACTCACCCACATCGATGGCGAGACCGCGCGCATCATCCAGGCATGCGGTGATGTGACTCGCGCGTTGCGCGACGCGAGTCCGATCGAGACTTACCACTATCGCAATGCCGCTGGCGAGTTGCTGATGGAGATCAACTGGAATGAGCGGCAGTGCGGCTATCCGCACTTTTCGATCTACCAGCCCGACATCGAGGACGCCATCCACGAGCGGGTGGCGCAGCATGCCAACGTGGAGCTGTTTCGCGGCTGGGCAGCGGTTGCCCTCGAGCAGGGCTCCGACGACGTGTCGATCACGATCCAGCGTACGAACGGCGTGCGCGACGACCAATGGACCGAACGGCCTAGGCAATTCAAGGCCAAGTATGTGCTGGGAAGCGATGGCGCCAACAGCTTCGTGCGCCGGGCGCTGGGCATCGAGCGCACCGACTACGGCGTCAACGAACGCTGGCTCAACCTCGATTCCGAGAACAAGGGCGAGGGCGGCGACCCCTTCAAGCTGCTGACCATCTTCTGTGACCCCGCGCGCGGTCATATGTACATGCCCATCGGCAGCAAGCGCACCCGCTTCGAGCTGCGCGTGCTGCCGAGCGAAGAGACCGCGTTTTGGGAGGACCAGAACAACGGCTGGACGTGGCTCGAGAAGAAGCATGGCCTGAAGCGGGACGACTTCAAGGTGCTGCGCAACGTCGTCTACACCTTCGAGACGCGGATGGCCAATCGCTGGCGCGATGGTCGCGTGCTACTTGGTGGCGATGCTGCTCACTCCATGATGCCCTACATGGGTCAGGGGGCCTGTTCGGGGATGCGCGACGGCATCAACCTTGCCTGGAAGCTCGACTTGGTGCTCAGCGGACGCTGTTCGCCGGAACTGCTCGATGCCTACGAGCAGGAGCGCCGGCCGCATGTGGGTCAGATCATGGAGATGTCCTTGTTCCTCGGAAAGTTGACGAACGAGGACGACCCCGACAAGGCCGCGGCGCGGGACGAGGCTTTTCGAACAGGCAACGTGCCGCCCATGCCGCCGTTCCCCAAGATCGAGAACGGCGTCGTGCACCGCGAACCCGACGGTTGCCTGCTCGCTTGCGCCGGCATTCCGGGACCGCAACCGCGGGTGCGTCAGGGAAGCGTCGAAGGGCTGCTCGACGATGTAGTGGGCCGCGGCTTCCTGCTCGTCACGACTCAGGACCCGGTGCCATTCATACGTCAGGAGCAGAAGGAGTTCCTCGGTCAGCTCGGCTGCCGCATCGTCGTTATCAGTCCGGACTCGGACGCCGGCGTAGTCGAACTGGACGGCGAGATCTCCAGCTTCATGCACACGCACGGCATCTGCGCCTATATCGGGCGGCCCGACTTTGTCGTGTTCGGATCAGTCGGCCGGCTCGAGGCGCTGGCGGAACTGGTCGACGACCTGCGTGTCAAGCTGCACTGGATCGAGCAGAGCAAGGACGGTGTCACCGTCGGTCGGCTCCAGTGGGTGTCGTGATGATGGAGATCGAACGATGACGACCGCGGTTTCCTCGGCGACGCAGGCCCTTCAGCGTGCAATGCCAATTACGCGACTGCTTGACTGCGGGGTGGATCATGCCGATGCCGTCGCCCTGTTTCAGCGCACCACCGCCGGTGAGGATTGGCACAGCGCGGCCGAGTCGCTGGCGAGTGCACAACTAGAGCGAGCGGCCGCAGCGGCAACAGCAGGGCATCTCACAACGGCCACTGAGGCGCAGTCGATGGCGATCGCCAACCTGTTGTTCGCGCAGATGGCGTTCAACGATGACGACCCACGACGCGTAGCGCTGTATGACCAGCTCGTGCAGGCCGCCAGGCAGCTGTCTGATTGGTCGGACAAGCGCATCGAGCGTGTCGAACTACCGTTCGAGCACGGTCGATTGATCGGCTGGCTGGTGCGCCCCTGGTCGGGCCGGGCTTCCGGCACGGTCTTGCTGTTCGGCGGCCAGAGCGGTTGGGGCATGGCCTACTTGCCGATCGCAAAGGCACTGGCGCGGCGAGGCCTGGCCACCTTGCTAGCCGAAGGCCCAGGTCAGGGTGAGACGCGCATGAAGCACCGCATCTTTCTTGATGTCGATGTGACAGCGGCGTACCGGCAGTTCATCACGTACATCGTCGCAGACCCAAGCCTTGGCGCACCGGGCATCTGGGGCAACAGCATCGGTGGACTGTGGGCGGCAAGTACGGCAGCGGCTGACGATCGTGTCCGGGCCTGCTGCGTCAATGGAGCGCAGGCATTGCCGAGGTTGTTGGCGTACCGGACCTTCCAGGAGCAAGCCGCCGCAATGCTGGGTGTCAATGACGAAGCAGCGGTCACCGCGAACTTCGAGCGGCTGAGTTTTCGCGCCGGGCGCGACCGCATCACCTGCCCGTTGCTGGTGCTGCACGGCGGCGCTGACCCACTGATCACGCTTGAGGATCAGCAACCCTTCCTCGACGCGGCGGCGACCACCGACAAGACGCTGCGCTTCTGGCCCGACGGAGAGCACACGATCTACAACCACGCGGCCGAGCGGACTGCGGTCGTGGCCGACTGGTTTGTCGATCGCTTTGCACAGATCCAGCACCCCAGAGGCTGCGAATGATCTCCAAGATCTGCGCCACTACGGTTGAAGCGCTTCAGGGCATCACCGATGGGTCCACGGTGATGATTGGCGGCTTCGGCGGGGCTGGGCAGCCTGGGGAACTGATCGATGCGCTGATCGAGCAAGGTGCGCGTGATCTCACCATCGTCAACAACAACGCAGGCAACGGAGAAACCGGCCTGGCCGCGCTGCTCAAGGCGGGGCGGGTGCGCAAGATCATCTGCTCGTTCCCGCGTCAAGCCGACTCGCAGGTGTTCGACAGCCTGTACCGCTCGGGCAAGATCGAGCTCGAACTCGTGCCGCAGGGGAACCTGGCCGAGCGTATCCGCGCCGCCGGCGCCGGTATCGGCGGTTTCTTCACGCCCACCGGCTACGGCACCGACCTGGCCAAAGGCAAAGAGACGCGCGAGATCGGCGGGCGAATGTACGTGCTCGAGCCACCAATTCACGCCGACGTGGCACTGATCAAGGCCGAACGCGGCGACCGTTGGGGCAATCTCGTCTACCGCAAGACCGCGCGCAACTTCGGGCCGGTGATGGCCATGGCTGCCAAGCTGACGGTCGCCTCGGTGCATGACGTGGTCAATCTCGGCGAACTCGATCCAGAAGCGATCGTCACGCCCGGCATTTTCGTGCAGCGCGTCGTCAAGGTGCCGCGTACGCCCACCGGGCCTGCCGGGTTCAAGCAGCAGACGACGTAGGGAAATGTGATGCAGCGACTTAACCGTGATCAGATGGCCGCGCGCGTTGCGAAAGACATCCCGGAGGGCTCATACGTCAACCTGGGCATCGGTCTGCCCACGCTGGTGGCCAACCACCTGCCGCGTGAGCGAGAGATCTTCCTGCACAGCGAGAATGGCTTGCTCGGCATGGGGCCGGCTCCTACTGCGGGCGACGAAGACTACGACTTGATCAACGCCGGCAAGCAGCCGGTGACCTTGCTGCCCGGCGGTGCCTACTTCCACCATGCCGACAGCTTCGCGATGATGCGCGGCGGGCACTTGGACATCTGCGTGCTCGGCGCCTTCCAGGTTTCGGTGAGTGGCGATCTGGCCAACTGGCACACGGGCGGCGCTGATGCGATCCCCGCCGTGGGCGGCGCGATGGACCTGGCAATCGGTGCGAAGAAGACCTTCGTCATGATGGAACACCTCACCAAGAGCGGTGCCAGCAAGCTTGTCGAGCGCTGCGCCTACCCTCTGACTGGCATCGGTTGCGTCAGCCGCATCTACACCGATCTGGCCGTGCTCGCCGTCACGCCGGCTGGGCTCGAGGTGGTCGAGATCTTCAATGGCCTACCGTTCAGCGAACTGCAACGGATCAGCGGCGTAAGTCTGCGAGCATAGAGGCGAGTCGCACAGACTTCCAGGATGCGACGCAGGCGCCAGGGCGTTGCGAGGATGTTGAGTGCGGCGAGTGGGTCACACGAAATTCGAGAGATCATGAGCGCTCAATCCTTCATCTGCGATGCCGTTCGCACTCCCTTCGGCCGCTACGGCGGTGCGTTGTCGAGCGTGCGCGCCGACGACCTCGGCGCGGTGCCGATCAAAGCGTTGATGGAACGCAACCCAAAGGTCGACTGGGCTGCTGTGACGGATGTTCTGTTCGGATGTGCCAACCAGGCCGGGGAGGACAACCGCAACGTTGCGCGCATGAGTCTGCTGCTCGCTGGGCTGCCGGATATCGTGCCGGGCGCGACCATCAACCGTCTGTGTGGTTCGGGTCTCGACGCACTAGGCACGGCCGCGCGTGCGATCAAGGCTGGCGAGGCAGAACTGATGATCGCCGGCGGCGTCGAGAGCATGAGTCGTGCGCCATTCGTCCTGCCGAAGGCCGAGAGTGCGTTCTCGCGTACCAATTCGATCCAGGACACGACGATCGGCTGGCGTTTCGTAAACAGGCTGATGAAGGAGCGCTACGGCGTCGATTCAATGCCCGAGACAGCCGAGAACGTAGCGGTCGACTTCAAGATCGAGCGTGAGGCGCAGGACCGCATGGCGCTGATGTCGCAGTTGAAGGCCGTCGCGGCGCAGAAGCGCGGCTTCTTCGATGCCGAGATCGTGCCCGTCACGGTTCCGCAGAAGAAGGGCGACGCGATCGTCGTTACCAAGGACGAGCACCCTCGAGAGACATCGCTCGAGGCTCTGTCCAAGCTGAAGGGCGTGGTCAAGCCAGAGGGCAGCGTGACCGCCGGCAACGCCAGCGGCGTCAACGACGGCGCTTGCGCGTTGCTGTTGGCAAGTGAAGCCGCGGTGCGGATCCACGGCTTGACGCCGCGCGCACGTGTGCTCGGCATGGCCACCGCCGGGGTAGCACCGCGCATCATGGGCATCGGCCCTGCACCCGCCACGCGCAAGGTGCTCGAACTAACGGCTTTGGCACTGTCGCAGATCGACGTGATCGAGCTCAACGAAGCCTTCGCAGCGCAGGGCCTGGCGGTGTTGCGCGACCTGGGCTTGGACGACGACGATCCGCGCGTCAACCCCAACGGCGGTGCGATCGCTTTGGGGCACCCGCTGGGTGCGAGTGGGGCCCGGCTCGTGACAACGGCGATCAACCAACTCCACACCAGCGGCGGTCGCTACGCGCTGTGCACGATGTGCATCGGTGTCGGCCAGGGCATTGCGCTTGTGCTCGAGCGTGCCTGACCGCACGGCCAGTCATCCAGGCCGCTAACTAGAAGAATCCGATGAGTGAGACCCTGAAGGACAGCGCGCTCGACTACCACCGCTTTCCGACGCCCGGAAAGATTGCCGTGATGCCCACGAAAGCGATGGCCACCCAGCGCGACCTTGCGCTCGCGTACTCACCGGGTGTAGCCGAGGCCTGCTTGGCCATCGTCGACGATCCGTTTGAGGCCAGCAGCCTTACCGCGCGCAGCAACCTGGTTGCGGTAGTCACCAACGGCACCGCCGTGCTGGGGCTCGGGGACATCGGCCCGCTTGCGAGCAAGCCGGTTATGGAGGGCAAGGGCTGCTTGTTCAAGAAGTTCGCTGGCATCGACGTGTTCGACATCGAGCTCGACGAGAAGGACCCTGACCGCCTTGTCGAGACGATCGCCCGAATGGAGCCGACATTCGGTGGCATAAACCTTGAAGACATCAAGGCGCCGGAGTGCTTCTACATCGAGCGCCAGTTGCGCGAACGCATGAAGATTCCGGTCTTCCACGATGATCAGCATGGCACGGCCATCGTGGCCGCCGCCACCGTGCTGAACGCGCTGCAACTCGTGGACAAGCCGCTGGCGAACGTCAAGGTAGCTTGCTCGGGCGCCGGCGCGGCCGCAATCGCTTGCCTGGATCTGCTGGTCAGTCTAGGGGTGGAACGCCGCAACGTGTTCATTGCCGACAGCAAGGGAGTGGTGCATGCCGGCCGCACCGGGCTCGATGCGAGTAAGGCTCGCTACGCACAAGTCACCGCACTGCGCACTCTGGCCGACATCTGCGCTGGCGCAGACGTCTTCTTGGGCCTGTCGACCGGTGGCGTGCTCAAGCGGGAATTGGTCGCCAGCATGGCGCGCCAGCCGATCATCCTCGCGATGGCCAATCCAGTTCCGGAGATCCTGCCCGAGGAAGCGTTGGCCGCACGACCAGACGCGATTGTTGGCACCGGCCGCTCGGACTACCCGAACCAGGTCAACAACGTTCTTTGCTTTCCGTTCATCTTTCGCGGTGCTCTCGACAGTGGCGCTACGACGATCAACGAGGCGATGAAACTGGCCGCGGTGCGGGCCATCGCTGAGCTGGCTCACGCCGAGGTTCCCGAGACGGTGGCTCGGGCGTATGGTTCGAGCGTGCTGCGATTCGGCCCGCAGTACCTGATACCTAAGCCATTCGACCCACGTCTCATCGAGGTCGTGGCGTCGGCCGTGGCCGAGGCTGCAGCCGCAAGCGGCGTGGCGTCGCGTCCGATTGTCGACATAGAGGCTTATCGCAGGCGCCTGCGCCAGTTCGTGTACCGGTCAGGAAACGCGATGCAGCCCGTGTTCGCGGCGGCGCGCGCGGGCGGTTCACTCAAGCGGGTCGCGTATGCCGAAGGCGAGGACGAACGGGTGCTGCGCGCGGCGCAGGTGGTGGTCGACGAGGCACTGGTGCGGCCGGTACTCATCGGGCGCCAGGCCGTCATCGCCGAGCGCATTGACCAGCTCGGACTTCGACTGGTGTTCGGGGCGGACTACGACGTGATCGATCCGAACCATGCGGGCTTGGACGGAGAGTTGATTCAACGCTATTACGAGTTGGTTCGTCACCGCGGTGTGACGCCGGCGCTGGCCTTCGCCGATGTGTCGACCCAGCCGAGCCTGCTGGCGAGCCTCCTGCTGCGTCAAGGACAAATTGATGCGATGCTGTGCGGCGTTCACGGGCGCTACCACCAGCACCTTAGCCATGTGCGCGAGGCGATCGGCTTGCGTGTTGGATGTAGCAGCTTCGCGGCTATGCAGATGCTTATGTTGGCGGATCGGCAGCTCTTCATCTGCGACACCCACGTGCATCAGGACCCGGACGCGCAGCAGTTGGCCGAGATCACGCTGCTGGCCGCCCAGGCGGTTCGTGGCTTCGGGCAGGTGCCGCGTGTGGCACTGCTATCGCATTCGAGCTTTGGAAGTTCGGAAGCACCGTCGGCGTTGAAGATGCGGCGGGCCCTCGAGTTGATCCGTGCTCGGGACGGGTCGCTCGAGATCGAGGGGGAGATGCGCGGCGACGCCGCCCTGTCCGGCGAGGTGCTGGAGCGTGAGTTCCCTGGGGCGGCGCTCCACGGCGAGGCCAACTTGCTGGTGATGCCCAACGTCGACGCGGCCAACATTTCCTACAACCTGCTGCGCATGGCCTCGGGCGGGGGCATCACGGTTGGGGGCATCTTGCTCGGTGCGGCTAAAGCGGCACACATCTTGACTCCATCGTCCACGGTCCGGCGCATCGTCAACATGACCGCAGTGGCCGCTGCGGATGCGACCGCATTGCGTGAGCAGCCTGGTGGTGCCTGAGCTGGCCAATCTCCCGGTGCAGCACCCTCGAGCGTATGGCGATCGCCATGGCATGCGCGTCGACTGCCACGTCGAAAGCGTGAGGCCGGCTCGGCAAGCTCTTCAGTGCGGGTTCACGGACAGCTCAAAGAGTTGGTACGAACTGATTGCTGCGTCGCGTCGAAACGAGTCGACTGGCTGACAGTCGTGGATGCTCGATGAGGTCATAGCGCCAGCGGCGACTCGCATGCGTCGCCGGCCTATGACAAGCGTGCCACACCTGAGGGTGTTGTCCAGCGACTTTCTACGCGCTGGCTTGTGAATCGCCTTGGAGGTTGAGTTGAACGAGACAGCCCGCGGGCCGACTGCTCCCGCGCATTCACCGCATCAGATCGAGATGACGGTGCTGATGTTGCCAGACATGGCCAATTTTGCCGGCAACGTGCACGGCGGGACTATCCTCAAGTTCCTGGATCAGGTCGCTTATGCCTGCGCCAGCCGCTATGCGGGCTGCTACGTGGTCACGCTGTCGGTGGATCGCGTCATATTCCGGCAGCCGATCCACGTTGGCGAACTGGTGACCTTCCTTGCGGCGATCAACTACACGGGCACTTCGTCGATGGAAGTCGGCATAAAGGTCATCACCGAAGACATTCGCACCCAGAACGTGCGGCACGCCAACAGCTGCTACTTCACAATGGTCGCGGTCGATGACGACGGCCGCAGCACAGCGGTTCCGCCGCTCAATCCATCGACCCCAGAAGCGCTGCGGCGCTACTCGGCGGCACTCGGACGCCGCCGCCTGCGTCAGGCGTGACAAGGCAAGGTGCGCCCGAGGGTGATCTCCAGCGGCACACCGCTACGGTCGTTGTGCGCGAGCGTACGGCTCTCTATCCCGTCGCCGCTTCATACGCAATGAGGAGCAGCCACTGGCCATCCTGGACGCCGTCCGCAGAAGGGGGTGGCGTCCCGGAGATCCGTCGTCGCTGCGAACGCTCTCAAATGTCCAGGACCAGCAGCTTGCCCTTCGACCGTGAGCAACACGGCGTGAACTGATCGTTCTTCGCCTTCTCATCGCTGGTGAAGTACATGTCACGGTGATCCGGCTGACCGTCAAGAATGCGGGTGATGCAGGTGCCGCACACCCCTTGCTCGCATGACAGAGGAATGTCGATGCCATTCTCGATCAAAACCGCTGCAACGCTCTTGTCGGCAGGTACCTTGTAGCACCTGCCTGTGCTGGCCACCTTGACCTCGAAGTCTTCGTCATGGGACGTGTCTATGGGTTTGGCGCCAAAGTATTCCAGGTGCAACTGCGAGTCTGGCCAACCTAGCGCCTTGGCGGATTTCAAGACGTGCTCGATAAAGCCCGTAGGCCCGCAGATGTAGACGTTCACGTCGGACGTGGGCGCACCGAGCACATTTGAGAGGTCTAGCTTCTGATCTGCAGGGCCATCGTCGAAGTGAAAATCCACTCGATCAGCAAACTGAGATTGCGCGATGCGTTCGCGGAATGCCGTGCGCTGCGACGAGCGCGTGCAATAGTGCATCGTGAACGTTGCGCCGATCTGCGCGAGCCGCTCGGCCATGCACAGAAGCGGCGTTACGCCTATTCCACCAGCAAGCAGCAGCGTGCGAGCAGAAGGCGACAAAGGAAAGTGGTTGCGCGGTTCAGAGATTTGGAGAATAGCTCCTTCCGCCACTTCATCGTGCATCGCTTCCGATCCACCACGAGAAGACGGATCACGCAGCACAGCGATCAAATAGCGATGCTGCTCGGTCGGATCGTTACACAGAGAATACTGGCGCACGATACCGTCCCTGACGTGGACGTCGATGTGCGAGCCAGCCGAGAACGGTGGCAGCGGCGTGCCTGAAGCCGAGGTCAGTTCAAAGCTTGCAATGCCTTCGGCTTCCTCGACTTTCCTGGTTACTTTGACGCTCAGAGTGTTCATGACTTCAGCGCTCAGTGGAACGTGACCTCGAGCGTGTCGAGACTGCGTACAGTGTTCGTGATATGCATGGAGTGTTGACCAACCTCAATGCGCTCGACCTGCGTTGCGATCGCAGTCAACAGTGCGGTGGCCTCGAGTCGCGCCAGCGCCTGGCCTGCGCAAACATGCAGTCCGTGGCCGAAGGCGACGTGCTCCGCCGAGTGCCTCTTGATGTCGAAGCGATCGGGATTCGTGAACTTTCGCTCGTCGCGGTTCGCCGATGCGTACAGGACCGCCACGCTGGAGCCTGCAGGCAACGTGACGCCGGACAGTTCGGTGTCCCGGCTGGTTACGCGCTTGAAGGCTTGCACCGGAGACTCGATGCGAAGCACCTCGTTGTAAGCGCGCGCGACCAACACCGGCTCGGCCCTCAGAGCCTGCCACTGGTCCACGTTCTGTCCCAGCAGCCGGACGGCGCTGGCAATCGAGCTGATCGTGGTGTCGATCCCAGCTACAAGATAAGCCGCCAACAGCCGTGGACACTGGTCCCGTCGGATCACGCCGCGCTCCGCCGCGTCGTACAGCGCGGCGCCCAGGCTGCCCTCGCGTAGGCGACTCGGATCCTTATCCAACCACTCGATGTACTCGAAGCATTCGCCGAACACCGGAAGCGATCGCTGATACCGCTCGTTCGCTGGCCCCATCACGTTGAAGCTGGCGTGACCCCAGTCCAGTAGCCTGTCGCGACCGTCCTGCGGGATGCCAATCAACTCAGCGACGATGGTCAGGGGGAAGACCCGCGCCAGATCTCGCATGCCATCAAAGGTGCGCCGCATCTTCAGCGATGTGATCAGGCTGTTGGCCTGCGATTGCACATGGCCTTGGAGGTCGCGCATGGCCTGCGGTGTCAATTTCTCACCGACGGCCGCTCGCAGCGCTGTATGGTCCGGCTGATCGCTCTGAATGATCGTGCCGGCAAAGGCGTTGTTCAGAAAGTCGTTGAAGCCGACACCTTGACTGGAAATGAAAGTACCGTGGTCGTCGAGCACTTGTCGAACTTCGGCATAGCGAGCGCAACAGACCATCTGCAGCTGTTCGATCCACACGACAGGGCCAGCATCGCGGAGCATTCGGTACGTTGGATAAGGATCCTTCAGCACGGATTCTGAGAAAAGGTCTATGTCGAGGCTTGGGATTCCGAGTGGTTTCATGATGTCTCCAGGTTTGGACGTCCCCGGCAGGTCCGGATCAGGAAGTAGTTGACGTCAGCAACAAGCGGTAGGTCTGGTTCTTGGATAGGCTGCACGGCCTGGCTGGTCGCGTGCGCAATGAGTGGGGTAGCCCAGGCGGAGCCATGAACCAGGGAATCGAGTGGGTACCCATGTGGCGCTCGGAAATACTGTCTATGCGGCCTGAGGCGCCAGAGTCGCGCTTTGCGGCTCCGGGCGCTTGGGCGAGAGCAGAAAGTACGACAGACCGGGCAACAACACGAGCGCCCCGACCATGTTCCAGAGAAACATGAACGACAGCAGGATGCCCATGTCAGCTTGAAACTTGATCGGCGACAGCGCCCAGGTTGCCACGCCCGCCGCCAGTGTGAAACCTGTCAGCATCACAACCTTGCCGGTGAACAGCAGCGCCTTGTAGTAGGCCTCAGACAGTGTCGCGCCCTGACGCAACTGCGCCAACATCACAGCCATTACGTAAAGGGCGTAGTCGATACCGATGCCCACCCCCAAGGCAATGACGGGTAGCGTGGCAACTTTGACGCCAATGCCCAGCATCGTCATCAACGCCTCGCAAAGGATGGTGGTCAGCACCAGCGGCAACACCGCGCAGATGACCGCGCGCCATGAGCGGAAGGTAACCAGGCACAGCAGCACGACAGCGCCATAGACCCAGAACAGCATCTCGCGGCTGGCTTGTTTGACGACGATGTTGGTCGCGGCCTCCAAGCCAGCGCTACCTGCAGCCAGCAGGAACTGCCCCTCGTCGGTGCTGTTGGTCGCGGCGAAGGCCTCGACCTTGTCAACCACTGCCTGCAGCGTGTCGGCCTTGTGATCCTTTAGGTAGATCATCAGCGACAGCGTGTTGCAGCCGCTGTTGAACAGCTCGGGAGGCACTTGGTTCGTGACCGAATTGAGCATGCTCTGAGTCGGCAGAAGTTCGTACCACTTGGGGTTGCCTTCGTTCATGAAGACGAATATCTGCCGGCTGAGGCTGGCCAGCGACGCGGTGCTCTCCACACCGTCGAGTTGCCGCAACTCCCATTCCAGTGCGTCCATACGCCGCTGCATGTCATAGCGCGCGCACTGGCTGTCGGCGGTGCGGCCGATGACAACGAAGACGTCGCTGCTTGCGCCGTAGTTGGCAGTCATGAAGGCCGCATCGCGGTTGTAGCGCGAGTCGGGACGCAGCTCAGGGGCGCCGGGGTCGAGATCGCCAATCTTCAACTGCAGGCTCACAAGGAACCCCGCGACCCCGAGGATTGCCGAAACGATCACTGTCGTCGCGGCCCAGCGTCGGGTTGTAAAGCGATCAAGGAAGACCCACATCGGGTGCTTGACCTCGCTGCTCTCGTCCTTGAGGCTGCGCGCAGCCGCGCGCTGCGACACGCCGATGTAGCTCAACAAGATGGGCAGCAGAATCAGGTTGGTGAACACCAGTACGGCCACGCCGATGCTCGCGATGATCGCCAGATCCTGGATCACCGGGATGTGGATCACGCTCAGAACCGCGAAGCCGACCGCGTCGCACAGCAAAGCAGTCAGTCCGGCCAAGAACAAACGGCGGAAGGTGAACCGTGCGGCGACGAGCCGACTGGCTCCGCGACCGATGTCCTGCATGATGCCGTTCATCTTCTGTGCGCCGTGGCTCATGCCGATAGCGAACACCAGGAAGGGAACCAGGATGGTGTAGGGGTTGAGTTCGTAGTTGAGCAAAGGCAGCAGCCCGAGTTGCCAGACGACTGCAACCAGCGAGCAGCTGACCACCAGCAGGGTGCTTCGCACACAACGCGTATAGGCGTAGAGCATGGCTGCAGCCAGCATCAGCGCGACGACGAAGAAGCCCAGGATCTGGCGCAAGCTGTCGATCAGGTCGCCGACGACCTTGGCGAAGCCGGTGATGTGCAGTTCGATCGCGGGGCTGCTGTAGCGGGTGCGAATGTCCTCTAGTTGCTGCGACAGAACTGTGTAGTCAAGCGGCTTGCCTTGGGCATCAACGGACAGCAGTGGCACGACGATCACGCTCGAATGAAAATCAGATGCGACGGTCTGACCGATCTCGCCACTGCGTTCGAGGTTGGCCTTCAAGGCAACAAGGCTGGCTTCCGAACCGTCGTAGTCGTCGGGCATCACCGGACCACCTTCGAGGCCTTCTTCGGTCACGGCGAGCCAGCGCATGGTGGGCGTCCACAGGGACTTCATCCGAGAGCGGTCAACCCCGGGCAGCAAGTAGACCTCGTCGCTGATCTTGCGCAGCGTCTCCAAGTGAGAGGCCTCGAAGATCGTCCCCGTGGCCGCTCGCACAGCGATTCGTACTTGATTGCCCGAACCTGACAGCTCACTGCGATTGGCCAGGAAGTTGAGCACATACGGGTGCTTGGACGGCAGCATCTTGTCGAAGCTGGCGTTCATGCGCAGGCCACCGAGCTGCCAAGTGAGCATGACCGTGACCGCGACGCAGAACAACATCACCCACAGCCTGTTGTTGAACAACAGCTGCTCAACCAGTGATCCAGAGCGGGGATCAAAGTTGGCGACGTCGCGCGCGAAGTCCTCGATGTCGGGTGACGGGCTTACGTTCATGGTTTGTTGTTCTGCGGTTCACCGCTTGCCGAGCGCACCAGGCCGTACAAGCTGCCGATGATGAAGCTTCCGTTGGCTGTCATGCTGACCGCGGTCATCATGGGCCGTCTCACTGAGGGGACGGTTTCCACAATGCCCTGGTCCGGTAGGAGCCGGTAAACCACTCCAGCCTGGGTAGCGACAAGTGCCACTCCATTGGTCGCGCCTGAGATCGCTGTCACCGCAGAGGGCACAGCAAGGTCAACCTTCTTCCATGGGGAGTCAGTGGTCTCGGAGACGAAGAGATTGCCTTTGATGCCGCCGACGACGGCATGGCCGGACGGCAGCAAGGCGGCTGCGAAGAGACTGCCTCTGTACGGCGAGGGCAGGCGTTCGAAGGTACCGAGGCCGTCGTTCGACTTCAGTACCAACCCTTGTTCGCCGGCGATGAGGGTCGTACGGCCGTTGACAGCAACGGCGTTCAGATGTTGGCCCGTCGGATTGTCGATGAGACCCAATAGAGACTGCCAGGTCTTGCCGCCGTCGCGAGTCATGAACGCCAGCCCGTAAGCGCCGACGACGACACCGACGGTGGCCGAACCGAAGCTGACGCCGAGCAAAGGCTTGTCCGGGCCGTCATCGACCAACCCCTGAGACGAGCGCTTGACGGCGGCGCCAGCGGGCGAGCCGCCGGCGATCAGGCGATCGGCCTCCTCGAGCGCCAAGCGGGCCAGCTGCGCGCCATCGGCCTGCTTGATCCAGCTCTGGCCGCCGTCTGCAGTGTGGAGCACGATACCGCTGTGGCCTACAGCCCAGCCGAGTTGCTCACCGACGAAGGTCACGTCCGTCAGCGTTACGCTGACGGGCGACTTCGACTGGCGCCAGGAACGCCCGTCGTCATCGGACAGCAGGATCAGGCCGCGCTCTCCGACGGCGACATGCCTCGAACCGGCCGACGCCACCGCGAGGATCGCAGCGCGCTCCGGGTGGCGCACGATGCGCGCCTCCGCGTCAAGTGGGCGCGCGAAGCCTCCCTGCAGAGGTGTTTGGGCAAGCGCTGGAGAGAGGCCGGCGATGGTTGCCATCACGCCGCACGCAACGACGAGTCGTGCCGGCCAACGGGTGGGGTCACGCAAGATTGCTTGGTTCATGGTCGCTCCTCACAGCTGCGCGCATACGCCGAGCAGCGTTTCAGCGCACACCTTCGCCGGCCAGTGCGTCTCCCGTGAAGAAGCTGTCGGATAGCCGGGGAATGAACTTCGATGCGTGCGACACCTCGTTGGTGATGTCGTTGGCAATCCAGTCACCCGTCTGCAGGTTGTAGTGGCCGAAAGGTCCCGACAGAACGCCAGGAAGGTCGGGTGCGACCACATTGACGTACCAGAACGTGCGCCACAGCTGACCCTTCGCGTCCCAGCCGTCAGCCAGCATCGACTGCCAGCTATCCTCGTCAAAATAGAAGCGACGTTTGGTCATCACATGCCGCTTGCCATCGGCGACAGTTGCCTCGACGACCCAGACGCGGTGCAGTTCCCAGCGCATCAGGTCCGGATTGACGAAGCGCTCGGACAGCACCTGGTCGTCCTTGGCTGCCAGCAGGAGCCTGTTGTTGTTGTAGGGGATGAACATCTCCTGCTTGCCGACGATCTTCCAGTTGTAGCGGTCCATAGGACCCGAGAAGATGAAGATCTCGTCGAAGTTGGAGACACCCGAGGTCACGAACGAGGGCGTGTCGTAGGTCGCGTTGGGCAACTTGCGCACACGACGTTGGCCGGTGAGGTACTGCCAGGATGGCCGTCCCGTCGTGGGATCGAGGTTATCGACCAGGATAAGCGCCTCTCCGGCCTTCTGTGCGGGGCCGTGCGTGGTCAGACGCAGGTAGGCCCATTGGCCCTTGCCGCGCAACTGCTCGGGTGAACCGTCCTTGTAATAGTAGGGCCACTGCTCCCATTTCTCGGAATCGGAAGCGAGCACCCGTTTGCCGTCGCTGGTGACGATGTAGGTGCGGAACAGCGAGTGCATGGTTTCGCCCTGCCACCGCAGCATGTGGTTCCACATCACCTCGGTGCCTGACTTCGGGATGGGAAAGGGAATGCCCCCGAAGGCGCTCTCGACGGCATAGCCGTTGTTGGCGGTTTTGGCGCGCGTGGCGTTCTTGAACGTGTTGTCGTATACCCACTGTGGCGCCATGGCCGTGCGGTGCGTCGGGTAGACGTCCATGCGGTAGTTCGGATACTTCTTGAACATCGCCTGCTGCCCGTCGTTCAGCCGGTCGACGTACTGCCCCACGTTCTGCGCCGTGATCGAGAGCAGCGGCTTCTCGCCGGCGAACGGGTCGGCGCGCCTGACCCCGAGCGCGCCAGGGCTACCCGTCGGCGCCCCTGTCCACGCCGGAATGGTTCCGGCGGCGTTGCCGGCCTTCTCGGCGCCGAGCGGAGTCAATGAGGTCTTGAGCTTGGCCGCCTCGTCGTCTGAGGCGGCTGCGAACACGGACGCGCCCGCGACGAGCAACCCGACAAACAGCCATGAGCTGGCGCGCCGGGAGCTGGTAAGGGAACTGCTGGGTGATTTACGCATTGCGTTGTCTCCTGGTGTTGTCTGCGGCTGCGTCGTTGCCCCAAAGGTAGTTCGCCACAGGATGAAGAAAAAGGGCCTTGGACTGAAATGTCAGTTCCGCCTTGAGGAAAAATCATCCGGCACCAACCTTGGCGGCCTAGGCCGGTTGCTCGTGATCTGATCGAAGCGCGCTCGCTTCCCCGCCCGTTCAAGATGCGCCCCGAGCCCGACCAGGCCCCATCTGTTGGTCAATCAACATTCGCTCGAGGACCCGCCGTGCGCGAGTCGTTGCACGCGAGGATGGCCGCGTGCTCGATCGCTGCAATGAAGTCCCGCTTCGAGACGACTGAGCAGTACTGACCCGGTCGATGAATGGGTAACGCTTGAGCGCTACAGGATTCAGAACGTTCGCTGCACCGACAGCGAAACGAAGTTCCTGTCCTTCAGCGACTGGCGGAAGCTGTAGTTGGCGTTTTCGTCGAGTAGCCCACCAGCTTTGCCGAAGTAGTGCGTGTAGTTGATGCCCGCCTTCCAGGTCTGCTGCACGTCTGCGCTCAGACCGATGCTGAAGTCGCCGCTCTTGTCCCAACCACCGTTGAACAAGGGGATCACCGACGAGCGGCCCTTCGGGTTGTAGCCAAGTCCGACCGGAATCGTCAGATCTACCCCAGGGAGTGCCTGGTACAGCGTCGGCATGAACAGCACGCGCAGACCTGTGGCGTCGCGCGTCGCATTGGGGTCAAGCGCCGCGGCGTTCTTGGTGACGCTGGTGCGCCGATGCCAAGCCACTTCAGCCAGCAACAGGCCGCCGTCCCACAGCGACGTGCGCTCGAGCACATGGACCACCGACACCTGGGCGTGGGCGGTGTTTCCCACCGGGTAGGCAGGGTCGTTGCTGTTGTTGGTGGTGCCAGGGACATCAACGACCAAGCCACCGTGCGCAACGAGCGAGGCGTTGCGCCGCACCGAAACTTCGGCGCCGACGTTGAACGACCCGATCGACTTGGAAGCGCTCATGCCGAACATCCTGGTGCCCTCGTGAAACGCCAGGTTGTAATCGCGGCCAGGTCGCAGAACGACCGTTCCCAACTTGTCGTGGAAGCGGATCGCGTAGAAGCCGAAGTCGGTGTCCAGTTCCTCGCTGCGCCAGCGCAGTTGCACACCGCCTTGGCCACTGTTCTTGGCCTCCATGTCACCCGTGCGCGGCACCGGACCGCCCAGGAAAGGAGGCAGGTACAGCTGTTCGCCGCCAACGTCGAGCAAGTCGGCGCGCGACAGGTAGCTGCCCGAGGCGGGTATGCGGCTGCGTTCCCATTCGAACTGGACGTAGGCACCGAGCGACAGCGTGGGAGAAATCTGGAGCTGGGTCGAAGCCTGCCCGACCGGACGGATGATCTCCTTGAACTGCGAGCCGGGCACCGTCAGCAGCTTGACGAGGTCAACCGGCGCTTGGCCGCCGGCAATGCCGTTGTCGCCGAAGAACAAGCTTTCGCCCCACAGCAGCGTGTGTCGGCCGAGGCGGCCCGTGAGTTGCATGTCGCCGAGGTTCGTCTTGCCAAACACGAAGGCGTCGAGCACCTCGACGTCGCGTCCATGATGTTCACGTGTGGCGCGCGTGAACTCCCCCGGAGGAACCGACGTCGGGTTGGGCACCGCACCGCCGCCGAATCCGGGGTTGTCGTTGTCGCCGTTGTACACGCTGTCGTACCAGGCGGCCGCACTGATGCGCAGGCCCAGATCACGCTTGTAGACGACGTCGAGTTCGGACAGAAGATCCAGGCGGTTGGAGATTAGTCCCTTGTCAAAGTTTTGATCCCCATCGTCGAGGTTCGGGTTGTAGGCCGCGATGACCTCGGGCGAGCGGTTCTTGACGCGGAACCCCGCGCTGTACTTGAACGTGTTGTCCCAGCGCACCTTGACGTCGCTGTCGGGCGGGCTCAGATCAAGCGCATGAGCACCCGGAGCACATGCAAGCCAAGCTGCGACCGCGGTCGCGCAAAGGTTGAGGCCTCGTCGGGCGGGGCTGAAATGATTCATGTCCTTCTCCTCGTGTGGTTGTCTGCTCAGGTGTCGCAGCGACGCGATTGGTTTGGCCGAAAGCTTGGTCTGTCGTGTTGAGGCAGTCCGGCACGTGGTCGCCGCGTACCGAGGGGTCTCACCACGCCGAGCGCCGAGCAAAGACCGGTTCAGCGTCCGGCCGCGCAGGCGGCTGAACTCACGTCGTTGTCGCTGATGTCGAGCACCGCGCTTGTCTCCTCGCCCCGCCGCGAGCTGCGACGAGTGGCGAGGAAGTTAATCTGTCACCGAGCGAAGAAAAAGGCGTCGGAAATGAAATGTCATTTCCGATCTTCGGAAGAGTGGCCCCGAGATGAAGGATTCGGAAGCATGCCAGCGGCAATGCCGGCAAGGTGCGGCTGCGTCCACTGGAATGGCTGCTGATCGAGTGGCCGGCCCACGAGGCCGAGCCGAGCACGCACGTGCTGATTACGCTGCTCGAGGACACACCGATCAGCGAACTGGTCAGCGCCGCGCGTCAGCGCTGGCGCATCGAGCGTGACTACCAGGACCTGAAGCAGGACTTCGGGCTCGGACTACGAGGGCCGCGGTTGGGATGGCCCCCTCCACGCCAGTCTGAGCGTCGCAGCCTGCGGGCTACTGATGGCCGAGCGACTCATCGCCGACAAGCCAGTCGGCGCCAAAAGGACTTCATCGAACGCCAAGTTCGCGGAGTGCCTGGCCGACGGGAGCGCTGTGGGCCTGCGACGCGTCCACTCCGCGTCGAACCTGGCATCTGTGTCCCGCCGTGCGGTTGTATGGATCGATAGACGGCGCCTTGTGGACAAGCGCGGCCGACTTGGGGCATACAACCGCAGGGGCAACTTCAGGCCCTGATCGCGACCACGCTGCCCCCTTGGCGCAGGGCATCCAGGTGATCTGCCCAAGCCTGCATCATCTTGCGGCGTGCGGGCAGGTGCTCGGCGTGGTTGTAGGCGGCTTTCACGGCGTTGCGTTCAGCATGGGACAGCTGTCGCTCGATGACATCGGAGGGCCAGCCGCACTCGTGGAGCATCGTGGAGGCCATGCCGCGGAAGCCATGGGCCGTGAGCTTGGTGCGGTCGTAGCCCAGACGCCGTAGCGCGGCGTTGATGGTGTTCTCGCTCATCGGCTCGCCGTTGGTCCGGACGCCAGGGAAGACCCATCGACTCTTGCCGGTCAGTGGCTTGAGTTCCTCGAGGATGGCCAGCGCCTGGGTCGCCAGCGGCACGATGTGCATGACCCGGCCCTTCATCTTGGCGGCCGGGATGCGCCACTCCGCGGCTTCGAGGTTGATCTCGCTCCACTCGGCGCGGCGCAGTTCGCCGGGACGGACGAAGAGCATGGGCGCCAGCCGCATCGCGCACTTCGTGATGAAGCCGCCGTCGTAGGACTCGATGTCGCGCAGCAACTGACCTACCTGTCGCGGTTCGGTCAGCGTTGGGTAGTGCTCGGGCTTCCACGGGGTGAGGGCGCCGCGCAGGTCGCGGCTCGGATCGCTCGTGGCGCGGCCGGTAGCGACGGCATAGCGGAATACCTGTCCGCAGTTCTGTTGCACCCGATGCGTGGTCTCGATCGCGCCGCGGTCCTCGACGCGCTTGAGCAAGGCGAGCAGCTCGGTCGGTCGGATCGTGTCGATCATTCTCGAGCCGATCCAAGGGAAGACGTCCAGTTCGAGCCGCCGGATGATCTTGCTGGCGTGCGAGGGCGCCCAACCGGTCGCGTTCTTCTCGTACCACTCGCGGGCGACGGCCTCGAAGGAGTTCTCGGGTGGCAGGCCAGCCGCCGCGCGTGCTGCAGTTGCTCGGCGCTGCACCGCTTCACTGCGGGCTTCCTTGCGAACCTCGCTCGGGTCACCGCCGGCGCTGACCAGTTTGCGGGCCTCCTCGGCCTTCTTGCGCGCGAGAGCCAGTCCGACGTCCGGAAAGGTTCCTAGGCTTAGGGTGTTCCGGCGCCCGTTGAGACTGTAGTCAAAGCGCCATCCGTGGGATCCGCCCTTGACGAACAGCCGCAGGTACAAGCCTGCGCCGTCGGTCAGGCGGCTGCGCGGGTCGCCAGGCTTGACCGCCTTGATCGAGGCGGTCGACGGGATGAGGTGTTGAGCCATGCAGGAACTTTTCGGCTTCGATGCCGCAATTTTCCGGTTCCTGCGGAAGTTCCTGCAATGTGAACCCCGGTCGCTCGGGATTGCATGGGACTGATCGGGACAAGAAAAAAGCCCTAGAGCGTTGATTCTCTAGGGCTTTTTGGGCTTCCTGGGACTTCGCGGGAAGCCCTGGAACATGTGGATGGTGGAGAGGAGGAGGATCGAACTCCCGACCTTCGCATTGCGAACGCGACGCTCTCCCAGCTGAGCTACCCCCCCACGACGGAAAGGATTGTAGCCGATCGCCGCTCATTTCATGCCGTTGCGCCGGGCCAGTTCCAGCCAGAGGCCGGCGTGGTCAGCGTCTGGCCAGCCATGGGCGGCGGCGCTGCTGTAGAGCTGCTCGAAGAGCTGCGTGATCGGGGCGTCGAAGCCGAGTTCGGCGCCGGTGGCCAGTGCGTTGCGCAGGTCCTTGATCTGCACGGTGATCGCGGCGCGCTTGGCGAAATCGCGCTCGACCATGCGTTGGCCGTGCACCTCGAGGATGCGGCTGTCGGCGAAGCCGCCGCGCAAGGCTTCGCGCACCTTGGCCGGATCGGCGCCGCCGCGCTCGGCCAGCAGCAGGGCCTCGGCCACGGCGCCGATGGTGATGCCGACGATCATCTGGTTGGCCAGCTTCGCCAGCTGACCCGCGCCGTGCGGGCCCACGTGCGTGGCACGGCCGAGCGGTGCGAACGCCGGCCGCGCGCGCTCGAAGTCGGCCGCGTCGCCGCCGGCCATGATGGCCAGCGTGCCGGCCTCGGCGCCCACCGTGCCGCCCGAGACCGGGGCGTCGAGATGCGCCACGCCGCGCTCGGCCAATGCGGCGGCGTGGGCGCGGGCCTGGGCCGGCCGGATGGAGCTCATGTCCACCAGCAGCGCGCCGCGCGGCAGCGCGTCGGCCACGCCGTGGGCGAACAGCAGGTCTTCCACGATGTCGCCGTGTTCCAGCATCGTGATCGTCAGGTCGGCCGCATGCACCGCCGCATCCGGCGTGTCGGCCACGCGCGCGCCGTCCGGCACCAGGGCCTCTGCCTTGGCGCGCGTGCGGTTCCACACGGTCACGTCCAGGCCGGCCGCGCAGAGGCGGCGCGTCATCGGCGCACCCATCAGTCCGGTCCCCAGCAGGGCAAGTTTCATCGGCGAACACTCCAAGGCAAGGAAGGGACGGGCCAGTATAGGAAGCGCCGCTGTCGTCGAGCCGCGGCGGCCGCCCGGCGCGGCGAATAGACCCGTCCGCACCCCGCAGTTCGCGGCTTCGGCAGGGCGCGCTCCGAGGTCCAATCGCGTGAACACTCGTCCATCCCGATGCCCGCTGCCCCGATCACCACGCCTGGCACCCTGCCGGCCGGCTCGTCCACGAGCCGGCGACTCGGTCGTTTCGAGCTGCGGCAGCTGCTCGGCAAGAGCAGCCGCACGATGGTGTGGCTGGCGCACGACCCCGCGGCCGGCGCCGACCGCTATCTGACCCTGCCGCGCCGGCAGCCGACCGATGCGGCCGCGCTCGAGGCGTGGTTGCGCGGGGCGCGCCATGCGGCCCGCCTGAGCCATCCGCAACTGCTGCCGATCGTCGATGTCGGCGTCGAGGAACGCTGGCCCTTCCTGGCCGGCCCGGCGTTGGCCGGCCTGACGCTCGAAGCCCACCTGGCCGGCGGCGAACTGCCGTCGCCCGCTCAGGCTGCGCAATGGCTGTGCGACGTGCTGCAGGGCCTGGCCTTCGTGCACGAGGCCGGCTTGGCGCATGGCGACGTGGGCGGCTACAGCGTGCTGATCGATCCGCAGGGCCGCGCCTTGCTGCTGCCCGGCGCCGACGCCTCGGCTTCGCAGGCCGCCGCGGCCGGCGGCTCGGCGCTGGCCGTCGATCCTGACGCCTTGCGTTCGCAGCGCGATGCCGGCGCGCGCGACCTGCAGGCCTGTGGGTTGCTGCTGCACCGGCTGCTCGCTGGACAGCCGGCGCTCGACGAGGCCGATCCCCCCACGGCCCTGGCGCGGCTCGACCGCGAGATCGTGCGCCTGGGCTGGACCACGCCGCAGCCAGTGCCCGACGCGCTGCGCGCCATCGCCAACCGCGCCACCGAGCGTGAACCGCAGCGCCGTTACCTCGGCTCGCGCAGCCTGCAGCGGGCGCTGCAGGGCTGGCTGGACGCGCAGGCGGCCGGCGGCGACGGTGTGCTCGGCCTCTTGCTCGATCGCCTGCACAGCGTCGGCCACCTGCCGGCCTTGCCCGGCCTGCTGGCCCGCGTGTCCACGGTGGTCGCGATGGAGCAGCAGCGCATCGACGAGATGGCGGAACTGATCATCCAGGATCCGGCGCTGGCCTTCGAGCTGCTGCGCCAGGTCAACGCGGCCCAGTTCGCCGCGCACGCGGCCGGTGGCGTGACCACCGTGCGGCGTGCGGTGCAGCTGTTCGGCGTGCAGGGCCTGCGGCCTGTCGCCAACGGCCTGCGCCCGTGGCCGGGCGCGTTGTCCGCATCGAATGCCGACGCACTGGCAGCGAGCATGCGCGAGGCGCGTGTCGCGGCGCACGTGGCGCGCACGCTGTGCCCGGCCGACATGGACGGCGAAGAGGCCTTCCTGCTTGCCTTGCTGCAGAGCCTGGGCACGCTGCTCGTGCGCTACCACTTCCCCGAGGAAGCCGAACAGATCCACCGCCTGGTCGACCCCGAGCCGGGCGGCGCACGCGGCATGTCCGAGTCGGCGGCGGCCTGTGCCGTGATCGGTATGGAGCTCGACGCGCTGGCGATGGCCGTCGCGCGCCACTGGGGCTTCGACGAGACGGTGCTGCACGCGATGCGGCGTGTGTCGCTGGAGGCGCCGGTGCGCGCGCCCGATCATCGCTCCGACACGCTGCGCCTGCTGGCCAGCGCGGCCGTCGAGGCCGCGGCCGCGATGGCCTCGCGCGAGGCGCGTGGCGGAGGAGGCGCAGCGGCGCTGGCGCGCGTGAGCCAGCGCTATGCGCGCGCGCTGGTGCTGGGCCAGAACGAACTGCTCAACGCGGTGCAGCAGGCACAACGTTCGGTCGATGCCGCGCTGCGGCCGCTGGACGCAGCCGCCTGAGCCGGCGCGCGCCGTTCGTCGATCCGCCGCCATTGCCGCCTCGCGGCAGTCCGGGGATTCGAGCTTCGATGGATGAGCGGCGCGCCGACCGGCGCGCGCTACACGTTGCTGGTGGCGCGAACCTCGTCGATCGAGGTCTGCCCCTGCAGCACCTTCTCGATGCCGTCCTGCCGCAGCGTCAACATGCCTTCGCCGAGAGCCAACTGCTGCAGTTCCTCGGCGCGGGCGCCGGTCTGGATCATGCGACGCAACTCGCGTGACATCGGCATCAGCTCGTGGATGCCGCAGCGGCCGCGGAAGCCGGTGTGGCCGCAGGCCGGGCAGCCGGGGCTGTGGTGGTGCATCAGCCGGCCGTCGCGGCCGAAGCGGCCCAGCCAGCCCTCGCGCACGCTGGCACGCACGGCCTCCGGGTCGGCGTGCTGCTGCACGAACATGTGATCGTCGAGCATCACCTCGATCTCGGCCTCGGTCATCGGGCGGCTCACGCGGCATTCGCCACACAGCCGCCGCACGAGGCGCTGCGCCAGCACCAGCAGCAGCGAATCGGCGAAGTTGAACGGGTCCATGCCCATGTCGAGCAGGCGGGTCACGGTCTCGGGCGCGCTGTTGGTGTGCAGCGTCGACAGCACCAGGTGACCGGTCAGCGAGGCCTCGACCGCGATGCGGGCGGTCTCGCCGTCGCGCACTTCGCCGACCATGATCACGTCCGGGTCCGCGCGCAGGAAGGCGCGCAGCGCCTTCGCGAAAGTCCAGTCGATCTTCGGGTTCACCTGCACCTGGCGCAGGCCGGCCTGCGTGATCTCGACCGGGTCCTCCGCAGTCCAGATCTTGCGCTCCGGCTGGTTGATGTGGCTGATGGCCGAATGCAGCGTGGTGGTCTTGCCCGAGCCGGTGGGGCCGACGCACAGCACCAGGCCGTAGGGGCGCTCCATCGCGGTCTTGAGCTGCGACAGGTGGCGCTCGCTGAAGCCCAGCTTCTCCAGCGGCACCGGCTTGGCCGAGGCCAGCAGCCGCATCACCACGTCCTCGAGACCGTTGTTGGTCGGGATGGTCGCCACGCGCAACTCGAGCTTGTGCTGGGCCGAGAACTTGGCGAAGTTGATCTTGCCGTCCTGCGGCTTGCGGCGCTCGGAGATGTCGAGGTCGCACATGATCTTGATGCGCCCGATGATCGCGTTGCGGTAGGTGTGCGGCAGCTCGAGGTAGGGCTTGAGCACGCCGTCCTTGCGGAAGCGGATCTTCAGCTTCTCGCGGCCGGGGTAGTTCTCGATGTGGATGTCGCTGACGCCCTGGCTGTAGGCCTCGATGATCATCGTGTGGATCAGGCGCACGAGCGAGTTGTCGCTCTGCTCGATCTGCTTCTCGCTCTCGCGCGCGTTCTGGTCGGCGCCCTCGCGCTCCAGGCTCTCCAGCAGCTTGCCGGCATCCGCGGGGTCGGGCTCGGGGCCCTCGTCGAGTGCGAGGCCGGCGATCTCGACACCGATGCGCGAGTAGGCACTGTGCAGCGTGGACTGGATGTCGTGGTGGCGCGCGAGCACGGGTGCCACCTTGCACTGGCTGGCGAATTCGATCTCGTCGAGCGCACCGCGCCTGGACGGGTCTTCCACCGCCACCACCAGCGTCGTGTCGCGCAGCAGCAGTGGCAGCGCGTTGAGGCGCTGCGCGGTCGGGAACGGCAGCTTGCGCAGCGCGTCGGCCTCGATCGGGAAGCTGCTGGCGTCGACGATGGGGTAGCCCATCTTGCGCGCCAGCGCGGTCTGCAGGTCCTGGCGCGACACGCGGCCCAGGCGCACCAGCAGTTCGCCGATCGGCACGCCCCGGTCCACCTTCTGTTGTTCCAGTGCCTCGTCGAGCTGCTGGTGGTCGATCATGCCCAGCGCGATCAGTGCCTCGCCGATGCGCACCATCGGCATGCGGCTCTGTTGCACGATGGCCTCGAGCAGCTGATCGGACGTGACGCTGCGCTGCGTGACCAGGATGTCGCCGAGCTTCTGCTTGCGCAGGCTCTGCTGCATCTGCGCGGCCTCGTTCACCTGTTCGGCGGTGGCGGCGTGGCTCTCGACCAGCAGGTCGCCGAGCCGCGGCCCGATCTCGCGCGAGGCAATGCCCTCGCTCGGGACGAACAGCCGCGTGACGCGGCCGCTGTCGTCGAGCGGCGTGAACAGGAACAGGCCGAAGGCGGTCTCGACGTGACCGATGGTCTCGCCCACGATGGGGCCGCCGGACTTCATCTCGAGCTTGTAGCGGCTGCGCGGGCGGTGCGCCAGCACGGCGGCGTGGGGATCGTCGCTGCGCGGCGCGGTCGGGACCAGCGGCTCGGTCAGCATCAGAGAGCGGAAGCGGGCGAACTTCAGCGGCATCGTGGAGCGTGCCGGAGGGATCTGCACGCTCGCCAGCTCTTCCTCGGGGGAGAAATGCACCAGCCGGCCACTGATGAGCTTGCCGTTCAGCCCCTCGATGGCGCAGGGCTCCGCCTGCCCTGGAACGCCCGCCTGCGGATAACCGGCGAACGGCGGTGTAGGCCAGCTGTAGGCCCCGCTGTGTGAGGCGTCCTGGCTGTCGGGCACCGCGGCGCCCGCCTTGCGGGGCGGCGACATCGGCGGCAGCGAGAGATCGGTCATGGCAGTGAACAGGTGCAGCGGTAAGACAAGGCAGACGACATGCATGGTCGCCTGGGCATCGTAAAGAGCCCGTCTCGGCCGGAACGCCGGAAAAGGGGGCGTTCGGCCCGGCAGATCCAAGGCTGGCCGGTAGGATCGGCCGCATCACGACGGAACGCGAGACGATGGACGCGACACGGTGGCAGTTCTGGATCGACCGAGGGGGCACCTTCACGGACGTGATCGGCCGCGCACCCGACGGCCGCCTGCACACCGCCAAGCTGCTCAGCGAGAGCCCGGAGCAGTACGCCGACGCGGCGGTCGAGGGCATCCGCCGCCTGCTGGGCCTGCCCGCCGGGGCGGCCATCACGCCGGCGCAGGTCGAGTGCGTGAAGATGGGCACGACGGTCGCCACCAACGCGCTGCTGGAACGCAAGGGCGAACCGACGCTGCTGGTCACGACCCGGGGTTTCCGTGACGCGCTGCGCATCGCCTACCAGGCCCGGCCGCGATTGTTCGACCGCCAGATCCTGTTGCCCGAGCTGCTCTACCAGCGCGTGGTCGAGGCCGCCGAGCGCATGGGTGCGCACGGCGAGGTGGTCGAGCCGCTCGACGAGGCCGCGCTGCGCGAGCGCCTGTGGGCGGCCCACGACACCGGCCTGCGCGCCTGCGCCATCGTCTTCCTGCACGGCTACCGCTACCCGCAGCACGAGGCGGCGGCGGCGCGCATCGCGCGCGAACTGGGCTTCACGCAGGTGTCGGTGTCGCACGAGGTCAGCCCGCTGATGAAGTTCGTGTCGCGCGGCGACACCACGGTGGTCGATGCCTACCTGTCGCCGATCCTGCGCCGCTATGTCGAGCGCGTGGCCGCGCAGATGCCCGGCGTGCCGCTGTACTTCATGCAGAGCTCGGGCGGGCTGGCGCAGGCCGATCGCTTCCAGGGCAAGGACGCGGTGCTGTCGGGCCCGGCCGGCGGCATCGTCGGCATGGTGCGCACCGCGCTCGAGGCCGGTCACGCCCGGGTGATCGGCTTCGACATGGGCGGCACCTCGACCGACGTATCGCACTACGCCGGCACCCACAGCGGAGATTACGAGCGCGCCTTCGAGACCCTGGTCGCGGGCGTGCGGCTGCGCGCGCCGATGATGAGCATCCACACGGTGGCGGCGGGCGGCGGCTCGATCGTGCGCTTCGACGGCGGCCGGTTGCGCGTCGGCCCCGAATCGGCCGGTGCCGACCCCGGCCCGGCCTGCTACCGCCGCGGCGGGCCGTTGACCACCACCGACGCGAACCTGCTGCTGGGGCGCATCCAGCCCGCGCATTTCCCGGCGGTGTTCGGGCCGCGCGGCGACGAGCCGCTCGACGCCGACGGCGTGGTGCAGCGCTTCGGCGCGCTGGCGCAGCAGCTCGCGGCGGCGACCGGCCGTGCCACGCTGCCGGAGGACGTGGCCGCCGGCGCACTGCAGATCGCGGTGGCCAACATGGCCAATGCGATCAAGCGCATCTCGGTCGCCCGCGGTCACGACGTGAGCGGCTACACGCTGCAGTGCTTCGGCGGCGCCGGCGGGCAGCACGCCTGCGCGGTGGCCGACGCGCTGGGCATGACACGCGTCTTCATCCATCCACTGGCCGGCGTGCTGTCCGCCTACGGCATGGGCCTGGCCGACCAGACCGCGATGCGCGAGGCGGCAGTCGAACGGCGGCTCGATCCGCCCGGCCTGGCGGCCGCGGAGGCCAGGCTCGATGCGCTGGCCGCCGAGGCCTGCACCGCGCTGGCGGCGCAGGGCGTGGCCGTGGCGCGCATCGAGGTGCTGCGCCGCGTGCATGTGCGCTACGAAGGCACCGACACCGCGCTGGTGCTGGCCGTCGGCGACGAGACGGCGCTGCGCGACCGCTTCGACGCCGCCTACCGCCAGCGCTATGCCTTCCTGATGGCGGGCCGGGCGCTGGTGATCGAGGCGGTGTCGGTGGAGGCGGTGGGCGCCGGCGAGCCGCTGCGGACGCCGGCTGCGACCGAGGGCGCGGCTCATGCACCGGCGGCGATGGCGACGGTGCGCATGCACGGCCCGACCGACGGCGAGGCCGGCGCCGCCTGGCAGGACGCCGGCCTGCACCGGCGCGAGGACCTGAAGCCCGGCGCCCGGATCGACGGTCCGGCGGTGATCGCCGAACGCAACGCGACGACGGTGGTCGAGCCGGGCTGGCAGGCCCGCGTGACGGCGCAGGGCGCGCTGGAGCTGGCGCGCGTGCGGCCGCTCGCGCCGCGCCATGCGCTCGGCACCGCGGTCGATCCGGTGCGGCTGGAGGTCTTCAACAACCTCTTCATGAACATCGCCGAGCAGATGGGTCTGCGGCTGCAGAACACCGCGCACTCGGTGAACATCAAGGAGCGGCTCGATTTCTCCTGCGCGCTGTTCGACGGTGCCGGCGAGCTGATCGCCAATGCGCCGCACATGCCGGTGCACCTGGGCTCGATGAGCGAGTCGATCAAGACCGTGATCGCCCGCAATCCGCAGCTGCTGGCGGGCGACGTGTTCGTGCTCAACGACCCGTACCACGGCGGCACGCACCTGCCGGACATCACCGTCGTGACGCCGGTGTTCCTGGAGACCTCGGCGGATCGCGGCCCTCACCCCAGCCCTCTCCCGGGGGGAGCGGGAGACAGGCCGCTGTTCTACGTGGCCTCGCGTGGCCACCATGCCGATGTCGGCGGCATCACGCCGGGCTCGATGCCGCCGTTCTCGTGCCGCATCGCCGACGAGGGCGTGCTGCTCGACAACTTCCGGCTCGTCGAGGGAGGCCCCGCGCCGCGGCTGCGCGAGGCCGAACTGCTGGCGGTGCTCTCCGCCGGGCCGCATCCGGCGCGCAACCCGCAGCAGAACCTCGCCGACCTGCGGGCGCAGATCGCCGCCAACGAGAAAGGCGCCCAGGAACTGCGCGCGCTGGTGGCGCAGGTCGGGCTCGAGACCGTGCAGGCCTACATGCAGCACGTGCAGGACAACGCCGAGGAGAGCGTGCGCCGCGTCGTCACGGCGCTGGCCGCGTCGATCGGCGACGGGCGCTTCACGCTGCCGCTCGACAACGGCGCACAGATCACGGTGCAGGTGAGCGTCGACGCCGCCGCGCGCAGCGCCACCATCGATTTCAGCGGCAGCAGCGCGCAGCAGGACGACGGCAACTTCAACGCGCCGAAATCGGTGACGATGGCGGCGGTGCTGTACGTCTTCCGCACGCTGGTGGGCGACGACATCCCGCTCAATGCCGGCTGCCTGAAGCCGCTGCGCGTCGTCGTGCCGGAGGGCTCGCTGCTCAATCCGCGCCCGCCGGCGGCGGTGGTGGCCGGCAACGTCGAGACCTCGACGTGCGTGACCAATGCGCTCTACGGCGCGCTCGGCGTCATGGCGGCGAGCCAGTGCACGATGAACAACTTCACGTTCGGCAACGAGCGCCATCAGTACTACGAAACCATCTCCGGCGGCAGCGGAGCCGGCCCCGGCTTCGACGGCACCGCCGTCGTGCAGACCCACATGACCAACTCCCGACTCACCGACCCGGAGGTGCTGGAGTTCCGCTTTCCGGTGCGGCTGGACAGCTACGTCATCCGCCGGGGCTCGGGTGGGGCGGGCGCCTACCGCGGCGGTGACGGCGGCGTGCGGCGCCTCCGTTTCCTGGAGCCGATGACGGCCAGCATCCTCAGCAATGGCCGCCGCGTGCCGGCCTTCGGGCTGGCCGGCGGCGAGGCCGGCGCGTTGGGAGTCAACCGGGTCGAGCGCGCGCCCGGCGCGGATGGCCGGCGCGGCGCGGTCGAGGAACTCGGGTCGCTGGGCTCGGTCGAGATGGGTCCGGGCGACGTGTTCGTGATCGAGACCCCCGGTGGTGGCGGCTACGGCCCGCCGTCGTCCTGACGAACCGGCTGCCGGGCTGGTTTTCGGCGTTTGACCGATACCCTGGCGGTGGCAGAGGGCTTTTCCCAATGTGAGAATGAACGTTTATTCAGAGCGTTCTGATCAACCTGGGAGCCGTCGCCGGCGAGGCGCGCCCCGACCCGACGAGGTGTCAGATGGTTTTCCCGCGAGTTTCGATGCGCCCGGTGGCGCAGGTGGTCGTCTTGTCCTTGGCGGCCCTGCTGGGGGCCTGCAGCCCCGGCGGCGCGGCCAACGCGCCGGCTGCCCCGCCGCCGGCCGAAGTGGGCGTGCTGACCATCAAGCCGCGCACCGTGTCGCTGCAGAACGAGTTGCCCGGACGTGTCTCGGCGCTGCTGGTGGCCGAGGTCCGGCCGCAGGTCGGCGGCATCGTCCTGACCCGTGACTTCCGCGAAGGCAGCGATGTCCGCAAGGGCCAGACGCTGTACCAGATCGACCCCGCTCCCTTCCGCGCGGCCTTCGGCAGCGCCCAGGCCACGCTGGCCCGGGCCCAGGCCAATGTGGTGGCGGCGCAGGCCAAGTCCGATCGCTACAAGGAACTGGTGCAGATCGATGCGGTCAGCAAGCAGGCGGCCGACGAAGCCACCGCGGCCGCACTGCAGGCCGACGCCGATGTCGCCGCCACCAAGGCCGCCCTCGAGACCGCCCGCATCAACCTCGCCTACACGCGCATCACGGCGCCGATCTCCGGCCGCATCGGCAAGTCCAGCGTGACGCCGGGCGCGCTGGTGACGGCCAACCAGTCGCAGGCGCTGGCGACGGTGCAGCAGCTTGACTCGATCTACGTCGACGTGACGCAGTCCAGCGCCGAGCTGCTGAGACTGCGCCGCGAACTGGCTGCCGGGCGCCTGAAGACGGACGCGGCCAACCAGGCCTCGGTGAAGCTCAAGCTGGACGACGGCACGGACTACCCGGTGAGCGGCAAGCTGCAGTTCTCCGACGTGACGGTGGACGAGCAGACCAACTCGGTCACGCTGCGCGCCACCTTTCCCAATCCCAAGCAACTGCTGCTGCCGGGCCTGTACGTGCGGGCAGTGCTGGAGGAGGGCGTGCGCGAGAACGCGATCCTGGTGCCGCAGCAGGCCGTGGCGCGCGACAACCGCGGCAACGCGATCGCGATGGTGGTCGGGGCCGATGGCAAGGTCGAGCAGCGCGCGGTGCGGGTGCCGCGATCGGTCGGCAACGAATGGCTGGTCGATGCGGGCCTGAAGGCCGGTGACCAGGTGGTGTTCGAAGGGCTGCAGAAGGCCCGTCCCGGCGCGCAGGTGAAGGCGGTGGAGCGGGTGCCTGGCGGTGGCGCATCGGCGCCGGCCGGCGCGGCCTCGGTGCCCGGTGCCGCGGCGTCCGCTGCGACGGCGGCCCCCGCGGCGGCCAGCGGCGCCTGATCGCAGCGACCGGGGAACACACCATGGCTCGCTTTTTCATCGAACGACCGATCTTCGCGTGGGTGATCGCGCTGGTCATCATGCTGGCCGGCGGACTCTCGATCCTGAGCCTGCCGATCAACCAGTACCCGAGCATCGCGCCGCCACAGATCACCGTCACGGCGACCTACCCGGGCGCGTCCGCCAAGACGCTGGAGGACACCGTCACGCAGGTGATCGAGCAGCGCATGACCGGCCTCGACGGCCTGCGCTACATCGCGTCGAACAGCGACGCCGCCGGCACCGCGCAGATCACGCTGACCTTCCAGGCTGGGACGAACCCCGACATCGCCCAGGTGCAGGTGCAGAACAAGCTGCAGCTCGCCACCGCGCAACTGCCGCAGGAAGTGCAGCAGCAGGGCCTGACGGTCACGAAGTCGGTGCGCAACTTCATCATGGTGGTCGGCTTCGTCTCCGACGATCCGAGCATGACCCGCACCGACCTGGCCGACTTCGTGGCGGCCAACGTGCAGGACACGGTGAGCCGCGTCACCGGCGTCGGCGAGGTCACGCTGTTCGGCGCGCAGTACGCGATGCGGATCTGGCTCGACCCGGCCAAGCTGCTGAACTACAAGCTCACGCCGGCCGACGTGGCGACGGCGGTGCGGGCCCAGAACGCCCAGGTCTCGGCAGGCCAGCTGGGCGGCCTGCCCGCGGCCCCGGGCCAGCAGATCAACGCGACCATCACCGCGCAGAGCCGGCTGCAGACCGCGGAGCAGTTCGAGCAGATCATCCTGCGCACCGCCGCCGGCGGCGCGACCGTGCGTCTGCGCGACGTGGCGCGCGTCGAGCTCGGCGGCGAGAACTACACGAGCCTGTCCTTCTACAACGGCAAGCCCGCCGCGGGCCTGGCGATCCGGCTCGCCGCCGGCGCGAACGCGCTGGCCACGGCCGACGCGGTGAAGGCCAGGATCGATTCGCTCAAGCCCTACTTCCCGGCCGGCTTCGACGCCATCGTCGCCTACGACACCACGCCGTTCATCAAGCTGTCGATCGAGGAAGTGGTGAAGACGCTGGCCGAGGCCATCGTGCTGGTGTTCCTGGTGATGTACCTGTTCCTGCAGAACTTCCGCGCCACGCTGATCCCGACGATCGCGGTGCCGGTGGTGCTGCTGGGTACCTTCGGCGTGATGTCGGTGGCCGGCTTCTCGATCAACGTGCTGACGATGTTCGGCCTGGTGCTCGCGATCGGCCTGCTGGTCGACGATGCGATCGTCGTGGTCGAGAACGTCGAACGCGTGATGAGCGAGGAAGGCCTGTCGCCGAAGGAGGCGACCAAGAAATCGATGGGGCAGATCACCGGTGCGCTGGTCGGCATCGCGATGGTGCTGTCGGCAGTGTTCCTGCCGATGGCCTTCTTCGGCGGCTCCACGGGCGTGATCTACCGGCAGTTCTCGATCACCATCGTGGCGTCGATGGTGCTGTCGGTGCTGGTGGCGCTGGTGCTCACGCCGGCGCTGTGTGCGACGCTGCTCAAGCCGATCCCGCAGGGCGACCACGGCAAGACGACCGGCTTCTTCGGTGCGTTCAACCGCATGTTCGATCGCAGCAGCAAGGGCTACCAGGGCATCGTCGGTCGCATGCTCGGCAGCAGCCTGCGCTACCTGCTGATCTACGGCGTGCTGCTGCTGGCCGTGGCCTGGCTGTTCACGCGCCTGCCCACTGCCTTCCTGCCCGACGAGGACCAGGGCATCCTGTTTACGCAGATCCAGCTGCCGGCCGGCGCCACGCAGGAGCGCACGCTGCAGGTGCTGCGCCAGGTCGAGCACCACTTCCTTGAGACCGAGAAGGACTCGGTGCAGGGCCTGTTCACCGTGGCCGGTTTCAGCTTCGGCGGCAACGGCCAGAACGTCGGGCTCGGCTTCATCCGCATGAGGGACTGGAGCGAGCGGCCCGGCGCCGACCACACCGTCAAGGCGGTGGCGGCCCGGGCCATGAAGACCTTCTCGCAGTTCCGCGACGCGATGGGCTTCGCCTTCGCGCCACCGGCGGTGCTGGAACTGGGCACCGCCAACGGCTTCGACATGTACCTGCAGGATCGCGGCGCACTCGGCCACGATGCGCTGATGGCGGCCCGCAACCAGCTGCTGGGACTGGCCGCCAAGAGCCCGGTGCTCGTCGCCGTGCGGCCGAACGGCCAGGACGACACGCCGCAGTTCAGCGTGCAGATCGACTCGGCCAAGGCCGGCGCGCTGGGCCTCTCGATGTCGGACGTGAATGCCACGCTGTCGGCCGCCTGGGGCAGCTCCTACGTCAACGACTTCATCGACAAGGGCCGCGTCAAGCGCGTCTACCTGCAGGCCGACGCGCCGCACCGCATGCTGCCCGAAGACCTGGACAAGTGGTACGTGCGCAATACCCAGGGCGACATGGTGCCGTTCTCGGCCTTCGCCTCGGCCAAGTGGAGCTACGGCTCGCCGCGTCTGGAGCGCTTCAACGGCCTGCCGGCACTGAACATCCAGGGCCAACCGGCGCCGGGCCGGAGCACCGGCGAGGCGATGGAGGAGATGGAGCGGCTGGTGGCGCAGCTGCCGGCTGGCATCGGCATCGACTGGACCGGCCTGTCCTACGAGGAGCGCCTGTCGGGCTCGCAGGCGCCGATGCTCTACGCGTTGTCGCTGCTGGTGGTGTTCCTGTGTCTGGCGGCGCTGTACGAGAGCTGGTCGATCCCGTTCTCGGTGATGCTGGTCGTGCCGCTCGGCGTGCTCGGTGCGCTGATCGCGGCGAGTTCGCGCGGGCTGTCGAACGACGTGTACTTCCAGGTCGGCCTGCTGACGACCATCGGCCTGTCGGCGAAGAACGCGATCCTGATCGTGGAGTTCGCGAAGGAGCAGATGGAGCACGGCAAGGGCCTGATCGAGGCGACGCTCGAGGCGGTGCGACTGCGCCTGCGACCGATCCTGATGACCTCGCTGGCGTTTGCCTTCGGCGTGCTGCCGCTGGCGCTGGCCACGGGCGCCGGCTCGGGCAGCCAGAACGCCATCGGCACCGGCGTGCTGGGCGGCATGATCGCGGCGACCTTCCTGGGCATCTTCTTCGTGCCGCTGTTCTTCGTCGTGGTGCGGCGCCTGTTCAAGCAACGCAAGATCGACCCGGCGCCGCAGGGCACGCCGGTCGTCTCGGAGGGGCAGTGACATGAGGACCCCTTCGATGAGGCCCTACCGCGGTCGCCTGACATTGCTGGCCACCGCGGCCCTGGCCGGTTGCATGAACCTGGCGCCGACCTACGAGCGCCCCGCCGCGCCGGTGGCGACCGAGTGGCCGCAGGGCGAGGCCTACGGCGAGCCGGCGGGCGCCGGCAGCGTGGCAGCCTCGGACCTGGCCTGGCGCGAGGTGTTTGTCGACGCGCCGCTGCAGCGCACGATCGAGCTGGCCCTGAGCAACAACCGCAACCTGCGTGTCGCGGCGCTGAACATCGAGCAGGCTCGGGCGCAGTACCAGGTCCAGCGGGCCGACCTGTTTCCCACCGTCGCGGCCAGCGGCGAGGCGGTGCACCAGCGCACGCCGGCCGACCTGAGCCAGGCCGGCCGTGCCGTCACGAGCCACACCTACAGCGCGGGCATCGGCTTCTCGACCTACGAGCTCGACCTGTTCGGCCGTGTCCGCAACCTCAACGAGCAGGCTCTGCAGCAGTTCTTCGCCACCGAGGAGGCGCGTCGCAGCACGCAGATCAGCCTGGTGGCCGAGGTGGCGAACGTCTATCTCACGGCGACCGCCGACGGCGAGCTGCTGCGGCTGGCGCGCGACACGCTGGCGAGCCAGGAGTCGTCCTACAAGCTGGCGCAGCGCAGCCACGAGCTGGGCGTCGCGTCGGCGCTCGACCTGCGGCAGGCCCAGACCAGCGTCGAGGTGGCGCGTGCCGACGTCGCCCGCTACACGCGAGCGCTGGCACAGGACCTCAATGCGCTGGCGCTGCTGGTCGGCGCGCCGCTGCCGGCCGACGTGCGCCCCGGCGGCGTACAGCCCGAGGATCTGCAGTGGATCGACCGCCTGGCCGAGCTGCCGGCCGGACTGCCGTCCGACGTGCTGCAGCGCCGACCCGACGTGCTGCAGGCCGAACGCCAGCTGCAGGCGGCCAACGCGACCATCGGTGCAGCGCGCGCGGCCTTCTTCCCGCGCATCTCGCTCACGGCTTCGGCCGGCGTGGCGAGCAGCTCGCTGTCCGACCTGTTCCAGGGCAGCGCGCGCACCTGGAGCTTCGTGCCGCAGGTGAGCCTGCCGATCTTCGACGCCGGGCGCAACCGCGCCAACCTCGAGGTGTCGAAGACGCAACGCGACATCGCGCTGGCGCAGTACGAACTGGCCATCCAGTCGGCGTTCCGCGAGGTGGCCGACGCGCTGGCGGCACGCGGCACCTTCGACGAGCAGCTCGCCGCCCAGCAGGCGCTGGTCGACGCGACCGGCGAGACCTACCGGCTGTCGCAGGCACGCTATCGCAGCGGTGTAGACAGCTATCTGGCGGTGCTTGACGCGCAGCGCTCGCTGTACGCGGCGCAGCAGTCGCTGATCACGCTGCGGCTCTCGCGCAGCGCGAACCTCGTGACGCTGTACAAGGTGCTCGGCGGCGGTTGGCAGCGCGCCGACGCGGCCAAGGGCTGAGGCCGCGGCGGCCGTCAGAGAGGGAGTGGCGATGGCTCGTTGCAGTCTGATCGATGGCGAAGAGGTGGCGCACGCCGAGGTGCGGCGCCGCCAGATCCTGGACGCCGCGGCCGAGGTGTTCCGCCGCCGCGGCTTCCATGCCGCGAGCATGGCCGAGATCGCGAAGACCTTCGGCATGAGCGCCGGCCACATCTACAACTACTTCGACAGCAAGGAAGCGATCATCGAGGCCATCGTCGCGCGCGACATCGACGAGTTCCTCGCGCTGACCGCGCAGATGCAGGGCGAGGCCGACCTGCGGCACGAGATGGTCGAGCGCGTCGACGAGGGCACCGACCGTCGCCTGGACCCCGACCACGCGTCGCTGCAGCTCGAGATCGTGGCCGAGGCCTCGCGCAACCCGAAGATCGCCGACATGGTGCAGCGCGCCGACACCACGGTGCGCCGGCGGCTGATCGAGCTGGTGCGGGCCGCGGCGCGCGGTCCGGTCGACGAGGTCGACTTGGTGGTGCGCGCCGAGTTGCTGCTGGCGTTGTTCGAGGGGCTGATGATCCGCACCCTGCGCCAGCCGGAAATCGATCGCCCGGCGCTCAAGCGCGGCCTGCGCGACGCCGTGCGCCACCTGATCGGCGCCTGAGGCCGCGGGGTTCGCTCGGCGAATCTCGGCTCGCCCCGGCCGCTCAGCGGTCGCGGTCCTGCTCGGAGTAGGCGCGCCACCGGCCCATGGCGCGATTCATCAGCTGGAGCTGGCGGTCGAACACCGGGCAGACCTTGCAGATCGCGAGATGCAGGCGCAGCGCCGTCCGTTCGGCGAGCGTCAGGCGGCGATCGAGGCGGCCGGACAGCAGGCGGGCGGATTGTCGGCACGAAACGAGGAAGGGCATCTTCATCGGCGCTTGGTAGGAGGCGGGACGGAGGACAGAGCGAGGGCGGGCTCGCCGAACCAGTTGAGTTGCAGGCATTCCCGCAGTCTCAACCGGGCCCGGTGCAGCATGACCCAGAGGTTCGTCGGCGTGACCGACAGTTCCTTACAGATCTCGTCAGTTTCGAGTTCCATCCACTCGCGCATCAGGAACACGCGGCCGAGCTGGTTGGGCAGCTTCTCGATGCAGGCGTCGAGCACCTTGATGAACTGATCCTGGGCCACGATCGCCTGCGGATCGCCCCATTCGATCGGGGCGTCGCGGAAGTGGCCCGTTTCGTCGAACAGCTGTTCTTCCAGCGCGGCGCCGTCGTCCTCGTCGCTCGTCATCGAGCACTCGCGGGCATGCCGACGCACCTGGTCGACCAGCTTGTGCTTCAGGATGCCGATCAGCCAGGTCTTCGGCGCAGCGCGGCCGGCAAAGGCCTCCGGCTTCTCGAGCGCGGCCAGCATCGTTTCCGACACCGCGTCCTCGGCCCAGGCCGGATTGCGCAGCTGTAGTTGCGCATAGCGCAGCAACTGCGGGCGCAAGGTTTCGAGCAAGGCGGACACGTCAGTCATGAAGGGCCGTTTCGATGAGCGGAAGCAGGGGGCAGTGTAAGAATCTTCCGGCGTTCGCGACACATGCACGTCGCCTCTGTCGCGGCCCACTCAACTACCCTCCAGGAGCATTGCATGAACCAGCATCTGATCGCATCGTCCGCCCTCGCTTCCCTCCTCGCGCTGGGCCTGGTCGGCCCGGCTGCCGCCCAGGACTCGGGCAAGGAGAAGTGCTACGGCATCGCCAAGGCCGGGCAGAACGATTGCGCCAACCTGTCGGGAACCCACTCGTGTGCGGGCCAGGCGACGGCTGGCGACGTCGGCGAATGGAAGTACGTCGCCAAGGGCACCTGCAAGGCCGCCGGCGGCCTGAGCGCCGCTGAAGCCAAGGCCAAGCTGGCCGAGAAGAAGTAAGAAAAAAAAGCGCACGACACCGGACGCAGCGGCGCTCTCCGTTGTTCAACATGGACGCGCTCTCGACCCTGGCCGGCGTCGGCATCGGTCTGCGCCAGCCGCATTACCGGGAGTGGGCCGAACGCCGCCCGGCGATCGGCTTCGTCGAGGTCCATGCGGAGAATTTCTTCGCCGAGGGCGGTGCCGCGCTGGCCGTGCTGTCGGGCGTGAGGGAGAGCCATGCGGTGAGCCTGCACGGCGTCGGGCTCGCGCTCGGCTCCGCGGCCGGTGTCGACGCCTGGCACCTCGAGCGGCTGGCAACACTGGTCGATCGCATCGATCCGGTGCGGGTGTCGGACCATGCGTGCTTTGCGCGTGCGTCGATGCCGGGCGATGCGGCCGTGCTGCATGCGGCCGATCTGCTGCCGATTGCCTTCACCCGCGCCTCGCTCGACATCCTTTGCACGAACGTGCATCAGGTGCAGGAGCGTCTGCGTCGTCCGCTGCTGGTCGAGAACCTGTCGGCCTACCTCTCGTTCGACGACGACGAGCAGATGCCCGAGCCCGCGTTCCTGGCGGCGCTGGCCCGCCGCACCGGCTGCCAGCTGCTGCTCGACGTCAACAACCTGGTCGTGAACGCGCTGAACGCACAGCGTGCCGATCCGGCAGCCGGCGATCCGGTGGCTGCAGCCTGCGCCTTCGTCGACGCGCTGCCGGCGGCCGTGGTCGGCGAGATCCACCTGGCCGGCTACTGCGATGCCGGCGCGCTGGTGATCGACGACCACGGCAGCCGCGTGCACGCGACGGTGTGGGCCGTGTTCCGGCACGCCGTCGCGCGCCTGGGTGCGTTGCCGACGCTGATCGAATGGGACACCGACGTGCCCGCGCTCGACGTCCTGCTGGACGAAGCCACCCAGGCGGCACGCTGTCAGCACGAGGCCGCCGATCTGCGGAGCGCGGCATGACATGTTCCGCCGAACGGCAAACCGAGGCCGCGCGCCAGAGCGCTTTGCTGGCGGCCTTGCGTGGCGCCGCGCCGGCGCCGTCGGCGCGATTGGCGGAGCAGGGCGCGCGGCGCCAGCTCGGGATCGACGCCTACCGTGCGAATGCCGCAGCGACCGCAGAACGCGCACTGGCCGCGGCTTATCCGACCTTGCAGGCCCTGGTCGGAGAGCAAGATTTCGCCCGGCTGGCCTGCGCACTGTGGCGCCATGCGCCGCCGCAGCGCGGCGATCTCGCGCAATGGGGGCAGGATCTGCCAGCGTTCGTCGAGGCGCAGGCCGACCTCGACGCATGGCCCTACCTGGGCGACTGCGCACGACTCGATGCCGCGATCGTGCGTTGCGAAGGCGCGGCCGATGCCGCGCTCGATCGCGACACGCTGGTCTGGCTGGCCGAGCACGCGGCCGACACCTTGCGGTTGCGTCTGGCACCGGCGGTGCAGTTGCTCGCGAGCCGTTGGCCGGTGGCAGCGCTGCATGCTGCCCATGTGAATGACGGCGATGCGGCCGTGGCCGCCGTGCGCGAGGCGCTCGAGACCGGCCAGGCCGAGTCGGTGGTGGTCGCGCGCGCCGGTTGGCGGGCCGACGTGACGCCGGTCGATGCGCCGGTGTTCGCCTGGATGCAGGCGCTGCAGGCGCGACGCACGCTGGCCGAGGCGCTGCAGCGCGCCGGCCGTGAATTCGATTTCAGCGCCTGGCTGATCCAGGCCCTGCAACGCGGCTGGCTGTGGAAGGCCGAGCTCGTTGACGATTCCGAGGAGATGTTCCATGACCCGGACCTGGCTTGAAACCCCGTTGGCGCTGTGCCGCACCAGCACCCGCGTGCTGGAGGCGCTGCAGCCGGCAGCGCAGTTGGCCGCACGTCTCTATGTCGGCGCGGCGTTCTTCCGCTCGGGGTTGACCAAGATCGCCGACTGGGACACCACGCTCGCACTGTTCCAGGACGAGTACAAGGTGCCGCTGCTGCCGCCGCACCTGGCCGCGGTCATGGGGACCGGAGGTGAGCTGGTGCTGCCGGTGCTGCTGGTGCTCGGGCTGTTCGGCCGCTTCGGCGCGCTCGGGCTGTCGGTGATGAACGTGGTGGCCGTTCTCAGCCTCGAGGAGATCGCGCCGGCGGCGCTGCAGCAGCATGTGTTCTGGGGCAGCCTGCTGGCGGCGCTGGCCTTGTGGGGCCCCGGCAAGTGGTCGCTCGATGCGTGGTGGTGGCCGCGCATCGGCGGCTCGCCGCGCCGCTAGAAGTCGCGCGGCCGGAAATCCAGCAGCAGGGCCGGCGGCACGCGGCCGTCGGTGTCGCGCGGCAGCACCTCGGTCTTGTCGATGGCACGCAGCACGGCCTCGTCCCAGGCCGGGATGCCGCTGGACTTGACGAGCCGGCGGCCGACGATCGTGCCGTCGGGTGCCACCTTCACCTCGACCGAGGCGAGCGGGTTGCCGTCGACCTCGTCACCGAACACCACGTTGGGCTTGATGCGTGCCTTGATGCGCCCGGCATAGCTGGCCGAGGGCCCGGCGCTCTGCGCCGCGGTGCCGGTGCTGCCCGGTGCGCCGGTGCCGGCGGCCTCGGCCATCACGCGATCGAGCTGCTGCCGGCGGATCGCCTCCTGCTTGGCCTGGCGTTCGGCCTCGGCCTTCTTTTTCTTCTCCGCCTCGCGCTTGTCGGCTTCGGCCTGGGCCATCTCTTCCTGCTCGCGCTGTTCCTTCTTCTTGCGCAGCGCGTCTTCCTTGCGCTGCTCCTCGAGCCGCTGCTTCTCGAGCTTCTCCTTCTGCTCGCGCTTCTCGCGTGCGATGTCGGCGTCGCGGTTCGGTGGGGGCGGTGGGGGCTCGGCCTTGGCCTGCGGCTCGGGCTTGGGCGGCGGGGTCGGTGTGGGCGTCGGCTCCGGCGGGACGGCCCGGGGCGCGGCGATCTGCGGGACGGCCGCCCACAACTCGGCCTCGACGCCGGCCGGCTCGGAGGTGCGCCAGTTGACGCTCAGGCTCAACCCCAGCACCAGCAGCCCGTGCGCGATCAGCGCCAGCACCGCCGCACGCGGCAGCCCGCCGGGTTTGCGCGGGCGCAGGTCGTCGAGCGTTGTCGCGTTCATCGCGGCGTCAGGCACCCGTCGCCTTGACCGCCAGGCCCACGCGCTGAACGCCGGCCTTCTGCAGCGTGTCCATCACCTTCACGACCTGCTCGTACTTGACGTTGCGGTCGGCGGCGATGATGACCGGCGTGTTGGCGCTGCCGTTCTGCAGCGCCGTCACGCGGCCGGCCAGTTCGCGCAGCGAGGTGCGTGCCGCGTCCTTGCCGTCGACGCGCAGCTTCAGGCTCTCGTCGGTGCCGACCACGACCTCGATCACCTTGTCCGGCTGGCGCTTGGCCTGGCCGACCGAGGGCAGGTCGACCACGCCGGTGGTGATCAGCGGCGCGCTGACCATGAAGATGATCAGCAGCACCAGCATCACGTCGATGAAGGGCACCATGTTGATCTCGTTGATGGTGCGGCGGCGCGAGCCGTGGCGTGCAGTGACTTGAGCCATGCGTCAATGCTCCCGGGCCTTGAGCGCGGACCGCGCCGTGTGCACTGCACCAGCGAACAGCCGCCGCGGATCCGGCTCCGCCGGTCCGCCAGCGGCGCCCCCTCGAGGGGGAGCGGCGTAGCCGCAACGGGGGTGGTCCATCAATGCCCTTGGCCGATGTTGCGCTGGAGGATGTTGGAGAACTCCTCGATGAAGGTCTCCATCTGGATCGCGATGCGGTCGATGTCGCGCGCGAAGCGGTTGTAGGCCAGCACTGCGGGGATCGCCGCGAACAGCCCGATCGCGGTGGCCACCAGCGCCTCGGCGATGCCCGGCGCCACCGTGGCCAGCGTCACCTGCTGCAGGTTCGCCAGGCCGGTGAAGGCGTGCATGATCCCCCACACGGTGCCGAACAGACCGACGTACGGCGACACCGAGCCGACCGAGGCGAGGAAGCTCAGGTGCGATTCCACGGTGTCGAGCTCGCGCTGGAAGCTCGCACGCATCGCGCGACGCGAGCCGTCGAGCAGCGCGCCCGGATCAGCGACGCGGCGTTCGCGCAGCTTCATGAACTCGCGCATGCCGGAGGCGAAGATGCGCGTCATCGGGCCGGAGCGGTCGGCCTTCTTGGCGGCGTCGGCGTAGAGGTCCTGCAGGTTCTGGCCCGACCAGAAGTCGCGCTCGAAGCCCTCGTTGAGCGCACGCACGCGCTTGAGCCCGAACAGCTTGCCGAAGATCACGGTCCAGCTCGCGAGCGACATCGCCAGCAGCGCGACGATGACCAACTGCACGACGAGGCTGGCATGCAGCACCAGCTGGAAGATCGAGAGGTCTTGAGAGTTCATGCCAGGGCTTCGATGAGAGAGATCGGAATGCGGCGCGGGCGGAAGGTTCCGCTGTCCACACAGCCGATGCGGATCGTGCCTTCGGCCAGCAGCGTCTCGCCGTCGGGATCGCTGCGCCAGCATTGTTGCGCGAGCTGCAGGCTGGCCTGCCGTCCCTCGCGGACCGTCACGCTCACCTGCAGCAGGTCGTCGAGGCGGGCCGGGCGCAGGTAGCGCACCGCGGTCTCGCTGACGATGAACATGACGCCTTCGCTGGTGCGCAGTATCTCCTGCTCGAAGCCGAAGCTGCGCAGCCACTCGGTACGGGCGCGTTCGAAGAACTTAAGGTAGTTGGCGTAGAACACCACGCCACCGGCGTCGGTGTCCTCCCAGTACACGCGCAGCGGGAAGCGGAACGCGGGGGGCGGCGAGGAGATCGGCAAGATCGGTGGCGACTCAGGGCGCGGACAGCGTGCGGCGGTAGACCGGTCCCCAGAGCGGGTGGCCGGCCTCGGCCTTGCTCAGCGTGAAGGCCGGGTCGGCGGCGCGGGCGGCCCGGAAGGCGCTCTCGCAGGCCTTGGCGCGCTGGCTGGTGCAGTAGATGAAGGCCAGGGTCTTGTGGGCGGCGGCGCGATCCTTGGGGGCGGCCAGCCCGGTCTTCAGGGCGCTGCCGAGGCGCTGCTCGGCGAGCTTGTACTGCCCGTCGTCGTAGGCGCGGATGCCCGCCAGCAGGGCCTGTTCGGCCGGGCGCGCGCTGAGCTCGACGATGCTCACCGGCGGTGGCACCGGCGCAGGCGGCGGCGGGGGAGGAGGGGGGGGCGGCGGGGGTGGGGGCGCAACAGGGGCCTGCACCGGTGCGGGCGCCGGCGCCGGCGCGGGCGACAGCTGGGCGCAGCCTGCCAACAACGCCAGCAGGGTGAGGGCGGCCAACAGCCGGCGTGAGGAGGAAGGGGTCGTCATGGTCCGAAACGGTGCTTGACGAGGACGCTTTCGTTCGCCTCGACGTCGACGGCGATGGCATGGGCCGCGTAGCCGCTGTTGCGCAGCGTCACGGTGTGTCGGCCTGCCGGGAGGCTGAGCTGGTTGAGCGGCGGCGTGAGCCCCTGGACCTTGCCGTCGACCTCGACCTCGGCCCAGGGGCTGATGGCGAGCTGCAGCACGCCGCTGCCGACGGCGATCGGTGCGGCCGGCGCCGCCGTGGTCGCCGCAGCAGGAGCCGCGATCGTCATCGGTGTTGCTGCCGTCGGGGCCGGTGTCGGCGCGACCGCCACGCGAGTCGTCTGTGCCGCAGGCGGCTGCTCCGCCACCCCTTCACTGCCCGGTGACGACGCGAGGCCGTGCCAGGCACCGAAGCCGATCAGCCCCGCACCGAGCAGCGCCAGACCGCCGAAGGCCCACTGCGGCCAGCGACGTTCGACCGCGGGTGCGTCGTCCTCGCCCGACTGCAGCGCCTCGGGGTGGGCCTGCAGCCATTCGTGCAGATCGCGTGACAGGGCCCGGGCCGACCGCGGCCGATCCTCCGGGCGCTTGGCCATGGCCCGCGCGGCGATCGAGGCCAGCGCCGGCGGCACGGCCGTGCTTACCTCGTCGGCCGACGGCGGCGTGAAACTGCACACCGCGCCGGTGATGGCGGCCAGCGAGTCGCCCTCGAAGGCGCGGTGTCCGGTCAGCAATTCGTAGAGCACGACGCCGAGCGAGAACACGTCGGTGCGACGGTCGGTCGGCTCGTTGCGCACCTGCTCCGGGGCCATGTAGTGCGGCGACCCGCCGACCGCGCCGCCGCTGTCGCGCGCGTGCGCGACGCTGGCGATGCCGAAGTCCAGCACCTTGGGCTGGGTGCGGCCGACCATGAAGATGTTGGCCGGCTTGATGTCGCGGTGAACGATGCCCTTGCTGTGGGCGTAGGCCAGCGCGTCGGCGACACGGCGGATGATCAGCACCGCCTGACCCACCGTCGGGCGCCAGCCGTCGCTCAGCAGCGCGCGCAGGTCCTTGCCCTTCAGCAGCTCCATCGCGATGTAGGCGCCCTGCGGGCTCAGGCCCGCATCGAACACCGTCACGATGTGCGGGTGGCTCAAGTGAGCGGCGGCGCGCGCCTCGTGCAGGAAGATCGCGTTGAACGGCTCGCGCGCGTCGGTCTCGAGCGGCGTGCGCGCGCCGGCCGGCATCAGGTTCAGTGTCTTGATCGCGACGCGGCGCGACAGCAGCGGGTCGTCGGCGGCGTACACGGTGCCGAGGCCCCCATCGCCGATGCGGTACTTCAGCGCATAGCGGCCGATCTGGCCGATGGTGGGCAGCGGCCCGCGGTTCGCACCGTCCTCGGACGGCAGCTCTGCCATCAGGACGGTGTCTTCGATCTCGGCGTTGTCGATCGCCTCCTGCAGCGAGCCGGGGGGCGGCGAGAGGGTTGAAGCGCTTTCCACGAGACGGAGCTTAGACGATGCCATGGAGGCCCTCAACCAAGGCCGGCACGGGGTGCCGGCCGGCGTGGTAACCGCGTGTCACGTGCCGGGCCGAGGGCGTGACGCAACTCACGCCAGCACGCGCCGCAGGCGCTCGACGGCCTGTTCGAGCTGGGGCAGGCCGCTGGCGAAGGACAGGCGCAGGTGGTGTTCGGTGCCGTGGTGGCCGAAATCGCGCCCCGGGGTCAGCGCGACGTGCGCCGACTCCATCAGCGCGAACGCCAGGTCCCAGCTGCTCCCGGCCTGGGCCGAGCAGTCGGCCCAGGCGTAGAAGGCACCGTCGGGCAGCACGGGGACGGGCAGGCCGAGCGATTCGAGCGCCGGCACGATGTAGTCGCGCCGGGCCCGGAAGGCGGTGCGGCGCCGCTCGTACTCGGCGATCGATGCGGGCTCGAAGCAGGCCAGCGCCGCGTGCTGCGCGACGCTGGACGGGCAGATGAACAGGTTCTGCGCCAGCTTCTCGACCGGCGCCACCAGCGCGGGCGGCAGCACCAGCCAGCCGAGCCGCCAGCCGGTCATGCTGAAGTACTTGGAGAAGCTGTTGATCGACACCACGTCGTCGCCATGGGCGAGGGCGGAGCCGCCATAGGCGTCGTCGTAGCTCAGGCCGAGGTAGATCTCGTCGACCAGCGTGACGCCGCCGCGCGCGCGCACCGCCTGCGCGATGCGCTGCATCTCGTCGGCGGCGATCGAGGTGCCGGTGGGATTGGACGGCGAAGCCAGCAGCACGCCGCGGGTGCATTCGTTCCACGCCCGTTCGACGCTGGCAGCGTCGAGCTGGTAGCGCTGCGCCGGGCCGCAGGGCAGCAGCACCGGCGTGGCATCGGCCGCCGCGACGAAATGGCGGTTGCAGGGGTAGCTCGGGTCCGGCATCAGCACCTCGTCGCCGGACTCGAACAGCGCCAAGCACGCGAGCTGCAGCGCGGCGGACGCGCCGGCCGTGACGACGATGCGCTGCGGGTCGATGTCGAGCGCGAAGCGCTGCGCGTACCAGCGCGACAGGGCTTCCCGCAGCGCCGGCAGCCCGGTGGCCTGCGTGTACTGCGTGCGGCCTTCGGCCAGGCAGCGCCGGGCCGCCTCGAGCACCGGCGCCGGTGCGGTGAAGTCGGGCTCGCCGATGTTCAGGTAGATCATCGGCTCGCCGCCGCGTGCCGGGTCGCAGGCCGGGCTGGCCGCGATGCGCGCCGCCGCCTTGGCGCACTCCATCACGTAGAACGGCTCGATGTGGTCGAGGCGACGGGCGAGCTTCATCCGTGTCGGCAGCGGAAAGGGCGAGGGCCGGCGGCGGGCGCCGCGGATCAGTCGCGCGGGGGGGCCGCGCGCCGCGCCTGCACCTCGAGCGGCCGCAGGTCGGCCGCGGCCTTGTCGAGCACGCCGTTGACGTACTTGTGGCCGTCGGTGCCGCCGAAGCTCTTGGCGAGCTCCACCGCCTCGTTGATGGCGACGCGATAGGGGATGTCGATGCAGTGCCTGAGCTCGTAGGCGCCGATCATCAGCACGCCGTGCTCGATCGGCGACAGCTCGCTGGTCTTGCGGTCCACGTGGCGCGCCAGCACGGCGTCCAGTGCGGCGGCCTCGGCCACGCAGCCGTGCAGCAGGGCGTCGAAATGCGCCACGTCGGCCTGCTTGAAGCCGTCGAGTTCGCGCATGTGGGCCTCGATCACGCCGGCCTCGCTGCCCGACACCAGCCACTGGTACAGGCCCTGCAGGGCGAACTCGCGCGAGCGACGGCGCGAGGACTTCTGCGCCGGCTTGCGGCCGCCCGGGCGGGCGGCGGTCGGCGCCGGTGACGGCGCGGCGCCGTCGGTGTCTTGAGGGGTCACGAAAGCTCTTCCATCAGATTGGCCATCTCGACGGCGACGCGCGCGGCGTCGCGGCCCTTGTCGTCCGCACGGGCCCAGGCCTGGGCCTCGGTCTCGACGGTGAGGATGGCGTTGGCGATCGGGGTCTCGTGATCGAGCGAAATGCGCGTCACGCCGGCGCCGCTCTCGTTGCTGACGAGTTCGAAGTGATAGGTCTCGCCGCGGATGATGCAGCCCAGCGCGATCAGCGCATCGAAGTCCTTGCGCCGCGCCATCGCCTGCAGTGCGACGGGGATCTCGAGCGCGCCGGGCACCGACACGTGCTCGATGTACTTGGCCGACACACCCAGCAGTTCCAGTTCGGCCAGGCAGGCCTGGGCCAGGCGGTCGGTGAGCGCGGCATTGAAACGTGCCTGCACGATGCCGATGCGCAGGTTCTCGCCCACGAGTTCGGCGACCGTGTTGCCGAAGATCGTGGTCTGGGTGTCAGCGTCTTGCATCGAAACCTCGAAGGGGGAAGGGCAGCCGCGGCGAACTCGGGCGCGGCGTCATTCGGCGGCCACGAAGCCGGTGACCTCGAGCCCGTAGCCCACCATGCTAGGCATGCGGCGCGGGCTGCCGAGCAGCTTCATGCGGACGATGCCGAGCTCGCGCAGGATCTGCGCGCCGACGCCGTAGGTGCGCAGGTCCATCTGGCCGCGCGGTGCCGGCGGCGCGTCGGGGCCCGCGGTCAGCTGCTGCAGCAGGCCGTCGCCGGCCTCGCCGCAGTTCAGCAGCACCGCGACACCGCGCTCGGCTGTACGCAGCGCGGCGAGCGCCCGGGGCAGCGGCCACGAGTGGCCACAGCGGCCGGCATCGAGCAGGTCCAGCACCGACAGCGGCTCGTGCACCCGCACCAGCACCTCGTCGTCGGGGCTCCATTGCCCCACGCTCAGGGCCAGGTGCAGGCCGCCCGAGCGGTCGCGGAAGGCATGGCAGTCGAACGGTCCCTGCGGCGTGACCAGCACGCGTTGCGTGACGCGCGTGATGAGGGATTCGTTGCGGCTGCGGTATTCGATCAGGTCGGCGATGCTGCCGATCTTGAGCCCGTGTTCCCGCGCGAACAGCACCAGGTCGGGCAGCCGCGCCATCGTGCCGTCGTCCTTCATGATCTCGCAGATCACCGATGCGGGCGTCAGGCCGGCCATCAGCGTGAGGTCGCAGCCGGCCTCGGTGTGGCCGGCGCGCATCAGCACGCCGCCGTCCTGGGCTTGCAGCGGGAAGATGTGGCCGGGCTGGACCAGATCGCTCGCCTTCGCGTCCCGCGCCACCGCAGCCTGCACGGTGCGGGCGCGGTCGGCGGCGGAGATGCCGGTGGTCACGCCGGTGGCGGCCTCGATCGAGACGGTGAAGGCCGTGCCGTGCTGGGTGCCGTTGCGCGCGGCCATCGGCGGCAACTGCAGCCGTTCGCAGCGCTCGCGGGTGAGCGTGAGGCAGATCAGGCCGCGGCCGTAGCGCGCCATGAAGTTGATCGCCTCGGGCGTGACGTGCTCGGCGGCCATCACGAGGTCGCCCTCGTTCTCGCGATCCTCCTCGTCGACAAGGATGACCATGCGGCCGGCGGCGAGCTCGGCGATCAGCTCGGGAACAGGGGAAAGAGCCATGGCGGGATTGTAGGTGGCGGGTCGGAGCGGCGCGGGCGGGGAGCTCGCCGCCTCGGTGCGGGCGGCCTCGCCGGCGCGCGGCGGTGTCAGCGGCTGCCGAGCATGCGCTCGACGTAGCGCGCGATCAGGTCGATCTCGAGGTTGACGCGGGCGCCGACAGTCAGCGTGCCGAGCGTCGTGTGTTCCAGCGTGTGCGGGATCAGGTTGATGCTGAGCTCGGTGGTGTCGGCCCGGTCGGTGACGCGGTTGACCGTGAGGCTGACGCCGTTGACGGTGATCGAGCCCTTGTAGGCGAGGTAACGGCCCAACGCCTGCGGCGCGGCGATGCACAGGTCCCAGGATTCACCAACCGGCGCGAACTTCGTCACCGTGCCGACACCGTCGACGTGGCCCGACACCAGGTGCCCGCCGAGCCGGTCGCTGGCGCGCAGGGCCTTCTCGAGGTTGAGCGGTCCGGGGTCGGCGAGGCCGGCTGTCTTGTCCAGGCTTTCCGCCGAGATGTCGACCGTGAACCAGTCGGCTTCCGCGTCGAAGGTCGTGACGGTCATGCAGGCGCCGTTGAGCGCGATGCTGTCGCCGAGCTGCACGTCGGCCAGGTAGCCCGGTGGCGTGGCGATGGTGAGGCGCTTGCCGTGGGACGGGTCGGCGCCGAGCGGCGCGCTGTCGCTGAGGCGGCCCAGGCCGCTGATGATGCCGGTGAACATGGTCGCGATTGTCTCAGCGTCGCAGCTCAGCCGCCGCGGCGGGGGCAAGCGCGGTGTCCGGGGCCGTTGCTCAGAAATCGGCGCGGCCCGGCGGCCGGGCAATCAAGCGCAGGTCGGCCCCGACGCGCTCGACGCCGGTGAACTCGAGCGCCAGGCCTTCGGTCAGCGCGGCGAGCGGCCCGAAGCGCGCCATCTCGCGACCCACGCCGAGCATCAGCGGGGCCAGGTAGACGAGGAACTCGTCGACCAGGCCCGCCCGCACGAAGGAGCCGCTGAGCTTGCTGCCTGCCTCGACATGCAGTTCGTTGATCTCGCGCCGCGCCAGGTCATCGAGCATCGCACCGAGATCGACCTTGCCGTCGGCGTTGGCACAGGCCAGGACGGACACGCCCTGTTCGGCCAATTCACGGACCTTCGGCGCGGCACTGCGCGTGAGGGCGCTGGCGGTGTAGACCAGTCGCTCGCCCGGCGGCGCGAGGATGCGGGCGTCGAGCGCAATGTCGAGCTTGGAGTCGACGACGACACGGCACGGCTGCAGCACGGTGTCGACGAGCCGCACGTCGAGCCGCGGGTCATCGTCGATCACGGTGCCGATGCCGGTGAGCACCGCACCGGCCCGCTTGCGGTAGGCATGGCCGTCGGTGCGCGCTGCGTCGCCGGTGATCCACTGGCTCAGGCCGTTGTCGAGCGCCGTGCGTCCGTCGAGCGACGCGGCGATCTTCAGGCGAACCCACGGCCTCTGACGCAGCATGCGGGAGAGAAAGCCGATGTTCAGCTCGCGTGCACCGATCGCGACCGGGTCATCGGGTTCCAGCACCGTCACGTCGATGCCGGCAGCCCGCAGCCGGCTGATGCCGTGTCCGGCGACCAGCGGATTCGGGTCCTGCAGCGCAATCATCACGTGAGCCAGGCCGGCCTCGATCAGCGCGTCGCAGCAGGGTGGGGTACGACCGTGGTGCGAACACGGCTCGAGCGTGACCCAGGCGGTGCCGCCGCGCACGGTATGGCCTGCGGCCTGGGCCGCGCGCAACGCCGCCACCTCGGCGTGCGCCGAGCCGGCGCGCTGCGTGTGTCCGCTGGACAACAGGCGGCCATCGGGGGCGGTGATGACGCAGCCGACGCGGGGATTGGGATCGGACAGGCCGATGGCTTCGTTGGCGTTGCGCAGCGCGAGCGCCCAGGATTCGGAGGGAGTGAGCTTCACGCCCTCGACGATACGCGAGGCTGGGCGTGCGGCGCGGAACCAGCGACGTTCGCGCGCTACCTCACGGCTGATGCAGCGCGGTGCTGGCCGGGCACGCCCCAGCGTCCAGCAGCAGGAAGTTCTGGTGGTGGAGCGATCGGGTCACGAGGCTGTAGAGGGCCGGATGCTCTTCGTTGAGCGTTGTCGACGGCGCGGTGGTGTAGCGGCACACCGACTGCGTGCCGACGGGCTCGGGTGCGATGCGGGACTGCCCCGACCAGGCGCGCGGCGTGCCCGCATCGGTGTCGTGGTCGCCCGGGCGCATCAGGCAGGCATAGGAGCGCACGCCCGCGATGGGTCGACCGTCGTTGTGGTCGACGGCATCGGCGACATGGCAGTCGGGTATCGCCAGCAGATGCTGCGTGGCGGTGAACGAGAGGCCTGTCACTGCGGCGGCCCAGGAGCCCGACAGATCGCCGCGCAGCAGCAGCGCAGGCAGTGGGTTGCAGGTGGCGGCGATGTCGGTGCGGTCGTCCGGTGCGGTCGCGCACTGCGCGATCACCGTGCCGGAGCTGTCGTCGAACACGAGGAAGCCGCCGCTCGCACCTTGCCAGCGCAGGACACTGCGGCCGTGGTTCGGTCCGGTCAGGCGCTCGGCCTCGATCGGGATGTCGAGGGCCCGGCCCTTCGGGCGCAGCATTGCGGTGGCGTCGCCTTGGGGCAGGCCCAGGCTGCCGGCGTCGGCAGGTTCCGCGCGTGCGATCAGCGAGCCCAGCCTGACGAAGGTCTGGCGCGTGTCGCCGCTGCGGTCGGCCCAGGTGACTTGCACGTCGATGCGGCGATAAGGATCGTCGGCCGTACCCTGCACCTGCCATTGGCGCTCGAAGCGCGTGTTGCTGTCGATGAGGGGTTGATCACTGCCGCTGCGAAGATCGGCGTAGGCCTGCTTGCCGGCTTCGGAGAGCACCTGCTCGAAGCCGCGCAGCTCCTCCAACCTGGAGATGGCGAGTTGGGTGGCTTCGGTGCGCTGGCGCGCGACGTCCGCATGGCGAGACAGCGCGACCTGCAGGCTGCCGAGGGCGAGCGCACCGATCGACACCACGACGACGGCGATCAGCACCTCGATCAGCGTGAAGCCGGATGCCTGACGACGTGCTTCGAGCGTGGGCATGGCGCATCAGGGTAGGAAGTCGCAGGGCTGGGCCGGATCAGTGGCGGCACACCGACCGTCGCGCCAACTGCCGGGCACGCGCACCCAGGGTCCAGCCGCGGACCGCAGCCGTTGCAGCACGGCCGGGCTGTAGCTCACGCGACCGTTGCTGCTGCCGGAGAGGCCGCCGCGCGCCACGAGCGCTCCGTGCAGATCGATGGCGCCACCAGGGTCGAAGCTGCTGTCGGCCGCGTAGATCAGGCCGTGGGCGGGGAAGCTGCCATTGAAACGCAGCGCTCCGCCGACCACCAGGAGGAGCGGCCGGTCGGCGCTGCCGACCGTTGCGCCGGGCCAGCCGGCGGCGTCGAGTTGCAGATCGCCGTCGACGAAGAAGCTCGTGTCGCCCTCCGCATAGGCGGTTCTCAGCGCGGCGCCGCAGGAAACGGCCGTGCACCCGGCGATGCGACGGGTCGCGGGGGCCGCGGCGAATTGCGCCGGCGTACCGCCGAACAGCGCGGCAAAGAAGGCCGACCCCGACGCGTCGGCCGCCGCGAGCCGCGCCAGGGCCTCGTCGCCTTCGATCAGCGCGTTCTCGACCGGGCTGCCCGGCAGCGTGCTCAGGAGCGGCGGCGTGCCGCCGAGCGTGAGGGTGCCTCCCGCATCGATCAGCAGGCCGTGCGTGGCGTGATCGGTGTTGGCCAGTTGCCAGCCGTCGAGTGCCGTGCTGCCCCCGGTGGTGAGGGCAGCGACCGGTATCGTTCGCAGGGCCGGGCGGAGCTTGAAAATGGCCTGAGCGGCCGCCGCGGCATCGGCAATTGCGGATCCGGTGTCCGGCACGCACTGTGAACCGCGGCTGGAGCAACCGCGGGCGGTGATCCTGAGGGCCTGGGGATCGCCGCTGACGGCTGCGAACTCGACGGTGAAGCTCGGGCCGTTGCCGTTCCACTCGGCCGAGCTGCCGGCGTCCGGGCAATGGCAGCTCAGGCCGGTCGCACCCAGGCTGCAACCGGGACGAACGGTGGTCACGGGCGCGATGGCGGCATCGGGGGCCGACTTCGGGACATAGCGTTCACGGAACGAGGTCGGTTGATCCGCGGCCGGGAGGCAGTAAGCATCGAGGCGGCGACCATCGTTCAACAGGGCCTGCGCCCATTCGAGCCCGGCCTCGGCGGTCTCAGCAGCAATCGTGGAGCGGTATTGATTGGCCGAACTCCGCTGCTCGAAGAGCAGGCTGCGGTTCTCGAAGGCAGCCAGGATGGTCATCGCCAGCAACAGGATCATCACCACGGCCAGCGCGGCGGCGCCTTGCTGGGGTGTGCGGCCGGGCTTCATGCGGCCGAGGCGGGGCAGGAGCCGATCGGCAGCGCATCGTTGCGAACGCGCACGGTCTGCCGGATCTCACGCTGCACGGCGGCGTCGGTCGCAGAGCGACCGCGCAGAACGATCACGTAGCTGCGCAGCGACAGCACGGGGCAGCCCGCCGTGCCGGCGGCGCAGGCAGGCGTGCAAAACTGGCCGAGCGGGACGACGCTGACCCGCGGGTTGATCGAAAAATGCGTGATGCGCACGGTGCCGGGGTCGGTCATCGCTTGCCAGCTGGCTCCGTTCAGCGTCTGCAGCGTGTCGCCGCCGAGCCGGAAGCCGGTGGCCTCCGCCGGATCGATGCTGTCGTTCTCGAGGGTGTCGCGAGAAAAGCTGTAGCGCACGCTCGCTGCGTCCTCTGGACCGGCGGTGGCGATGTCCTGGTAGGGATTGGGCCTGTCGGTCGACGTGCGTTGCCAGAAGCCGGCACGGCGCAGGTCGCGCGAGATCAGATCGGCCGCGGCTCTCAGATCCTGATGAACGCGCGCCTCGAGCAACAGGCGCCGGCTGTCGCGCAACTGGTCGACGAGCAGGACGATGCTGCCGATGACCACAAAGAGCGCGACCGCGAAGCCGACGAGCAGCTCGACCAACGACAGGCCGCGCTGGGACGCGACGCTGCTTCTCGGCCGGGACATCCGTGCGTTCGCCATGCGGGAGCTCAGCGGTTCCAGCAGACGCTTGCGAGCGCGGAGCCAGTCGACGAATGGAGGGTGTTGCCGCCGCCCAGCGTCAGACTCAGGCTGGAGCAGGCGGTGTCGAGGGCTTGCGCGCCGGCAGCATGGGCCGTGGCCGTGTAGCCATCGATCGCGCCGCGGTCGATCGTGATCAGGTAGCGGCCGGACGGGGGCGACGACAGGCCGAGCGTCGTGAGGGTGTCGGCATACGTGGGGTGATTCGCGCGCCAGCGTTCCTGCGCCTGCTGCACCTGGGCCAGCGCGGCGATGGCTTCGATGCGACGGGTCTTGAGCAACTGCCCCATGAAGCTGGGATAGGCGATCACCGCCAGGATGCCGACGACGAGCAGCACGATCACCAGTTCGACGAGACTGAGACCGCGTGCGACATCCGGACCTGGCCGAGGTGCCATGCTCAGCAGGCGCGGTAGCCGCCGAACTCGGCACGTGGGGAGCACGAGCGCACGCGGCCCATGATGTTCACCACGTGGTGCACTGCGCGGCCGTCGAGGCCGGTGACACGGATCGTCGCGGCCGGTGTGCTTGTGCCATGCCGTGGGTCGTAGACGATGGAGCCCACGTTGGCCTGCACGCTGACGCGGCTGCCGGCTGGCAATGGCACCGCCTTGATCTGCTGCGCCTCGCCGCTGCAGGACGGGCTGCCGTCGGCCTGGCAGCTGCAGGCCGCTGCGGCGCCGCTGTGCAGCAGGTAGCAACTGCCCCCGCTGGGCAGCGCGACGAAGCTGGCGCGCAGCGTCTGATTGCGGGCGACCGCTTCGGAGCGCAGGAACTGCAGGTCGGTGGCGAGCTCGGTGGCCACGCCCTCAGTGTGGCGCCTCTGGAGCAGGTCCTGGAAACCAGGGATCGCGAGGGTCGCAGCGATGGCCAGGATGGCGAGCGTGGCACCCGTCTCGATGAAGGTGAATCCCCGTTGCGGCGTTCGCATGGCCTCTCCCCGACGTCGTGGTGACGATGCAGGCGAATCTAGGCTTGCGATCTTGGGGCCGCGTCGCCCTGTCGGGGGAAGCGGGGAGGGAAGCGCTGCAGCCGCTGCCTCAGAGGCCGTGACAGGCGCGGGGCTTCAGATATCCTTGATGAGGCGGCTGAACTCGTCGACGCCCTCGAAGCTGCGATAGACCGACGCGAAGCGCACGTAGGCCACCTTGTCGAGCTTCTTCAGTTCGCGCATCACCATCTCACCGATCTTGGCGGACGGCACCTCGTTGGCGGCCGTCGCGAGCATCTTCTCCTCGATGCGACCGAGGGCGGCCTCGACCTGGTCGATGCTCACCGGCCGCTTGCGCAGCGCCAGCATCATCGACGCGCGGATCTTGCTGCGGTCGAACTCGCTGCGGCTGCCGTCCTTCTTCACGACCGCCGGCATCGCCAGCTCGGCGCGCTCGTAGGTCGTGAAGCGCTTGTCGCAGGACGGGCAGCGACGTCGGCGACGGATCACGTCGCCTTCGTCGGATTCCCGGGTCTCGGCGACCTGGGTGTCCTCGTGGCCGCAGAAGGGGCAGCGCACTCGGCTCAGGCCCGGACGCGAGGGAGGAGCCTGCGAAGGGTCGGCAGGTTCAACGGTAGACCGGAAACTCGCGCGTCAGCAGCGCCACCTTGGCGCGCACTTCCGCCAGGTTGGTCTCGTCATGCGGGCGGTCGAGCACGTCGGCGATCAGGTGGGCGGTCTGAACCGCCTGCTCCACTCCGAAACCGCGGGTCGTCATCGCCGGACTGCCCAGGCGGATGCCGCTGGTGACCATCGGCTTCTGCGGGTCGTTCGGGATGCCGTTCTTGTTGCAGGTCATGTGGGCCTGCCCCAGGATCGCCTCGGCTTCCTTGCCGGTGAGTCCCTTCGGTCGCAGGTCGACCAGCATCACGTGGCTCTCGGTGCGGCCCGAGACGATGCGCAGGCCGCGCTCGGTCAGCGTGCGCGCCAGCGCGTCGGCGTTCTTCACGACCTGTTGCTGGTAGGTCTTGAACTCGGGTTGCTGCGCTTCCTTGAACGCCACCGCCTTGGCCGCGATCACGTGCATCAGCGGGCCGCCCTGCAGGCCGGGGAAGATGGCGCTGTTGATCTTCTTGGCGATGTCCTCGTTGTTCGCCAGGATGATCCCGCCGCGCGGGCCGCGCAGGCTCTTGTGCGTGGTGGAGGTCACCACGTCGGCGTGCGGCACCGGGTTGGGGTAGACGCCCGCGGCGATCAGCCCGGCGTAGTGCGCCATGTCGACCATGAAGTAGGCGCCGACGGCCTTGGCCACCTTCGCGAAGCGCTCGAAGTCGATGCGCAGCGCATAGGCCGACGCCCCGGCGATGATGAGCTTGGGCTTGTGCTCGTGGGCCAGCCGCTCCATCGCGTCGTAGTCGATCTCTTCCTTGGCGTTCAGGCCGTAGCTGACGACCTTGAACCACTTGCCGCTCATGTTGAGCGCCATGCCGTGAGTCAGGTGGCCGCCCTCGGCGAGGCTCATGCCCATGATGGTGTCGCCCGGCTGCAGCAGCGCGAAGAACACGCCCTGGTTGGCCTGCGAGCCGGAGTTCGGCTGCACGTTGGCGAAGGCCGCGCCGTAGATCTGCTTCAGGCGATCGATGGCCAGTTGCTCGACCACGTCGACGTTCTCGCAGCCGCCGTAGTAGCGCTTGCCGGGGTAGCCCTCGGCGTACTTATTGGTCAGCTGGGTGCCTTGCGCGGCCATCACGGCCGGGCTGGCGTAGTTCTCGGACGCGATGAGCTCGATGTGCTCTTCCTGGCGTCGGTTCTCGGCCTGGATGGCCGACCAGAGTTCGGCGTCGACGTTCGCGACGGTGGATTGCTGGCGATCGAACATGGTGGCGGTTCTCAACGATCAGGAAGACCCCAGTACAGCGCATCCGCGATGCGGATGCAGCCGGGGGCTGCCCAGGCGAGCGGCGGAACGGGTCTGCAGAGGCAGCAGAACTTCCGGCAGCGCTTCCCGGTGGGAGTCCACCTCGGGCCCGCGGGGGCCGTATCGCCAGTCGCGCTGCCGAAGCAGTTTACCGGAGCCCTGTCGGCCGCTTCGGCAACGGTGTGCCGGAAGGCGGGTCGATCGATCAGCGCAGGGCGACCTGCTGGGACGGGGTTGCGGGAAGCTCCTCGCCGCCCGGTGCCGGCACCGCGGACGCTGCCGCCTCGGCAGGTGCCGCGACCGGCAGGGTTGTCGGCGGCACGATGATCGGGGCCGTCACCGCGACGTTGCGGCCCGCGGCAACGGACCGGAGGTGGCTCTGCTCGCCCAGCACCTTGCCGGCGTAGCCGCCATCGTCGGCGAGGTTGGCGGCGCCGACGTAGTACTTCAGGCCCCCCTCCAGGCTGCCGGCGCGTGCGATGCATTCCTTCAGCACCTGCACGCCGACGCGCAGGTTGGTCACCGGGTCGAAGGCCGCGTGGTTGCCACCGAAGGCCTCGTACTTGTCGTCGTGGACGCGGGTCATGACCTGCATCAGGCCCTGCGCACCGACCGAGCTCTGCGCAAACGGATTGAAGCTCGACTCGATGGCCATGATCGCCAGGATGAGCGTCGGGTCGAGCTTGGCCCGCTGCCCGACCTGCCAGGCTTCCTGGACCAGCCGGCTAACAGGTTCCGGGGCGACCCGGTAGCGGCGCGCCAGCCAGGACGCCACAGCGGCCTGCTGACGATCGAGGTCACCCGGGTCGGCGGCGGTCGCCCGTGCCACCGCGTCGCGCTCGACCAGGGCCGCCGCCAGACCGGCCAGCGAGGTGTCGGCTTCCACGCGGGCGACCTGACGGGTCTGCAGCCAGCCCAGCGCGTGTTCTTCCAGCGTGTGGCGCAGGTCGGCACGGCCTGCGAAGAACAACGACAGTGCCACCACCACCAGACCGACCAGGGCGAGCGAGTTGTGGCAAACCTCGAGCAGGCCGTGGCCCGCATCCTTCAAGAACACCGCCACCGGGCGGCCCAGCGCGGAGGCCAGGTGGCGCAGCGGCTGGTGAGACGGGAGTGCTGTCATGCCTCTCCTTTCGATGTGCGTGAAGCCGAGCAAAGAGCCCGAACCCCACAGCGATAATTCGCCCGCCGCGGCATCGACACCACCCTGCATTCGGGGTCAGCGTCGACGGGACGGGTTATCCCTCACGGGAACGGGCCGGAGTGTAGGAAGGCTTTAAATAACCAGTCAAGACTATCAAACCGATCCTTAATAGCTATTAAGTATGAAATACCGGGATCTGCGCGAGTTCTTGGACGGCCTGGAGCAGCAGGGGGAAGTCCGCCGCGTCGTGGAGCCAGTCTCCACGCGGCTTGAGATGACAGCGATCAGTGACTTGCTTTTGCGCCGCGCCGGCCCGGCCCTGTTGTTCGAGCAACCGACGTCGGGCCAGGGTAGTTACAAAATTCCGGTCTTGACAAACCTGTTCGGCACCCCGCGCCGGGTGGCGCTGGGCATGGGGGCGGCGGGCGCCTCCGAGCTGCGCGAAGTGGGTCGCCTGCTCGCCAGCCTGAAGGAGCCGGAGCCGCCCAAGGGCCTGAAAGACGCCGGTCGGCTGGTCCAGCTCGGCAAGGCCCTGTGGGACATGAAGCCCGCTCGCGTGCGCAGCGCGCCCTGTCAGGAGGTCGTGCTGGAGGGCGCGGACGTCGACCTCGCCACGCTGCCGGTGCAGACCTGCTGGCCGGACGACGCCGGGCCACTGATCACCTGGGGCCTCGTGATCACGCGCGGCCCCCAGTCGGTGCCGACGCCGCGCAGCCGCCAGAACCTGGGCATCTACCGCCAGCAGGTCATCGGCCCTCGGCAGACCATCATGCGCTGGCTCGCCCACCGCGGCGGGGCGCTCGACTTCCGCGATTTCGCGCTGGCCCACCCCGGCCAGCCCTTCCCGATCGCTGTGGCTCTGGGGGCCGACCCGGCCACGATCCTGGGCGCCGTGACGCCGGTGCCCGACAGCCTGAGCGAGTACCAGTTTGCCGGCCTGCTGCGCGGCAGCCGGACCGAGGTGGTCGATTCGGGCGTGGGGGAAGGCGACGTCAAGCTGCAGGTCCCGGCCAGCGCCGAGTTCGTGCTGGAGGGGCACATCCCGGTCGCGGCGCCTGGGTACCGGGGCACCAGCGCCCACGGCGTGCCGCTGGAGGAACGCGGCGGCTACCTGCATGCGCTCGAAGGCCCGTTCGGCGACCACACCGGCTATTACAACGAGCAGGATTGGTTCCCGGTGTTCCAGATCGACCGGATCACCCACCGCCGCGACCCGATCTATCACTCCACCTACACCGGCAAGCCGCCGGACGAGCCTGCCGTGCTGGGCGTTGCATTGAACGAAGTGTTCGTGCCCATCCTGCAGAAGCAGTTTCCGGAGATCACCGACTTCTACCTGCCGCCCGAAGGCTGCAGCTACCGGATGGCGATCATCAGCATCCGAAAGAGCTACCCCGGCCACGCCAAGCGGGTGATGTTCGGCGTGTGGAGCTTCCTCCGCCAGTTCATGTACACCAAGTTCATCGTCGTCACCGACGACGATGTCGACATCCGCAGCTGGCAGGACGTGATCTGGGCGATCACCACGCGCATGGACCCGGTGCGCGACACCACGCTGGTCGACCAGACGCCGATCGACTACCTGGATTTCGCCTCGCCGGTCTCGGGCCTGGGCGGCAAGATGGGGCTGGACGCCACCAGCAAGTGGCCCGGCGAGACGGCCCGTGAATGGGGCCGCCCGATCCGGATGGACGCAGCGGTCGAGCAGCGGGTGGCGGCCATCGTCGAGGCTCTGATGCCGGCGTCCGGCGGGCGCTGAAAAAGAGCTGACCCGATCGAGCGGCAATCGGGTGTGCCGGCGCCATAGGCGTGCGCGGTTTGCATCCTGCGTTCGGGGCGCCTAGTCTTCAAGGGCCTGCAACGCAGGCAAATCCCAGGACGCAGTCTCTGCGTACCAGGAGCCCCGGACCATATTCCTCCGGATCTCCAAAGGTGGTGCTGCCACCTCGCCCCTCCCGCCGTGATGGCGTGGAGGGGCATTTCTTTGAGCCCAGCGAAAGACCCGTCGCCGAAGGGCTGAGTGATGCTCGTGTGTCACCGTCGATGATCCTGTAAGACCTTGCATCCACCCTCCTCGTAGGGGGGTGGATATCAGCCGCACGCACTTAGCCTCCAACGCAAATTTTCAACAGCGCGTCAGGGAGAAGGCGGCTTGTCGAATGCAGAAAAAGGAGGGGCAGTCGCCGTCGGTGGGCGTGTTACCGATGAAGAAGCTCGTGCTCAAAAAGCCGGAGTGGAAGACGCCAACCGGATACCCGCTGGCCTAGCCGCGTTATGCCTTTTGGCACGACTGCACCGCATTGCCGCCGAACCCGCGGCAGTCATGCACCAACTCGGCAGGACTTCCAGCGAGCCTTGGTCTACGGACGACCTGCTCCTCGCCGCCAGGCACCTGGGGCTCAAAGGTAAGCTCAGCCGACCGAGCGTCGAACGCCTGAGCCTGACCCCGCTTCCCGCACTGGCCCTGCTGCGTGACGGCCGCACCGTCGTGCTGGCCCAATGCGACGGCCAGCGCGTCCTGCTGCAAGACCCGAGCGAGCAGATCCAAGGCGGCCGCCCGGTCATCGAGCCGATCGCCGTCTTCACCGAGCAATGGACCGGCGAACTCCTACTCGTCACAAGCCGCGCCAGCGTCGCTGGTGAGCTCGCGAAGTTCGACTTCAGCTGGTTCATCCCCAGCCTCGTCAAGTACCGCAAGCTGTTCGGCGAGGTGCTGGTCATCAGCCTGTTCCTGCAGTTGTTCGCGCTGATCAGCCCCTTGTTCTTCCAGGTCGTGATGGACAAGGTGCTGGTGCACATCGGCCTCACCACGCTGGACGTGCTGGTCATCGGCCTGCTGGTCGTGGTGGTGTTCGAGAGCGTGCTCACCGCGCTGCGCACCTACGTGCTCGGCCGCGGCTACGGCGCCGACACGCTGCAGGAGAACGACACCACCGCCGGCAACACCGACGTGCTGCAGTTCCTGAGCGGCGTGTCGACCGAGCAGATCTGGCTGCGCAAGGTGTCCAACAGCCTCGAGGTCAGCATCATCGGCACTTCCGACAAGGCCACGCTGACCAACTGGTATCTCGGAAGCCAATACCACGTGGAGCAGTTCAAGACCTCGGACGGCAAGACCCTGCTGGACTCGCAGGTGCAGAACCTGGTCAGCGCGATGGCGGGCTTCACGCCGCCGGCGGCCGGGCAGACCACGCTGCCGCCGAACTACCAGACGGCGCTCGCGCCGGTGATCGCCGCGAACTGGAACGGGTGAGGAGGCCGGGCGATGGTCCGCGCGGCTGTCGGCTCAGTAGCCGACGCCGCGCGCCAGCAACTCGCGCAGCACCACGCGTACCTCGCCGAAGCCGGCACTGCTCGGCAGCCATTCGAGCACGCCCCGGTCGGCCGGCACGAAGTAGCCCATGGGCGCGGCGGTGATCTGCACCGAGTCGCCGCCGGCGTGCCGGAAGGCGCGCAGTGCGCGCGGCATGTGCCAAGCGTGCGTCACCAGCACGATGTGGCGGATGCCCGCCGCATGCAGCTGCTTGACGCTCAGGATGGCGTTCTCGCGGGTGTCGCGCGACGCGGTTTCCGCCCACTTGATCGGTCTCAGGAAGTCGCGCTCGGCGATGCGTTGCGCGATCTCGGCCTCCGACAGGCCGCTGTCGTCGTGCTGGCCCCAGCCGATGCCGCCGCTGAAGGCCAGTGGCAGGCCGGTCTGGCGCGACAGCCGCACCGCATAGCGCAGGCGCTCCAGCGAGGCGGGTTGCAGGTCGGCCGTGCCGGACTCCGGCGCGCGCGGGATGCGGCCGCCGCCGAGCACCAGGATGGCGGTCGTCGGCGCGGGCTCGGCCTTGGGTGGCTTCAGGCCGGCGATGTCGGCGTCGCTCAGCGGCGGCGGGGCGGGCAGCAGGGTCGACTGCAGCCAGTGTCCGGTGCCCTGGCAGGCGCTCAGCCAGATGAGCGCCGCGCTCATCAGCAGCAGCACCATGCCGACCCGTGGGCGCCAGACCACCAGGCGCCCGCCGATCAACATCAGCAGCAGCCAGGGCACCGGCGGCAGGGCCAGTGCGGTGAGCAGGGGCTTGAAGGGTTCGAGGCCGGTCATGTAAGTTGTCGTGGGTCGGGACGACGCATTGTGGAGAGCCGGGGCCATGCGGCTCTGCGGCATCATTGCCTTGGCTCGCTTAATGCCGCGGTTCGGGCATTTGTCACGCGTTGCCCCGCCGTTCCCCCCGCGCTCCACCCCGGAGCCTGCCGACCTGCAAGGAAGTCCAGCGATGAACACCTCTGAGAATCTAGAGACCGCCACCCTGGGCGGCGGCTGCTTCTGGTGCACCGAGGCCGTGTTCCAGGAGGTCGACGGCGTCGTTTCCGTCGAGTCCGGCTACAGCAACGGCCACGTGAACGATCCGAGCTACGAACAGGTCTGCGGTGGCGAGACCGGTCATGCCGAGGTGATCCGCGTGCAGTTCGACCCGCAGCGCATCGGCTTTCGCGAGCTGCTCGAGATCTTCTTCGTCGTGCACGACCCGACCACGCCCAACCGCCAGGGCAACGACGTGGGCACGCAGTACCGCTCGGGCATCTACACGCACAACGACGAGCAGGCGCGCATTGCGCACGAGGTCATTGCCGAGCTGCAGGCCAGCGGCGGCGTGCGCGGCAAGGTGGTGACCGAGGTGAAGCCGGAGCTCAATTACTGGCCGGCCGAGGCCTATCACCAGAACTACTTCGTTCAGCATCCGGGACAGGGCTACTGCGCCTTCGTGGTCGCGCCCAAGGTGGAGAAGTTCCGCAAGACCTTCGCGTCGCGCCGCAAGGTTTGATCCGCGGAGGGTGCCGCATACTGGCGGGCCCTCGCTCCGGCCCTTTGCCTCCGTGAAAGCCTGCGCTCGTCGTTCGCCCGCCGCTCCGCGCCTCTGGCTCGGCGTGTTGTTGTGCGCCGCGTTGCTGTGGGCGCAGGTGCTCGGGCTGGCGCACCGCAGCGTGCACGGTGGGGTCTCCGGAACGGTCGTTGCCATCGCCGCGCCGCAGGGGCAGGCGCATGGCGGGACATCTGCCGCCGCGCACGGGATCGAGGCGCTGTTCGGCCACGAGCGCGGCACGCCTGCCTGTCATCTCTACGACCAGCTCTCGCTGGGGGATGCCGCCTCCTCCGGCAGCGTCGATGCCGTACCGGCGCTGTCGCCCGGCCATCTCGCGGCACCGGTGCCGACGCCGCCCTCGGGCGCCGTCCGGCTCGCCTACCGCGCCCGCGCGCCGCCGCCGACGATCGCCTGATCGATCGTTCGCAGGGGGCTCTGCCGCGGCCGTGGCCGAGCGCGGCCCTGCGCCATCGGCGCTTCGGGACGGACTGCGGTCGTCCCGGCGCTGTTCGTTCCCGTCTTCCTGAATGGAGCCCGCCTTGCGCGGGGTCTTCGCATGCGTTCGTCACTCACATCCCTCTCGCAGGCGCTTCGCGCCGCCTTTCTTCCGTTGCTCGGTACGCCACTGTTGGCGTTGGCGCAGACCGCGTCGCCCCCGGACACCACACTGCCGCCGGTCGTCGTCACCGGCAACCCGCTCGACAGCGACGGCATCGCCACCCCCTACAGCGTGCTCGCCGGCCCGGGCCTCGTGCTCAAGCGCGGCAGCAGCCTGGGCGAGACGCTGTCGGGCCTGCCCGGCGTGTCGTCCAGTTACTTCGGCCCCAACGCCAATCGGCCGGTGATCCGCGGCCAGGACGGCGACCGCATTCGCGTGCTCAACAACGCGGGGGCCACGCTCGATGCCTCGGCCCTGAGCTTCGACCACGCTGTGCCGATCGACCCGCTGGTGGTCGAACGGCTCGAGGTGCTGCGTGGCCCGGCGGCGCTGCTGTACGGCGGCAGTGCCGTCGGCGGCGTGGTCAATGCGATCGACAACCGCATCCCCAAGGCCGCGATCGACGGCATCGGCGGCGCACTCGAGCTGCGCGGCGGCGGCGCGGCCCGCGAGCGCTCGGCCGGCGCGCTGGTCGAGGCCGGCGGCAACGGCCTGGCGATCCACGCCGACGTGTTCGCACGCAAGACCGACGACCTGCGCGTGCCCGATTTCGACCGCCCCGTCGACGGCGGCGGCACCGAGCGGCGCGACCGCATCGTCAACTCGGCCAGCGATGCCAAGGGCGGCGCCCTCGGCGCATCGATGCAGTGGGACCATGGCTACCTGGGCGCGTCGGTCGACACCTACCGCAACGACTACGGCATCGTGGCCGAGGAGGACGTGCTGATCCGCATGCAGCGCGACAAGCTCGCACTGGCCGGCGAGTGGCGCGATCTGGGCGGCCCGATCCGCAGCGTGCGCGCGCGCCTGCAGGCCACCGACTACCAGCACCAGGAAGTCGAAGGCAGCGGCGAGGTCGGCACCACCTTCAAGAACAAGGGCAGCGACGGCCGGCTGGAGTTCGAGCACGCGCCGCTCGGGGACCTGAAGGGCGTGTTCGGCCTGCAGGCGGAGCACGCCAGGTTCGAGGCACTGGGCGAAGAGGCTTTCGTGCCCAGCACCACCAGCGACCAGCTCGCGCTGTTCGCGCATGAGGAATTGAAGCTGCAAGGCGCCTCGCGCCTCAGCTTCGGCGCGCGGGTCGAGCGCCATCGCATCGAGTCCGAAGGCGATGCGGGCGCCGCAGACCCGAAGTTCGGCGACGCGCAGAGCCGCCGCTACACGGCCGGCAGCGCGGCCGTCGGCGGCGTGTGGGACCTGGCCCCGGCATTCGGCAGCGGCTGGCAGCTCAACGGCAACCTGGCCTACACCGAACGCGCGCCGACCAACTACGAGCTGTTCGCCAACGGTGTGCACATCGCCACCGCGGCCTTCGAGCGCGGCGATGCGGAACTGGGCAAGGAGAAGGGCAGCAACCTCGACGTGGCGCTGGAATGGAAGTCCGGGCACGACCGGCTGCGGGCCGGCGCCTTCGTCAGCAACTTCTCGAACTACATCGCGCTGCTGCGCACCGGTGAACCGGACTTCGTCAGCGACGAAGGCGAGGCCTTCCCGGTCTATGCCTTCCAGGGGGTCAGGGCGCGGCTCAGCGGCTTCGAGCTGGAAGGCGCCTGGCGCGTACTGGAAGGCGCCCGGACGATCGACCTGGAAGCGCAGCTCGATGCGGTCCGGGCCACCAACCGCAGCACCGGCGAGCCCCTGCCGCGCATCGCGCCGCTGCGCGTCAAGCTCGGCGCGGCGTACGGGCTCGAGGGCTGGACGTTACGCGGCGAGGTGGTGCGTGCGCAGAAGCAGGATCGCGTGCCGGACGACGACGAAGCCACCGCCGGCTACACGCTGATCAACCTGGCCCTCAGCAAGCGACTGGCCTGGGACGGCAACGACGCGTTGTTCTTCGTCAAGCTCGACAACCTGACCGACCGGCTGGCCTACAACGCCGGTTCGGTGGTGACGGTGCGCGATCTGGCGCCGTTGCCGGGGCGCAGCCTCAGCGCCGGCCTGCGCGTCGCGTTCTGATGCGTGCCTGGCGCTACGGCGCCAGGCGCTCGCGCAGCCAGCCGCCGGTGGCCTGCTGCGTGTAGCGCAGCCGGTCGTGCAGGCGGCTCTTGCGGCCCTGCCAGAACTCCCAGCGATCCGGCAGCAGCCGGAAGCCGCCCCAATGTGGCGGGCGCGGCGGGTTCAGCAGGAACTGTGCGCCGTACTTGGCCGCGTTGGCCACCAGCACCGCGCGCGACGCGATCACCTGGCTCTGTGGCGAGGCCCAGGCGCCGAGGCGCGAGTCGAGGGGCCGGGAGCGGTAGTAGGCGTCCGATTCGGCGTCGCTGACCTTCTCGACCCGGCCTTCGATGCGCACCACGCGCTCGAGATCGACCCAGTGGAACTGCAGCGCCGCGAACGGGTGTGCGGCCAGTTCGCGGCCCTTGCGGCTCTCGTAGTTGGTGTACCAGACGATGCCTCGCACGTCGCAGCCCTTGATCAGCACCACGCGCGTCGAGGGGCGACCGTCGGCGCCGACCGTGGCGAGCGTCATCGCGTTGGGCTCCGGCAGCTCGGCCTTCAGCGCCTGATCGAGCCACTGCTCGAACTGCTGCAGCGGGTCGGCGGCCGAATGGGCCTCGTCGAGTTCGTCCTGTTCGTAGCTCTTGCGGAGGTCGGCAATGTCGGGGCGCATGCACAAAAGTGTAGGCGGCTGGTGAAAGGCCAACTTGGCCCTGGCTTTCGGTCAGGATTCCGCGCACCGCCGCGATGCGTCCGGCATCACGGAGCACAGTCCGTGACTTCCAGAATCGGGAGAAACCATGAGCACGCGCTTCACACTGAACGGCAAGGCGACCAGCGTCGATGTCGACCCGGCCACCCCCCTGCTGTGGACCCTGCGCGACGACCTGGCGATGACCGGCACCAAGTTCGGCTGCGGCATCGCCGCCTGCGGCGCCTGCACCGTCCACGTGGACGGGCAGCCCACGCGCTCCTGCATCACGCCGGTGTCGATGGTCGCGGGCAAGAAGGTCACGACGATCGAGGCCGTCGGCAACGACAAGGTCGGCAAGGCGGTGCAAACGGCCTGGATCAAGCACGACGTCGCGCAATGCGGCTACTGCCAGAGCGGCCAGATCATGAGCGCAACCGGCCTGCTGAAGACCAACAAGGCGCCGAGCGACGCCGACATCGACGCCGCGATGGCCGGCAACATCTGCCGCTGCGGCACCTACCAACGCATCCGCGCCGCCATCCATGACGCCGCGAAGAGCATCGCCTGAGGACGCCCCGATGGACTTCGCACTCGTCGCCAAACGCCTCGCCGGCCAGTCGCCGGCCCCCGACACCGACGCTCGCTCCGGCGAATTCGACCGTCGTGGCTTCCTCAAGCTCAGCGCGCTCGGCGGCGGCGGCCTGGCCGTCACCTGGTCGGCACCCGCTGCACTGGCCGCCGAGGAGGGCGCGCCCGCCGCGCCGAAGAAGCCGGTCGACCCCAGCCCCTTCATCAAGATCCATCCCGACAACACGGTGGAGATCCGCGTCAACCGGCTCGACTTCGGCCAGGGCGCGCTGACCGCGCTGCCGATGCTGGTGGCCGAAGAGCTCGACGTCGACTGGAAGCAGGTGCGCGCCAGCCTCGCGCCGGCGGGCGAGGCCTACAAGGACCCGCTGTTCGGCATCCAGATGACCGGCGGCTCCAGCGCCGTGCCGAACTCCTGGTTGCAGTACCGCCAGATCGGCGCGGCCACCCGCGTGATGCTGGTCGCCGCAGCGGCCGCGCAGTGGAAGGTGCCGGCCGAGGCCTGCAAGACCGGTGCAGGCGTGGTCCGTCACGGCAACAAGAGCGCCACCTATGCCTCGCTGGCGGCAGCCGCGGCGAAGCAGCCGGTGCCGGCGACCGTGGTGCTGAAGACGCCGGAGAACTTCAACATCATCGGACACGGTCAGGGGCGCATCGATGCGGTCGCCACCGTGTCGGGCAAGAAGCACTACGGCATCGACCAGCGCCTGCCGGGGATGAAGGTCGCGCTGCTGCTGCGTGCACCGACCTTCGGAGGCCAGGTCGAGAGCTTCGACGCGAGCAAGGCGAAGGCGATCAAGGGCGTGATCGACGTGTTCCAGGTGCCGACCGACCGCGGCGGCAGTGGACTGGCCGTCATCGCCGACGGCTACTGGCCCGCCAAGCAGGGCCGCGAGGCGCTGCAGGTGAGCTGGAAGGCCGGCGTCGGCGGCACCGTCAGCAGCGACAAGCTGCTGGCCCAGTACCGCGAGGAAGCCAAGGCGCCGAAGCATGTGGCGCTCGCCGGCGACGGCGCAGCGATCGAGGCCGCCGCGAAGACGGCGCCGAAGAAGATCAGCGCCGAGTACGAGTTCCCCTACCTGGCGCACGCGCCGATGGAGCCGCTGAACGCGACCTTCGAGCTGAAGGCCGACCGCGCGACCGTGTGGGCCGGCACACAGTTCCAGACGGTCGACCAGATGGCGATCGCGCAGACGCTGGGCCTGAAGCCCGAGCAGGTCACGCTCAACACGCTGCCGGCCGGTGGCGGCTTCGGACGGCGCGCGGTGCCGAGCTCGGACTACATGCGCGAGGCCGCCGGCATCGCCAAGGCCTGGTACGCGAAGGATGCCAAGTCGCCGCTGAAGGTGATGTGGAGTCGCGAGGACGACATCAAGGGCGGCTACTACCGCCCGGCCCACCTGCACCGTGTCGACATCGCGCTGGATGCCCAGGGCCAGGTGCAGGGCTGGGATCACGTGATCGTGGGACAGTCGCTGGTGAAGGGCTCGCCGTTCGAGGCCTTCCTGGTCAAGGACGGCATCGACCACACGATGACCGAGGGCGTGGTCGAGAACACCTATGGGATGCCGATGCGTCTGCGCGCCACGCACCCGGACGTCGCGGTGCCGGTGCTGTGGTGGCGCTCGGTCGGCCACACCCACACCGGCTTCGTGATGGAGACGCTGGCCGACGAGGTGGCCCGTGCAGCGGGGCAGGACCCGGTGGCCTGGCGGCTCGCGAAGCTCGATCCGAAGAAGCATGCGCGCCACGTGGCCGCACTGAAGCTCGCGGTCGACAAGTCGGGCTATGGCAAGCCCTTGCCGGCCGGCCACGCCTGGGGCGTGGCGGTGCACGAGTCCTTCGGTTCGGTGGTGGCCTACGTGGTCGACGTGTCCGTGGTCGAGGGCCGGCCCAAGGTGCATGCGGTGACGGCCGGCGTGCATGCCAATCAGGTCGTCAACCCGACGGCCGCCGAGGCGCAGATCCAGGGCGGCGCGGTGTTCGGCCTGTCGATGATCCAGCCCGGTTTCGCGATCACGCTGAAGGACGGGGTGGTGGAACAGAGTCAGTTCAGCGACTTCGCGCCACCGCGCATCACCGATGCGCCGCCGGTGGCGGTGCACTTCGTGCCGAGCAACGATCCGCCCACCGGCCTGGGCGAACCCGGTGTGCCGCCGATTGCGCCGGCCGTGGCGAATGCCGTCGCCGCGTTGACGGGCAAGCGGCTGCGCAAGCTGCCGTTCGACACGCTGGCCTGACGCGCGGCGCGCATCGCCGGCCGCCGCTTGCGCGGGCGTTCGAGCGTCCGGGTTACCACTCGGGCTGGCCGGGCGTGGAGCGCCATGGCCCGCCGGGTGGAGCATTGAACGCCTGCGTCCGCGGGTGAGGCCTTAGGTAGAGCTCCCACTTCCGGTTTGCACGGGGTCGCGGTTTGATCGCATCACGGACGGCCGCATCGACCGGCCGGTGATGACAGAGCGCAATCTGGGAGGGTTCGGTGCGACAAGGGCCGGTGGTGGTGGTGTTGGCGGCGGGGCGCGGGGCGCGCTTTCGCGGCGGGCGGGGTGAACGCGCCCACAAGCTCGAGCAGCCGTTCGGCGGCTCGACGGTGCTCGAGACGACGCTCTCGCATGTGGTCCAGAGCCGGCTGCCGGTGGTCGTGGTGACGACCGAAGCACTGCATGCCCGCGTGACCGCCACCATCGCGGCACGCGATGTGGTCGTGCTGCCTGGCGCCGGCGACGATGAACTGCTGGGCATGGGGTACTCGATCGCCGCCGGCGTGACCGCCCGCTCGAATGCCAGCGGCTGGCTGGTGTTGCCCGGCGACATGCCGCTGGTGCAGCCCGCCACGCTGCGCGCCGTGGCGGCCGCAATGCCGCACCACCCCATCGTGTACGCCCAGCACCGAGGGCGCCGGGGCCACCCGGTGGCGTTTGCCGCCGAGCTGTACTCCGAACTGGCGCGGCTCAGCGGCGACGAGGGTGCGCGGCGTCTGGTGGCGCGCTATCCAGCGTTCGGCGTCGAGGTGCCGGACGGTGGGGTGCTGCTGGACGTCGATACCGAGCAGGACCTGCAGCAACTGCGCAGCCTGCACGCGGCGCACGCCGGCGAAGCCGCGGTGGACTGACCGCGCGGTCACCGCCGCGTGCGCGGTCTCGGCTAGTCGCCCAGCAGTTCTCCCAGCGGTTTCAGGTCCTCGACGCGGTCGCACACGGCCTTGACGGCCATCAGGATCGGCACGCCGAGCAGCAGCCCCCAGATGCCCCACAGCCAGCCCCAGGCCAGCACGCCCACGAACACCACCACCGGGCTCATGCGGCTGGTGCGGCTGGTCAGCCAGGGCGTGATCAGGTAGCCGCTGATGCAGTGGAGCACCAGCGACACGCCGCCCACCACCAGCGCCATGTCGAGCGTGCCGAACTGCAGGAAGGCGACCAGGGACGAGCCCACGGTGACCGCGATCGAGCCGATGTAGGGGACGAGGTTCAGCACCGCGGCCACGATGCCCCAGACGGCGGCGTGCTCCAGGCCGATCCAGAGGAAGGCGAGCCAGGTCGCCACGCCGACCAGGGCGCTGATGAGCAACTGCACCAGGAGGTAGCGCTGGATCTGCTCGGTGATCTCGTCCAGCGCCTCCACCGTGACGCGCCGCTGCGCGAAGGTCGGGCCCGCGATCTTCACCATCTTGCGGCGAAAGCTGTTGCCCGAGGCGATCAGGAAGTAGGTGATGAAGCAGACGACGGTGGCCTGCCCGATCAGCCAGGCCAGGCCCAGCGTGCTGCTCCACAGGTAGTCCCGGATGCTGAACTTGCGCGGCTCGATCTGTACCCGTTGCACGCCGCGCTGGCCCGCGGCCGAGGAAGCGGCCTCTTCCGCTGCCTGTTCGAGCTGGGTGACGGCCTTCTGCATCGTCTCCATCTTGCTGGTCGGCTCGTTGCGCGCCGCCCTGACGGCCTGGCGCAGCTTCTGGGCGGCGGCCGGCAGACTCTCGATCAGCTCGCTGGCATCGTCGCCGAGCGCGTAGCCGGTCGAGCCGGCACCGGCGAGGATGGCCAGCAGCAGCACCGCCGCGGCCAGCGAGCGCGGGATGCGCCAGCGCACCATGCGATCGACGATGGGCGACAGCGCGTAGCTGAACATCAGGCCGAGCAGCAGCGGGATGAACACCGCGCTGGCCCAGCGCAGCACCACCAGGCAGGCCAGCACCGCCAGCACGGCCAGCGAGAGGCTGCGCACGCCGACCGGCATGTGCAGGAGCACCGGTTGCGCAATGGCGGGTCTCTCCGTCGCAGGCAGCTCTTCGGCCGGAGGGACGTCGTCGATCGCTGGATCGTGTGGCATCGAAAACGGGTCGGTGGGGCAGGCGGTGCCTGCGGGGCCACGATGATGCACCTTCGGCCTGCGTCCGGCCCCGCGGGCTCGGCCGGCGGCAACCCGGGCCGGGCTAGGCCGTGAGACCGGCGCGCCGCGCCAGCGCCACCTGGCGCTCGATCGCGGGGTCGCGGATGCCGCAGCGACGCAGGCAGGCGGCTGTCTCGACCAGATAGTCGAGCGTGCTGCCGAACCGGCCTCGTGCGTGGCGCAGGATGCCGATCAGCGTGTCGTCGTCCAGTTCACCGATGTAGTTGGGGCTGCGTTTGCTGAGCGTGAACGCGAGCGCCGTGACCTGACCGTGCGGGGTCTGGCATTGCAGCCACTTCGGGTCGTAGACGCCGGTGAACATCTCGCGGTCCCACAGACGGCGCAGTTCCGCGTCGGCGCGCGACGGCTCGAGGCGGTAGACCATGCCGGAGCACGAGCCGCCCGGCACCAGGGCGCACACGAGGCCGGGGCGCTCGGGCGTGCCGCGGTTGATGCGCGAGCGCATGCGGAAGGCTCGGTGCTGGCCATGCACGCGCGCCAGACGCTGTTCGGCCGCCTCGAACTCGGGGCGCCAGATCAGCGAGGCGTAGCCGAAGATCCAGATGTCGCGCCGCGCCGGCCGGCCGGCCAGCGTGCGTTCGAGCAGCACCTGGGGATCGCGCAGCGGCGCGACCGAAACGGCGCCGGGCTCGACGGCGCAGGAGGCGGGCTCGGGGTCGTAATCCAGGGCTTGCTGCACGGCAACAAGATTGCGGCCTGAGGCCTGCCCCTGTCAAGCGGCAGCGAGGCTGCGGATCGCGCGAAAAACCACGCGGAACGGCCCCTTCACGGGCGTTCGATCAGTTCGATCTTGTAGCCGTCCGGGTCGGTGATGAAGGCAATCACCGTGCTGCCGCCCTGCACCGGGCCCGGCTCGCGCGTGATCGCGCCGCCCAGCGCCTGTGCCCGTTCGCGCACGGCGGCGCACGTGGCCGTGACATCGGCCACGCCGATGGCGATGTGGCCGTAGGCGCTGCCGAGCTCGTAGCGGTCGACGCCGTGGTTGTAGGTCAGCTCGATCTCGGCATGCTCTGGATTCGTGCCATAGCCGACGAAGGCCAGGCTGTACTTCTGCGCAGGTCGTTCGGTGGTGCGCAACAGCCGCATGCCCAGGACCTGGGTGTAGAAGTCGATCGAGCGCTGCAGGTCGCCGACGCGCAGCATGGTGTGGAGGAGTCTCATCGCGGAGCCGGGGCGTCGAAGACGAAGCAGGTGGTCGAGGCGTGAGCGTACAGCGTTCCATCGGGGCCAATCAGGCGGCCGTCGGCGGTGCCCATGCTGCGCCCGATGTGGATCAGCCGGCCCTCGGCACGCACCAGCGGCACCTTGTCGCTCAGCGCGCGCACCAGGCTGATCTTCAGTTCCACGGTGGTGTAGCGCTTGCCGGCCGGCAGCGCCGAGTGCACGGCGCAGGCCACCGCCGAGTCGAGCAACGTGGCGTACCAGCCGCCATGCACCGAGCCGAGCGGGTTGTAGTGGGGTGTGCCGGGCCGGCCCTGGAAGACGGCGAGGCCGCGCTCCATGTGCACCGGCAGGAAGTCCAGGGTGTCGCCGATCGGCGGCAGGGGCAGCTCACCGGCGAACATGGCCTCGAAGAACTGCAGCCCGCTCAACGAGGTGATCTGGTCGGGCCGGCTCACGCCGAAACGCGGGTTCCGTGCACGCACGGCGGCCTCGTCGGCCTGCCAGCGGGCCAGGGTGGCGGCGGCATCGATGGGGTGGGTTCGGTCATGGTCTGTCGATAAGAAAGTTGTAGATAAAATAATTGTAGCTACAATTAAATCATGACGACACTATCGACCTCACGCCCCGCGGTCTCGACCCCGCAGGGCTGCACCAACCTGAAGCTGCGGCAGCTCAGCCGCGCGGTAACGCGTCACTACGACGCCTACGTGGCGCCACTCGGACTCAAGAACACCCAGTACTCGCTGCTGTCGCACGTGGTCAAGCTGGGGCCGCTCCGTCCCGGCGACCTGGCCCGGCGCATGCGCCTGGAGGCGTCCACGCTGACGCGCAATCTCCAGCCCTTGCTGGCGCAAGGCTGGCTGACCCTGGGCCCCGGTGACGATGCGCGCAGCCGTCTCGTCGACGCGACCGAGGCGGGGCGGGCCAAGCGGGCCGAGGCGCAGCGCGCCTGGAAGCAGGCCCAGATCGCGCTGAACGAGCGGCTGGGCGCTGAGCGCGTCGCCGCGCTACACATGTTGATCGACGATTGCCTGGAACGGCTCGACGGAACCGGGGACGACAGCGATGAATGACGCCACCACCGTGCTCCGGCCCGCGCGCACCCTGCCGCGCTTGTGGATGGTGCTGCTCGCGGCGGCCGGTGCCTTCGCGCTGACGATGGGCGTGCGCCAGTCGATGGGCTTGTTCCTCGGCACCCTGAACACCAGCACCGGCCTGGGCATCGGCAGCATCAGCCTGGCCTTCGCCTTCGGCCAGCTGTGGTGGGGGCTGACGCAACCTTTTGCGGGCATGGTGGCCGACCGCATCGGCGCGGGGCGCGTGATCTTTGTCGGGGTGCTGCTGGTCACGCTGGGGACCGCGATCACCCCCTACATGCACACCACCGCCGGCCTGATCTTCGCGATCGGCATCCTGGCGGCCGGCGGCGCCGGCATGGCCGGGCCCTCGGTCCTGATGGCGGCGACCACGCGGCTGCTCGATCCGGCGCGGCGCGGCATCGCCGCCGGCGTGGTGAATGCCGGCGGGTCCTTCGGTCAGTTCGTGTTCGCGCCGGTCGCGCAGGGCCTCACGGCCGCGGCCGGCTGGGTGACGGCGATGCAGGGCATGGCGTTCATCGTCTTGCTCGCCTTGCCGGCCGCCTGGGTGTTGCGCGGCAACTCCCGGCAACTCGCGTCCGCCGGGAGTGCCCCGGCCGAGGGCACGCGCGCGGCCGTGCGGCGGGCTCTGGCCGATCCCAGCTACCGGCTGCTGAGCGCGGGCTTCTTCATCTGCGGCTTCCACGTCGCGTTCATCGGTACTCACCTGCCGGGCGTGGTGGCCGCGTGCGGGCTGCCGCCGGCCATCGGCGCCTGGTCGCTGGCGATCGTGGGCCTGTTCAACATCGTCGGCAGCGTGGGGATGGGCTGGGCGCTGAGCCACGGTGGCGGGCGCTGGCGTATGAAGTCGATGCTGTCGATCCTCTATGCCTCACGCGCCGTCGTGGTGCTGCTCTTCATGTTGGCGCCGAAGACGGAAGCGGTGATGCTGGTCTTCTCGGCCGCGATCGGACTCACCTTCCTGGCCACGGTGCCGCCCACCGCCGGGCTGGTCGCCAAGTTCTTCGGACCGACCCACATGGCCACGCTGTTCGGCATCGTCATGCTGGCGCACCAGCTCGGTGGCTTTCTCGGCGCGTACTTCGGGGGCAAGGCGTTCGAGTGGACCGGCGCCTACGACGCGATCTGGATCGTCGACATCCTGCTGGCGGTGGGCGCGGCGCTGGTGCACCTGCCGATCCGCGAGTCGCGCCCGGCGGCGCCCGGCGTCGCTGCGGCTCAGGCCTGAACCGAGTAGTTCAGCGCCAGCCGGCCGCCATCGGCGTAGACGATCTGGCCGGTCAGGTAGCTGGCCGCGTCGCTGGCGAGGAAGGCCACCACGTCGGCGATCTCGGCCGGCTCGCCGAGGCGCTTCAACGGCGTGCGGCCGAGGACGCGTTGTCGCGCCTCGTCGCTGGTCAGCACGGCCTGCGCGGCCAGTTCGGTGGCGATGGTGCCGGGCGCGACCGCGTTCACGCGCACGCCGTGGTCGGCCAGCGCCAGCGCCATCGCGCGCGTGAGCTGGTTGATGCCGCCCTTGCTGGCGTTGTAGCTGGCGATCGTGGGGATCGCCATCAGGCCGTTGACCGAGCTCATGTTGACGATCGCGCCGCTGCCCTGCGCCGCCATCGTGCGCGCGCAGGCCTGGCCGACAAGGAAGGCGCCCTTGAGGTTGACGCCGATCACCGCGTCCCAATCGGCCTCGGTCACGTCGAGAAAATCGGCCGCCTTGAAGATGCCGGCGTTGTTGACCAGCACGTCGATGCGCCCGAAGGCGGCCAGCGTGGCCGCGTGTGCGGCCTGCACCTGCTCGGCGCGCGACACGTCGCAGTGCAGGTAGATCGCACGCCGGCCTTCGCCCTCCAGGCGCTGCGCCAACACCGCGCCGCGCGCGTCGTCCACGTCCCACAACGCGACCGGCGCGCCTTCGCGAGCGAAGCGCTCCGCACAGGCGGCGCCGATGCCCTGGGCCGCGCCGGTGACCACGGTCACCCGGCCCGACAGCGCAAAGTTCACGGCGTTCATCTCGGCTCCCGAATGTCGAAAGCCCGCGCGCGGGGCGGGCTCTTGTCAAAGGCAGTTTAGTGCCGGCCGGCGCCGCACGGCAGCGCGGCGATCGCCGTGCGATCAGGCAGCAGCGCGGGCAATCTCCCTCATCGAGCGACGCAAGATCACCGCATCGGGCGCGGCCGGCGTGCCGCCGTCGATGCGGAACACCTTCACCGTTTCCGCCAGCGTGCCCGACTGCTGCGACAGCGACACCGCCGAAGCCGCCATCTGCTCGACCAGCGCGGCGTTCTGCTGAGTGATCGTGTCGAGCTGCGTGACCGCCTCGTTGATCTGCGAGATGCCGGTCAGCTGCTCGCGTGCGCCGTGGCTGATCTCGCCGATCAGATGGCCGACCTGCTGCACCGTGCGCAGGGCGTCGTCCATCGTCGAGCGGGCCGCGTCGGTGAGACGGTTGCCGGCGCCGACCTTGGAGGCCGAGTCCTCGATCAGCTGCTTGACCTCCCGCGCGGCCGTCGAGGTGCGCTGGGCCAGCGCCCGCACTTCGGAGGCCACGACCGAGAAACCGCGGCCCTGCTCGCCCGCACGGGCGGCCTCGACCGCGGCGTTGAGCGCGAGGATATTGGTCTGGAACGCGATCCCGTCGATCACCTGGATGATCTCGCCGATGCGCTGCGACGACGCGCTGATCTCGCCCATCGTGCGGGTGACGTCCTGTACCGCGTCGCTGCTGCGCTGGGTCACCGCCGTAGCCTGGGCGGCCAGGCGCGTGGCCTGTTCGGCCGAGTCGGCGCTCTGGCGCACGGTGCCGGTGATCTGCTCCATCGAGGCGGCGGTCTCTTGCAGGCTGCTCGCCTGTGATTCGGTGCGTCCCGAGAGATCCTGGTTGCCCGAGGCGATCTCGCCGGTGACGACGCGCATCTGCTCGATCTCGTTGCGCGCGTCGCGCACGATGGACTGCAGGTTCACGTTCAACTGGTTCAGCCCCTTCGTGAGCTGGCCGACGAGGTCGTGGCGGTCGTTGTCGATCTTCTGCGTCAGGTCGCCGGCGGCCATGCGATTGGCGAACTGCACCAGACGTGCGAGCGGAGCCACCGTCATCCGGTGCAAGGTGGCGGCAGCCGCCACCGAGCAGAGCAGCAGCGTGGCGCCGGCCGCCAGCGCCGGGCCGAGCGCCGGCATCGGCAGCAGGCGGCCGCCCGTGACGACAGCACCCGTCACGAAGCCGGTCGATCCCAGCAGCGCAGCGACGACGCCGAGCTTCACCTGAACCGGCAGGTGCAGCGCGTTCGAGAGGCGGCCCGCCCAGGTGTCGATCCGCAGGCGGCCGGCGTCGAAACGGTGGACCTGTTGTCCGGCGGCCTTCTCGGCGCGCATCACCGCGTAGAGATGCTCGGCGCGCTCGACGTCGGCGCGATCCGGGGCCGTGCGCACCGACATGTAGCCGGTCGGCCGGTCTCCGCTCATCAGCGGCGTGACGTTCGCGGTGACCCAGTAGCAGCTGCCGTCCTTGCGACGGTTCTTGACCAATGCCGACCAGGGTTGGCCGGAGGCGATGGTGGTCCACATGTCGCGGAAGGCTTCTTCCGGCATGTCCGGGTGGCGGATCATGTTGTGCGGCTGCCCCAGCAGTTCTTCGCGGGCGTAGCCGCTGACCGTGATGAAGGCCGGGTTGCAGTAGGTGATGCGCCCCTTCAGGTCGGTCGTCGAGACCAGGGTCTCGCCGGTGGGGAAGGGGTACTCGCTGGCGGTCACGGGGGTGTTCAGGCGCATGGGATCCTTTGGCGCATCGGTGAGTGCACCTGGATCATCGACAGCACGTCGCCCACACCGTTTGACGCAGCGCAACACCAGTCCCCCGGCCCACCACCAGCGCCGTGACGTGCGTCACGGCGCGGCCCGAAGCCTGCACCCTTGCTCAGCGTGCGCCGGTGGCGGGCGCCTGCGCGTTGCGCGCTTCGCGGTCGAGCCAGACGGCCAGGCCTTGCGCGTTGAGCTCCACGTCGACCGTCAGCAACTCGTCGATGTCTGCGTCGGAGAGTTCGCTGCCGGCGGCCCGGAGTCTCTTGCGATAAAGCTGCGCCAGGCCGCGGCGCAGTTGAAGCTCGCGGTCGTCGGCCGTCGCGAGCGGTCGCGCCAGTGCGACCATCGCATCGATCTGCTCGAACAGCTGCTCGGCGAACGAATCGACCTCGTCGATGCGGCTGTAGTGGGTGAGGTACATGCAATCCGGGCGCTTCTCGAGCATGCGCGCGATCGAGGCCTTCAAGGGGCCGGGCTCGAACTGCACCGGCGTCGTGGTCGGCAGCACGTAGCGACCGCCCGGGGTCCGGAACTCCGGATACGACAAGCCGAAGGTGTCGCCGGTGAACCAGCCGCGGCTGCGCTCGTCCCAGATGCAATGGTGGTGTCGCGCGTGGCCGGGTGTCTCGATCAGCAGCAGCGGCCGGCCGGCGAGGTCGAGCACCATGCCATCGTGGCTGGCGAGCACACGCTCTGCCGGCACCGGCTGCACCGTGCCGTAGGTGCGGGCCACCTCCTCGGCCCCGTACACCGCACTGGCGCCCGCGACCAGTGCGCTCGGGTCGATCATGTGCGGCGCGCCGCGCGGGTGCACCACCAGCCGGGCGTTCGGCAACTGCTGCATCAGCAGGCCGGCGGCGCCGGCGTGGTCGAGGTGCACGTGGGTGACGATCACGTAGTCGACGGCCTCGCGGTCCACACCTTCCGCGTCGAGCGCTGCCAGCAGACGCGGCAGCGCGTCGTTGATGCCGCTGTCGATGTAGGCGGCGCGGCCGCCCTCGACCAGGAGATAGGCCGCATCGAAGCGCTGCCGCATGAAGCCGGTGTCGATCGCGGTGATGCCGTGGCCGAGCGTTTCGAGGAACGGGAAGGTCGTCATCGCGGGAAAAGAAGGGAGTGGCAGGAGACATTTCGATTGTAGGAAGTCCCCGTCGGCGGCCTGTCCGCCTGGCGACAGGCGGGCCGGAAGTCGGCACGAGCCGTCCGGATGTGCGACAATCCTTGTTGCGCTGCAAAAAGCAGCCTCCCTCACCCGCAGCGCGGGCCCCGAGGGTCAGTGCATCGTCACCAGTCCGGCCCCACCCGTTTCCCATCGGGGCCATTGCACCCAGTGCAGTCCGTCTGTTGGTCGATGTGTTTTGGACCAACCTGCCGCATCTCTGCATGCGGCGATGACGGACCCGCCGGCAACCCGGCGGGGATGCTTCGTGACTGCTTCGAATTTTGAATCCCTTGGTCTTGCCGCTCCGCTGCTGCATGCCGTGACCCAGCTCGGCTTCACTGCGCCTACCAGCGTGCAGGAACAAGCCATCCCCGCTGCCCTGAAGGGCGGCGACTGGATGGTGAGCAGCCAGACCGGCAGCGGCAAGACCGCGGCCTTCCTGCTGCCGATGCTGCACCGCCTGCTGAATGCCGGCGCCGTCGAACAGACCCGCGTCGCCACGCCGCGCGCCGTGGTGCTGTGCCCGACCCGTGAACTCGCCCAGCAGGTGACCGCCGACGCGATCGACCTGATGCGCGGCGTGGGTGAAGCGCTGCGTGCCGAAGCCAAGCAGCACCCGCTGCGCGACGCGGCGCGCGGCCTGCGCATCGCCACCATCGTCGGCGGCATGCCGTTCGGCAAGCAACTGTTCGACCTGCGCGGTGCGCAGCTCGTCGTGGCCACGCCCGGCCGTCTGCTCGACCTGCACAGCCGCGGTCAGATCCGCCTCGACGCGACGCAGGTGCTGGTGGTCGACGAGGCCGACCGCATGCTGGACCTCGGTTTCGCCGAGGACCTGGCGGCGATTGCCGAAGCCACCGCCCAGCGCGACCAGACCATGATGTTCTCGGCCACCTTCGCGCCGCGCATCATGGCGCTGGCCAGCAAGCTGATGCGCTCGCCCGGCCGCCTGGAACTGGCGACCGCCCATGACGTGCACACCGACATCACCCAGACGCTGCATTGGGCCGACAACATGGGCCACAAGCAGGCGCTGCTGGAACACTGGCTGCGCGATGCCGAGGTGGACCAGGCCGTGGTGTTCGCCAGCACCCAGGTCGACACCGAAGCCATCGCCGAGGCGCTGCAGCAGCAGGGCCACTCGGCCGTCGCGCTGCACGGCGCGATGCCGCAGGCCGTGCGCAACCGTCGCCTGCAGAACGTGCGTGACGGCCATGTGCGCGTGCTCGTCGCCACCGATGTGGCGGCGCGCGGCCTCGACGTGCCGAGCATCAGCCACGTCATCAACTTCGGCCTGCCGATGAAGGCCGAGGACTACGTCCACCGCATCGGCCGCACCGGCCGTGCCGGCCGCAGCGGCACCGCGATCACCATCGCCGAGCACCGCGAGCGCGGCAAGATCCGTGCGATCGAGGCCTTCACCCGCCAGCCCATCGAGGCCAGCGTGATCGTCGGCCTGGAGCCGACGCCGCAGAAGGCGCGTCCGGCCAAGCCGATGCCCGGTCAGCGCCACGGCCAGGGCCGCAGCGGTCGCCCGGCGGGTGGTGGTTTCGGCGGTGGGCGCCGTGACGGCGCGCCGCGCTTCGGTTCGCGCGACGGCCGCTGAGCACGACGAAGCTTCCGCCTGAACGATCAGGGCTGCCGCGAGGCAGCCCTTTTTCGTGATGCGGGTCCGACCGCGCTCTAGCGGCTCGACGTTTCGGCGGTCTTGACGATGCGGATGGCCTCGAGCCGCGTCTTCACGCCGAGCTTCGAGTAGATGTTGCGGACGTGGAACTTCACGGTGTCGCGGCTCACGCACAGCGCGCTGGCGATCTCTTCGTTCGACAGGTAGTCGACCAGCATCGCGAGCACCTTGTGCTCGCGCTTGGTGAGGGGTTCCAGCGCCGCGGCACGCCAGGGGGTGTCCGCAGGGGCGGGCTCGGTGCCACTGATCTCGATCAGTCGTCCCAGGAGGTTGCGTGCCTCGGCGCCGTTCTCGGGGGCGGCGGCCGGCAGGTTGGCATGGGCGCGCAGCAGCGCCGCCAGTGCCGGGCCTTCGTCGAGGAACATGCGCACGTAGCGGCCGGGCGCCGCGAGTTCCAGGGCCAGCTGCAGGCAGCGGTGAGCCGGCCGCGTCTGACCCAGGCTCTGGTGCGCCAGCGCGGCCAGCGTTTGCAGCCGGATCTGTCGGTGCACGCGCCCCTGGCGCTGTGCGGCCGCCAGGCAGGCGCCGATCTCGTCGAGCGCCTGGACCGCACGCCCTCCATGCAGGTCGAGCCGGATACGGCCGATGCGCGGCCCGTCGGTCTCCTCGGAGAAGCGCACCCAGTCGTCGGTATCGCTCCGGCCGTCCGGGTGCAGCCTGGTGGCAAGCGTCTGCGCCCGATCGACGCGGCCCGCGACCAGTTCGCGGCGCACCCGCTCGCCCTGTATCAATTGCACGGCGCGTGGCCAGCGGCCGTTGTAGCTCAGCCGTTCGGCCTCTTCCAGGGTCTCCAGCGCGAGCGCGAGCTCGCCGCGCTGGTCGCGGATGCGGGCGACCGCCCGATAGCAGACCACCAGGTAGTCGTGCAGCGAGGCCTCGACGATCATGTCGTGGAACTGCTCGAACAGCGCCAGCGCGTCGCCGGTCTGGTCGGCTTCGTAGAGCGCCATCACCAGCGCACAGGCCAGGCAGGCCTTGGAGACCGATTCCTCCAGCACCATGCGCCGGTCCGAGATCGCGCCGCGCAGGTGCTCCACGGCTTCGGGCAACTGCCCTTGCGCCACCAGCGTCAGGCCCGAGTGCACCAGCGAGTAGGCCAGCGTGAACGTCGCGTTCGATTGCTCGCTGAGCGAACGGCCCTGCGCCAGACTGTGCAGCGCCGGTCCGAACTCGCCTCGCATCATGCCGACGAACCCGCGCACGTTGTGACCTGCGGCGAGTTCGAAATTCCGGAAGCGGTTGGACGTCGGCTCGCGGTGCTCTGTATGCGCCACGTAATCCAGCGCGCGTGCCGGATCGTCCTGCAGGATGGCGGCCATCGACAGCGCCAGACGCGGGTCGCCTTCAACCAGGCGCCGCGCCAGGTTGGTGCGCAGCACCGGCAGCAGCGGTGCGAGCTGCTCGTGCCGGATCAGGAAGGTGAAGGCCCAGGCCAGCTTGACCGCGATGCCCGGCCGCCGCGACGCGGCATCGGCCGGCAAGCGGTGCGACCACCGGTCGACGGTGGCGAAGTGACCGTCCGGCACCAGCGCGTCGGACCAGCGGTCGAAGACCTCGCAGGCTCGGTCGTCGTCACCGGCGCTGAGATGGTGGTGCAGCGCCTCTTCCAGATGACCCTGCGACTCGAACCAGGCGGCGGCGCGGCGATGCACCGCCGCCAGTCGCTCGGGTTGCGCACGCGCCAGCTGTTCCTGCAGGAAGTTCGCGAAGATCGCGTGGTAGGTGAACCAGCCTTCGCCCGACTCCAGGCGCCGTACGAACAGCCCGTCGCGTTCGAGCGAGGCGAGCATTTCCTGCGCGTCGCTGCGACCGAGCACGTCGTCGCACAGCGCGGCCGACATGCGCGACAGCACCGATGTCTGCAGCAGAAAATCCTGCACCGGCGGCGCCTGCTGGCCGAGCACGTTTTCGGCGAGGTAGTCGGCCACCTCGCGCGGCGCGCCGCCGCGGCCGCTGGCCAGCGAGTGACGCACCGAGGCCGAGCCCAGCGCGAGCCGGTACAACTGCACCGCCGCGGGCCACCCTTCGGTGCCGCTGAAGATGGCCTCGAGCTCGGTGTCGCTGACGCTCAAGCCGCGATCGGTATCGAACACGTGGCGCATCTCCTCGCGTGAGAAGCGCAGGTCCTCGGCGCTGACCACCAGGGCCTCGTCGCCCACCACCAGCCGCGGCAGGCCGACTTCGGGAACGATGCGGCTCGCCAGGAACCAGCGAATGCGGTCGGGCGCGTTCGTGATCAGTTCGCGCAGCAGCCGCAGCGCGCCCGGGTCGGTGATCGCGTGCAGGTCGTCCAGGAACAGGGCCACCGGCCGGCCCAGTTCGAGCAGCCGGCCGATGAGCCAGTCGGACCGCGGTGTGATGGTGCCGGCACTCCCGGCGTAGTCCTCGTTCGGCGCGGTCGGCGACTGCGAACCCAGCACGGTCAGCAGCGCCTGCAGATGGCCGAGCAGCCGGCGGATGTCGTTGTCGCTCTCGTCGAGCGACAGCCAACCGGTGAGGGCACCGCCGCTCGCGCTGGCGGCCCGGGCCTGCAGCATCAGGCTGGTCTTGCCGTGGCCTGCCGGACCCTGGAAGACCACGACCCGCGCTGCGGCTTCGCCGAACAGGCGGGCCAGCAACGCGCTGCGCTCCACCGCGTGGCGGTGCGCTCGCGGGGGCAGGATCTTGTGGTTCAACGGCAGCGGCGCGAAGCCGGCCGGTACGGCGATCTTCAAGGGCGGGAAACCGGAGGAGAGACGGGAACGACGTCGGCGCGGAGATTCTGCCTACGCAGCCTGAGCTTTGCTGCGGTGCAAACCCGTTCGGCCCGCCGTTGTGCAGAGGCCTACGGGAAACCACTAGCCCGCGCGTCGTCCAAAAACTAGCCCGCGGGCGGGGGCGTTTGGCTTCGATCATCGCGATGATCCGCTGCAGATCGGCGCACCGTGTGCGCATTCGCGCGGCCGGCAACGAAAGGGACAACACGCAATGGACAAGGCAATCTCTACCCCGGGCCCGATGGGCCGCAGTGAGCGGACCTCGCTCGATGTCGTCGTGGTCGGCGCCGGCTTCGCCGGCCTCTATGCCTTGCACCTGCTGCGCAAGAAGGGCCTCTCGGTGCGGGTGTACGAGGCCGGCGACGGGATCGGCGGCACCTGGTACTGGAACCGCTACCCCGGTGCGCGCTGCGACATCGAGAGCATCGAGTACTCCTACTCCTTCGACGAGCAACTGCAGCAGGAATGGGACTGGCCGGCGCGCTACGCCGACCAGGCCGACATCCTGAAGTACATCAACCACGTGGCCGACCGCTTCGACCTGCGGCGTGACATCCAGCTCGAGACGCGGGTCGAGTCGGCCCACTTCGACGAGAAGTCCAGCCGCTGGACGGTGACGACCAACCGCGGCGAGACGGTCTCGGCCCAGTTCTGCATCATGGCGACCGGCTGCCTGTCGACGCCCAAGCAGGTCGACGTCGAAGGCATCGGCGACTTCGCGGGGCAGTGCTATCACACCGCGGCGTGGCCGCGCGGCGGCGTCGACTTCGGTGGTCGGCGCGTCGGCATCATCGGCACCGGCTCGTCGGGCATCCAGGCCATCCCGCACATCGCGAAGCAGGCCAAGCACCTGACGGTGTTCCAGCGCACACCGAACTTCAGCATCCCGGCCTGGAACCATCCGCTCACCGAGGACCAGCGGCGCATCCAGAAGGCCGAGTACGCCGACCTGCGCCGGCGCGAATGGAACTCCACCCTCGGCATCTCCCGCTTCCCTGCGAACCCGGATCGCGCGCTCGACGCCACGCCCGAGGAACGCGAACGCGAGTACGAGGCCCGCTGGGCGATGGGGGGCCTGAGCTTCTACACCTCGTATGTCGACCTGTTGGTCGACCCGGCAGCCAACGAGACGCTCGCCGAGTTCGCGCGCCGCAAGATCCGCCAGAAGGTCAAGGACCCGAAGGTGGCCGAGATGCTGGTGCCCAAGGGCTACCCGTTCGGCACCAAGCGCCTGTGCGCCGACACCGACTACTACGAGACCTACAACCGCGACAACGTGACGCTGGTCGACCTTCGCGCCACGCCGTTCCAGAAGTTCTCCGCCAGTGGCGTCACCACGCAGGACGGGCGCTTCCACGAACTCGATGCGCTGGTCACGGCCACCGGCTTCGATGCGCTCACGGGCACGCTGTGCAACATGGACATCCGCGGGCGCGGCGGTGAGACGCTGGGTGACAAGTGGAAGGCCGGGCCGCGCACGGCGCTGGGCATCATGAGTGCCCGGTTCCCGAACATGTTCGTCACCACCGGCCCGGGCAGTCCCTCGGTGCTGTTCAACATGATCCTCGGCAACGAGTACCACGTCGAATGGATCGTGCGGGCCATCGAGGACGTGCGCAAGGCCGGTCGCGTCGCCATCGAGCCGACTCAGGCGATCGAGGACTTCTGGTGCCAGCACGTCACCGACGTCGGCAACCAGACACTCTTCACGCAAGCCGACTCCTGGTACATGGGCGCCAACGTGCCGGGCAAGCCGCGGCAGATCCTGCTGTACCTGGGGGGGTTCCCGGCCTACAAGGCCACCTGCGAGGACATCGTCGCGAAGGGCTACGAGGGCTTCGCGTTCGGCTGACCGGTATGCACGTCCACCGACTGTTCGACTTGAGTGGCCGCATCGCGGTCGTCACCGGCGCCGGCCAGGGGCTGGGCGGCGAGATCGCCGAGGCGATGGCCGAGGCCGGCGCGCACGTGGTCTGCGCCGACATCGACGAGGCCGGCAACCAGCGCACCGCGGCGCGTGTGCGCGCGCTCGGCCGCGAGGCGCTGGCGTTGCGCTGCGACGTCACGCGCGAGGCCGACGTCGTCGCGCTGTTCCGTGCCGCCGACGCGCATTTCGGCGCCGTCGACATCACGTTCGCGAACGCCGGCATCGCCGACCCCGTGCCGCGGCGGCTCCACGACTACCCGAGCGAGGACTGGCACCGCGTGCTCGCGGTCAACCTGACGGGCGTCTTCCACACCGATCGCGAGGCGCTGAAGATCATGGTGCGGCAAGGGCGCGGCAAGCTGATCAACGTCGCGTCGATGTGGGGGCTGGCGGGCGCGTCGAGCGTGTTCCCGATCCCGGCCTACAACGCGAGCAAGGGCGCGGTCGTCAACCTGACGCGTGAGCTCGCGCTGGAGTACGCACCGCACAACATCCAGGTCAACGCGATCTGCCCCGGCTTCTTCCGGACCCGGCTGGCCGAAGGTGCGTACGACGATCCGGACTTCGTCGCCGCGATCACCGCGTTCACGCCGATGGGTCGCGTCGCCGACGCGAGCGAGATGAAGGGCACGGCGCTGTACCTGGCGTCGGATGCGTCGAGCTACACCACCGGCCTGATGCTGGTCGCCGACGGCGGCTGCATGGCCAAGTGAGCGGAAGGGAGCGAACCGATGGGGGCCGACTGAAGGGCCGGGTGGCCGTGGTGACCGGGTGCGCGTCCGGTTGGGCCGGGCGATCTCGACGCACTTTGGCCGCGAACATCGGCTTCACGCGCGCGCTGGCGTTGGAACTCGGCGCGCATGGCATCACCGTCAACGTCCTGGCATCGAGCCCGGTGCGGCACTGAGCCGTGCTCCGCCGCCTCACCAGCGCGTGCGCGCCCGCTCGTCCAGCAGGTCGCCGTAGATGCGCCAGCGGCTGGCGCTGATCTCGCCGCGCTCGACCGCGGCGATCACCGCGCAGCCCGGCTCGTGGCGGTGGGTGCAGTTGTAGAACTTGCAGCCGCCGGCATGGGCGCGCAGGTCGGGCATGTAGGCCGGCAGCTGCTGGGCCTCGATCTGCTGCAGGCCGAACTCCTGGAAGCCGGGCGAATCGATCAGCGCGCTGTTCGTCGCGCGGTCCAGCCAGTACCACTGGGTGGTCGTCGTGGTGTGGCGCCCGGAGTTGAGCGCCTGCGAGATCTCGCCGACCTGGGCCCGGGCGCCCGGCAGCAGCGCGTTGATCAGCGTGCTCTTGCCGGTGCCCGACGGGCCGAGCACCAGCGTGGTCCGCCCGGCGAGCAGTTCGTTCAGCGTGCCGGACGCAGCGTCGAACGCGTGCTTCAAAGACAGCTCGATCACCGCATAGCCCATCGCCCGGTAGGGTGCGAGGCGGGCGCGCTGTGCGTCGGCGTCCGGCAGGTCGGTCTTGTTGAGCACGATGGTGGCGTCGATGCCGGCCGATTCGGCGGCGATCAGCGCGCGCGTGAGCTGGGACTCGCTGAATTGCGGGTCGACCGCGAGCCAGATCAGCAACTGGTCGAGGTTGGCTGCGAAGGACTTGGTCTTCCACTCGTCCTGGCGGAACAGCAGGTTGCGGCGCGGCTCCAGGTGCTCGATCACGCCCTCGTCCTGGTCGCCGCCGACCGGCAGCCAGCGCACGCGGTCACCGACGACCAGCGCGCTCTTCTTGCCGCGGGGATGGCAGATCAGGCGGCGGCCCTCGGGCGTCTCGACGATGTAGTGGCGGCCGTGCCCGGCCACCACGAGACCCAGGTCGAGCTCGACCGGACGGGTCAAGCGCGCCCCTTGCGCTTCATGTGAGCAGGGCGTCGAGCTTCGCCGCGCAGATGAAGTCGTTCAGCGAGATGCCGCCCACCGAGTGGGTGTTGAAGCGCACCGCGCAGCGGTCGAAGCTGACGGCGAGATCGGGGTGGTGGTCCTCGCGGTTGGCGATCCAGGCCACCGCGTTCACGAAGCCGATGGTCTCGTGGTAGTTCGCGAAGCTGTAGGTCTTCTCGATCGAACCGTCGACGAGCGACCAGCCGACCACCGTCTGCAGGTGCTTGCCGATCTCGTAGGGCGTCATGGCGCCTTCGGCCTGCGGCAGGCAATGCTGTTCGGACAGTTTCGTCATGCCAGGGCTCCCATCGCGGCCAAGCGCTCCGAAGCGGGCGGATGCGAGTAGTAGAAGCGCACGTAGAGCCGGTCCGGCGTCAATGTCGAGGCGTTGTCCTCGTAGAGCTTGAGCAGCGCGCCGCCGAGATCGCGGGCGCTGGTCTGCGCGCAGGCGTAGGCATCGGCCTCGAACTCGTGACGGCGCGAGAGCCCGGCGAACAGCGGCGTGACGAAGAAGCTGAACACCGGGCCGACCAGCAGGAACAGCAGCAGCGCGAGCGCGTCGTTCGGTGCATCGAGGCTGGGCCGCACGCCCAGACCGGCATAGAACCAGACCTGCTGCGACAGCCAGCCGAGCAGCGCGAAGCCGGCGAGGCTCAGAGCGAACATCGCGACGATGCGCTTCGTGACGTGGCGGTGCTTGAAATGCCCCAGTTCGTGCGCCAGCACCGCCTCCACCTCCGGCGGCGACAGCTTGGACAGCAGCGTGTCGAAGAACACCACGCGCTTGGCGGCCCCGAAGCCGGTGAAGTAGGCGTTGGCGTGGGCCGAGCGGCGACTGCCGTCCATCACGAACAGGCCCTTGGCCGCGAAGCCGCAGCGCGCCATCAGCGCCTCGACGCGCGCCTTCAGCGCACCGTCCTCGAGCGGCTGGAACTTGTTGAACAGCGGCGCGATGACGGTCGGGTAGAGCACCAGCACGAGCAGGTTGAACCCCACCCACACGGCCCAGGCCCACAGCCACCACGTCGAGCCGGCGGCGCCCATGAGCCAGAGGATCAGCGCGGCGATCGGCAGCCCGAGCAGCGCGCCCACCAGCACGCCCTTGGCCTGGTCGGCCAGCCACAGGCCGGGCGTCATGTGGTTGAAGCCGTGGCGCTGCTCCAGACGGAAGGTGGTCCAGGCCTCGAACGGCAGGTCGATCAGCCCGGTGATCAGAGCGAATGCCGCCAGCAGTGCGAGCTGGTAGCCCAGATCGCCGAGCGAGGGTCGGGCGTGGGCGAGCAGCCAGCCGTTCAGCGCATCGAGCCCGCCCAGCAGCGTCCAGCCCAGCAGCACCGCGGCGCCGAAGGCGGTGGTCAGCAGGCCCAGGCGCAGCTTGGCGAGCGTGTAATCGGCCGCGCGCTGGTGGGCCGGCAGGCTCACGGTGGCTTCGAACGCCGCTGGCACGCTGTGGCGGTGGGTGGCGACATGGCGGATCTGGCGGCTGGCGAGCCAGACCCGCAGCAACAGGGAGCCGACCAGGAAAGCCGCGAAAAGCACGGTCAGGACGCTTGTCGTCATGGATGGTCAGTGTACGTGTTGACCGACAATCCGCAGCTAGCAAGGATCCCCCCATGACCGACACCGCCACCGCTTCCTCCCCGCTTGCCAAGAGCGAGCAGAACCTGATCTGGATCGACCTCGAGATGACCGGGCTCGATCCGCTCAACGACCGCATCATCGAGATCGCGGTCGTCGTCACCGACCCGGGCCTGACGGTGCGCATCGAAGGCCCGGTGTTCGCGGTGCACCAGAGCGATGCCGTGCTCGACGCGATGGACGCGTGGAACAAGGGCACGCATGGCCGCAGCGGCCTGATCGACCGTGTGAAGGCGTCGACCGTCGACGAGGCCGCTGCCGAGCGGCAGGTGATCGAGTTCCTGAAGGCGTACGTGCCGGCCGGCAAGTCGCCGATGAGCGGCAACTCGATCTGCCAGGATCGACGCTTCCTCGCGAAGGACATGCCCGCGCTCGAGACCTTCTTTCACTATCGCAATCTCGATGTCAGCACGCTCAAGGAGCTGGCGCGGCGCTGGAAGCCGACGATCCTGGATGGCTTCAAGAAGGCCCAGGCGCACACGGCGCTGGCCGACATCCACGAGTCGATCGACGAACTGGCGTATTACCGCGAGCAGTTCCTCGCCCTCTGACGCGGCGCCGGTCCGGAACGACAAAGGCCCGGCCTCTGTGGGAGGCCGGGCCGCTGCGCTCGGGGATGTCGGTCCAGGAACGCGGGGCCCCGTGGGGCCCGTGTCGACGACGGAGGTTAGTGGCGAGGCGGGTTGCCACCGCCGTCAGTGAACCAGTCGTCCTTGGCACTGCGTTCCCACGACGACACCTGCTTCTCGGCCTCGTCCTTGGCCACGCCGTAGCGCTCCTGGATCTTGCCGGCGAGCTGGTCGCGTCGTCCCGCGATGACGTCGAAGTCGTCGTCGGTGAGCTTGCCCCATTGCTCTTTGGCCTTGCCCTTGAGCTGCTTCCAGTTGCCTTCGATGCGGTCCCAGTTCATGTGCGGATCTCCTTCAGCTAGGTTGGAAAAAAGCGAAGGGCGGGATCAGCCCTTCACGACGATGGAGTTCTTCACGTCCTTCACGCCGTTGGCACGGCGCGCCAGCACTTCGGCCTGCGTCTTTTCGGTGGCCGTCTTCGCGAAGCCTGACAGTTGCACGGTGCCGTTCAGCGTCTCGACGCTGATCGCGCTGGCGTCGACGGTCTTGTCTTCGACCAGCTTGGCCTTCACCGACGTGGTGATCGTGGTGTCATCGATGTACTGCCCGACGGACGACTGTCCGCGCTGGACGGCGCAGCCGCTGGTGACGACGAGGGTGGTGGCCGTGGCGGCCGCGATGAGCAAGGTACGGAAGTTCATGGTCTATCTCCTGGGGACTTGGGGTTGTGGGAAGTGGTTGTAACGATGAAGGCTCAGCTTTCCAGCAGGTCCTTCATTTCGTCCGCGTGCTCTTCCTCGTCACGCAGGATGTCTTCGAGCAGGCGGCGGGTGGTCGGATCGGTGTCTCCGATCAGGCCGATCATCTGGCGGTAGCTTTCGACGGCGACGCGCTCGGCCACCAGATTGGCCCGGACCATCGCCTTCAGCTCGCTCGACGTGTCGTAGTCGGCATGGCTGCGGCCGCTCAGGCTGTCGGGCGAGAAGTCGGGTTCGCCGCCGAGTTGCACGATGCGCTGCGCGAGCTTGTCCGCGTGCGCGGCTTCCTCGTTGGCGTGCACCATGAATTCCTCTGCGACCTTGGGCGATGCCATGCCGTGGGCCGTGAAGTGATGCCGCTTGTAGCGCAGCACGCAGACCAGCTCCGTGGCCAGGGCGTCGTTGAGCAGCCTGACGATGCCGTCGCGCCAGGGGCCATAACTCGGCGTCACTGCGCCATCGTCCAGATGCGTCGCGGCGGCTTCGAGCGCCGTCTCGTCGAGCGCCAGGGGTTCGGTGTGCGAAATGTTCTTCCTCATTGAAACTCCTTGCGTGTGGTCGTCATCACTGATCGTCGTGCTTGCTGCGGCGCAAGGTGCGGGCATCCGCACTGCCGCTGTGCTGCAACTTGGTCTTCGAGCGGGGCCGAGACTCAGGCCGCTGGTTGTTGTCTTGCTGATCGCGCTGGCTGCTGACGAGCCCCAGTCCGACCAGCACGGCGAAGACTGCGATGAGCACCGCGTACCAGGCGGAAATCGGCGTCGCCGCAGGATCGAAGAACTCGGCTTGCGCCGAGGCCGTGTTGGCGATCAACAGGCTCGTCGCCGAGAGAAGGAGGGCGGGGAACTTCATGGATTGAGAGAGGTTTTGCGGATCGAGCGGCGTCGGTCTGTACCGAACCGATGCCGTTCTGCACCGTTGACCTCACTGTAGAAATCCACGTGCTCGCGAGGTATCAGCGGCGGACGCGAGGGCGTGTAGGACGCGGCGCCATCGCGGTGTGCGTCGAACGAGGGACGTCGATCGCTGCCGCGACCCGGCGATCGGCGAAGCGACCGACGGTCTCGAAGGCGGGCAGGGCGAGGGAGATCGCTCGTCGGACGCGCACCGCGGCGCGCGGATCAGCGCGTCGCGGCAGCCGCCGGTGGTAGCGGGTCCGCGGTGGTCTCTCGCGGAGCGGGGTCGTTGGCCGCCGTGGTGGCTGCGGGCGACGACGGCGTGGCCGGAGCGGGGCCTGGATCGGTGGCTTCGTCGCGATCGGCCGCCGAATCCGCCGGGGCCTGTCCGGCCAGGCTGGCCAGCAGTCGGCTCAGGTCACCGCTCGCCAGCAAGCTCGCCAGGCCGCCGGCGCTGAGCCAGCGCGACGGCCCGCCGCGGGGCCACAGGGCCGACAGGAGCAAGGACGACAGCGCAGCCTGCGGCAACCAACGCCAGGGCCGCACGGCCACCAGCAGGGCACCGACGCCGGCTGCCAACGCGACCAGACGCAGCGGATGGCGTTCTGCCAGTGAACCCAGGATGCTGCGTGCCGCAGGCGCCGCGACCTCCGCGGCGATGTCGGACACCTGGCGCAGCGGATGGCGCTCCCACCAGCGCTTCAGCATCGACGTGAGCACGTCGAGCGTGTTTTCGTCGCCCGCGCCCGGCGATGCGTCTGCATCGTTCGGCCGCGTCTCGGAAGATCGCTGGGGATCGCGCCGTGGTGGCCGGCGCGTGCCGACCCAGGTCTTGCGCAGTCGTGCGCGCGAGCGCTCGAGGCGCTCGATCGGCGTCAGCTCTTCAGGCGGTGCCGGTGCGGCGTCGGGCTTCACGGCGCAAGGCCTTCACGCACCAACGCCATGTCTTCGCGCAGTTGCGCACGCAGGTTGCCGAAGGCCGGACGCTCGTCGATGCGACGCGCGACGAGCACGCCAGCCACGGCTACGAGACCGGGAACCAACGGCACCGCCCATAGCAGCCACGCGCGCCCGGTCTCAATCGATGGCAGCGCAGCCCAGAACATCAGGGCCACGCCACCGAGGATCAGGGCCGCGAGAGCGGCCACCGCGGCGATGGCAAGCCACAACAGCCGCTGCGCCCAATGGACTTGCAACTGCTGCCACTCGTCGCTTGCCAGATCCGCATAGGCCGCCGCATGCTCGACCAGGGCGTCGGGCTCGCTGGCCAGCACGCGGAGCAGCGGCAACATGGTGGTGGCAGCGGTCGCTCGTGGACCGGCGATCAGCGGCGGTCGCTGCGGCGGTGCGACAGGAATTGCGCCACCGCCATCAGCGCGGCGCCGGCCGCGGCGGCGATCAGGACCGCCTTCACCGGCTCCTCCTGGACGTAACGCACGCCACGGTCGCTGGCGTCCAGCGCGCGTTCGCGCAGTTGCACGGTGCGGTCGCGCACCGCGTCGTAGCCGCGATGCGCCAGATCCTCGGCCTGGTTCGCCAGGCGAACCGCCGCCGGAATGACGCGCTCGCGCACGCCGTTCACGGTCTGCTCGGCGCTGTCGGCCAGGCGGTTGGCGGCGTCGGCGGCCTGTTGGACCTGGGGTTGGATCGATGCGGTGCGGGGGGTGGACATGGCAACTCCTTGCGAGGTTGTGGAAAAGAGTATGCGCCTCTGCGGCGCGCGAAGGACAGCGCTCGTGCGATGGGCCTCAGCCCTTGCGGATCAGGCCGAACAGGAAGCTGGCGACGGCGAGGATCACGAACACGAAGAACAGGATCTTGGCGATGCCGGCAGCGCTGGCGGCGATGCCGCCGAAGCCGAAGACGGCCGCGATCAGCGCGATGACGAAGAAGACGACGGCGTAATGCAGCATGATGGGCTCCTCTGGTTGAAACGGCTCCCGGTGGGCCGGGAGGCCGGTGCGGGAATCGCGCCGGACCGTGGGCTCACTGTAGGAGCGGGCCCTCTCCCGACCTATGAGACGCTACCGCCGTGCCCTGTCGTCCGCCGCTGCGCGCCGCTGTAGGACGGCGCTCACGCATGCGTTCGGCCGGCGCCTGCTCCACCGTCGTCCGACGCGGCAGGGGCCTGCTGCTCGGGTGCCCGTTTCGGCAAGCGAGCACTCAGGCGCGCACCCTGACCGGGCTGGGACTCGACCGTCATCTCGCCGCCTTCGGCCTCGACACGGAAGCGCATGCCGGCAAGGCCGTGTGCGCCACTGCGCACGCGGACCGGATCGAAGCCGCCGCCGTCGTCGCTCACCGAGATCTCGACGCCCTGGTCGTCGATCTCGCTCAGCCGCACGTCGACCTGCGTGGCCTTCGCGTACTTGGCGATGTTGGTCAGCGCCTCCTGCACGAAACGGTAGATCGTGAGGTCGCCGCTGTCGCCCAGCTTCACCGGGGCGAAGTCGGTGTGGACGGCGATGCCGGAGCGCTCTCCGAACTCGCGGGTCAGGATGTCGAGCGACACGGTCAGCCCCAGATGGCCCAGCGCCGAGGGCCGCAGGTCCTCGATGATGCGGCGCTTGAGCGCGATCCCGCTGTTGAGCGCCTCGTTGAGGTGGGCCAGCCGCTTGGTGGCCTCGGGGGTCACGTTCGGCAGGTGGCTGCGCAGCCGCGCGACGTCGAGCTTGGCCGAGGTCAGCAGCGCGCCGAGTTCGTCGTGCAGTTCGCGCGCGAGATGGCTGCGTTCGCTTTCCTGCGTGGTCTGCAGGTGGCGCGCCAGCACAGTGAGCTCGTGCGTGCGCTGGTTCACCTCCGACTCGAGCAGGTCGCGCTCGGCCTGCAGCGCCGCGCGCCGGCGTTCGCGCTCGAGGCTCAGCTCGCGGGTCTGCTTCAGGTAGAAATAGAACGCCAGCACGCTGAGCACGGTCATCGCTGCCACGCCGAGCCGGCTGATCAGCAGCGTCTGCTTCACTTGCGTCTGGTGATCCTGCAGCCGCTTCATCTCGATGCCGATCAGGCGATCGACCACGACCCGTATCGTCTGCTGCATCTCGAGCCCCACGTCGAGTTGCAGCAGGCCGCGCCAGGCGTCCTCGCGGCCCTCCCGGTGCAGCTGGATCGTCTCGGACATCTCCGACAGCTTCTTCTCGATGGCACGCGCCAGCGTTTCGAAGTCGGCCAGCTGGGCCGGGTGGGCCAGGTAGTACGTCGACAGGGACGGCAGCAGCTCCTTGATCTGCTGCACCGCGTTGCTGTAGGGCGTGAGGTAGGCGTCCTTGCCGGTCAACAGGTAGCCGCGCTGGCCGGTCTCGGCATCGACCATGTAGCGCAGCACGCGGCCGACGTGGATGCGTGCATCGACGGCGGCGTTGGTCTCCTGGATGGCTGCCAGCGAGCGGTGGTAGGAGGTCTCGCTGATCAGCAGCAGCGCCAGCGCCACCAGCAGTGCGAGCGGAAAGCTGAGGGCGGACTTGCGCCACAGACGAGTGCGTGTCATGCGGGAGGCTCGGCGTGATCGCCGACGGATGAGGGTGTGCAGGATGCACGAGTCACCACGGGCGACCTAGAATCGATCGCACCGCGGCCCTGATCAGCGAAGTCCATGTCCATCAAAGTTGCGATCGTCGACGACCACGCCATCGTGCGTGCCGGTTTGCGCCAGTATCTCGCCGAGCAGATGGATCTGCAGGTCGTCGCCGAGGCCTCCAACGGACGCGAGGCGATGGACCTGGTGCGGGCCGGCGGCATCGACGTGTTGATCCTCGACGTGTCGATGCCCGACCAGAACGGCGTCGACGTGCTGTCGGGCATCCGCGCGCGCGCGCCCGAACTGCCGGTGCTGATCCTCAGTTCCTACCCCGAAACGCACTACGCGACCGCCTTGCTGAAGCAGGGCGCGAGCGGCTACCTGAACAAGGAGTGCGATCCGCAGGAGATCCTCACGGCGGTGCGCACCCTGTCGCGCGGGCGGCGCTACATCACGCCGGCCGTGGCCGAGTTGCTGGCCGATCAGCTGGGCGGCGGCAAGGCGGATGGGCTGCCTCACGAGCAGCTGTCCGAACGCGAGTTGCAGGTGTTCCTGCGGCTTGCACAGGGCGAGACCATCGGGGCCATCGGCGAGAGTCTCTCGTTGAGCGTGAAGACGGTGAGTACCTACCGCACGCGGGTGATGGAGAAGATGAAGCTCGCGTCCAACAGCGACCTCACCTACTACGCGCTGAAGAACGGCCTGATCCAGTAGCGAGCGCAGGGATGCGCCGGCGGCGCACCGGCGCTTCAGGCCACGGGTGCGGGTTGCGCAGCATCCGGCAGGTGGCCGCAGAAGTCGATCAGACCGTCGATCTCGTTGGACTTGTCGAACACCGCATCGGCGCGCAGCTCCATGCACTTCATGCGCAGGTCGATCGTCGCGTAGTTGCTGAAGACCACCAGCTTGCGCTGCGGGGGCCGCTGCTTGCAGGCCTGCAGCACGCCGAGCCCCGAACCCTGCTTGAGGAACAGGTCGACGATCAGCAGGTCCCAGCCATCGGGATGCTCGGCCAGCCACGCGAGCGCGCCCGCTTCGCCATCGGACCAACCGACCACGGAAACGGGCGCCAGTTCTTCGAGGGTATCAATGAGGTTGGCCCGGATGACCGGGCTGTCTTCGACGATGAAAACGCGGCGCGATGGCATGAACTGCAGGACAGGAGTGAGCGGAGCCGTCGGATCGCCGCCGCCTCCGTGTGTGTCAATGAATGTTATCGGGGCCGGTGGGGCCGCCGCGTCAGTGCTTGGCGTCTGGCGTTGTAGTCCATTTCCTACAAGACAGGCGATGCGACACGGCATCGGCTCTCAATCCGGTGCAAGGTGACCCACTTGCCACGCCGGAATGGCCCGCTCCAGCCAGGCGCGCACCGAGCTGTCGCCTGGCAGCGTCGGCAACCCGAGTGCGGTGGCGGCCGCCGCCAGCGTGACCACCGGATCGGACAGGTCCAGCGGCGGCGCGCCGTGCTGCTTGCTGAGTTTTTCACCGTCGGCCGCGCGCACCAGCGGCGTGTGCAGGTAGCGCGGCGTCGGCAGGCCGAGCGCACGCTGCAGCAGCATCTGCCGGGCCGTGTTGTCGGCGAGGTCCTCGCCGCGCACCACGTCGGTCACGTTCTGGGCCGCGTCGTCCACCACCACCGCCAGCTGGTAGGCCCAGAGGCCGTCGGCGCGTCGCAGCACGAAGTCGCCCACCGCCCGATCGACGGCCTGCGACTGCGCGCCCAGCCGCCGGTCGTGCCATTCCACCGGCGCCGCAGCCGGCACGCGCAGCCGCCAGGCCCGGGCTCGGCGTTCGTGCAGCCCGCCGTTCTCCGGCCGGCAGGTGCCCGGGTAGACGAGTTCGGCATGGCGTGACGGCCGCAGGCCGCGGGCTGCGTTCGCCGCGGCGATCTGTTGCCGCGTGCAGGCGCAGGGATAGGCCAGGCCCGCCAGCAGCAGGCGATCGAGCGCGGCCTGGTAGTGCGCGCTGCGCTCGCTCTGGCGTAGCGGCGGCGCATCGGCGTGCAGCCCGAGCCGTTCGAGCTGGCGCAGGATCTCGTCCGCGGCGCCGGACACGCAGCGCGGTGTGTCCACGTCCTCGATGCGCACCAGCCACAGCCCGCCGTGCGCGCGAGCGTCCAGCCAGCTCGCCAGTGCCGCGACCAGCGAGCCCGCATGCAGCGGGCCGGTGGGAGAGGGCGCGAACCGCCCGACATAGGAGGAACGCGGGCGCGAGCTCACCGCGAGATCTCGTCCTGCAGCATGCCGGTGCTTCGCCCGGACTCAGGGCGCGGCGGGTGCGAGTTCGGCGAGCGACGCCAGCAGGTCGCCGAAGCGCTCGCCCTGCACCACCACGTGCGCGCGCAATGCGGTGGCTGCGGCCTCGGCGTCGCCGGCCAGTACCGCGCGGACGATGGCGTCGTGCTCGGCGTACGAGGTGTTCATGCGGTTGCGTACCCGCAGTTGCAGGCGCCGATAGGGCCGCAAGCGGCGGTTCAGCGACTGGGCCTGCTCGTTGAGGAAGCCGTTGTGGCTGCCCTCGTACAGCGCGAAATGGAAGCGCTCGTTGCACAGGTAGTAGGCCTCGGGATCGCTGTCGGCACGTGCCTGCTCGCAGGCCTGGTGGGCGCGCACGAGGTCGGCGCGCTCCTTGTCGGTCATGCGGCGCGCCGCCAGGCGACCGCACATGGCCTCCAGCTCGCTCATCACCTCGAACATCTCGATCAGTTTTGCGGGACCGATCGAAGCCACCACCGCGCCGCGCCGCGGCCGCAGTTCGATCAGGCCTTCGGCGGACAGCTGGATCAACGCTTCACGGACCGGCGTGCGCGAGACACCGTGGCGCTCCACCAGTGTGGCTTCGTCCAGCGTGCTGCCGGGTGCGAGTTCGCCGGTGGCGATCTGTTCCTCGATGAGATCGCGAAGCTGTCCCGATATCTTCATGACCCTATTTTTGCATGCCACAACCCCATCAGGGCATCCACCAGGGTTGACGACAAGTTTGATGATTGTTTTAATGTATACATAAGAATATCTTAGACATACATAAGGCGAACCACAAGGAGACACGCCATGCTTCAGAAGACAGCCTTCCTCGCCCTGCAGCGCTCGATGCCTTCGGTCGTCGTGGTGCTCGCCGCCCTTCTGTCGAGCGGCCCGCAGCTGGCGCTCGCGCAGGCCTGGCCTGCCAAGCCGGTGACGGTCATCGTGCCGTTCCCGGCCGGTGGCGGCACCGACGCCTTCGCGCGGCCGCTGTTCGCGCAGTTGACGAAGCAACTCGGCCACCAGGTGATCATCGACAACAAGGGTGGCGCCGGTGGCAACGTGGGCGCCACGCTGGCGGCCAAGGCCGCGCCCGACGGATACACCTGGTTCATGGGCGCGGTTCACCACGCCATCGCGCCGGCGGTCTACCCCAAGCTCGACTACAACCTCGGTGCCGATTTCGTGCCGGTGGCCCTGCTGTCGAGCGTGCCGCAGGTGATCGTCGTCAACCCGCAGCGCCTGCAGGTCAAGGACGTCAAGGAGTTCCTGGCCTATGTGCGTGCCAATCCGGGCAAGGTGAACTACGGCTCGGCAGGCAACGGGACCTCGCACCACCTCGCCGGCGAACTGTTCAAGCTGCAGACCCAGACCTTCATCACGCACATTCCCTACCGCGGCGCCGGGCCGGCGCTGCAGGACCTGATGGCGGGGCAGGTGGACGTGATGTTCGACGGCCTGGGCTCGTCGGCGGCGCACATCAAGGGCGGTCGTCTCAAGGCGCTGGCGGTGGCCGGCGAGAAGCGCGCCACCGGCTACCCGGACATCCCGACGGTCGCCGAGAGCGGCGTGCCGACCTACCAGGTGGCCACCTGGTATGGCCTGTGGGCGCCGAAGGGCACGCCGCAGGCGGCGATCGACCGCATGACCGCCGAACTGCAGAAGGCCCACGGCACGAAGGAGATCAAGGATGCCTGGACGACGCTGGGCGCCGACACGCCCACCCTCTACGGCGCGGCCTTCGGCGACTTCGTCACCTCGGAGACCAAGCGCTGGGCCGGCGTGGTGAAGGCCTCCAACGTCAAGCTCGACTGAGGTCGGGCGCGGGGCGCAATGCTTGGGCGGGCCGGGCGGGAGACTTCGACGAGTGCGCCCCGTGGCACGGCGCCCCAAGGACTACGATGGCAGCACACCCACCGGATGTCGCCATGCCAGTCCGCGTCGACGAGGAGATCACCTTCCGCAGACTCGAGATCCTCCTGGCTTTCATGGAGACCGGAAATCTCGCGCGTGCCGCGGAGAAGCTCGACACCAGCACAGTCAGTGTGCATCGTGCCCTGCATGCTCTCGAGAGCGGACTGCGCTGCGCGTTGTTCCGACACGAAGGCCGCAACCTGCATCCCACCGACGCGGCGCAGGCGCTTGCGGAGGTCGCGCGCGATGTGCTGCGCACCATGGCGGAGGGCATCCGTTCTGCCCGCGAAGTAGCGGGCTATTCGGCCGATCGCATTCGCATCGGATCGCTCTACTCGCTGACCCACCAGACGGTTCCGGCGCTGGTCATGGGCATGAAGCTGCGCAAGCCCGACGTCCAGACCGAACTCGTCCTCGGCTCCAATGCCGATCTGCTGCAGAAGTTGCGCGACGGCAGCGTCGATGCTGCGCTGATGGGTTCGCCCGAGAGCGCCGCCGACATCGAATCGGAACCCCTCTTCGAGGACGACATCTTCTTCGCCGCACCTGCCGGCTCGCGCTACGCGGCGTTGGAGGAGGTCGATCTGTCCGTGTGCGCCGAGGAGCGTTTCGTCTCCCTGAGCGAAGGCTTCGTCACCTACGGTGGATTCGTCGAGTCGTTCCGCATTGCCGGCTTCACGCCGAATGTCGTCATGAAGACGGGCGACATCTTCTCGCTGATGAACCTGGTGAGTGGCGGCATCGGTTGCACGCTGCTGCCGGGGCGGGTGCGCAGTGTGATGCCGCGAGACGTGCAGTTCATTCCCTTGCAGCCCAGGTACCTGATGCGCCAGACCATCGGCTTGCACTTTCTGCGCACGCGCGAGCGCGACCCGAACCTGCTGGCGCTGCTGACCGTGTGCCGACTCGCAAGGGCCAAGCCCCTTTGAGGGTGGGCATCCACGCGCGCGGGTTAACCCTCGATCGTTTCATCCGGCGTAATCGTCGACCCCGCTGCTTCATTGATCGTCCCGGACGGCGTGCGTACCTTCTGCCCACGCACAAACGGCGCCTTGCGCGCCGTACCAAAACCCCGTCGGAGACAAATCGATGAGTGCTCACTGGATTTCCATCTACACGTTGATCGGCATGTTCGTGCTCGCCACCGTGCTGCCGATCAACATGGGCGTGATCGCCTTCGTGGGCGCCTTCCTGGTCGGCACGCTGGTGGCCGGCATGAATGCCAAGGCCATCATGGCCGGCTTCCCCGCCGATCTGTTCCTGACCCTGGTGGGCATCACCTACCTGTTCGCGCTGGCGCAGAACAACGGCACGATCGACTGGCTCGTCAAGCTGGCGGTGCGGGCGGTACGCGGGCGCATCGCCGCCATTCCGTGGATCATGTTCTTCATCGCGGCGTTGCTCACGTCGGTCGGCGCGGTCAGCCCCGCGGCCGTGGCCATCATCGCGCCGATCGCGCTCGGCTTTGCCGCCAAGTACGGCATCAATCCGCTGCTGATGGGCCTGATGGTCGTGCACGGCGCGCAGGGCGGCGGCTTCTCGCCGATCAGCATCTACGGCGGCATCACCAACAAGATCGTCGCCAAGGCGGGCCTGCCCCTGAGCGAGATCACGACCATGCTCGCCAGCCTGGGGGTCAACCTCACGGTGTCCCTGCTGCTGTTCTTCCTGCTGGGCGGCATGAAGCTGGTGCGTCAGAAGGCCGACGCGAGTGGCGAAGTCCCTGCCGTGCGCCGGACAGCGCACGGTCAAGGCGGGGCCCAGGTGTACGGCGACGCTGAAGCAGAGGCGCTCACGGAAGAGCACCGCACCGCCATGCGGGACGACGACTCCCTGATGAATGCCGCGCCGGTGGCATCCGCGGACGCGGGTTCACGCGCCTATCAGTTGGCCACCGTGGCCGGCCTGCTCGCGTTGGCCGTGCTGACGCTGTTCTTCAAGCAGGACATCGGCTTCGTGTCGATCTCCATCGGCCTGCTGCTGACGCTGATGGCCCCCAACCTGCAGAAGCGTGCGCTGGGGCAGGTTTCCTGGCCGGAGATCATGCTGATCGTGGGCGTCAGCACCTTTGTGGGCGTGATGGACAAGATGGGCACGATCGACTTCGTGGGGCACAGCGTCGCCGGACTCACCTCGCCGATGATGGCTGCGCTGCTGCTGTGCTTCGTGGGGGCCGTGGTGTCCGCCTTCGCCTCGTCGACCGCAGTGCTCGGGTCGCTGATTCCGCTGGCGGTGCCCTTCCTGCAGGGCGACACCGGCGTCAGCGCCATCGGCTTCATCGCCGCCATGGCGGTGTCGTCGACCATCGTCGACGTGAGCCCGTTCTCCACCAACGGTGCGCTGGTGCTTGCCAATGCCAAGGGCATCGACCGCGACGTGTTCTTCCGGCAGCTGATGGTGTACGGCGCCATCGTGACCCTGGTGGCCCCGGTGGTGGTGTGGCTGCTCTTCGTCGTGCTCTGAGGCCGCCGTTGAGCGTGGTCTGAATTCAACCCAACCCATCGGAAACCCATGGACGCCAGACACTGGAACTCCAAGGCCGACGAGCGTGACGCCCGGCTGGCGCGCGCGAGCAGCGCGCTGGGCGCACGGCTCACCGGCAAGTGCGTCGATGCCGCGGCGATCACCCCCTTGCTCGAGGCGGTGATCGCTTCCGGAGACCGCGTCTGCCTCGAAGGCAACAACCAGAAGCAGGCCGACTTCCTGGCGAAGGCGCTGGTGAAGATCGATCCGAAGCGGGTCCACGGACTGCACATGGTGCAGTCGGTGCTGGCCCTGCCCGAGCATCTGGACCTCTTCGAGAACGGCATCGCATCGCGGCTCGATTTCAGCTTCTCGGGGCCGCAGGGCGCGCGTCTGGCCAAGCTGGTGTCGGGCGGTCGCATCGAGATCGGCGCGATCCACACCTATCTCGAACTGTTCGCGCGCTACTTCGTCGACCTCACGCCCAAGGTGGCGCTGGTCGCCGCGCAGGCGGCCGATGCGCAAGGCAACCTCTACACCGGCCCCAACACAGAAGACACGCCGGCCATCGTCGAGGCCACGGCTTTCTCCGGCGGCATCGTGATCGCACAGGTCAACGAGCTGGTCGATGGCAAGACCACCACGCTGCCGCGCGTCGACGTCCCGGCCGACTGGGTCAGCTTCGTCGTGAAGGCACCGCACCCCAACGTCATCGAACCGCTCTTCACGCGCGATCCCGCGCAGATCAGTGAGATCCAGGTGCTGATGGCCATGATGGCGATCAAGGGCATCTACGGCGAGTACGGCGTGCAGCGTCTGAACCACGGCATCGGCTTCGACACGGCGGCGATCGAATTGCTGCTGCCGACCTACGGCGAATCGCTCGGGCTCAAGGGCAGGATCGGCAAGCACTGGGCCTTGAATCCGCACCCGGCGCTGATTCCCGCCATCGAGGCCGGCTGGGTGGAGTCGGTGCACTCCTTCGGCTCCGAGCTCGGCATGGAGGACTACATCCGCGCTCGCTCCGACGTCTTCTTCACCGGGCCGGACGGCAACCTGCGCAGCAACCGGGCCTTCTGCCAGGCGGCCGGACACTATGCGTGCGACATGTTCATCGGCTCGACCCTGCAGATGGATCTCGACGGCAACAGTTCCACCGCGACGCTGGGCCGCATCGCCGGTTTCGGTGGCGCGCCCAACATGGGCGCCGATGCGCGCGGCAGGCGCCACTCCAGCCCCGCCTGGCTGAAGGCCGGCCGCGAGGCGCGCTCCGGCCGCAGCGGCGCCGCAGGCACGCCGCGCGGACAGAAGCTGGTGGTCCAGATGGTCGAGACCTTCCGCGAGCACATGCAACCCGCCTTCGTCGATAGGCTCGACGCCTGGACGCTGCAGGAGCAATCCGGCATGGAGCTGCCACCGATCATGATCTACGGTGAAGACGTCTCGCACATCCTGACCGAAGAAGGGATCGCGAACCTCCTCCTGTGTCGCAGCGATGCCGAGCGCGAGCAGGCGATCCGTGGCGTCGCCGGCTACACCGCCGTGGGGCTGGCGCGCGACAAGCGCGCGGTCGAGAACCTGCGCGACCGCGGCGTGATCCGCCGGCCGCAGGACCTCGGCATCGATCCACGCCAGGCCACGCGCAATCTGCTGGCGGCACGCAGCATGCGTGATCTGGTCGATGCGTCGGGCGGCTTGTACCAACCCCCGAGACGGTTCAGAAACTGGTAGCAGGAGATCCCCCATGAGCGACGTACCCGCCGGGCTCGAGACCCTGGCCTTCTCCTTCACCGGCGGTCGGCCGGTGGGTGCCTTCACCCCCGTGTTGGTCGGCGTGGTCGGTTCGGGCAACCTCGAGGTGATGCTCGAGGCCGCGGCCTCTCCGGACTGCGTGGTGAGCGTCGTGACGTCGGCGCGCGGCTTCGGCGCGATCTGGCGGGCCGTGATGACCGACTTCCACGAGCGCCAGCCGCTGTCCGGCTTGCGCATCTCGATCAACGACATGGGCGCCACGCCCGCGGTCGTGAGCCTGCGGCTCGACCAGGCGGTGGCCGGGATCGCCGGAGGGCAACCATGATCAGCTTCGCAGAATGCTCGGCCCGGGAGCGGCTGGCGCTGGTGTTCGACGCCGCGACATTCCACGAATGGCTGCCGCCGACCGAGCGCGTCATGAGCCCGCACCTGGAGCAGCTCGGCGTGCCCTCGGCCTTCGACGACGGCGTCGCCATCGGCCGCGCGATGCTCGATGGCCGCCCGGTGTTCGTCGCGGCGCAGGAAGGCGAGTTCATGGGCGGGGGCGTGGGCGAAGTGCATGGCGCCAAGCTGGTCGGCTTGCTGCAGCGGGCGCTGCGCGACCGGCCGGCGGCGGTGCTGCTGCTGGCCGAATCCGGCGGCGTGCGCCTGCACGAGGCCAATGCCGGGCTGATCGCGGTGTCCGAGGTCATGCGCGCGCTGCTCGACGTGCGCGCGGCGGGCATCCCGGTCGTGATGCTGATCGGCGGCGCCAACGGCTGCTTCGGCGGCATGGGCATCGTGGCGCGCTGTGCCGACCGCGTGGTCATGAGCGACATGGGGCGGCTGGCCATGTCCGGTCCGGAGGTGATCGAGGCGTCCCAAGGTGTCGAAGAGTTCGATTCCCGAGATCGCGCGCTGGTCTGGCGCACCACGGGCGGCAAGCACCGATGGCTCAGCGGCGATTGCGACGTGCTGGTGAAGGACGACGTGGCGGCGTTCCGGGCCGCGGCCATCGACGCGCTCGACGCATCGCGACCCGTGTCGCTGGAGACGCTGGAAGGCGAACACGCGCTGCTCACCGCGCGGCTGCGACTGCTGCCCGAGACCCTCGACGGAGACGAGGCGGTGGCCCTATGGACGCTGCTGGGCGTGCCCGATGCCTCGCGCGTGCCCGATCTCGATGTGGATGCCCTGCGCGTGTTGCGCACTGTTTGAGGAGCGCTCGAATGGACTGGAACACACTGGCCACGGCCTTGTTCGGTGCCGACCACGGCATCGCCCAGGCGGGCGACGTGTTGCACGGCAGCGTGCGCTTCGACGGCGCCGCGCTCACCGTCATCGGCACGACCAACCATGCGCCGATCGGTGTGCGACTCGCGCTGGAGCAGGCGCGCGTCGTGCTCGACACGGTCGCGCAGCACCCGGGTCGACCGATCCTGCTGCTGATCGACACGCAGGGTCAGATGCTGCGCCGCCGGGACGAGCTGCTGGGGATCAACCGCGCGATGGCGCATCTGGGGATGAGCATCGACTTCGCGCGGCGACGCGGCCACCGCGTGCTGGGGCTGGTGTACGACCAGGCGCTGTCCGGCGGCTTCATCACCTCGGGGCTGATCGCCGATGCCTGCGACGCGCTGCCCGAGGCCGAGATCCGCGTCATGCGCATCCCGGCGATGGCGCGCGTCACCAAGATCTCCGAGGATCGGCTCACCGAGCTCTCGCGCAGCAATCCGGTGTTCGCACCGGGCGTGGAGAACTACGTGGCGATGGGTGGGGTGCGAGCGCTGTGGACGGGCGACCTCGCGGCTGCGCTGCGCGAAGCATTGGCCTCGGCGTCCAGCGAGGACGTGCGCGCGGCCGACGGTCAGGCACGCGGCGGGCGCCGGCTCGCGGCAGCGGTGATCCAGCGCGTGCTCGATGCCGCCTGAACCGCGAGCCGACAGGCGGGACGCGCTGCCAGGGGCGGCACCCGGCGCCGAGGTCGCGGCATGCGTTCCGCACGGCACCGCGCAGCGCATCGGCCGGGCCGCCACGGTCGCGCTGTACGAGGAACTGGCGCTCTACCCGAAGCCCGGGCTGGTCTCGTTCGTCGACTGCGGCAGTCATGCCGACATGGATGGGGGCACCTTCCTGCGCAGCCTGTTCGCGCTGCGCCGCTACTTCCCGCAGGCGGCGGCGCTCGGTGCGGCGGGGGCCGGGTTCGATGTGCTGGAGCGCTTGGGCATCGACGCCGAACGGCGCATGCTGCTCGCCACCGGCGGGATCAACACCCACCGCGGTGCGGTGTTCACGCTGGGCCTGCTGTGCGCCAGTGCCGGCGCGGTGCTTGCGCGCGGCGCGCCGTGCACGCCCGCCGCGCTGCGTGCCGCGCTGCGGCGGGGCTGGGGCGAGGCCTTGCTTGTGCGCTGCGAGCGCACGCGGTCCTCAGCCGGCCAGCGCGCGACGCGGCAGTACGGACTTCGTGGCGCTGGCGAGGAGGCCGCGCTGGGGCTGCCGGTGCTGTTCGACGTGGCCGTGCCGGCGCTCGATGACGCGCTGGCACGCGGCCTCGATGCGCGGGCCGCGCGGCTCGAGACGCTGTTCCACGTGATCGCCGTGCTGGACGACACCAACCTGGTCCACCGCGGCGGCCTGCCGGGGCTGAGGTTCGCGCAGCGCGCGGCGGCCGCCTTCCTGTCGACCGGTGGCGCGGCGCGGGCCGACGCGATCGCGCAGGCCGAAGCGATCCACCGAGCGTTCGTGGCGCAACGCCTGTCGCCCGGCGGCGCAGCCGACGTGCTGGCCGCCGCCTGCTGGGTGCAAAGGGTGTGCGGCGCCGCCTGAGCGGGCGCCGAGGTCAGGCCCTCAGAGCACCAGCCCGGCGTGCTGCTCCAGCAGCGCCCGCTGCGTGGCTGCGCTGCGCAGCTGTGACAGCCACCATTGCAAGGCCAGGCCCGGTGGGCTGTTGCCCGGCGCATGCCAGCCGAAGTGCAGGCCGAGGTTGCGCGTCGGCAGCGTGGTCTGCTTGATCACCAGTCGGCCGGCTTCGGCATGCCGGCGCAGCAGCGGCTCGGGCATCGAGCCGCAGCCCAGGCCGCGGACGAGGGCCTCGAGCTTCGCCGCGAGAGAGGGCACGGTGAGCACGTCCTGGCCGGGCTGCACGCCCAGCGTCATCGGCGCGAAGCTGTGCGCGCTGTCGGCGATGGCCACCACGCGGTGCTGGGCGATGGTCTCGGCCGACAGCGGCTCGGGCTCCGCCGCCAGCGCATGGTGGGGCGCCACCGCGAAACGCATGTCCAGATTGCCCAGCGGCTCGCAGCGGATGCCGCTGCTGCCCTGCGAGGGATCGCCGGCGATGCCGATCGCGAGGTCGGCCCGCCCGGTGGCCAGCACCTCCCAGGTGCCCGACAGCACCTCGCTGCGCAGCCGCAACCGCGTCGGCGGCGGGCTGTCGGGGGCATTGCGGGTGGCGACGCGCAGCGTGTAGAAGGCCTCGACCAGCTCGAACACCGCGGTGGGCGCCAGGATGTTGTCGACCGCGACGGTGAGCTGGGTCTCCCAGCCGGTCGCGACGCGCTTGACGCGATTGGCCACCGCGTCGATCTCCAGCAGCAGCCGGCGACCCTCGTGCAGCAGTTCCTCGCCGGCGGCGGTGAGCTTGGCCTGGCGCGAGCTGCGGTCGAACAGCAGCACGTCGAGCGCGTCCTCGAGCTGACGCACGCTGTAGGTCAGCGCCGACGGCACCTTGCCCAGTTCCCGGGCCGCCGCCGCGAAGCTGCCGGTCCGCGCGATCAGGTCGACCATGGTCAGCGCCTCGGGCGTCAGGACGTTGCGGCGGTCGCTCATCGGGCTTTCCGGCTTCAAGGACTTTGAATGATGCCATCAAGACGCAGTGACCGATGGCGAGCCGACCCCCACCTACATTGAGTTCATCGCGGTGCCACGCACCGCCCACGAAAGGAGCTCTCGATGATCACCCTGCGCAAGTCCGCCGAACGCGGTTACGCCGACCACGGCTGGCTCAAGAGCCACCACAGCTTCTCGTTCGCCGAGTACCACGACCCGGCCCACATGGGCTTCGGCAACCTGCGCGTCATCAACGAGGACCGCATCGCCCCAGGCACCGGCTTCGGCACGCACGGCCACCGCGACATGGAGATCATCAGCTACGTGCTCGAGGGCGCCGTCGGCCACAAGGACAGCATCGGCAACGGCGCGGCCATCCAGCCCGGCGACGTGCAGCGCATGAGCGCGGGCAGCGGCATCCGCCACAGCGAGTTCAACCATGCGGCCCAGCAGACCACGCATTTCCTGCAGATCTGGATCCTGCCGGAGGCGCAGGGCATCGCCCCGGGCTACGAGCAGAAGCACTTTCCCGCCGCGTCCAAGCGCGGCGTGCTGAAGCTCGTCGCCTCGCCCGACGGTCGGGACGGTGCGGTGCGCCTGAACGCCGACGCGGCGATGTACGTCGGCCTGTTCGACGGCGCCGAGCAAGCCGTGCTGGATCTCGATCCGAAGCGGCTGGCCTACGTGCACGTGGCCCGGGGCAGCGTCAGCGTCAACGGGCAGGCCCTGCAGGCCGGCGACGCGGCCAAGCTCGACGGCGAGCGCCGGCTCGAGCTGGGCGATGGCCAGGGCGCCGAAGTGATCGTGTTCGACCTGGCGCGCTGAGGCTCGCCGGATTTCTTCTTTCAGTCTCCTCTCTGTCTCGACTCATTCGAAAGGGTTTCACCATGTCCAAGATCGTGATCGTCTTCCACAGCGGCTACGGCCACACCAAGCGCATGGCCGAGTCCGTGGCCCAGGGTGCCGGCGGTACGCTGCTGCCGATCGACGCCGAAGGCAACCTGCCCGAAGGCGGCTGGGAGCAACTGGCCGCGGCCGATGCCATCGTCATGGGTTCGCCCACCTACATGGGCAGCGTGAGCTGGCAGTTCAAGAAGTTCGCCGACGCCTCGAGCAAGCCCTGGTTCGGCCAGGCGTGGAAGGACAAGCTGTTCGCCGGCTTCACCAACAGCGCGTCGATGAACGGCGACAAGCTGTCGACCCTGCACTACCTGTTCACGCTGGCGATGCAGCACGGCGGCGTGTGGGTCGGTACCGGTCTGATGCCCAGCAACAGCAAGGCCGCGACGCGCAACGACATCAACTACGTCGCCTCGTTCTCCGGCGCGATGGCGCAGAGCCCGTCGGATGCCAGCGTCGACGAGATGCTGCCGGGCGATCTGGAGACGGCGCGGCTGTTCGGTGCGCGGGTCGCGACAATGGCCGCTCGTCTGAACAAGTAAGGAGTGAACGATGGCCGGTCTGCGCGTGTTGTTGATCCCGGGCAGTGCCCGCACGGGCTCGTGGAACCTCAAGCTCGCGCAGGCGGCCGCGGACGTGCTGCGCGAGCTGGGCGCCGAGCCCAGCGTGGCCGATCTGCGCGCACTGGCGCTGCCGGTCTACGACGCGGACCTCGAGGCGGCCCAGGGCGTGCCGGCCGGCGCCGGCGCGCTGGCGCAGCAGATGGCGGCGCACGACGCCTTCGTGGTGGTCTCGCCCGAGTACAACGCCTTCCCGACGCCGCTGCTGATCAACACCATCGACTGGGTGTCGCGCCTGCCCGAGGGCATGAAGGCGATGAACGGCAAGCCCGCCGCGCTGCTGAGCGCCTCGCCGGGCGCGCTGGGCGGCCTGCGCAGCCTGCTGGTGCTGCGCAACTTCCTGTCCATCAACCCGGCGATGCTGGTGATCCCACAGCAGTTCGCGCTCGGCAATGCGGCCCAGGCCTTCACGGCCGACGGCGCGCTGGCCGACGAGAAGCAGGCCAAGACGCTGAACGGCGTGCTGGCCGCGCTGCTGAAGACGGCCACGGCGCTGCGCGGCTGACGCTCGCCTGGCCGCTTGCCGCCGGCGTGCAGGCCCGATCTGGCACGAAACGGAACAGTCACTCGGGCCGGCGGCGTGTCCCGTTCCTGGGACGCCCACGCAGGGTAAACAACCGCTTGTCGGGCGGTTCGCTTCGCGCCAACCTGCGGCTCCGAGGAGATCGCACGATGAGACACGATATCGAGTTCAAGACCGACGACGGCACGATCCTGCGAGGCTGGCACTACCTGCCGAGCGGCGGCGGGCCGAAGTTCCCCACCGTGGTCATGTCGCACGGCTTCACCGGCGTGAAGGAGATGTACCTCGACCATTACGCCGAGGCCTTGGTGGGCGTCGGAGTGGCCTCGATCGTCTATGACAACCGGAACTTCGGCGCCAGCGACGGCACGCCGCGGCAGGAGGTCGATCCGCAGCAGCAGATCCGCGATTACCGCGACGCGATCACCTATGCCGAGACGCTGCCGCAGACCGACGCCGAGCGCATCGGCGTGTTCGGCTCCAGCTACAGCGGCGGGCACGTGCTCGTCGTGGCCGCGATCGACCGGCGCGTGAAGTGCGTGGTGGCGCAGGTGCCGCTGATCTCGGGACACCGCAACGCCCGCCGCCTGGTGCGCGCCGATCTCTTTGCCGGGCTGCAGGCGATGTTCGCCGAGGACCGCCGAGCCCGCGCCCGCGGCGAACCGCCGCAGATGATGCCGATCATCTCGGAAGACCCGGCGGGCCCGGCGGCGCTGCCGACGGCCGACTCGTGGGCCTTCATGAACAAGACCCACAAGCTGCGCGCGCCGTCGTGGAAGAACGAGGTGACCGTGCGCTCGGTCGAGATGTTCGGCGAGTACGAGCCGGGTGCGCACATCAGCTTCATCAGCCCGACGCCGCTGCTGATGATCGTTGCGCTGCAGGACCACCTGACGGTCGCCGATGAAGCCTTGGCGGCCTACGAGCGGGCCCTGGAGCCGAAGAAGCTCGTCACGGTCAAGGGTGGGCATTTCGATGCCTACGTGGAGGGCTTCGCGATCGCCGGCGGCGCCACCTGCGACTGGTTCAAGCAGCATCTGGTGTCGGGCGGCTGAGCCGCCACGCCCGCCCTGCGTCCCCCGCTCAGGCCGCGGCCGGCTCGAGCCGGTAGGCGGCCGCGTCGAAGCGGCGCGTGCGGCGCCGGAAGCCGAAGGTGAAGCCCGGCCAGATCACGGTGTTGCGGCCGTTGCGGTCGAGGTACCAGCTGCGGCAGCCGCTGGCCCAGGCGGTGCCGGCCAGGCGGTGCTGGAGTTCTTCGTTGTAGGCGTCCTGCGCTTCGCGCCGCACTTCCACGCTGCGCAACCCGCGCTCGCGCAGCGTGCGCAGCGCGTCGCCGATGTAGGCCAGCTGCGCCTCGATCATCAGCAGCACCGAGGTGTGGCCCAGTCCGGTGTTCGGCCCGTTCAGCAGGAAGAGGTTGGGAAAGCCGGCGACGGTGGTGCCGAGATAGGCCTCGCTGGCCTGCTCCCAGGCGTCACGCAGGTCCAGCCCGTCGCGCCCGATCAGGGTGCCGGCCGGCAGGCGTCCCTGCACGCGAAAGCCGGTGCACCACACCAGCACGTCGACCGCGCGCTCGCGACCATCGGCCGCGATCACGCCGCGCGGCGTGATCTCGCGGATCGCGTCGCTCACCAGTTCGACATCCGGACGCGCCAGCGCCGGGTAGTAGTCGTTCGACAGCAGCACGCGCTTGCAGCCCAGCGTGTAGTCGGGCGTGAGGCGGGCACGCAGCGCCGGGTCCGCGATCTGGCGGCGCAGGTGGCGGCGCGCCTCGGCCTCGCCGACGCGCAGCCATTGGGGCCGCTGCACCAGCGGGATCGCGCGCGCCTCGTGCAGCCAGTAGCTCGCCGCGCGGGCGATCCGCTGGGCGAACGGCCAGCGCGCGAACAGCCGGCGCTCCCAGTCGTGCAGCGCGCGGTCGGCCTTGGGCAGCACCCAGGCCGGCGTGCGCTGGTAGAGATCGACCCGTGCCGCCCGGCCGGCCAGCTGGGGCACGAGCTGGATCGCGCTGGCGCCGGTGCCGATCACCGCGACGCGGCGCCCGGAAAGGTCGAGTCCGTCGGGCCAGGCGGCGCTGAGGACACTGAGGCCGGCGAAGCGCTCGATGCCGTCGATGCGTGGCAGCGCCGGGTTGCTGAGACCCCCGAGCCCGGCGATCAGCACCGGCGCGCTGTAGCGGCGACCGTCGGTGGTGAGGACCTGCCAGCGCGCGGCGGCGGCGTCCCAGCGGGCCTCGCGCAAGGCCGCGCCGAAGCGCAGGTGCGGGCCGAGCCGGTACTTGCGCACGCAGTGCTCGAGGTAATCGCGGATCTCATGCCAGGGCGCGTAGGCGCGGGTCCAGCGCGGGTTGGGTTCGAACGAATAGGAATACAGGTGCGAGGGCACGTCGCAGGCGCATCCGGGGTAGCGGTTGTCGCGCCAGGTGCCGCCCACCGCATCGGCCCGCTCGAGGATCGCGAAGTCGTCGATGCCGTCCTGCCGCAGCCGGATGGCCATGCCGAGGCCGGCAAAGCCGGCGCCGACGATCAGGACCGCGTGTTCTTGGACGCTCATGCACTCAGCGGCGAAAAGACAGAGGCGCGACTGTAAGTGAGCGCGCCGCGCGGGCGTGGCGGTGGACTAGCATCGTGCCCATGACGCTGTTCTCCACGATGTCGTTCACGACCCTGCTGTCGCTGCTGCCGTGGGCCGACTGGGCCGCGGTGGGCTGGTTCTTCTCGGCGTGGTCAGGGTATGCCACCTTCGCGCGCCGCCGCGCGGCCACGCACGCCTCCATCCTCGGTGCCACCAACCGCATCCGGCGCCAGTGGATGCTGCAGACCACGCACCGCGAGGTGCGGGTGGTCGACGGCGTGGTGGTGCAGAACCTGTCGACCAGCCCGAGCTTCTTCGCGTCGACCACCATCCTCATCATCGGCGGCCTGCTGGCCTTGCTGGGCACCTCGGACCGCGCGACCGAGCTGGTGCAGGAGCTGCCGTTCGCCACACGCACCACTGCGCTGGTGTTCGACCTGAAGCTGCTGCTGCTGACGGCAGTGTTCGTCTACGCCTTCTTCCGCTTCACCTGGAGCCTGCGGCAGTACACCTTCGGCGCGCTGCTGGTCGCGTCGGCCCCCGAGGCCAAGGCCTACGACGCGCTCGGCGAGGTCGGGCAGGCACAGCGTGAGGCCTTCGCCGACCGCGCCGGGCGCGTGGTGGGCATGGCGGCAGAAACGTTCAACGACGGGCTGCGGGCCTACTACTTCGCGTTCGCGGCGATCGCCTGGTTCTTCTCGCCGCTGGCGTTTGCATTGGCGACGGCCGGCGTGGTCTACATCCTCTACCAGCGCGAGTTCCGCTCCGAGGTGCTGGCGGTGCTGCGCGGCGACTGAGAGGCCTGCAGGCCTATTTCAACCCGCCCGAGAGGAAGGCCCGTAGCCGTTCGCTGCGCGGTTGCACCAGCACTTCGCGCGGCGGGCCCTGTTCCTCGATCAGGCCCTGGTGCAGGAACAGCGTGTGGTTCGACACTTCGCGCGCGAAGCCCATCTCGTGCGTGACGACGATCATCGTGCGGCCCTCGGCCGCGAGGTCGCGCATCACCTTCAGCACCTCGCCGACCAGTTCGGGGTCGAGTGCCGAGGTCGGCTCGTCGAACAGCATCACCTCGGGCTCCATCGCCAGCGCGCGCGCGATCGCGACGCGCTGCTGCTCGCCGCCGGACAGGTGGGCCGGAAAAGTGCCGGCGCGGTGCGCCACGCCCACGCGCGCCAGCAGGGCCTGCGCACGCTCGGTGGCCTCGGCCCGGCCCAGGCCCAGCACCTGCATCGGCGCCTCGATCACGTTCTGCAGCGCGGTCAGGTGCTGCCACAGGTTGAACGACTGGAACACCATCGCGAGCCGTGCGCGCCAGCGCTGCAGCTGCTTCGCGTCGCGAGCGCGCAGGCTGCCGTCGCGGTCGGGCAGCAGCGCCAGTTCCTCGCTGCCGAGCAGCAGGCGGCCCCGGCTCGGCTGCTCGAGCAGGTTCAGGCAGCGCAGCAGCGTGCTCTTGCCCGAGCCGCTGGAGCCGACGACCGTGATCACGTCGCCGGCGCGCGCCGTGAGCGACACGCCCTTCAGCACCTCGTGGCTGCCGTAGCGCTTGTGCAGGTCCAGGGCCTGGAGCTTGGGATCGCCGCTCATGCCTCAGGCACCCAGCAGCTTGCCGGTCCGCCGGGCCTCTTGGCCGGCCACCTTGGCCAGGCGGGTGCCGGCCGTCACGAAGCGCAGGTTCTCGCGGGCGTAGAGCAGGCCGTCGGTCGCGCTCGCCAGCGCCGTCACCTGGCCGCTGATCGGGTCGATCACGTCGACGATCAGCTCGCCTTCACGCACCCAGTCGCCGGGCCCGCGGTGCCAGGCGACGACGCCGCTGACCGGCGTGGTGACCGGCATCGAGCCGGCCAGCGGCGTGGCGGGGTAGGGCAGCGGCGGCAGTGGCGGCGCCTCGCCGGCGACCAGGCCGCGATGGACCAGGAAATCGACCAGCGCCTGCGCATCCTGGCGCGCCTGCGCATGGCTCACGTCGGCCATGCCACGCAGCTCGACCGTGACCGACAGGCAGCCCAGCGGCACCGGGCGCGAGGCGCCGGCCTTGTCGGCCAGTTCCCACCAGATCTGCGAGCAGGCTTCGTCGAAGGGCTGGTCACCCGACTCGGTGGCCAGCAAGGTCGCCTGGGCGCCGAGGTAGCGTGCCAGCGGCTCGGTCTGCGGCCACAGCGGCGTGCCGGCGTAGAGGTGCAGCACGGCCTCGGCATCGCAGTGCAGGTCCAGCACCACCTCGGCATCGCAGGCCAGCGCGAGCAGCGTGCGGCGCTGCGCCTCCAGCTCGGACTCCACGGTGAGCAGCGCCACCGATTCGCGCAGCGCTGCCCGCACCAGCGCGGCGTTGGCCTGCGGGTCCGGCCCAAGCGACGGCTCGATGCGGGCCCAGACCGCATCGCGCAGCGCCGGATAGTGGCGATTGAAGTTCTCGCCGGTGGCGAGTTCGAAGCGGCCGATCGGGCTGCGCAGCAGCCACTGCGACAGGCCGATCGGGTTGGCCACCGGCACCACGACCACCTCGCCGCGCAGCGCGTCCCGCGCTTCCAGCTCGGCCAGCCGCTCGCGCAGATGATGCGCGACCAGCATGCCGGGCAACTCATCGGCGTGCAGCGAGGCCTGCACGTAGACCTTCGGGCCACCGGGCGTGCCGTAGTGGAAGCTGGTGAGCGTGCGCACCGTGCCGAGGCTGCGGCTGGGCAAGGGGTGGTCGCGGCGTTGCATGGTGGTGGAGGTCTCCGAGGGCTCAGGCGCGCGGACGCAGATGGGCAAGCCAGCGGCGCTCGGCCGCGTGCAGCGCACCTACCAGCGCCAGCGTCAGGCCCAAGTAGACCGCAGCGGCCGTCAGGAAGGCTTCGAAAGGCAGATAGAAGCGCGAGTTGACCTCGCGCGCGGCGCCGGTGAGGTCGAGCAGTGTGACCACGCTGGCCAGCGACGTGCCGTGCAACATCAGCACCGCTTCGTTGCCGTAGGCCGGCAGCGCGCGCCGCAGCGCCGAGGGCAGCAGGATGCGGCGCCAGACCTGGGCGCGCGACAGGCCGAGCGCGCGCGCCGCCTCGACCTCGCCATGCGGCGTGGCCTTCAGGCTGCCCGCGATGATCTCGGTGGTGTAGGCGCAGGTGTTGACGGCGAACGCCAGGCAGGCGCAGAACCAGGCCGACTGCAGCCAGGGCCAGGCGATGCTGGCGCGCACCCACTCGAACTGCGCCAGGCCGTAGTAGACGAGGAACAGCTGCACCAGCAGCGGCGTGCCGCGGATCACGTAGGTGAAGCACCAGACCGGGCCGTGCAGCCAGCGCGACGCCGACACCCGCAGCACCGCGAGCGGCAGCGCTGCCGCCAGCCCGATCGCCAGCGAGATCAGCAGCAGTTGCAACGTGGTGGCCAGGCCGCTCGCGTAGAGCGGCAGGCTTTCGGCGATGGCCTCGAAGTTCACAGCGCGCCCGTCCGCACGCCGACCGCGAGGCGCCGGGCCAGCGCCTTGAAGCCCAGCTCGCTGACGCTGGTGATGGCGAGGTAGATGAGTGCCGCGCTGGCGTAGAAGACGAAGGGCTCGCGCGTCGCGCCGGCCGCCTGGGTGGCGCGCAGCATCATGTCGTTCAGGCCGATCACCGAGACGATGGCCGTGCTCTTGACCAGTACCAGCCAGTTGTTCGACAGACCCGGCAGGGCGTAGCGCAGCATCTGCGGCAGCAGCAGCCGGCGCAGCACCTGCCAGCGGCTCATGCCGCAGGCCAGGCCGGCCTCGCGCTGGCCCGGCGCCAGCGCGAGGAAGGCGCCGCGGAAGGTCTCGCCGAGGTAGGCGCCGAACACGAAGCCGATCGTCAGCACGCCGGCCACGAAGGGGTCGACGTCGATGTAGTCCGCAAAACCCAGCTGCTGGGCCAGCGCGTTCACCGCGAGCTGACCGCCGAAGAACACCAGCAGCATCAGCACCAGGTCCGGCACGCCGCGGATCAGCGTGGTGTAGGCCAGCGCGCCGCCCTGCAGCCAGCGCAAGCGCGACAGCCGTGCGCTCGCAGCGGCCAGGCCGAGCACCACGGCGATCGCCAGCGACAGCAGCGCCAGCGCCAGGGTCAGCAGCGTGCCGCTCAGCAGCGAGGGGACATAGCCGTGCAGCATCAGCGGGACGGTGGGAGCGCGGCGAGCCTCACTTCGTCGGCGCTTCGCCGTAGACGTCGAAGTCGAAGTACTTGTTCTGGATCTTCTTGTACGTGCCGTCGGCGCGGATGCCCTTGATCGCCGCATTGAGCTTCGACTGCAGCTCGGTGTCACCCTTGCGCAGCGCGATGCCGGCGCCGACGCCGAAGAACTTCTCGTCGTCGTAGAACGGGCCGATGTAGCCGTAGCCCTTGCCCTGCGGCGTCTTCAGGAAGCCGACGTCGGCGGCCACCGAATCCTGCAGCGTCGCGTCGATGCGGCCTGCGGCGAGGTCGAGGAAGACCTCGTCCTGCTTGGTATAGCGCACGATCTCGGCGCCCTTGAACGTGGCGGTGGCGAAGCGGTCGTGGATGGTGGAGCGCTGCACGCCGATCTTCCTGCCCTTCAGGCCCTCGGGCGTGAGCTCCAGCTTGCTGCCGGTCCTGGCGACCAGCCGCGCCGGGGTCTGGTAGTAGCGCTCGGTGAAGGCCACGACCTTCTGGCGCTCCGGCGTGATCGACATCGATGCGACGATGGCGTCGAACTTGCGCGCCTGCAGCGCCGGGATCATGCCGTCGAAGTCCTGCTGCACCAGCGTGCATTCGGTCTTCATCTGGGCGCACAGCGCATTGGCGATGTCGATGTCGAAGCCCTTCAACTGCCCGGAGGGCGTGACCTCGCTGAACGGCGGGTAGGCCCCCTCGACGGCGATGCGCAGCTTCTTCCCGTCGGCGGCCAGGCCGGGCTCGGCCGCGAGGAGCACAACGGCGGCCAGGGCCAGGAAGGAGGCGAAACGGGTCATGCGGTCCTCATGCGGTCGTTGGGGAGATTCGAGGTGTGGCGGGCGAGGGCAGGGCAGCGCACGGCCCTCGCCGGTCACGATGCTAGCTGCTGCGGGGCGGTCGCTCAGGGCAGGGTCGGCGCCAGCGGCTCGTAGCGGGGCACCACCGCGTCGGTCGCGGACGCGGTCGCGGGGCTGTAGAGCGGGCGGGCGATGGTGATCGGCGTGACGTCGAGGTAAAGGTTGAGCACCGTGTAGTCATCGCCGCCGAAGGCGCCGGTGTACCAGCCGTGGCTGTCGGGGCCGCGCCGCAGGCGGAACTCGAAACCCAGGTCGGGCTGCGGATCGCTGGCGCGCGGCGTGCCGCTGAAGGCCAGACCGGTCGCTTCCGTGTCGCGGTTGTCGAGCAACGAGCCCATCGCATCGACGATGGTCGAGGGGCCGAGCATGTCGTTCTGGAACGGAGCGCTCTCGAAGCTCGGCGCGAAGTCCGGCGAGCCCGGATCGATCAGTTGCCCCTGCAGCTTCTGCAGCGAGGGTGTGGTGATGCCGCTGTGCAGGTCGTGGCGGTCACCGCGGTCCAGGTAGGTGAGCTTGGCATTGCGCAGATTGAAGGCGTCGAGCCGGCCGTCCTGCGAGGCCGCGCCGAGGTCGACCAGCAGCACGCCCTTGCCGCCGACCACCTCGACCTTGCCGTCGTGCAGGATCGCGGCGGTGTTCTCCTCCACGCCGAGGCCGAGGCGGTAGCCCTTCTGCACCATCAGCGGGAGCAGGCGGCCGATGCGGCCGCGCTTGAGGAAGTGCTGGTCGATCAGCAGTTCGGGTCCGACGAAGCCCAGGCCGCGGCCGATCTCCTGCCCTTCGTCGAGACGGCCGCGCTTGAGCACCCGCAGCACGTCGTAGGCGTCGCGGAACATGGTCTCGCTCATCACCGCGGCGCCGGCGCTGGTGCCGGCCACCACGCCGCCGGCGCGGTAGACGCTCCAGATCGCCTGCAGCAGCGGCGTCGGCAGGCCGTCGGGCTGCAGCGAGTCGGTGATGCGCGACTGCGCGCCGCCGGCGAAATAGATGCCGGTAGCCGCGAGCACCTGCTCGATCAGGACCGGGTCATGCACCGCCTCCGCCACCTCATAGCCCTGCCATTCCGGGGCGACCGGCAGCGTCACGGCCTGGGCGCCGTGGCGCTGCAGGGCATCGACGACCATCTCGCCGGTCTTCTCAGGGGCCGACGACGCCGCCGGGATGACCACCCAGCGCGAACCCGGCCCGCCCGACAGTTGCACCAGCCGCGACCAGACCGCCGTGTTGTCGTACCGCAGCTCGCCGCCGATCGGCACCGCGTAGCCGGTCGGGGCCGGGCCGGGGACCGTGGGGGCGGCCAGCGCCGCCGTCGTGACCGCCCAGACAGCGGCCAGCATGACGAGCCAGCGTCCCGCGGTTCTGGTCATCGCGGGGCCTTCCCGGTGCGAGGGACCGGATGCAGCAGCGAGCAGTGGGGCCGGCATGGTGGTGAAGCCTCCGGTGATGGCGCGTTGCAGAGCTTCGATCTTGGCACCGAAGTGATGGCCTGCCGCGGCAGGCGAGCACAAATTGCGGCAGGTATCACGCTTGAGCAAGTCTCGCGCCCGCCGGCCCGGCCGTCAGCGAGCACGACGCGGATCGCGATATCCGAGCAGCGCTCACGCCGAGGCGGGTTGCAGGCCGGCGTCGAGCGTGCCGCGCTCGTCGAACACGAAGCATCCGCCCTCGTAGTGGCGTGCGCCGACGGTCTGGAAGTACTGGAGGATGCCGCCGTCGAGTTGCAGCACGTGCTCGAGTCCTTGCTCGCGCATCAGCAGCGCCGCCTTCTCGCAGCGGATGCCGCCGGTGCAGTAGCTCACCACGGTCTTGCCGGCGAGTTCGGCGCGGTGGGCAGCGAGTGCCGCCGGGAAATCGCCGAAACGCTGCAGGCGCCAATCGTGCGCGCCGGCGAAGCGCCCGGCGTCGACCTCGAAGCCGTTGCGGGTGTCGAGCAGCAGCAGCGGCCGGCCGGCGTCGCAGTGGCCGGCGTCGAGCCAGCGCGCCAGCGTGGCGGCATCCACGGCCGGCGCGCGGGCATCGACGGGGCGGATCGTCGGGTGGTCCATGCGGATGATCTCGCGCTTGAGCTTGACGCGCAGCCGCTTGAACGGCTGGGCGTCGCTCCAGCTCTCCTTGGCCTGCAGGTCGGCGAACCGCGCGTCGCTTCGCAGCCACGACAGGAAGTCGCGCGCGTCGGCCTCGGCGCCTGCCAGGAACAGGTTGATGCCTTCCTCGGCCAGCAGAATGCTGCCCTTGAGCGCCGCGACGCGGGCCCGCTCCAGCAACCGCTCGCGCAACACCTCGCGATCGTCGAGCGCGACGAACTTGTAAGCGGCGAGGTTGAGAACGATGGCGTCCGACATGAGCGTGATTGTAGAAATCGCCGCAGCCGACCGCAGTGTGGCGCACCGTAAGCGTGCGTCAGTGAGGGCAGGCTTACCCTGGGGCGTGATCGAGTGCCGCACCACGTTGTGGCTCGCCCTGCAACTGCGGGGTGTCCCGGCGGCGGGGATTCGCTACCTTATCGGTCACGGCAAGGAATCGTCGGCGAGGAAGACCAACATGGACAGCACGGCAGGCAAACCGGTTCTAGAAATCACGGCGTACTGGACCGCCGCCCAAGCCCTGGTAGGCAAGGCGCTGGCGGGGTCACGCGCCTTGCAGCGCGATGCACTGCGGCAGATCGCGCCCTGCTTCACCCGCACGGCCGGTGCGTTCTGCTTCGACCTGGCCGTTTTCGTGGCGCTGGCGCTGATGGCCGCCACGCTGCTGACGCCCTGGAATCAGCCGCTCGGCGAAGGCGCGGGCTGGATGCTGGTGTGCCTGGGCGTCTTCGCCGCCTTCTGGTGCTCGATCGCGGCGGCGGATTTCGAGCGTCTGCGCAAGCTGCGCCGTCGCTTCCTGGCGCGCGCTCCGCAGCCGCCTCGCGCCGCGCCGGTGGTCGATCAGACGTTGCCGCAGGACATGTATCTGATGCCGGCGACCGTGGTCTCCGTGCTGCCGCCGCTGCGCGTGCGCTCGGCCTACCGTCCGAGTCGCGTGTCTCGGCCGCTGCCGTCGCGCTCGCTGCTGCGGACGGCCGGCCGCTCTCACTGAGGCGCCGGGCGCAACGCAAACAGCGCGCCGCAGCGCGCCGTCGGACAAGCCCCCTGCTCAGAAGCCCAGGCTGGCCAGCAGGTCGTCGACCTCACCCTGGTTCTGCACCACGTCGGCGCGCCCCTCAGGGTTGACGACCGGGCCGTTGAGGATGGTGCTCTCCACCTTCTGCGCCTGCTCGGGCGGTGCCGCCTGCACCAGCAGCTTCACCAGGCTGTCCTCCAGATCGCTCGCCAGCGACACCACCTTGGCGACCACCTGACCGGTGAGGTCGTGGAAGTCCTGCGCCATCATGATGTCGGTCAGGTCGGCGTCGATGCGCGCGGTGGCGGCTTCCACATCGCTGACGAAGTTCATCACCGAGCCCGAGGCCACGGCCTTCACCGGATCGGCGACGATGGCGGCGGCGATGCGGCGCGTCTCGGCCGCAATGCGGGTGTGCTCCATCTTGGCCTGGTCGACCGAGTTCAGCACCTTGTTGGCGGCGGCCGCCGTCTTCTCGGCGATGTAGTTGAGGCGGCTGCGCGCGTCGGGCAGGCCCTCGGCCGCCTGCTGCAGTTTGGGCGTGACACCGAGCTGCGCCAGGGTGTCGTGCAACTGGCGCGTGATCGCGCCGAGCTGCTGGAACACTTCGGGCGAGGTGCTGGGCGTCGGCGGATGGGCCAGCAAGGCCGTGTCGTCCATCTTCATGGGCTGTTGTCCTTCAGGCCGTCGCTGCCAGTTTCTGCATGATCTTCTGGACCTTCTCCTCCAGCGTCGCCTTCGTGAAAGGCTTGACGATGTAGCCGGCCGCTCCCGTCTGTGCGGCCAGCACGATGTCTTCCTTGCGTGCCTCGGCCGTCACCATCAGCACGGGAATGTGCTTGAGGCTGTCGTCGGCCTTGACCGCCTTGAGCAGGTCGAAGCCGTTCATGTTGGGCATGTTGATGTCGCTGACCACGAAGTCGTACTTCGAGGTCTTCATCATCTGCAGCGCCACTGCACCGTCCTCGGCCTCGTCGGCGTTGACGTAGCCGATCTCCTTGAGCAGGCCGCGCACGATGCGGCGCATGGTCGAGAAGTCGTCGACGATCAGGAATTTGAGATCGGGGGTGCTCATGGTCAGGGTCCTCGCGCGCTATCGGTTCATGCCGCCCGGTGGCGGTCGATACGGTGTTGTGTACGGTTTATCGGGTGTCGGCCGGCGGACTTGAGGCCGATTCGGCGAGTGCCGTCGCGACTTCCAGCGCCGGCGGCTGCACTTCGGTTTCCGAGGTGCTGCGGAAGCGGTCCTCGGCGTCGCGGTTCATGACGATGATGCTGATGCGCCGGTTCACCGGGTTGAGCGGCTGCTCGCGGTCGAACAGGCTGCTGGCGGCCAGGCCCTGCACGCGCAGCACCTTCTCGTCGGCCAGCCCGCCGGCGATGAGCTCGCGGCGCGACGCGTTGGCACGGTCCGCCGACAGCTCCCAGTTGCTGTAGCCGCCGGCGCCGGCGCTGAAGGCCGCCGTGTCGGTGTGGCCTTCCAGCGTCAGCTTGTTGGGCACCTCGGCCAGCACGCCGCCGATGGTGCGCAGCAGCTCGCGCATGTAGGGCTGCACGACGGCGGAGCCGGTCGCGAACATCGGGCGGTTCTGCTCGTCGACGATCTGGATGCGCAGGCCGTCGGCCGTCATGTCGAAGCGGATCTGGGCCTTGAGCTCGTTGAAGCGCGGGTCGTTGGCGAGCTTCGACTCGACGCGGCCCTTCAGCATCTTCAGGCTCTCGGCCTCGGCCGTGGCCTGCTGCGCGCGTGCCGCCTTCAGTGCCTGCAGCGTGTAGCTCTTGCGCTCGGCCTCGACGTCGCCGCGCTTCACCTGGCCGGTGCTGCGCGTGAGGTCCTGCCCGCCGCCCTTGACGACGCTCGACGAGTCGCCGGACCCGGAGCCGCCCATCATCGAGACCTTGACCGGGTTGTTGAAGTAGTCCTGGATGCCCTTGCGATCGCCCTCGGTGGTCGAACCGAGCAGCCACATCAGCAGGAAGAAGGCCATCATCGCCGTCACGAAGTCGGCGTAGGCGATCTTCCACGCGCCGCCGTGCGCGGCGTGGCCGCCCTTCTTGATCTTCTTGACGATGATCGGCTGCAGCTTCTTCGCGTCGCCCGCCATCACATGCCCCCACGTCGCCGAGTACGGCTCCTGCCCCCATGGGCCACGAAGGGGCCCTGAGTGGCCCCTGGGGCGCGGTCCGCCTTGGGAGCGGCCCGGCGGCGGACCGACCGCGCTTCGGTCAGGTTGCTCACTTCTTGCCCTTCACATGGCCTTCGAGCTCGCTGAACGACGGGCGCTCGGTCGAGTACAGCGTCTTGCGGCCGAACTCCACCGCGATCGCCGGGGCGTAGCCCTGCATGCTGGCGAGCAGCGTGGTCTTGATGCACTGCAGCTCCTTGGAGCCCTCGTCGTTCTTCTGCTCGAGCAGGCCGCCGAGCGGCTCGACGACCGCGTACGCGAGCAGGATGCCGAGGAAGGTGCCGACTAGCGCCGAGCCGATCATGCCGCCCAGCACCGCCGGTGGCTGGCCGACCGAGCCCATGGTATTCACGACGCCCAGCACGGCCGCGACGATGCCGAACGCCGGCAGCGCGCCAGCCAGGCGGCCGATCGCGGCGGCCGGCGCATGCGCCTCGTGGTGATGGGTCTCGATCTCGCTGTCCATCAGCGACTCGATCTCGTGCGGATTCAGGTTGCCCGACACCATCATGCGCAGGTAGTCGGTGACGAACTCCACGACGTGGTGGTCAGAGCCGACGGTGGCGTATTTCTTGAACAGCGCCGAGTTGTGGGGGTCTTCGACGTCCTTCTCGATCGCCATCAGGCCCTCCTTGCGGGCCTTCTGCAGGATGTCGTAGAGCAGCGCCATGAGTTCCATGTAGCGCGCCTTGGTGTACTTGGAGCCCTTCAGCAACGTCGGGATCGCCTTCAGCACTGCCTTCAGCGTCTTGGGCTGGTTCGCCACCACGAAGGCGCCGGCCGCACCGCCGCCGATGGCCATCATCTCGGTCGGGATCGCATGCAGGATGACCTGCATGTTCCCGCCGTGGATGGCGTAGGCGCCGAAGATGCAGCCCAGCGCGACGACGTAGCCGATGATGACGAACATGGTGAGCGGTCCGGTTGAGATGCCGCGAGCCTGGAGGCCCTGCGGAGGGTTCTGTCCTTGCTTATCGGTCCGATGTCGCCGGACTTGAGGCGCGGCCGGTGCTGCAGCGGAGCCGAGCGGCAGGCGTCGCAGGACGTCCGTGGCAAGGCGGGAGCGCCAAGGGCGCCGGCCGTCATGCTTATCGGCGCTTCGCGCGGGAACTGGGGCGTCGTGCCGGCGCAGGCGTGCGCGTCGACTCGCCGCGCGCGGCGGTGAAGGGGGCGCGGTAGAGCCACAGTGGGCGGCCGTCCGGGCATTGCAACCGCTCCTGCGGTTCCAATGCCAATGCCGGGAACTCCAGGCTGGCGAGCCAGGCACCGTCGGCCAGTTCTGCGCGGGCCTTGGCCACCGCGCGAGGCAGGCTTTCTGGGCGCTGGAACAGATAGACCATTGCGCAATGGCTCCAGTCGTCGGCCCACATGTCGCCGCGGCGGACCGTTGCGCGAACCGGTGCGCCACCGTGCCTCAGCCGTGCGACCAAGGCCAGCGGCCAGCTCCATTCGATGCCTTCCAGCCGGGCCTGGGGATAAGTGCGGCGCAGTGCGGCGAGCCCGGCGCCGAGTCCGCAGCCGGCATCGAGCACGGTCGCCCCCGGGGGCAGCGGGGCCCGCGCGCCCAGGCTGTCGAGTGCACCGACCGGCGTTGGAAAGAGCGGCGCATCGCGCCAGGCATGGAGCGGGTACGCGAGCAGCAGCAGGGCCAGCGGCAGCAGCCAGGCCCAGCCGGGAAGTCCGCTCGCCGCGCCGCTGACGAGCAGCGAGACGGGAAACCCGGCCGCAACGATCAGGCAGCGAACGCGCGTTCGGCTCAGGCTGCCGAGGGCAAGGCCGGTGGCCGTACCGCAGACGATGGCCAGCCAGAGCGGAGCGGGAGTCGACCGCAACAGCATGAAGGCCGCCCACGCGGCCGCCCAGCCCAGCAGGGCAGGGAGGGGCCAGAGGCGGCGCGGAGCGCCCGCGTCAGGCGGCGCGGCGGCGATCGGCGAGACGGGCAGGGAAGAGGCCATCGATGGCGTCCCTGGGGGCGCGGTAGGGCTCGCCTGCGCCGCGGGGGCGCCGGCGGGACAGGATCAGTGCAGTTGCAGGGCGCCGGCGGCCTTGCCCTTGCCGGCGCGCGCGGGCGGATTGCACAGGCCGCAGGTGAAGTGCTTGCCGATCTCATGCGGGTGGGTGACGAAGTGGCCACCACACTTGGAGCATTCGGTCATGGTCAGCATGCCGTTGTCGACGAACTTCACCAGGCGCCAGGCGCGGGTGACGGACAGCAGCGCTTCCAGGCCCTGGGCTTCGGTCTGCTCGAGGTAGAGGCGGTAGGCCTTGATCACGGTGTCGATCTCGTCGAGCGCCGCGACCTTGTTCAGGTACTCATGGATGTTCAGGAACAGGCTGGCATGGATGTTGGGCTGCCAGGTCATGAACCAGTCGGTGGAGAAAGGCAGCTGGCCCTTGCTCGGCGACTTGCCCGCCACTTCCTTGTACAGGCGCAGCAGGCGCTCGTAGGACAGGTCGGTCTCCGACTCCAGCACCTGCAGGCGGGCACCGAGCTGGATCAGCGTGACGGCACGTTCGATCTGCTTGGCTTCGGTGAGGATGCTCTTGTTGCGCATGGCTGGACTTTCAATCTGATTCAAGGCGGGCCGAGCCGAGCGCCGGGCCGCTCCCCAGCCGGCTCGGCTCCCCCTCGGGGGGTGGCGCGGTACACCGCGCCGGGGGCTGTCAGTTATGCGGCTTCCTGATGGCGGCCGGCCATCAGGATGTTGGCGTGCAGGCGGCTGACGCTGTCGTTGGCGGCGCCCTTGCCATGGTTGGTCAGCAGACCCCACACCATGTCGTCGTCGACACGCATGCGGCACAGCAGCGTGTTGCCGGAGGCGATCTTCATCATCTGCGCCGGGCTCAGCAGCCCGATCAGGTCGGCGGTCTCTTCCGAGATGCCGAGGCGGAACAGCGCCTGGTCACGGTCGGCGCGGATCAGGCTCTGCGCCAGCATCAGGTAGGACAGATTGGCTTCGCGAATCTCGATCAGGATCTGTTCGGTGTTCATCAGGGTGCTCCTTGTGCGGTTGCCGGTCGTCTTTCGCTGGTGCAGCGGGTGTTCGTTTCAGCGTGAAATGGATTGTGAAGATCGGAGATGCACAGGAACATCAGCCCAGTTCTGTGGTTCGGGTCTCGCTTCTTCGACCGCCCGTGTCAGGCAACTTCCTACACGCCCCAGTAGGCAGCGGGTCGCCACAGCCGCTCAAGTGCCGACGGGAGATGCCGAAGACAGCCGTGGTGAGGAGGAAAGTGCTCTTCCCGGCCGGGCTGACAGGAAACTCGCAGCCCTCAAGTTGCCAGGACGGGCTCCGATAACCCCCACAACGGGACCAAGCGATCGGTTCCGGGGTCCGGAGTAGGCGACCGATGTTTCGTAGAGGGCACAACCATTACGCCCCTCCCACGAGATCTGAGGATGACGTACGCCGGGCGCAGCAGGCCCTCGAAACCCGCTGTTGGAGATCGAGGGTTAGTTCACGGTGGTGAGGCTCCAGGGCCGAACAACCGAGGCAATGCCGGCGCTGCCGGAGAGTCATTTCAACCGTTCAGGAGATTCAGATCATGGCAATGTCAGTCAACACCAACATCGTTTCGCTCAATGCGCAACGCAACCTCGGTACCTCGCAGTCTTCGCTGGCGACGTCCATGCAGCGCCTGTCTTCCGGCCTGCGCGTCAACAGCGCGAAGGACGACGCCGCCGGCCTGGCGATCGCCGAGCGCATGAACGCGTCGGTCCGCGGCCTCAACGTCGCGGCGCGCAATGCCAACGACGGCATCTCGCTGGCGCAGACCGCCGAAGGCGCGCTGGGCAAGGTGGGCGACATGCTGCAACGCATGCGTGAACTGGCTGTCCAGTCGGGCAATGCCACCAACAGCGCCGACGACCGCAAGGCCCTGCAGGCCGAAGTCACGCAGCTGCGCGACGAAATCGACCGCGTGGCGAAGAACACCAGCTTCAACGGCCGCAAGCTGCTCGACGGCTCCTTCACCGCGGCGGCCTTCCAGGTCGGCGCCGGCGCCGGCGACAACATCACGGTCGGCAGCCTGACGAACGCGTCGGCCAGCAACCTGTCGAAGATCACCTACGCCGAAATCTCCAGCGCCGACCTGGCGAAGGACGACGCCGACATCACCACGCTGGACGCGATCGACGACGGCGACCTGCAGATCACCATCGATGACGGCGGTGCCAACGAACTGGTCGTCGAAGTGGGCGCGATCGCCGAAGCGAGCTCGGGCCTCGAGCGTCTGGGTCAGGTGGCCGAAGCCATCAACCGCAAGACCAGCGACACCGGCGTGTCGGCCTATCTGGTGGCCAACGACGACGGCACCTACAAGCTCGACATCAAGGCGTCGCGCCTGGATGCCGACGGTGCGGCGCTGGCGGTCGAGTTCACCGGCTTCGCCACGACCACGACCGGTCTCGACGAAGGCGACGTGCCGGCCGAAGTGACCGACGCCGTCGGCATCGAAGCCCTGAGCATCGAGACCGAGTCGGACGTGTGGGTGTCGATCAAGAAGATCGACAGCGCGCTGGACCAGGTCAACAGCGCTCGCGGTACGCTCGGCGCGATCCAGAGCCGCTTCGAGAATGCGGTGTCGAACATCCAGATCCAGGCCGAGAACACCGCGGCTTCGCGTGGCCGGATCATGGACGCCGACTTCGCGTCGGAAACGGCCAACCTGTCGCGCTCGCAGATCCTGCAGCAGGCCGGCACCGCGATGGTCGCCCAGGCCAACCAGCTGCCGCAGCAAGTGCTGTCGCTGCTGCGCTGATCGGCTCCCCGCGGCTGCCTCCGGGCCGCCCTTGCCGGGACCCTCGGGCCCCGTCCGCCAGGACGGGGCCTTTTCCATTTCAGCGTCGAAATGCGCCGGAAGTCGGCCTCTTTTCGATCCATCGTCACCCCCCCGGGTCACCAAGAATGGCTACACCGAACAGGTAAGCCGGCTTCGGGCCGGAGATCCTCGATTCTTCAAGGAGCATTTCCATGGCCCAGACCATCAACACGAACGTCATCTCGCTGAATGCCCAGCGAAACCTGAACACCAGTCAGTCCTCGCTGGCCACCTCGATGCAGCGGCTCTCGTCGGGTCTGCGCGTCAACAGCGCGAAGGACGATGCCGCCGGCCTGGCGATCGCCGAGCGCATGAACACCCAGGTTCGCGGCCTCAATGTCGCGGCGCGCAACGCCAACGACGGCATCTCGCTGGCCCAGACCGCCGAAGGCGCACTGGGCAAGCTCGGCGACATGCTGCAGCGGATGCGCGAACTGGCCGTCCAATCGGCCAACGCCACCAACAGCGCCGACGACCGCAAGGCCCTGCAGGCTGAAGTCAACCAGCTGCGCGACGAGATCGACCGCGTGGCCAAGCAGACCAGCTTCAACGGCAAGAAGCTGCTCGACGGCTCCTTCACCGCCGCGACCTTCCAGGTCGGTGCCAATTCCGGCGACGCGATCACCGTTGGCAGCCTCACCAACGCCACCGCGGCCGTGCTCTCGAAGATCACCTACGCCGAGGGCGCGAGCGCCGACCTGACGCTCGACGGTACGACCATCACGGACCTGGCCGCGATCGCTGACGGCGACCTGCAGATCACGATCGACGGCGGCGGCGCGAACGAGCAGATCGTCGAAGTCGGCCCGATCGCCGAGGCCAGCACCGAAACGGAACGCATGGGCCAGATCGCAGAGGCGATCAACCGCAAGACCACCGACACCGGCGTGTCCGCCTACCTGGTGAAGAACGACGACGGCACCTACAAGCTCGACGTCAAGGGCTCGAAGCTGGATGCCGCGGGCGCCGCGCTGGCGGTGGAATTCACCGGCTTCACCACGGCGACGACGGGCCTGGACGAGGGCGACGCGATCGCCGAAGTCGCCGACGACATCGGCCTGAGCGACCTGAACATCGAGACCGATTCCGCGACCTGGGTGTCGATCAAGAAGATCGACAGCGCTCTCGATCAGATCAACGGCGCGCGCGGCACGCTCGGCGCGCTGCAGAGCCGCTTCGAGAACGCGGTGTCGAACATCCAGATCCAGGCCGAGAACCTGTCGGCCGCGCGCGGCCGCATCATGGATGCCGACTTCGCGATGGAAACGGCGAACCTCTCGCGGGCGCAGATCCTGCAGCAGGCCGGCACCGCGATGGTCGCGCAGGCCAACCAGTTGCCGCAGCAGGTGCTGTCGCTGCTCAAGTAAGCCGTCCCCGGCGACCTGCTTCGGAGAGCCGCGGCTGTCCGGTACCTGACGGTGCCGGACCCGCGGCTTCAGTTTTCTGTCGTGGCGCCGATAGGCACTCATCACTCCGTCCGGATTCAGCATGGCCATTTCTTCCCCCGGTCTCGGCAGCGGCCTCGACGTCAGCAGCATCGTTTCGCAGCTCGTGGCGCTGGAGCGCAAGCCGTTGGAGAAGATGCAGACTGCGGCGACGTTCATGCAGACCCAGGTTTCGGCCTATGGGCAACTGCAAAGTCTGGTCTCCGCCGTGGGCGATGCCGCGAAAGCGCTCGCCAAGCCCACGGTGTGGCAGGCGGCGTCGGCGGGAACCAGTGATGCCACTTCGGTGGCCGCGACCGCCACTGCAGGCGCCGCCATCGGCAGCTACTCCGTCAGCGTCTCCCAGATCGCGCGGGCGCAGAGCCTGGCCTCGGCCGTGTTCACCGCGCCGACGGACGTGGTCGGCGCCGGCAAGATGACGATCGAACTCGGAGGCTACAACGTCGCAAACGACCCGGCGTTCACCCCGAAGACCGGATCGACGACGCTCGAGCTCGAGTTCGCAGAAGGTACGACGCTCGAGCAGGTCAAGACGCAGATCAATGCCGCGAACGCCGGCGTCTCGGCGGCGATCGTGCGTGACGCGAACGGCGCCCGCCTCACGCTGACCAGCGCCACGACCGGACTGGACAGTACGCTGCGCATCGCTGTCAGCGACGCCACCGGCGCGCTGACGGGCCTGGCCTACGACCCGGCCAGTGGCGCCAACCCGATGACGCAGACGCAGGCCGCGGTCAACGCCCTCGCGTCGATCAACGGCCTGCCGATCGAGTCGCCCACGAACCGCCTGACGGGCACGCTCGATGGCGTGACGCTCGATCTCGTGAAGGTCACGACTGCACCGGTCACCGTCAATGTCTCGAGCAACACCGGGTCGATGCGCGACGCGATCAAGAAGTTCTCCGACGCCTACAACGCGCTCAACACCTACCTCGCGACGCAGACCAAGTACGACGAGGAAAACAAGATCGGCGGCACCTTGCAAGGCGACAGCGCCGCGGTGGGTCTGCGCAACCAGTTCCGCGCGATGCTGCGGCAGGACAGCGCCGCATCGAGCGAGCTCGCGCGACTGTCGGACATCGGCTTCAACGTGCAGCGCGATGGCTCGATCGTGCTCGACAACGCCAAGCTCGACGCGGCGCTCGCGAAGCCGGCCGAGCTGTCCAAGCTGTTCACGACCAACGACACCGCCAACCCTGCCACGACCGGACTGGGCGTGCGCTTCCAGAAGCTCGCCGACATGTCGACCGGCACCGACGGCGTGATCGCCAGCCGCAACGCGGGGCTCAAGGCCCGCCTGGATCGCAACCAGGACGACCAGGAGAAGGTCAACGACCGTGCCGACCGCATGCAGACCCGCCTGACCCAGCAGTACACGGCGCTGGACACCCAGATGGCCAAGTTCTCGGCCCTGTCGACCTACATGACGCAGCAGCTGGCCGGCCTGTCCAACCTCTACAACAAGAGCGACGACTGATTCCGGCCCCGGCCCGCGCGTTCGCGGGATCGGTTGAAACGCGGGGCAATTTTCGAATGTGGGGCGCTCAAGGACGAGCGCACAGCGGCCGATAAACACTCAGCCCCACTCGAATGCCGGACCTTCAGTCATGTTTGCCCAGAGCAGCCCGTTCTCGCCCTCACGCCACCACGCTTCCAGCCAGGCCTACAACCTGGTCGGTGTCGAGACCGGCATCGGCGGTGCATCACCGCACCAACTGGTCGCGATGCTGTTCACCGGTCTGCTCGACGCCGTGGCCCGTGCGCGCGGCGCGCTGCGCGATGGCCAGATCGAGCGCAAGGCGCACGAACTGAGCCGGGCGGTCCGCATCGTCGAAGAAGGCCTCAAGGGCGGGCTGAGCCCGGCCGGCGGTGCCTTGAGCGATCAGCTTTCGTCGCTCTACAGCTATGTCACCACGCGACTGATGCAGGCCAACCTGCGCAACGACGACGCCGCGCTGGCCGAGTGCGTGAGCCTGATCGAGCCGCTGCGCGACGCGTGGTCGACGATTCGCGCCCAGAGCGACACGCAGGCGGTTCGCTGAATGTTCCGACGACGGTCCATCGACAAGGATGTTTTTCGATGAATACGCCATTGCTGAATTACTACGAAGCCATCGAACGCGCCAGTGAGCAGATGCTCGAGGCGGCGCGCGGCGGCAACTGGGACCAGGTCGTCAAGCTCGAAGGAGCCTGTGCGGTGCTGATCAATCAGCTCAAGCAGGCTGCGGCGACCCGTGAGCTCGGCGCGGACGAGCGCCAGCTCAAGACCCGCATCATGAAGCGCATCCTCGTCAACGACGCCGAGGTGCGTACCCTGGCCGAGCCCTGGCTCGAGGATCTCGATCAGCTTCTGGCCGGCCGGCCGAAGATGCTGCACTGATCGATCCCGAACCCCGACCGCCTTCAGACCGCTGCCGAGAGAACCGAGCGATGGAAACGCTGCCGATGCCGCTGGAGGCCATGAGCGGTTCGCCCCATGGCCTGGGCGAGTTCAGGGTGAGCTCGCCGGCCGAGGTGCTGAGCCTGCTCAAGCAATGCGCCGACGGCAACGTGCTGTTGAGCCTCAGCTCCCCCGAGGGCGCCGCGTACACCACCACCGTGTGGGCGCTGGACCCGGCGCGAGGGCTGCTGTGCCTGAGCGCCGACGGGGGCGACATCAAGCTCCAGCGCCTGCTGGAAAGCGAAGAGGTGGTCGCTGTAGGCTACCTCGACAGCGTCAAGCTGCAGTTCGACCTGCACGACCTGGTGCTGGTGCACAGCGGACGCGCCAGCGCACTCAATGCGCGCTTCCCGCGCGAGCTCTACCGCTTCCAGCGACGTGGCAGCTACCGCGTGCGTCCGCTGCTCAACACCAGTCCGACCGCCACGCTGCGCCATCCGGCGCTGCCCGACATGCAGCTGAGCCTGCGGGTGCTCGACGTGAGCATCGGTGGCGTCGCGCTGTTCCTGCCGGACGACGTCCCCCCGATCGAACCGGGCGTGCAGATCGCCCGGGTTCAGGTCGACCTGGACGGCGACACCCGCCTGCAGAGCGGCCTGGTCGTCCATCACGTGACGCTGCTGCACCACGAGTCGCGCGGTGCGCGGCTGGGCTGCGAGATGCTGAATCTCGGCGGCGAGGGCGAGCGCGCGCTGCAGCGCTACATCGACCAGACCCAGAAGCGGCGGCGCCTGCTGTCCTTGTGACGGTCTGGCAGGCCCACCGACCCCTGGGTCGGGGCCGCCGGCGGCAGTGTTTTCCACAGTCGAGACAGCCCGCTCGTGCGCCTGCTTGACCTTACACTCCGTGACAGTTGTGCCAGGCCCCTTGCCTGTCCGAGCAGTCGTTGTCCGAGCCCGTGCCTTTGGTCACTCCCGCTGCCCTTCCTGCCCAGCCGCCACCGGTGAGCGCAGCCGACGCCGTGGTTCTGTGGCACGGCTTTCTCGACACACTGATCGACCCCCTGCTGATGCTCGACGCGCAGGCGCGCGTCCGGTTCGCCAACACGGCCGCCTTGCGGCTGTTCCCGTTCGAGCCGGGCATGCCGCTGGAAGACCTGCCGCCGGTGATCGACGGCGGTCTGGTGTCCTGGGTGCTCGATGTGCTCGAAGGACGGGCGGACGAGCTGTTGAGCAGTTTTCCCGACGCTGCGCTCAGCCAGCTCAGCGCCCAGCGCTGGGCCCTGCGCTTGCCGGCGCCCGCCCGGCGCGAGCGCGTGGCGGCTGCAACGCAGGCTGCGGCGGAACCGCTCACCGAGGTGCGTCGTTTGTACTGGCACTCGCCGTTTCCGGCCACGCTGGAGGACGGGAGTTTCCGTCTCGTCGACGTCAACCAGGCCTTCGTCGATTACACCGGCTGGTCGCGCAACCGCCTCGTCGGCATGGACACACTGACGCTGGTGCCGATCGAGGACCATCTTCTCTGGGAATCCACGCGCGACCCGCCGGAAGGCGCTGAACTGCCGGCGCTGATGGAGCGCCGCCTGGTCGACGCCCAGGGGCGTGATCGCTGGTTCCGCGGGGCGCGGCGCCAGGTCACGGACACCGAGGGCCGCGTGCTGTGCCTGACGGTGATGCAGGACTGCACCGCCGAGCGGGCAGCCCGAGAGCGGGCCGAGCGTTCGCTCAGCGAGCTCGATCAGTGGTTCGAGCTCAGCCCGGTCGGCATGCTGGCCTTCGACGGTGCCGGCCTCGTGTTGCGCAGCAACGCCGTCTTCGAGGCCCTGGTCGGTCGGGTGCCGGTGCTGCTGAGCGAGGCGCCCCCCGGGCTGAACGATCTCCTGGGCTGGCATGGACCGCGCAGCCTCGGCGCGCTGCAGCCGGGTGGCGAGGCCGCCGAGCGGCGCGGCTGGGTGGCGGCCCTGCCGGGCGCGCGTTCGCGCTCCCCGCGCCACCTGCGCGCACGGGTGCGCTGCACCGACGCCGTGGCCGGCAGCGAACCGCGCTATATCGCGGTGATCGAGGACCTCAGCGCCGAGCAGGCGCTCGATCTGGCGCAGGCCCAGCTCGGGGCGCTGGTCGACGCGGCCGGCGTCGGCGTGGCGTTGCAGAGCGTCAGCCGCGATCTGGTGCTGTCCGATTCGCTGCCCGAGTTCGAGCGGCTGCAGCGCGCGTTGCGCGCCGGCGAAGCTGCCCAGGCGCGCTATGCGATCCGCCATCCCGAGCTGGGCATGCGCTGGCTGCTCACGCGCGTGTCGCCACGGCCGGACGGCGATGGCGACCCCTCGGTGGTCACGCTCGATGTCACGGAACAGGAACACAGCCGCACGCGCAGCGAGGAACTGCTGCGCGAGCTGAGCAGCATCCTCGAGAGCTCGAGTGCCGGCATCGCCTACCTGCGCGGCAACACGCTGGTGCGCTGCAATCGCAGCTTCGAGCGGATGCTCGGCACCACTTCCGGCGCCGTGGCCGGGTGCAGCGTGCGCGAGCTGTTCGCCGGGCAGCCGCAGGCGCGACTCGCGGTGGAAGACGCCGAGCTGGCGTTGCTGGAGTCCGGCGTCTACGAGACGGAGATCGAGATCCTGCTGCCGCAGCACGAGCCGCACTGGGTGTCGCTGGCGGCACGCCGGATCGGCGCTCCCGGCCCCGACGCCGAGGTGGTGGCGGTGCTGTCGGACATCACCCGCCTGAAGCGGCAGCAGGCTCAGTTGGAGCGCCTCGCCGACGAGCGCGAGCGCACGGAGTCGGCGATGGCGCAGCAGGCCGAACTCACCCGGGCCATCCTCGACTCGGTGTTCGTCGGCATCGTCACCGTGGGGCAGGGCGGCATCGAGTGGATGAACCGTTCGGCGCGCCGGATGTTCGGCGGTGACCTGGCCGACTTCCAGCACTTCCCCTTGTGCTGCGTGGCGACCAGCGATCCCCAGCACCCGTTCCGCCAGGTCGATGCGCGGCTGGCGTCGCCCGACCTGCGCACCGAGGCGGGAGCCAACAGCTTCGAATGCCGCGTGCAGGCACGAGACGGGCGCGCCTTCTGGGTGGTCGGCAACGTGGTCGCCACCGGCGACGCCGAGCAACCCCAGCTCACCTATGCCTTGCTCGATATCGACCGGCGCCGCCGGGCCGAGGCGCGCAGTGCGCAAGCGCAGGCCTCGCTGCAGCGGGTCATCGACCTGGCGCCGCTGGCCATCGCCCTGTTCGACGCGGCCAGCGGCGAGTTGCGGCAGGCCAATCCGCAGGTCGCCGCCGCGGCCGGCCTGCCGAGCGAGATGCTGGTCGGCCGCCGGCCGGAGGAATTGCCGTTGCCGATCAGCGGTGAAGTGATCCGTGCCGACCTGCAGGCGGCGCTCGAGGCCGGCCAGGGGGGCGACGTGACGCTGCGCGAGTACCGTTTCGAGCACGAAGGGCGCCCGCTGGTCTGGGAGGCGCGCTACCTGCCGCTCGGGCAGCCCGGCGAGGTGCCGGACGAGGTGCTGCTGGTGGCGGTCGACGTGACCGAGCAGCGCGCCGCCCAGGCGGCGCGCCTCGAGGCCGCGATCGCGCAGCGCGAGATGCTCGTGAAGGAGGTCCATCACCGCATCAAGAACAACCTGCAGGGCGTGGCCGGCCTGCTGACGCAGATCGCGCAGCGGCGCCCCGAGGTGGCGCCGGCCATCCACGAGGCCGTGGCCCAGGTGCAGGCGATCGCCCAGGTGTATGGACTGCAGGTGGGCTCGCAGGGACCGGTGCAACTGGCCAGCCTGGTCGGCGCGATCTCGACCAACCTGCAGCGCGGCAGCGACCGGACCATCACCGTGGCGCTGCCGGACGGCGAGGCACCACGATGGGCCCTGCCCGAGGCTGAGGCGATCCCGATCGCGCTGACGCTCAACGAACTGCTGGGCAATGCACTGAAGCACGGCAGCGGCGCGGTCGAGTGCCGGCTCGTCAGTGCGGCCGAGGAAGCGCGCATCGAGATCCGCAACGAGGGCAGACTGCCGGAGGGCTTCAGCCTCGACCGGGTGGCCGCGGGGGTTTACGGACTGGGGCTAGTGCGGGCCCTGCTGCCGCGGCGCAGCGCCACCTTCGGTCTGGCGCCGGATGCCGGGGGAGTACTGGCCTGCGTGAGCCTGCGCCCGCCGGGCCTGGTGTCGCTGGAGCCTCAGTCGTCCGACATCGGTGTACCGTCATGAGCCAGATCGGCAAGGGCGCGGATCATGGCGCGGTCAAGGCCTTCGAGGGGAAACGTTTTTGAGCAGCAAGGGCAAGATTCTCGTCGTCGATGACGACAGACTGGTGCTGGCGACGCTGACGCACGGCTTGTCCGCAGCGGGCTACGCCGTGGTCGATGCCGACAACGGCGACGACGCCATCCTCGAGGCGCGAACGCGTCGACCGGACCTGGCGCTGCTCGACATCCGCATGGAGGGCAAGAGCGGATTCGATGTCGCCGCCTACCTGCGCGAGCACGGCAGCGTGCCGTTCATGTTCCTGTCGGCCTTCTCCGACGCAGCCACGGTGGCGCAGGTGCGGGCCCTTGGCGCGCTGGACCACCTGATCAAGCCGGTCGACATGCGGCAGATCCTGCCGGCGGTCGAGGCGGCGTTCAAGCGCATCCGCGGCGGGGCCGAACCGGTCGCCGAGGCCGGTACGCCGCGTTTGCGCGATCCGCTGTCCGATCCGGTGGCCATCGCGGTCGGTGTGGTGATGCATCGGCACTCGCTGCCGCGTGCCGTGGCGCTGGAGCGGCTGCGCCGGCTGGCGACGCATCACGGGCGGGCGCTGGAGGCCGAGTGCGAGCAGATCCTGGCTGCGGTCGAGCTGCTGTCGGCGCCCGCGGCGCCGTGAACCGAGTGGCCGTCTTGGCGTCGATCGTTTCAGGTGGACAGTGTGAAGTAGAAGCGGGCTCCGCGATCGACCTCGGCTTCCGCCCAGATCTCGCCGCCATGGCGTTGCACGATGCGCCGCACCGAGGCCAGGCCGACCCCGGTGCCGGCGAAATCGCTGCTGCTGTGCAGCCGCTGGAACACGCCGAACAGCCGGTCGATGAAGCGCATGTCGAAGCCGGCGCCGTTGTCGGCCACGCAAAACGCGCTGCGCTCACCTTCGACCACGCGGCCCAGGTCGATCCGGGCGACCTGGCGCTGGGCGCTGTATTTCCAGGCGTTGCCGAGCAGGTTCTCGAGCACCACCCGCAGCAGGGTCGGGTCGCCGGTGACCAGCAGACCGGGCGCGATGCGGGCATCGACGCGGCGCTCCGGCGCCTGGCGCTGCAGGTCTTCGATCACGTAGCTCGCGAGCTGCGACAGGTCGACCGTCTGGCGTGCCAGCGGCAGCGCACTGAGTCGCGACAGCGCCAGCAGCGCGTCGATCATGCCGTTCATGCGGGCCGCGGCCCCGAGCACGCGGTCGAGGTGGTCGTTGCCGACGCGATCGAGCAGGCGACCGTAGTCCTCCTTGACGATTTTCGTGAAGCCCTCGACCACCCGGATCGGTGCGCGCAGGTCGTGCGATACCAGGGTGCCGAACGACGCCGCATCCTCGTCCGCGGTGGCCGGCAGCGGGCGGGCGGGCGGCAGAAGCGTCGCGCTGCCCTCATGGCCGGCGAAGCGGCCCGACTCGTCGAGGCACACGCACGCCTTCAGTCGCCAGCGTTGCAGCGGTCCACCGCCGGGCGCAGCGAGCCCGACCTCGAGTGCGTGGAAATCGGCTTCCGACTCGAGCGCCTGGCGCAGCCCCGGCATCGACGCCGCGTCGAACAGCTGCCAGAACGCCTGACTGTCCTGGCCGGCGTGCAGTGCATGATCGGCAGGCAGCGCCGTGGCGCGCAACGCGGTCAGGCGGTGCTGGGCGTCGGTGCGCCACAGCGGGCCGTCGATCAGGCCGAGCAGGCGTCGCACACGGGCGCGCTCGTCGCGCAGGGCAGCGGCGTCTCGCCGCTGGCGCTGTTGCCAGGCCAGCAGGCCGAGCAGGACGGTCAGTGCCAGCAGCGCGCCGACCAGCAACAGACCGAAGTCATGCCAGGCCGGCCCCCCGGCGGCGTCAACGGCAGCTCGCGCGCCGACCGGCATCAGCAACGCACCGAGTCCGATGCTCGAGGCTTCTGCGGTCCGGGACGGTGTGCGCCTGTGGTCGTCGTCAATCGAAATCATGTGATCGATTGTAGAAGTCGCATCCGTGAACGATTGCCGCGGCGGGGCTTCGGCGTGGCGACGGCACGCCGGCACACGACCGGACGGGCGGTGGCGCCTTTGCGCCCGGCACCGGGCCGCGCCACACTCGCCGACATGCGAATCTCTTCGATCCGCCCCGTCGGCCGACCCGGATGCAAGGCGTCCGCATCGACGCAGCGGGTTCTTGCGTCGAGGGCGGCTCGATGAGCAACGAACACGTCGACTCGCAGTTCGAGCGCGCCGCGACAGAGGCGCGCGCCGCGGTCGACCGCCGGGTGCTGCGGCCTTTGCGCGACCTGGCAGTGGCGCGCAAGCTCGCGCTGATCGTGTTCCTGCTGGTCGGGGTGGTCGTCGGCCTCGTCTACCTCAGCAAGCTCAGCTCCGACATCCTGTCCGGCGTGCGCGCCTACGTGGCCGGTGACGGCCTGTGGGCCAAGGGAAATCGCGACGCGGTGTTCTACTTGGTGCGCTATGCACAGACCCACGAGGAAGCCGATTACCGCCAGTACGCCGCGGCGCTGTCCGTGACGCTGGGGGATCGGCAGGCTCGACTGGAACTGGAGAAGCCCGATTTCGACTACGACGTGGCGTATGCGGGCTTCCTGGCCGGGCGCAACCACCCCGACGACATCGACAGCCTGATCTGGCTGTTCCGGACTTTCCGCAACCTGAGCTACATGGACCGCGTGATCAAGCTCTGGACCCGCGGCGACGAGGAGATGGCCTTGCTGCGTGTCTACGGCGACACGATCCGCACGCAGGTGCTGAACGGCAGCCTGAGTCCAGCGCACGCGGTGCTGCTGGTCGGTGAGATCGAGGTGCTCAATCGTCGCCTCGTGCCGATCGAGGACGCTTTCTCCACCGTACTGGGGGAGGCCAGCCGCTGGATTGCCCAGTTGCTGTTCGCCCTGATGCTGGTGACGGCCTGCGGATTGCTGACCCTGGGGCTGGTGGTCGCCGGCTATCTGACGCGGCGCATCAACCGCCAGATCGACGGATTGCGCTCGGGCGCACTGCGCATTGCGGATGACGACTTCGAGCAACCGGTGGAGGTCGTTTCCGACGACGAACTGGGCCGGCTCGCTGCCACCTTCAACAGCATGCAGGCCCGGCTGCGGCAGCATCGCAGCGCCATCGAGGCCAGCGCAGCCGAGTTGCAGCAGGCCACCACCGCCGCCCAGGCGCTGGCGCTGCAGGCCGAGACTGCGAGCCAGGCCAAGAGCCAGTTCATGGCGACGATGAGCCACGAGATCCGCACGCCGATGAACGGTGTGCTCGGCATGACCGAACTGCTGCTGGGCACGTCGCTCGATTCGAGGCAGCGGCGCTTTGCGCAGGCCGTCTACCGCTCCGGCGAGAGCCTGCTCGAGATCATCAACGACATCCTCGACTTTTCGAAGATCGAGGCCGGCAAGCTGGAGCTGGCGCCGGCCGACTTCACGCCGCGGGCCCTGGTCGAGGACGTGCTGGAACTGCTGGCGCCGCGAGCCCAGGAGCGCGGACTGGAGTTGAGCTTCCGCGAAGAGCCCGGCCTGCCGCCGGCCCTGCATGGCGATGCGCTGCGGCTGCGCCAGGTGCTCACGAACCTGGTCGCCAATGCGATCAAGTTCACCGAGCACGGCGAGGTGGTCGTCGAGATGCGCCGTGCCGAGCCGACCGCCGCGGAGGCCGCCCTGGCCGCCGAGGACCGGCTGTGGGTCGAGCTGTGCGTGCGCGACACCGGGATCGGCATCCCCCCCGAGGCCCTGTCACGGCTCTTCATCGCCTTCAGCCAGGCCAGCAGCGGCATGGCGCGGCGCTATGGCGGCACCGGTCTGGGGCTGGCGATCTCGCGCCAGCTGGTCGAACTGATGTCCGGCTCGATCACGGTCCGCAGCCAGCCGGGGGTGGGCTCGCGGTTCTGCGTGCGGCTGCCGCTGCTGCCGGCCTCCAGCGATGTCGAGGTCGATATGCTCGACCTGCACGACATGCCGGCGCTGCGCGTGCTCGTGGTCGATGACAACGAGACCAATCGCACGGTGCTCGAGAACCTGCTCGGGGCCTGGGGCATGGAGGTCGTGGTGGCGAACGACGGCGTGCACGCCCTGGAGCGGCTGTACGCCGAGCGCGACGCCGCGCGCAGCTTCGACATCGCGCTGATCGACATGAAGATGCCGCGGCTCGACGGCCTGCAACTGGCCGGCCAGATCTCGACCGAGCCGGACTTCGCGGACATGAAGCTGATCATGCTGTCGTCGATGAGCTCGCCCGACGACGCCAAGCGGGCGCAGGCCGTGGGTTTCAAGCGCTTCGTCAACAAGCCGGTGCGCAAGGCCGAGCTGCGCCAGGCGATCCTCGGCGTGTCCGGAGTCGCCGGTGCCGGTGGCGGCTCGTCGCGCAAGATCGCGGCCCACATCCTGGTGGTCGAGGACAATCCCGTGAACCAGGAAGTGATCGGGCAGATGCTGCGCCACTTCGGTTGCCGCGTACAGCTGGCCTCGTCGGCGCTCGAAGGCTTGCGTGCCTTGTGCGCCGAGCGCTTCGACCTGATCATGATGGACATCCAGATGCCGGGCATGGACGGTGTCGAGGCGCTCGGCTGGTTCCGCCGCGGCCCTGGCGAGCGCTTTGCCTTCCGCACGCCACCCACCACGCCGGTGGTCGCGGTGACCGCCAATGCATTGGGGGGCGACCGCGAGCGATTCCTCGGCCTCGGATTCGACGAATACCTTTCCAAACCCTTCCGGCAAAGCCAGTTGCACACCATGCTGTCACAACGCCTGAACATTCCCGACACCGGGGCGGGAGAGCTGACGCCGGCTCCGGTCGAGCCAGCGTCCCCCGTGGCCCCGGCGAGCCCCCCTGTCGCGACGGCCGGAGCACTGGATGCCCAGGCCCTGCAGCGGCTGCGTGACCTCGATCCAACCGGGGCGAACCGGCTGCTGGAGCGCGTCGTGCAGGCGTTCGAGACGTCGACGGGACGTCTGCTGCCGCAGCTCGACGAAGCGCATGCGGCGGGCGACCTCGACGGCGTGAAGCATGTCGCCCATACCCTGAAATCCTCGTCGGCCAGCATCGGGGCGCTCAAGTTGTCCTCCCTGTGTGCCGACATCGAAGGCATGATTCGCAACAACGAGGTGCAGGCCCTGGGGCCGCGCGTCGCGGCGCTGCGCGCCGAGATCGCGTCGGTTCGTGGCAGCCTGCACGCTCTGTTGCTGCCTGCCGCCTGACCCGGATCCACGACCCACGCGCTGCCGATCAAGAATTCACCCATGGACCTGCGCGCCGATCCCTCTGTCGACGATCCTCTGGAGAGCCCTCGTGTTCTCCTGGTCGACGACGACGAGGTCAACCTGCTCCTGACATCGATCGCGTTGCGCGAGCGAGGCTTTGCCGTCACCGAAGCCACCAGTGGCGAGCGCGCGGTGCAGTTGCTGACCGACTGGTCGCCCGACGTCATCGTGCTCGATGCGCTGATGCCCGGCATGGACGGCTTCACCACCTGCCGGGAGCTGCGCGCATTGCCAGGGTTCGAGTCGATGCCGGTGCTGATGCTGACCGGACTCGATGATGACGCGTCGATCACCCGCGCCTACGAGGCCGGCGCCACCGACTTCTTCGTGAAATCGACGCAATGGAGCCTGTTGGCGGGGCGCCTGCGCTACCTGCTGCGCTCGTCCCGCACCCGACTGGAGCTCGAGCGCAGCAAATCGAAGCTTGCGCGCGCGCAGGATCTCGCGCGCATGGGCAGCTTCGACTGGCGGCGCGATCGGTCCGGGCTGCTGTTTTCGGTCGAGGGTCTGCGCGTCTTCGGCCTGGGCCCGGGGGACCACCTCGGCATGCGATCGCTCATCCGCATGGTCCCCGCCGAGCATCGGCAGGGCGGTCTGTCGCTGTTGCGGGACACGTTGGCCCGCAGCACCGTGCTGGCCACCGACTTCCCGGTGCAACTGATCGATGGGCGCCAGCGAGTGGTCCACGTCGAGGCCGAACCCGAGTTCAACGAGCACGGCAACCTGACCGGCTACACCGGCATCGTGCAGGACGTGACCGACCGACGGGTGGCCGAGGACAAGATCCGGCACCTGGCGAACTTCGACGCGCTGACCGGCCTGCCGAACCGGCGCCAGCTGATCTGGCGGGCCGAACGCGCGATGGAGCAGGCCAAGCGGCTGAACCATCAGGTGGGGCTGCTGCTGATCGACCTGGATCGCTTCAAGGTCATCAACGACACGCTCGGGCACGGTGCCGGGGACGAGTTGCTGATGGAGGTGTCGCGGCGTCTGCGGTCCTGCGTGCGGCACTCCGATCAGGTGGTCGAGACCGGGATCGACTCCGTCGGTCTGCGTGCGCATCGCTCCCTCGAGGCGGTCGGCCGGCTCGGCGGGGACGAGTTCGTGGCGCTGCTGCCCGAGGTCGACGCCGACCAGGACGCCGAGCGCGTCGCGCTGCGCATCCTGGAAGTGATGCGCGAGCCCATCTTCGTGGGCGGCCAGGAATGTTTCGTGACCGCCAGCGTCGGCATCGCGCTGTTTCCGCGGGACGGTGCTTCCGTGGCCGATGTGCTGCGCAACGCCGACGTGGCGATGTACTCCGCCAAGGCAGCCGGGCGCAATGCGGCGTCGCTCTACCGGCCGCATCTGGCCGGCAAGGGCCGCGAAAAGCTCGAGCTCGAGAGCGCACTGCACAAGGCCATCGAGCGCGAGGAGCTGGTGCTGCATTACCAGCCCAAGATCGACGTGCGCACCGCGCGCATGGTCGGCGCGGAGGCGCTGATGCGCTGGAAGCGCAACGGCGTGCTGGTGCCGCCCGGCGATTTCATCCCGTTGGCCGAGGAGACCGGTCTCATCGTGCCGATGAGCGAATGGGCGATCCGCGAGGCGACCCGCCAGGCGCGCCTGTGGCAGCAGCACCATGGCATCGAGACCTCGATCGCGGTGAACCTGCCAAGCCGGCTGTTCGAGCGCACCGACCTGGTGGCCCACATCCAGCAGGCTGCGGCGGCGCACGGCGTCACGCATTCCTGCATCGAGCTCGAGATCACCGAAACGGGCCTGATGAAGGACCTGCAGAACGTGATCCCGGCCTTGCATCGGCTCAACGAGATCGGTGTCGAGATCTCCATCGACGATTTCGGCACCGGCTATTCCTCGCTCGCGTACCTGACGACGCTGCCGATCAGCGAGCTGAAGATCGACCGCAGCTTCGTGCGCGACCTCGGCGTCACCCTGCAGAGCTCGGCCGTGGTCACGGCGATCATTGCGTTGGCGCGCTCCCTCGGCATCCGCGTGATTGCGGAGGGCGTGGAGAACCTGCGCCAGATGGAGGTGCTGCACCGACTGGGCTGCAGCACGATGCAGGGCTTCCTGTTCAGCAAGGCCTTGCCGCCTGAAGAACTGGAGCAGTGGCTGGCGCAGACCGTGCTGCCCCGCAAGGCCCCATGGATCGGGCAGGTGGAAGACAGCGATGCGGCGGCGGAGTCGGTGCCGCGGGCCGATTTCCGTGCCCTGCCGGGCAGTCTGCCTCCAGGCGCCTGAGCCGGCGCGATGAGCGTGACCTCGAACCAGGAAGCATCCGCGGCGCGTGTTGCGGAGCCGGCGGCCGCGGAGTTGGCCAAGGCGGCGCTGCGCCGCCTTGCGCTGGAACGCCTGCAACCGACGCCCGAGAATTTTGCGCGGGCCTACCAGACCGAGCGCGGTGATGCGCCGGGGCCTGCAGCGCCGGTCGCTTCTGTCGTGCCGGACAGTGCCGAAGGCGAAGCGTGGGCCACGCTGATCCAGAGCGCCCTACGAGGTGTGGAGCGTGGTGGCCGCAACTGGACCGCCGCGCGCCGCAAGGACAGTCTGCAGCGCGTGCTCGGAGGCAGCCGCAGCGACGCCAAGCGGCTGCATCAACGGCTCAAGCAGCTCATCGCCAGTTGGGACAGCGATGCGTTGGACGAGGCGCCGAGCGATCTGGCGCCTTTCGATGCCGGGGCGACGTCGATCGATGTCGGGCCGACGGCTGTTTCGAACGATCCGTCCGTGCCGGTCTCGGCAGCTTGGCCGCGCGTCGCTGCCGAACTTGGGGCGACCGTCCAGGCGGCCTTGCCGTCGAGCGAGGCGCGCAGTCGAGAGGTGGCCGAGCGGCTTGCACGGCTGCAGGCACGCATTGCTGCCGACGGCCCCGACGGTGTTGTCGTTGACGTGGCGCAGGCCTGCGCGGAGGCGCAGCGGGTGCTGCAGCATCGCCAGCATCTGATGAGTCAACTGGGAGGGCTGTGCCAGGAGCTCACCGAAGGGTTGGCCGACCTGTCCGAGGACGACTCGTGGGTCAAGGGCCAGTGCGAGGTGATGCGCGGTCAGTTGTTCGAGAGCGATGGCGGCCTGACAGCGCGGGGCGTGCGCTCGGTCAGCCAACTGCTGCTCGGTACGCGCGAGCGCCAGCAGGAACTGCGCGCGGCCCGCAAGGCGGCCCGTGATACCTTGAAGGACTCGATCCACGAGATGCTCGACGAAATCGCGGCGCTCGGGGCACAGACCGGGCGTTTCTCGTCGCAGCTGGGCGGCTATGCCGATGAGATCGACCGTGCCGAGTCGCTTGAGAGCCTGGCCGGGACGGTGCGCCAGATGGTGGCCGAAAGCCGGGCGGTGCACGAAGGGGTCAGCCAGGCGCAGGCCAGGCTGGCGCAGGAGCACAGCCGATCGACCGAGATGCAGGCGCGGGTGGCCGAATTGGAGGACGAGATCCGTCGGCTTTCGGACGAAGTGTCCACGGACCCCTTGACGCAGATCGCCAACCGCCGCGGCCTGCAGCAGGCCTTCGAGACGGAGCAGGCCAAGAACCAGCGGGCCGCACAGGGTGAGGGCGCGACGCTCGCCGTGGCGCTGATCGACATCGACAATTTCAAGAAACTCAACGACCGGCTGGGTCATGCCAGTGGCGATGCGGCGCTGCAGTTCCTGACGCGCCGCGTGACGCAGGCACTGCGTCCCGGTGACACGCTCGCCCGCTACGGCGGTGAAGAGTTCGTGGTGCTGTTGCCGGGCACGCCGCTCGACGAGGCACAGCGCGTGCTCACCCGCGTGCAGCGCACGCTCAGTGCAGAGCTGTTCATGAGCGACGAGCAGGGGCAGGTGTTCGTGACCTTCTCGGCCGGTGTCAGCCTCTACCGGCCCGGCGAACGGCTCGAGCAATCGCTGGAGCGCGCCGACGAGGCGCTGTACGAAGCCAAGCACAGCGGCAAGAACCGCACCTGCGCCGCCTGATCGGCTTCGCGAGGCTCATCCAGGGAGCCAGGATGCCGGACGGCGATCCACACCGGTCACATCCCTAGTTCATCCGTTTTCTGTGCCCCGCCGAGGCCGACAATCGGGGGCTCCCGTCTCGTCGATGGAAGCAGCTTCCCTACTTGTGTGCCGATCCTGCAGACGTTCCTGATCCCAAATGAGCGGCTTCGAACGACAAGCGCAAGAGTTGCTGAGCAGGCTCTTGGCGGGGCGACATCTGTCGGCGGACCTGCGTCTGGCGATCGAGCAAGCCATCGCCGTGCAGATGCGCGATGGGTTCACGCCGGCCATGGAGGCTGAGCTGCGTCACTTCATCGACAGCTGCGCCGAAGCGGCCCCCAGCCCTTCCGAGCCGGCAGGCGCGAGTCCAGCAGACGACGACGATCGATCGACCAGCGTCGACGTTCATTGGACGACGCTGCGCTGAGGCCCTGACGAATTTCCTCGTGATGGACGGCGACGGCCGCCAATAGCCCTCTGGTTTTCAAGGGAATTACGAGAGCCTCGCCATAGATGTAACCTTATGTGTGCGATCACGCACAGCGAGGTTCGTCATGGCAACTTTCGATTTCGGGGCCAAGCCTCGGCATTTCAATCTCCATCCGCCCAAACACCGGATGGACCGAAGCGCCGTGGATTCGGTTCGAGCCGTTCAGCAGGACGACGCTAAGGCTGACGACCACTGGTTGCATTCCTCGTTCGATCTGCGCCGCGGACTGGACGTGAGCGAGGAAGAGATCGAAACCCTGCCCGGCGAACTGCAGGACGCGTTCATCAAGCGCTGAGGCGCATATTGGCGGAAGCGGTGGGATTCGAACCCACGGAAGGGTCGCCCCTTCGGCAGTTTTCAAGACTGCTGCCTTCAACCGCTCGGCCACGCTTCCAACGGTCTGGATTCTAAGTTCGAAGGCGGCGCTCGCTCCTGGTCGCCGCGGCTGAGATCAGCCAGGCTGCTGCGCCGTTTCGCAGTCGACCTGGATCGTTTCCCGCCGTCCGCCGTCGATGCGAACTGCAGTGAGCGCGCCGCCCCAGACGCAGCCGGTGTCGATGGCCAGCAGGTCGGGCCGATTCACGAGGCCGAGTGTCGACCAGTGGCCGAACGCGATCGGTTGACCCTGCGTGAGGCGGTCGGGGGCCTCGAACCACGGATAGAGCCCCTTCGGCGCCCTGTCGGCGGCTTCCTTCACCTTGAAGTCCAGCGTACCGCGCGCGTCGACGTAGCGCACGCGCGTGAGCACGTTGATCGCGAAGCGCCACCGGTCAGCGCCGTCGAGCCTGGGCTTCCAGCGAGACGGCTCGTTGCCGTACATCACCTGCAGGAACTCGCTCCATTGCGGGCTGGCCAGTTCCGCCTCGACTTCGGCGGCCAACTGCAGGGTCAGCGCCAGATCCCATTGCGGCGCCACGCCGGCGTGCACCATCAGCCAGCCTTCCGCATGCACTGCGAGCCGTCGCGTGCGCACCCAGTCGATCAGCGCGTCGCAATCCGGCGATTCGAGGATAGGGGACAGCGTGTCGCTGCGGTGTTGAGGGCGCACACCCTGGGCCACTGCCATCAGGTGCAGATCGTGGTTGCCGAGCAAGCAGGTGGCCGCATCGCCCATGCCGATCAGGCGCTGAAGTACCTGGAGCGAACAGGGTCCTCGATTGACCAGATCGCCCAGCACATACAAGCGATCGCGCGACGGCGAGAAATCGATCTTGGCGAGCAAGCGGTCGAGTGCATCGCAACAGCCTTGGAGGTCACCGACGAGATAGATCATGGGTCGATTCTGCTACGCTCGTATTTCGCTGACTCGTGACGCAGCCTGGCGCGGCGCGCTGAATGGACGTTCTCCTGCTGGTTTGCCTGATCCTGCTCAACGGCCTGTTCGCCATGTCGGAGATGTCGCTGGCCGCCAGTCGCAAGGCGCGGTTGCAGGTGATGGTGGAAACCGGGGATGCCGGCGCGAAGGTGGCGATGGAGTTGCACGACAACCCGACGAGCTTCCTGTCGACGGTGCAGATCGGCATCACCTCGATCGGCATCCTGAACGGCATCGTCGGTGAGGCCGCCTTCTCGCAGCCGCTGGCCGCTTGGCTCAAGGAAGGTTTCGACATCGCCCCACGGGCGGCCGATATCGGCTCGCTCGCCCTGGTGGTGGTGATCATTACTTTTCTGACGATCATCTTCGGCGAGTTGGTGCCCAAGCGTGTCGGCCAACTCTATCCCGAGGCCGTTGCGCGCTTGGTCTCGCGACCGATGCGCGGCTTGTCCTTCGTCGCCAGGCCATTCGTCAAGTTGCTGGCCGGCAGCACCGGCGCGATCCTTGGCTTGCTGGGCATTCGCGACACGCAGAGCCGCGGTGTGACGGAAGAGGAGATCGCGGCCAGCCTGGAGGAGGGTTTCGACGCCGGCGTCATCGAAGCGCAGGAGCACCAGATGGTGCGCAATGTGTTTCGGCTCGACGAGCGCCAGATCGGCTCGATGATGATCCCGCGCGGCGAGATCGCCTGGCTCGACAGCACGACGCCGATCGCCGAGGCGCTGGCGGTGATCGCGGCCCACGAACACTCCCGCTATCCGGTGTGCCGGGGCGGGCTGGACGAGGTGCTCGGGGTCGTCGGCACGCAGCACCTGCTGCAGCAGGTGACTAGCGGCAAGCCGCTCTCGTTGACCGAAGGATTGCAGCCACCGGTGTTCGTGCCCGAGACGCTGACCGGCATGGAGTTGCTCGAGCAGTTCCGCGGTTCGACCACGCAGATGGTGTTCGTCGTCGACGAGTATGGCGAAGTCCAGGGAGTGATCACGCTGCGCGACGTGCTGGAAGCCATCACCGGCGAGTTCACGACGCCCACGGCCGACGACGCCTGGGCGGTGCAGCGCGAGGATGGCTCCTGGCTGATCGACGGCCTGATCCCGGTCCCCGAGCTCAAGGACCGGCTCGGCCTGAAGGAATTGCCCGACGAGGATCGCGGTCGCTACAACACGCTCGCGGGCATGACGATGCTGCTGTTGGGGCGCCTGCCACAGACGGCTGACGTGGTCGAGTGGGCCGGCTGGCGCTTCGAGGTGGTCGACCTCGATGGCAAGCGAGTCGACAAGGTGCTGGTCAACCGGCTGAAGGGCGCTGACGAGGCGTCGCTGACCAGCGCAGAGTCCTGACCCACGCGCGGCTTCGTCTTTCCTGGGGATGCCGCCATCGCGTGGGGGCAGCGGTGAAGACCTTGGCGTCGAACAGGATTGCGCGTTCCTGCAAAACTGCGCCGGCCCACCCATCGATCATCACCCTTCAAGAAAGCCCAACGTGGATCTTCAACTGACAGGCAAGCTGGCTCTCGTCTCCGGCAGCACGGCCGGTATCGGCTTCTCGATCGCCCAGGCCCTGGCGCGCGAAGGCGCGCGCGTGATCGTGAACGGACGCACCGAAGCGGCCGTCGAACACGCCGTCGCGCAACTGCGCTCGGCATCGGGGTCCACCGCCGCCGAAGGCTTTGCCGGCGACCTGAGCACGGCCGAAGCGGCCGAGGACCTTGCGCGGCGCTTCCCGGATGTGGAGATCCTCGTCAACAACCTCGGCATCTTCGAGCCCAAACCCTTCGAGGAAATCCCCGACGCGGACTGGCTGCGCTTCTTCGATGTCAACGTGCTCAGCGGTGTGCGCCTCGCGCGGCTTTACCTGCCAGCCATGCGGCGGCGCAACTGGGGTCGCGTGATCTTCATCTCGAGCGAGAGCGCGCTGCAGATCCCGGCCGAGATGATCCACTACGGCATGACCAAGACCGCGCAGCTGGCGGTGTCGAGAGGCCTCGCGGAGGCCGTGGCCGGCACGGGTATCACCGTCAACAGCGTGCTGCCCGGTCCGACGCGTTCGCGCGGTGTCGGCGACTTCGTCGATGCGCTGGCCAAGGCCGAAGGCAAGTCGGCCGAGGCCGTGGAGCAAGAGTTCTTCCTGAAGATGCGGCCCAGCTCCTTGATCCGGCGCTTTGCCAGCACCGAGGAAGTGGCTTCGCTGGTGGCCTATGTCGCCAGCCCGCTCGCGTCTGCCACCACCGGTGCAGCGCTGCGGGTGGACGGGGGCGTGCTCAGGTCTGCGGTCTGATGCGACAGTGGCGATGCCGCCCGAGAGCGGGCGCCGCCGGTGAGTCCGTGATGCGCGCGAAAATGAGTGCATGAGCAAGGCCTTTACGAAGGAAAGCGACGCGGGCGACGAGGACGACGAACTCGAACTGCCCGCGCTGCCGGCCGGCAGCAAGAACTACATCACGCCAGCCGGTTTTGCGCGGCTGCGCGCAGAGCTGATGCAACTGCTCGACGATGAACGCCCCAAGGTTGTCGAGACCGTGTCCTGGGCCGCGAAGAACGGCGATCGCTCGGAGAACGGCGACTACCTCTACGGCAAGAAGCGGCTGCGCGAGATCGACCGCCGCATCCGCTTCCTGACTCGGCGGCTCGAGATCGCCGAGGTGGCCGACCCGAGCGTGCACCACGGCAGCGACCGGGTGTTCTTCGGCGCGACCGTCACCTACGCCGCCCCCGACGGCGCCGAACGCACGATCACGATCAAGGGCATCGACGAGGCCGACAACCTGCAGGCCGAGGTGAGCTGGATCTCGCCGGTGGCGCGGGCGCTGCTGAAGGCGCGCGTCGGCGACGAGGTCACGCTGCTCACGCCGCAGGGGCCAAAGACGATCGAGGTGGTCGGGGTGCGCTACCCGTCGCCGACAGCCTGAGTACCGGCCGCAACCGGCCGCGTCAGCCCACGACCTTGCGCGCGCGCAGTGCGGCGATGGCCGCGTCGTCGTGTCCCAGTTCCCGCAGCACCGCGTCGCTGTGCTCGCCCAGCCGGGGCGCGCGGCGGTGTACCGCGCCCGGCGTGGCCGACAGCCGCGGCACGATGCCGGGCACCGCGATCGTGCCGCCAGCCAGCGCCGGGATGCGCTCGATGTTGCCGCGCGCCTGGTAGTGCGCGTCGGTCGCCAGGTCGGCGATCGTATAGAGCCGGCTGGCCGGCACGTCGGCGGCGGCCATCGCGGCCAGCACCTCGTCGAGTGGGCGCTGCACAGTCCACGCGCCGATTGCGGCGTCCAGTTCTCCGGCTCGCGCAGCGCGGCCGTCGTTGCGCGCCAGCGCCGGGTCGTCGGCCAGATCGGGCCGGTCGATCGCGGCCATCAGCCGGCGGAAGATGCTGTCGCCGTTGCCGGCCACCAGCACGAAGCGGCCATCGCCGCAGGGGTAGGCATTCGACGGAGCGATGCCGGGCAGCGCACCACCGGCCGGCTGGCGCACCTCGCCGAAGGCGTCGTACTCGGGCAGCAGGCTCTCGGTGAGGTTGAACATGGCCTCGTAGAGCGCCAGATCGATCATCTGCCCGGTGCCGCCGCGCGCATCGCGTCCGTACAGCGCCAACAACACCCCCATCGCGCCATGCAGCCCGGCCACGGTGTCGCCGAGCGATACGCCGGCCCGCACCGGTGCGCGGCCGGGCTCGGCGTTCAGGTGGCGCAGGCCCGCAAAGGCCTCGCCCACCGCCGCAAAGCCCGGCTCGGCGGCCCGCGGCCCGGTCTGGCCGAAGCCCGACAGGCGCAGCATGATCAACCGCGGATTCAGCGCGTGCAGCGCCTCCCAGCCCAGGCCCCAGGCTTCCAGCGTGCCGGGGCGGAAGTTCTCGATCACCACGTCGGCGTCGGCGAGCAGTTCGCGCACCAGGGCCTGGCCCTCGGGCTGGCGCAGGTCGATCGCGACCGACTCCTTGTTGCGCGACTGCGCATCCCACCACACCGAGTTGCCGTCGCGCAGCTTGCGCCACTTGCGCAGCGGGTCACCGCTGACCGGCGGCTCGATCTTGACGACCCGAGCGCCGAAGTCGGCCAGCGTCTTGGCCGCGAAAGGGCCGGCGATGAGCTGGCCGAGTTCGACCACCTTGATGCCCTCGAGAATCTGCATCGGTTGCTCCCGTTCGTGCGACGCGCATTCTGCCCACTCGCGTGGGCGCCGGCCGTGTTCAGGGCTTGACGCGTGCGACGCGCAGCACCGACGGCGAGCGCTTCAGCGCCCGCAGGGTGTCGGCCAGGTGCAACCGGTCGCGCACGGCGAGCAGCAGGCGCAACTCGGTCGTCTCGGTGGCGCGCTCGTCGCCCATGTCGATATGCACGATGTCGGCCTCGGCGCCGCTCACCGCGGTGGCGATTTGCGCCAGCACGCCCTTGCCGTTGTTGACCAGCACCGTCACCGCCGTCTCGAAGTTGCGCTGCGGTGCCTCGGACCACTCGACCGTGATCCACGGCTCGCTGTCGCGGCCGAACAGCCGCTTGGCGGTGCTGCACTCGCCGGTGTGCACCATCAGACCCTCGCCGCGCCCCAGGTATCCGACGATCGAGTCGCCGGGCACGGGCCGGCAGCATTCGGCCAACTGCACCGTTGCGCCTTCGCTGCCGTCGATCACCACAGTGCCCTGCGAGGGCGTGCCCTCGTCGGCGCCGTAGCGGCCCATCGTCAGCGTCAGCGCATCGGGCCGCGCGCCGCGCTCGGCCAGCAGGGCGGCCATGCGCTTGGCGACGATGGTCGGGATCTTCTTGCCCAGGCCGATCTCGGTCAGCAGCTCGTCGCGCTTCCTGGTGCCGCTCCAGCGCAGCAGGGCCTGCCACAGCGCACCGTCGGTGCCGGCCGAGGTCTCGTCACCGGCGGGCAGCGCCAGGCCTTCGGCGCGGATCGCCTGCGCCAGCAGTTTCTGGCCGAGCTGCAGCGACTCCTCGACCTCCATGTTCTTCAGATAGTGCCGGATGCGCGAGCGTGCGCGGCCGGTGCGCACGAAGTTCAGCCAGGCCGGGTTGGGGCGGGCGCCCGGCGCGGTGACGATCTCGATCGCGTCGCCGCTGCGCAGCGCGGTGCGCAGCGGCGCAGGTTCGCCGTTGATCTTGGCGGCGATACAGTGGTCGCCGACGTCGCTGTGGATCGCGTAGGCGAAATCCACCGGCGTGGCGCCCTTGGGCAGCGCCAGGATCTTGCTCTTCGGCGTGAAGACGTAGACCGAGTCGGGGAACAGGTCGATCTTGACGTGCTCCAGGAACTCGGCCGAGTCGCGCGTCTCGTCCTGGATGTCGAGCAGCGACTGCAGCCACATCGCACCGATGTTCTGGGCGTCGGCGCTGCCGCGGGTCTTGTACATCCAGTGCGCAGCGATGCCTTTCTCCGCCACCATGTGCATCGGCGCGGTGCGGATCTGGAACTCGACAGAGGTGCCGAGCGGGCTGACCAGCGTGGTGTGCAGCGACTGGTAGCCGTTGGCCTTCGGGATCGCGATGTAGTCCTTGAAGCGGCCCGGCACCGGCTTGTAGAGCTGGTGCAGCACGCCCAGCGCGAGGTAGCACTCGGGCAGCGTGTTGACGACGATGCGGAACCCGAAGATGTCGCTGACCTGGGCGAAGCTCAGGCGCTTCTCGTCCATCTTGTTGTAGATCGAGAAGATCGTCTTCTCACGGCCCGACACCTGCACCGCGAGCTTGGCTTCCTTGAAGGCCTTCTCGACATCGCGCTGCACGCGCTCGACGATGTCGCGCCGGTTGCCCCGCGCGCGCAGCACCGCCTTGCTGAGCGCGGCATGGCGCCACGGGCGCAGCTGCTGGAACGACAGTTCCTGCAGCTGCCGGTAGGTCTCGTTCAGGCCCAGCCGGTGCGCGATCGGCGCGTAGATCTCGATGGTCTCGCGCGCGATGCGTTCGCGCTTGACCGGCAGCATTGCGTCGATCGTGCGCATGTTGTGCAGCCGGTCGGCCAGCTTGACGAGGATCACGCGCACGTCGCGCGCCATTGCCAGCAGCATCTTGCGGAAGCTCTCGGCCTGCGACTCCTCGCGGGTGCTGAACTGCAGCTTGTCGAGCTTGGTGAGGCCGTCGACGAGGTCGGCCGTCGGCGCGCCGAAGCGCTCGATCAGCTCGGCCTTGCCGATGCCGCAGTCTTCCATCGCGTCGTGCATCAGCGCGGCCATGATGGCCTGCGCGTCGAGCTTCCAGTCGGCACACAGGCCGGCGACCGCGATCGGGTGCGTGATGTAGGGCTCGCCGCTGGCGCGGAACTGGCCCAGGTGGGCCTCGTCGGCGAACTTGTAGGCCTCGCGCACACGCTTGATGTCGGCCGCGTCGAGGTAAGACAGCTTGTGCGTCAGCGCGGCGAACGACGCGGCCTCGGCGTCGCTGGTGGCCGCATCCTGCTCGGCCACGGCGTTGCCGCCGAGCATGAACGACGGCAACGCCTGGCTCAGCTTTTTGCGGACGGCAAGAACGGCACGCGAGGGCATGGGCTCATGGTAGCGCGGTCACCGAGAGGACCCTCGTCGAACGCGAAACGACCCTGTCGACGGTCGGAGGCAGGGCTAATCAGCGCGTGTTCGGATCGCGCTCGTGCTTCGTCGCCAGCACGTTGAGCGGAATCTTCAGGTAGCTGACACCATCGTCTTCCGCCGGCGGGAGCCGCCCGGCGCGCACGTTGACCTGCAGTGACGGCAGGATCAGCGTGGGCACCTCGAGTTGCGCGTCCCGGGCCATGCGCATGGCCACGAACTCGCTCTCGCCGATGCCATCGTGGACATGGATGTTGCGGGCCCGCTGATCCGCGACCGTTGTCTCCCACCGCGGTGGGCGGTTCGGCGGCGGGTAGTCGTGGCAGACGTACATCACCGTTTCCGGCGGCAGATCGAGCAGGCGGCGCATGGAGCGATACAGCTGGTGCGCATCGCCGCCCGGGAAATCGGCTCGGGCGCTGCCCACGTCGGGCATGAACAGCGTGTCGCCCACGAACACGGTGCCGTCGACGAGGTAGGCCATGTCGGCGGGCGTGTGACCGGGCACGAGCAGGGCGGTCGCTTCGACGCCACCGATCCTGAAGGTCTCGCCGTCCTTGAACAGGTGGTCGAACTGGCTGCCGTCGGGGAGAAAGGCGCGCTCGAGGTTGTAGATCTTCTTGAAGACGGCCTGCACCGCGCGGATGTTCTCGCCGATCGCGATGCGTCCGCCGATGCGCCCTTGCAGATAGCGCGCCGCCGACAGGTGGTCCGCGTGGGCGTGGGTTTCCAGGATCCAGTCGACCTGCAACTGCTCGTCGGACAGGCAGGCCAGCAACGCGTCGGCTGACGTGGTGCTGGTGCGGCCCGACTTGAAGTCGAAATCCAGCACCGGATCGATCACCGCAGCCCGGCGGGTCGCGCGGTCCCAGACGACATAGGACACCGTTCCGGTCTGGGGGTCGTAGAAGGCGCGGGTCGTCGTTCGCGTGCTCATCGGCGGGCTTGGCTCCGGCAGATCAAACAATCTGTCTATTTATAGTATATTTATTTATATATTGATAGCAAGTCGAAGTTCTGGAATCGCTTCTATGAAGTCCCCACCCACCGCCATCGACCCGGCCGCGCTGCGAGGCGCCGCAGTGCGGGCCGTCGGCGCCCTCAAGCTGTTGGCGAACGAAGACCGCCTGCTGCTGCTGTGTCAGCTGTCGCAGGGTGAGCGCTGCGTCAGCGAACTCGAGGCGCAGCTGGAGATCCGCCAGCCGACGCTGTCGCAGCAACTCGGCATCTTGCGCGCCGAGGGCGTGGTCGCCACGCGCCGGCAGGGTAAGAACATCTACTACAGCGTCGCGGATCCCGCGATGCTCGAGATCCTGGCGGTGCTCTACCGCCTCTACTGTCCCGAGGAGTGAGCGGTGGTCATCGACTGGAATGCATTCACTCCGTGGTCCGCGCTCGCTGGCGGCCTGTTGATCGGCCTGGCGGCGGCGATGTTCGCGCTGCTGAATGGCCGGATCGCCGGCATCAGCGGTGTCGTCGGTGGCTTGGTCCGGCCGGTCTGGGGCGACGCGGCATGGCGGGTTGCCTTTGTCGCGGGCCTGATCGGTGCACCGCTCGTCTACCTGCTGTTCGCAGCGCTGCCGACGCCACAGATCGACGCGGGCTTCGGCACGCTCGTCGTGGCGGGTCTGTTGGTGGGCGCCGGCAGCCGCTACGGCGCGGGCTGTACCAGCGGACACGGCATCTGCGGTCTGTCGCGACTGTCGCCGCGGTCGCTCGTCGCGACGGCGATGTTCATGGGGGCGGGCTTCGTCACCGTGTTCGCGGCGCGCCACGTGTTCGGCTTCTGAGGAACATCACCATGCTGATCTTCACGTCCCTGCTTGCCGGCCTGGTGTTTGGCCTGGGCCTGATCGTCTCCGGCATGGCGAATCCGGCCAAGGTGATCGGCTTCCTGAATCTTGCCGGACCGTGGGATCCGTCGCTGGCCTTCGTGATGGCCGGAGCGATCGCCGTCGGCGCGGTCGCGTTCTTCGTCGCGCGCCGCCGCAGCGTGTCGCTGCTGGGGGCCGCCATGAAGTTGCCGACCGCTCGCGATATCGATCGCCGGTTGGTGCTGGGCAGCCTCGTGTTCGGCGTCGGTTGGGGTCTTGCCGGGTTCTGCCCGGGCCCCGGGCTGGTGGCTCTGGGGATGGGCGAATTCAAGGCGATGGTCTTCGTGGCCGCGATGCTGGTCGGCATGGGTGCGTTCGAACTGCTCGAGCGGCGCCGGCGGGTCGCCGTTCCGGGCGCTGCCTGAGCGGATGCTGCCGACCGTTGGATGTGCCCCGCCACAATGACGACGGCCCGCCGAGGCGGGCCGTTTACTAGATGGCGCGGTGGTTTTAGACCGGCACCTTGCGCAGCATCTCCAGGCCCACGTGGCCTTCGGCGATCTCGCGCAGCGCGGTCACACCGGGCTTGTTCTTGCTCTCGACCTTGGGCGCATGACCCTGGCTCAACATGCGGGCCCGGTAGGTGGCCGCCAGCACGAGTTGAAAGCGGTTGGGGATCTTGGTCAGGCAGTCTTCGACGGTGATGCGGGCCATGGACGGTGCTCCGGGGACGGGGGTGAAGAGGGTCAGTCCAGGTGCAGAGCCCGGAACACGGCCGCCTTGCTGCGGCGCAGACGTGAGTATTTTAGCCGCTGCGCGTGCACGATGGCCTTTAGGTCGAACAAAGCCGTCTCGAACACTGCATTGATGACCACGTAGTCGAAGTGCTGCGCCTGGGCCACTTCGAGCCGGGCGTTGGCCATCCGGGTCTCGATGACCGGCGGCGGATCCTCGCCGCGGCGTTGCAGGCGCTGGAGCAGTTCGTCCCAGCTCGGCGGCAGGATGAAGATCAGCACGGCGTTCGGGAACAGCCGTTTGATCTGCAGCGCCCCCTGCCAGTCGATCTCCAGCACGACGTCCTCGCCGTCCTGCAGCCGCTGCTCGATCGCGATGCGCGACGTGCCGTACAGGTTGCCGTGCACCTCTGCCCACTCGAAGAACGCACCCTCCATGACCATGTCGCGGAACGTCGGCTCTTCGATGAAGTGGTACTCGCGGCCCTCGACCTCCTGGCCGCGCGGCGGCCGTGTGGTGTGTGAGATCGACACCGCGAGGTGCGAATCCAGTTCGAGCAGCGCCTTGACCAGGCTCGACTTGCCGGCCCCACTGGGGGCCGCAACGACGAAGAGGTTGCCGGGAGTGTCCATCGGGTGTCAGGGCCTCATTCGATGTTCTGGACCTGCTCGCGCATCTGCTCGATCGCGACCTTCATCTCGACGGAAATCTGCGTCAGCTCCAGTGCGGCCGATTTCGAGCCCAGCGTGTTGGCCTCGCGTTGCAGCTCCTGGATCAGGAAGTCCAGCCGCTTGCCGAGCTCACCGCCGGCCTTCAGCAGGCGCTCGATCTCGTCGAGGTGGGCGCCGAGTCGCGCCAGTTCTTCGGCCACGTCGATCCGGATCGCGTAGGCGGCGGCTTCGGTCAGCGCGCGTTCCTGCAGCGCCTGCTGCGGAAGGGTCTGCGCGGCACCGCTGGACGCCAAGGCTTCCTGCCAGCGCTCCAGGAAGCGTTGCTGCTGGCGCTGCACGACCTGTGGCACCAGTGGCTGTGCGTCGCTGGCCAGCTGTCGCAGGCGGTGGACGCGCTGCATCAGCACCACGACGAGCTTTTCTCCCTCGCGAGCCCGCGCCTCGACCAGCCCCGTCACCGCGCGCCGGGCGGTGTCGAGCGCTGCCTCGTCGAGCCGCACCGCAGGGGCCGCACCGCGGCACCACTGCAGCACCTCGTGCACCGTCAGCGGCGGGGCCTTCGGCAGCCACGATTGCACGGTGCTCTCCAGGCGCGAGAGCGTGTGCAGTTGATCGGTCTGCGGCTGGGGCCAGGCGGTGCTGGCGTCGTCTCGCGTTGCAAGCCTCAGCTCGATCTTGCCGCGCCGCAACTGGCCGGTGATCAGCTCGCGCAATGCAGGTTCCAGCGCGCGCATTTCGTCGGGCATGCGAAATGCGATGTCGAGGAAACGGCTGTTGACCGAACGCAGATCCACCACCACCCCGGCGGACGGACCGTGCCCGCTCTCGCTGGCGTTTTCCCCTGTGGCGGAGGTCCCGGTCGATGCGCTTGCATAACCGGTCATGCTGTAAACTGCCATCGAACTTATCGCATTGCAAAATCCGATTATGTCAAAGCTGAAACCCGCGCCACTGCCTGCGGGCACCGTGGTCGGGGGTTACCAGGTCATCAAGAAGTTGGCGGCCGGCGGCTTTGGTGTCGTCTATCTCTGCGAAGACAGCGAGCGGCGGCTGATCGCGCTGAAGGAATACCTGCCGGCCTCGCTGGCCGAACGCTCGGTGGGTGAACTCACGCCCCGCGTCAAGCCCGAGAAGCAGCCGCTGTACCGCCTGGGTCTGAAGAGCTTCTTCGAGGAAGGCCGCTCGCTCGCGCAGATCAGTCACCCGAGCGTCGTCTCGGTGCTCAATTTCTTTCGCGAGAACGAGACCGTCTACATGGTGATGAACTACCTGCAGGGCGACACCCTGCAGGACTTCATCGTCACGGCACGCGACCTGAAGCGCGACAAGGTTTTCAGGGAATCGACGATTCGTTCACTGTTCGACGAGATCCTCCGTGGACTGCGCATCGTGCATCAGCACAAGATGCTGCACTTGGACATCAAACCGGCGAACATCTTCATCACGAACGACAACAAGGCGGTCATGCTCGACTTCGGCGCGGCCCGCGAGGTGCTGTCGAAGGAAGGCAACTTCATTCGCCCGATGTACACGCCGGGCTTCGCGGCGCCGGAGATGTACCGGCGCGACGGCACGCTCGGTCCCTGGACCGACATCTATGCGATCGGCGCGTGCATCTACGCCTGCATGCAGGGCTATCCGCCGAACGACGCGCCGCAGCGCATCGAGAAGGACCGCCTCGGGCTGTCGCTGTCGCGACTGCGCAATGTGTACTCCGACAACTTGATCGAAGTCACCGAATGGTGCATGTCGCTCGATCCGCTGTCGCGCCCGCAGAGCGTGTTCGCGCTGCAGAAGGAACTTGCGCGCGAGACCGAGCGCCGCTACACCAAGCTCAGTTTCAGCGAGCGGCTGAAGTTGCAGCTCGAAAACATCAAGACCGGCGCGAAGGCGTGAGGATCGCCCCATGAGGTTCTCCGTCTATCAGATCAGCCGCAAGGGCGGGCGCGAGAAGAACGAAGACCGCATGGGCTATTGCTACACGCGCGATTCGGGTCTGTTCGCGCTGGCCGACGGCATGGGGGGGCACCCGGAGGGCGAGGTCGCCTCACAGCTCGCGCTGCAGACGCTGGCCGCGATGTTCCAGCGCGACGCCAAGCCGGTGCTCAAGGACCCGATGCGCTTCCTGCACGACGCCATCATCGCGGGCCACCACCAGCTGATCCGCTACGCCACCGAGAAGGCGCTGATCGACACGCCGCGTACCACCATCGTCGCCTGCGTGCTGCAGGGCAACACCGCTTACTGGGCGCACTGCGGCGATTCGCGGCTCTACCTGGTGCGCGGCGACAAGCTGATCGCCCGCACCCGCGACCACAGCTATTCCGAGCTGCAGGACACGATGGCTCAGGTCGTGCCGATGGGCGAGCGCTTCAACCGCAACGTGCTGTTCACCTGCCTGGGCAGCCCGGGCAAGCCGGTCGTCGACACGGTGGGGCCGCTGATCCTGCAGAAGCGCGATCGCCTGCTGCTGTGCTCCGACGGCCTGTGGGGCAGCATCAGCGACGACACCATCACCGAGCAGCTCGCCACGCGCTCGATCTCCGATGCGGTGCCCGAACTGGTCGAGCAGGCCCTGCGCAAGGGGGGTCCGAAGAGCGACAACGTGACCGTGCTCTCGGTCGAGTGGGAGGCGGCCGAGAATGCCGTCACCGACCAGGCCATATCCACCCAGACCCTGGGCGAGGAGGTGTTTGCCTCCACGATCCAGGCCAGTGTCGGCGCCGGCTCCGGCGAACCCGACGAGCTGGATGAAGCCGAGATCGACCGCTCGATCCGCGAGATCAACGAGGCCATCCGGCGCTCGTCCGAATCCAAGAAGCACTGAAAGGCCCGCCATGGGTTTCGAACGCACGCAAGCCCGTGCAGCGGACGCTTTGCGCCCGCTCACCATCACCCGCCGCTACACGAAGCACGCCGAGGGTTCGGTGCTGATCGCCTTCGGTGACACCAAGGTGCTGTGCACGGCCTCGGTCGAGGAGAAGGTGCCGCCGCACAAGCGCGGCTCCGGTGAGGGCTGGGTCACCGCCGAGTACGGCATGTTGCCGCGCTCCACGCACACGCGCAGCGACCGTGAGGCCGCGCGTGGCAAGCAGAGCGGCCGCACGCAGGAGATCCAGCGCCTGATCGGTCGCTCGTTGCGCGCGGTGTTCGACCTGAAGGCGCTGGGCGAGCGCAGCATCCACCTCGACTGCGACGTGCTGCAGGCCGACGGCGGCACGCGCACCGCGGCGATCACCGGCGCCTACGTGGCGGCGCATGACGCGGTGACCTGGCTGCTGGCGCAGGGCAAGATCGGCGCCTCGCCGATCCGCGAGCCGGTGGCGGCGGTCAGCGTCGGCATCGTGCAGGGCACGCCTTTGCTGGACCTCGAGTACATCGAGGACTCCGCCTGCGACACCGACATGAACGTCGTGATGACCGGTGCCGGCCACTTCATCGAGGTGCAGGGCACCGCCGAAGGCGCCGCCTTCAGCCGTGCCGAGATGGACCGCCTGCTGGCGCTGGCCGAGCAGGGCATCCGTACGCTGGTCGCAGCCCAGGCCGCGGCGCTGAAGGATTGAGGGCTCATCGACCGTGCGCGTGGTCCTGGCCTCCAACAACGCGAAGAAGCTCGCCGAACTGCAGCGGCTGTTCGTCGCCCTGCCGATCGAGCTGGTGACCCAGGGCTCGCTGGGTATCGCCGAGGCCGAGGAGCCGCACCACACCTTCGTCGAGAACGCGCTGGCGAAGGCGCGGCACGCCGCCGCGGCTTGCGGCGGCGCGGCGATCGCCGACGACTCCGGACTGTGCGTCGATGCGTTGGGCGGCGCCCCGGGGGTCGTCTCGGCCCACTACGCGTCGATCGAGTTGCAGACCGTTGATCGCGAGGCCCTGCGCGCAGCGCAGGACACCGCGAACAATGCGCTGCTGCTTGAACGCCTGCAAGGGCAGGCGGACCGCCGCGCCAGCTTCGTCTGCACGCTGGTCGCTCTGCGTCATGCCGACGATCCTCAGCCGCTGATCGCCTTCGGCCGCTGGCAGGGCGAGATCCTCGACGCGCCGCGCGGCGAGGCCGGCTTCGGCTACGACCCGCTGATGTTCATTCCGGCGCTCGGCCGCAGCGTCGCCCAGATGCAGGCCGACGAGAAGAGCCGCTGCAGCCACCGCGCGCTTGCAGCGCGTGACATGCTTGCGTTGATGCGAGCACACTGGCTCGCGTGAACACGCGAGCCATCGACGTCGCGGCGCTGCACCAGCGCGCCGGCACGCTGCAATTGGCGGCGTTGCCGCCACTGGCGCTGTACGTCCACCTGCCGTGGTGCCTGAAGAAATGCCCCTACTGCGATTTCAATTCGCATGAATTGACGGCAGCGCCCGCACTCCATCCCGGGAAGTCCGGATCCGGGACGGGCCGCACTCTCGACGTCGGACTGGAATCGCGCTACCTCGACGCCCTGCGCGCCGACCTGGAGGCAGCCCTGCCGCTGGTCTGGGGCCGGCGCGTGGTCAGCGTCTTCATCGGCGGCGGCACGCCCAGCCTGTTCTCGCCCGACGCGATCGGGCAATTGCTGGCCGACCTGCGGGCGCGGTTGCCGCTGGAGCCGGGCTGCGAGATCACGCTGGAGGCGAACCCAGGCACCTTCGAGCGCGAGCGCTTCCGGGCCTTCCGCGAGGCCGGCGTCACGCGTCTGTCGATCGGCGTGCAGAGCTTCGACGATGCCAAGCTGAAGGCGCTGGGGCGCGTGCACGACCGCGCCCAGGCGCTGGCTGCCGTCGAGGAAGTGCGCTCGGCCTTCGACACCTTCAACCTCGACCTGATGTACGCACTGCCGGGCCAGACTCCGGCCGAGTGCGAGGCGGACGTGCGGCAGGCGCTGGCCTTCGAGCCGCCGCACCTGAGCGTCTACCACCTGACGCTCGAGCCGAACACCCAGTTCGCGTCGCGCCCGCCGGCCGGCCTGCCCGACGATGACACCGCCTTCGGCATGCTCGATCGCATCACCGAACTCACCACCGTGGCGGGCCTCGGGCGCTACGAAGTCTCGGCTTACGCTCGGCCCGGGCATCGCTGCCAGCACAACCTCAACTACTGGCAGTTCGGTGACTATCTGGGGATCGGCGCCGGCGCGCACAGCAAGCTCAGCTTTGCGCACCGCATCCTGCGCCAGACCCGCTGGCGCGAGCCGGCCGCCTACATGCGCCAGGCGCAGCAGGGCACGGCGGTGTCGAGCGAGCAGGAGGTGGCACGCGAGGAGCTGCCATTCGAGTTCATGCTCAATGCGCTGCGCCTGCGGGAGGGCTTCGAACTGGCGCGGTTCACCGAGCGCACCGGTCTCGCGGTGACCGCGATCCAGCGCGGACTGGAGGCGGCGGAGGCCAAGGGCCTGATCGAGCGCGATCTCCAGCGCGTCTGGCCGACCGAACGCGGTTTCGATTTCCTCAGCGACCTGCAGTCGCTGTTCCTGCCGTAGCGGACCTGGCCTGAAGCTCAGACCCGGTTGAGCGAGAGGCCCGCGGTGCTGCGCAGGCGCTCGAGCAGGTGCGGCGCGATCTGCGACAGCGGCAGCACCTCGTGCGCCGCGCCGGCCGCGATGGCCTCGCGCGGCATGCCGAAGACCACGCAGCTCGCTTCGTCCTGGCACAGGTTGTAGCTGCCGGCATCGCGCATCTCGCGCATCGCCTTGGCGCCGTCGGCGCCCATGCCGGTCAGCATGATGCCGATGGCGTTCGGGCCCACCACACGGGCCGCGCTCTTGAACAGCACCTCGACGCTGGGCTTGTGGCGGTTGACCGGCTCACCGTCCTGCACGCGCGCGACGTAGTTGGCGCCGCTGCGCTCCACGCTCAGGTGCAGGCCACCGGGTGCGATGTAGGCGTGCCCGGGCAGCACGCGCTCGCCGTCGCGCGCTTCGCACACGCTGATGCGGCACAGGCCGTCGAGCCGGTTCGCGTAGCTGGTCGTGAAGCCGGGCGGCATGTGCTGCGTGATCACGACGGCCGGCGCGTCGGCCGGCAGCGCCATCAGCACTTCCTTGGTGGCCTCGGTGCCGCCGGTCGAGGCGCCGATGAACACGATCTTCTCGGTCGACAGCCGGCCCAGGCTGGCGGCCGGCACGGCCACCCGAGGGGCGGCGGCGCCGGGGGCCGCCGAGGGTGCCGTGACCAGCTTGCGCACGCGAGCCTGCGCCGCGGTGCGGATCTTCTCGGTGATGTCGGCGCCGAGCTGGCGCAGGCCATCGGCCACGCCGATCTTCGGCTTGGCGACGAAGTCGACGGCACCCAGCTCCAGTGCCTTCAGCGTGACCTCGGCGCCACGCTCGGTCAGCGTGGACACCATCACCACCGGCGTCGGACGCAGCCGCATCAGGCGCGACAGGAAGTCGATGCCGTCCATGCGCGGCATCTCGACGTCGAGCGTGATGACGTCGGGATCGAGGTTGCGAATCATCTCGCGCGCGACGATCGGGTCGCTGGCCGCGCCGACACAGCTCATGTCCGGCTCGCGGTTGATGATCTCGGTGAGCAGGCTGCGCACCAGCGCCGAATCGTCCACCACCACCACACGGGTCTTCGCCATCTTGTTCTCCCTGTCCTTGTGTACTCGATGTGCCTTCCTGCCGCCACCGGCGGCGTCAGAACAGGTCCACTGAGCCTCCTGCGCCCGCGGCCGGCAGCACGGCCTTCGCGGCCGCGCGATCCTGCGCCACCAGGGCGTCGGTGTTCGTCGCGGCCAGCCGCTTGACCATCGCCTTCCCGCTGGCCGGGAAGAAGCACACCTTGCGCGGGTAGACGTCGAGCACGTCCTTGCTGACCACCGGGATGCGCTCGGTCTTCAGGTAGTCCATCACGAAGGCCGTGTTGCGCTCGCCGACGTTGAGCGTGTTCATGCCGCTCACGACTGCGCCGCCGCCGAACACCTTGGCCTCGAGCGTCAGGCGATTCGCGCCGCGCTTGAGCATCTCGTTGATCAGCAGTTCCATCGCGTAGGAGCCGTAGCGGCCCGACTCCATCGCGCCGCCGCCGTCGGGCAGCATGAAGTGGTTGAGTCCGCCGATGCGGCGCTCGCGGTCCCACAGGCAGGCGGCGATGCAGGAACCCAGCGTGGTCATGATCAGCAGGTCTTCGTCGTGGACGAAGTACTCGCCCGGCAGCACCTTCACGGTGTCGGCCTTGAAGTGGGCGTCGAAGAAGAAGAACGAGGCCTCGCCCGCCTTGCGCGGTGCGGCCTTCAATTGCTCGATGCGGGAAGAGGGGCGGGCGATGCCGCGCGCGAGGCCAGCGGCGGCGCCTGGGGGCTGGGCGGTGGTGGAGAGCATGGGAGGAGGCAGGGGCCGGGTCAGGTGATTCAGCGGTCCACGCGCTCGTAGACCGTCTTGCCGCGCAGGCGGAACAGCTCGCGCGCGTCGCTGAAGTTCTCGGAATGACCCACGAACAGCAGACCCCCCGGCTTCATCACGCGGTGGATGCCTTCCAGCACGCGGCGCTGTGTCGGGTTGTCGAAATAGATCATCACGTTGCGGCAGAACACGATGTCGAACGGGTCGCCCAGCGCCCAGGCGCTGCTCATCAGGTTGAAGCTGCGGAATTCGATCATGCGTGCCAATTCCGGCTTCACGCGGATCGAACCGGCGTTGGCGCCCGTGCCGCGCAGGAAGTGCGCGCGCAGGCGCTCGGGGCTCAGTCCGCGCGAGTCCGCGTCGTAGACGCCGCGGCTCGCGGTCGCCAGCACCTTGGTGTCGATGTCGCTGGCGACGAGCTTGACGTTGTGCTGGGCGCCGAGCGCCTCGATCGCCGTCATCGCCAGCGAATAGGGCTCCTCGCCGGTCGAGGCCGCGTTGCACCACATCCGCACGGCCTGGCCGCGGCGCTGCTGCAGCGCCTGCGTCAGCAGCGGAAAGTGGTGCTCCTCGCGGAAGAAGCTCGTCAGGTTGGTGGTCAGGCAGTTCACGAACTCCTGCCATTCGGCCTCGCCGCCGGCGCCGCTGTGCTGTTCCAGCCACTGCAGGTAGCTGCCGACCGAGCGGTGCCCGGTGTCGCGCAGCCGACGCGACAGCCGGCTGTAGACCATGGCCTGCTTGCCCGGCTGCAGGTTGATGCCGGCACGCTGGTAGATCAGGGTGCAGACGCGCTGGAAATCGGCGGCTTCGAAGTCGAACTCGCGATCGCCGGGGGGCGGCGAGGCGGACAGGGCGGATGACAGCACGGCGCTCATGGCTGGGGCGAGTTCGGGCAGTGGGAGGGGGATCGTCAGGTTTATCGGCGGAAGTCTGGTGCCCTTGAGCGGTGCGCCGGGCGCCAAGAAGCCGCGAGGAAGCGGCGCAGTTCGCGGCTTCGCGCCCTTGCCGCCCCGCTAGACTGCCGTGATCGTGAAGCCCTCCCGCCCCGAGCCGCCGGACGCGCCCCTGCCCACCGACGGACTGCAACTCGACACCGCGCTGCAACTGCTGCAGCGCGCCGGGCATGCGCTGTCGACGGGCCCGCGCGACGCGGCCTGGCTGCAGCAGCTGGTCGACGCGCTGTGCGACCTGTCCAGCCGCGACGCACTCACCGGCCTCGCCAACCGCCGGCAGTTCGACCTGGCGCTCGAGCGCGAGACCGACCGCGTGGCCCGCTCCGGCGAGGCGGCGCTGGTGCTGCTGCTCGACATCGATCATTTCAAGCGCGTCAACGACACCTATGGTCACGCCGCCGGCGACCTGGTGCTGCAGGCCGTGGCCCGCACGCTGCAGGAATGCGTGCGGCCCATGGACACCGTCGCCCGCTATGGCGGCGAGGAGTTCGCGATCGTGCTGCCCAACTGCCCTCCGGCGTTCGCACAGGCAGCCGCCGAGCGCGTGCGCCATGCCGTCGAATCGCATGCCGTTCCGCTGGCGCAAGGCGTCACGCTGAGTGTCACGCTCAGTGCCGGCGGCGCCTTCGCGCCGCCGTGGGTGCGCTCGTCGGCCCGCCTGTGGACCGAGCGCGCCGACGCCCAGCTCTACCGTGCCAAGGCCGAGGGCCGCAACCGCACATGCATCGAGCCGACTGCCGTCTCGCTCGTCAGTGCCGAAGAGCGCGGCATGCTGTTCTCGCCCAGTTTGCCGATGCCGCTCGACGACGCGGCAGCCACCTCCTAACTCCTCACCGCCATGACCACCGCCTCCACCGACCGACCCGTCCCGAACGACGCGCCGCCGCGCGCGCGCATCCTGGCCGTCACCAGCGGCAAGGGCGGGGTCGGCAAGACCTTCATCTCCGCCAACCTCGCGGCAGCGCTCGCACGCCGCGGCCTGAGGGTGCTGGTACTCGACGCGGACCTGGGCCTGGCCAATCTCGACGTGGTGCTGAACCTGCATCCCAAGATCACGTTGCACGACGTCTTCACCAGCGATGCCACGCTGGAGCAGGCAGTGCTGCCGGCGCCCGGCGGCTTCTCGGTGTTGCTGGCCGGCTCGGGCCTGGTCGAATACTCGCGGCTGACGCCCGAGGTGCGCGAGAAGCTGCTCGCGGTGATCGAAGAAGTGACTCCGCGCTTCGACATCGTGCTGCTCGACACTGGCGCCGGCATCTCCGACGTGGTGCTTTACACCGTGTCGCTGGCCGACGAGGTGCTGATCGTCGCCACGCCGGAACCGACCTCGATGACCGATGCCTACGCCACCATCAAGGTGCTGGCGATGCAGCAGTCGCGCCGCGAGCTGCGGCTGGTGGTGAACCAGGTGCCGCGCGCCGGCGACGGGCGGGGCGTCGCGCTGCAACTGCAGCAGGTGATCGACCGCTTCGTCAGCTCTGCCGTCGACACGCCGGTGCGGCTGGAACTGCTGGGCGAGGTGCCGCTCGATCCCTCGGTCCGCGACGCGGTCAAGAAGCGTCAACTGGTCGTCGAGACGCTGCCGGGCTCGCCGGCGGCGCAGGCGGTGAGCCAGCTGGCGGCCCGGCTGAGCCCTTGATGCCCTGAGTGCCGTGCCGCGGTGCGAGCCGATCGCCCGCCGCAACCGCTATGCTCCGCGCCGTCATGACCGTTTCCACTCCTGAATCCGACGCTTCGGCGACGCCCTACGAATGGGTCGGCGGCGAGCAAGCCGTACGCTCGCTCGTCGACCGCTTCTACGACCTGATGGACCTGGAGCCCGGCTTCCAGGATCTGCGCCGCCTGCACCCGAGCACGCTGGACGGCTCGCGCGACAAGCTGTTCTGGTTCCTGTGCGGGTGGCTCGGCGGGCCGGATCTCTATGTCGAGCGCTTCGGTCATCCACGCCTGCGCGCGCGCCACCTGCCGTATTCGATCGGCGTGCGCGAGCGCGACCAGTGGATGGCCTGCATGGAGCAGGCGATGCACGAATGCGCACTCGATCCCTTGCTCGTCTCGCGGCTCAAGGCCTCGTTCGCCAACACGGCCGACTGGATGAGGAACCGTGGCACCTGAGTGCCGCGGTTCCTCTTCGGTCTAGGCCGACGAAGGTGGCGAGCCGAGCAGCACGATGAGCGCGCCGGCGCCGCCTTCGGGCCCGCGCGCCTGCGTGAAAGCCAGCACCTCGGCCTTCTGCACCAGCCAGGTTCGCACCTTGGCCTTCAGCACCGCCTGCCGGCCCGGCGAGCCATTGCCCTTGCCGTGCACCACGCGCACGCAACGCAGGCCTTGCCGGCCGGCCTCGCGCAGGAAGGCGGCGAGCCGCTCGCGGGCCTCGTCGCGGCGCAGACCGTGAAGGTCGAGATGGGCCTGGATGGCCCAGCCGCCGCGTCGCAGCTTCTTGACGACGTCGACACCCACGCCGCTGCGGCGGTAGGACAGCGCGTCGTCCGTGTCCAGCAGCGACTCGACGTCGAACTCATCGGACAGTGCTTCGCGCAGCGCGGCCTGCTCATCGCGCTGGCGTTGCAGCGGCACGGGCTCCGGCTTGGGCCGCGGCACCGGCGTGCGCACGGTGCGTTTGAGCGGAAACACCGGGCCGACGCTGAGCGCGAACAGATCACGCTCGCGCCTCAGGCGCGCCTCGGCGGCGGCGTGCTCGGCCTCGCGCCGTGCCTGTTCTTGCGCGGCATCCTCGATCCGGCGCTTCAGGCTCTTCAGGTCCTTCAGGCTGCCGGCGTCCAGGGCGACAGCCTTGCGGCATGTCCTGCGCGCCCGGTTCTCCGGCGGGGCGGCACTCACAGCAGTCCCCGCTCGGCAAACGACACCACGCTGCCGCGAGCCACCACGAAGTGATCGAGCACCCGCACGTCGATCAGCGCCAATGCGGCCTTCAGCGCCTGCGTCAGGGCCTCGTCGGCACGCGAGGGTTCGGCCACGCCGGAGGGGTGGTTGTGCGCCAGGATCGCCGCCGCGGCGTTGAGCGCCAGCGCGCGCTTGACCACCTCGCGCGGATACACGCTCGCCTGATTCAGCGTGCCGCGGAACAGTTCCTCGAAGGCGAGCAGGCGGTGTTGCGTGTCGAGGAACAGCACCGCGAACACCTCGTGCGGCTTGCTGGCCAACTGGAGCTGCAGATAGTCCTTGACCGTTTGCGGCGAATCGAACACCGGTGTCTGCTGCAGCCGCGCGGCCAGGCTGCGGCGGGCGATCTCCAGCACCGCGGCCAGCTCGGCCCGCTTGGCCGGTCCCAGCCCCTTGACGCTACCGAGTTCGGCCGTCTCGGCCGCCAGCAGGCCGGAGAGGCCGCCGAAGCGGTCGAGCAGCGCCTGCGCGAGCTGCAGCACGCCCTGGCCCTTGAGGCCGGTGCGCAGCAGCAGCGCCAGCAGCTCGGCGTCGGCCAGCGCCGCCGGCCCGCGGGCGAGCAGCTTTTCGCGGGGTCGGAGTTCGGCGGGAAGGTCTTTCACGGTGCGGTGCGAAAATCCACCTCAGTCTATCGAAGCGAAAGCAAACCTCCGTGGTCAACGCTCAACAGGTCCAGCCCGGATCCTTCCTGACCCTGCACTACCGGCTCTCCGGCCCCGACGGTGCCGATCTGATCAACACCTTCGCCGACAAGCCGGCCACGCTGTCGCTGGGCACCGGCGAGCTGGCGCCGGCCGTGGAGCGGCGGCTGATCGGCCTGGCCGAGGGCGCGCACACCACCTTCCAGCTCGCTCCGGGCGAGGCTTTCGGCGAGCGCAATCCCGAGCTGCTGCAGCGCGTGGCGCTGTCGGTACTGCGCGAGCATGGCGACCCCGACGAGCGCTACGGCGTCGGTGACGTGGTGCAGTTCCCCACGCCGGACGGGCAGGGCGCCTTCGCCGGTGTGCTGCGCGAGCTGGGCCCGCCCGAAGAAGACTGGGCGCTGTTCGACTTCAACCACCCGCTCGCCGGCCAGCCGCTGAGCTTCGAGGTGCAACTGATCGGGGTGTTGTGATGACGATGAACGCGAGCCCGTCCCATGACGCCGAACACAGCGTGACCGACGTGCTGCTGGCCGAGCCGCGCGGCTTCTGCGCGGGCGTGGACCGAGCGATCGAGATCGTGGAGCGCGCGATCCGCAAGTTCGGCGCACCGATCTACGTGCGCCACGAGATCGTGCACAACACCTTCGTGGTCAACGACCTGAAGGCCAAGGGCGCGATCTTCATCGAGGACCTGGCCGACGTGCCGCCCGGCGCCACGCTCGTGTTCAGCGCCCATGGCGTGAGCCGTGCGGTGCGCGACGAGGCCGATGCGCGCGGCTTCAGCGTCTTCGATGCGACCTGTCCGCTGGTGACCAAGGTGCACGTCGAGGTGGCCAAGCTGCACAAGGAAGGCTACGAGTTCATCATGATCGGCCACAAGGGCCACCCCGAGGTGGAAGGCACGATGGGCCAGTTGAGCGAGGGCATCTACCTGGTCGAGGACGTGGACGATGTCGTGCACGTGCAGGTGACGCGCCCCGACCGCCTGGCGGTGGTGACGCAGACCACGCTGTCGACCGACGACGCGGCCGAGATCCTGGCCGCCGTGAAGCGCCGTTTCCCGAAGGTGCGCGAGCCCAAGCAGCAGGACATCTGCTATGCGACCCAGAACCGCCAGGACGCGGTGAAGGTACTGGCACCGCAGGTAGACGTGTTGGTCGTCGTCGGCAGTCCCACCAGCTCGAACAGCAACCGGCTGCGTGAACTGGCCGAACGCCTGGGCACGCCGGCCTACATGGTCGACTCCGCCAGCGACCTGCGGCCCGAGTGGTTCGACGGCCACGCCCGCGTCGGCCTGACGGCCGGCGCCTCGGCGCCCGAACTGCTGGTGCAGGAGGTCATCCTGCGCCTGCGTGCGCTGGGCGCGGTATCGGTGCGCAAGATGGCAGGCGTGGAAGAGACCGTGCGCTTCCCGCTGCCCATGGGGCTGGGCGACAAGTCGATGGAAGGCGTGGCCTGAAGCCGCAACCCTAGAATCGCGAGCTTTTCTCCGCCGCAACCCACCATGCTGGACATCAACCTGCTGCGCAAGGACCTCGACGGCGTCGTCGCGCGCCTCGAGACGCGCAAGTCGCCACAGCCCTTCCTGGACGTGGAGCGCTTCAGCGCGCTCGAGGCAGAGCGCAAGGCGATCCAGACCCGCACCGAGGAGCTGCAGGCGCGGCGCAACAGCCTGTCCAAGCAGATCGGCCAGCTCAAGGCCAAGGGCGAGGACACGGCGGCGGTGATGGCCGAGGTGGGCGGCATCGGCGACGGGCTCAAGGCCAGCGCCGAGCGGCTGGAGGTGATCCAGAGCGAGCTCAATGCGCTGTTGATGGCGCTGCCCAACCTGCCGCAGGCCGGTGTGCCGGTCGGCGCCGACGAACACGGCAACGTCGAGGTGCGCCGCTGGGGCCAGCCGCGCACGCTGGACTTCTCGCCCAGGGACCACGTGGACCTCGGCGCGCCGCTCGGGCTCGATTTCGAGACCGGGGCCAAACTGTCCGGCGCACGCTTCAGCTTCCTGCGCGGCACGGTGGCCCGGCTGCACCGTGCGCTCGCGCAGTTCATGCTCGATGTGCAGACGCAGGAGCACGGCTACACCGAGTGCTACACGCCCTACATCGTGAACCGCGAGGTGCTCGAGGGCACGGGCCAGTTGCCCAAGTTCGAGGCCGACATGTTCTGGGTCACGCGCGGTGGCGACGACGACGAGGCCACCACGCAGTACCTGATCTCCACGTCGGAGATCTCGCTGACCAACAGCGTGCGCGAGCAGGTGCTGGCCGCCGACCAGCTGCCGATCAAGCTCACGGCCCACAGCCCCTGCTTCCGCAGTGAGGCCGGCAGTGCCGGCCGCGACACGCGCGGCATGATCCGCCAGCACCAGTTCGACAAGGTCGAGATGGTGCAGATCACCGCCCCCGAGCAGAGCGATGCCGCACTCGAGGCGATGGTGGGCCACGCCGAGGCCGTGCTGCAGAAGCTGGAGCTGCCCTACCGCGTGATCACGCTGTGCACCGGCGACATGGGCTTCGGCGCTGCCAAGACCTACGACCTCGAGGTCTGGCTGCCGGCGCAGGACACCTACCGCGAGATCAGCTCCTGCTCCAACTGCGAGGCCTTCCAGGCGCGGCGCATGCAGACCCGCTACAAGACGGCGCAAGGCAAGAACGAACTGGTGCACACGCTCAACGGATCGGGCCTGGCCGTGGGCCGCGCGCTGGTGGCCGTGTTGGAGAACGGCCAGAACGCCGACGGCAGCATCACCGTCCCGGCGGCGCTGCGGCCCTACCTCGGCGGGCTCGAAAGGCTGGTGGCCTGAGCTACAATTCGCGGCTTCGCTAGCGATAGCGAGACCACAGTTTTCCGGAGAGGTGGCAGAGTGGTCGAATGTACCTGACTCGAAATCAGGCGTACGGTATCCCCGTACCGAGGGTTCGAATCCCTCCCTCTCCGCCAGGTAGTCCAAGCCCGCGCACGACGCGGGCTTTTTTTCGCGTGAGCCCCGCGTGGCGCGGCCTGCGGGCCCGATGGCCATTCTCAGTAGGGTGCTGAGTGGGCCATCGAAGCGCGTTCTCGACGGGCTTTCTCAGTGGCCTCCCAAAGTGGTACGGATAATTCTGCCGACCATCACCGCCCCAAGCAGAACGGCCCCGCACCGCGGAGCCGTGATCGTGTGTGTGGGGCCGTTTAAGCCATGCCCAGCAGCTCCCGCTGCTCTGCCCACGCCATCGGCAGCGCCCCCATCCGCCCAAGCCGCTCGGCGGTCAGCTCTGAGGGTGCTTTGCCGCTGACGATCCGCTCCACGATGTCCGGCGCCAGGAAGGCCAGATGCATCACCCGCGTCACGTACGAGGTGCTGACCTGGGCGTTCTCGGCAATCTCCGCCACCCCACTGCATCGCCCCGAGGCTAGGTCTGCGAACCACTCCTGCGCCTTCGAGATCAAGCCCAGCAGCTTCGCGTCCACCTGAGGTTCTGAGGGGGTGGCCCCGTTGCGCACGATCAGCCGCATCGCCATCCCGCAGCGCTTGAGCTGCACCGGCTGATCGATGCTCGCATGCGTCGCTGCGGCGAAGGCATTGGCTTTGATGCTGATGCGGAGGTTGTCGGTGCTGACCGTGATCCTCTCGACCAGGCTCTGCATCGTCTCAATTCGCGTCGCTGCGTGGCTCAGGCTTGCTGCGGCTGCCTTCGCCTGCCGTAGCGCTGCCTGGATCACCTGTGCTTCGGTCGTCTCGATCGCATCGAGCACCTGCCCCTCGTCGTTCAGGAAGGTGGTCAGGGCTTGCTGCACCGCCTTCTCCAACTCCGGCGCCGGGATCCTCAGGGTGTCGTCTCCCTCGGTCCCGACGTAGTACCGGTAGCGCTTCTGTCCCTTGGTGGCATGGCTGGGCGTGAGCCTGTCTCCTCGTTCATCGAACACCAGCCCGGCCAGCAAGCTTGCATCCTTGGCGTTCCCCCGCGTCCGCTGCCCCTGCCGGTTGCTGGCGATCTGCTGCTGCACCGCCTGCCAAGTGGCCTCATCGACGATCGCCGGGTGGTTCCCCTCGAACACCTGCCCCTTGTGCACGATCCGGCCCCGGTACACCGGGTTGCCCAGGATCCGGTACAGGTGCCCCCGGCTGAACGGCCGATCGCCGGTTGCCCCTTCACGCTGGGTCGTCCTGGCTGGCGTCCGCCAGTCCAAGCTCTTGAGCTCCTGGTGCAACCGGCCCACACAGCCCAGTTCCAGGTAGCGCCGGTACATCGCACGCACCCGCTCGGCCTGGGGCTCGTCGATCACCAAGCTGCGCTCCTGCGGCCGGTAGCCGATCGGGGCGACACCTCCCATCCACAAGCCTTTGCGCTTGGAGGCCGCGATCTTGTCCCGGATCCGCTCTCCGGTCACCTCGCGCTCGAACTGCGCGAACGACAGCAGCACGTTCAAGGTCAACCGGCCCATCGAGCTGGTGGTGTTGAACTGCTGCGTCACCGACACGAACGACACCCCATGGGCGTCGAACAGTTCCACCAGCTTGGCAAAGTCCGCCAAGGACCGGGTCAGCCGGTCCACCTTGTAGACCACCACGATCTGCACCCGGCCGGCGGCCACATCGTCCAGCAGCGCCCGAAGGGCCGGGCGGTTCAGGTTCCCCCCGGAGTACCCGCCATCGTCGTAGACCGTCCGGGACGCCTTCCAGCCCTGCGCCTTCTGGCTCAGGATGAAAGCTTCACTAGCCTCCCGCTGGGCGTCCAGAGAGTTGAAGCTCTGCTCCAGTCCCTCCTCGGAGGACTTGCGGGTGTAGATCGCACAGACCCGGTTCATCGGCGCAGCCCGAAGAACAAGGGGCCCGACCAGGCCGTCCCGGTGATCGCGCGAGCGATGGCCGACAGGCTACGGTACCGCACCCCGTTCCACTCGAAGCCTGAGGCAAGCACCGTCACCTGGTGGGTGCGGCCCTGCCACTCCCGTAGCAGGCGGGTGCCGGGAGCCAGGACTGGACCCGAAGAGGACACCGAGGATCGACGCAGCGAGCGTAACAACCGATCCGGAGAGCCGGTCCCCAGCAGCTGAGCCATCTGCAGCTGCCAGGCCAGGGCCAAGACCAGCAGCTGGGAGCGCGAGCTACGAGGGGGAGGGCAGCCGAAGGCCCGAACCCAGCGTTCGGCCAAAGCGGCCCGATCAAGCTGAACCAAGGCATCCAGCTCGGCATCCACTGGACTCACGCCCCGACGATCCGGTAGACCCGGACACCGGACTCACTGGCCTCACAAGCCACCGACAAGCCCAGCTTCTTGCGCAGCACCCCGCTGATCGTGCCGCGGACCGTGTGGGGCTGCCAGCCGGTCAGCTCGGTCATCTGGGGCAGGGTGGCGCCGGGGGCCGAGCGGAGCAGGGCGATCAGCTGGGATTGCTTGGTGCCGGCAACGGCGGCAGGAGCCGGAGCAGCAGCTTTGCGGGAACGGGCCGGAGCCTTGGCGGCTGGGCGGGAAGCAGGCTTGGAAGCGCGGGAACGAGCGGCCACCTTGGGCGCGCGGGCTGGGGTCTTCGTCGGCATGAGCATCTCCTGGTGATAAGCCGCGAGGGCCGCGGCAGCACCAGTACCGCTCTGGTTGGCGAAGGTATCAAGTCATTTGTGGGGGTGTTGGCGACGATCGCCAAGCGTAAGTGTGATGACGGCTTGCGATCCATTGCGGGGGCGGACATAGATAGCCATTTCGCCGGAAAGCGGTCACATGGATACGCTGATCGACCATCGGGCCTCAAATCCTCATACGGCGAACTCAGCACCCCCGTGCATCTTGACGGCGATGACAGCGTCATACTGCTGCAGTGAGCGCGTCCGAAGGGGCCAAGGTTCACACCCACGGATCATGGTCAAGATACTTTTTCGCGTACCGACGGAGCTAGGAGACCCAGGCAAACGGCTTATCGGACAACAGCGGGCAGTCTGCTCCCAACGACGAGATCCGTTGCTTCAACGCAGCGGCGACATCCTTCTCGATTTCATGCTTAAAGCAAACTGCGGCTGATGCGTCCGCCGAGGTGTTGGAGGCAATGGCTTTGCGAACGATCTCAAAGCCCCATCGTCCGACCAAGTGCTCCAGCGTCTGCTCCAGACAGGCAAGTTTGCCGTGAAGTGCGGTGCGGGCTGGACTGGTTGTTGATAACGCTCCGAGCGCGCGCAGCGCGTTCTTGTCGCCCGTGTCGACGAGTGCGGCGTCATAGTGCCCGGCCGCAGCAAACAGCGTCGCCTCGCCGACATCGACTGATGTCACGTCTGCAAGGGCCGCCAAAACGGTCTTGCTGAAGCCAAGTGGAGGCTTGCAGACTTTCACAAACTCGACGAGTTGCTCGACGGCCTTCTTCGATCCCAGCATCGCTGCTGCATTGTCCGGTTTGGCTAGCTTGAAGCGGTACCGCAGGGTCTGGACCGTGTACAGCTCGGCCTTGCCTTGTTTGATCAGGTGCTGCGTCAGACGCTCCAGCATCCCCCACTGGGCGAACTTCACGGCGATGTCGCAGTCGATGTAGACCTTCATCAGCTGACCAGCTCCATGGCGGTCAGGCGGGCGAGGTGGTCGCGGCCATCCGCTGAAAGAGCGCTCGCGTCAATGTGCGCCTTGGCAACATCGTTGATGACGACGGGGGCGCTCTGAGTGGTCATAAGATATTTGAGCGCCATGTTGGTGAGCTGCCAGTCCTCCGACAGGCGGCCCCAACCAAGAATGACTTGTCCGGCGTCGAGTGGTTTGTCCCGACAGGCCCTGAGTGCGGCGACGGCAAGCGTCAATTCGCTGTACCTCGGGCCCAAGAGCGACCGACAAGTCGAGAGCAAGAGGTCGCCGCCAAGCACTGTCATTGCGAAGGCGTCTGCCTCGATCTCGTCGTCATCCGAGAAGGTTCTTTGGTCGTCTACCGGAAGGGCTTCATCCACCAAGACCGCATTGTTAGCGGCTTGGAGATGCCCCGACATGACATGGCCCAGCTCATGGGCGACAAGGTATGCCAGCCTCGCCGGCGCCTGCTCCTTGCGAACGACCATCGTCACTGGGCGCTGACCCACTCGCACACACATGGCATCCGGCCGCCGCAGACCGTCCGGCCAGCCGGTGACGTGCACGACGGGCAATCCATGGGACCACATCCAACCGCAGAGGCTATCGAGGCTCACTGCTGAATTCGTTGCCAGCAGGTCTTGCCGCAGACTCGCTGCGGATATCGAGTCGACCGGCGGCCTATGTTCGACAGCATTGGCCAGCATCTGCGCCAGGCCATGTCCGATGCTCGCTGCCACTGCAAGCTGACTGGAGCCATCCGGGTGCACAGTCTTGAAGCGCTGCGTTGTCTCCCGAAAAACCGGGAGTGGCACGGCCGCCTGGAGGCTTGCAAGCGAGACGTTGAGGCGCCTAGCCAGGAGCATCTGCAGCTCCAGCAGGCCACCTTCTTCACGTGCTGCTTCATCCTCCCACCACTCAGGCATCAATCGCCGCACCTGAGTAGCTGACAGCCCAAGACCCTTGAAGGACCTGAAGAGTCGGAGGGCAGGGTTGTCAGTGGTCGCCATTGGGTTTGCGGTTTTTCAGTGCGCGTGAGGCCCCATGTGCCTCTAGCGTCGCGCCAGCGTGCAGGAGTCTAGCGATCGAATTGGCATGCTCCTGAGTGCCATCCCAAACGTCAAGAACTGCCTGGATCAAGGTCTCTTGCCCTCTGCTAGAAGGCGCAGGTGTATCAAAGGCTATGCGGGCAAATTTGCATAAAGCCCTATGAGTCCGCGAGATGCGAACGGGGTTGGAAAGCGCTCGGCTGATAGTTGGCTGAGGTAGCCCTGTGAGACGAGATAGATCAGTTTGGCTATACGAGTTCGTCTCCATGAAGGAGCGGAGCTCCTGCACTAGTCTTCGTACTTCCATGCATAAATAATATCATAATGCATAGGTGCCACTACACTGCGTGCCCGCAACGCACCCATCACTTAGCCGGCCCCATGGAATCCATCGCCCACGACCACCAGCTGCGAGCGCTCCTGAAGTCGCACCTCAGCACGCGCGTGGGCGATGACGACCTACTTGTCGACGAATTTTCCCTCGCGTATGGCACCGTGCGCGCCGATCTTGCGCTCGTCAACGGTCATCTCGAAGGCTTTGAGATCAAGGCTGGCAAAGACACCCTCGAGCGCCTACTCAACCAAGTAGAGTCCTACGGCAAGGTCTTTGAGTACTCGTGGGTCGTGACGACGGAGGGGCACCTGCGCGCTGCTCGCGCGCTCGTGCCCAAGCATTGGGGTCTATTGGTTGCGGTTGCGGACTTTGATGGCAGTCGCTTGCGGCAGGTCAGGAAGGCTCAGCGCAACCGGGGACTCGAGGCTGAACACCTAGCTCGGCTGCTTTGGCGCGATGAGGTCATGGTCAAGCTTGAGGAGCTCGGGCTCAGCACGGGCTTGAGGAGCAAGCCCAAGGTAGCACTTTTTGCAGAACTTGCGAAGGCATTGCCGGTTCAGGATCTCGCCGCCTATGTTCGCGGATGCCTCAAGGCCCGGAAGGATTGGCGAGTTGATGCAGGACCACATGGATATGGTGGTTCGTTGCGTCGCGCCGCCAGATAGTCGCGTTTCCGGGCTTTGCCTTCGGGTTCGTGGCCTTGTCGTCATGGCTGGCGTCGCCAGCACTGAAGCTCGCAGTCATGAAAATCGGCAGGGCTGTTAGCAGCTGACACAAGCTGATGTATTGGCCGTAGCCGTACGTGGTCACGCTCCCTGCCTTGAAAACATGCCACTCCTTCCAGTGGGCGTACCGCAGGTTGGCCGACATCTTCAATAGTCTTGGATCCCCTTCGAACGCGTCGATATGGCTGACGCCGTAGTCGCCGAAGAGGAGATCATTCCCTGGGATGCTCACGAGAGGCTTAACTGCCTTGTAAAGAGACCAATCCTTGCGCGGAATCTGATGGGTGCCCTTAGAAAGTCCCGCCAAGTTCTTGGGGAAGGCTCCAGAAAGCAGACTGATACGGCGCCAGGAGCCGAGCGCTGCAATCGCGTCCAGGAATGATGCAACGGTCGCGGCGATCGGCTTGATCTCCCACGTGCCGACATGTCCAAGGTCAAGAACCGCGTCAACGTCGGTGTGCTCGGCTTTTAACTCTGCCAGTGTGTCGTCGAACCACTTTGCGACCTCCTTGATCGGAGGAAGCTCATCAGCCGATTGATCCGCGACGTATCTAAGCATCCAGCGCGTTCTCCCGTTAGATTTCGCCGCCTTACGCAGTTCGGCAATCTCGAGCGAGTCGGCATACGAAGACACGACGGGAACGGCCTCAACGCCGGCGATCCACAGGCGGTCGAACAAGTAGCGCCAAGCGAAGGTCTTTCCATTCGCAAGTCGGTCGTCGTCAACCATTGGCTGATCAACGGCGATTTCCTGCACCTTGCCCCAGCTCTTGATCGTCGCATCAACAACATCGTCAATGTGTTGATCCCAGGTTTTCTTGTACTCGTTCTTCTTCCAATCGATTGGCAGCCCCGGAACCTCGGCTATGGGCAGTGTCTTCGCTTTCTGCACAGCTGTCAGAGTCTTGACTGCATCCTGCTCGCCAAGTTTCCACTTGAGGGCAGGGGTGTAGACAATCGTGTCCTGTTCTGTCGCCATGAATGAATCTCCTCCGGCGTTCTTGTTGCATACCAATGGACTTATGCCTGATAGCTGCGAGCCGCCTACGCTTTTCTCGAAAGGTACCACGAGAGAAGAAAATGTGTATGATTTCTCGCGGAAGACGCATTGGCTATAAATCTACGCCTCGTAACATGAGTTTTCCATAGGGAGGGCTCATGGCAACGACAGTACAAGAATACGCAGCCGAGATCTGCGTGAAGCAGCTCGTGCACTTCACGCGCGAGAGCAGCCTTGATTCCATTCTGCAGCGAGGTCTCATCACGCGTGACACTCTCATTCTGGAGGGATTCGCAGGCTTTAACGACAACGTACGTGCGGACTTCACACACGCGGTTTGCGTGTCGGTTGGATTCCCGAACTACAAGATGTGGTTCGGGATCAAGAAGGACAACCCAGATCTCGATTGGGTGATCTTGGTCATCGAGCCCACTGCATTGTGGGAACTCCCTTGTGCGTTCTGTTCGGCGAATGCTGCACTTGGGGCTGTTGCGTCCATCCCTATCCTTCAGCGTCAAACGCTGCAAGCTTTCCAGGTCATGTACGCCGACGTGCCAGGCAAGGAGCGGGTGAAGTTGGACATCCCTGGCTATTGGCCCACGAACCCGCAGGCTGAGGTTTTGATGCTCCAGGGCGTTCCGAGGAACTACATTCGGGGCGTGATCGTCTTAAACAACATTCAAGAACTACGACTCCGAACGAAGTACCCAGGTCTGCAGATTTGGGTGCGTGCTGGCTATTTCCGGTATCGCAAGGACTACGCGTTCTGGAAGGCTGGTGTCTGACGTGGCGACCCGCCCGATCTTCACACCATCTACAAGCGGCAAGCTGCTCGTGTCGACTCATCACGTTGATTTCGAGTGGTTCCCGGGCATGGCGAAGTTGCAGGCACAGAGATCCATTGAGTCTTTGCACCAGAACGCGATGCGACAGATCGGCGTTGGCAAAGTCCTTGAGATTTCGAGCAAGTCACTGGACGAGCTTGGCGTCGCCCTTAGTGCCTTCAATCTCATGATCACGACACCCAAAGGCCGTGAGTACAGTCTTGAATGCGCGTATCAGTCGGCCAAGGTCTTCGAACGTGGAGGGCCGTTCCTTGATCTGCGAGAGATGCGTTCGATCGATGCAAAGCGTGATCCTCGATTGCTCCAAAATGGGCGCTTGATCAAGTTCAGCATCTATGGAACTGACTGGGATCTGCAGCCACGAACTGCGTTCTATGACTGGCTTTACATCAATGCGCTGCACAAGTGCCCTGCCCTTGCAGAGCAGGTGCTTACCTACCGAGCGTTCTCCGACATTGCATTCAACCCTGAGCGATCCATAAACTGCCAAGCGTACGCGGCTGCGTTATATGTATCACTGCACGAGCGGGGCTTGCTTACATCCGATGTGCTGAAGGACAAAGGTACATACCTCGCGGTGATCAACACAGGTGCGATCAGCAACGCACATGAGGATACGGAGATTCAAACAAGAATTGATGAATAGCAGCTGGATTCCAATAGGTATTTCCGTGGGTTAAGGCATGCAAGGCCTGATGCGCTGATGGCGCACATCCAGATCAATGCAAGCCGGTTGGAACTCGTTGAGTCCGGCCACCGTTCTAGCTCGCCGTAGGCAGGAGTTCGAATTCGGTTGATCCTTGCGTCATGCTCAAGGGCATCTGCGAAATACAGAACGAAACCGTAGACAGCTACGCCGCTCGATGCGGCATTGCCCCAGCCGATCCAAGACCGGCCAGAGGCCGGGGATTGGTTGTGGTCGATGGTGTTCCTTTACCCCAACGACCTGAGTGAACGCTTCCGCTGCGAAGCGCTAGCGGATATGCCTCAGCGAAGTCGCCCGACAACTTCAAAGGCTCTGAAGTGTTGTCTGCCGCGAGCGCGAACCACCTGGTCGCTGACGGTCGAGTGATAGGTATTGAAAGTGCAACTGAGACTCCTCACGGCAACGATCAGTGCTCGCATCAGCCGTCATCTGGTTATTAGATTTGAGCTTCTCAGGTCAGACTTCGATGGTGTACGTCAGGTATCTGTGACTAACAAGTAATGGCTGAGAGCTGCCGCTAGAAGTTCAGCGTCTGCTATCTTTTTTTTGAAATTCTGACTAGGCCGCCAACTGCTCAGGCGTCTTGCCAGTGGCGATCGCATCCAGGAACCACTGCGGCCGGCGACCATGGCCGGTCCAGACGTTGCCGTCGCCGTCCTTGAACTTGATGTTGCCGGCCTTAGCCTTGCGACCCTTCTTGGCGGCCGTCTTGCGGCTGACTTTCGTCGCCGCAGCCTTCGGCCCCTTCGCACTCAATCCCAGATCCGCTGCCGTCAGCCCATACACGGCAATCGCTTCCTTGATCCGGGCAATGACCGCGCCGGCTTCCTTCTTCTTGATCTGATTGGCTTGAGATTCGAGCTTGGCGATTTGCTTCTGCAGTTGGCTGAGTGTGGACACAAGAACTCCTTGAGTACGGTAATGACCATAAAGGATAGGCCAAACGCCCATAAAGTTCATTCCAAAACGCACTGGATAGTGCATTTGGCCCAATTCGGAACACTCAGTACAACAAAGTGAGCGGCTAGGATCTCGCCATGACCAACACGTCTGATCTCGCTCCTGTCGTCCTGCCTCCGGCGTCCCGCGGATTTCCCTGGGCGACAGCCGCCAAAATCGCCGCGGCGGCCAGCGCCGTCGGCGGCGTGCTGCTCCACCTCATCGGGGCAACCGCCAACCAGGCCTACTACGAACAGTGGGGCCTCGATCCGGCGATGTTTCCCAAAGCGACCGATCTCACTTTGGTTCTGGGTTACCAGGCCATGCTCGGCGGATTCGCCAAGTTCGTCGGCTTGGTCATTCGCGATTACTGGCCATGGCTCTTGGGCTACGGCATCGTCATGGGGCTTAGCCTCTGGGGCGCGGAAGTGGCCGCCGGACGCGGCTGGTTCGAACCCATTCGGTCCACACTGGTTCGAAAGGAGAAGGTCGTCCGCATCGTGACGGTGATAGTGATCTCCATCGTGCTCTTCGCCGTTGCGGTCCCCGTTGCAATCAGTGCGGCATTCCTCGCGTTGGCTGGACCTCTGACAGTTGGAGACGCCTACGGCAGGCAAGTGGTCGAGGACCAGCTGACCGACTTCAAGCTGGGTTGCTCTAACGTGGCCGCGCGGGCTCGTTGTGCCACCGTGACCCGCAACGGTGATTTGGTCGGGCAGGGCTACCTGATTGGCGCATCCGAGACCCACGTCGCGCTCTTCAGCGCCGAGAGCAACCGCACGATGGTGGTCGAGCGTGCCGACCTGCAGATCGTCGGGGCTCCCCGCTTGACGGCCTACCCAAAGAACTGGCCGACCGCCGACATCAAGTAGCGGAGTAGGGCGCGTACACCGGGCTTCTCAGCCCTGCGCCAGCAGATCGCAGACATCCACCCCCAGGGCGGCCGCCAGCCGCTCCACGTTGTCGAGCGACACATTGCGCTCGCTGCGCTCGATCGACCCCACGTAGGTCCGGTGCAGCTCCGCCAGGTCGGCCAAGCCTTCCTGCGACAGCCCACGCTCCGCCCGAAACGCGCGCAGGTGCCGGGCGAGCCGATTCCGCGCTGATTCGACCTTGAGCTTGCGACCCGACATGGGGCGCAAGGTTCTTATTCAGATGACTTTAGGTCTACAGACGTAAAGTAGCATTTGGCAGCTTAGCTCGAACCATCAAGGTTCAGGTGGCCGGTCGTTGATCCGTCGCACGAAGTCGACATCACCCCTCCATTCCATTCGACTCTTCCCCCACCCCAAGGGACAGTGCGACCCGTCCTGGACCCCCAGCCTTCACCTTCACCCTTTCACCTTTCAACCTTACCCCGGAGACCCCCGTGGCCACCCTCAACGCCAAACCCGTCCGCCTGCTGATGCACGACATGGCGGCGGCCTTCGCCCTGCAGCCCGGCGAAGCCTTCTCCCGCGACCGCGCGATCCAGTGGTTCGCCGAGCACTACCCCAACATCAAGGAAGGCACGGTGGCCGCCCACCTGATCCGCCTGTCCACCAACGTGCGCACCCGGCTGCACTACAGCGCCCGCGACGACGGCTCCGACGACCTCTTCTTCAAGATCGACGCCAGCCACTTCCGCCTCTACGAGCAGGGGAGGGATCCGGTCCCCATCACCTCCGGAACGCCCGTCCCCGACGAAGCCGAGGTCAGCGTCGCCGGCCCCAGCCTGTCCGACGAGTTCGCCTTCGAGCACGACCTGCGCGACTACCTGGCCCGCAACCTCCAGGCCCTGGAGCCCGGCCTGCGCCCCTACCAGGACGAAGGCATCACCGGCGTCGAGTTCCCGGTCGGCGGCCGCTTCATCGACATCCTGGCGGTCGACAGCGCCGGCGACTACGCCGTCATCGAGCTCAAAGTCTCCAAGGGCTACGACCGGGTCGTCGGCCAGCTGCTGCGCTACGTCAACTGGATCAAGCAGCACCACGCCGAGCCCGGCCAGCAGGTGCGCGGCATCATCGTCGCCAAGTCCATCAGCGAAGACCTCCAGCTCGCCTGCACCGGCCTGCCCGACGTCTCCCTCTACGAGTACAAGCTTTCGGTGGAGGTGCAACGTGTCGGCCTCTAAGCCCTCCAGCGGCCTGCTGGCCGCCACCCTCCTGCTCGGCGCCTGCGCCACCCCGGTCGCCCTGCCACCCCACGTCAGCACCCGCAGCTCCGAGGCTGGGGCCTACCTCGACCGCATCGACCTGTCCTACCCCACCGGCAGCCCCCAGGACTTCGCCCGCCTCAAGCTCTGCGTGGCCGAGACCATCAGCAACGACAGCGTCGGGCTCAAGGACGCGGTCGGCTCCTTCGTCGGCGTGACCGGCACCTACTACCAGGCCCAGAACCAGCAGACCGCCGGTGGAGGCAGCGTCTTCAAGTACATCGACGACGCCAGCCGCACCGCGATCGTCAGCGGCACCGTGAAGGCCCAGAGCTCCATCCTGTTCACTTCGGAGTACGTGCGCTACGAACTCAAGGCCAGCACCGCCAACGGTGCCCAAGGCGTCCAAGTCGGCCTGGTGTTCTACGCCATCACCCGGGCCCAGCAAAGCACCGGGGTGCTGGCCAACGACGGCTTCGTGCCGGTCGGCACCATCCCGGGCGCCCGGCCGCTCGAGGTCGTGGCGACCCTGGAGGCGGTGGCCGGGCGCTTGCGGAGCTGCATGAAGTAGCGGAGGAGGGGGCTGAAGGGCGTCTGGGTCTCAGGGCGCTCCTCATCCTCAGTTCCTCAGTACCCCGGCGGGTAAGCGTCTGGCGGAAGATCGGGTGGCAAGATGATCCGTGGACGCGTTGCGGGGGCCTGCGACAGATCAATCGGTGGAAGCAGGCTTACCGGAGGACCCCACCGGACTTGGGGCAACTTGCTCCCCGTGTCGGAGCTGGTGTGTTCGTCCGGGCCGAGATGGGCGTTGGACGACGGGTTGGCAAGATTGGCCAGACGCTCCTCTTCAAGCCGCTCACGTATCTCCTCCGCCTCACGAAGCTGGTCGAACGCGTCCCGCCTGGCCAAGTCCATCAGGCGGCTCAGCTCCTCGGTGGTGATACCTCGCTCGAACATCTCGACGACCTCGTCGATCGACTCTCCGCGCGGGACATTCACCACGCCTCCTTGGATCAGCGGCCAGTACTCGGTTTGCAACCCGGCGCTCTGGGCAGCATTGAGCATCGCGACGGTTCGGGCGTGAGATCGACGCTCACGCTCCATCAGCCTGAACGCCTCGGTATTGCCTTGCACGGCCAGCTTGCGCAGAAGCTTGAACAAATATTCCCGGCGCGAGACGGGAAGTTCGTAGATCGAGCGCGGATTGCGACCGACCTGTTCGTTGAGGACGTCCTGGATGATCTCTAGATAGGTTCGATTGCAGGGGTTCTGGCTCATGGCCGCACCTCCCCGTGGTGAGGGTCACGCAGCTCGCGCTTGATTTTGGCTTGCTGCGCCATGGCTTCCTTTTGCCAGGCTTCCACCTCGGCCATGGCGGGCACGAACAGCAAGCCTCCCGGGTGTTTGGACTTGTCGAACGGCTTGACCGCCTCCTTGGGATCGATGCCCAGCTTCACGACCTCTTCGAGCATCAGTTGTCGTTCTTGCTCGAACACAACACCGATCGCCTTCAAGCACGTCTTGGGGTCACCGGACGAGGCCGTTCTGATCAAGCCGCGGCAGGCGGCCTCGAAGCCGGAGATCCTCACCTCCTTGCCATTGACGACGGCCGTGGCACACAACTCCTGGTACATCCGCTCGACGATGTTCTCCGCCAGCTCCGGCACTTGCAGCTTGCGCGGCCGTCCCTTCGGATTGCCCGACTTGCCTTTGGCGAACTTCGTGTGTTCCGGCGGCTTGCGATAGCCGGACGCGTAGGGGAGGGTGTCCGGCGGCAGTCGGAGTTCCGGTGGGGACTCGATCTGTTGCTGGATCTTGGCGGTCGGAGTCTTCTTAGCCATGGCTCACCTCCTTCCGCTCAGCCGGCTCCGCCTGCCGCCGCTCCGCCGCCACCTGCGCGAACGTCCGCTCCGACCCACCCACCAAGGCCGGCCCCACGCCCAGCCGCTCCCAGCGCCTGACGATCACGTCCACGTAGCGCGGATCCAGCTCGATCAGCCGCGCCCGCCGCCCGGTGTTCTGGGCCGCGATCAAGGTCGAGCCCGAGCCCCCGAACGGATCGAGTACCAACCCCCCTCGGTGCGAGCCATCCTGCAGCGCGTCAGCGATCATCGATACCGGCTTGACCGTCGGGTGCATCTCCAGCCGCTGGGCCCGGCCCTTGGACGGCGTGTTCGCCCCGGCGTAGTTCCAAACATTGGTCCGGTTGCGCCCATGCTTGCCCAGCTCGATGTTGTTGATGTGCCCGGCCGTCCCGGCCTTGTAGACAAACACCAGCTCGTGCTTGGAGCGGTACAGCGAACCCATCCCGGCGTTCGCCTTGTTCCACACCACCAGGTTCTTCAGCTCGGCGTAGGTCCCCTGCTGGGCCGCATGCATCTCCCCCAGATGCCGCCAGTCCATGCAGACGAAGTGCAGCGATCCGTCCACCGAGTGCGCCACCAACTGGCTGAAGATCGTCCGCAGGAAGGCGGTGAACTGCTCGCACGACATCTCCCCCGAGGCCATCACGAACTCGCCATGGCGGCCTTGGCTGCTGACGTTGCCGGCGATCGGCACGTTGTAGGGCGGGTCGGTGAACACCACCTGGGCTTTCCCCCCGTCCATCAGACGCTCGTAGCTGGCCGGATCGGTCGAATCACCGCACAGCAGCCGGTGGGCACCCAGGTCCCACAGATCGCCCACCCGCGACACCGGCGGCAGGTCCGACACCACGGGGGCCGGCTCCTCCTCGTCGGCCAGCATCGGCGACAGGAAGCCGTCCAGGGCCGGAGTGTCGAAACCCGTCAGCTGCAGATCGAAGTCCAGATCGGCCAGCTCCTCCAGCTCCACCCGCAGCAGCTCGTGGTCCCAGCCGGCGTTCTCGGCCAGGCGGTTGTCGGCGATCACGTAGGCGCGCACCTGGGCCGGGCTCAGGTGCGCCAGGCAGCGCACCGGCACCTCGGCCAGGCCGAGCTGCTTGGCGGCCTCCAGGCGGCCGTGGCCGGCGATCACGCCGCCGGCGGCATCGACCAGGATCGGGTTGGTGAAGCCGAACTCCGTGATCGACGCGGCGATCTGGCGGATCTGCTTCTTCGGGTGCTTGCGGGCGTTGCGCGAGGAGGGGCGCAGGGACGTGATGGGCACCAGTTGGATGGGTGCCAGTGCCTCGGAAGGCGGGGGAGCAACAACACTGTTCATCGGCAAAACCTCGATCAAAAAGACTCTGAAACGAGAGCCTTTGACGAAGACGTGCATCGGCTCCCGTGAAGGATGTGCCGACGCATCTCTCCCATGAGCGATGGGTCCTGTTCGACCGGGTATCGATGCCGGCTCAACGCCTGCAGCTAGCCCTGCTGAACAGTCCCGGAGCTTTCCAAACTGGGTCCGCGTGCTCCGAGGTTGCAGATGAAATTCTGAAGCCGGTGGCGTAGCAAAAGAGCATCTTGATAACAGTTGAAGGCGAAAAAAACTTCGAACTGTGGCTCGAATCCAACCGCATGTTTTTGAGCGTTTTTAAAAAAATCGCGAACGTCATTTTTTTAGATAGATCGCCGCCAGCCGTCACGGCTTGGCGTCTGGATCGGCTTTGGCCGATGATCGAAACTTCGATCGAACGACAACATCGAACCTGGACGCAACGCTATGACCACGACCAAGAAGGACAAGACGCACGGCAGCACCGCCGACGCGAACCAGGCGTTCACCGGGGCCGAGTTGTTGGCGGCGTTCTCGGCCGCCGTCGCCGGTGGGAAGACAGCGCAGGAAGCGGTGAAGCTGATCGCACCGCTGATCAAGGGGGACGTGACGCTGCTGGTCCAGGTGCTGCGGGGTGGCACAACGGGCACCAACCACGAGGTGAGCTTCAGGCTGACGAACCCGACAGCGCACGGCCTCTACCTGCAACGGGTCTCGATGGTGTCACCGGAAGACGTCCCGGTCTCGCTCCTGCACTACCAAGCCGGGCGGATCGGCATGAATGATGACGGTGGGCACTTCGTTGAGCTGCCGCTGCCCCGCTTCGTCGAACCAGGGAGCAGCCTCGAGCTTCGATGCGTGTTCGATGTCGCCCAGACCCGGGCGCGGATCTTCAACAAGGGCTACGGCAAGATCAAGTTCACCTGCGACGCGATGACGGCGATGGATCCGGCCGATACGGTGGTCGGATTCCTGATCCGGGAAGAGGCGGTGTGAGTCACCCACCACCTGCATATGCGCATCGACGGCAAACTCAAATCCTGGAACGACGAGCGCGGCTACGGCTTCATCGATCCGGTCCATGGTGGGCAAGAGATCTTCGTCCACATCAAGGCCTTCCCCTCCGGGACTGGTCGACCGTCTGTCGGCCAAGCCCTGACGTTCGAGGTCGAACTCGGTCCCAATGGCAAGAAGCGCGCACACTCGGTGCAGTATCCGGTGCGCGGTCGAGCGCGCAAGCCGCAGCGCTCGGAAGCCCCGGCCGACTGGACGCTGCCCCGATTGCTCGCCATCCCGGCATTCATCGCGATCTACTACGTCGTGGCAAGCCACTGGCCGGTCAAACCGGTCGTCATTGCCGTCTACGCTTTTGTCAGCCTGGTCGCGTTCCTGGCGTATGCGCTGGACAAGTCAGCGGCCATCCAGAAGCGCTGGCGCACGCCCGAGGCCACACTGCTCCTCATCGGGCTCGCCTGCGGCTGGCCCGGTGCCTTGCTCGCGCAGCAGTTCCTGCGGCACAAGACCTCCAAGCCGAGCTTCGTGGCCGCCTTCTGGCTGACCGTCCTGCTGAATGTGGCCGGGTTCGTTGTCCTGCATGCTGGGATGCTTCCGCTGCCGTGGTTTTGATGGGATGCCTTGGGCGCTCGCGGTGCCTCATGAGAGAGGCCGCACGCGTTGCGCGAGCGATGGCTCTCCACATCTAGACAGGCTCGAGCTCACGTCGGCGTCTCGGTCCGACAGCACGCCCAGCTTCAGCCACCTCACCGCCGCCTCCTCGGGAGGCATGGCCCGCCAGTGCTCATCGCACCAAAGGTCGCCGGCGGCCTCAAGCAGGTCGTCGATCGGGATCGTTGGCCACTGGTTCTGAAGGTGTGCGGCAACGCTTCGCTGCCAGTTCTGTGCGTCCATGGTGCTGCCTCGAATACTGTATGAACGTACAGTATTGCACTCCGAGGGGGCGCTTGTGAGCATGTCGACATGGCGGCTGGGTTTTCACCCAAAGTCCCTGCCGACTTGGAAGCCGCCGAACACGCCTCGGAACACCTTCCCCACTGGGCCCGGGCTGGTGCAACGACGAGGACCGTAAGTCAGCCTCTCAGGACTGAGTAACAAGGCGCTCCGATTTGTGAGGATGCTGGACCGGCCGAGCCTCGCTGGATTAATCTTCGAGGCTGCGGGGATCGGATAGGACGGTCGAGACCATGTTCACCAAACGGCGGCTCAGCACCGAGGGCTACCTGGCGCTTCAGCGCAAGTGCCAGGCGTGGGGCTTCGTCTCGGGTGTTCTCCTCGGCGTGGCCCTGACTTATGTCGCGCCGTGGATGCCCCGGCCTACCGCGCAGCTGACCACATGGCTCATCCTGGTCGCTGTGATCGGTGCGCTCTGTGCCGTCGCAGGAGCGTATCTCGCCGACATGCTGACCGACGACAGTGAACTGATTCCTCCGTCCGCACCAAGCGAAGCCGCGGATTGACGTGAGCCTGCGTTTCCCCCGCGCCGTCATTGGTCAGATGCATGCAGCCGCATCGGTTGCACGCCGCTGACTCGCACCAACTATCCGTTGTTGTCGATCCACTCCATGGCCGCGGTGAGACCGACCCGGGCTGCTGCCAGTCGTTCCTCAACGGGCTCCATCACAGGGGTCAGCCGGACTTCAACGACCGCACTGTCGACTGCTCGGTGCATGACGGCATAGACGGAGAAGCGACCGTCGGCCAGTGTGATCGGCGAGCAGTCGATCATGTAGTCACCGTGGGTGAACTTGCATTCGCCGTCCAGACCGACTTCTTTGGACAAGCGCTGCAGGGTCGAGCCTGGAGACCGGGCGTAAGCAGCGACGCGCATTTCAACCTCGACGCAGGAGTTGCCAAACGATGAAGAGCCCCACGCCCCAGATCGCAATCGTCAAGATGTCGGTCGTGGTCACGCCATGTTTTTTAGCACTCGGACCGGCGGGTTTCAACCAAAGTTGAGTGCGAGCAGCGGGCGTGCGTATGTCTTTTTACATGCGGTGGCCCCACGACGTCGTCGACACCCGGCACGGATCTCCAACGACGGCGACGGCAAGATCAAGTTCAACTGCGACGCGATGACGGCGATGGATCCGGCCGAAACGGTGGTGGTTTCTTGATCCGCGAAGAGAGGCTGTGAGCTGCTAGGTGGTTCACCGTGCCGTGCCGCCAGAACACCCCCTCTAGCCTGCAGGCTCAAACACCAAACCTCAAGTTGAAGCTCGCGGACCGGTCTCGCGTTGAAGCTCTGCCCCGGCCTGCTTGACGACCGAATGTGCGGCGGTCAGCGCGAGCAGCCCCATCACCGCCGCGACGGCCAGATCCGGCCAACCGCTGCCGGTGCCGAACACGCCTAGCGCTGCGGCCATCACAGCCAGATTGCCGATCGCGTCGTTGCGGCTGCACAGCCACACCGAGCGCATGTTGGCGTCGCCCTCGCGCCAGGCATAGAGCATGGCGGCCACGGACACGTTGGCCAGTAACGCCAGGGCACCGATCACACCCATCGTCGCCGGCTCGGGCATGGTGCCGGCCGCAGCCGACCATGCGGCCCGGCCGAGCACGAACACGCCAAAGGCCCCCATCGTCAGGCCCTTGAACAAGGCCGCTCGGGCGCGCCAGGTGAGCGCCATGCCAAGCACCAGCAGAGAGATGCCGTAGTTGGCCGCGTCGCCGAAGAAGTCCACCGAATCGGCCAGCAGCGACACGGAGCCCGACCGCAACCCGCCGGCGAGCTCGACCGCGAACATGGCGGCGTTGATGATCAAGGCGATCCAGAGCACGCGGCGGTAGCGTGGGCTCGAGTCGGCGGCGGTGGGCGCGGCACAGCCGTGGCTGCAGCAGGAATCACTCATGTCAGGCTTCCGTGGGTCGATGCGGGCATTTGAGACCCTGTAGCGGCTCCAGGGTCAAGCCCGTACGATGGTCCTCTGTCGACGAAGCCGGGAACGAAGGACGGGGGACCATGAGGATCGGTGAACTAGCGACGGCCACGCAGACGCAGGTCGAGACCATCCGCTACTACGAGCGCGAGGGGCTGCTGCCGCAGGCGGCCCGCACGGGTGGCAACTACCGCATCTATGAAGCCGTGCATGCTGAACGCCTCGGCTTCATTCGCCATTGCCGTTCGCTCGACATGACGCTCGACGAGATCAGGGTGCTGCTGCGTTTCAAGGATGTGCCGGAGGCCGAGTGCGGCGAGGTCGATGCGCTTCTGGACGAGCACATCGGCCATGTTGTCACGCGCATCCGTGAGCTGAAGCTGTTGGAGAAGCAGTTGAGGGCATTGCGCACTCAATGCCATGGCGTTCATGACGCGAGGCATTGCGGGATCCTGAACGGCCTGGCTGCAGGCATCTCGTCCTTGGGTGCGGCCCAGAACGGGCGGCACGTTCCAGGCCCACATCGCCGAACCGGCGGGCGTCGATAAGGTCGGGCGCTGCTGCGGCAGGGGTTGCTCATCCCAGGGCTCTGGGTCAGCGAACAGCAGGTCCATCAGTTGCGGGATCTTGCGTCGGTCCTTGAAGGAGAAGCCGGACAGCTCGGCGAACTCGGCTATCGACGTCTCGGCGCCCCAGTGCCGGACGTTCGATCCACGGAACTAGCGAGTGCCGGCTCTAGCGGCCGCTAGCGTCGACGGTGGCTGGGCTGGCGGCCTCGAGCCGGTCATCGATTGGGGTCGTCGGCCAGCGTCGTTGGCAAAGACCGCGTGGACGAGGACTAAACCCTTGCGGAAGCCGTAGCAGCGCGTCGCTCTGCGACTCTGCCGAGCAGAGCGAAGTGGGACTTGTGTACGACCGTCTAGCTATCCCACCCGAGCCCGATCGTTCAACGGTCAGATATGACAGAAATATTTCTCATATCCGATGGAAATCTGGCGTAGGCAACGGGTGTGCATCGCGCTATAAATTGCGTCAGCACAACGACGATTTTGATTCTCTCCGACCTGGTGGAAACGGCCAAGGACTCCTGCGACGGAGGGAGTCTCCGCAGGGATTTTTGAAGCCCTGTAACACTTTACAGCTGCGTGCAGCAAAGAGCGCCCGTACCCTCCGGACGTCTTGCCGATGAGGCCATGATGGCCTTTGGATGAGTTCGCCATATTCCACGTAAGTTCAACCCTGACCCCAGCAATGCAGTAGCGCTGGCTCGCTACAGATGCTGTCGACGACAGCGTGCATTGAGGAGGATGGGACGTTGACAGAGTCCGTGAAGATTCTGCTGGTCGAAGACGAACCCAACGATGCCGAGCTGGTGTTGCGTCTTTTGAGGCGAGCCGGTGTCGATTGCACCGGGCTTCGGGTCGATACGGAGCACGAGTTTCGTCGGCAGCTCTCCGAGTTCCGCCCTCACGTCATCCTGTCGGATTTCAGCATGCCCCGGTTCGACGGCATGACGGCGCTCGCCATCGCCCACGAGTTGCACCCCGACATTCCCTTTATCTTCGTGTCGGGCACGATCGGCGAGGAGCACGCCATTCGAGCGCTGAAGAACGGTGCCATCGACTACGTGCTCAAACATGACCTGGTGCGGCTGCCGCCGGCGGTCGAAAGAGCGCTTCAGGACGCCAAGTCCTCCGCCGAACAGCGGAAGATGCAGGACGCGCTGCGCCACAGCGAGTTGCGGTTCCGCCTGGCGGCATCGACGGGCGACGTCTGGGACTGGACCGTGGCCACCGGCGAAACCTACCTTTCCCATCAGTGGAAATCTCGGCTGGGGTACGAGGATGCCGAGATCGAGAACACTTCGGCCGCGTGGCAGGCTCTGCTGCACCCGGAGGACGTGAGCGGCGTCATGCAGGCGTTTCGTGATCACTTGGTCCGAAAGATGCCCTACGACGTCGAGTACCGCGCGCTGACCAGATCGGGCGACTACCGCTGGTCCCACTCGAAGGGCCAGGCGATGTGGAATGCCGAGGGCCGGGCCACCTACATGGCCGGGTCGATCGTCGACATCACTGAGCGCAAGCTCGCCGAGATCAGGCTTCGGCGCATGAATCGCGTGTATGCGGTCCTGAGTGGCATCAACGCCCTCATCGTTCATGCGCGGGATCGAGACGAGCTTTTTCGTGAGGCCTGCCGCATCGCGGTGAAGAGCGGCCAGTTCCTGCTGGCATGGATCGGACTGGTCGACCGTGGTGGACATCGATTGCTGCCTGCGGCCTGCTCGGAGGGCGGCGAGGACTATGTTGGCTTGTTGCCGCTCGGCCTGGACAAGAACGCCCCGGATTCATACGCGATCCCTGGGCGGGCGGTGGTCGAACGACAGGCCGTGATCGTCGAGGACGTCATCGAGGATTCCCGTGTCATCCTGAAGCAGGAGGCGTTGGCGCGGGGGTTCCGTTCCCTGACCATCATTCCGATCCTTGTTTCCGGCGAGGTCGTCGGCACGCTGGGCCTGTACGCCGCGGAGCCCGGGTTCTTCGACGACAACGAGATGCAGCTCCTGCTTGGGCTGGCCGATGACATCGCCTTCGCTCTCGACCACATCGAGAAGGGCGAACGACTCAACTACCTGGCCTACTACGATGAGCTGACCGGGCTGGCGAACCGGGCGCTGTTCCACGAGCGCCTGGCGCAGTTCGTCGAAACCGCCAAGCGGGAACAGCGCAAGCTCGCGGTCCTGTCCGTCGACATCGACCGCTTCAAGATGATCAACGACAGCCTCGGCCGTCCAGCGGGCGATGAACTGCTGCGAGAGATCGCCAGGAGATTCCTCAGTCGAGCCGCAGAGGCGGGGCGCTACGCACGGATCGAGGGCGATCACTTCGCCATCGTCATCCCTGACATCGGTTCCGAAGAGGGCCTCGCACGGGTCATCCAGCAGCGCAGCGAAGAGTATTTTGGTGTCCCTTTCAACGTCGCGGGGTCCGAACTGAGAGTCGCCGCGCGGATCGGCATTGCGATCTATCCGAATGACGGCATCGAAGGCGATGTGCTGTTCCGCCATGCCGAAGCGGCCGTCAAGAAGGCGAAGGCTCGTGGCGAGAGATACCTCTTCTATGCACAGGAGATGACCGAGAAGATCGCCGGCACGCTCGCACTGGAGAACCGTCTGCGGCAGGCGCTCGAGAACGAGGAGTTCGTCCTCCACTACCAGCCGAAGGTGGATGCCACCACCCGGCGCATCCTCAGCGTCGAGGCGCTGATCCGATGGCAGAGTCCCGAGCTGGGGTTGGTGCCGCCGATGCAGTTCATCCCCCTCATGGAAGAGACGGGACTGATCCTGGAAGTCGGAGCCTGGGCGCTTCGCCAGGCGGTCCTGGATCACCTCCACTGGACCCAGCTGGGATTTCCGGACGTGCCGCGGATCGCCGTCAACGTGTCGCAGATCCAGCTGCGCAAGAAGGACTTCGTCGACACCGTACGGGCCGCGATCGCGGGCGGCGCGGCGTCGCCCGGCATCGATCTGGAGATCACGGAAAGCCTGGTGATGGAGGACATCGAGGAGAACATCGCAAAACTGAACCTCATCCGTGACATGGGGCTCAGCATCGCGATCGACGACTTCGGGACCGGGTACTCGTCGCTCCGGTATCTCGCCAAGCTGCCGGTCCAGACGCTCAAAATTGATCGCTCCTTCATCATCACGATGCTCGAGGAGCCGCACACGATGACGCTGGTCTCGACGGTCATCTCGCTGGCGCATTCGCTCGGCCTGCGGGTGGTTGCGGAAGGGGTGGATTCCGAGGACCAGGCGGCCGTGCTGAGGCGCCACGGGTGCGACGAGATGCAGGGCTACCTCTACAGCCGGCCTCGTCCACTGCGGAACATCACGGCGCTCCTGCAGCAGGGTGGAACGTTGTGACGCGGGCTGCGTCGTCGTTGCGTCTGCGCTTCGTTCTTCACGCCTTGTTCTGGGTGGCCGCACCCGCAGCGCAGTCAGCCTCGGTGCCTCAAAGGGATCTGGTCGATCTTTCTCTGGAAGAACTCGCGGGCGTGGAGATCACGTCCGTGTCGCGCCGGACGGAGCGTCTTGGAGACGCGGCAGCCTCCGTCTTTGTCATCAGCGCCGACCTGATCCGCCGCTCGGGAGTGACGACGCTGCCCGAGGCCCTGCGTCTGGCACCCAACCTGCAGGTCGCGCGCATCGACGCAGGCCAGTACGCGATCTCGGCACGCGGCTTCAACAACGCGATCGGCAACAAGCTGCTGGTACTGATCGACGGTCGAACGGTCTATGCGCCGTTCTTCTCGGGCGTGTTCTGGGATCAGCAGGACGTCTTCCTGGAGGATGTCGAACGCATCGAGGTCATCAGCGGGCCCGGCGCGACGCTGTGGGGCACGAATGCGGTGAACGGCGTGATCAACGTGATCACCCGATCCGCCTCGCAAACCCACGGCGGCCTGGCGGTCGTCGACGGCGGCAATCGCGGGGGCGATCTAGGGCTGCGCTACGGAGGGAGTCTGGGCGACGCCGGCCACTGGCGGGCCTACGCCAAGGCCTCGCGGCTCGACAACACGCGGTCGGAGGCGGGCAACGCCGTGGCGGACGGATGGGATCGTCATCAGCTCGGCTTTCGTGCCGACTGGTCCGGGACCGGGGGTGACTTCACGCTTCAGGGCGATGTGTATCGAGGCCGATCGGAGCATCGGGGCTTCTTCGGGCCTTTCGAGCTGAGCCCGGTGGAGGTTTCGGGCAGCAACGTGCTGGCGCGCTGGAGCCAGCGCTTCACCGATGGCTCGGACCTGCGAATCCAGGGCTACTACGACCGTTCGACGCGCGAGGATGCCGCGATCTACAGCCCGGAAGTCGACATCCTCGACTTCGAGTTCCAGCATGGCGTGCCGCTGGGCAACCACAGGATCATGTGGGGAGGAGGGTACCGGCGAGCCCGCGACGACATCCAACCGGGTCTGTTCTTCGCCTTCGTCCCCGCTCGGCGCACCCAGAGCTGGAAGAGCTTTTTCATCCAGGATGAACTCAGACTGTCCGAGACGCTTGCGGCAACGTTCGGAGCGAGGCTCGAGAACAACGAGTACACCGGGACCGAAGTGCTGCCGAGCGCCCGCCTCAGCTGGAAGCTCACCACAGACCAACTTGTGTGGACCGCGTTCTCGCGAGCGGTGCGTGCGCCCGCGCGACTCGACCGGGACATCGTCCTTCCGCCGACACCCCCATACATCATCGCGGGCGGACCTGACTTCGTTGCCGAAGTGGCGAATGTCTACGAGATCGGGTATCGGTCGCAGCCGACGCCGGCATTCAACTACTCGGCCACGGTCTACCTGCACGATTGGGACAGGCTTCGCAGCGGGCAACCACCACCTGGCGCGCAGGTGCAGAACATGATCGACGGCAAAACCTATGGTGCCGAAGCCTGGGCCGATTGGCAGGTAGCGCCGACGTGGCGCCTGAGCGGTGGTACGACGCTGCTGCAGCAGGATCTGCATCTGAAGCCTGGCAGCACCGATCCCGACGGTCCGCGCAACCTGGGCAACGATCCCGAGTACCAGTGGATGCTGCGTTCGGCGTTCAATCTGCCGCATCGACAGGAACTCGACATTGCCGTGCGGCGTGTCGCCGCACTTCCCGAGCCATCGGTGCCGGCATACACGGCCTTCGACCTTCGCTTCGGCTGGCGTATCGATTCCGACATCGAAGTCTCTGTGGTTGGACGTGATCTGTTCGATGCCGCACACCCGGAATTCAACGCGGCACCGGCGCGCAGCGAGATCGGTCGCAGCTTTCTCGTGCGCCTGAGGTGGTCCTTGTGAGCCTGCCGGTCGTCCGGGCGTGCATGCGAGCGGCGCTCCTCGCTGCATGGCTGGGCGTCAGCAGCTGGTGTGCGGCGCAGGGAGGGGGGCAGGGCGCCGAGTACCAGGTCAAGGCCGCGTTCCTGTACAAGTTTGCGGGCTACGTGGAGTGGCCGGAAGAAGCCGGTGGGGCGGTCGATGCCCCGTTCACCATCGCGGTGCTGGGCTCCGAACCGCTGGCCGTGGAACTCCAGCAGGTGGTCAGCGGCCGGACTCTGGCGGATCGAAGCGTGACCGTGCGTCGCCTGAGGTTCGGTGATTCGCTGGCCGGTGTGCACGTCCTGTTCCTCGGACAGGCCGAGACGCCGCCGCCGGACCAGCTGCGCCAGTGGACACGTCACCGTCCCGTGCTGGTGGTCTCCGAATCCGAAGGTGCACTTCACGCAGGCAGCATGATCAACTTCGTGATCGTCGAGCGCCGCGTGAGATTCGAGATCGCGCTGGACACGGCGGAAGCCAACGGACTGCGACTCAGTTCGCGCCTGCTCGCGGTGGCCCAGAAGGTGACGGCGGCGGGAGCACCGTGATGCGAAGGGCCCTTGAGCGTTCGATCCGCTTCAAGTTCGCGATCGCGGTGCTGGCGTCGACCTTCGCGGCGCTGGCCGTGGCCGGGGCGGCACTCGTCTTCTACGACCTGCGCAGCCACAAGAAGCAGGGCATGGACGATCTGCTTACGCAGGCGGAGATCCTGGCGCGCGCAAGCGCTCCGGCGCTGGCATTCGACGACCCCAAGTCGGCCAACGAAAACCTGGCTCTCCTCAAGGCCAAGCCGAAGATCTTCTCCGGAGCGATCTACAACGCACGAGGAAGGCTGGTGGCTCGCTACCAGAGCCCTGCGCGTGCGGGTGCGGCGGCGCTGCCCGATCTGCCGGGCGCCGACGGCGCGCAGGTGCAGGGGGATGACCTGATCGTCTTCAGGCGGATCGTCGAAGGCAACGAGATCCTGGGCACGGTCTATCTGCGAGCCGATTACGACCTGAAGGCGCGGCTGAAGGACTACCTCGGCATTCTTGGTGCCGTCATGGGTCTGAGTCTCCTCGTGGCGGGCGCCGTGTCTGCCTGGCTGCAATCGGCGTTGACGCAACCCATCCTCGCGGTGACTGCCGTCGCGAGGCAGGTCATGGAGAAGCGAGATTTTTCGTTGCGGGTCCAGAAGACGACGCAAGACGAGATCGGCGTGCTGGTCGACGCCTTCAACGACATGCTGGCCGAAGTCGGCCAGCGATCCGAGGCCTTGGAGGTCTCAAACCGATCGCTGGCGCACGAGGTTTCGGAGCGGCAGCGCGCCGACGAGGATCTGCGCAAACTGAACATCGAACTCGAGCAGCGCGTGGCCGAGCGCACCGATCAGCTTCAGACGGCGAACAAAGAGCTCGAGAGCTTCAGCTACTCGGTCTCGCACGACCTGCGTGCGCCGCTGCGGGGCATCGTGGGTTTTGCCGAAGCCGTGATCGACGATCACCGCGCCGAACTCTCGGACGAGGCGCTGCGCAAGATCGGTATCGTCCAGCACGAGGGCCGTCGCATGAGCGGGCTGATCGACGACCTGCTCGCCTTCTCTCGCCTGGGCCGAAAGGCCATGCAAGTGAGCGACCTCAACATGACGGCTCTCGTGAACGCGACCTGGGACGGTCTCGGGTCGCCTGGCACGACCGACAGGATCGAACTGCAGGTCGGCAACCTGCCTCCCGTGAAGGGTGACCGTGTGCTGCTCGGGCAGGTGTGGGTGAACCTGCTGTCCAATGCACTCAAGTTCAGTGCGAAGCAGGAGAAGCCGAAGATCTCCGTCAGTGCCATTACCGACGACAAGGAGCACATTTACTTCGTGCGAGACAACGGGGCAGGCTTCAACCCGAAGTACCAGTCGAAGCTGTTCGGCGTGTTCCAGCGGCTGCACGATGCGAGCGAGTTTCCGGGGACGGGCGTCGGGCTGGCGCTGGTGCAGCGTATCGTTACTCGCCACGGCGGGCGGGTCTGGGCCGAAGGGACTCCGAACGCCGGCGCGACCTTCTACTTCAGCCTTCCACGGGAGCCGAACGATGGAACTGTTTGAGCAAGTCGAGATCCTGCTGGTCGAAGATAACGACCACGACGCGGAGCTCACGATGCGTGGACTCAAGAAGGGCGGACTCGCCAATCGTGTGATGTGGGTCAAGAATGGTGAGCTTGCACTTGACTATCTCTTCCGGCGTGGAATCTACAAGGACCGTGACGATGCCTCTCCGAGGCTGGTCCTTCTTGATCTGAAAATGCCAGGAATGGATGGAATCGAAGTGCTCAGAGCCGTCAAAGCTGATGAAAGAACTCGACGTATTCCGATCGTCGTGATGACCTCCTCGCAGGAGGAATCGGATGTTGAGAGTAGCTACGATCTCGGCGTCAACAGCTATGTCGTGAAGCCTGTAGATTTCGGCTCCGTCGCTGACGTTGTTCACCAGGCGGGCTACTACTGGCTGGCTATCAATCGGACGCCCTGACCGTCGGATTGATGCGTCGAGGGCGATGTTCTGCGCTCCACACCACCATGAACATCGGGTTGCCTTTTGCCAACTTCATAACCTGCCGCCCAGTGCCCCGTGGCGTGGCCAGTTCAGCAACCGCCGTAGTTCTTCTTACCGCTTTTGGTGATCGTGTAGGTGCCGCCACGCGCGCCCACATAGCAAGTCGGGCTCGTCGGAGAGGGGGCCGGCGCTGCAGGCCTTTGCGCCGGAGCGGCAGATTGCATTGGGACGGCGCTGCGCTGCGGCGTTGCAACTGCCGGGGGACGGTGGCAGTGGTAATCACCCGTCTTGCGATTCGTGTGACAGCCCTCGGCGTTCAGCCCGCCGCCGTGGGCGTGAGCCGACGCACCTGCAACAACGAGGAGACTCGAGAGAACAATCCGGCGGTGCATATCCATGTCAATTAAGTAGCCCAACGCGTGCGCTTCGCCTTGAGCGACCCGGTGTGCGACCGCGCCTATCGGATGACGCGATGTGGACAGCAGAGTGCCATCAGCAAGAAGTCGAGTGACTGGTATTTCAACGGCTAGTGAAGCTGCCGCGCCGTACGAGCCAGCGCCGTTCGCCACGACGAGATCCTGCTGCGGACCGGCGACAGCGGCACCGCATCAACCCGCGGCCAGATAGAAGATTGGTCGAAGCTGAAGACGGGTTGCAGGTCATCGCGGTGTGACAGCGTGACAAGCAACGGGGTGATGCAATCCAAAACCAGTGGGTCGATGAGCGGCCACTGGGCAACAACCACCATATGCGGTACTGGAGCCGCAGGGCGGTCCACGCGGCTGTGGCGTGCATACAGTAGCCGAACCCCGTTTTGTGGGCCGCCGCTCGCCAGCAGCAGGAAAAACTTGGTGATCGCAAAGTCCTCGCAGTCCCCAGCCCCGCGGGCCAGCGTTTCACAGGGTGTTGACCAAATATCACCGCCAGGCGCTGACAACGGATCCGGCACGTACTCGACCCGCTGATTGACTGCGATGTTGATGAACGCGACGCGCTGCTTGATTTCCAAGGCACGCGCCGCGAGCGCGAGCGCTTCGAATTCGTGCCTCGCCCGCCGTAGATTGCTAGCTGGGACCTCGCTATCTAGAGGCGCAGCGGCGGTTCTGGAGATCGCTGCAGACAAGCATGCCGCCGCGCAATGGCTAACGAAGCCACGCCGACTACAGCGCACGGGGCCGCGCGGACCGGCAGGCGGATACGGCAAGGCATACACGAGGCCCTCCCTGTCGCCGACGCCTCGAGTCGCGAGCAAGACCGCCAAGACACGGGCATCAGACCCAGCCAGTGTCTGCTTCTCAAATCGCCTTGTCTCCTGTAAAGCCTTGCTAGGTCGAAACCCGAACTCACCTCGGTTGTAACAGCCATATCCTTTGAACTCTGGCAAGCAACCAGACGCATCGCACCCTCACCTATCAATCAACAGGCAATGCATCCACCACAGGGAGACCACTATGGCGGGCTACTACGCACTCAAGCGCTCCGGCACCCAATTCATGTTCAACCTCAAGGCTGGCAATCACGAGTCGATCCTGACGAGCGAACGGTATGCGACCAAGCAGGCCGCAGAGACCGGCATCGCTTCCGTCAAGTCCAATTCAGCGTCGGACGCTAGGTATACGCGCAAGACCTCGACGAGCCAGCAACCCTACTTCGTGCTCACGGCGTCGAACGGCCAGACCATCGGGGCGAGCGAGATGTATTCATCTGCCGCCGCGATGGAGGGTGGCATCGCATCGTGCAAGGCGAATGGTCCGACTGCACCGACCAAGGACGAAACCTAGCCAGGCGTCATCGATCCTCTGGTGGGTCGCGCGCTCACCCGATTCGACGCCGCTACTGTCGCACCGAACGGCGCTCGCGTGCCGTTTAGTCCTCAGTCCCGTTCGCTATGGGCGTGCAGTTCAATAGCATTGCCTTTCAGGATTTGCCCTTGCCGTGGAATTAGCATTTAAGGTGCTCATTTTGATCGATTCCGAACCAGGGCTCTGCCCGTAGGGATCGCTGGCCCCGCGCGTGCGATGGTTGACGCCGAGCGACGGCCTTTGCTCTCGGGCCTGATCTACACGATGCAGCGGTCGTGCCCCGCCGCGGCCACCTCGGGCGGTGGTTCGTCCGTGATCGCCGCAAAGCTCAGCAGGTCCGGCTCGTCCTTGCTGGTCCAGCGTGACCACAGACAGGCCACCAGCATCGGTTCCCGATCATCGGGGGTGAACTGGAGCACCACGTCCTTGCCGTCTCGGTCGACGTGCTCATAGAAGGTCTTCACGATCAGCAGCCCATGGGTGTGGCCGAACTGGCCCTTCCAGTAGCCTTCGAGGCTGTTCCTGCGGGCGTTGTAGGTGCCGGGGAACTTCTGGTCGTAGAACACCGGCTTGCCGGCCGGGCGGCACTGGTAGCGCATGGACTTGACCACGAGCTTGCCGTCCTCCGCGACGACCACTGGAGCGTAGACGCCGGGGAAGATCCGCGCGTCCCGGTCCTTGGGCTCGTGCCGTTTCAGATCCTGCAGCTTGCCCAGCATCGCATCCACCTTGTTGGAAGCGATGCGCTTGCTCTCGACGGCGGCCTTGGTCTCCTTGACCGCCAGCTTGCACTCGGCGTCTGCCAGCCGGGTGCGCTGCTTGAACAGTTCCTGCTCGTACTCGACAGTCAGCTCTGCGGCTCGCAAATCGATCAGCCGCTTGAGGTCCCGCTCGCCCTCAGTCTGCGGGTCGGTGAACAGCAGGTCCATCAGCTTCGGGATCTTGCGTCGGTCCTTGAAGGAGAAGCCGTACAGCTCGGCGAACTCCTCTATGGACATCTCGGCGCCCCAGTGTCGGACGTACTGCTTGTAGCTGTCGATGATCTGGGCCGAGTAGCACATGGCGCCATCCTATCGCCGTGGCATTCGCAGATCGGCTGCTCCGCATGCCAGCGGTCGGACTCCACTAGGGCGACGACGGTCGGGTCCAGATGCCCGTGTGTCTGGTACAGCTTCAGGCCGCGCTGACTGAACTCACCAGCGACCTTGAAGCCGTCCGTCAGCAGCGAGTACTCGGTCGCGAAGTCCTCGGCCCATACGCTCTGCAACTTGTTCATGGCTGATTCTGTCGATCATGGAGCACGCCGTGGAAGCCAAGCTGCCATCAATTGACATACGTCAACGCCCAGGCGTCCATAGATCATGTGGGGCCTTCACATTGCCAGCGCTGCATCACATTACGCTGCCTGTCAGCCTCACGTTGAGGCAGCAGAGGCGGATGCGATGTTCACCAAGCGGCGGCTCAGCAGTGCGGGTTACCTGACTCTTCAACGGCAGTGCCAGGCCTGTGGCTTTGCCGTTGGGGCGGTGGTTGCCCTGGCGCTGACGTACTTCGCAGCTTGGATGCCTAAGCCGGCGGTTCAGTTCACGTCGTGGCTGATCTCGGTCGCGGTGGTGGGAACCATCGGATCGATCGCTGGTTGCTACTTGGCCGACTTCCTGGCCGATGATGAGACGATGATCACTCCGCCGGTGGTCAGCGAGCCCGCAGACTGATGCGCGTCGATCTGGTCGGCGGCCGTGCGTGGGTCACCACGCCGTAGCGGCTCTCCGCAGCGGCCACGGTCATCGGATTCAGGTGACGGTGCGCCGAGTACAGCAGCCGGCCACGGGCCACCAAGTCAACCCATCGGCCAGCGCCTGCGAGGTGCAGGTAGTATCGGGCGAACATCTCGGCCCAGGCTGAGCGATCTAGGAAGTCCACCGGGCCATTCTGCAGATGGCGCAGAGCGGCGCCATCCCCAAAGGGTGTGCGACTGTGCTCGTGACCATAGAGCATGGGTGACGGCGTCCCTCGTTGTGCGTGCGGTATATACTGTATGTACATACAGTACGCACCTCCCCGGCAGCCTGCGCGCCCAGGCCGTGCACGGCAGCGTCCAGGCCGGCTTCGCCTCACCGGCCGAGGACCACGCCGCCAAGCGCATCGACGTGCTCGAGCACCTGGTCAAGCACCCCCAGGCCACCTTCCAGATGAAGGTGCGCGGCGAATCGATGCGCGACGCCGGCATCGCCGACGGCGACATGCTGATCGTCGACCGTGCCATCCCCCCGCGCTCCGGCCACGTCGTCGTCGCCGTCGTCGACAGCGAGTTCACCGTCAAGACCTACTGGAAGCGGGCCGGCCGGGTCAAGCTCAAGGCCGCCAACCCCACCTATCCCGACATCGAGCCCAAGGACGGCCAGACCGTCGAAGTCTGGGGTGTCGTGGTCGCCACCATCAAGCGCATGCCCCTGTGAGGCCGGACACCGACCATGGGCAGTCTCTACGCGCTGGTCGACGGCAACAACTTCTACGTCTCGTGCGAGCGCGTCTTCCGGCCTGACCTGGTCGGCCGCCCGGTGGTCGTGCTGTCGAACAACGACGGCTGCGCAGTGGCCCGCTCCAACGAGGCCAAGGCCCTGGGGGTGAGGATGGCCGTGCCGTGGTTCCAGATCCGCCACCTGGCCGAGTCCCACGGTCTGGTTGCCCTGTCGAGCAACTACGCCCTCTACGGCGACATGAGCGAGCGGATGATGTCCCTGGCCGCCGGCCTGGGGCCGGGCCAGGAGATCTACAGCATCGACGAATCCTTCATCGACCTCAGCGGCGTGCGCGGCGAGTCGGTTGAAAAGATGCTCCACGCTGCATGCGGGGGCGAACTCTAGGCGAATAACGCTTGGTGAGAAGTGGCTTGTCGCCGCGCAGACGAAGACCGCGAGATCCCGTCCGGGATGGCAACCAGCTAGCGATCTCGGGCGGCTTCGGTGAAATCCCTAATGCTGCTCAGATTGCGGGCGCATATGATCATCAATGATCGTTATTGAACGTATGTGATCGTTTTAGGGCACCAGAGTTGATCAAGGACCACCGTGGCAAGCATCGCGATCGAAAAAGTCAAACGCAGCTATGGCGCGACCGCCGTGCTGAAGGAAGTCAATCTGAACGTGGCGGATGGCGAGTTCATCTCCTTGCTCGGTCCCTCTGGTTGCGGCAAGTCGACGCTGTTGCGGTTGATCGCGGGTCTCGACTTTCCTGACCAGGGAAAGATTTTGCTGGATGACAAGGACATCACTGGTCTGGCGGCGCGCGCGCGAGATATCGCGATGGTTTTCCAGAACTATGCGCTTTACCCGCACATGACCACGGAACAGAACATCGCTGTCCCGTTGGAGCAGCGTCAGCTCTCGAGCGCCCAGCGTCTCCCCGTGATTGGGCAGTTGTTCCCCGAGGCACGTCGGATCAAGCAGGGCATTGCCGAACAAGTCCGAAGGGCCGCAGCAGCCACATCGATCGAGCACCTTCTGGATCGACGGCCGTCTCAGCTTTCCGGCGGTCAACGGCAGCGCGTCGCGCTGGCACGGGCGATCGTTCGCAACCCCAAGGCCTTCCTATTCGACGAGCCGCTTTCCAACCTGGATGCGCACCTGCGCGTTCAGGTTCGGGACGAGATCGCTTCGCTCCATCAGAAGCTGGGCACGACATTTATCTACGTGACCCACGATCAGGAGGAGGCGATGGCCTTGTCCGATCGGATCGCCTTGATGAAGGACGGCGCGATCCTGCAGATCGCGACGCCTGAAGAACTCTACTCGCGGCCTGCCTCCGTCGACGTAGCCATGTTCATCGGCCAGCCGCAGATGAACTTGCTCGGTGGGCGGATTGACGGAGACGGGCAGCTGACCATCGAAGGCGTGCCCCAGCCGATCTGGATCAGCGGGCGGCGCAACGAAGACTGCCGCGTCGGGGTCCGACCCACGGAATTCACGGTGACCACAGCCGCTCGGGCGTCTTCCATCCGGACAGTCATGCAGCAGCGCCAGTACATCGGCGGAGCAGAGCTGTGGAACTTGACAACGCCGTACGGGACGCCTGTCAAAGCGCATGTTCCCGATCGAATTGCCAAGGAGGCATCGAAGGAAATCTTCCTGAACGTTGGCGGCCAAGACGTGCACGTCTTCTCGAAAGACGGGCGCAGAGTTACCAGTGAGCTGGCGACTGCGGACGAACGGCCTCAGCCGGTGGTGGGCTAAGTGGCCAAAAGCAATCAAGCCCGCCTGCCGCTGCTGCCCTTGATGGGCCCAGCCCTCGTCGGGCTGTGCGCACTGTTGTATGCGCCGGCCTTCGTCACTTTCCTCTTGTCCCTGACTGACTGGCAGCTCGGCGGCAGTGACTTTCAGTGGGTCGGAGCAAAAAACTACCTGAGTATTCTCGACGATGAGGACTTCAGGAGCGCGTTCAAGAACACGATCCAGTACATCGCAGTGGTCGTGCCTACCGCGATATCGCTGGGGCTGTTCTTCGCCATTCTGATCGAGTCGAACAAGGCTGGGCGAGCGTTCTATCGGGCGGCGATCTTTCTGCCGGTGGCTTCGACACTTGTCGCCATGAGCGTCGTGTGGCAATTCATGCTGCACCCGACCGCCGGGATCATCAACAAGATCGTCATGCTCCTGGGCGCTTCTCCGAAGAACTGGCTGGGTGACACCGACACCGTCATGTGGGCCATCTGCGCCATCGGCATCTGGGAGATGACCGGTCTGGCACTCGTGCTTTTCATGGCCGGTCTGCAGGCAATTCCAAAGGAACTGTACGAAGCTGGGCAGTTGGATGGAATTTGCACCCAACGCGAGAAGTTCCAGAGGATCACCTTCCCGTTGCTCGGTCACACGACCTTCTTCGTCATAACTTACTGCGCAATTCGCGCGTTCCAAGTGTTCGATACGGTCCAAGTCTTGACCAAAGGGGGGCCGAACAAGGCGTCCGAGGTGATGCTGCACCTCATTTACACGGAAGGATTCCAGTATTTCAGGACGGGGTATGCAAGCGCCTTGGTCGTCATCTATATAGCGACCATTCTTTTGTTCACGGTGGTCAAGATCAGCTTCACAAGGCGCCTGGCAAAGGCCTATTGACATGGTTTCCAGACTCAATGTTCACCAGCTGCTGCGGCACGTGATCCTCGCCTCCGCATCTTTGATTTATCTGTTTCCTTTCCTCTGGATGTTCCTGACAAGCTTCAAGACGCAGACAGATATTTTCAGCGCCGAGCTTTCCATACTTCCGACTGTCTGGACGCTCGAGAACTATCGCGAGGCCCTGACCCGGGTGCCGATGTTGCGCTACCTCGGGAACGGCCTGATCGTGTGCCTTGGGATCTTTGCGATGCAAGTGATCTTCTGCGTCCCATGTGCCTACGCACTTGCCAAGGGTCGGTTCAGAGGACGGGATGGCCTCTTCAAGGCGATCGTTCTCGCCCTGATGATTCCCTATGCGATTACCGCAATCCCCTTGTATATCGCGTTCTACAAAATCGGATTGTTGAACTCATACGCGGCGCTGATCATTCCGTTCGTGTCGTCAGCGTTCGGAATTTTCTTGCTGCGACAGCACTTCGTGGGCGTGCCGGACGATCTGATTAACGCCGCCAGGCTGGATGGCATCGGGGAGTACCGGATCGTCTGGAAGATCATGCTTCCGACGGCGATCCCCGCGATCTCGGCCTTCTTCATTTTCTCATTCGTCACGCATTGGAACGACTACATGTGGCCGTTGCTGGTTATCACGGATCCGGCCTTGGCGACGCCGCCGCTGGGAATCATCTTCTTCCGAACTGAGGAAGTGGGAAGCGTGCAGTTCGGGCCACTGATGGCGGCGGCCGTCCTCATCACGTCACCACTGATCGCAGTGTTTCTGTTCGCGCAGCGCAAGTTCATCGAAGGCATGACTCTGGCCGGGATGAAGGGCTGATAACTACACAAGGAGACAAGTATGAAAAAACTCTATCGCGTGGGTGTTGCACTGCTGTTGGCCCATGGTGCGGCCGACGCTGCAACAACGGAACTGGTCGTCGACTATCCGTATCCTGGGATCTTCAAGACGTTGCAAGAGGACCTTGCCAATCGATTTACCAAGGCGAATCCGGACGTGTCGATCAAGTTCACTGCGCCGGCGACAGATTACGAGCAGGCGAATCAACGCGTTCTTCTGCAAGCCGTGACCGGTCAAACCCCTGACATCACCTTCCAGGGGCTGAACCGACAACGCGTCCTGATCGACAAGGGCATTCCCGTCGATCTGACACCGTTGGCGGCGTCGGATGCTGAGTACGCCGGTCTGGGACTGAACCAGAACTTGTTGAAGATCGGTCAGTTCTCCAACAAGCAATACGGTCTACCGTTCTCGATCTCGACGCCGATCGTCTACATCAATACCGATCTGATTCGTCGCGCCGGTGGAGATCCCGCCAGTTTGCCAGGCGACTGGGATGGCCTGTTCGCGCTCGCTGCCAAGGTGAACGCGCTCGGCGGTGGCGTCCGGGGCTTCCATTACGACTGGGACATCAGCGGCAACTGGCTTTGGCAAGCCCTGGTCTACTCGCACGGCGGAGTGATGGCCAGCGCCGACGAGCGACGAGTGCAGTTCGGCGACCCTGCCGGACAGGCCGCCATCAAACGACTCGGCGAGATGAGGTCGGTGGCGGGAATGAAAGACGTGCCCTACACCGTCTCGGTCCAGGACTTCATCGCCGGAAACCTGGGCATCTGGGTACAGACGACGGCGTTCTTGGGCAACGTGACTCGCCAGGTCGGCGACAAGTTCGCGTTCAAGACGGTTGCCTACCCGCTTGGTGTCTCGGGCGGAAAAGTGCCGGCGGGCGGCAATGTCGCCATGATGCTCACCAAGGATCCACAGAAGCAGAAGGCAGCGTGGCGGTACCTGAAGTTCTTGGCCAGCCCCGAGGCGGCGACGCTGATGGTGAAGACGACAGGCTACTTCCCCGCCAACGATACGGCCATCACCAAGCAAGAGTTTCTCGCGGACTTCTACAAATCGAACGAGAACTATCGAACAGCGCTGAAGCAGTTGAACTACGTGGCGACCTGGTATGCGTTTCCCGGTCAGAACGGTTTGAAGATCACTGATGTCATCCAGGACGGCCTCCACTCGGTGGTCGCCGGTCGTGCGGCGCCTGATGTCGCGCTCAACGAGATCGTAGAGAAGACGCAGAAGCTGCTGGATCGATGAATCGAGAACGACCGTGCTGAAGTTCATCCACCTCACTGACACACACCTGGTTCCGGCCAAGCAGGCACTGTGGGGACTCGATCCCGCGTGGCGGCTGAGACGTGCCGTCCAGAGCATCAATCGCCACCACGCCGACGCCGAGTTCTGCGTTGTGACGGGGGACCTGACGCACTATGGTCAGCGGGAAGCCTACGTTGCACTGGCGGAGGAACTGTCTCAACTCGTGGTGCCGTGCTTGCACATCCTTGGCAACCACGATCATCGAGCGACGTACTGCTCGATCTTCGAGGATGCCTCGGTGGACACCAACGGCTTCGTGCAGTTCGTGCGATCGGCAGGAGAACTAGGTCGATGCGTCTTTCTGGACACCAACGAGCCCGGTGTTCACCATGGAGTGTTCTGCGAGAAGCGTGCGGAGTGGCTCCGAGCGCGACTCTCGGAGAACACCGGCGACAAGGTGACCTTGTTCATGCATCACCCTCCGTTCAACGTCGAATTGCCCTCGATGGATCAGTACAGCTTGCTCGATCCGTCTCACTTTCGCCATGCAATCGACGGCCATGAGTCGCGCATCAGGCACATCTTCTTCGGTCATGTGCATCGTCCGATCTGCGGCGCTTGGCGTGGTATCAGCTTCTCTACGCTGCGCGGAACGAATCACCAGGTCGCGCTTGACTTCGATGCCACAACTTTGATCCGTGGGTCACACGAACCACCGCAGTACGGCGTGGTGTTCATGGATTTGGAGCGTCTGATCGTTCACATGCACGACTACCTCTACCGAGGCGAGACGTTCATGATGGATGGGTCAAAGGAATTTCTCGAGTACAGCTAGCAGCGCGATCGCAAGTTCGGTGATGCTCGGAATCAAGACAAAGAATAAAGAACGAAAGTCGTATGCAATCCCAACTCGAGGAGGATAGTCTGTTCTCGCTTTCGCCTCAGGCATGGTCACAGATCGACGCCGCAAAGCTGGTCTTGTGCGATCTCGATGGATGCCTGGCGGTCGAAAATGTTCCTTTGTCCGGTGCGGATCGCTTGGCGGAACGACTAGGGGACCGTCTCACCGTCGTGTCGAACAATTCGACGCTTCGGTCCGTCGAACTCGCAGATCATCTGGGAAGGTTCGGCTTGATGATCCGGCCCGACGCAATCTATCTTGCAGGGGAGGTCGCCATCAGGATCGTGGCAACGGCGCATCCAGGCTGCAAGGCCCTCGTGGTCGGAAGCCGGCCGATGCGAGAACTCGCCAGCGAGCTAGGCCTCACGCTGACGGACAAAGATCCCGATGTCGTTATCCTGGGGCGCGATGACAACCTTTTTCTCTCGCGCGCGCAGAAGGTTGTGGACGCGTTGAGCCAAGGCGCAGTCTTCTATCTGACCAACCCTGACCCATCTCGGCCAGGTGTCGGTGGAATTCCCCAGATCGAGACGGGTGCGGTGCAGTCGATGTTTCAGGCCGTTCTCCCCGGTATCACTCCAATCATCATCGGCAAGCCGTCGGCTGCATTTTTCTGGCACGTTCTCAGAGACCGTGCCGTCTCGCCCGCCGACGCCTTGATGATCGGTGACACCTTTGAAACGGACATTCAGGGGGCGACCGCAGTGGGTATGAAGTCGATCTGGCTTCGCGCAAAGATAACGGCATGACAACACTATATCGAGATCGATTTTCCTCGCGTTAAGTTCATGCGTACTCTGCTGGAAATGCTAGCCGGTGTTGCCTTGGTTGTCTGGGGAACCGACCTGGTCAAAATCGCGGCAATCCGGCTGCTCGGAATACGACTGCAACAAGCGCTGCAACGGATATCGCGAAGCAAAGCGAAGTGCACCGTCGCAGGTGGACTGACGGCCATCGTGCTTCAGTCGAGCAACGCGGCATCGTTAATCTTCTGCTCGTTCCTGGCACGGGCGGCCATCTCCGTCGATGCCGCGTTGTTTGCGCTCCTGGGTGCCAATATCGGCACCGCCATCGTCGCACGGATTCTCACCTTCGATGTAGGTGCCGCCGCCTCCTTGCTCGTGATCATAGGAGCTGCCTTGCACCTGAAGGAGAAGGGATTCGAAGCCGGGCATGCGGGAAGGGTTCTCCTCGGCCTGGGGCTGGTCATTGTGGGTTTGCGCTCGATTTCGAGCAATGCTGAGCACATATTCCGTTCTCCGAACTTCATTGAGATCCTTAGATTTCTTCCCCACGATGTCCCGTTCTTCGCGCTGATGGGCGTTGTCCTGACCCTGCTGTGCTACTCCAGCCTCGCGACAGTCGTCGTTGCTGCAGAACTGGTCAGTCATGGCAGCGTGGACCTGCTGCTCGGTTTTGCGATCGTGGTCGGGGCAAATGTGGGGACCGGGGTTTCAGCCGCGCTGGCGGCGAGAGCATCCGGCGTGCGGGCCAAGTGGGTCTCTTCAGCGAATCTGGGCTTTAGGCTGACGACGGCTGCCGGCGTGATGCTGATGCTTTCACGGCTTGACCAGAGGATCTTGCCAACCGGGGACCTGGCGGATGTGCTGATGTACGGTCACATCGCATTCAATTTCCTCGTTCTCATCTTGGCCCTGCCATTGGCACACGTCGTCGGGCGTTGGATCGATGCGAGAGCGGCTGTCAAGGTCGATGAGGAGGTTGTCTCGCCCAAGTACTTGTCGACGAAGGCCGTTTCGGACAATCAGGCGATTTCGGACGCGACGCGTGAGGTGCTTCGGATTTCCAACAGGTTACAGACGATGCTTGAGAGCAGCCAGGCGGTCGTGAGGAACTCCGACAGACGACTTGCCGACGAAACGGTCAAGCTCGACGCTGAGATCGATGTCATCTACGCCGCGGTACGGAAGTACCTCAACCAGATGTCGCTCGACAGACTCAATCCTGTACAACGATCGCGTTGGCATGCGATCATGCTATCGACGATCAACTTCGAACACGCCGGCGATATCCTCGAGCGGATCTTGAGAAGACTGAGCGTGAGGATCCGTGAAGAGGGGTTGTTCTTCTCGGAAGCCCAGATTACGACGCTGGTTGATCTGTATGACCGATTGTCGACTCTGCTGAGAATTCAGACGTCGAGGCTGGTCAGTTTCGAGTCGGAGATCGGTGAAGAGGTTTACCAGCTCCATGAGCAAATGAACAACTCTGTGGTGACTTCGATCGACGAGTACATCCGATTTGCGGCCAGCGGTGACGACGCCACCGTCAACGGAGCGGATGCTGTTTACCTCGATCTGGTCAGCGACCTCCAACACATCGCGCGACTGTTTCGAGGTCGTTCTAGCGAGCTCAGTGGTGTCTGGGCCGCCTCCTACGTATCAGCTTGATAGGCACCGGTTCGTTCGAGCGGGAGAAATTTGCGGGATCGACCTGTAGTCTGAAAGACTGCGCCGCAGACGCTACGCCCGGTGACTATGCGATTTCGGTGCACCCATTTCTGTTCCGCCGTGCCTGCAGGCGCGAGGCTCCGATCGGGACGACGTTGACGTGGGGGGCAAAGCGATCAAAAATTGTTCGCTTTGAACAACCCAACACGCCCAATTCATGCTCAAGGCTGACCGTCAGCAGCAAATCGTCGACATCCTCGGTGGAGATGGCTCCGTATCCGTCGCAGATCTTGCAGATCGATTCAAGACGTCACCACTGACCATTCGGCGCGATCTGATTGATCTGCAGAAGCAGGGAGTACTCAACCGAACACACGGTGGTGCCCGCCTCCACGCATCCTTGTACGAGTACGCGACTTACGAAGGAGGAACGTTCGAAGATAGATTCAAGGCCCACGGCGGATCGAAACAGCGCATCGCTGAACGTGCGGCGCAACTCGTCTCTGACGGCGACAGTCTGCTCTTGAACGGCGGGTCGACGATGACGGTTTTCGCAAGGGCGCTCAGGAATCACAAGAATCTGACGGCGATCACGAACGGTCTGACGGTTGCGCTGGAACTCGCAAGAAGTCAGAACTCGACCGTCATCGTTTTGCCGGGTACGCTTGAGAAGAAGAAGATGACGACTGCGTCAACCGATCTGGAGGCTGCACTCGCTGACGTGTGGGGGCAGTCGGTCTTCCTCGGTGTCACCGGCATCAACTTGGCGTTGGGGCCCACGATGAGCACTCCACAGGAAGCGATGGCCTATCGTGCTTTTGTTCGGGCCGCTTCTGAAGTCACGTTGCTCGCTGACTCGACCAAGTTTGAGGCGGGGTCGATGTTCGGCATAGCTCCGCTGTCGAAGATCACGCGGATCGTGACCGATACTGGGATTCGAGATGTTGATCGAAAACATCTCGATGCACTCGATATCGAAGTGATCACGGTCGCGGCAGACGACGAAGCGGCGCCTGGTGACTTGGACTTGGCGTCCGAGGATGTCATGAGGACAGCGCCGGAGGTGTGATTCCGTCGCTTGCGTAGCAGGTTCCGTTGTTCGAGGTACCTATCGGTGCTGGTTGCCTTCGACCCAGTAGAGCCTTCGGTAGATGGTGTTGCGGCAGACCCCGAGCTCGCGCGCTGCCGCGGAGATATTGCCGTTCGATCTCGAGAGAGCCTTTCTGATGGTGTCGTCATCGACCCCGTGTCGAACGCCGTGGATCAGTTCAGGAGCATCGAGTTTCGTGGAAGCTTCGACACCATCGCTCGGCAGGTCTTTCATGACGCGCGGTGAGTCGTTCACGTTAGGCAGTGGCAGGGGGGGCAGCAGTTCTGAAGGAAGGCAGTCCAGTCCGATCGTCTGACGACCCTCACCGAGCGCCAAGGCGGTCTTCAAGGTGTTGTGTAACTGCCGGATGTTTCCGGGCCAGGGATGCTCGCAGAGAAACTGGAGGAGATCTGGATCGACATGCGGTGGCTTGCGGTCGGACTCTTTGTGCAAGATGAAATTGACGAGTTGAGGGATATCTTTCCGATCTCTCAGCGGCGGAAGATTCGCCACGTAGCCATTGAGCCTGTAGTAGAGGTCTTGCCGAAATGCTCCCAGCGAGATGAGCTCAGGAAGTGCGCGGTGGGTGGCGCTGATCACCGAAACGTCAACCGGAACTGGAGTGCTGCCACCCAGCGGGATGACCTCCCGTTCCTGAAGAACGCGGAGCAGCCTGGCCTGCAAGGCCAAAGGCATGTCGCCAATCTCGTCAAGAAAGAGCGTTCCCCCATGCGCTTGAAGTACCTTACCGGCGGCACCCTTGCGTCGGGCACCGGTGAATGCACCTTCTTCATAACCGAAGAGCTCTGATTCGATCAGGCTTTCCGGAATCGATGCGCAGTTGATTGCAACAAAGGGCTGTTTGGAGCGCGCTGATTTCTGATGTATGGCCTTCGCGAGGACCTCCTTCCCCGTACCCGTTTCGCCATGAATCAAGATCGAGACTCCCTTGTCAATGAGCTTTTCGACATTCTCGAGAAGTCTTTGGACAACAGGATCGGCGGCGAGAAAGTCGTTAACAATCTGTGGTGACTTGCGGATTTCGACAACAAGAGACCGCTTTGAAGCTGTGGCTTCTGATCTCTCGCGCTGACCGCAATGGTGTCGCCATTCGGACTCGAAGAATCGAGCAACAACATGAAATATTCGAGCGTCCTTCGATTGAAGGCGTAGTGGTGGCGCAAGACTGGACGAAAAATGATCTAACACCGACGACGTGCTCTTCTTGAAAATATCGTCGATCGACAGCTTTCGGAGCGAAACAGCCGATGTCGCAAGCATCTCCTGCGCTGCCTGATTGCAGCCATGGACTCGGCCAGACTGGTCCAACGAGATTATTCCTTCGGCCGGTGTTCCGATCCAGTTCGGCTCATGATGAAAATGTAGTCTCAACATCTGAGACGCTTCGGACGTAAGCCACTGGTTTTGGATCATCTTTGAGGCGAGCTGAAGCAAGCTCATTGCCTGAACACTGAATGTGTCCTTATCCCCGAGAACTGCGATCGCTCCGACGATGTCGCCGCGCGGGTCAAATAGGGGTGTTGAAGACCCAGTGAGGAATTCGTATGAATGTATGAAGTGTTCCTCGCCATGCACCGTGATGAGTTGCTCAGTGACGAGGCATGTTCCGATGGCATTGGTGCCGCGACTTGGCTCACTCCAGTTGATGCCGGGTCCAAGAGGCAGACGCGCGATCTTGTCCAGAAATGATTGGTTGCCGCAACAGTGCAGGATTGTTCCTTTCGCGTCGGCCACGGCGACGACGCTCCTGTCGAGGCGGGAGAAGTCGATAATCATCTCGGCCAGCGGCGTGGCGTGTGTCAGAAGGCGTTTATTGCGATCTCGCAGCAAGGTGAGTTCCATGCGGCTGAGTCGATCGAAGTCGTTCGATCTCAGCCTGCTCAACTGCATCTCGCGACATCGTTGGTGCGATGCTTCGATCGCCCGATCACGCGCGGGATCGAACTGCGTCACGCAGAGGTTGGAATCAACGGCCGTTGCCTCATCGTGGCGGCGTTCCACCGAGGTGAGCTCTTGATGTCCAAATTTCATTGCTGCTTATGACAATTGCAGCTTCGGTCAGAGGCTGCAATTGTCGATCTCGGTCAGGAATTCTTCACGTCGGTTTTCAGAAGAAATGAGCCACACCCAAGGTGAAAGCCTTTGATCGTGGGTCGCCCGCGGCTACCGTACCGGCGGGCTGCTGAGCCGCACCGGTGCCGATGGCGTACTGCGAGCCGTTTTTGTTCTTTACGGTCGCCGCGGACCCGTACAGAATCGTGCGCTTAGACAATGCATACTCTCCACCCACCGACAGCGCGGTTGCGTCACGGCTTTCCGTAGGAACGGCATATATGGTGTCGTCTGTGATGCGTACCGCTTGTGCGATGGCCGTGAACTGACCGAACGGAACTCGGACACCGACATTCACAAACTGGAATTCACTTGCCGATGCTCCTGCAACACCGGTGGCTCTCGCAAGCGCTCCGGTACATGTCGTGCAGGAGTTCTTTTCGTTCGCGTAGCCCGCATAGACTTTGGCGACGGTGAAGTTGTAGCTCCCGCCGATGATGGTCGAACGAATGCTTCCGTTTTCATCGTTGGCCCCTTCTTGCTTTGCGTGTGAAGCGACGAAGTCGATGTTGCCGCTCTTGTAGCGAGCCGAGAGCCCGTAGTAGCGTCCGATCGTGGTAGATGCTTCACGCGCTGCGATCTGCCCCCTGAATTCGAGGCCGCCGAAATTGGGCGATGTGTAGCTCAACGCGTTATCTGCTCGAGCATTGACAGTAAGGGGCATTAATTGTTGGGTTGTGGCGCCGCTTCGGGTCAACGCCAGCAATCCCCCCCCAGTGCCATAGAAGTAGGTGTCTACGATGCTCAGAGCGATGTACTGGGTGTTGATCACTCGGCCAGCGAGCAGCGTCCCAGCGGTGCTGCTTGACAGGCCGACCACAGCCTCTCGCCCGAAGAGGCGACCCCCTTGACCGAGTGTTCCGTCGTCGAGGCTGAATCCCGACTCCAGGCGGAAGAGGGCGCTCAGTCCTCCTCCAAGGTCTTCTGTGCCTTTAAGGCCCCAGCGACTTCCGAACAAGCCGCCGGAGATCAGTCTGGTGTGCGTGCCATTGCCTTGGCTGCTCACTTCGACGCCAGCGTCTACGATCCCATACAGCGTCACATTGCTGGATTGGGCGCAAGCGCCCCCGGCGGTCAGCAACGCACCCAGCGAAATAACCAAACTACCCTTGTGAAATTTCTTCATCTCTCCTCCGTTATTCGTCAATGGAACAACTCGTCGACAGGAACGGGCTGGGAAGACAGCTGAGATGCAGGCGATCAGGCTTCGAGGGCCGCGGGTGCGTCGGGCAACACTCACTGCCACCCTGAACCGCCGATCGTCTGCGTCCTGGTGGTCGACCATGGCCCGCAGTTGATCGCGTTAGATCAACAATTGATCTATAACGATCATAAACGATCGTATATGTTCATTTTATGAACGAGCCTAGGGATTCCACTCACAATTTGGGCGCAATCCGTCCCCATCCGTCTCTGAAGTTCCTGGTTCGGGGCAGGCTGCCTCCCGGTCTTCATACCGTCCTGGTGCTGGCCCTTGACCTGGCCCGCATGCCACCGGCCACCGCCAAGGCGGGCTGGCGCGTGTGCTCGAGCGCACCGTGCGCGAACTGCAGGGCGTGAGCTGCATCGGCTTCGAGGACGAGCCCCCGGCCAAGCAGGAGATCGCCTGCACCCGCTCCTTCGGCCAGCCGATCCGGGAGCAGCCGCCGCTCATCGAGGCAGTGACCCTGTTCGCCAGCCGCGCGGCGGAGAAGCTCCGGGGCCAGCAGGGGCACGCCGGCAAGGTCCTGGTGTTCACCCACACCAGCCCGCACCGGCCCGGGCCGCAGTACGGCAAGAACATCGTGCTGCCCCTGAGGCGGCCGACCTCGAACACCGCCGATCTCGTGGCCGCCGCCGTGCGCCGCATCCGGCAGATCTACCGGCCGGGCTACGAGCTGATCAAGGCCGGCGTGATGCTGCTGGACCTGCAGCCGGCGAGCCGGCGAGCCGGCACCAGCATGAACTGGCGCTCGACGAACCGGCCCCGGACACCGTGCGGCTGATGACGGCGCTGAACCGCATCAACGACCGCTTCGGCCGCGGGACGCTGGCGATGGCCAGCGGGGGGGGGGCCGCTAAGACGCAGAGGGACTGGGGCATGAAGCAGGAGCGCCGCACGCCGCAGTACACGACCTGCTGAGAGGAGGTGCTGGTGGTGAGGGCGTGAGGTGAGGGACGTTGGCGGTCGGATGTGCGGGCACCTAGTGGTCTGTCGCTGCGAGGCGCCTGTAGCGTGGATATAGGTCGATGCGATTGTTGAATTAGACCTGCCCGGGTCCGTGGCGACGCCGTCCGCGCGGTGGGGGCGACTTGCTGGAGAGTGGTGTTGGACGGTGTCGATCTGTTGGCAGGAAGGGAACGGATCTCTCGATGTCCTCTTGCCATCGCTTCGGCGATGTTCACTGCCGCGACGTGATCCGCGCAGGTGGCATCACCTCGTACAGTTCTGAACTCAGCCCTTCACGGCTGAAATGAGCCAGGTCTTGAAGCGACGGACCTTGTCGACCTGCCTCTCGTTCGAGCGCTGCGACAAGAAGTGCATTTCCCGATCCATATGCTTGAAGACAGTCGAGCCTGCCTCGACCAGTTCGCCTCGAGCTAGTTCGCGCTCAGCAAACCGTGTCGTCTCAAGCGCTACTCCAAGACCGTCCACCGCTGCCGAGATTGAGAGCGCGCCCCGGTCAAACGACTGCCGCGGTCGCTGAGGCATGTCCATGCCATTGAGCTGAAACCAGTCGCGCCAAGTGAATTGATTCAGCTGGGATTCGATCAGTGTCAGCTCGGCGATCTGCTGACGCCAGTTTTTCTTGCGGTCTTTCAACGACGGGGCGCAGAGCGGTACGATGCGTTCCTTGCCAAGTGGTGTCACCTCCACACCGGGTCGCTGTAACGCGTGGCCATAGGTAATGGCCAAGTCAACCTCTCGCGCCTGTGTCAGGTCGAGCGGCTCAGCCCCCGAGGAGAGTCGGATCGTGATGCCGGGGTTGGCTTGCATGAAGGTCGCCAAGCGTGGGCTCAGCCACTTCGCTGCAAAGCTCGGCGCGCAGTACACCGAAAGCACTTGACCCGACGGCGCAAGATTCACCTCGGTGCAACAGGCTTCGAGCGAGTCGAGGATACGTGACAGGCTCTCGTAGAGCCGGCGACCCTCTGCCGTCGTGTCCACACGCCGATGGCTGCGAACGAAGAGCGGCCGACCGAACACCGCCTCCAGCTCGCGCACCTGATGACTGATGGCTGATGGGGTGAGATGGAGCTCGTGCGCGGCAAGCGTGAAGCTCTGCAGCCGCGCCGCCGCCTCGAAGGCGCGCAGCAGCACGAAGTTGGGAATCTTCCTCATGCAGCGCAGTGTGGCCGAAAGCGGCTTTCATGTGAATGGGGTTCATAGGAGAGTGAACAACCATCGTTTGTCATTCAGGCGAGCAGCGTCGAAGATTCCTTCAACCGAATCCAACCACGAGGTGTACCAATGCCAGCCGTTCTCGACCGCCCCGCCCAAGCTCATCCATCCACGTCCTTGCTGCGCGACGGCCGCGTCTCGATCTATCAGCCTGAGCAGAAGGGGCTGATTTACCCTGAGCTGCCGGCATTCACCAACGTTGCGGCGCAGCGTCAGCATCTCAAGGAACGCTTGGTGGCAGCGTGCCGTGCATTCGCGCTGGAAGGCTTCGACTACGGCTTCGCAGGTCACCTGACGGTGCGCGACCCGGAGCACCCGGAGCTGTACTGGACCAACCCGATGGCTGTGCACTTCGCGCAGGTCAAGTTGTCCAATCTGATTCTGGCCGATCACAAGGGTCGTGTCGTCGAAGGCCGCCACGCGATCAACCGTGCCGGCTTTGTGCTTCACGCCGCTGTGCACGAAGCGCACCAGGACATTGTCGCCATGTGCCATGCGCACACCGTCTACGGCACCGCGTTCGCCGCGCTGGGCAAGCCGCTGGACCCGATATCCCAGGACGCCGCCGCCTTCTTCGAGGACCATGTGGTCATCAAGGAAGAGGCCGGTCAGGTTGCCGTCGAGGAGAAGGCCGGCACGTCGGTGTGCGATTGGTTCAAGGATGTGAAGGCCGCCATCCACCAGAACCACGGACTGCTCACTGCGAGCCGCCACAGCATCGAAGCCGCAGCTTTCTGGTTCATCGCCCTGGAGCGTTGCTGCCGCCAGCAGTTGTTGGTCGAGGCCACGGGTCAGAAGCCGGTCATGGTGTCGGCGGACAAGTCGCGCTACAGCCGTGAGCACGTCGGCTCCGAGTACATCGGCTGGCTGCATTTCCAAGCCATCTGGGAGCACTTGGTGGCAACCCAGCCTGACATGTTCGCCTGACGATTTGCCCACCGCAGCGGTGCCGGCAGAAGCACCGCGCAAATCCTTCCATTTCCATAGGAGACAACGATGTATTCCAACGTCGCGACCTCGCACGTCCAAACCCAAGCCCAGGAGGACGCTGCGACCTACGCCAAGGTGGCTTGGCGCCTACTTCCGTTCTTGTTTCTCTGCTACGTCTGTGCCTACCTGGATCGCATCAACGTAGCCTTCGCCAAGCTCCAGATGCAGAACGACCTGGGCATGAGCGATGCGGTGTACGGCCTGGGTGCCGGAATCTTCTTCTTGGGTTACCTGATGTTCGAGGTGCCCAGTAACCTCATCCTGCTCAAAGTCGGCGCGCGCCGCTGGATTGCGCGGATCATGGTGACGTGGGGGCTGATTTCCGCAGCCATGATGTTTGTCACTGGCCCCACCAGCTTCTACATCCTGCGCTTTTTCCTAGGTGTTGCGGAGGCGGGCTTCATACCGGCGATCCTGCTTTACCTGACGTACTGGTTTCCCAACAAGCGACGCAGCAAGGTGACGGCGCTTTTTCTGACCGGCATTCCGATGTCCGGTGTCATCGGCGGCCCATTGTCCGGCTGGATCATGACCCACTTCGCCGGCATGCACGGCATGGCTGGCTGGCAGTGGCTGTTTCTGCTGGAAGGCCTGCCCACCGTGGCCGTCGGCGTCATTGCGTTCTACTTTCTAGATGACAAGGTGTCGGACGCCAAGTGGCTGACGGTCGAGGAGAAGACCATCATCCAGCGCGATCTTGCTGCCGAGCAGCAGGGCAACCACCTGCATTCCATCAAAGACGGTCTGACCAACCCGCGCGTGCTGCTTCTGAGCGGCATCTACTTCTTCTTCACGATGGGCCTCTACGGCGTCAGTTTCTGGCTGCCCACCATCGTCAAGGCCAGCGGCGTGACGGACACGTTGAACATCGGGCTGCTGTCGTCCATTCCGTACGCCGCCGCTGCCATCGCAATGATTTTGGTGAGCCGCAGTTCCGATGCCACCGGTGAAAGGCGCTGGCACCTTTCGCTGGCCGGCGTGATTGGCGCGCTAGCCCTTTGCACGAGTGTCTACTTCGCGAACAACACCGTCTTGGCCATGATCGCCTTGACCATCGGCACGATGGGTGTGATGACGACCATCTCGCAGTTCTGGTGCCTGCCGCCTGCGATCCTCACGGGTGGCGCCGCGGCCGCAGGGATCGCATTGACCAACTCGGTCGGCAGCATCTCCGGCGTCGTCAGTCCTTACGTCATCGGCTGGGTCCAGCAGTCCAGTGGCAGCACCGGCGCTGGCGTTCTAGGCTTGGCGGCCAGCATGATGATCGGTGCCATCCTTGTCTTCACCGTCCCGGCGAAGCTGGTCAACGTGGCGAAGTCAAAGGACCGGCGCTGAGGGCGCTTCGTTCAGCAACTCACCCAGACGTTGAACCACATTGGTCTTGGCGTGGCGTACATGCAAGCCGGTCAACATGGCAGCTCGATCGGGATCGCCCTGGGCGATCGCATCGGCAATGGCCTGGTGCTCGTCCCAGATGGTCTCGCGCTGGGCCACGCCACGATGTACGGCGCCCATCACGCGGCGAAGGTGTGCCCAAAAGTGGTTGGCGCTTTCTGCGATGAGTGGGTTGCCAGATGCAGCGTAGATGGCGTGGTGGAAGGCAATGTCGGCGTCGATGATTGCCCTCAGGTCATCCCCGTGCGCAACCTCACGGCCGTGTTCGATCAGTGCCGGGTCGAGCGTCCGATGGGACGAGGCCGCCATGCGAGCGGCCAGTGCATCAAGCGCGCCACGCACCTCATAAAGGTGGCCGACCCATTCCGGGTTCAGCGGCGCCACTTGCACTCCGCGGCCCGGCGCGTCCTCAATCAAACCGTCCTTTTTCAGCATGCGCAGGGCTTGCAGGACGGGCGAGCGTGAGACGCCCAGTTGCTCGGCAATTTCCTCCTGCGTCAGCCGCTCGCCAGGTCGCAGAGAGCCATCGGTGATGGCGTCCGCCAGCACGCGGTAGACGGTTTCCACGAAATCGCTGCGTGGGGGCAGCTTGTCAATAGGAAGGCGCATCGATGCATTCTATTTTGTATACAGAACGCAAAGTACAGCGAAATCAGAGATGGCGTAGCGGTTTTGTGCGTGTTGCCGATGTCGTCGTCATGCTGGCCGTCCTGAAGAACGCTGCCTGGGCGGTCGCGACCAGCGAGTTCGGCAGTGCGACGGATGCACCGACGGTCGTCGCCTGGTATGGCCTGGCCGCGCTTTACGTAGCAGCGCGGTGGACCACACAGCTGACCGCCGGTGCCATCACTGCCCGGTTGTTCGGTGTAGCTGCGGCGGCGGTCAGTGCGCTGGTGGCTGGCATGGCGATGCAACCCGGGCTGGGGCCCACCCTCATTGGACCGCACGACTGGCTCGCCCTGTCATGTGGCTTCTTGTGTTGCGCCATCTGCGGACGGTCAGGCCATTCCAGCGCGCGTTTTCCCATCCATGACTTGAAGAGACACCCATGAAGATTTTCTACGACAAGGACATTGATCTCTCGCTGATCCAGCGCCGCAAGGTGACTGTCATCGGCTTCGGCTCGCAGGGCCATGCCCATGCGTTGAACCTGAAGGAGAGTGGGATAGACGTGCGTGTGGGGCTGCGCCCCGGTGGCGCGTCCTGGCAAAAGGCCGTGCGTGCGGAGCTTTCCGTGAAGGCGGTCGCCGACGCCGTCCGTGAGGCCGATTTCGTGATGATGCTGATCCCAGACGAAGACATCGCCGCGGTCTACGCTGCCGAAGTGGCACCCCACATCGCTCAAGGCGCCACATTGGCATTCGCACACGGATTCAACGTCCACTACGGCCAAGTTACCCCGCGTGCCGACCTCGACGTCGTCATGATCGCGCCCAAGGCGCCCGGCCACACGGTGCGCTCCACCTATGCCGCGGGCGGCGGCGTGCCCGCCCTGGTGGCGGTCGCGCAGGATCAGTCAGGCCGATCAATGCAGACAGCCCTGGCCTACGCAGCAGCGATTGGCAGCGGCAAGGCCGGGATCATCCAGACGGACTTCCGCGAGGAGACTGAGACGGATCTGTTCGGTGAGCAGGCCGTGCTGTGTGGAGGCATGGTGGAACTGGTGAAGTGCGGCTTCGAGACGCTCACGGAAGCGGGTTACGCGCCTGAGATGGCGTACTTCGAATGCCTGCACGAACTCAAACTCATCGTGGACCTGATGTACGAAGGCGGCATCGCGACGATGAACTACGGCATCTCCAACAATGCCGAATTCGGCGAGTACCTGACCGGGCCCAAGATCGTCACCGAGCAGACCCGGCAAGCGATGCGCGAGGTCTTGCGCTTCATTCAGACGGGGGAGTACGCGAAGGCGTTCATCCTCGAGAGCCGCGCAGGCGGGCCTGTGCTGCGCTCACGCCGCCGGCTCGACGCTGAGCATCCCATCGAAACCGTCGGTGCAGGTCTTCGCGCTCTCATGCCGTGGATCGCGCAAAGCCGTCTGGTCGATCGCGAACGCAGCTAGAAATCGAGGGTAAATACCTATCACAAGGCATTCTTCTGGCACTAATCTCTGTATACAGAGTTCAGTAGACAGTCTGGTGCCTGTAATTCTCCCCATTTGAAAGGTTATCCATGAGCATCCTCCAAGACAAGGCCGAAGCCGGCACGAGCACTGGCGGTTCCGCCACGGGCAAGAAGCTGATTCCATTCGGCGGCTACTACACAAACAAGGTGCCGGGCCACGACCCGGAACTGACGGAAGTCGGCCCCGGTACCCCGACGGGCGAGTACTTGCGCAGGTTCTGGCATCCGGTCTGTATGGCCATGGAGCTGACAGACACTCCTCGCTTTCTGCAGATCCTGGGCGAAGAGCTGGTGTGTTTCCGCGACAAGAGCGGTCGCATCGGCCTGCTGCACGCTCACTGCGTGCACCGCGGTGCATCGCTCGAGTATGGAAAGATCGAGGAGCACGGCATCTCCTGCTGCTACCACGGCATGCAGTTCGACGTGGACGGCACCTGTCTGCGCGTGCCCTTCCCGGAGGGCGAGGAGGAAGAAGGTGAGCGCTACCGCTGTTCGATCCGCCAAGGCGCCTACAAGGCGTTCGAGTTCCACGGCCTGATCTTTGCCTACATGGGGCCGCCGGAGGCTGAGCCGCCGTTCCCCAAGTGGGAGGGCAACTTCACCTGCGCCGAGACGGATGAACTCGTTCCCTACAGCAACTTCCAGCACGCCAACTGGCTGCAGGTCCAAGACAACGCCGCGGACAACTACCACACGATGGCGCTGCACGCGAAGCGTCAGGTGACCGACGAGCACTATCAGGGCACCACGTTCGACGAAGTTGGCGCCGCGTCCATGGAAGTGCCCCCTGACATGCAGTTTGTGCCCATCCACGGTGGCCGTGGTCTGGCCTGCGCCGGCGCACGTCGCTCGGATGACGACCACATGTATATCCGGGTGCAGCACCAGGTGCTGCCCAACCTGAGCCTGCATGCGTACACGTCGGAAGACGGTCACGCCCAGAAGTTCTTCGGCCGCTTCCACATGATCCGCTGGACGGTACCGGTTGACGACCACAACGCCAAGATGGTCGGCTGGCGTGTGATGGGCCCTGGTATTGACACTCGTGGCATCGGCGACAAGAGCATGGTCGGCTACGAGACCATCGACTTCCTGGAAGGGCAGGTCGCTATGCGTCGCCCCGAGCGCTTCGGCAATTACAAGCTCGAGGACATGCCGCCGATCCCTGCGGATCACCGCGCACGCGAGAACTACAAGGATTGCCAATACGCGCCGGGCGACTACGAGGCCATCATCAGCCAGCGTCCTATCGCTGTGCACGCGCTGGAGAATCCCACCAAGTTCGACGCTGGCTTGTACATGTTCCGCAAACTGTTGCGTGATGCTGTGCGCGGCACGAATGCCAAGGCCGGTCCTGAAGAGTTCGCAAAGTGGCTGCGCGACTGCGAGGGCGAGCCCAACAGCTACTGCTCCGGCAATGTGTTCGACCTGCCTATTGGCCGCACCACGCAAGAGGAAGTCACCCTCCGCCGCCACCTGGCCAAGCAGGTCGTGCTCATTCTCAACGAGGCGGACGGCCTGAAGGGCAACGCGCGCACCGAATTCGTCAAGGGCAAGCTGCAGGCGCTGCAGCAAGAAGTCCTGGCGCGGAGAAACGCATGAACGCCGCAATCCCGCTGATGGCCATTCCTTCGGCCGCGGTGGGCCTGCAGCTGCAGGTGCGGGCCATCCGCTATCAAGCCGAAGGGATCAACGCCTTCGACTTGATGCACCCCGAGGGCGAGCAACTGCCCGAAGTGGAGGCCGGTGCGCATGTGGACGTGCACCTGCCCGGAGGGCATGTGCGCTCGTACTCGCTGGCAGGCAATCCGCGCGACCGCTTGCGCTGGACCCTCGGAGTGCTGCGTGAGCCTAATGGTCGTGGTGGTTCTCGCAGCCTGCACGACAACGTCCGCGTCGGCGAATTGCTGACACTGGGGGAACCGCGTAACGCCTTCAAGCTCAAGCGCGGGGCCGACCATGTCATCCTCATTGCCGGCGGCATAGGCGTCACGCCGCTCAAGGCCATGGCGCATGAGTTGATGGAGCAGGGCGTTTCGTTCGAGATGCACTACTGCGCACGCAGCTGGCGCAATGTCGCCTTCCTTGACGAACTGCAGACCTTGGTCCCCAAGGACCGCCTGTGTCTGCACCTCGACGGCGGCGATCCCGCCCGTGGGCTCAACCTGGTCACGCTGCTGGCCGACCCGGGAACTGGAAGGCACGTCTACTACTGCGGTCCGGCCGGTTTCATGAACGCCTGCGCTGACGCCACGAGCCACTGGCCCGCAGGCACAGTCCATTGCGAGCACTTCAAGGCTCCTGTGCAGAAAGCGGTCAGCATGGCGGACGGCACCTTTGAGGTGAAGTTGGCGCGCAGCGGGGTGACGGTGCAGGTCGCCCCAGACCAGACGATCGTGCGCGCCATCGAACTCGCCGGCCATCGCATACCTACTTCGTGTCTGTCGGGACTATGTGGCTCCTGCAAGGTGAACTACCTTGAAGGCGAGGTCGATCACCAGGACTACATCCTCTCGGACGAAGAGAAGCGCACCTGCCTCACTACGTGCGTCTCTCGCTGCAGGAGTGCCACGCTGGTGCTGGATCTTTGACTCATAGAGGGTTCGCTTGGAGGCGGACCCCATCGCAGCGCTGGTTCGCAGCCTTGACGAGGTCCGAGACCTTGCCGCTTGAGGTCTGCAGGTTCGGGCGGATTACAGCCGAGCATCGACGCTCGAAGCCGCACTTAAAGGAGTCGACCGGCTCCTGCTGATCTCCTTCAGCGAGATCGGCCAGCATCCCGCTGTCATCGACGCCGCGCGCCGTGCTGGCGTTCAGCGTCTGGTCTACACCAGCCTGCTGCACGCAGACTCCTCGATACTGGGTCTCGCTGGTGAACACCGGGAAACCGAAGCGCTGGCGTGAAGCTCAGGCCTGCCGTTCGCTATCCTTCGCTCAGGCTGCCGCAAACACTTCGACGGCCCGCTGACTCAGCGCCGCGAGGCGATCCACGAGCTGTTGCGGGGATCGATGGCGGAACGCTTCGAGTTGCGGTGGGATCGGGTCGCTCAGCCGGTTCGGGAAGCGGACCGACAGGTCGCGGCTTGGCACTACGAAGAAGTCTTTGGCCAGGTAGAGGTCGTCCATACGCACGAGCAAGTCGAAGTCCGCGGCCCGGCAGCCCCGGTCGATGTGGATCGGCCAAACCCGGCCCCGATCACCCAACACAGGCCACAGCAACCGAGGCCGAAGCTGGTAGGCCTCGAAGCTCAGGACGTTGTAGCGCCCGCTGAACGTGACCAACAGTCTGGCCTCCCTCAGCCGTTCGGCGATCGCGAGCCCGAACGCTGCGGTGTTGGCGCGTCGCTGACGCGCGCGCTCGGCAAGCGCTTGGCCATGATCCGCATGATCGAACCCGACGACTTTCAAGCACTCGGCCCAACTGCCCATCCGATCGCGAAGCGTCTGCCGACACGGTAGGCCGTGATCGCGCAGGTCGCGGGTCGTCAGCAGCGGACTCCGTTCGAACGCTTTGTGCAGCTTTTCCTCAAGCAGTTCGCCCGCGCGCCGCTTGTCGAGTTCCAACGCAGCCCTATGTTGGATTCGCGCCCACGTCTCGTCGTCAATCAGGCGCGGAATGCATCCGTCGCGTCGAGATGTGGAGGGGGCTATCAACCCCGGTGCGCGCTTTCTACGCCCCCACACGAAGTTCCCGATCAGTGCTTCGTTGCGAACGAGCGTGGCCAGGCTGCGAGCCGTGATCGGTCGATCCCGGTGATCACGCCAATCCTCCGAGGCCCCGATCCGAGCAACGTCCGCGAACGTCAAGCGCGTGTTCGCGTACAGGCTGCAGATCCGCTTGACGAGATCGACTTCCTCCGGCCCTGCCAGGGTCCACTCGATCCGATCGGTCGCGGCGAGTTTGCGTTGACCGATCGCGAGCGTCACTTTTCGCTGGCCATCGGCAGAGGTGGAGCACCTCCGGTAGCCGAGCGGCGGCAGGGGTCCCATCTGGAAGCCTCGTTCGACGACCGCGTGCTGTCCTGCACGCGCCTTGCCGGCGAGGTCGCGGCTGTACTCGGCGGCCATCGCGCGCTTCATGCTCTTGAGCATGGCGGAGATGGGGTTAGCTTCGGGACCGAATATCTCGGCCACGTAGATCACCTGGACGCCGTGCAGCCGACAGTGGTACTCGTAGTAGGCGGCGGCGTCCGTGTCTTGGAAGCGCCCCCAGCGGCTCACGTCGTAGACAAGAACGGCGGAGAACGCCCTGGACCCCGTGACATCGTGAAGCAGCCGGAGCAAAGCTGGCCGGTTCTTCAAATGAACCCCGCTGCGACCTTCGTCCTCGTAGGTCGCGACGACCTGCATCGAACGTGCGGCGGCATACGCGGCGATCGCCTCCTTCTGTATCGAGGGCGACAGATCCTGCTTGTCCGTGGACATGCGGATGTACTGGGCAGCAAAGCGTGTGTTGGTCATGGCAAAACCTCCGTTGGGAAGGCTAGCCACTGGGCGCCGAGGCACGGGGTCCGTCAAGGCGGCTGCCCCATCATCATCGCGACGTTCTCGTTCGTGGTGGCCCTGGTGTTCTTGCCGGAAACGAAGGATCGAGGCGGAGGATTCGAACCGACTTGCCGGCGAGACTCCGGTCCCTGATACGGCACCACAACTTCCCTGTTCCGCCTCGCCAAATTCCCTGTTCTGCGCATGGCCTGTGAAGGCTCAGAACGTAGCTAAGTCCGTGGTACAGCGAGAGTTTTGGGCCGCGGGGAGGGCGGAAGTGGCCTCAGATCCTGAAAATCTTCCCGATTATCGCCGTTATGCCGGCTGAGACGGGTTCGCCGGCGACTCACAGCGCCGCCAGAAAGCTAGTAAATACGGGCCTTGCGGGCCCGTTTTGCTTTCTACCCACGTTTAATCCCATGCTCTGTCGGTTCTGGCGGCGCTGCGGCTGCTCGATACTCCGCAAAGTGTGTGAACTAGGAACGTGACATGGAGAAACGCGTCCAAACCACTGAGCAGTTCGAGACCTACCTTGAAGAGCAGATTGGCTTTCTTCTGGTCTCGGCCGCAGCGTTTGATGATGGTGCGACTGCTGAGGCGAAGCGACTGGCAGTCACTATCAGGACGTTGGTGCACGACAACCCACACGCTCGTCCTCCAAGCAAGTCGCTTCTCACTCTCTTGGAGCGCAAGGAATCAATGGTCTGGTGGGATACGGCTAATCCCCTTGAAGACGGCGCACATCAGCCGAACGGCGGGCTTATCGCCTACGACATGTTTCGAACGCCGCCTAGATATTTGGCTTGCCTCGACAACACGCCTACAAAACGCCAAGTTGGTTTCGATGAATGGTGGAACGCTGAAGTTTTCAAAAATCCGAACGGCCATTCCCTGCCGCGAAAAAATCTGATCCTGTACGCGGCTAACAAAACTGGGGGGGCACACGTCGATCCGGAGTTGCCTGAGGCTTACGCCGCATTGGCGGTTGACAACTCCCCAGGCCTCAAGCCCAGCGACCCAAGTGTGATCATCACTGAACCAGGTCTAGTTGCGATTCGTCAGGTTGCACACGAGGTGCTGAAGTCGCTTAAGCCAGGATATGCCAAGGTTCCCGACTACACCGGCTCGGGTCCGATCCAATTTGTGACGATCACGCCGATGGGAAACGGCCCTCAGGCCATGCCGGCAACCGTGCCCAAGGTAGGGCCCAACGATCCTTGCCCATGCAACAGCGGCAAGAAATACAAGCAGTGTCACGGCCACTGGTCAGCCAGATAGGCAACGTCTTCACCGCCCCGTCACCAGCCCCTGTGCAGCGTCACCCCGTCCCGCTCGTCATCAGCCAGATGCCCCGGCGGCCGGATCAGCGTCAGTTGCAGCGGTAGGCCTTCCCAACCACAGAGGTGCTGCCGTAGGTCAGCGACGGCGCGCTCCACACCACATGCGTCGCGCCGGCAGCCTGAGCGCGATTGAGCAGCTCACCGCGGGCGTTTTCGACCCCGCGCGTTGCGAACAAGCCATACCAGCCTGATGTGCCCACGACATCGTCGATGTAGGCGCAGCCAGTCACTGCGTCAGCCGTTGTCACTTTGACGGCGCCTTTGCTTGGCGGCGCGCCGTCGGTAGCGCAGCCGCCCGAAGTCAATACAGCTGCGGCTAGAAGCAGTGATGGGCCGGTGTTCATATCTACCGAACTTCAGCGACGCTAGTCACATATCGAGCTATCGAAGAGTTCTGCAGTTGCCGAACTCGCAACGCACCATGAGAGCGTCTCCGTTGCTGCACGAAACCGAGTAGGCCTCGAAGCCTGGGCCCTTTCCGGTCAAGACAGGAGACGGATCCGTGTGGCATGAGAGATCGCGCGCCATTCGTTGCACTTGATATGACTCTTGCCCTGTAGGGGCCGCAACTGGTTTAGCGGCCGGGGCTTGGGCAACAGGCGCCGCGCCATTCGCTGTAGGGGCGTCAGCCACAGTCCCGCATCGTCGAACTGCACGCGCGTCTTGGAGTTGAGCTAAGCGCTTGTTTGCGCTCTCGGTGGCGCTTGATTTTTCGAGCACGTTGCCGACGCCGAAGTCCCCCAGGAATGAGAGCACTGACCGCCCGTCGAACTGACTTTCCTGCTCAACTCGGGACAGAAAACCATGAACTTTGGCGGTCTCCAGCTCCAACTCGCGGCACGTCATCGTGTTCTTTTCAAAGTCAGTCACGTCACCCTGCCGACCATAGTTCTTCGTCGCACAGCCCGACAAGACAATGACAAGGGCAAGCAGTGCTGCGGTCCGGATTCCGTACATGTTCGCTTCCTAGTTTTGGAACACGCACTGTGCCATCGCTTTAGTCACCGCGCACGACAGAGTTCGTGGCGCGCGCAAATGGATCAAGCGTTGGCATTAGCGATGTCGCCGGTTCGGCTTCCCAAACGGATTCACCGGCTCGGTGAACTGCGGCGGGGAGGGCGGTGGGTGCGCCAAGTGTCCCGAGTGGAAGGCCGGCGGGGCTTGATCGAGCACCGGCAGCGGCCCAGGGTGGTGGTACATCACTCGGCAATCGGAGCACTTCGCGAACTCGGTCTCGTACAAGATGCCGTTGCGCTTCTTGACCGTGACTCGCGAGCACCTGGTGGACTCGCAGGCGGCGCACTTGAACCTGTAGCTGCCGTCTACTGCCTCGAACGTCGCTGGCATCTCAGTCAGCCAGCACGCCCAGCTTCAGCCATCGCACCGCAGCTTCCTCGGGCGACATGGCCCGCCAGTGCTCATCGCACCAGAGGTCGCCGGCCGCGTCGAGCAGCTCGTCGATCGGGATCGTCGGCCATTGGTTTTGCAGGCGCGCGGCGACGCCACGCTGCCATTCCTGTGCGTCCATGATGCTGCCCCAAACACTGTATGAACATACAGTATTGCACTTCATCGGACGCTTGCGGACATGTCGACACGGCCGCTGGGTTTTCACCCTAAAGACTCACGCGGCTAGGCGGTGCTCGTAGTAGGGCCGCGGTCGGTCATCGAGGATCGCGTAGCTGGCCGCCAGATTCCTCGGGTCAGGATTGAGCCAGGCCCCGACGTTCTCGGGCTTGATCTGCACGATGCAGCGGTCATGCCCTGCAGCTGCCACCTCGGGCGGTGGGTCGTCGGTGATGGCGGCGAAGCTCAGCAACTCCGGTTCGTCCTTCCCGGTCCAGCGTGACCACAGGCAGGCCACCAGCATCGGCTCTCGATCGTCGGGGGTGAACTGCAGCACCACGTTCTTGCCGTCGCGGTCGACGTTCTCGTAGAAGGTCTTGACGATCATGAGCCCGTGGGTGTGGCCGAACTGGCCTTTCCAGAAGCCTTCGAGGTTGTCCCTGCGGGCGTTGTACGTGCCGGGATACTTGATGTCGTAGAACGCCGGCTTGCCGGCTGGGCGGCACTGGTAGCGCATCGGCTTCACCACGAGCTTGCCGCCTTCGCTGACGATCACCGGGGCGTAGACGCCGGGGAAGATCCGCGCATCGCGATCCTTGGGCTCGGTGCGGCGCAGGTCATCGAGCTTGCGCTTCAGTGCCTCGACCTTGTCCGTTGCAATGCGCCTGCTCTCGGCGGCGGCCTTGGTCTCCTTGACCGCGAGCTTGCGTTCGGCGTCTGCCAGCCGGGTGCGCTGCTTGAACAGCTCTTGCTCGTACTCGGTGGCCAGCTCGGCGTTGCGCCGGTCGATCAGTGTCTTGATGGCCCGCTCGTCGTCGGTCTGAGGATCGATGAACAGCTGGTCGATCATCTTGGGGACCTTGCGTCTATCGCTGAACGCAGGCCCATACAAATCCTTGAACTCCTCCAGCGAGATGAAGGCACCCCAGCGGCGGCAGTGCTGACGGTAGGCGTCTACGAGCTGGGCAGAGAAGCACATGGGCGCATCGTAGCGCCGCGACTAGCTCCGACCCAGGCAGAGCGCAGTTCCTTGTCCATGGATGATTCTTGCGCCGCAGTGCACGCTGTCGGGCCAGGTCGATCTAGCCTTGATGCGCATCAACCGCCCCCGCGGTCGCGCTTGCGAAGGTGCCGACGTGCGAGCATTGACCGGGAGCAGGACCCATGAGCGGTGCCGCTTTTGTCGGAGAATTAATGCTGGATGAACGTCCAGTTCGAAACCCTGAAGGCTAGGCAGCAAGCGGCCTGCAGGACCACAACATCCACCCATTTGGGGAGACAACGCGCCGTGTTATCCGGCGAAACTGTCTCCCTATAACAAAGTTAGACCGCAATGGCCCTGTTCTCACTCGTTATCCGCTGCGAAGGTGTTGGAGAACTCGTGGCGCAATCCACCGGCCCCAATTCCTATGAAGCAATCAGGAACTTCCTCCGAACAGGTTGCCTTCGCGATATGACGGCAAAGTCTCCAGACTGGCCGGCCGACTTCACGTTGCGAGACTGCTACGCGTTCCATGCGCTAGATGGCCTTCCGAACGCCTACTTCTGTGGGCTTGGGGCGAGAGGAAAGTATGTGCAGATCAATGTCTTTCACACCGTGCAGCGGAGCGCCGCGAGTCAGAGGTACTGTGGCCCGCATCGCAAGATGGTCACGCTCAGATGAAGCGGTCTAACCCTTCCTTCAAGCGGACGCCTGACGGCGCCGCTTAAGTCAAACGTTAGGCCGCACAGCCACCGCCGTCTGCGCTCTTGATGCGTCTTGTCAAAGTCATTCTTCTAAGCTTGGTGCTTCTCGTACTAGGTGGCCCCTGGGCGCTCTACGGTCTCGGCTTGCTGGCCGTGTCCGGCACACCGACACCTCCTCCCGTCATGGCGTCTCGCGAGAGTCAACTGGCCTTGTGGCAGCAAGCCCGCGGCGTCGGAGCACCCGAGGCAATGCACATTTCACCGTACACCTACCTGCCGCTGTCCCTGGATCCAGGTCCATATAAACCAAGTCTGCTCGTGGCCTGGTGGGTGGCAAACGACTTCTACGACAACAATCGCCGATTTCAAGGCAACGTCTGGCGCCAGCTGAGCTGTGGTGCGCTGGTCGTTTGGCTCACAAGAAACTGGTCCGCCGAGCAGTTACTCTCCAAGCTCATTCAGTCGCGCCCAAGGAGTGCGGCCTAACCCTTCGCTCGAGGCGGACCTCCACCGGCATGGCACCTGGGCCGCGAAGCGCTCATGGTCTATGCTGCGCCTCGCGGCCCAGGTACCAAGCCGGTTCCGGCCCGCTCAGCTCAAACGTTAAGCAGCAAGCATGGCAAGAGCGCTGTCACCGCAGAACGCCGCAGAGTTCGAGCAGCTTGATGGCTACCTTCGCTTCTACGTTGTCTATTGCAAGAGGCAGAGCGAGTCCGTGTACGAGCAAAGCTTGGCGGCCATCGTCAAGGAGTTCGGCCGAAGCAAGGCTCTCGTGGGCCTCCGCCAGGCTGTCAATGACACCCTCGAAGATTTGGCTCACGCAAACGCAGAAGCAATTGAGCTGTTAGACCAAGCGCTCACCGAACGAGGTCTTGTTTCGTTTTCGAGCTTGCGGCGCCGGTACTCTGCTCAGTACAAGCGCCTGCTCAAGCGAGGCATCATTCGAAACGACACCGAGTTCTACATGGCCTCAGGCGTTGCGTCAGATCTCGCCGCAGACGTTCCAGGCAACGAGCGCACTAAATTGCAAGAGATGGTTCAGGTCTATGAGCGTGCCGTCTAACCTTTCGCTCCAGCCGACGCGATCTGGCCTGCGGCCTCCGCACGCGGCTGAGCTCAAACGTTAGACCGCATGAACTCCGCTCCGTCTGACGATCCCAAGTACGTCATTCCTCGGCTACGTTGGCGAAATTCAGCGCGACTCGTAGGCAGTCTCCTGCCAGTTGTCCTGTTCATCGCCGTGGGTGCACTCTTCGCACTACCGACAGCTACCGACGCGTTGGTCAGGTACACGTGGCTATTCGGTGTCACGAGTTGGTTTGTCATCGTGGCTTGTTCTCTGTACCTGTCATTCGTTCCCTGCCCAAAGTGCGGCAAGCGCTTTCACGTGGCGCCTGACAGTACGCATTGGAATCACTTCACGAGCGAGTGTATGAACTGCGGCATCAGCATTTGGGCAAAGGCGCTCAAGTAACCATCATGGGCAATGTCACTTGAATTGCAGTAGTAGCGTCAGTCGTTGCGGTTGGAATGCCGCTCGTCCTGTCGGCGGCTTGGCTAGTTCGCTTGGCAAGTAGCCATGGCGGCTAACAGGCTGCTTAATCGGACGCGATGTCACATCGCGCGCCTTGAGTATTGCGTGCTGGCAATCGCATCAGACCGGCGCTCGGCGGCAGCCACGGTCATCGGATTCAGGTGGTGGTGCGCTGAGTACAGCAACCGGCCGCGGTCCACCAGGTCAACCCAGCGGCCAGTGCCTGCGAGGTGCAAGTAGTAGCGGGCGAACATCTCGGCCCAGGTGGAGCGGTCTAGGAAGTTCACCGGGCCACATTCTGTTGATGGCACCGCACCACGCTATCCCCAAGTGGTGTGCGACCGGGCTGGTGACGTGCTACGGCACGAGATCACAAAGCTCCCTGATCGTCATGCCGCCGCGGGTGATCTCCGCGCAGAGTGCTCGGCCGCCGATCGCCTTGCCGGGAAGTTGCTCGCGGTGCCAAGCGGTCTGACGCTTGGCGATGCGCTTGAGATCGTCGTCACCGTGCGGCATCGGTAGGCTCGCATCGAAGTCGGCAGCAGGCGCAATGCACCAGGGGTCGATCGGGTAGGTCTTGAACTTGGTCTCCTCGCCCCAGCGCTCGAAGCGCCAGCCCTGCATGCGTCCTGCGGTCTCAGACCAGCCGACCAGGATGATTTGATCGGTGGCGCGGATCTCCGTCATCTGTTCTTCAGTCAGGCCGGCGTCGCGGGCCTGTTGCTGGTAGTGGACGACCATCGGCGGCGTAACCTCGGGGATCAGCTCCACCAGCGAATCGAAGTCACACGGCACACGCCCGAGACCGGAGTAGAGGAGGCTGAGCAAGCCGCCGTTGCCACGACAGGCAAGGATCGCATTGGCATGGACCAGCGGCACCATCTTGCTCACCTCGATGACGCCGAAGATGGGGCAGTGGCCTTCGGTATCGACTTGCACGATCGCCCGCTCCGGCCACAAGAAAACGTTGACGATGCTCATGCGGTGTCCGTGACGGGAAATCCTGCAGCTGGCTCCGTGGCCGGAATTCCGGCAAAGGGCTCATCATCATTCGGAGACAGGCCTGGTGCAGCACCGCACGTCACCGAGAAGGCGACGCCAGCGTAGGCAGCTGTTGCCGGGTTCATCAGGAACAACGCCCCGACGGCTGCTGAAACTACGAATCGAGCCATGTCAGCCCCCTTTGCCTAGTGCGGCCACGATCTCTTGACGGCGCAACTCAGCCCGCTCGAATAGTCGTTCGGTAATGGTCCGTGCGTTGATGTCCCACTCCGACTTTTGTTCGTCGGTGACGAGTCCAGCGTGTCGGCCCTTCAGCATCAGCTCGACGATCCCGTTCTTGGCGGCCAGAAGCGTCTGCTGCCCGTTCGGGTCGTGCGCGCCTCCCTGTGCGTAGAAGATCTCCCAAAGCAGTTCGTGCAGCGTCAGCCGAACTGCGACTTCGATGTTCTCGTTGTCAAGCATGTCTTCCTCCTAGCCGTTCCTCGATAGGGCACGCTGGATGCCGTTGCCGATCTGGGCACCTTGCTGCATGGCGCTGTCGCGGCTCATGTTGGGTGCCGCTTGGACATGCACGATCAGCGGTCGGCCTCCACCGTTGGGCGTGATGTTCAAACCAGATGCGCCGCCGAAGGCAAGCTCCGGACCTTTCTCGCCGACTACGCCCCAGTGGCCCGCAGGGATGGTTCCGCCCTCGGCGAAGCCTCCAGAAAATGCTCCTGCGATTGCAGAGAAGGCGCTCTCGAAGATGTTGCCTCCACCGCCACCGGAGGTCTTGAACAGGCCGCCGATCGCCTCGCCCAGCGGCTCAGTGATGCTCTTGCGGGTGATGATCCGAACGATGTCCTGCTCCAGGCCCTTCAGGATGTCGCTCAATCCCTTGCCGCCGACGATCGCGTCCTCGAATGCGGAGCTGAACGTCAATCCAAGTTCCTTGCCGATCTCGTTGACCTTCTCCATTTCGTCGATGATCGGGAGCAGGCCGGCATTCTTCGCGACGGCATCCATCGCCTCCTTGATGCGCTGTGCCTGTTCAGGATCAGCGGCCTTTGCCAGGGCATCGGCGAGAAGATCGAGTTGTTCACGAGCCTTCGCGAGCTGCGCTGAAGGGGTGGCATCGAGCAGGGCGTTGAGGTCGCTCTGCGCCTTGAGCATCTTGTCGAGGCCATCGATGCGGAATTTCTCGGCGTCGGTGAGCCGAGCCGTTGCCAGGGCCTGATCGGTAGCGGCTTGAGCAGCGAGTTCGAATTGCCGGAAGGCTTCGGTCCTGTCGAGCGGAATTCCTTCGATGCCAGGAACAGGCGACTTGCCGATTTTGGGCGTGTCCTTGATGACGCCGATGCCCTTGGGGGCTCTGCCACGTCGGGCAAGCTCTGCAGGGTCATTGCTGCCGGGATCTGCCCCGTTCAGCAGCAGGTACTTCTCGCGCTGCTTCAGCAGCTTGATCTGTTCCAACAGCTCTTTGGTCTCTGTCTCGTAGCGCTTCACCAGGACTTCGCTGATGCCGTCCCGCGCCGTGATCTGGTTGATGCGCGCGATGCGCTTTTGTGCTGCTTCGATCTCGTTGAACGTCTTGGTGAGGTTCCCACCAACATCATCAGCTTGATCGAACCTGAAGTTGTCCATCAGGCCGGCGAACAGACTCCCGTAGGCCTGGCGCTTCCTGCTGATGCCGTCGAAGAAGTCGTTCAGTTGCTCGATCACCGGCAACGACGTGATGCGAGCGATGTCGCTCAGTTCCTTCTGGAGCGCGAAGATCTGCTTGTTGAACTTCTCCGCTTGCTCGGCCTGCTTCGTGGTCACGGTGGCATTGAGTTGCCCGGCCTCCGCGAGATCCTTGAGGAACGGAGCTGCCTCCTTGACCGACTTGCCGAACAAGATCTGCACTGCGCGGGCTTTGTCACCATCGCTCGCGAACTTGGACAGCGCGACTGCCGTTTGACGCAGCGCTTCTGCGGGGTCGAGGCGCTTCAGATCCTCGGCATCGACGCCGATCTGCTTGAGCGCACGGGAGACTTCGTTCTTGCCATCGGCCGCCGTGAGCTGCGAGTTGAACTTGATCAGCGAGGATTCGACTGTGTCGATCGTGGCGCCTGTCTTGCGTGCAACATCCTCAAGCGCGCTGATGCTCTCGACCGTGCTGCCGGTGGCGTCGGCTACATCGTTGAGCTGGTCGAGGCTGTCCGTAGCGTTCTTGATGTAGGCCGTGAACGTCGAGATCGACGCAGCGCCGGCCAGGACTCCGACAGCGCCGCTCAAAGCCGACTCGATCGCCTTGGCGCGCTTGGTAGTCTCGCGTTCGGCCTTGCTTAGGCCGTCGACGTAGCCGCCGATCTTCGCAACGATATCGAGCGACAAGGTGCCCAGCGATCGGTTTGCCAAAGTAATGTCTCCTTGATCAGTGAACCTGGCCGGCCAGGAAGGCCTCCAGCCGCTGAACGTCATGCGTGATGAGCGTCTGCAGGGCGTCGGACCTCATGAAGGCCGCGTGGATGTGATCGGCCTCCCGCTGCGTCCATTGGCCGCGCTCGACCAGGGCGTTGAGGGCCGCAAGGTTCTGGAGGCGGTGCACTTCTTCGACGGCGTCGCGATCGATCTCGTCATGCATCGCCACCTCCGGTGGTGGAAACCTGCAGCCGATCAAGTCGGGCTTCGAGATCGCGGATGCGATCGACCAGTGGGTCGATGGCTTCGCGGATCAGATCGCCGATTGCAGCCCCAAAGACTTCCGGGTCGATTCCAGACACGACCTTCTGACCGGTACTGAGCATCGCGCAAACTTCATGCAGTCTTGAGATGGACGGATCTGTCATCGCGGAACCTCCGATTGATCGAACATGTGAAGCCAACCGCTGCCCTGCCGGTTGGGGGCTGCGCCACCGGCGCGCACGCCCCGTATCGCTACGTAGGCGCGCTGGTTGAACGTGACGATGGAGCCGTCGGAGTAGTCGACGGCTTCTTGCCAAGCTCCACGGAATGCGATGCCGCGCTGTCCGTCATCGAGCTTCTTCTGCATGCCGGTGACTTGACGTTCAATCGCGCCCAGGCGCCCGGCAAGGCTCTCAATTGCGGCAGCAGCAGCAGGGCCGACTTGCATCAGCACCGAGAGCTGTCGCTGTATGTGTTGCAACGCTTGAGCGTCCATGCTCAGGGCCGAGTCAGCCGAACGCCGGGCTTCACCAGCCGGATGCCGCGCTGGGTGAGTTTGACGCCACCGCCGGAGGTAGTGAGCTTCACGCCACCGCCGCGAGGGCTCACCAAAGACACGGTGCCTCCGAAGCGGGGCGCAGTACGGACGCCGCACGCTGCTTTCACGGCCGTGATCGACGCGCCCGAGTTGGCAGCGATCGTGACCGCGCTGAGTTCAAGCATCTCCCAGCGCCTGAAGAGGAGGCCGGTCGCAATCTGCTCGACCTCCAGGCCTCGGAAGCCGACGGAGAGACCACGGACCAGACCGGACTGAACCAGCTTGTATGCGCGGTCGATCTGTTCGCTGACGCCGAGTGCGATCTTCGCGACGATCTCGATCCCTTTCGATGTCACACGCGCTGAGGTGACGAAGCCGAGAGGTTCGTCATGACGGTGCTGCCACAACAGCGGCAGCGGGAGCTTGAACACCGCTCCTTCAGGCAGGAGAACATCGCCTTGCCTGTCCGTTTCTGGAGTGGAGGCAATGCCGATCAGGGTTCCGTCGCCTGAGCCGTCGGCCTTGAGCTGGATGGTTGAGAAGGCGCGCATGTTGATCCTCAGTTGACGGTCTCGTGGGCGACCGATGCGTCGATGACTGCCTGCAGCATTTCAGGCTGCCCCATGATCTCGACGAGTCGGCGGTTGGCTTCCTCAGAAGTCATCTGGCCCGCATCGACCTCGGCCTGCAGATGCGCAGCGAAGACGTAGGCCCGTTCAAAGAACGCGGTCTTGAGGGGCTTGATGAGCGGGTTGTCGTCGAGCATGGCGTTTTCCAAGTTGGCAATTTCAGAATAGACAAACGCGCACGGCATGCGCGTTCACACGGCGAGCCCGGCGATGCGGCGCATCTGCGCGACGGCTTCGTGAACCGCTCCATCGGACTCGTGCCCCGTCAGGTCGACGTGGACGCGATCGAACGTAGCCAGCATCAATGCAGCGGCGCGCCGGTCGTCGATGCCCAGCAGTCGGGATGCGCTCTTCCCGTCGGCCATCTCGCACCGCACGGCCCTGAGCATCGAGATGGCCACGGCCTGCAGCACGTCGGCGGCCTGGCGCTGACGCCACTGCCGCAGATCCTCGAGATCGACCAGCATCGGCCGCCGGTCCCGGGCGACAGGCGCACCAGACTGAACCCACCGTCGCACCTGGCTGGCGGACACGCCGAGATCGGCGGCGGCTTGACTACAGGTCACCAGCACGTCGGTGCGCCCCCAAGGCGTTTTGAACCTCCGCAGGGGTCATATGCTGAATTGCGGATGCGCGCGTTTTGGTTCGGAGGCGGTCAGGAGAACCGTTCATCGAAATTTCCAGAACCCCGCCCCCCTCAGCCCTCGACAGGCCAGCCGTCGATCCCGATCTGCACCTTGACGTTGCCGGTCTCGATGCGCTTCTTGTCTCGGTCATGGCAGACCTTGCACAGTACCTGCCAGTTGTTCCGGTCCCAGAACATCTTGAGATCGCCGCGGTGCGGCTTGATGTGGTCGACGACCTCGGCGATCGCGATGCGGCCCTGGCGCCGGCAGAACACGCACAGCGGGTGCCGGACCAGGAAGGCGGCACGGGCGCGCTGCCAGCGTCCACCGTATCCCCGCTGTGCCGTGGTCCGTCCATCACGCCATGACTTCATCGTCATCCGCACAGTCGCAGCCGATGGCTTGCTTGGTGCAGACCGGGCAGCGCTCGACGCAGCAGGTGGGCACATGAAGCTGGCCGTGCTCGACGCCGCAGTCTCGGCACAGGGGCAGTCCATCGGGATAGTCCACGCCATAAGGAACGCGGCGGAAGGGGGCGCCGCAGAAGCGGATGGTGGTCTTGAGCTGGGCAGCGGCCTGTCTTGCAGCAAAGGCCTTCGAGAAAGTCGACATCAGTTCACCTCGTGTTTGGGAGCCGCGTCTGAGCGCAGCGGCCTGTTTCTGGTTAGGTTTAGGAAAGGAAGACTTCGGAGGCGGTCAGGCCTTGCTCGCCTTGGGAGATCCTGAGGGCCCCCCCGGCAGCACCACCACAGCCAGAGCCAGGCAGCGGCATGGAGAGCGGCGTTCATCTCTGCCCCCTGTAAAAAGGTAAATACCTACCGAACCAAACAAACCGACAAAACCGGCCGAACCCAGCAGCCATGCGGGTTTCAAGGCAATCGAGGCTCATCTCCATGCCTGCTCGCGCGTCGGTTCGGCAGGTTCGGCAGGTTGGAACGGTTCGGCGGTTTGGCGGTTTGGCAGAGGGGGCAGACGGCCCGGCTTACGGCTGATGTACCGGCTGTTGTTGATGCGAACGTTCGTCACCATCCAGAGCGCCTTCGCGTCGCTCGTGTCTTCGGAGCAGTAGCGATCCAGCACCTTGCGCACGCTCTTGGCGCCGTGGCCGCTTCTGGTGCTGGCGAGGTCGATCAGCTCCGTGCGGTTCATGCCGCCGCCGAGCAGCGCCTCGTCGATGGCGTCGATCACCTCGCGGTCCTGCTCCTGCTGCCGGCGGGTGCGTTCCATCTCCTGCACATCGATGACGCGATCTAGGGCACGCATCGTCATGTCGGTGGTGTCCAGCATGAACGTCACGGCCTTGACCGCGCAGCGGGTCTTGTCGGGGCGTAGCGTCAGGGTTCTGATGCCGCGCTCGTCCTTGTCCGTGGCGTCCAGGTAGAACAGCTCGTCAACGTCGTTGCGGACATCACCGACCCCTTCGAACATCGGCTTGCCGTCGAGGCCGATGTGCTTGTTCGTGTGGGCCAGGAGGATGATGGTGGCGCCGCGCTGGGTCAGTGCCCGCATGAGCCTGAAGAACGCCCGCGATCCGCCCTTGCTCATCAGGTCCACGTACTTCTTCAACGTGTCGAAGATCAGCACGTAGCCGTTGAGATCCGCGCCGTCGTGGACGAGCCGATTCAGCACATCGAGCTGGGCGTCGGGCGACGATCCTGTGAGCGTGCTGTTCAGCAGGGTGTATCGGTGCTGCTTGGCGTGCTCGTGCATCGCCGGCAGATCACCGGCGCCGGCATCCTCGTTGAGATACAGGACGTGATATTCCCGGTGGGCGAGTTCACCAGCAGCGAAGCGGGCGAGAGCGCTCTTGCCGCCGTTCGCCGCGCTGCACCAGACCCCCAGATGCCCGAGCGCCACCGTGTCGCGCCAGATGATCCGCGTTGCTTCCATCAACTCCACCTGTTCGTCAGTGACCTTCCATTGGCTCAGCGCGGCCATCACGTCGAGCAGGGGCTCGGGCTTCGCCTTGACCCCGTGGTGCTTGTCGTACCTGGCCTGCGCTTCTTCCAGGAGCGGCGCGGTCATCCGATGGCCTCATCTGCCAGCACATCGAAGCGCTGCGCGGCGACAAGTAGGCGCTGCCGGTCTTCAGCGGTGAGCGGCTTGCCGTTCGCCAGATTGCAGGCGGCCACCGCGATGAACGTGGCTTCGAACTGCAGGACAGCGAGGGCCTCCCGTGCGTTGAGGGTGCGGGGCCTCTTCCTGCCCCAGGCTCGAAACTCGACCGCGATCTTGTCGATGGCGGATTCGGCTGCGTAGACGGGCTCCATCAGCGGCCCTCCGTGCGGTCCAGGAAGGCGCTCACGCCGCGCAGATCGGGTGCGTACGCGGTACGGTCCCAGCGTGCGATCAGGTACCCGCCGCAGGTCAGGCGATGCAGTGCAAAGCCTTTCAGCGCGAGGTGTGCCGCCAGGGTGGCGAACTTCTTGTCAACGTCCGTGCTGTCGCCGACAATCGGGGTGCGTTCTATCTCTAGCGCCCGGTCGGCTGCAACCGCTCCGGGCGCTTTTTCGTCCGGGCCTCTCACGCGGCCACCTGCTGGCCCTGCGCCTCGATCCATTGCCGGATCTCATGCGCGCGCCACGCTACGGCACCACCTCCAGCGAGTCGGACGCCAGCCGGGAATTTTTTGGCTTTGATCAGGTTGTAGATTGAACTGCGCTTGTAGCCGGTCAGGTCGCAGACCGCAGGCAGTCGGAGCAGAGCAACGTCATTCACAGGTCCATCCTTTCGACTGGAGCGGCCCCGGAGATGTCCGGTTCAATCCAGATCGTTATCGATGGACGATCGTAAGCAGCTCAACTACCGCCGCGCAACAATACGCAGCACATTTCGGGTCAATAGAAGAAAGTAGCCAGGGCTACTTTGCTTTCATACGCCACGAATAGTCTTAAGGTGGGCTCTGACAGTCGGTAGCGAGAGGTTGAGACGATTGCTGATGATTGCGGTTGCTCCTCGACCTTTCTGTGAGGTCTGGAGCTTCTCGTACTCGCGCCGCACTGCCTCAAGAGTCGCCGCACCCTTAGCTTGAGCCTTCAGCTTCGCGGCGTCGGCGCCTTTGCGAGACATCTCTGTCATCGCGTCGGCGCGTGCTAGTCCTGCCACCTGCTTCTTGACAGTGTCGAACACCTTCTCCAGTGGCATGCGCATTACACCGCCGTCAGCAAACTTCCATGCAACCACAGGCCCGCGAGCCACGTCTCCCGACGTTGCCTTCGGTAGGTCAGCGCCTCCCGGCGCTGCCTTTGCCTTTTTCGGTTTGGGCTTCTCACCAGGCATCACGCGACCCCGGGCCAGTCAGATCGGGGCCAGTCTGAGAACGAGCACAGCTCTCGTGAGATCGCCCGAATCTTGGATCGCAGTCGCTGGTCATCTGTGGCCCGCATCGCGCACCACATGGCATCGATGGCGCGCCACACCTTCGCACTGTGCTCGATATCTTGTGGGAAGCGGTGTCGCTTTGCTAGAAGTTCCGAATACGCCATCTTCAAGGCAATGATCGCGATCTCGCTGAACCCGTCCTGAGTGGTGAGCGCCCAAACCCGATCAGCGAACATCTTCAACTTCGCGCCGTTCGCCACGGCCTCATCACTTCCGTCCGACTTGAACTCTCCCACCAAGTCTGGTCCGACTTTGATTCGCCGATCGGCCCAGTCGCGCAGCGCGGCAAAGGTGTCGAACTCGGCGCACACGGTCAAATCGGCTTTGGACTTCTTAGCCATGGCTCACCCCCTCGCGCGCCGAACGCAATGCTTCCTCGATGAAATTGATGACGGCGCCGTCGCGGAGGCGCTCTTCCAGGACTTCGCCAAGTCGAATTGCGATCAGCTCATCGGTGCGTTCAATCTCCTTCGTCAAGGCGCAGCAAACGGCATAGTCGCGCCCGCCGTCGTCGCGCAGATCCTGCAGCAGCTCCAGTGCCTTATCGAGCAAGCTCGCGAGGTTGTTGGTGTTGGACTTAGCCATGAGCGGCCTCCTTCGAAACGTACATGTCGCCGGAGTCGGTGAGCGTCTCGGCCATGGAGGTCAGCTCGGTTTCGATGCCCGCCATGATGTAGCTGACTCCGAGCTGGTCCATGTCGTCCGAGTCATAGGCCGAGTTGTTCGTCAACAGGTCGTGGGCAGCCTTGAGCCGGAACTGCAGCTCATGCAGCTTCCAGCCCAGTTGGAGGGAGAAGTCGCTGTAGCTCTTGGGGGTGGGCGATTGGTCCCCGGCGGGGGATACAGTCATAGAAGCCATTGATTCACCTCTTCTGTAGGTGGGTTGCGGTCAGCGGCCGGAAGGTGTTACAGCACCTTCCGGCCGCGCTTGCTTCATGCCTTCTTGGCACGAATCGGGGTGACGGTCGCGTCGGTGTGGACGCGCCCGCAGTAGTCGGCCCAGGCCTGCATCAGCTTGGCCCGGCGTTCGAGGAGTTCGCCGCGCCGGTACGCGGCCTCCGTGGGGTTCTCGATCTTGTGCGCCAGGGCCATCTCGACGACCTCGTTGGCAATGTTGGTGGACTCGGCGGCCCAGTCCCGGAATGTCGAACGGAAGCCGTGGACGGTCAGGTCAGGCCGGCCCATGCGCTTCTGCAGCAGAACCAGCATCGCCATGTTCGATAACGGCTTGCCTTCGCGCATGCCGGGGAACACCAGCGGGCCAGACCTCGGCAAGCCCTCCAGCAACTTCAGGGCGCGTCTGGAGAGCGGCACGCGGTGCGGCAGTCCCGCCTTCATTCGGCTGGCCGGCACGCTCCACAGGGCGCCCTCCAGATCGATCTCTGACCAATGGGCGCCGATCGCCTCGCCGGTACGGGTAGCGGTCAGGACGGTGAACTCCAGCGCCCGAGCGGACAGCCCATCCTCGGCACGGATCAGCTTCATCAATGCGCCGATTTCGGCATAGGGCAGGGCGGCGTGGTGCTCGGTCTTGGAGACCTTCGTCGGTTTCGGCAGCAGGTTGTCCAGGTGCCCGCGCCAGCGCGCCGGGTTGTCGCCGCTGCGGTGCTTCAAGGCGGTCGCGTAATCCAACACGGACTCGATGCGACCCCGGACCCGCGAGGCGGTCTCGGTCTTGGTCGTCCAGATCGGCTGCAGGCACTTCATCACCAGCGCGGTGTCGATCTCGCTGACCAACAGCTTGCCGATGAACGGGTAGGCGTAGGTCTCCAGCGTGTTGGTCCACTGGTCGGCGTGCTTGGCGTTCTTCCACCCGTGGCGGTGCGCCTCGATGTAGGTCTCGGCCTCGACCTCGAACGTGACGGCTCGCGCGGCATTCGAATCCGCGGTGCGGCGTTCTGCCGATCGGGCCTCAAGAGGATCTAGACCATCCACGAGCAGCTCGCGGGCCTCGCGGGCCTTCTCACGAGCGCGTGCCAGGGACACCGTGTGGAGGGCGCCCAGGCCCATCTCGCGGGAGCGTCCGTTCCGCGTGAATCGGAACACCCAGGACTTGGTGCCCGTGGGGCTCACCTGCAGCCAAAGGCCGCCGCCGTCGCCAACGTAGCCAGGTGCTTTCGCGGCCTCGACTTGTCTGGCCGACAGCTTGTGCAGAGTCCTCCGCCCAATCGATGTACCCACTACTCAACCCACGTTTGAGACATGGATTGGAATGTATGCGCTTGGACGGCGCTAGACAAGTGGAATCGTGGAAGCCGCGTAAATATTGGGCTGCAGGCCGGTTCTGTGGATCTGACTGGACTGCGTTGGACAGTCAGTTAGATTCCTCCCTCTCCGCCAGAAAGCTAGTAAACACGGGCCTTACGGGCCCGTTTTGCTTTCTACCTGCTACACGTTTGCAGTACGTGATGCCTTATGGTCAACCGAAGCTCCGGCAATCTTGAACACGCTCACCAGATCGGCCAGCGTGGCGGCCTGATGCTTCAGGCTTTCTGCGGCGGCCGCACTTTCCTCAACCAGCGCCGCATTCTGTTGCGTCACCTGATCGAGCTGGCTGACTGCATCGCCAACCTGGCTGATGCCGGTGCTCTGCTCGACGCTTGCGGCGCTGATCTCGCTGATGAGATCGTTCACTCGCTTGACCTGGGCGACGATCTCGTTCATTGAATGTCCAGCATCGTTGACGAGCCTCGAGCCGTTCTCGACCTTGTCAACGCTGTCTCCGATCAGCTCCTTGATTTCCTTGGCAGCCTGGGCGCTGCGCTGCGCCAGATTGCGCACTTCACCCGCCACCACCGCGAAGCCACGGCCTTGCTCGCCGGCGCGGGCCGCTTCCACTGCGGCGTTGAGCGCCAGGATGTTGGTCTGGAAGGCGATGCCGTCGATCACGCCGATGATGTCGGCGATCTTCTTGCTCGACTCGGTGATCGCACTCATGGTGGCGACGACCTGGGCCACAACGGTCCCGCCCTGAGCCGCGGCATCGGAGGCCGAACCAGCGAGCTGGGTTGCCTGTCGCGCCGTGTCTGCGTTCTGCTTGACCGTGGCCGTCAGCTCCTCCATGGACGCCGCAGTCTGTTGGAGGTTGCTCGCCTGCTCTTCGGTGCGCTGGCTCAGATCGGCATTGCCGGTGGCGATCTGCGCCGAGCCGGTGGCAATGCTGTCGCTGCTGTTGCGTACGCGTCCGACGATGTCTGCCAGGCTGGCCTGCATGGCGCCCAAGGACGCCAGGACGCTACCCTTCGGTGCGGCCGCCACTCCCTCAACCTTGCTCAGGTCGCCTTGAGCGACCCGTTGGGCGGCAGTGCTCAGTTGGTCTGGTTCAGCACCCAACGCGCGAGTCAGGCTGCGCGTGATCAAGGCGCCGGAGATGCCGGCAGACAAGAATGCAATCAGGCATCCCAGGATCAGAAGATTCCGATGCAGCACATAGTCTGCTTCTGCCGTTTCGGTCAGCGTCGCGGCGCGACTCAAGGTGTAGTCGCGGTAATCGTCGGAAGTCTTGACGAGCGCCGCCAACAGCGGACGACAGTCGGCATTCATCTTGGCGATGGCCTCGTCGTGCTTGCCCATGGTCGCGAGCCTGACGATATCCAGGGCGACCGGACCATACGCCGCTTCGATCTTGTTCATCTCCGTGACGAAGGCGCGTGCCTTGTCCGTCAGATTCACGGCATCAGACACCAGCTTGTTCAGCTTGCCGAGACTCTGCTGCACCTCCTCGTGCGCGGCAACGACCACTGTCTTCTCCGACGCGAGGTCGTCGGTCTTGCTGATGAGCACGAGATTGCGTGCAGCGATGGCGCGGCGGTCAACTGCCGACCGAACGTTCGCTGCTGCTTGCGCCCGGGCGTTGACGCCGTGCACATAGTCAACGAACTGGTCATGCTCATCGGCAAGAGACCTCACGGCCAAGCCAGCCACAAGCAGGACAAGCACGGAAAGTCCGCCGAAAGCCAATGTCAGCTTGGCGCGAACGGTCATGTTGGAGAAGGTCACGGGATGCCTCTTTCAAGTTGTTAATCGAGCGTAAGCAAACGATTGAGTACATCAATATCATTGACGGCGATGTCGGCTTGCGACCGCGTGAAATGAAGCTGAAATATCAGCTAACTTACGTCGAACTTTCAACTTGCATCGGCACGCGTGCGGAATGTCACGCTGGCGCGTGCTCAGGATTCGGCCAGGTCATGCACGAGTGCGTCCCGTCAGATCGGATCACGGCCTGCGGGATGACCCGCGTCTACCTGACCATGCAGCGAGAGTCTCTCGCCTGCCGCACGGCTGCTGACGAAGGTCCCTGGTTCCGGGCGGAGCACTTCCCTGGTCGGCCGCCCAAGGTGATATCGCGGTTCCTGGCGCGAGATTCCCTCTTTGCGGATGCAGGGCGGCCCGGCGATGCGCGAGTGGCCACCGTCGAACGGCGCGTATGATCAGCTCGTAGCATCTCTCTTCTCTGCCTCGGCGAGTGGGGGTTAGCTGATCGACGTCCCGGTCACCCGTCACGGCCTCGACCCGTTCGTCCCGATTGGCGGTGCTCTGCTCGAAGCACCCCGCGCGGCGTGCGCGGGATCGGTTCGAGATTTGCACTCATGCGTACAGCCGATGGCCGATGGCCTTGGCCCCAACTGGCGGCCGTATTCGGCCTGATCGTCGGCATTCTTCCCTTCATCGGAATGACGCTCGACGTCCCGTCCCTGCGGGATCTCTCGTCAACGCCGCTCGACACTCATGTTGCCGATGTCATCGGCTTGAGCTTGACGGCCACCGCGCTATTCATCGCGGCGGGGCGGCCTGCTTCGTTTGGGCTGCGCAACCTGTCCACGGGCCTGGGGTTGAGTGCAGCGGCGCTGGCGCTCGTCGCACTGTTGCAGGACGAATTCGGCTGGCAGCTTGCAATGCATGAGCTGTCCTTCGGTTCGAGCACCAGCGTCGAGCAGCCCCTGCATTCCGGTCAGGAAACGCCGAGATATGGCCAGCTCGGCTACGGCTGCCTGGGTCTGACCATCGCTGGCCTGTCGAGGTCGAGATTCGTGCCGCTGGTCTGGCTGGCCGCTTTCACCACAACCTTGCTCGGGGTCGCTGCCGTGACCGTCCGCGTCTGGAAGACGAGCAATATCGACGCGGACCTCGCGATCGACAGGATCTCCGTCGCGACCCTGCTTTCCATCATGCTGCTGGGCTTGGGCAGCCTGATCGCCTTCGCGCGCCGGGATCGACACGACGCGCTGGCGCCGGCGCCGACTCGAATGTCCATCGAGTTCAAGGTGTTCGGTGGCCTCGTCGGTGCTGTCGTTCTCATGGCGGTAGGAGGTGGCATCACCTACCGCACCAGCGCACGTTTCGTCGATTCCGCCGAGCAGGTGGCGCATACGCAGGAGGTACGCGCGCGACTGGGGGAGATGTACGCGTCGATGTCGGATGCAGAGTCATCCCAGCGCAACTACCTGCTGACCGGCGCGGTCGGACAGCGGCTCGTCAGCAGTGCCCATGCGGAGAAGGCGCGCTCGAAGATGCTGACGCTCCAGAGCCAGCTCGCCGACAACCCGTCGCAGACCGAGCGATTGGCCGCCCTCGCGATGGTCATGGAGCACAGGCTCCAGGATCTCGACCGCATTGCAGACTTGCGTGATCGCGATGGACTCGAAGCGGCACGCGCAGCCGTCTCAGAGAACACCGGGAATGTGCTGGTGAGCCGCTACCTTGCGCTCACATCCGAGATGGATGCCATCGAGGCCGTGTTGCTGAGCCAGCGTGAAGCGCGCGCGGCTCGCGAACGACGCGACTACCTGGCCTTCCTGATGCTGACGCTGGCCGGTGCGACGGCGATTTTCGTGATGATGCTGACCGGCGTGCGACGCGAGATGCTGGCTCGTCGGGAAGCCGACGATGCCGTGCGTGCCCTCAACACCGATCTGGAGCGCCGGGTCGAGGAGCGTACCGCGGCGCTCGTGGCAAACCAGCGTCGTTTCGTCGATCTGTTCGAATGCGCACCTGCCGCCCTGGTGATGACCGACAACCGCGGTGCGATCGTGCAGGTCAATCGCCAGACGGAGATCATCTTCGGCTGGGATCGCACGGCGCTGATCGGCAGTCAGGGCGACATGTTGATGCCCGAACAGGACAGGGAAGGCTTCGCCATGCTGCGCGACGCGTACCTGAGCGAACCGCGTCCCCAGGCGATGGGCAAGACACGCCCCGACCTGCGTGGCCTGCGGCGGGACGGCAGCATCTTCCCGGTCGACGTGAGCCTGAATCCGTTGAACACGGGGGCCGAGTTGATGGTGCTGGCTGCGATCCACGACACGACCGAACGCGGGCGCATGACCGAGGCGCTGCGCGCGAGTGCAGCGCTCTACCAGCACACCCTGGACAGCATGCTCGAAGGTTGCCAGATCTTCGATTTCGAGTGGCGCTATCTCTACATCAACAGCACCGCCGAGCGCCAGAACCGGCAAGCCAGGGAGGGCATGCTCGGACGCACGGTGATGGAAGTCTCTCCCGGGTTCGAACATAGCGAGGTATTTGCAGCGATGCGTCGCTGCATGGAACAGCGCAGTCCTCAGCAGCTCGAGCACGAATTCCTGTTTCCGGACGGGTCCAGGGTCTGGTTCCACGTCAGCATCCTGGCCGCGCTCGAGGGCATCGCGATGTTCAGCGTCGACATCGCCGATCGCAAGGAGACGGAGGAAGAGATCCGGACCGCGAACGCCGAGCTGGAGCGCCGCGTCGCCGATCGGACCTCGGAACTGGTGCTCGCCCGTGAGGCCGCGGAAGCCGCCAACCGTGCCAAGAGCGCTTTCCTTGCGACCATGAGCCACGAGATCCGCACGCCGATGAACGGCGTCATCGGCATGGTCGAGGTGTTGTCACACAGCAATCTGCCGGATCTCCAGGCGGACGCCGTCAAGACCATCCGGGATTCGGCGTTTTCGCTGTTGAACATCATCGACGACATCCTCGACTTCTCGAAGATCGAGGCCGGGAGGCTCGAACTGGAGCGATCGACCGCGAGCCTCTCGGACCTGACCGAAGCAGCCTGTGATGCGTTGCTGCCGATGGCCGACGACAAGGGGGTCGGGCTCGATCTCGACATCTCTCCGGACCTGCCTGAGCAGATCTGGACCGATCCGACCCGACTGCGGCAGGTGCTGTTGAACCTGGTCGGCAATGCGATCAAGTTCAGTGGCGGCCGCCCGCACCAGCCCGGCCTGGTATCGATCCGGGTCGATACCGAGGTCGGCGACCCGCAGCGCCTTGTCCTGGAGGTGCGGGACAACGGTATCGGCATGACGGCCGAGACGATTGCCCAACTGTTCTCTTCCTTCAACCAGGCCGAAGCATCGACGACGCGCCGCTTCGGCGGGACCGGTCTCGGACTGGCCATCTGCCAGAGGCTGGTGATCTTGATGGGCGGAAGCATCGCCGTGCAGAGCCGGATGGGCCAGGGCTCGGTCTTCACCGTGCATTTGCCGCTGGAAGCGGTGGAAGGCCAGAGGCTGCGCAGCCAGCCTGACTTGCGTGGCGTCGACTGCCTGGTGATCGGCGGCGCACAGGCGACTACCTTCGAGCGCTACCTGGTGCATGCCGGAGCCTCCGTGCAGACCCCGCCGACGCTTGCGGCCGCCGTGACGCAAGCCGGTGGCCTGGCGCGCCCGGTATTGATCCAGGACTGCCGACGCAGCGGGCAGGCGGCCGACGTGTTCAGCGCCACGTGCGCCGTCCTGCCCGATGCGCGGCAGGTCCTCGTCACCCGCGGGAGGGGGCGAAGGGCCAGGCTCTCCTTCGGCAACGCCGTGACGCTGGAAGGCGACTGCCTGCGTCGTGTGGCCTTGCTTCATGCAGTGGCCATTGCTTCGGCACGGGCCTCTCCCGATGAGGTCTACGAGACAGACTTCGATGAACCTGGCGTGATTCGCATGGAACCGCCTTCGATCGCCGAGGCGCGGGCGCAGGGCCGCCTGATCCTCGTCGCCGAAGATGACGAGATCAACCAGAAGGTCATCCTGCGCCAGATCGAATTGCTGGGGCATACCGCCGAACTGGCCAACGACAGCGTCGAAGCCCTGCGCCTGTGGCGTGCGGGCCAGTACGGCTTGCTGCTGACAGACCTGCACATGCCCGGCATGGACGGCTACAGCCTGGCGATGGCCATCCGCGCCGAGGAATCGAAGCGAGGCACCGCCTGGCGGCCGAGGATGCCCATCCTTGCATTGACCGCCAACGCGCTGAAGGGCGAGGCAGTCCGTGCGCTGGCGGCCGGCATGGACGAGTACCTGACCAAGCCCTTGCTTCTTCGCGCATTGCGCTCGGCCATTCGTCGCTGGCTGCCCGGTGAGGCGGAAGACTCGATGCCCGTGCCGCTCGAAGAACCCGGCGTAACGACAGCTGGCCTGGTGGTCGATGTCGAGGTGCTCCAGTCGCTGGTCGGCAATGACCAGGCCGTGGTACGGGAGTTCCTGCTCGAATTCCGAAACTCGGCGCGTGCGCTCGCTGCAGAACTCTCCGTCGCGCGGGCAGACGATGACATCCGGCGAATCGGCAGCATCGCGCACCGGCTGCGCGCCTCGTCGCGCTCGGTGGGTGCCATCGCCCTGGGTGACCTGTGCGCGGAGCTCCAGAACGCCTGCCGCACGGGCAAGCGCGAGAGCGTGGCGCTGAGCCTGGTGCAGTTCGACACTGCGCTGTCAGCCGTGGACCACCGTATCGGCGAATTGCTCGTAGCGAGCCCTGTTGCGCCGTAGCAAGGATCAACACTGCCATGAAGACGCTGCTCGTTGACGATGACCCCTTTGCGCTCAAGCTGCTGGCCAGACAACTCGCGCTGCTCGGGGTACTGGAAGTCACCATCTGTGACGGAGCGCAGCCGGCACTTGACCTGCTGTCCATGGAGAAGCAGGACTTCGAGCTCGTGTTCTGCGATCTGCAGATGCCCGGCATGGACGGCGTCGAATTCGTGCGCCATCTGGCGCACATCGGCTATCGCGGCAGCCTGGTGCTGGTCAGCGGCGAAGAGAGCAGGGTGCTGCATTCCGTGCACCGACTGGCCCTGGCTCACGGCATTGCCGTGTTGGCAACACTGGGCAAGCCGGTCTCGCCGCAGCAACTGAGTGAAGTCCTCGCCACGCACCTGAGCGGCGAACCGGCGCGCCAGGCCCGCGCCGTGCTCGGCACCGTCACGGTGGAGGACTTGGGGCGCGCCATCGAGCAAGCGCAATTGATCAACCACTACCAGCCCAAGGTGCATCTTGCCGCCGGGGCCTTGGTGGGGGTCGAGGCGCTCGTGCGCTGGCAGCACCCGGTACTGGGCATGGTGTACCCGGACCAGTTCATCGGCCTGGCCGAGGACCACGGGCTGATGGAGTCACTGACACGCTGCGTGCTCCGGGACGCGCTGCGTCTGGTGAAGACCTGCGAGAGAGTCGGGCTGCGTCTTCAGATGTCGGTCAATGTATCGATGGACAGCCTGGTTGCGGTCGACTTTCCGGAACGGGTCGCGGAAGCGGCAGCCGAGGAACATGTGTCCCCGGAAATCCTGATCCTCGAGGTCACAGAGAGCCGGCTGATGAAGGACATCCGTGCTCCGCTCGAGATCCTGAGCCGGCTGCGCTTGAAACGCATCGGCTTGTCGATCGACGACTTCGGTACCGGTCACTCGTCGCTCGCGCAGTTACGCGACTTTCCGTTCGACGAACTGAAGCTCGACCGCAGCTTCATCCACGGGGTCGCAGAGAATCCGGCGCTGCGCGCGATCGTGGACGCCACACTCACGATGACGGCGCAACTGGGGATGAAGAGCGTGGCCGAAGGCATCGAGGACCGTCAGGACTGGGACTACCTGTCAGCGGCCGGCTGCGACGTTGCCCAGGGCTATTTCATCGGCCGTCCGATGCCTGGCGAACAACTTGCAGCTTGGCATGAGGTGTGGCAACAACGATGGCACGACGGTGAGTTCGACCCCGTTCGTGGAGCGTGAAGCGCAAGGCTGAGAGCCGTCGCTGCCGGGGAGGGCGGCAGTGCGAGTGCGGCTGCGTTGCGCGTTGCGTTGTGCAGGCCTTCGTTCGCCGGAAGATGCTCTTGAAACGACGTCATCTCATTGAGACGGATCCCGTATGATGCGTGCATACGCACGTAGTTGCATGATGCATTCATCGTGAATCCAGTCGCTTGTCGTAACGCAGGAGAGTAGACATGCCCACGTATGTTGTTACCGCGCCCCAAGGGAGGCTTTCAGCACAACAGAAGGAGCGAATCGGCGCTGACATCACGCGGGTGCACTGCACGGTCGCCTCAGCGCCGGCCTACTTCGCGCAAGTCATCTTCAATGATGTTCCGGCTGGAAACTACTTTGTCGGCGGCAAGCTGCTGCAGCGATCCGATCATGTGTACGTCCATGGCCAGATTCGAGCCGGTCGTGACGGAGAGACAAAAGAGCGACTGGTGCTCGAGCTCATGAACGCCGTTGCTGACGCGGCCGAGATGCCTGCGCATTGCGTGCAGATCTACGTGGTGGACGTGCCCGCACGGCAGATCGCCGAGTACGGGCAACTCCTCCCGCTGCCGGGCGGCGAAGCCGCCTGGTGGGCAGCGATCCCCGCCGAGCTCCGTAAGCACATGGAGGCGATCGGCGAGTGACGATCTGGGTGTGGGCTGAGCAGATGATGCAGCGGGGCGTCCCTGTATCCCGGCATCCTCGTCCTATGATGCGTGCATGTTCACGGATTGCTACTGCACCCAGTTCCGTCGTGTCTCGAACGCGCTGACGCGCATCTACGACGAAGCACTCCGACCCGCGGGCCTGCGCATCACGCAGTTCTCGCTGCTGCGGGCCCTGAGCCGGCTGGGTGAGGCCACTTCGACGCAACTGGCCGTGGAAGTCGCGCTCGACCGGACGACGATCTCACGCAACGTCAAGCTCCTGGTCGATGCCGGCTGGGTCGACGTGAAGGAGGCTGCCGACAAGCGCGAGCGCGTGCTCCTGCTCAACAAGGCGGGCCGTAAGGTGATCGCCGATGCGACCCCGCACTGGGCCAAGGCCCAGAAGCAGGTGGAGCAGGGCACCGACAAATTCCTGCGTGCGCCCTCGAGCGGGCAGCTACTCCAGGCTCTCGAAGGCCTGCAGGAGGCGGCCGGAGAAGCGGACGCCCGCTAGCCCGCCGCGACGCGGTTCGTTTTCGGGCCGACAAGGGTTTGCGACGAGGCAGCGCCAGCGGGAACGATCGCTTCGGTGCGTGTCGGAGACACGGTCATCAAGTTGGTCGGCCATCCGGCATCGACTGACAAGACAGGCTTTCGCTGTGGTCTCGCAAAGTGGTACGGATAATTCCTCCGACCATCATCGCCCCAAGAAGATCGGCCCCGCACCGCGGAGCCGTGATGGTCTGCGTTGGGCGGTCTATGCGATCCCCAGCAACTCCCGCTGCGCTGCCCACGCCATCGGCAGCGCTCCCATCCGCCCGAGCCGGTGTGCGGTCAGATCCGGTGGCTCCTCACCTCTGACAATCCGCTCTGTTCACCTGGGTGAAGCCCGGGGGCCCGCTCGACCAGGCCGCGCTGGCGCCGATCGTGGCCGACCTCTTTCTCGGCGGGCCGCCGGCGGTGCAGGCGGCAGCCCTGCTGGGCATCCGCGGCGGCTGAGCAGCGAAGGGCGCTCGTGGTGAACGCAGCGATCGCCCGACGCTCAAGCCGTGCGGCGTGCGGTCGACGGGCCGGCAGCGGCCGGATCGCCGGGCGACGCGGCGGACGGCGGCACTGCGGCCTCGGCGGTGCTTGCCGCCGCGCCGGGAGGGCGCTGCGGCGCCAGCACCACGCGGTCGCGCGGTGTCTTGTCGAGCAGCAGGCGCGTCACGTCGGGCCGCGAGTAGTGGCCGGCCGGATCGGCCGCCGCCTTGGCCAGCGTGATCAGGCCCAGGTCGAGCTCGGCGAGGACGAGACCCTCGGTGTGCTCCGGCAGCGGCTCGGTCAGCAGACGGCCGTCGGGCGCGTAGATGCCCGCATAGCCACCGCCTTCGAGCAGCAGCTGTCGCTTCGTCGGGTCGTCGCCGCACAGCAGCGCCACCATCTCCTTCGAGACCGTGGCACAGGGGGCGATCACGAAGCACTGGCCCTCGACCGCGTAGATGCGGCTGGCGGCGGTGTTCACCTCCGCGCCCAGCGCATGGGCGCCGCCGCGGTAGAGCGAGAAGCTCGGCCAGGCGGCGATGTGCACCTGCTCGTCCTGCGCGTACATCGCGTACTTCGACAGCGGTTGCAGATGCTCCCAGCAGCACAGCGCGCCGATGCGGCCGAGCGCGGTGTCGTGCACGCCGAGGTCGCTGCCGTCGCCCTCGCCGAACACGGTGCGCTCCACGTGCGTGGGCTTGAGCTTGCGGCGCCGCGCCACCGTGCGGCCCTCGGCGTCGATGATCCACTGGCCCATGTAGAGGCTGCCGCCGGCCTTCTCGCTGTGGCCCATCACGACCATGATGGCGTGGTCACGGGCCGCCTGGGCGATGCGATCGGCCTGCGGCGAGCCGTCGACCAACGAATGGTCGTGGTAGCGCTGGATGAACTGCAGCGCCCAGGCCGGCGAATCGAGCCAGATGAACCACGGGTAGCCGGGCAGCCAGGTCTCCGGAAAGGCCACGAGCTGCGCGCCCTGCGCGGCGGCCTCGGCGATCAGGCCCACGGCCTTGTCGATCGACGCGTCGAGGTCCAGGAACACCGGTGCGGCCTGGACGGCGGCAGCGCGGAACTTGGGGTGCGAAACCGGCATGGCGAGACTCCTGTCGTGCGGTGGGACCGAGCATGCGACGGATCCGGCCCGGCCGCTTGCCTGCACGAGGCGCGGTTCTTGACCGCAGCGCGCAGCGCGCGGTGCGGTCTCGTTGCGACTGGCGCTCACAGGCCCTAAGCTGCAGCCCCATGGCCACCCTGTTCACCACCGTCGGCGTCGAGCCCGCCCAGCGCCTGGCCTACTGGACCGACGGCGTCTGCGACACCTACGTGCAGCTGGACTGCGATGCGATCGGCGACGCCTCGCGGCTCGAAGGCGAGATCGCCGCCGACACGCTGGCCACGCTGACGCTGTCGCGCGTGACGGCCAGCGCGCAGCGCGTGCGCCGCACGCCAGCCAAGATCGCGCGGGCGAGCGAGGACTACTTCCTCGTCAGCATCCAGACGCAGGGCTGCGGCGCGGTCGTGCAGGACGGGCGTGTGGCCCACCTGTCGCCCGGCGACTTCGCCCTCTACGACAGCACGCGGCCCTACGAGCTGCGTTTCGACGCGGCGTTCCAGCAGTACGTGCTGATGCTGCCCGGCCCCACGTTGCGCTCGGCCCTGACCGACACACCGTCGCTCACCGCCTGCGCGGTCAGCGGCCGGCGCGGCGCCGGTCACCTGATGATCGGCATGATCGAGACGCTGTCGGCCGAGATCGCCACGCTGGCGCCCGAGTCGGCCGCGGCGGTGGCGGACGGCGTGACGCAGATCCTGATCGCCGGCCTGTCGACGTTGCCGGGCGCCCGGCCACCGCCGGTGTCGCGGCTCGCCGCGCTGCACCGGCAGCAGGTGAAGGCGCTGGTGCGCGAGCGGCTGCGCGATCCGGACCTCACGGTGGCCCGCATCGCCGAGCGCCTCGGCGTGTCACCGAGCACCTTGCACCGGGCCTGGGCCGGCGAGGCCTGCTCGCTGGCCGACTGGATCCAGGCCGAGCGCCTGGAAGCCGCGCGGCGCGACCTGTGTGCCGCGCAGCAGCGCCTGCGTCGCGTGAGCGAGCTGGCGTACTCGTGGGGCTTCAAGGATGCCGCCCACTTCAGCCGCGCTTTCCGCCGGCGCTTCGGCTGTTCACCGCGGGAGCTGCGGGCCCGGATCGAAAACTGACAGGCCAGACGTCGCGTGGCTGGCACGGCTGCGATAGACCTTGCCTGCGCACGCGCGACGGTGCTCCCCTAGAGTCGCGGCTGGTCTTCTCCGGCCTGCCCGTGTCAGGACGCGCCGTCTCCCGCCCCCGCCTGATGAACGCTGCCGCGCCGCCGTCCCCTCCTTCTTCCTCCTCCTCCTCGCCGCCGCTGCCGCGCGGAGCGATCGCCTGCCTGGCGCTGGCGGCCTTCGGCAGCGGCTTGTCGATGCGGGTGAACGATGCCCTGCTGCCGCGCCTGGCCGGCGAATTCGCCCTCACGCTGGGCCAGGCCTCGCAGGTCATCGGCCTGTTCGCGACGGCCTACGGGCTGGCCCAGCTGTTCTTCGGCCCGCTCGGCGACCGCTACGGCAAGTACCGTGTCATCGCCTGGGCCACCGCGGCCTGCGCCTTCACGTCGGTGCTGTGCGGGCTGGCGCCCGGCTTCGATGCGCTGCGCCTGGCGCGCGTGCTGGCCGGGGCCACGGCGGCGGCGGTGATCCCGCTGTCGATGGCGTGGATCGGCGATGTCGTCGACTACGAGCGCCGGCAGCCGGTTCTCGCACGCTTCCTGATCGGCCAGATCTGCGGCTTGTCGGCCGGGGTGTGGCTGGGGGGCTTCGCGGCCGACCACCTCGGCTGGCGAGTTCCGTACTTCCTGCTCGCGGGCTTCTTCGCGCTGGTGAGCATCGCGCTGTTCACGCTGAACCGGCGCTTGCCGGAGGCCGCCCGCCGGATGCGCCCGCCGAGCGGCGAGTCGCCGCTGCGCCGCATCGCGACCGAGTTCGGCGGCGTGCTGTCGCGTCCCTGGGCCCGCGTGATCCTCGGCCTGGTCTTTCTCGAGGGCCTGTTCCTGTTCGGGCCGTTCGCCTTCATCGCCTCGCATGTGCACGAGGCGTTCCAGCTCTCGCTGTCGGCGGCGGGCGCGCTGGTGATGCTGTTCGGGCTGGGCGGCTTCGCCTTCGCCGTCTCGTCCGGCCACCTGGTGCACCGGCTCGGCGAGGCCGGCCTGGCGCGCTGGGGCTCGCTGATGATGTGCGGAGCGCTCGTCGCGATCGGCTTCGGGCCGGGCTGGGGCTGGGCGCTGGCCGGGTGCTTCGTCGCCGGGCTGGGCTTCTACATGATGCACAACACGCTGCAGGTGAATGCCACGCAGATGGCGCCGGACCGTCGTGGCGCGGCCGTCGCCGCCTTCGCGTCGTGCTTCTTCCTCGGGCAGTCGGCCGGCGTGGCGCTGGGCGGCTGGCTGGTGGGTGTCGTCGGTCCGGCGCGCTTCCTGGCCTTCGGTGCGATCGGTCTGCTGGCGGTCGGCTGGGGCTTCGTGGCCCGGCTCAACAGGCGCTCGCGGGCGACGGCGGAACTCGCCGTGTAGGACAACGCCGCCGACGGCTGCGCGCCTGTGCCGCGACCCGACCGCAGCGTGTGGACAGTGCCGGCGTCGAACGCAATACTGGGTCGATCCCAAACCGGAGGAATACCCACCATGCCCGCGAGCCTGTTCGAACTGCTGCACGAGAGCCACGAGATCCAGCGCCAGCTGTGCCGCCGGCTGACGGCGGCGCGCGCCACCACCACGCAGCGCGAGCAGGTCTTCCTGCAACTCAAGGTCGAGCTCGAGGCGCACGCGGCCGCGGAGGAGCGCTTCCTCTACGTGCCCTTGCTGATGACCGATCCGGGGCTGTCGTCGTCGCGGCATGCCCTGTCGGAGCACCACGAGATCGAGGAGTTGTGCGAGGACTTGAGCGTGCCCGACAAGCAGGGCGAGGCCTGGCTCGACACCGCCAAGCGGCTCGGCGAGAAGGTGAGGCACCACCTGAAGGAAGAGGAGCGCAAGTTCTTCAAGGTGGCCGGCCGCATTCTCGACACCGGCAAGAAGGACACGCTCGGTCGGCGCTACCAGAAGGATCTGCTGCGCATGCGGAAAAAATACGCCGCCGACTACCAGCGGGTGAGTGTCAGCAGCGCGGGCGAGGTCGTGGCCTCGCCGCGCTGAGCGTCGGGCGCTTCAGTCAGGGCACCAGCGAGAGGAACAGGAAGGCGGCGAACAGCACCAGGTGCACGGCGCCCTGCATCAGGTTGGTCCGCCCGGTCCCCAGCGTGATGGCGCCCACGATGAAGGTCAGCAGCAGCAGCACCAGGTCCTTGGCCGCGAGGCCCAGCACCAGCGGCAGGTCGAGCAGCACCGCGGCCACCACCACCACCGGGATGGTCAGTCCGATGCTGGCCAGTGCCGAGCCGAGCGCCAGATTCATGCTCGTCTGCAGCCGATCGGCGCGGGCGGCGCGCACGGCCGCCCAGGTCTCCGGCAGCAGCACCAGCAGCGCGATCGCGATGCCGATCACCGCCTTCGGCGCGCCGGCGGCCGCCACGGCCGCCTCGATGGTCGGCGACAGTTGCTTGGCCAGGCCCACCACCGACACCAACCCGATCAGCAGCAGGCCGAAGCTGGCCCAGGCCTGGCTGTTCGACGGCGGCTTGGCGTGGATGTCCTCGTCGTCCGCATTCGTCGGCGGCAGGAAGTAGTCGCGGTGGCGCACCGTCTGCACGAACACGAACACCGCCCACAGCGCCAGCGAGGAGATCGCGACGAAGGCGAGCTGGGACACGGTGTAGGTGCCGCCGCTCGAGCTGGTCGTGAAGGACGGCAGCACCAGCGACAGGCCCGCCATGGCCACCAGCGCCGCCAGCGCGGAGTTCGCGCCGTCGAGCTGGAAGGACTGCTCGTGGTGGTGCAGGCCGCCGACCAGCAGGCAGATGCCGACCACGCCGGTGCAGATGATCATCACCGCCGAGAAGATGGTATCGCGCGGCAGCTCGGCCTTGCCTTCGCCGCCGGCCAGCATCATCGACACGATGAGCGCCACCTCGATCACCGTGATCGCGATCGCCAGCACCAGCGTGCCGAACGGCTCGCCCACGCGGTGCGCCACGACCTCGGCGTGGTGGACCGCCGCGATCACCGCGCCGATCAGGGCGACGGCGCAGGCCGCGGCGATGGCACCATTCATCGGCAGCGCGAGCGCCGCCCCCAGCAGGGCGGCGGCGGCGAACGGCAGGAGCAGGGCCCAACGGGGCATATGACGATCCTTTCAGGGGCGCGAGCGGTGGGACGAGCCGGTGCGACACGTTCGATCGGCACGCCGGCGGCCAGGCCGGAGGATAGTCGGACACGGCGCGCGGCCCGCCGGTCGGGACGATCAGGCAGTTGCGTCGCTCGCCAGCACCACCTGGTTGCGCCCGTTCGCCTTCGCCCGGTAGAGCGCCCGGTCGGCCTGGCGGATCAGCGTCTCGTGGGTGTCGTGCTCGCCGGGCACCAGCACCGCCACGCCGATGCTGGCGGTGACGACACCGAACGGTGAGAGCTCGTGCCGATGCCCCAGGTCCTCGAGGGCCTTGCAGATGCTGCGCGACATCGCGAGCGCGCTGGCCTCGTCGGCTGCCACCGCGACAATAGCGAACTCCTCGCCGCCGTAGCGCGCCACCAGGTCGCCGGCGCGGCGCACGTTGGCGCTCAGCACCTGCGCGATGGTGCGCAGGCAGTCGTCGCCGGCCTGGTGGCCGTAGTGGTCGTTGTAGTGCTTGAACAGGTCCACGTCGAGCAGAGCGAGCGCCAGCGGCTGGCCGCTGAGGCGGGCGTGGCGCCATTCGCCGGCGATGAACTCGTCGAAGCGCCGCCGGTTGGCGATGCCGGTCAGGCCGTCGGTAGCGCTCAGCGTGCCGAGCTTGCTGTTGGACTCTTCCAGTTTCAGCGTGCGCTCGCGCACCTTGTCCTCCAGGCTGCGCGTCAGCGCCCGCTGCTCGCTCAGCAGCGTGGCGAAGCCCATGCCGACGATGCTGAGTGTCAGGATGAACTCCTGCGTGCGCAGGATCAGCTCGTGCGGCGACGCGTCGCCGAAGGGCTTGTGGCCCGTGGTCTGGGCCCAGGCGGTGGCCAGCGCGATGAGCGCGACCGCCAGTGCGGTCCAGCGCGTGCCGAAGCGGACCGCCATGTACAGCATCGAGGGCAGCAGCAGGTTGGGCGTCAGCGGCACGCCGCCCCAGCGCTCCGATTGCCCCGACAGGATCAGGCCGGCCAGCGCGACCGTGAACAGCAGCACCACGCCGTCCTGCCAGCGCAGCCGGACCGGCTCGAGCGCGGGCTGGGCCAGGGCCAGCAGCAGCGGCGTGCAGATCAACAACCCCAGGCCGTCGCCGAACCACCACAGCAACACCAGCGTGGGATAGGGCGTCTCGACGCCGTCCATCTCCCGCAGCACCAGGCCCGCCAGCAGCGCGGCGACGAGCGCGCTGAACAGCGGACCGATCACGACGAACTTGCCCAGGTCCTGGATCCGCTCGAGCCCCGGTGAGGTGCCGGCACGGCGCAGCAGCAGGTAGGCCACCGTCACCTCCGTGAGGTTGACGAGGCTCAGCAGTACCGCCTGCAGCGGCGGGAACACCGGCAGGTTGGCGAGCACGTCGGAGCTGAAGGTCAGCGTGGCCAGCCACCCGCCGCGCCGGCCCCGGAAGTGCAGCAGGGCCGCCAGCAGCACCGCATTGGGCAGCCAGATCACCACCTCGTTCTCGGGCGACACGGCGCACAGGAAGGTCAGCTTGACGCTGGCGAAATGCAGCAACGGCAGCAGCAGGTAGACCCACCCTGCAGGCGGTCGGTCGGCCAGCGTGTTCGGTTGCGGGGAGAGCATCGTCGGGGTCATCGAACCGGTACGTCCTGGAAGATGGATATCGGCCATTCGGTGGGCGCAGCGCAGTCCCACGGAGCGCGACCGTGCGGATCGGCGGGGCCGGATGTGAAGGATGCCCGATATGAGCGGGCGATCGCCGGCACCGCGGCGCGGCACACCGCAGCAGGTACGACGTCTGCAGCTTGCCGCCGATCAATCCGTTGCCGGCACGATGGGTCGCAGCGAGGGCTGGCGCGCCAGGACGGCGTCGCGCGGGCCGGCGTCGACCACGCAGCCCGCGGCCATCAGCACGACGCTGTCGAAGCGGTCGAGCAGGCTCAGGCGGTGGATCGACGCGACCACGCAGGCCGTGGGAAACGCTTGTGCGATGCGTTCCATCACGCGGGCTTCGGTCGGCGCATCGAGCGCGCTGGTGGGTTCGTCCAGCAGCAGCAGCGAACTGCCCTGCGCGGCGAGTACGCCGCGCGCCAGGCAGAGGCGCTGCCGCTGGCCGCCCGACAGGTTGAATCCGCGCTCGGATAGCGCCGTGTCGACGGTGCCCCGGATGGCGACGAGCACCTCGTCGAACGTGCTCACGTGCAGAGCGGCGTGCAGGTCGGCGTCGCTGCAGTCCTGCCCGAAGCTCAGGTTCTCGCGCACGCTCGCCTCGAACACCTCGACCTCCTGCGGGATCAGGGTCGCCAGTCGGCGCAGCCGCGGCCCGTCGGCCGGCCGATCGTCGAGCGTGAGCCGGCCGCCGCCCGGCGTGTAGAGGCCCGCCAGCACGCGCAGCAGTGTGCTCTTGCCGCCCCCGCTGGGGCCGACCAGCGCGACGCGCTGGCCGCGCCGCAGTTCGAGCGTCACCTCGCGCAGCCCGTGGGCCAGGCGCTCGCTGCCGGCCGCGGCGCCGCCGCGTGCTGCATAGTCCCAGGCCAGCCCCTCCACGCGCAGCACCTGCCAGTCGGCTTCAGGGTCGATGCGCTCCTCGGCCGGCACCGCTGCACGCGTCGGCGCGGCCTCGATGGGCGCGGCACTGCCGTAGTCGGTGTGCATCCGGGCGAAGGACTGGAAGTTGGCCGCCATCGACGTCACCACGCCCGCCGCCTGCTGCGCGTACTGGTAGACCATGAAGACCGCGCCCAGCATCACCGCCTGCTGCCCCGGCGCGCGCGACTGCCATACATACACGGCGACCAGCGCCCAGGTCAGCGCGAGCCCCATCACGTCGACCGCGCACCACTTGCCCTCGTTGAGCAGCACCGTGCGCCGCAGGGGTGCCGACACCGCCGCGAGGCGCTTCGCCAGCAGCGTGCGCGACGCGGCCGTGAGTCTCAGACCGATGACCGTCGATGCGTTCGACAGGAAGTCGAGCAGCGCCGCGACGTAGCGGCGGTCGGCATCGTTCTCGGTGCGCGCCAGCTGCATCAGCGCGCGGTCGAAGCGCAGGATCACCAGGCCGATCACCGCGTAGCCGGCGAGCGCCAGTGCGCCGCTGGTGCGCGACAGCAGCGTCAGCGCGACCAGCGGCCCCACCAGGTTGACGGCGCTGGCGAGGTAGACGAACTGCGTCTGCGCGAAGTCCGACAGCGCGCGGCTCGCCTGGTGCACGCGGTGTTGCAGCTCGCCGGAGTGGTGCCCGTCATGCCACGCGAGCGGGGCGCCGGCGATGCGCGCGTACAGCGCATCGGCCAGCGTCTCGCGCACGCGCAGGCCGACGTTGCGCTCCAGGATGCGGCCGGGGCCATGGGCCGCCCACGACAGCGCGTAGAGGGCGGCGAGCGCTGCGATCCAGCGGCCGGCGCCGTGCAGGTTGCCGCCCTGCAGCGCATTGATCGCCTGCCCGGCCAGCCAGGGCATCGCCAGCCTCAGCAACTGCGAGGCGGTGAGCAGTGCCGCCGCGCCGAGCAGTTGGCCGCGCGCTCCCGCGGCGTGGCGCCAGAGCGCGCGGTACAGCGTTCCGATCGCGCGACCTGCGGGTGCGGCGACGGCAGCGGTCATCGCGTCGTCTCGTCCGCGGCTATTTCTTCGGGGGCGGGTCGGGCAGCGGGAGCTCGTTCAGCGCGTCCCACTGGGACAGCGACAGGTCCAGTTCGGCCACGTCAGGCTTTCGCGGCTCCATGTTGCGCCGGCGCTCGCGGCCGCCGGGCGGTTGGGGCGACTCGGTACGCCGCCGGTCCTGGCCCGAGCGGCGGTCGGTCGAGCCGGCGGCTGGCGGTGTTGGGCGGATGTTCTCGCTGGACATGGGAGTCTGGCGACCTCGAGGGAGCGCTTGCGTGGGACGGGTAACCATACCTGATCCTCGGCGGTCCCCGAACGGCGACGGCCTTGCCGGAAATGCCGAAATTGCCGCCGTGGCGATGCTGCAGATCCTGAATCCACGCGCCGAGGCGCGCTGTCGATGCCGGGGTCCGCCTGGAAAACATGTTCGCAATCAACGGCTTGGCGTTGCCCTCCGGCTTGGCCCTGCGATTGCTTCAAGGCCTCCACGCACCGGTCGAAGTGCGGCTGCGACGGGTCGCTCGACCGCAACGTCCATCAACAACGGAGACATGACGTTCCATGGAAACCCAGATCCCTTTTCTGCTGAACGCCTGGTACGTGGCGGCGCTGTCGACCGAGGTCGGGCCGGAGGCGCTGTTCCACCGCAGGATCCTCGACACCTCGATCCTGATCTACCGCAGGCAGGACGGGACGCCGGTGGCGTTGCACGATCGTTGCCCGCACCGGTTCGCACCGCTGCACCTGGGCAAGCGCATCGGCGACGAGGTGGCCTGCCYGTACCACGCGCTGCAGTTCGACTGCAGCGGCCAGTGCACGAAGAACCCGCACGGCAACGGCCAGATCCCCAAGGCCGCGAAGGTGCGCAGCTTCCCGCTGCAGGAGCGCTACGGTTTCCTGTGGATCTGGATGGGGCCACCTGGTCGGCGACCTGCTGCTGCAGACCTGGGCAAGCGCATCGGCGACGAGGTGGCCTGCCTGTACCACGCGCTGCAGTTCGACTGCAGCGGCCAGTGCACGAAGAACCCGCACGGCAACGGCCAGATCCCCAAGGCCGCGAAGGTGCGCAGCTTCCCGCTGCAGGAGCGCTACGGTTTCCTGTGGATCTGGATGGGCGAAGCGGCGCCCGACCTGGGCCGACTGCCGGACTTCGGTGAGCTCGACGCCGGCCCTGACACCGGCGTGGCGTACACCTACATGCACATGAAGGCGAACTACGAGCTGATCATCGACAACGTGATGGACCTGAGCCACRTCGACCACGTGCACGGCGAGATCATCACCACGCGGGGGCAACTGTCGCCGCAGATTCCGAAGCTGCGCGAGGGTGGCGAGTCGGTCGCGGCCCGCAGATCGGAAGAGCGTCNGAGCTCGACGCCGGCCCTGACACCGGCGTGGCGTACACCTACATGCACATGAAGGCGAACTACGAGCTGATCATCGACAACGTGATGGACCTGAGCCACATCGACCACGTGCACGGCGAGATCATCACCACGCGCGGGCAGCTGTCGCCGCTGGTGCCGCAGATGCGCGAGAGCGAGGAGGCCATCTCCGCTCGCTGGGAATGGCAGCAGACACCGGCGATGCTGATCTTTGCCAGCTTCCTGCCGGAACCCATGGCCGGAGCGCGCCACTTCTTCGACATCACCTGGACGCCACCCGCGAACATCCAGCTCTCGGTCGGCGCGACGCAGGACGACCAGGCGCTGGACCTCCGCGGCTGTATCGGCCAGTACGACCTGCACACGTGCACGCCGGAGACCGCGAACACCACGCACTACTACTTCGCGACGCGGCGCAACCACCGCGTCGAGGATGCCGACTACAACGCCATGAAGATCCAGGCCATGCACGCGGCCTTCGAGAACGAGGACGGACCGATCATCGAGGCGGTGCAGCACGAGATGGGCACGACCGACTTCTTCGGCCTGAACCCGGTGCTGATGACCAACGATGTGGCGCCGGTGAAGGTGCGGCGGCGGCTCAAGCAGCTGATCCAGGACGACCGGCGCGGCGCCTGAGGGCACGGCGGCGCTCGGCCGCGGGTCTCATGCTTCGCGCTTCTTGAGCCGGTACTCGACCTGTCCGCGCCGCAGGCGCAGCAGGCGCGCGGCCGCGGAGATGTTGCCGTCACTGCGTTCCATCGCACGCTCGAACAGCAGCGATTCGATCTGTTCGAACGACGGCAGACGGGCGAGCAGGTCGTCGGCCAGCCGCTTGCACTGGTCGGTGGCTTCGCCGGTGCGCGAGACCAGCTCGCCGTGCGCGCCCACGCTCAGCGAGCGCAGCTTGAGCTGCTCGCCCCCTGAGAACAGGTGCTGCACGTCGATCTTGCCGTCGTCGTCGGCCAGGATCACCGCGCGCTCGACCATGTTCTCCAGCTCGCGCACGTTGCCGGGCCAGTGGTAGTCCCACAGCGCGTCGTAGGCGCGCGTGGTCAACCCGCTGACACGCTTGCCGCAGCGGCGGTTGCAGCGTTCGAGGAACAGCGCGACGAGCAGCGGAATGTCCTCCAGGCGCTCGCGCAGCGGCGGAATGACGATCGGGAACACGTTGAGCCGGTAGAACAGGTCTTCGCGGAATCGACCGGCCTCCACCTCGGTGCGCAGGTCGCGGTTGGACGCCGCGACCAGCCGCACGTCGACCTTGCGCACGCGCACGTCGCCCACGCGCTCGATCTCGCGCTCCTGCAGCACGCGCAGCAGCTTGCCCTGCGCCGGCAGCGGCAGGCTGCTGATCTCGTCGAGGAACAGCGTGCCGCCGTGGGCCCGCTCGAAGCGGCCGGGCCGCGAGTGGTCGGCGCCGGTGAAGGCGCCTTTCTCGACGCCGAACAGCTCGGATTCCACCAGGTCGGGCGGAATGGCCGCGCAGTTGATCGACACCATCGCTTGCTCGTGCCGGCGGCTGACCGAATGCAGTGCGCGCGCGAAGCGTTCCTTGCCGACGCCGCTCTCGCCGCGGAACAGCACGGTCGAGTCGGTCACGCCGACGCGACGGACCAGGTTGGCCACGGCGTTGAAGCCGGCCGAGGTGCCGACGAAGTCGTCGAACTCGCTCGGGGTACAGACCTTGGCCGGCACGCTGCGGGGCGGCCGGGCCTTCGGCGGCGTGCGCACGAAGGACTCGATCTTCAGGAAGTTGGTCTCGTGTTCGCTCAGATCGTCCCAGGCGGCGAGCGGGCGACCGACGACGCGGCAGCGCTCGTGGCCCATCGCCACGCACTCGATCTCGCGCCACAGCACGGGCTGCCCGAGGATGGCGGTGCAGCAGCCGCTGGCATAGCCCACCATCATCCAGCAGGCCGGTTCGCCGAACACGCCGCAGTGCTTGAGATGGGCCTCGGCCTCCCACGAGGAAGTCCAGTAGTAGTCGCCCCAGAACTCACCGCCTTCGGTGTCGAACTGCATCGCGTCGATCGGCTGGTTGCGCACGAAGCCCTCGATCTCCCGCAGGCGCGGACCGAGCGCGAGCATGCGGTCGCGATCGGTGCCGCACAGGGCGCGCAGCCGCTGGCCGTCCTCGAAGCCCTGCTGGTAGCCGAGCCGCGTGAACAGCTCACGGGCCTTGCCGGTGCCCAGCTGCTCGATCAGCTCGCGCCGCAGCTCGGCGAACGACGACGCATGCATCAGCAGCATGCGCTGCTCGAACAGCACGATGTGGCCGGCGTCGGGTGAGAAGCGCAGATGCTCGGTGAGCGTGCGATCGTCCGATCCGTCGGCACCGACCGTCGCCGACGGCGCCGCGTGATGGGTGTGGGGCATGCTGTCTCCTCGGTCCGGTCGGGGCCGGCCTGTTCTTCAAAAGCGGCAACCCGCAGTTCCTTGCTGTCGCAAATGATGAATCTGCGACCAGGGTCCAGAACCTCGGGTTTACGCGGGCTCATCGAAAAATCTCAAGCAAATCAATGACTTGAAGTCATGCGCCAGCGTGGCACCGCGCTTGCAATTCTTCGTGCCGTAAACCGGCCGCAAGTGTCGGGCCGAGCATGGAGACCCGCAGTGACGAACGATGGATGGTTGGAGGTGACGGTGGCCGAGCGCGAGTCGGTGGCCGAGGGCGTGGCGAGCTTCGAGCTGCGGCGCGCGGATGGCAGCCCGTTGCCGGCCTTCGGCGCCGGGGCGCACATCGACGTGGAGTTGCCGAACGGCATGGTGCGGCAGTACTCGCTGTGCAACGACCCGGGCGAGCAAGGGCGCTACCTGATCGGCGTGCTGCTCGAGGCGGCGGGGCGCGGCGGGTCCCGCAGCGCGCACGCGCAGTTGCTGCGCGGCAGCCGGCTGCGCATCAGCGCACCACGCAACCACTTCGCGCTGGTGCCGGCGCGGCACTCGCTGCTGATCGCAGGCGGCATCGGCGTCACGCCGATCCTGAGCATGGCAGAGCACCTGGCGCGTGCCGATGCCTCGTTCGAGCTGCACTACTGCAGCCGCTCGCCGGCGCGCACCGCCTTCGTGCCGCGACTGCGGGCCGCGGCCTACGCCGCGCAGGTGCACTTCCACTTCGACGACGGCGAAGCCGCGCAGCGCTTCGATGCGCGCGCGGTGCTCGCGCAGACCGCCGACACGACCCACCTCTACGTGTGCGGCCCGAAGGGCTTCATGGACCATGTGATCCTCACCGCCCGCGCGCTGGGGTGGTCGGAGGGGAACATCCATTTCGAATACTTCGCGGGCGCCGCCGTCGACACCTCCACGGACCGGGGCTTCGAGGTGCAGATGGCCGGCAGCGGGGAGGTCGTGCCGGTCGCGGCCGGCCAGAGCGTGGTGCAGGCGCTCGCTGCCCACGGCATCGACGTGCCCGTGTCCTGCGAGCAGGGCGTCTGTGGCACCTGCGTGATGCGCGTCGTGCGCGGCGAGCCCGAGCACCGCGACATGTACTTCAGCGCCGCGGAACACGCCGCCAACGACTGCTTCACGCCGTGTTGCTCGCGCTCGAAGTCGGCGCGCCTGGTGATCGATTTTTAGCCGAGTGCGACGCCGCCCGCCGCCCCTTACAGCGAGTTCCAGCAGACACCCAAGGAGACAGAAAGATGGAGCAGAAGATCGAATGGAAGCAGCCCTACCTGCTGAACGCCTGGTACGTGGCGGCGCTGTCGACCGAGGTCGGGCCGGAGGCGCTGTTCCACCGCAGGATTCTCGACACCTCGATCCTGATCTACCGCAGGCAGAACGGGACGCCGGTGGCGTTGCACGATCGCTGCCCGCACCGGTTCGCGCCGCTGCACCTGGGCAAGCGCATCGGCGACGAGGTGGCCTGCCCGTACCACGCGCTGCAGTTCGACTGCAGCGGCCAGTGCACGAAGAACCCGCACGGCAACGGCCAGATCCCCAAGGCCGCGAAGGTGCGCAGCTTCCCGCT